>DS990598.1:444241-445545 GCA_000155715.1 gamma proteobacterium HTCC5015 | reverse complement strand
AAAAAATCACTTAAAAACCAATATCTGACATCAACTCATATAGAGGCCGCCACTGACATTCAGCGTCTCACCCGTTATATAGCTTGCTCCCTCAGAGGCCAAAAATGCAACGGCAGCGGCGATGTCTTCGGGTTGCCCTAAACGGCCTAAGGCGACGCGCTCAGCAATGGCATCGCGCTGGGCCTCATCTAAAGCCGCTGTCATATCCGTGGCGATATAACCCGGCGCGACCGCGTTGACCGTAATGTGACGCGAGCCGACCTCTTGTGCCAAAGAGCGCGTAAAACCCAACACACCCGCTTTAGCGGCAGCGTAGTTGGCCTGCCCCGAGTTGCCCATTAGGCCCACCACTGAGGCCACATTGATGATGCGCCCGTGGCGCGCTTTCATCATACCGCGCAAGCAGGCTTTGCTAAGGCGGTAAACCGAGCTGAGATCGGTGTCCAACACCTGCTCCCACTGCTCGTCTTTCATGCGCATCAGTAAGTTGTCTTGGGTAATGCCAGCGTTGTTAACAAGCACCGCCACCGCGCCTCTCTCACTGGCAATGCGCTTGATCAAGGCGTCGACCTGCGCCGCATCGGTCACATCGAGTACCGCGCCTTCGCCCTGCAACTGAGGCAGTTTCAAATACTCGCCGATCGCATCGGCGCCCTGCTGAGACGTCGCCGTGCCGTAGACATAGTGCCCTTGCTCAGCTAACGCGACCGCAATGGCTTTGCCAATGCCGCGAGTCGCTCCGCTCACGAGAGCAATACTCGTTGTGTCACTCATTTTACTCTCCCTTTTCGGCCCACAGGGCTTGCGCCGCCGCCAGCGATTTTGGCGAGTCGACGTAGCCTAGCGGCTGTTTTTTACAAATGCGTTTCACCAGCCCCGACAATACTTTGCCCGGCCCCATTTCAACTACCGTGTCGGCCTTTAAAGCCTCGACAGAAGCCACCCACTGCACGGGGCGGTAGAGCTGCTCTGTGAGTGCGCGACGAATATCGCCCGCCTCACTGTAGGCGGTAGCCTGTGTGTTTTGCACCACAGGAACACGACCGCACTGAATGTCGGCCGCTTCGATGTGGACCGCCAGCTTTTGCGCCGCCCCGCGCATCAAACTCGAGTGGGACGGCACGCTCACGGGCAGCACCAAAGCGCGCCGCGCTCCCGCCTGTTTGGCGGCATCAACCGCCTGATCCACAGCGGCGCTGCTTCCCGCAATCACCACTTGCCCAGGTGCATTAAAATTGACGGCCTCTACCACCGATTTGGCCTCTTGAGAAACCTGTGCGCACAAGTCGATCACCGCTTCATCG
>DS990598.1:379704-443940 GCA_000155715.1 gamma proteobacterium HTCC5015 | reverse complement strand
TTTTGTCTAGCGCTTTATCGGGATTGTCCTGCACTAATTGCCACAGATCGTAGCCGAGCACGTCACTGGCTTCGGCAAAAGTGGCTTGAACCACGGCGTGCTCAGCGGCTAAGTCTGCCAGCATACCTTGAGACTGCGAGCCCTGACCGGGAAAAACGGCGGCAAAATGCATACGCAACTCCTAGGCTTCCAGTGATAGCACGTCGGGCATGTCGTAGAGACCCGCGTCGCGATTGTGCAACCAACCCGCCGCACGCACCGCACCACTGGCAAAGGTCATGCGCGAACTCGCCTTGTGGGTAATTTCAATGCGCTCACCAATATCCGCAAACATTACCGTGTGCTCACCGACGATATCGCCGGCGCGAATCGTCTCAAAACCAATGGTTTTGCGATCGCGTTCACCCGTGTGCCCCTCGCGGCCGTAGACAGCGCAGTCTTTCAAGTCGCGGCCCAGAGTGTCGGCAACCACTTCGCCCATGCGCAGCGCCGTGCCCGAAGGAGCATCGACTTTATGGCGGTGATGGGCTTCGATCACTTCGATATCGACACTATCGCCTAACACGCGAGCGGCCGTTTCGAGCAGTTTGAGTGTCAGGTTGACCCCCACGCTGTAGTTGGGCGCCATGACAATAGGAATTTCTTGACTGGCGGCTTCAATACGCTGTTTTTCAGCGTCGCTAAAACCCGTTGTGCCGATCACAAAGCCCTTGCCGTGCTCGCGGCAAATCTCCAGCGCCGCCAAACTGGGTTCGGGGCGCGTGAAGTCGATCAATACATCAAAATCGTCTGCCGCCGCCGCTAAGTCGGCACTCACTGGAACAGACTGGTTAGATATGCCCGCCAGAGCACCCGCATCAACACCGAGAAACTCGCTATTGGCATGCTCGACGGCCGCACCGAGCACGAGGCCATCGGCCTCATCGGTGGCTTGAATTAAAAATCGTCCCATGCGCCCCGCGGCGCCGTGAATTGCAATGCGTATTGCCATAGTGCTGTCCAGTTTTCACCGAGATCCAAAAGAAAGCGGCATGATAACGCAGACCAGCAACGGGGCACAGACACCCCTCTATTTACAGCGCGTTCTCGCCTGTGGCGGCTCGCGTTTTTTCGACAAACTGGCGAATGGCATCCGCCGTGCGCCATGGCGCTTCAAGCAGCGACATATGGCCAACGCGATCAAAGGTCACCAGCGTCGGATCGCGCAGCGCCTCAAGCAGCTCTTCGGTTACGCCCACATCAAAAATAGCGTCTTCTCGACCCCACACGACAAGAGACGGGCTGGGAATCGCAGCCAGTGCACGGTGAAACATGGAAGCGCCCAAGTGCTCTTGCGTTTTCATCAGGCTGTCCATCACCTTTTGGTAGGTCGCCGCGCGGGCAATTTGCTGAGCTTCGTACTCACCCAACAAACGCTTGGGGATAAACGGCGGCTGGTAAGTCACTACATCCAATACGCGCTTCAAATCTCCCGCCTTCTGCACTAATAGCGGGTTATTGCCCCGCTCAATTTGAGCCATAACAGCCGAGCCATTGTGTTCATAGATGCCCGCACTATTGATTAGGATGAGCCCCTGAACCTGCTGGGGACGGAAAACACTCCACTGCACGGCCAAGCCTCCGCCCATAGAGTGACCCGCTATGAAATAACGCTCAATGCCGAGCTGATCGATAAAATCGCGCAGAATGGAAGCCATTTCAGCAGAGCTGTAATCATCGCGCGGGTGCAAACTGCTCTCCCCGTGCCCGGGCAAATCGGGAATAATCAGCCGATAGTCTTGTTGCAGCTGCTGAGCCACGCGGTTCCAATTATTGCGGTCACCTGAAAAGCCGTGGAGCAACACGAGGGTGGGTCGCCCCGCAATACCACCGACTGAATAGGTTAATTCCATTTGCTGATCGCTTAGAAAAATGCGTTTTGACTGTAAGCCCGCCCACGTGCGCTCTTGGGACACAAAGGAATTCATCAATCCCACATTGGGGTCTTCAGTCGATGTCTTTTTATCCGCACTGGCACAAGCACTCAGCAACGCCAATAGCACGAGTGGCAAACTATTTAAAAGTTGTTTCACGATTTTCTCCTCACACTTTTTACCGAAACTTACCAACCTTCGCACCCGCGACCTATAGGGATATGGTCACACCACCCATGACTATGGCCACTTTCGTCGTCACATAAAACGCTTCAGTATTGCAAAAAAGCAGGCGATTTAACGATGAAGCTACTCTATATTCTTTTCATTTTCAGCAGCGCTTTGTTTCTCAATGCGTGTGATCAAAGTTCAAGCTTTTACCCAACGGATCCCGCGACAGCGGCTCCCGATAACGGTTCTAGTACACCCGACTTTACAGGAGAAGTCCCTGGGCCCGGCTCGGGTGATGAGACGCCCTTATCAATTACCAGCTTACCTGACGATCTCAGTAGAGGCCTCGCCTTTTTACCCGAAACGCACACCATCAGTACCGAAGGTGGTAGTGGAGGCAATAGCTTCAGTGTCTCTTTAGACGCAGCGGGCGGCATTAACGCCGCGATTGACGAATTTGGCGAGCTCACACTCTCTGGCGTTGAGGGCGTTATCTCGAATACAACGGTCACCGTCACCGTTGAAGATAGCGACGGCACCACAGCCAATGCACAATTCAACGTGGATGTAGCCCCCTACTCTGCACAGGGCGCGATGGTACTGGATCAAGAGTGGACGCAATCGGATGGCAGTGGAAACGACTTGACCCGACACTATGACTACTATGTACCCAGCGGTTACTCGTCTCCCATGCCGCTGGTTCTCGTTCTCCACGGCGCCTTTGGCAATAAAAATGAACAACACGAAATTCTAGAACCCGAAGCGGGCTTCTATGTCGATCCACCGACTCGACGATGGCTACAAATTGCCGACGAACAAGGCGTTATTGTCGCCTTCCCCAATGGCCTAGGTATTGGGGATGATGACACTGAAACGAGCACCTTATTTTGGAACGATTGTCGAGGCGATCAACTACGCAGTCGTGACGATTTGGCTTTTATCGACGCGCTACCTAGCGAAATTAACGCGTTGACGTCGGGCAAAATCGACAGCGCCAACTTATTTGTGATGGGAATTTCCAACGGCGGCATGATGAGCTATCGCATCGCTCGCGAGTCTACCCTAGATTGGAATGCCATAGCTGCGACTGTCGCCAATGAGCCCCAGAGTGCCAGTGGTTCAGAACCCTGCGCCACCCCCACAGCTAATCAAGCCCCCAGCATGCTGATGCTATTTAGCACCGCAGACACGATTATGCCCTATGCGGGCGGCAACCCTGGAATCGCACTACTTGAGGCGATGATTGAAGAGAGTGGCGGCACGCCACCACCGCCCAGTTTTTACCCTCTCGTTCTCGGCTCCGTCGTCAGTGGCGATGACACCATTAGCCAGTGGCAAACCATTTTAGGCACCGGAACGTCCGCCACCACCACAGGCCACACCGACCTCGTGTTAGACGACGGCTCGACTGCCACTACCTATTCCTACAGCAATAGCACCACGGGAAAAGCGCTCGAAGTCATTCGTGTTGATGGCGGCAAGCACAACTTGCCCAGTCGCGAATTTATCACGCCAGACGATTACCGTGATCAGAATAATGACATCGAAGCCATCGACCATATATGGCACTTTTTCCAAAGCCACAGCAATTAGATCCAAAGCACCATAAAAAAAGCCCGCGATGCGGGCTTTTGTCGTTCCAAACCAGAGTCATTAAGACTTCAAATCGTCAAAAAACTGTTTCACGCCATCCATCCAACTCCCCGATTTGGGGTTGTGTTTTGAGCCGCCGTCTTCTACTGATTGCTCAAAGTCTTGCAAGATTTCGCGCTGTTTTTTGGTGAGATTGATGGGCGTTTCCACATCGACCCGACACAAGATATCGCCGACACTGCCGCCGCGCACGGGTTTTACCCCCTTGCCGCGCAAGCGGAATTGCCGTCCCGATTGTGTACCCGCGGGAATTTTTAAGTTCACGCGGCCATCGAGCGTGGGCACTTCTAACTCTCCCCCTAGCGCTGCGGTCGTGAAACTGACGGGAACCGCGCACATCAAGTTGGCGCCGTCGCGCTCAAAAATGGCGTGACGCTTAACGTGCACCTGCACAAACAAATCGCCAGCGGGACCGCCGTTTTCTCCCGCCTCGCCCTCGCCACTTAAGCGAATGCGATCGCCCGTATCAACACCGGCTGGAATTTTAACCGACAGTGTCTTAGATTCCTCTTTGCGGCCTCGGCCGTGGCAAGACGTACAGGGGTCAGAAATCGTCTGCCCTGTACCGCGGCAGGTGGGACAGGTTTGCTGTACTGAGAAAAAGCCCTGTTGCATACGCACCTGACCGATTCCGTTACAGGTGCCACAGGTTTCTGGCGAGCTACCTGGCTTAGCACCAGAGCCATTACACACTTCACAGTGCACTTGGGTCGGCACACGAATTTTCGTGTCGGTGCCGCGCACAGCATCTTCTAGAGAAAGGTCTAAATTGTATTGCAGGTCGGCACCGCGAAATCGTCGCGGACCACCGCCACCGCGACGACTACCTCCGAAGATATCGCCGAAGATGTCGCCGAAAACATCGCCCATATCGCCAAAGCCTCCGGCACCACCGAAGCCACCGCCCGCAGAGCCATCGACACCGGCGTGACCAAATTGGTCGTACGCTTGTCGCTTCTGGGGATCGGTTAATACCTCGTAGGCTTCTTTGGCCTCTTTGAACTTGATCTCGGCTTCTTCGTTATCGGGGTTGCGGTCGGGGTGATACTTCATGGCCAACTTGCGGTAGGCTTTTTTCAGCTCACCGTCGTCGGCACCTTTCGATACCCCTAAAACCTCGTAGTAATCTCGCTTAGACATAGTTCACCGTTGGCATTTGATCGCGGCGCCAAGCCGTGCTCGGCACCGCCACCATTACTCTTACTTCTTGTCGTCGTTGACTTCTTCAAAGTCGGCATCGACCACATCATCACCGCCCTCGGCGGCGTCGCCTTCGGCACCCGCTTCACCTTCCTGCTCCGCGTAGGCCTTCTGCGTGATGGGGCCCATCGCTTGGGTCAGCGCTTCGGTCTTCGCTTGAATATCTTCAAGGTCATCGCCTTTCACCGCTTCCTTCAGCGCATCGATGGCTGTCGTGACCGACTGTTTCTCTTCATCAGTCGCCTTATCACCCAGCTCTTCGATGGATTTTTCCACGGCGTGGATCATGCCATCGGCCTGATTGCGCGCCTCGACCAATTCGCGAACTTTTTTGTCCTCTTCCGCGTGGGCCTCGGCGTCTTGAATCATTTGCTCGACTTCGTCGTCAGACAAGCCCGAAGACGCCTTAATCTGAATCGACTGTTCCTTACCTGTGGCCTTGTCTTTGGCCGACACGTGCATAATGCCGTTGGCATCAATATCGAAAGTAACTTCGATCTGAGGCTGGCCGCGCGGTGCGGGCGGAATATCGGCCAAATCAAATTTACCCAGCGACTTGTTGCCACTGGCCACTTCGCGCTCACCTTGCAGCACGTGAATCGTCACCGCGGGCTGGTTGTCTTCCGCCGTCGAGAACACTTGGCTCGCATTGGTGGGAATCGTCGTGTTCTTGTCGATCAGCTTGGTCATGACACCGCCCATGGTCTCGATACCGAGCGACAAAGGCGTGACATCGAGGAGCAGTACATCTTTAACGTCACCGCCGAGTACACCGCCTTGAATCGAAGCACCGAGGGCGACGGCCTCGTCGGGGTTCACGTCGCGACGCGCCTCTTTACCAAAGAAGTCGTTGACCACTTTTTGTACTTGCGGCATACGCGTTTGACCGCCGACTAGGATGACATCAGTAATGTCGCCCACGGCGAGGCCCGCATCTTTAAGTGCTGTGCGACAGGGGTCGATTGTGCGCTTGATCAGCTCCTCCACCAGCGACTCCAATTTGGCGCGTGACACTTTAATGTTCAAGTGTTTGGGGCCAGAGGCATCCGCAGTAATGTAGGGCAGATTGACGTCGGTCTGCTGCGCCGAAGACAGTTCGATCTTGGCTTTCTCTGCAGCTTCTTTTAAGCGCTGCATAGCCAGTGCGTCGCCTTTCAAATCAACGCCTTGGTCTTTTTTGAACTCATCGACTAGGTAGTCGATCAAGCGCATGTCAAAGTCTTCACCACCGAGGAAGGTGTCGCCATTAGTGGCCAGCACTTCAAACTGATGGCCTTCGCCATCCATATCGGCGATTTCAATGATCGAGACGTCAAAGGTACCGCCACCCAAGTCGTAAACGGCAATCTTTTTATCGCCGCCCTGCTTGTCCATGCCGTAGGCCAGTGCCGCTGCCGTGGGCTCGTTGATGATGCGTTTCACATCCAAGCCCGCAATTTTACCGGCGTCTTTGGTGGCCTGACGTTGAGAGTCGTTAAAGTAAGCGGGCACCGTGATGACAGCTTCCGTCACCGTCTCACCGAGATACTCCTCAGCCGTTTTCTTCATTTTCTGCAGCACGCGCGCAGAAATCTCAGGCGGGGCCATCTGCTTGTCTTTCACTTGCACCCAAGCGTCACCGTTATTCGACTTGATGATTTTATAAGGCACCAAATCGATGTCTTTCTGAACGGCGCTTTCCTCAAACTGACGACCGATCAAACGCTTAACAGCGTACAGCGTGTTCTCGGGGTTGGTCACCGCTTGGCGCTTGGCGGGCTGGCCCACCAACACTTCATCGTCGTCGGCAAATGCCACCACTGATGGCGTGGTGCGATCGCCTTCGGCGTTCTCAATAACACGGGGCTTGTCGCCCTCCATGACAGCGACACAAGAGTTGGTCGTGCCGAGGTCAATACCAATAATTTTTCCCATGGTTTCTACCCTCTAATCAAAGTAACAATAAATTCGTTTAACGTGATGAGGCTTATTTAGGGGCGTTCACTGCGCTTTCAAGGGCTGAGAACGCGATCCCCAAACATCCATCTAGCTATTGAGCTTTTGCCACCATCACCAATGCGGGACGCAACAAACGGCCATTCAGTGTGTAGCCCTTTTGAAGCACGTTGATCACGGTGTTGGGTTCGTGCTCTTCGCTCTCAATCATCTGCATGGCCTGGTGAAAATCGGGGTTAAATTTCTCACCCGTAGGATCCACCGGCTCAATGTTGAATTTTTCCATCAAGCTCGACAGCATTTTCAGCGTCAGCTCCGAGCCTTCACGCAACTTGGCGATATCGACATCGTCGCTCTGGGCAGCGTCGAGCCCCATTTCCATCGAATCGCGCACACCAAGCAATTCGTTGGCGATTTTTTCCAGCGCAAACTTGCGGGCGCTATCGATATCTTTTTCAGTGCGACGCTTGAGATTTTCCATCTCGGCTTTGGTGCGGAGCGCGAGGTCGTAGTTTTCCTCGGCTTTCTTCTGAGCCTCTTCCAACGCTTCTACCGTTGGCGCTTCGGCTTCGACGGCACTCTCTGCTGAGGCATCTTCTGTCGCTTCAACCGCGTCGACTTGATCCGCCTCTACTTGGTCCGTATCGGTTTCGGCCACTGCTTCAGGCTGCTTCGATTCTTGCTCAGTCATTCGTTTCTCACTCTTGGTTCTGAACGCAATACATTCGGAGTAGCCGCTTTATAGGGACACTTGAAACGCTTTCAAGGGGTTTGAAGGGATTTTTTTAAGCGCTCAACAAAAGAAAGCTTCTGTCTTGGGCGGTCTTGTGGTGGCTCGCCAGGCTGCTAGATCAGCCGGCTCGCTGATGGGTCGCGGTGTCCACTAAAGCCTGAGCGATGCTATCGACCTGCTTCTGAATGGCTTCCTCGCCAATAGAACCATCCTCTGCCATGACTTTCTGAACATGGGGAATGGCCAATTGCTGGGGCAGAACCAAACAGCCGATATTGCCCAACAACATGCGCACGGGCACCAGACCACGCAAGCCACCAAAGCCACCCGGTGAGGCGGCGGCCAGTGCGACCACTTTGCCTTTAAAGGCCTCCAGTGGTGCTTCATCGTCGGTGGTTTTGCGCGAGGCCCAGTCGATCGCATTTTTCAAGGCGGCGGTAATCGAGCTGTTGTACTCAGGGCAGGCAATAATAAAAGCATCGTGTCGCCGTAACTGCTCCTTAAAGGCGGCCGCCCGCTCGGGGAATTGCTCGGCCTCGACATCTTCGTCGAAAATGGGCATGGGATAATCGGCCAAATCCAGCACTGTGACTTGGGCTCCCGCTCGCTCAGCGGCGGCGGCAAATTGTTTGGCCAGTTTTTTGTTGTAAGAGCCTTTGCGCAAGCTACCCGCAAAGGCAAGGACGCGAACTGCAGACATGGGAATCTCCATCCATTAATCAGAATCGTCGGGCTTTTTACTCGGCCCAACACGCTTAGAGTCTATGGCGTGTTCTTCGCCCTTTTCAAGCGAGCCTAGGGGTTCATAGCGCCCTTCTATGGTTTTGATTTTCGGCGTATTCGACGAGCTCTCAATGGTGGTTCCACGGCGTTTGGAGCGCTCGCGCAGCACACCGAGCCCCTTGCTCAATACGCGCACGCCACCATAGAGATTGCCGGCATAGGTATCGTGAACGTTGCGCATCCGCTTGCCCGCTTCGCGAGTGCGCGGGATGGCCTCCAAAATATCAAAGGACACATCCGAAATAGCGCGATGCATATCCTCCACCGAAGTTGTCGTGACCTCCAGCATTTGTTCAATACGCACCTGCTCTTGAGCAATACTCTTCGAAAGCCCTTTAAGGCCTTGATCCAGTTCATCCATCGATTGGGCGAGCTGGCGCTGGAAAGACAGAGCTACCACAAGGGTGACGCCCCCAAGCACGGCCAAAGCGATCCATAAAATGCTCATGACTTCACCTCGGAACCCGCCACACTAGCGGGCAAACCGACCACTCGAACCCGAGCTGCCACACCTCTCAATGAAAGTTCTTCGGCCAGTTGCTTTTGCACTTCCTGGAACACCCGTTTGTGTACCAGTGAGGGCGCTACCGAACCGATTACGCCCGCTATCGGCGATTCGCCTTGAGCCACAGTAACGGGGTTGTCGATATGAACTTCTAGGCGCACACCTTCATCCTTGAAGGTTTCCGCTCGCTTGGATGCAGTTTGCACCGCCAATGGGGCGCTGGTGTCGGTCGCCACCTGCATTTGCAACTGGTGTACTCGCTTTTGTAATCGTCGCGCCTGTAATGCCACTGCCAACAGGCCACAGCTGATCACAAGGCTGTATAAAACGAATAGTGTTGTCGCCACTGAACTTCCTCCGCGCGTCAGCCGTTTACTCGATTTTGTAAGGCTTTCATTCGACTTATTAAGTCTGTGTGTTATATAAGTTTATAGCAAATACATTCTGCGGGATTAAAAGACAAACAGGGGAAAAACACCATGAGTGATCGCTACGCCGTCGTCTTTCAGGGCGAGATTCAAGATGGGCAAGACGCCGAGGCTGTCCAGCAAAAAGTGGGCGCACTGTTCAAGGCCGATGCTGCCAAAACTCAGGCCCTGTTTTCGGGAAAACGCATTACGATTAAAAAGGGCGTCGACGAAGCGACGGCGCAAAAATTTGTCAACGCTCTGGCCAAAGCTGGCGCTATCGCCTACGCCCAAAACATGGACGCCCCCGCGCCTGAACCCAAAGTAGAAACGGTAGAGGCAGCGCCACCACCCGCCGCAGAGAGCGCCCCCAACAGTGCACCGACCGCCGCTCCCACTGCGCAGGAAGGCGCACCGCAAACGGTAGTCGACATTCAACCCCAGAGCAGTCCCGACGATCTCAGTCTACGCGACAGTGGCGGATTTCTTGTCGAGCCCGAGGATCACAGCGGTGACCCACCCGCGCCGGACGCCATCGACGCCGACCTGGCCGCCGAGGGGTCGACCATTCCAGCGCCCCCCAAAGACGAGACACCGCCTCCCGAACCCGGCGACTGGTCGCTATCTGAAGTCGAACAGGGCAAGGCCTCGTTTAGTCTTGATCCCTAAGGCACATTGTCCCCTCTCCCCTAGCCCCTCTCCCACCAAGGGAGAGGGGGACGGCAATTCAAACTTTCAAAAAAGCGTAAAGAAAACCTCTCCCCCAAGGGGGAAAACTCGCGGCTTTGGCGGGGCACACACTCCCAGGCTAACCGCCCGTCATCGACATAAAACGCACGACCTGTTCGGGCCGTTCGTTAAAGTGATGGCGCTCAGGCTTGCGCCAAATGGCGGTTTGAAGCTGTTGATCTAGCGCGCGATCGGAGGGATTTTCACGCAACCACTCGCGAAGCGGTGTCGCATCATTCTGTCCCAAGCAAGGATAAAGTGTGCCGTCGACCGCAATGCGGATACGGTTACAGCTGGCGCAAAAGCGATCCGACATGGGCGTAATCACCCCGACAGTCCCCCCGTCGGGAAATTGCCAGTAGCGCGCGGGGCCGCCACCCGCTAAACGCCCGGGATTGACACTGGGCACCAAACCGTAATCATTTTGCCAAGCTTTAAGTAGCGCCTGCACACTACCGTCGCGAGTTTGCTGCTCGCGCCCAGTGTCGCCAATCGGCATGGCTTCAATTAAACGCAGCAACAAACCGCGCTCAAGACAATAGCCAAGCAGGCCCTCAACATCCTCTCCGCGGCTGTCGGGCATCCAGACGGCATTGATTTTTATCGGTTCAAAGCCCGCCTCTAACGCGGCATCAATCCCCGATAACACCTTTGATAACTTGCCCCCAGTAATCGCTGCAAAACGCTCGGGGTCGAGGGTGTCGAGGCTGATATTTAGTCGATTCAAACCCGCCGCTTTTAAGCGCCGGGCGTGCTGTTTAAGGCGCACGCCATTGGTGCTTAGGGCAATATCTTCAATCCCTTCTATCTGGCTAATGCCCTCTATTAGCTCGGGCAACTCCCGCCGCAGCAAAGGCTCGCCCCCAGTGATGCGCACTTTTTGCACGCCGCCACGTGCAAGCGCACCAACAAGGTGCAGCCACTCATCGACGGACAACCAATGATCGGGGACATGATAATCAGAAAACCCCTCGGGCATGCAGTAGCGGCAACGCAAATCACAGCGATCTGTCACCGACAAGCGCACATACGTTACTTTGCGCCCGAAGGCATCTACCCACTCCGTCATACTGAACCTCTCACTCGTGTTTGGCACACAACCTGCAAGATGTTTGCCACTTTGTATCGAATGGGTGTCTCGGTGTGATGACTTCATTTGAGGTGCCGTCCGCTTTCATAGGAACAGCTGCGCGCCACCACCTATGTTTTTTAACGATCGGCGGTGTTAACCATTGCCGCCTTTAAGATGACGCTGCGTTAAGAGACAGCCGCCATCTGCCCCATCACATCAATGCGCGCTAAATCACCGCATTTGGTTTAGGGTTATCTAGCTGAGAAATGGTTGTTTGTGCAATATCGACGAGCTTCTTACCGTGATTCATGGCAGACCGACGCATCGTGGAATAGGCATCACCCTCCTCTAAACCATAGCGCGCCATCAACAATCCCTTGGCACGCTCTACCAATTTACGCTCGTCAAGCCGTCTCTGCTTGTCTTGAATGTTAGAGCGCAAACGTTTGATTTCGTGATAGCGCGCAATCGACAGTGCGACCTGCACACGAAATCGCTCTACTTGAAAGTCCTCTAACAACACACTGATGTCTGCGCGCACCGCCTGCACCTGCAACTCGATGTCCATATTGGGTGAGATCAAAATGGTGGGTAATTGATGCTCTTCTACAAGGACTTTCAAATAACTGAGATGCTGCGGCTCGACTTTGCGTAAAAACAAAACAGCCAATTCCGCGCGCTGCTGCGACAGCAGCGGCATAAGCTCCGCTAGACTGTCGCCAACGCCAATGGAATAGCAATCAGCCTTAGCGAAAGCCTGTTCAACGAGCTTCTGACATTGATGGGTTTCATTGATGACGACGGTTCTAATATTCGACACGCTACTACCTTCCTGCCATTACGGCGGTGCTTGCCACCACGCTTCGATCGCGCTGACTAAATCGCCCATGAAAAAGTGCTTCTGTGGCTGCACTGCCACGCTATAGCCCTCTGCGTTGAGAACCCCCGCCATCACTGGGCCGATGGCGGCTAGTGCGGTTTCTTTTAAGCCCGCTGCCAGCTCTGCTTCCAAGCCGCTTTTGTGAGCCACTTGATGTAATCGTTTCAATTGCGGCTGAGAGGTAAAGCACAGTAGGTCGTACTCGCCGCTCGCCAAATCCAAAATCAGCTGTTCAACGGCTTCACTTTCCAATTCGCTGGCATAGACATAGGGCGCTACCGTATCGACCTCGGCCTCGCGCTCTGCCAAGTACGCCATTAACGGCGTATTGGGGTTTGTTCCGTACAACTGAACGCCCACGCGCTGCCCTTTCAAAGAATGCTGCTTCAGCGTCTCAATAACGCCTTCTGTGGTGGGCCGATCGGCCAGCACATCCGAACGCAATCCCAACTCGCGCAGAGCCTTACCCGGCTTGGGACCACGCGCCAGCTTCAATGTTTGCCCAAGCGCCTGTTGCCATGCAGCCAGTCGCCCTGAGCGCTCGGCAAAGCCCGTTAAACGGCGAATGCCCTCACCGGTTAAGATCACCAAGACACTCGGCGGTTGTTCGATGAAGCGATCGAGCCAGGCCTCGACCTTTTCCCGCTCGGGACTATCGTGAATCGATACCAAGGGGCAACGCTGTACATCAGCGCCGCGGTGCTCCAATAAACGAGCCAGCGCATCGAGCTGTCGAGTTTCTGGAAGCGCCACACGCAGTGTTTTTAAACCATCAGACATATCATCACCTTCTGTTAGGCTCTATTGTCTTATGACCTTTCAACATGCGCCACCAAGCCCTCGCTTATTCAGAGTGGCTGTGGGCGTCGATTAGCTTGCGCAATTCGGGTACACAAGAGCCGCAGTTAGTGCCCGCTTTCAAACACTGACCGACAGCCTCTGGCGTGCACAGTGATTGTTCTTTAATGGCATCGATAATCGTATTTTCACCCACGCCAAAACACGAACAAATCGTTTCGCCGCCATCGAAGCCCCCTTGAGCGGGCCGCCCCGCCAGCAGACCACGGCGCATGACGCTATCGAGTTCGGGTTCAGCAAACAGCTGCGCCAGCCAACTTCGCGACGGCAAATCCACAGAGGGGGCAATGAAACACACCAGAGACAAACGCTGATCCACCACTAAGCCAGCGCGGAACCGCCCCGTATTGCGGTCTTCGTAATACAGCCAGTCGCCCTCGTCTTGTGTTGCGCGAGGGACGACCGACTGAATCCAATCCAACCAACCATTCACCGCTTCATCGCCAGCCAGCTCATAGCGCCAAAACTGCCGGCCTCGAGCCTTGCTGGCATAGTGACTTCGATCAAAGTCGAGCTCGTTATGACTCAATACAAAACCGTACCACCGCGCGGGATAGGGCTTGATATCGACGGGGGTGTGTTTAAATTCCGGTTGCCCCGACAGGGGATCAACCACGGGATTTACCACCGCGCCAACGCGGGCGCGATGGGCAAATTGGTCGCTCCAATGAATCGGCACAAAAAGACACCCGCGCTGCTGATCATCGGTGATACTCACCCTGACCACCACTTCACCCCAGCGACTCGTCACTTTGGCTAAGCCGCCCTCTTCCAAGCCATAGCCCTCAGCATCCTTTGAGTGCACTTGCACGAAGGATTCCAGTATATGCGCCGATAGACGCGGCGACTTTCCCGTGCGCGTCATCGTGTGCCATTGGTCTCGCACGCGACCGGTATTTAAAATAAGGGGGTAGCGGTCATCCGTGGCATGAATCGGTGGCGCTGGATGAATCGGCACAAACTGCGCGCGGCGATTGGCTGTAAAAAACTGCCCCTCTTCAAACAAACGCGGTGTCGACATACCCCGCGTGCTAATCGGCCACTGTGCGGGCACCCAGGCCTGATATTCTGAATCGGACATATCGGCCATTCCTCCGAGATCAAAATCCCGTTGGCCGTGGTTTTCAAAGCTCGACAAAGCCGCGTGCTCGCGAAAAATAGCGGCAGGGCTATCGTAGTTAAAGCCTTCAAAGCCCATGCGCTGGGCGACATCGCAGACGATTTCCCAATCGTGGCGAGCTTGCCCCGGCTTAGACCGAAACGCGCGCTGCCGCGATATGCGTCGCTCCGAGTTAGTCACCATGCCCTCCTTCTCGCCCCAAGTCGTAGCGGGCAACAAGATATCGGCGCACTCCGTCGTATCCGTTCTCGCCATACAATCCGACACCACGACTAAGTCGCAAGACTTCAACAACTCGCGCATGCGATCGGCATTGGGCAAGCTCACCATGGGGTTGGTGGCCATGATCCAAACGGCCTTAACCTTACCCGCCTCAATCGCATCAAACAGTTCAACGGCTTTCAGACCGTTCTCTGTGGCCATGTTCTGCGCTTTCCAAAAGCGCGCTACGCGATCGCGATCTGCCTCGTTGGCGAAATCCATATGCGCAGCCATTTGATTGGCCAGTCCCCCTACCTCTCGACCGCCCATGGCGTTGGGCTGCCCCGTGATGGAAAACGGCCCCGATCCAACTTTTCCAACGCGCCCTGTGGCGAGGTGAACATTGATAATGCTATTGCATTTGTCGCTGCCCGAAGTCGATTGATTCACGCCTTGGGAGTAAAAAGTAATCGCTTTTTCCGTCTGCGCAAACCACTGGTAAAAGCACTCGACATCACTGACATCTAAGCCACAGTCCTGCGCAATGACTTCGATATCCGAATAGTGGGATGCCGCCTCCAACGCTTGTTCAAAACCGTCGGTATAGCGCTCGATATATTCGCTATTAAGTTTTTCAAAACGCGATAAATACGACAGTAATCCATTAAACAACGTGGTGTCATAACCGGGCTTAATCGGCAAATGCAAATCGGCGATGTCGCAACTCGAAGTGCGTCTTGGATCGATCACCACCACCTTCATATTCGGGCGCTGTTCCTTTGCGGCGATAATGCGCTGAAACAGAATGGGGTGACACCAAGCGGTGTTAGAACCCGTGAGCACTAACAAATCCGTTTGCTCCAAATCCTCGTAGCTGCAGGGAACACTATCAGCGCCAAAGGCGCGCTTGTAGCCGACCACTGCCGAGGACATGCAAAGTCGCGAATTGGTGTCGATGTTGGCGCTACCAATAAACCCCTTCATGAGTTTATTCGCCACGTAGTAATCTTCAGTCAGTAACTGACCCGAGACATAAAAAGCCACGGCATTCGGGCCGTACTTCTCAATCGTCTGTGACAAGCCACTGGCCACTTTTTCAAGTGCCACATCCCAAGTCACGTCTCTGCCATCGATTGATGGGTTCAACAATCGCCCGTCTAAATCGACGGTTTCAGCCAGTGCCGATCCTTTAGAACAGAGACGGCCAAAGTTCGAAGGGTGCTCTTTATCGCCCTGTACCCTTAAGTCATCGCCATCGACTGACGCCAAAACGCCGCAGCCTACACCGCAGTAGGGACAGGTGGTTTTAACCGAATCGGGCACACTCTTCATAAAGCTCACTTTTTGTTACTGCTGTCACTGTTGTACTGGCTAGGCCGCTTCGGCGATGTTCTCAGTGGCGTTTTCTTCTTGTGCAAATTCGCGACCAAAAATTAAGTCTTGCCGCAACGATGCCACGCTGCCAGCCGATTGAATCAATTCAAAATACCAAGGGCCATCCTGGGTATCGCCGTAGAGAACCGCGCCCACTAAGCGGTCATCCTTGATCACTAACTTTTTGTAAACGCCCTGGGAAATATCCTTGTAGATCAACTCATCGCACCCGTCACCACCGCTAAAATCGCCCGCTGAAAACAACTTAACGCCAGTGACTTTGAGTTTGGTTGAGAGCACCGTGCCCTCGTAGCGGGCAATGCCGTGTTCCGCCAAATGATTGGCGCAAACCTTGCCTTGGTCGAATAGAGGCGCGACGAGGCCATAGGCAATACCGCGGTGCTGAGCGCACTCGCCCACGGCGTAAATCTTGGGGTCGTACGTCTGTAAAGTGTCATTGACTAGAACGCCGCGCTCACAAGGCAGTCCCGCCTGCTTGGCCACCGCAACATTGGGGACAATACCCGCCGCCATTACCACGAGATCGGCCTCGACTTCGCGCCCGTCTTTAAAGCACACGGTCTCAACGCGATCGCGGCCTTTTATCTCGGCGGTAAACGCCTCCATAGCAAATTGAATGCCTTGATCTTCGAGGTAGGTTTGTAACAAACCACCGGCGACGGCATCGAGCTGGCGCTCCATTAATGTTTTTGAGATGTGGACAACCGTGACATCCATTCCTTGATTTTTTAAGCCGTTAGCCGCCTCCAACCCCAAGAGTCCACCACCGATAACCACTGCTTTTTTAAAACGCTGTGCGGTCTCCATCATCGTATTCACATCGTGGATATCGCGATAGCTAATGACGCCCTCTAAATCATTGCCCGGTACCGGCAAAATAAATGGGGTCGACCCCGTGGCCATTAACAATCGATCGTATTCCACCACGGTGCCATCGTCGGCGATGACACGCTGTCGGTGGCGATCGATCTCTACCACGGTACGGCCCGCGAGTAATCGAATACCGCGCTCGCGATACCAATCAAAATCGTGGGTGATAATGTCATCGATGGTCATTTCGTTGGCAAGCACTGGCGACAACATAATGCGGTTGTAGTTGCCGTAAGGTTCAGCGCCAAAAACGGTGATATCGTACTGATCCGGCGCCAGCGCCAATAATTCTTCCAGCGTGCGAACACCCGCCATGCCGTTGCCCACCATCACCAGCTTTTTACGCGCCGCTCCCTGCATTAGGCCGCCTTGGCTTTATCGTCAGCTTGGGGTATCGATACATAGACGGCGCCATCTTCTACCGAGACCGCATAGGCGGGCACGCGGACGTTCTCCGTGTCCAAACACTGTCCTGTTGTTAAGCAATAGTGCTGCTTATAAAGCGGAGAGGCGACGGTTATCACGCCATTCACCTCCGCCAGCAGTCCCCGCGACAATACGTTGGCGTCACCAATGGGGTCATAGTTGCCGATGGCGTACACGGTCTCGCCCTCATCGACGCGAAACAGAGCCACCTGCTGGCCTTCAACCAGAGCACAGCAGCCACTGTAAGGCACGAGATCGTCTAACTGACAAACTTCCACTTTTATACTCATGTTGCTCACCTCTATGCGCTTTGCTTGAGTTCAATTTTTTCCTCGGGCGTAGCGGGGCGAATTTGATCGCGCTCCTCTACAAACAAGATATTCTCATCCTGAGCCTCGCTGTTGATAAACGAGCGAAAACGCTTCACTTTCTCTGGGTCTTCAATCGCGGCCTTCCACTCGCACTCGTAGGTTGAGATAACATGGGCCATTTCCTCTTCTAACTCTTGGCCAATGCCCAGTTTGTCTTCGATGATCACTTCACGCAGATAGTCCAAGCCGCCCTTTAAGTTATCCATCCACACCGAGGTGCGCTGCAAACGATCTGCGGTGCGAATGTAAAACATCAGAATGCGATCGATATATTGCACCAGCGTTTTTCGATCCAGGTCGCTGGCGAACAAGTCCGCGTGACGCGGCTTCATGCCGCCGTTGCCACAGACATAGAGATTCCAACCGTTTTCTGTGGCAATCACGCCAATATCTTTACTTTGGGCCTCGGCGCATTCGCGCGTACAACCCGACACGGCGAATTTCAATTTGTGCGGCGAACGCAACCCCTTGTAGCGATGTTCAATATCAATCGCCAAGCCCACGGAGTCGTCAACACCGTAGCGACACCAAGTGCTACCGACACAAGATTTCACTGTGCGCACCGATTTGCCGTAGGCGTGTCCCGTTTCAAATCCCGCATCCACCAGTTTGCGCCAAATTTCTGGTAGCTGTTCAAGTCGCGCGCCAAACAAATCCACTCGCTGGCCGCCCGTAATTTTGGTGTAGAGGCCGTACTCTTTAGCGACCTCGCCCAGCACGATCAGTTTTTCTGGCGTAATCTCTCCACCCGCTACACGCGGCACAATTGAGTAAGTGCCGTCTTTTTGCATATTGCCGAGATAAATATCGTTGGTGTCTTGCAGGCCCACATTCATGGGCTGAAGAATGTGCTCATTCCAGCAAGAGGCCAAAATATTGGCGACCGCCGGTTTGCATATTTCACAACCGTGACCTTTGCCGTGCTTGTCGAGCAATTCTTGAAAGCTCTTGATCTCGCCAACGCGAACCAAGTTGTAGAGATCCTGCCGAGTGTAGGGAAAGTGATCGCAAATATCGGTATTCACTTCCACACCGCGCTGCATCAACTCCGCATCTAGTACTTGCTTAGTGAGTGCGGCGCAGCCACCGCAACCCGTCGCGGCCTTAGTGGCCTCTTTGACATCGCCCATACAGCAGGCACCGCCATCAATAGCTGCGGCAATATCGCCTTTACTGACGGCGTGACAGGAACAAATTTGCGCCGTTTCTGGTAGCGCATCTACACCAATGGCCGCGCTGCTGGCGCCATCGCGCTGGGGCAAAATCAAGCCATCGGGGTGTTCGGGCAAGTCGATGCCGTTGAGATACACCTGCAACAAGTTTCCATAGTCGCTGGCATCGCCTACGAGTACAGCACCCAGCAGCTTTTTACTGTCTTCACTGATCACGATGCGCTTGTAAATTTGATTCGGGCCATCGCTAAACTCATAAGTCAGCGCGCCCGGCGTATTGCCGTGGGCATCGCCAATGCTCGCCACATCGACACCCATGAGTTTCAACTTAGTACTCATGTCCGCACCGGTGAATACACTCTCTGACTTCCCTAGCAATTGATCCACGGCCACTTGAGCCATTTGATAACCGGGGGCGACCAAGCCAAAAATGCGCTGATCCCAAAGGGCGCATTCACCAATGGCGTAAATATCGTCATCGGAAGTGACGCAGCAATTATCGATTTCAATACCGCCACGCTCGCCAACCTTTAACCCGGCTTCGCGGGCAATATCATCACGAGGGCGAATGCCCGCCGAGAATAAGATCAAATCGGTCTCTAGCACTTCGCCATCGGCAAATTCCATCTTGTGGCGACAGCGCTCTCCATCGCCAATATTCTGAGTATTCTTAGACGTATGCACCGAGACGCCCAGATCTTCGATCTTGCGACGCAGCAATGCACCACCACCCTCGTCGACCTGCACCATCATCAAGCGAGGTGCAAATTCCACTACGTGGGTTTCCAAGCCCATCTGTTTAAGCGCATTGGCGGCTTCTAAGCCCAGCAACCCGCCACCGACAACGGCACCCACTTTGCTTTGTTGGCCCGAGGCCATAATCGCCTCGAGATCTTCAATAGTGCGGTAGACCAAACAGTGCTCGCGATCGTGGCCCGGCACAGGTGGTACAAAGGGATAGGAACCTGTTGCCAATACCACTTTGTCGTATTGAAGGGCCAACCCCTGACTGGAATGCACGATTTTGTTTTCGCGATCAATCCGAACCGCGCGATCGTTTAAATGCAAGGTAATGCCGTTGTCGTTAAAGAAGTCCCCTTCAACCATCGACAAATCGTCTGCGCTGCGCCCGCCAAAGTATTCACTCAGGTGCACTCGGTCATAGGCAGCTCGCGGCTCTTCACAGAAGGTGGTTATCTCGTATTGATCCAATCCTCCCGCTTCAACAATTTTGGTCAAAAAATTATGACCGACCATGCCGTTACCAATCACTACCAGTTGCTGCTTACTCATATCATCCTCAATCGCGTTCTATGGTTTTCGCCAACAGCGCCAAACCGAGATTCACGGTGTATCCAATGCGTCTATTTGATGAGCTAAAAAGCAGAATGCGTGCCAACTTGATTAAAATGAGTGCAAGACAAGGTTTCAGCGAATAAATGGGGCATAAACGCGTATTTCTCCCATCAAGCCGACTTAAAGTCGCACCGACTTGGCACAAACACGCCTGTCTAGGCACAATATCGGAGCACGTCTATCGCCTTAAGTCTGTGTCAGCATCCACACGGCAAACATCAGTAGAACCGACAACAAGCCACTCAACGCCTGCCAGAATCTCAGAGGATTTTTCTCGACCCATGGCACGCTGCGGTGGTTCATAAAATGAGGGTTGGGCTTTTTCAAATCGAGCAAAAATTCGGATAACGCTTCGTAGCGCTGCTGGGACCGCGGCGCCAGCGCTTTTTTCAAAGCACCGTCAAACCACAGAGGCACCATCGGGTTGCGGTGATAGGCGGGCACATATTTGAGTTGACTGAGACCGCGCGCTGACCGCACTCCTACACCTGACTGCGAGTAAGGTAGCGCTCCTGTAAGACACTCGTACAACACACAAGCCAGTGAGTATTGATCGGAAGCATTGGCCCCCACCTCCCCCAACCACAGCTCGGGCGCCGCGTACTCGAGAGCCATCAAACCCTCGGCACTTTGCGCCGCCAATGGTGCAGACTCGTGAACACCGGCCACATAGCATGAACCAAGATCAATCAGTTTGATGTCTCCACTGTCTGCCAGCAGTATGTTTTCTGGACGAATATCTCGGTGTAGAATCTCAGCACGGTGCAAAGAGCGAATCGCTGGCACCAATGATTCCGCCAGCGCTAAAGTGTGAGAGACAGACAAGCGGCCCCGCTCGTCTAAATGTTGGCGCAAACTCACAGAGGGCACCCACTCACACAAAGCATACAACCATCGGGGGCGGCGCAGCGGCTCTACAGCCCTGACGACATAGCGACTATTCAAGCGTTGCCCCACCCACATTTCAATCGAGAAAGCGTGTAGGTAAGCCTCGTCCTGCGCCATTCTCGGTGCGAGTGTTTTCATAGAGTAACGCTGCCCCGACTCGCGATCCTCCACCCAATACACTTGGCTGCGCGGTGATTCAAAAACCACTTCGATCACCTCGTAACCATCAATGATCTGCCCTGGCGCCAGCAGTGGGGGCACTGGCAACTCACTTGCTCGCTGCGCCTCTAACTCCGAGTGTTCAGCGGGAATGCAATCAATGCGCAAAATTTGACAGCTGGCGTCGTCGCTGCCGCCCTCTTCCATCGCACGCTCCACCAAATGGCGCGAGCACTCCTCGGGATCTTGAATGGATTCTAGGCTTTGGGTGATGATCACTTCGCTGAGTACATCGTGCACACCATCGGTACTCAGAAAAAACACATCTCCGGGTGTTATCGCCAGCGTTCGGTAGTCGACATCGATGGCAACATCCATTCCCATGGCGCGACTAAGATAAGCGGTGTCCACCGAAACGGGTGTGCTGTGATCTCTGGTGAGAGCGCGGAGTTCACCCTCTCTATACAAATAAATGCGACTATCACCGATGTGAAATAAATGTGCACAACGACCGCAGATAACCAGTGAGGATAGCGTCGACACGCAACCGCGGTGAGCCACCCTTTGTGAATGTCCCTGGGCATACAACCAGCGATTCAGTGCCGTCAAAATACGCTGGCCAGCAGTTTTGATAGACCACGATTCTGGCGCACTGTAGTAGTCGTCGATAAAGCTACGCACACAGGAGTCACTGGCGAGGCGCCCCCCTTCGGAATTGCTCACTCCATCGGCGATAGCTGCAACCACACCACGGGACAGACGCGGCTCTGACTCGGGTATACAAATACCCAAGCTGTCTTGATTGTACCCATCGACCCCCGCTCGGCTGCACTGCCCCGCAGAGACGACTAAGGCACCGCTGTGCGGTGCCTGTTGCCATGCCAAACTCGAATCCGCCTGAATAGAGAGGGCGTGTTTAGGAGACTTCGATAAGCTCAACCGACCCGTCCTCATTAATTTCTGCAGTGTGTCCTTTAGGCTCCTGCAAAAATTGCACGCAAACAAATACCACGGCGGCAAAAGCGGCAATCACCAAGAAAAATACCGACGGATCAACAAAGGACAACACGGTGAGAAATATCACTGCACCCACATTGCCGTAGGCTCCCGTCATACCAGCGATTTGACCTGTCATGCTGCGCTTTACCAGTGGCACCATGGCAAATACGGCGCCCTCGCCCGCCTGCACAAAAAAGGAGCAGCACATCGTCATCACTACCGCCAAAGGCAACAACCAACTGCTATCAATTTGCGACATCACCACATAGCCCACGGTTAAACCGGCAATTAACACTGACAGCGTTTTACGGCGTCCCAATCGATCGCTCAACCAGCCACCGCCGGGGCGCGCCGCCAAGTTCATAAAGGCGTAGCCCGAAGCCATTAAGCCCGCGTGAACAGGTTCCAAGCTAAAAGTATCCATAAAAAATAACGGCAACATAGAAACTACCGCCAGCTCGGAGCCAAAGGTCACCATATAGGACACATTGAGAATCGCCACTTGGCGAAACGAATAGCGATGCATTTCGGGTACGGGCGTTGTAATGTTTTCTTTATTGACGCGATAAACCTGAATGGTTTGCACAACAAACAACAGCAACAAGCCCACACCGATCGACCAAGCCCCCGCACTTGATAGCAAGCCAATATTACTCGGTGACAACTTCCAGGTAAGCACGCCCAGTGCCGCATACATAGGCACATTCATGCACAACAGCAATATAAAATCGCCACGGCTGGTCACCTCAAGCGCCCCTCCTTTTTTGGCCTTAAAGTACGTCGCCCCCTTGGGTGTATTGTGAGCGCGCCAGTAGAAAAATACGCCGTACAGCATAGCCACCAACCCCGTAGTGGCAATGGCGTAACGCCAACCGTCATCGCCTCCGTAGAGCAAAGCCAAGGTCGGCAAACTCATTGCCGCTGCCGCCGAGCCAAAATTACCCCAGCCGCCGTAAATGCCCTCGGCCACCCCCACTTGCCGCGCGGGGAACCACTCGCCGACTAAACGAATGCCAATGACAAAGCCAGCACCGATGAAACCGAGCAGGAACCGTAAAATAGCCGCCTGCTCAAAAGTTTGCGCCATAGAGAAAACCATGCACACCGCGCCACCCGACAACAGCAGCCCCGTAAAAACCAAGCGCGGTCCAAAGCGATCCACCAGCATCCCCACCACGATGCGGGCGGGAATCGTTAGGGCGACGTTTAAAATCAACAGTGCCTTAACTTGATCATTATCGAGATTGAGAGCCTCTTTTAGATACACCATAAGTGGGGCGTGGCTAAACCACACGACAAAGGTTAAAAAGAAGGCAAACCACGATAGGTGTAGCAAACGAATTCGAGGCTGACGCCAATCTAAAACATTCAATTTTTCCATGATCAATCGCTCGTTAGATGAATAATTAATCACCCCTAGAGCAATGCCCATGCCAACTAAGAAAGATCCCGAAAAACCCTGAGATATAGGGTTTCGTGTTTTTTATTAGTGCCACTTGTGCACCGCGAACGCACAGTCGACACAAAACAGTGCAGCACTAAAAATGCGCAGGGCGCGGGCGAGTCACGCTACCGTCGTTCCCGCACAGGTGGCTGTAGGTCGGAATTTATTCCGACAACACCAGCTAAATCACGGCATCGATGGGAAAGCTCTGGATCAAATTTAAAGCGATGAGGTTGTTTTATGTTTCTCTGTGTTGGCTTCCATTGATGTCAATGAGAGTCAGTAAAGTGCTTGATCGACGGTGAACCTAGCCTGTGGCTGTCGGCCCGGGCACCCTAAAGGGCATAAAGGCGGCCTCCTACAACAGAAGACATATCGACAACTCGAAAACAGACCTGCGGGAAGGTCGCATCGGCCCGACCCAATACAAAATCTCGACCCGAGCACCCTAAAGGGCACAAAGGCGCTCCCCTACAGAATAATGACGAAAGAAATCCGTCTTCAGCAGTGTCTGAGTCTTAACCCCCTAGCACATTGACAGGGGCAACACTGTCGCCCACTCACCTTCGGCCAAACCCTCGGACTCTCTCGGCAACACCACCAAGCAATCCGCCGATGCCAACATCTGTATCTGATGGGAGCCTTGAGATACCAATGGCTCTACCCATATTTGCCCGTGCGCTTCATAGCGGCGCGCGCGCTGAAAATCCGTGCGTCCCACACGCTTTTTAAAGGCCTTTGAAACGCGCGCTTGATAGTAGGGCAAGCTCGACGACGGCTCGCCCCCCGCTTGGCACTCTAATCCCGCAGAAGCCAAAGCAATCAGTGTGATAGCCGCCGACACAGGATTGCCGGGCAGCCCGTAAAACCGACAATCACCGATGCGCCCAGCGGCAAATGGCTTGCCCGGCTTTATCGCCACTTTCCAAAAATCCACGGCACCCAGCTCGGCCAACACCGTTTTCAAATGATCGGCCTCCCCGACGGACACACCTCCGGAGCTAATCAGTGCATCGTATTGATCGCTGGCCTTCGACAGAACCCGCCTGACAGTATCGAGCTGATCGGGCAGTGGCGGCAGTAACTCCACAAGATAGCCCATCGATTCTAGCGCTGCTTTGAGCAGTGGCCCATTGGCGTCGTAAATTTGTCCGGCTCTCAGTCCCTGACCGGGCTTGCACAGTTCATCGCCGGTACTCAATAGCCCGATTCTCAAACGACGGTACACGCTTAGACGATCCACACCCAAGGCAGCAACAGCTCCCACATCCAAAGCACTTAAGCGCTTCCCCTGCCTAAGCAGAAATTCGCTTTTACGCGCATCTTCACCTTGCCGGCGGATGTTAGCGCCGCATGTGATCTCGCTCGTTATCTGCACGCTCTGTCCCGCTCGCTGAGTTTTCTCGACCGGCACAACAGCCGTCGTGCCTTTAGGAATGGGAGCGCCCGTGGTGATGAGGGCGCACTGCCCTGCTTGTAGTGTGATCGACAACGGGTGCCCTGCCAGCGCCTCGCCAACCACATCAAATACGCGGTTTGCTACGATGTTCTGCTCGGGCTCTGCGCACAGAGCAAACCCATCCATCGCCGAATTATCCCACGGCGGCATATCGCACTGCGCCTGTGGTGTCACCGCTAAATAACGGCCCGTGGCGTGTTCTAACGCCACCCTCTCAGTCTCAACAACGGGTTCGGTGGCCGCGATCAAATGCTGCCTCGCTTGCTGCCAATCCATCAATACGGGGTCTGGTTCATCACAACTCATGTTAAGACTAATTGCTCCAATCGATTCACATTCATAAACGCCCCCGTGCAGGCACTCATGTCCACTGCCTGAGCACCTTGTTGCTCGTAAAAATCCATCACTCGTCGGGAGCCTCCCTCATTGGAGAGTAAGCGCTTCAGTGGCTCGTGCACCGAGCGATGCACCCGCGCAAACAGCGGTTGGTGGCGTCGACCATCGTACGCGTAACAGATACGAGTTGCATGGGAGGTCGCACGCTGTAAACGCACCCGCAAATCTACAGGTACGCGAGGTGCATCGCAGGGCACCATCAACAAATACTCCGCCGTAGTCGCCGACAACCCCGCCTCCAGCGCGGCCAAAGGCCCTTGATAACGCCAGCAAAAACAATCGGGCTGCACATAGATATCGCGGGGCCAACACGCGCCATCATTGATACGGTTGGCCGCCACTACCACTCGCTCTACCTGCGGCGCCACGCGCTGGTAGGCGTGTTGTATTAAACTTTTCCCCTGCCACAGTTGCTCGGCTTTATTAACACCCCCCATGCGCCGCGCCATGCCGCCCGCCAAGATCAATCCATCCATTGCCGCACCCGCTCGAATAGGACTACAGTTCCCATCAGGCAGACGCCACCCAGCGCGACCCCGACGCCTGTGTCTGCTCACGCTTCCAAAAAGGCGCCGACGATTTGAGGGCTTCTATCAAAAACCGACAGGCGTCAAAAGCCTCACCGCGATGCTCGGTGGCAACGGCAATCACCACAATCGGGTCTCCGGGCATTAAATGCCCATAGCGATGTACCAGTAACGCCGATTCCACGCCAAAGCGTCGCTTGGCCTGCGCCACTAAGCGCTCAAACTCTCGGGTGGCCATTTCGGGATAGCACTCCATGTGCATTTCCGAGACGGCATCGCCTAAGTTCATATCACGCATCGTGCCGATAAAATGACACTGAGCCCCACTGCTCCCTAAGCTGAGTGTTTTGTGCCAATTAGACAATAGAGAATAAGGCGCTATCGGTCGATCACTCACCTCTATCATTGCTAGCCTCCACTCACAGGTGGGAAAAACGCCAGCTCATCACCTTCATTTAACACTGTGTCGAGAGACACATAGTCCCAATTGATTGAGCACAAAAGATTCTGGGGCAGTGCACCACCCCCCATTAAACGCCACACGGTTTGGGGATCAATTCCCTCGCTGTGGCCTACTTCGCGTTGATCAAAACCGAAACGTTCTCGGTACTCTGCAAATACTTTTACTTGAATTGGCATTATTCCTGCACCTTTGCATAGGTCTTAAAACGATTTGAGCAAAATTTAAGCCAATTCGATAAAACGCCTTTAACGGCGCAACACAAGCACCAGAATCCGTGGAGGAGTTCACTTTGAGCAAAACACTGACGCACTTCAATGAAGCAGGCGAAGCCCATATGGTCGATATTAGTGCAAAGAGCAACAGCCAGCGCATCGCCATTGCTGAAGGCTTTATTGAAATGGCACCCGAAACGCTGTCCAAAATTGTGCAAGGCAATCACAAGAAGGGCGATGTATTAGGTATTGCTCGCATTGCCGGCATCATGGCCAGCAAGCGCACCGCTGAGCTCATCCCTCTGTGCCACCCGCTTATGCTCAACCGCGTGCAACTCGATCTCGAGTCAGACCCTATTCAGAACGGCGTTCACTGTCGAGCAGAGGTTGCGGTCAACGGTAAAACCGGCGTTGAAATTGAAGCGCTGTGCGCCGTGCAAATCGCCCTGCTGACCATCTACGACATGTGCAAAGCCATCGACCGCAGTATGACGATTCAACAAGTGCAACTGCGCCACAAATCCGGTGGCCAATCAGGCACCTATCACCGCGAGGACCCCACCACATGACATTAAATATTGCCGTACTGACACTATCGGATCGCCGCACGTTAGAGAGCGACACCTCGGGCGATTGTCTCGTGGCTCGACTCA
Source organism: gamma proteobacterium HTCC5015 (assembly GCA_000155715.1). Classification (GTDB taxonomy): domain Bacteria; phylum Pseudomonadota; class Gammaproteobacteria; order HTCC5015; family HTCC5015; genus HTCC5015. The sequence continues at coordinate 416,990 of DS990598.1, read as the reverse complement.
AAGCCTCGGGGCATCGGCTCGCCGATCGACAATTGATACCCGACGACCGATATCTCACCCGCGCGGTGATCTCGCAGTGGATTGCCGACCCCAAAGTCGACGCCATCGTTAGCACGGGCGGTACCGGGCTAACGGGACGCGACGGTACACCCGAAGCAGTAGCCCCGCTATTGGATAAGGTTATCGATGGTTTTGGCGAACTATTTCGCGCCCTTTCCTACCAGGACATCGGCACGTCAACGCTGCAATCGAGATGCCTTGCCGGCATTGCCAACGGCACGTTTATATTCTGTCTACCCGGGTCTACCGGTGCTTGCGAAACGGCGTGGGACAAGATCATTCACCACCAACTCAACAGCGATACCAAACCTTGCAATCTCGCTATGCTCGCACCACGTTTAAAAGAAAAATAATCGAGCGTCGCCCCCCTTCGGAGGTTCGGAGGTGGGGCAAATAGGGCCTGTTACCACAAATTTTATGATCTCTGCTGGAAGCCATTTTCTGCCCAGCAAGGCAGAAGGAGTGCCGTGTAGTACGCCTACACAAACAACGGATAACGCAGCTGGGCGGAAAATAGCTCCAGCCCTTCGGGTTGTGGCTAAAAAAGCGCCACTCATCGTTGCTCGTCGCTCATTTGGATTCACCAAACCACGCTCCTTGCGCCTTGATTGGCGCTTTTTTAGTCACAACAGTGACCATCAAATTTGTGGTAACAGGCCCTAGGGACGCTCTAGCCGCTCAATGGCGCTTAAGATGCCTCTGAGCATGTTGAGTTCGCTGTCTTCAATTTGAGCCTTCGTCAACAAACGGCGCAGTTTCACCAGAGTGTCGCCAGGATGCTCGGGACGGAGAAAGCCAATGTGGGTCAGCGCGCTTTCCAAGTGTTGATAGAAGTGCTCTACCGCCTCGTGTTTGGGATAGCGCGGACGATTGCTGTCGGGCGTTTCGGGCAGCTCACCGCCCGCTTCGCTCGCTTGGTACAACTCGTAAGTGAGCACCTGCGCCGCTTGTGCCACATTCAACACGGGGTAATCGGGATTGGCGCTGATATAACAGTGCTGATCACACAATCGCAAGCTGTCGCTGTCGAGCCCCGAGCGTTCGGGCCCCAACAAAATAGCCACTTGCTGTCCCTCTTGGCTGCGCCGGTAGGCCTCGCTCATGCTCTGCCTGGCGTTGCTCATGGGCCACTCGTAACCGCGACGCCGCGCACTCGTGGCCACCACCCAGTGACAGTCGGCAATCGCCTCTTCGACGGAATCCGCTAGCGCAATATTATCTAGCACATCGACTGCACCGGCGGCGCGGTTACGCGCCACGTCGCTAGGCCAATCTCGGGGCGCGACGAGTACCAAATCGTTCAGCCCCATATTTTTCATGGCGCGGGCAACCGCACCGATGTTTTCCGATTGAAAGGTGCGCACCATAACGACGCGCACAGATAAATGACTCATAAAAAAACGCCCTCACTAGGAGGGCGCTATGTTAACAGCTCTCTGACGAACGCTAAAAAGCCATGGGTTCGCCACTCTCTAGAGGAAACTCGTACTGAGCGAGCAGTGCGCGAGCTTCTAGATCAAGATCGATCAGAATATCGAGGCGAGCAAACAGCGACATAATGCGATCCACTGGCACCGCCTCTGTATCGATCGTGACCGCATCTTCGATATCGATGACCTCTGTGCCCTCTTGAGTGACACGGATTTCTAAAATGTCGTTACCATCAATCGCAATACGACTCAGTATGGCACCGCGCTCGGCCGTGAACTTAAAGCGCACGCCGTCTTGATTCACTAACTCGATGATATCAGTCTGGAAGTCCACTTGGTAATTGCGCGAAGGCCACTCTTCATCCGCCGCAACATCTAAGCCCATGTTCATGCTATGAACATAGTCCTGTGGTGTCGTATCGGCTAACAGATAATCAAAGAAATCGGTAATCGCACCGGTTTGCGTCGCTGCGTTAAACAAATCCATTAAAGTCGTTAGCGGAGCGTCGACGAGGTTGCCAATCTGCAGACGCTCAAAGTCGAAATCTAAACTCGAACCATTCAAAAGATCGAGGTAGTTCTGCAGATCGTGAAATTGGGTACTGAGCGTCACTTCGGTGGTAGGCACCAGATCGGACTCCACGCCAAAATGCGCGTACATAGCATTGTCGCTATTGCCCAAATTCAGTACGAGCCCTTTGTCTTGCTCAATCGTATAAATCGCATCGCCGTTGGGAGCGTAGAGATGACCATCGCGGATCTCTAAGTTCACCAGTGTCGGCGCATCGGGGTTGGTTAAGTTGACATCGCCGTAGCCTAGGAAATCGATATCAAATTGCTGCGTTTCATCTGCCTTAGTCACTGTCACGCCAAAGCCTAGCTCACCACTGGCGTTGAGGCCCTGAAGGAAGTCACTGGCGACGCAATCAATGGCGTAAAGAGGCGCATCATTACTGCTGATATTCGGGTCGTTATTGGCTTCTTGAAAACACGTAGAAATCACATCATTACCACCCAACTCCGCTTGAAGCTGATTGGGATCACCCAGCTCCATCAGCATTTTAAAAGCGATTTGCGCGGGACTGAAATCATCCTGCTCGGCAAATTCCAAGCGCACGTGGCTCTCTTTGACAAAGTCCACACTAAACGAAGGATTGTGTAAGTAACTGCCCTCTTTCAATGTATAGGTCAAAGCGCCATCCGCACGGGCGGGCAATAAGCCGTTAATCACTGGAGTCACATCAATTTGGATGTCTACGCCTAAGCCCTCCGGAGCAGCGGGGGTGAAGTAACGCAGGGTTTGCGTGTTGACATTGTAGGTGGCCGCCATACCGCTTTGCGCAACGAGATCCGTCATGTCTAATTCGCCATTGATATCGGCATTATCTTGAGCGACATCATTCGCCAGCGCTGCCACTAGCACCAATTTGAATACATCGACACCCACCATAATGGAGGGAACGAGATCGTCGGTGAGCACCCAGTCCAACTGATTGACTTGAGAATTCCAATACAAGTCGAGCGCTTCACCCGATAACATATTGGAAAGGCGGTCGGCGTCGTCCAGCGACGCGGCGATCAGCTCGTCATAACTGTCCGCATTGCTGCCATCACCGCCTGCATCAGTTGTTTCACCCTCATCGAGATTGGCCAGTACGGAATCAAACTCCGCCCTCAACAAATTCGAATTAACCTGATCTGCCACATCCTTAGCGCTGCTATAGAGAGCCGCCAACGTCGGCGCTGCGGGATTGCTACTGCTCTCTTCCAACTGGCCACCCAGACTGGCCAAAGTCTCCCGATAACTCTCCAAGCGATCGGCCATATCACTTTCGCCACCACCCGCAAAGGCGGCGGTCAACGCCGAGTACCGCAGCTCTGCACTATCCGCTGCGGCGACTGCATCAGCATCAGCAACATTGACGGGTTTCATGGCGGCAAAGTCCCCGGGCAACTGGAATAGATCGGAAACTTGACGTGTTGCTTCGGCAATCGAGGCCGCACTGACGCCATCGGCCTCCACCAAGCCTGCAACCAAATGCGTATAAGGCGTGGCGTGCAAAGTGACGGGTTGGCCGGGAAGCACTTCGCGCTGATAAGCCGTGAGCTTCATCGCCGATGACACCGACATGGATTCACCAAAATCGGTGGAACCGCAACCTGCGGGAGCATCGCAAATCATCGTACTACTGCCATCCTGAGCCCCAGAGATCACTAACTTAGCGGGGCCGCGATAGGTGCCCGTAATACTGAGCTCATAATCGCCTTGAGCATCTGTATTAGAGCGACCCAACACAAAGGGCTGACCGTCCTCAAAGCCGTATAAGACAACATCGGAGTTCATCATCACGCCCTTGGTTGCCGAGCCCGACAGTGACGAGTTGTTGTAGTTATCCATACCTTGGTCGGCACAGGCACTGAGCATCAAGCCCGCAGCAACCACAACTAGAAAACGATTCATTAATCTCATAGCGACCCCAGCTGGCCTAGCCAGCAATGATTTAGCAAATTATTTCTTTTATTGGAACATAAACTAAACGATTTAAACCCTTTCCAATAGTGCCTATGGTCACTGCCACCACAAGGGCATGAAGCCTCGATATAGCCAATATCACTGTCATTTATTTAGCAGAAAAGCTCATTTTCAGTTAAAATACAGCACCGTTTTTAAGCGCCAGTCTTATAACCAGCTCGCAATGTATTACGACGAGCGATGAGGAGATGAGGAATAATGTTAGAAGCCTACCGTAAACATGTCGAAGAGCGCGCCGCCCTAGGCGTCGTCCCTCAGCCACTCAACCCCGAGCAAACCGCCGGTTTGGTTGATCTGCTGAAAAACCCGCCCGCCGGCGAGGAAGATTTTCTCTTAGAGCTTGTCACTGACCGCGTTCCCGCTGGTGTTGACCAAGCCGCCTACGTGAAAGCCGCGTTCTTAACCGCTATCGTGAAAGGCGAGGCCGAATCTCCCCTGATCGACAAGCCCCACGCCGTTAAATTACTCGGCGGCATGCACGGTGGTTACAACATCGAAACACTCGTCGAGCTACTCGACGACGGCGATTTGGCGTCCCTCGCCGCAGAGGAACTCAAGCACACATTGCTGATTTTCGATGCCTTTTTAGACGTAGAACAAAAAGCCAAAGCGGGCAATGAGCACGCCAAAGCCGTCATGCAATCTTGGGCCGATGCCGAGTGGTTTACTCAGCGCCCCGATGTCGCTGAAAAAATCACCAACACAGTCTTTAAAGTCACGGGTGAAACCAACACAGATGACCTCTCTCCCGCCCCCGACGCTTGGTCGCGCCCCGACATCCCCCTGCACGCGCTGGCCATGTACAAGATGGAACGCGATGGCATCAAACCTGAAAAGCCCGGCGAGATCGGCCCCATTCAGCAAATTGAAGAACTGAAGGCCAAAGGCCACCCCCTCGCCTTCGTCGGCGATGTCGTCGGTACAGGTTCTTCACGCAAATCGGCCACGAACTCGGTTTTGTGGTACATCGGTGACGATATCCCCGGCGTCCCCAACAAGCGAGCGGGTGGTGTTTGCATCGGCAACAAAGTGGCCCCCATTTTCTTTAACACCATGGAAGACGCAGGCGCTTTGGTCTTTGAAGCCCCCGTCGACAAGCTTGAGTCTGGCGACGTCATCGACATCTATCCTTTTGAGGGCGTTATCAAAAATGCGGAAACGGGCGAAGTTCTGTCCGAATACCAATACAAATCAGACGTGATCCTCGACGAAGTGCGCGCAGGCGGTCGCATCAACTTAATCATCGGCCGCGGCTTAACAAACCGCGCTCGCGAAGCTCTGGGCTTAGATCACAGCGATGTATTCCGCAAGCCCGAGCAACCCGAAGACAACGGCAAAGGTTTTTCACTGGCCCAGAAAATGGTCGGTAAAGCCTGCGGCATGGATGGCGTTCGCCCCGGCATGTACGTCGAACCCAAAATGACCACCGTGGGCTCTCAAGACACCACGGGGCCCATGACGCGTGACGAGTTGAAAGATTTGGCTTGCCTCGGCTTCCAAGCCGATTTGGTGATGCAGTCTTTCTGTCACACGGCAGCCTATCCCAAGCCCATTGATGTAGAAATGCAGCACACCCTGCCCGACTTCATCAAAAACCGCTCTGGCGTTTCTCTGCGCCCTGGCGATGGCATTATTCACAGTTGGTTGAACCGTATGCTGTTGCCCGACACAGTCGGTACTGGCGGCGACTCTCACACGCGTTTCCCCATGGGCATTTCCTTCCCCGCCGGCTCTGGCCTCGTGGCCTTTGCCGCTGCAACAGGCGTTATGCCCCTAGACATGCCCGAGTCGGTTCGCGTTCGCTTTAAAGGCGAGATGCAGCCCGGTATCACGCTGCGCGATTTGGTGCACGCGATTCCCTACTACGGCATCAAGCAAGGTCTATTAACGGTTGAGAAAAAAGGCAAAATCAACGAATTCTCGGGTCGTATTTTAGAGATTGAAGGCTTGGAAGAGCTGACCGTTGAACAAGCTTTTGAGTTGTCAGACGCCTCCGCAGAGCGCTCCGCCGCTGGCTGCACCATCAAGCTGTCTGAAGATTCTGTCGCCGAGTACCTGCGCTCAAACATCTCGCTGCTGCGCTGGATGATCAGCGAAGGCTACGGCGATGCCCGCACCCTAGAGCGCCGCGCGCGCAAAATGGAAGAGTGGCTCGACAACCCCAGCTTGATGGAAGCCGACGACGACGCCGAATACTTCGCCACCATCGACATCGACTTGAACGAAATCAAAGAGCCTATCGTCTGCTGCCCCAACGACCCCGACGATGCCAAGCTGTTGTCTGACGTGGCGGGCAACCAAGTCGACGAAGTCTTTATCGGTTCTTGCATGACCAACATCGGCCACTTCCGCGCCGCAGGTAAGTTGTTGGATCAAAACACGCAACCTATGAAGACACGCTTGTGGATGTCACCTCCCACTAAGATGGATCAGGCCCAATTGATGGAAGAAGGCTACTTCAACATCTACGGCCGCGCTGGCGTCCGCACAGAAATGCCTGGCTGCTCATTGTGTATGGGTAACCAAGCTCGCGTGGAAGCTCAATCTACGGTGCTGTCGACATCGACGCGTAACTTCCCCAACCGCCTCGGTGACGGCGCCAATGTCTACCTGACATCGGCCGAACTCGCCGCCGTTGGCGCCATCCTCGGCAAGCTACCCAGCCCCGAGGAGTACATGGAATACGCCAAAGACATCAACAGCATGTCGGCTGAGATCTACCGCTACCTCAACTTCGACAAAATGGACGCCTTCCAAGAAGCGGCCAATGAAGTGAAGAGCAATATTGATCTTGAGAAAGTGGGTGTTAGCTATATCGCCTAAGCGTTTATAGCAACCCCACACAAAAAAGCCGAGGCAACCGCCTCGGCTTTTTTTTATGATTTTTTTAGGCACGCGGGAAATTATTTCACCGTAGGAGCCTGCCCTGCAGGCGAATGCCCAGTGCGTTTGTTTTTGTAACACAGCACCCTAAAGGGCATAAATAGCCACAGAGGACACAGAGGTTTTTACGATTTTGCCTTGTTCTCACGCTCCCGTGTAGGAACGCATAGACCCGTCATGGCGAGGAGGCATAACCGACGCGGCCATCTGTTTGATCCGAAGTCTACTGATTTATTGTTTAATTGAGGGGGGGACTTTTTTCTACAACGAAAAGAAAGTCACTAAAGACAGCTCGCTGATTCCGCTCGCACCATCAAGTGACCAAGCCCCTCACGGGTGAGAGACTTCTAAACGCTAAAGACACCAGCAATCACTCCCTGCCCTGCTCGCGCTGGTGGCAGAACGCGCCCGAAGTTACCATCAAAAAGCCGCAACAACACTGACCCGATCACCTGACATGTTACTACCGAGACGACTGTCCTACCCACAGGTTTAAAGGGAGAACCCGTGATGGCGTCCATCGGGCAATTCAATGTCCAGCCTAACCTTACCCCCAGCCGCCTCTACATAACGTTTAAGGGATGACAGCTTTACATCTTTCCCGGCTTTTTCCATTCCTGCCACAGTTGGCTGTTTAATACCCAACGCCTCGGCCATCTCGACCTGGGTTTTTTCCATCAGAGCACGAATCTCGGCCAAGTGGATATTCAACAGGATGGTCTCGGCTTTCGCCTTGGCATCGGCAACAATTTTCGGATCTTCGGCTTCCAGAATTTGGTCAAGTGTTCTAGCCATCTCATTCACCTTTATGCAGCCTCTCCAAGTGGGCCGTAAACTCACGGTCAGCCACTGGAATCAGCTCCTTGTAAAACCTTTTTTCTTTTCCTACTTTCTCACCAGCGCAAAGCAAAACACCCGTTCTTTTTGGATCAAAAGCAAAAAGTGCTCGTATGGGATTCCCCCGACTTTGTACCCTGAGTTCTTTCATATTTTTGTGTTCAGACCCCTTCACTGAATCCGCATAAGGACGCGGCAGGGTCGGCCCTAGCTCGCGCAAGACCATCATGGCTGCAATCACATTCTCCCTGTCCACAGCATCAAGACCATCAAACCATGCATCAAAAATATCTGTCGTCCTTATTTCCCACATAGGCACCTTCCATGGATATAGCTCACATACTATATAGCTTTAAAGCTATTTTCAATACAGTAATAAGGCCACTGACTGGCAGCCTGACTAAGCCAAACCCTGCCCCACGAATTTCTGTAATCGAAACACAATTTTTCGACCTACAGTATCGGTCGACACAAACCACTCGGTGTAAAGGCTGGGGAGCAACACCCTCATCCCGCCCCCTTTCTGAGAGTGCCGATAACGGGCCTCCAACCTGAGCGTCCGAGGTCAAAGCATCGGAGAGCTGACATGACTCGCAACCACCGATGACGCGGCGACGATCTCCCAATAGTTCACCGTCATCGACTGGGGCGGTAGACGCGAAAGATGAAAGCGCGGGTGTAGCAGTCGCAAGAAAACCCGATTAAATATTCACCCACCAATGGTATAATCCGCAGCCGTTTATCACTTACGCCAAACTGGAATTCGACGATGTCTCTCAATGCTCTGACCGCCATTTCCCCCGTCGATGGCCGCTACGCCAGCAAAACCGATGCGCTTCGCCCCATTTTTAGCGAATACGGCTTGATCCGAGCACGCGTCACCGTCGAAGTGCGCTGGCTGCAGCGCCTCGCCGCCACCGATGGCATTGAAGAGGTTCCCGCCTTTTCAGATCGCGCCAATCAACAGCTGAACCGCATTGTCGAGCAATTCGACGAGAGCCATGCCCAGCGCGTGAAAGACATTGAGGCGACGACCAATCACGATGTGAAAGCGGTGGAATACTTCTTAAAAGAGCAAGTAGCTGGCAACGCAGAGCTTGAGTCGGTCACCGAATTCATCCACTTTGCCTGCACCTCTGAAGACATCAACAATCTTTCCTACGGCTTGATGCTGAATGAATCTCGCCAACAAGTACTGCTGCCGATGATGGACGAGTTGATCGAGGCCGTGCGCGCTCAAGCCCACGAACACGCTGATGTGCCCATGCTGTCACGCACTCACGGGCAGTCGGCATCGCCCACGACCATGGGCAAGGAAATGGCCAATGTCGTCCACCGTCTGAGACGCCAGCGCGAGCAACTCGCTGCTGTGGAGCTCACAGGTAAAATCAACGGCGCCGTCGGCAATTTCAACGCCCACTTCAGCGCTTACCCCGATATCGACTGGCCCCAGCTGGCCGAAGGCTTTGTCAGTGACCTCGGCCTGGTGTGGAATCCCTATACCATTCAGATCGAACCCCATGACTGCATCGCCGAAATGTTCGATGTGTGCGCGCGATTTAATACCATTTTGATCGATTTTTGCCGCGATGTATGGGCCTATATTTCGCTCGGTTTTTTCAAACAAAAAACCATCGCGGGTGAGATTGGCTCTTCCACCATGCCCCACAAAGTGAATCCTATCGACTTTGAAAACGCCGAGGGCAATCTCGGTCTCGCCAATGCTATTTACGATCACTTGGCCAGCAAGTTACCTATTTCTCGCTGGCAACGCGACCTGACGGACTCCACAGTCTTGCGCAACCTCGGCGTCGGCGTCGGCCACAGCGTCATCGCCTTCCAAGCCGCGCTAAAAGGCATTAGCAAACTGGAAATCAATGCCCAAGCACTGGCCGATGATCTAGACGCCAACTGGGAAGTGCTGGCCGAACCCATCCAAACTGTCATGCGTCGCTACGGCATTGAAAAGCCCTACGAAAAACTCAAAGAACTGACGCGCGGCAACCGCGTCGACCAAGCGGGCATGCAGGCTTTCGTTGCTAAACTCGATTTGCCCGAGGCTGCCAAAGCCGAGCTCATGGAGCTGACGCCCGCGAATTACATCGGCAACGCCGCCGCCATGGCCAAATCCATTTAAATGGATTTCAGCCAGCCTCAAACGCATTTAAACGGACTGACTGCGGAAGAGTTTTTACGGGACTACTGGCAAAAAAAGCCCCTGCTCATTCGCGGGGCGTTCCCCGAGTTCGCTGAAAAGGGGGGCAACCCCCTCTCGCCTGACGAACTTGCGGGCCTCGCCCTTGAAGAAGGCATCAACTCGCGCTTAATTCTCGGCAGTCATCGCGACAACCAGTGGCGTGTCGAGCACGGCCCCTTTGCCGAGAGCCGCTTTAGCCAGCTCCCCGATAGCCATTGGAGCCTGTTGGTTTCAGATATCGAAAAGCATCTGCCCGACTTTGCTACCTATCTAGCGCCCTTTCGCTTTATTCCCGACTGGCGCATCGACGATCTCATGGTGAGCTACGCCCCTCGTGGCGGTTCGGTAGGCAAACACACAGATGAGTACGATGTTTTTCTTCTACAAACTGCGGGGCAGCGACGCTGGCAGATTGAAGAGCAGCGCAGCGAAGCGCCCATCATTGAAGGTCTGGAGCTCAAGTTGCTCGAGCAGTTTCAGCCCACACAGGAGTGGTTGCTGGCGCCCGGAGATATGCTCTATCTACCCCCCGGCATCGCTCACTACGGCGTCGCCGAAGACGACGACTGCATGACTTGGTCCATCGGCTTTCGCGCCCCCAGCTGGGCCAGCTTAGCGCTTGATTTAGTCGATACCGCCTGTGCCGATCTGGACGAGAGCCAGCGCTACCACGACGGTGATCTACCACGACAAAGCAATCCCGCCGAACTGAGCAGCGCCAGTCTTCATCGCGTGCGCGAACAATTGCAAAACCTACTCACGCTAGACGACGAGGCCTTGCAGCGCTGGCTCGGCAGCGCCGTCAGCCAGCAAGCGTGTGAATTTCCCGCCATCGCCCAGGACGAGCCCGTCGATGCCATCGATATCGCCAGCGAGCTAAAATCGGGTCGCTGCTTACAGTTAAACCCCTTTGTGCGCTTAAATTTCACCCGTTCCGAGCGCGGTGGCTACTGGGCATTTATCAACGGCCAAGAGCACTACCTCGACAGCCCGCTACTCCCCGACTTGTGCGCTTTAAGGCAACTTGACGCCAACACCACGGATTTAAAGCCCTTTATTGCCGACGCCGAACTCCTCGCTTGGCTCGCAAAAGGCTACCAACACGGTTTTTGGCTGTGGCAGGATGAGCTCGGCCATGAAGAGGCGGAGGATGACAATGACTGAAGCCACCGCCTTTGATGTACAACTGCTCGACTGGAGCCGCGTCAAGCCCCTCGCCGAGTCCGTTCGCCGCGAGGTGTTTATCGAAGAGCAAGGCGTCCCCGAACACGAGGAGTGGGACCCACTCGACGATTTTGCCGTACACGCCCTCGTCGTCATCGATGGACAGGCCGTCGCCACGGGCCGACTGAGCCGCGACAGCCACATCGGGCGCATGGCCGTGCTCAAGCCCTACCGTCAACGCGGCATTGGCACGGCCCTACTTCACGCTTTATTAGAGGCCGCTAGGGAGCGCGGCTTATCACGCATAGACATACACGCCCAGTGCCACGCCTGCCATTTTTATCGTGGTTTTGGCTTTACCGCCGAGGGCGACACATTTTTGGAAGTCGATATCCCCCATCAAAAAATGTATCTCGATTTATGAGTCTAGACGCTGAAACACTCCAAGCCGCCCAGATTAGGTACACCTCAACGATTTGATCTCACAACCGCCAGCCAAGTGTCCGCTGTGATGGATCACCTGCTCGGACAGACTCGGCGCCAATTCTGGTTTATCGGCCGCGACCTCGACCGCCAACTGTTTGACCACGAAGGCTTTGAAAAACCGCTGTTTGAGCTCGCCACCGCCGGCCGTCACAGCGACATTCGATTTTTAATACACGATAGCGTCGACGCCATTCGCCAACACCATGCAGTACACCGCCTAGCGCAGCGACTCAGCAGCTATATCGAAGTGCGCATTATCAGCGACGATTTTCGCAGCTTTAACGAAAGCTTTGCCCTATTCGATCAGCGCGCCGCCATCTACCGCTCTCAAGCCGATCGCTATGATGGCTTGGCCGAGTGTGCCCACGGCAACTTGGCGAAAATGCTGGGGCAACAATTTCAAGAGATATGGAACGCCTCAAAACCCGACCCCAATTTCCGACAAATCCGCCTATAACGCGAAATTGAGCGGAGGGCTTTATTGAATCCCACCCCTGCATCTATACAATAAAGGTTTCGGCGCGAGGATGTAGGGGCGCGCTTCACACACAGCGATTAGGATGGTACTGCCATAATGAGTGTTATGGGTCTGCTAAAAAAAGCCCTAGTAACCGAAGAGATCGACCATCAGGTCAACCAGTTCAAAAAGGCCGTAGGCAGCTACGGCTACGACGCTTGGGGTTTTAATACGGAATCCGCCAAAGTCGCCATGAGCCTCTTCAAGCCCCTGTACGAAGAATACTTTCGCGTACAGGCCTATGGCGTAGAAAACGTGCCATCCGACGGCCCCGTGTTAATTATCCCCAACCACAGTGGCCAGCTCCCCCTCGACGGCGTTCTCACCGGCTACGCCATCGCGACCCGCGATAGTGAGCCGCGCGCTGCCCGCGCCATGATCGAGCGCTTTTTCCCCACAGTGCCGTTTCTGGGCAATATGCTCAACGCCATCGGCGCTGTGATTGGCGATCCCCTCAACTGCGCTCGAATGTTGAAGAATGGCGAGGCGGTTATCGTATTTCCCGAGGGCGTTCGCGGCTCTGGCAAACTCTACGAGAAACGCTATCAACTTCAGCGTTTCGGCAACGGTTTTATGCACTTGGCCATCAACCACAAAACCCCGATTGTCCCAGTGGGTATCGTTGGCTGTGAAGAAACCATGCCCGCTTTGTACAACATCAAGCCGCTGGCCAAAGCACTGGGCGTGCCCTACATTCCCATCACTACCCCCATTCCATTGCCCGCTCGCGTGAGTATTCACTTTGGCGAGCCCCTGTATTTTGAGCCCGCCGACACGGAAGAAGAAATCACCCAAAAAGTCGAGCTGGTCAAAGACAAAATTCGCGCCCTCATCGCCGAGGGCCTGAGCAAACGCGAGAGTGTGTTTTAACCATGGCGAACTCTGACAAACCCACTATTTTGGTCACCGGCGCCGGCGGCGCCACCGCCAAAAAAGTCATTACCCTGTTGCAGCACGACTACAACATCGTCGCCGTCGACTTTCGCCGACAAATCAAACTGGGCAAAGACATTCCCAGTTACTTAGTCGACATTACGAAACGCGGCTTTGAGGATATTTTCCGCAATCACAAAATTGACGGCGTGATTCACATGGGGCGCGTTGGCACTCACAGCTCCAATCGCCGCAGCCGCTACAACACCAATGTTATCGGTACCCAGCGCCTGTTTGACCGCTGCCGTAAATACGGCGTTAAACAAGTGCTCGTGATGTCGACCTTCTTTGTCTATGGTGCGGACGCCTACAACCCCGCCCTGCTCGATGAAGACACGCCCTTTAAGGCCGCCGAACTGACACTCGACCTCGTCGATGCGGTAGAGCTAGAAAATTTAGCCAACATCTACCTCTACAAGTATCCCGAACTCAACATTACCATTTTGCGCCCCTGCCACATTGCCGGGCCCGGCGTGCGCAACAGCATGAGTACGCTGCTCTCCAGCCAGCGAGCTCCCGTGCTGATGGGCTTTTCGCCTATGATGCAATTTATCCATGTCGACGATATGGGCGAGGCCATCGCCGCGGCCTACAAAGGCAACAAACCTGGCGTCTACAATGTGGCTCCCGAGGACTACATTGCCTATCAAGACGCGCTCTCTGCCAGTGGCTGTAAAAAAGCGCCTCTACCCTCGGTGCCCCCTGCGCTGCCACTGACCATTAGCAAGCTGATGGGCTGGCGCGCATTTCCCAGCTATCTCATCAACTATTTTAAATACCCGGTCGTGCTAGATGGCTCCTTGTTTGAGAAAACATTTAACTACAAGCCCAAGCACAGCTATCAAGAAATTTTCACCTACTATCGCCAGCAAAAAGAGCTTTTGAAATAATGACTCAAGTGATTCAGGAAAAACACCGCTATCCTCAAGACTCAGAGGCCTTGTTCAAAATCTATGTCACAGAAGACTGGATTCCCCAGCGCTACGAAGGCATCGGCGCACGCAATGTCCAAGTGCTGAAGTGCGAGCAAAACGGCGACACTTACACCGTCAACACCAAACGCGAAGTCAAAGCCGACGTCCCCAAAGCGCTAGCCAAGTTTGCTAAAGAGTGGAACAGTGTCGAGCAACGCGAGACTTGGACAGTCAAAGGCGATGGCATTTACGATTGCGAATTCAGCGTTCGCATCAGCGGCCTTCCCGTCGAAATGCAGGGCCATATGGTCGTTCAACCCGATGGCGACGGCAGTCTCAACGATATCGAGCTCAAAGTTGTCTGCGCCATTCCCATTGTCGGCAAAAAAGCCGAGGAATTCGTCGCAGGCGATTCACAAAAGTCGATGGATGGCGAGCACGAGTGGATCAAAGCGTTTTTAGCTCAATAGAACAGCCGCTCTGCTCACGTAAAAAAGCCCACAGAATATGTGGGCTTTTTTTTGGAAAATTATCTTCATCGTTGGAAACTACATGTGTTATGGCCACTGAGTACTCCACCCCCCTCATTAAAAGCTTTCAGAAACACCGATAAAAAGGGTTTTCGTATGTCGATATGGGTCCCGTTGAATTTTCCTCATGTTCGACCAACCTTGATACTCAACATTTAAGTGAGTACTCTCGCCCAAGCTAAAATCTAAACCTAGCCCCAAGCCAAGAGAGGGGGAGGTCCCCACAACAGAACCCTCAGCATAAAATGCATCCACACCCGCTAAAAAGTAAGGCGTAAAACGCTGCTCTAAGAAAAAGTCATACCTACCGAATAACCCAAAACTGTACAGTGAGTCATCGAGGAGCTCCCCTGCACCATAGCTTAATTTCACCCCACCTGAAATCTTGTCATCTTCTTCAGCTTTGCTACTTAGTCTCACTTGAGCAAAGTCTACCTCGTTTTTCTCAGTATAGGCCAGCGAAGTAGCTTCCATTCTCCCCAAAAATAAACCATATTGCGATGGACCCGCAAAAGAGGCTGCTGTGAAGCCCAGAAAAGCTATCCCTACTAGCCGATTAAAAATTTGGTTTCTCCAGAGTCTCATTGCCGCACCGCCATGTTCGTCCTGATTCAAATACTTTTGACAAAACTAAACATTAAGTTTACCTATTAAATAAACACATATTCAACCCTAGCAATTAACAAAAGTTCATCATGTAGCGATGGATCAGACACAAAAGTTTTCTGCTAGGCTAATCGAAGCAATCGAGGCCTTGGGCTATGAGGCCAAACCCAGTGTCGTTGAAAAACAATTCAACATCCGATACCCAGGTCGCTCCGTCACACTACAAGGAGTGAGGCGCTGGCTTCGCGGGGAGGCTATCCCCTCACAAGACAAATTAATGGTTCTGGCAGACTGGCTTCAAGTAGATGCCAATGAACTTAGGTACGGCCTCACGATTCAAGGCTCTAAACAAGAAAAACCTTGGTACGCAGGTATCCCTGCAAACGAATATGAAGTGCTAAGAACCTACCTAGATTTACCAGCCGACAAGAAAAAAATAGTCAGCGACGTGATTCTGGCATTTAAGTCACTGACCTAAAAACAATAGAGAGAGAACACTCCCACACGTCGGCGTGGCCATCGGTACTATCTGCATAATGCCATTGGCCTGCCTTCAAGCTCCTCCCGCATACTCGACCTCAGCAAACGACGCAAACAGACAATAAAAAGCCCCCATCCGAAGATGGGGGCTCTCGCTGCGCAGAAATCCTTGTCGTTACAACGAGGCGCAGGGTGTAGAAAGGCTAGATCCATCTACTGGGCACTTCCTGTGCCGTCGCGTCCCTGCTGTGCTTATCTTCTCGAATGAAGGCCTTTACAGAAATAGCACTTGTCCGATATCTCTGTAGGAATTTTCTGACAGTGCCTATCTGGAATAACCGCTCAGCCTCTGTGCTCTCGGTGTTCTCTGTGGCTAAAAACCGCTTATTCGGGACGCATATGCGGGAACAGCAGGACGTCGCGAATAGACGCGCTGTCCGTGAACAGCATGACCAAGCGATCAATGCCGATGCCCTCACCCGCAGTGGGCGGTAAACCGTACTCTAGGGCGCGGATGTAGTCGGCATCGTAGTGCATGGCCTCGTCGTCACCTGCATCTTTTTCCGCCACTTGGGCTTTGAAGCGTTCGGCCTGATCTTCGGCGTCATTCAACTCCGAAAAACCATTGGCCACTTCGCGGCCGCCGACAAAAAATTCAAAGCGCTCGGTGACAAAGGGGTTGGCGTCGAGACGGCGTGCCAGTGGCGACACTTCCGTGGGATATTCGGTAATAAAAGTCGGCTGCATCAAGCGATGTTCGACAGTCTTTTCAAAAATTTCAATTTGCACTTTGCCTAAACCGTAAGAATCCTTAAGCGGAATGCCCAAGCGCTCGGCCAGAGAGCGGGCGCTGTCTAAGTCGTCCAGTTCCGCTTCGCTGATATCGCGATTGAAGTGCAAGATAGATTCTTTCACCGTCATGCGTGCAAACGCTTTTTCAAAATCGTACTGCTCACCCTCGGCTTCAATCGTCGTGCTACCGATGACGTCTTCGGCGATGCCGCGCAGCATCGACTCCGTCAAATCCATCAAGTCGTGGTAGTCGGCGTAGGCCTGATAAAACTCAAGCATGGTGAATTCGGGGTTGTGGCGTGTCGATAGCCCCTCATTGCGGAAGTTGCGGTTGATCTCGTAAACGCGCTCAAAACCGCCCACCACTAAGCGTTTCAAGTAAAGCTCGGGGGCAATGCGCAAGTACAAGTCCATGTCTAGAGCGTTGTGATGAGTAACGAAGGGGCGCGCCGTCGCACCACCTGGGATCACTTGCATCATGGGCGTTTCCACCTCTTGGAAGTCGCGCCCGTCTAAATAGCGGCGAATGTATTGAATAATCTGACTGCGCAGACGAAATACTTTTCTCGATTCTTCATTCACAATCAAATCGACATAGCGCTGGCGATAGCGCTGCTCAGTGTCGGACAAGCCCTTGTGCTTGTCAGGTAGCGGCCTTAACGATTTAGTCAGCAACTCGGCGCGCTCCATCGAAACATACAGATCGCCTTTGCCCGAGCGTTGAAGCGTGCCCTCTACGCCAACAATATCGCCCAAATCCCAAGCTTTAATTTCGGCTAACTTGTCTTTGGGCAGTGTCTTGCGATCGACATACACTTGTATGCGACCACTGACATCTTGAATGACTTTAAACGCGTTGCGATCAAGCACTAAGCGTCCCGCCACAGCGGCGCGCTCGCCCGACTCCGCTAGCGACTCTTTACTGTCGTTTGCATAGCGTTCCTGAAGCGATTGCGCATAGTCACTGCGTCTAAAGTCGTTGGGAAAAGGAATCTCGCTGCTCTCGCGAATTGCCGCCAATTTGTCACGGCGCTGGGCAATCAGCTTGTTCTCTTCTTCTTGGCTAATAGGCGCGTTGTTGTCTTGCTCTGACATAGTTGTCTCACACTGTATCGATGGACTAATGGGGCTATAGGCCAGACTTCAAACTGGCTTCGATGAATGGATCTAAACTGCCGTCGAGTACGGCTTGCGTGTTGCCGGTTTCTACGCCGGTGCGCAGGTCTTTGATGCGCGAGGCATCCAATACATAGGAGCGAATTTGGCTGCCCCAGCCGATATCGGCCTTATTGTCCTCAGCCTCTTGCTTAACCGCATTGCGCTTTTGCATTTCCAGCTCCCACAGTTTGGCTTTGAGCTGTTTCATCGCAAAGTCGCGGTTGGCGTGTTGGCTGCGCTGATTTTGGCAAGACACCACCACACCGCTCGGCGCGTGGGTGATGCGCACCGCCGAATCCGTCGTATTCACGTGCTGGCCACCAGCGCCGCTGGAGCGGTAGGTGTCAACGCGCAAATCGGCGGGGTTAATATCAATGTCAAAGCTGTCGTCGACTTCTGGGGATAAAAACACCGAGGCAAACGAGGTGTGGCGACGGCCGCCCGAGTCGAACGGCGATTTGCGTACGAGGCGGTGTACGCCCGTCTCTGTGCGCAACCAACCAAACGCATAGTCACCCTGAATATGGATGGTGGCTGATTTTATGCCTGCCACATCGCCCTCAGAGAGCTCGACAATCTCGTTTTTAAAGCCGTGTTGATCACACCAGCGCAAATACATGCGCAACAGCATATTGGCCCAATCTTGAGCTTCGGTGCCGCCCGAGCCCGCTTGAATATCGAGATAGGCATTTTTCTCGTCCATCTCGCCCGAAAACATGCGACGAAACTCCAAGTTCTCAACCGCGTCGGTCAACTCGGCAATATCGTCTTCGACGGCCGCTAACGTCTCTTCATCGCCCTCTTCCTTGGCCATTTCTATCAGGTCACCCGCATCGCCCAAACCACTGGTGATACGGTCTAAACCGCGCACCACGAGCTCGAGCTTGGCTCGCTCTTGCCCCAGCGCCTGCGCGCGATCGGGGTCGTTCCAAACATCGGGGACTTCAAGCTCGCGCTCAACTTCCTCTAGTCGCTCACTCTTGTGCTCGTAGTCAAAGATACCCCCTTAGCGCGTCGCTGCGCTCTGTGAGATCTTTAATCGCATTAAGGAGCGGGTTGATTTCCATAGTGTGTCAATCTGCCTGATCGGTCGAAAGGCGCAATTTTAGAGGACATGACCTGCCATTGCGAGGGTTAGCAGGGATACTTGGCCGATAAAACACAGAGCACATAGAGAACACTGAGGTCATAGAGTATTTTAATCAGACGAAGACCGATGGCGGCACACGCCTATTCACCAGCAGGGCTGGCTTCCCCAAACAAAGATTTTGAAATCAGCAGGGAGCACTGTGGGTCGGATTTATGCCCTTCAGGGTACTCCAGCCCGACGCCCATGCCGATATTGTCACCGATGCAGGATTAAATGACCTACGCTGGTCTCGGTTCAAGGTAGTCGATTTTTAATTGAACAGATCGCTGGCCGCGGAATTCGTTGATATCGAGTGCATAGACGGCGCGGATGCGCTGGGCGCCGGTCAAATGTTCGCCCGTTTCGTTGAAGGCAATCGCATCAATGCTCGGCCCATCGGGGTGGCGCAGCACCATTTTTAAATGGTGTTGCCCCACAATGCGCTGATCGACTATTTCAAACTCGCCATCAAAGCGCGGCTCGGGAAAGCCTTGCCCCCAGGGGCCGTATTGCTGCAAGCACTCCGCCATAGACAAGGTCATCTCATCGCCCGACAAACCGCCATCTGTGTGCAGTTCGCGTTGACCGACGGATTCCCCCAACTGTTCGGCTACCACCGCGGCAAACGCTTGGCGAAAGGACGCTAGATTTTTCTCAGGCAAGCTCAAGCCCGCCGCCATAGCGTGACCACCAAACTTTTGGATCAAGCCCGGGTGCTGCGAGTTAACGCGCTCCAGCGCGTCGCGAATATGCAAACCCGCGATGGAGCGCGCCGAGCCTTTCACCACATCGTCTGACTCGCGCGCAAAGGCAATCACGGGGCGATGAAAGCGCTCCTTGACCCGCGCCGCCACAATCCCCACCACACCGGGGTGCCAGTTCTCTTCAAACACGCTTAGCGCTGCGGGCAACGCCTGCCCTTCTAGTGAAGCCTCTAAGCGCTCTAGCGCTTTAAAGGCCTGATCCTTCATAGTTTGCTCGATCTGACGACGCTCGTGATTGATGCCATCCAACGCCGCCGCAATTTCCTCGGCGCGGCTGGCGTCATCGGTCAGCAAGCACTCAATACCCAGCGACATATCGTCCAAGCGCCCTGCCGCATTAAGCCTAGGCCCCACGGCAAACCCGAGGTCCGCCGCCTGTAGCTGATTGGCCTTGCGCTTGGCCACTTGCAGCAACGCATTGATGCCCGGGCAGCACTGACCAGAGCGAATACGCTTTAAGCCCTGATCGACCAGTATGCGGTTGTTCTCATCAAGCCGAACCACATCCGCTACAGTGCCCAGCGCCACAAGATCGAGACTTTCCGCCAAATTGAGCGGCGCCACACCTCTCGCCTCAAACCAGCCGTTATCGCGAAGATAAGCCCGCAGGGCAATCAATAAATAAAAGACCACACCGACTCCCGCAAGATGCTTGCTGGGAAAAGGATCGTTTTCAAGGTTTGGGTTCACGATAGCCAGCGCCTGTGGCAGGACCGAGCCGGGTAAATGGTGATCCGTCACAATCACATCAATGCCCAACTGATTGGCCCTAGCAACGCCTTCAATACTGGAAATGCCATTATCAACCGTGATCAAAACATCGGGCTTGCCCTGAGCCGCGACCTCGACAATTTCTGGAGAGAGGCCATAGCCGTAGTCGAAGCGATTGGGCACCAGATAATCGATGCGTTTCAAGCCCAGCGCCTTAAGTGCCCGAATCAAAACCGCGGTACTCGTGGCCCCGTCGGCATCGTAATCTCCCACGATTATCACCGACTGCTGCTGCTCTAAAACTTCGTACAAACGCTGACAAGCACGCTCCATCCCCAGCAAATCTGGCGCATGCAAGCGCTTTAAAGTGTACTGGCACTGCTCGACTGTCGAGACGCCACGGGTGCGCAAAATTCTATCGACCAGCGGCGGTAGTGAAGGATCTTCGAGGGGGCGATCGCCTGAAAGATGGCGTCGAACAATACGAGTGGCTGAGTGGGGAGAATGCGTCACAATAGACTGCTTTAAAATTGGTCGGAGTAGTAGGATTCGAACCTACGACCCCCGCCACCCCATGACGGTGCTCTACCAAGCTGAGCTATACTCCGACGACCCTTAGCGGGAGCGCGAATAATACAGAGATATGGCGGTAAATCCAAGGGTAAATGGGCGGTTTTTTGATATCGACCTAGAATCGAAAGAGAACCGAGTCAAACGCGATAAAGCGAATGAAAACGGCGTGCTATCGCTTAAGAATATCTAACACGTCTTCTAGCTCAACGCGCAATTGACGAACAATCTGCTGACTTTGATTGCTGTCGTCTTTCGCTTGTTCACCAGAGAGCTGTTGTCTCGCACCGCCAATCGTAAAACCTTGATCGTACAGCAAGCTACGAATCTGACGAATAAGAATCACATCGTGACGCTGATAGTAGCGGCGGTTGCCACGGCGCTTAACCGGCTTGAGCTGGGAAAACTCCTGCTCCCAATAGCGAAGCACGTGGGGCTTGACCGCACAAAGCTCGCTCACTTCACCAATTGTGAAGTAGCGTTTGCTTGGAATCGGCGGTAATTCGTTATTATTGCTCGGCTCCAGCATAAGCCTCTACTCGTGATTTAAGCTTTTGACCTGGTCTAAAGGTCACCACGCGGCGAGCGGAAATCGGAATTTCTTCGCCAGTTTTTGGGTTTCTGCCGGGGCGCTGGCTTTTTTCGCGCAGCGTAAAGTTGCCGAACCCAGACAACTTAACATCCTCCCCCTCTGCTAGAGCTTCGCGAATCTCGTCGAAAAACAACTCGACAAGCTCTTTAGCTTCGCGCTTATTTAGCCCCAATTCATCGAACAGGCATTCTGCCATTTCGGCCTTTGTGAGTGTCATATTCACTACTCCCGCAACGCGGCGCCCACTTTGTTTTCAAGACCTGCAACAGCCCGTTCAACTGCAGCTTCAATCTCTTGTTCGGTAAGAGTGCTAGAAAAGTCTTGTAAAATCAAGCCTAAAGCCACGCTTTTTGAACCAGCTTTTAAGTTCTCGCCCTGGTATAAATCAAACACGCGAACGGATTGTAATTGGGGGACATCGCTGGCCATCACCGCATCAATCAACTGTTGGGCGCTAACCTCGGCATCGACAACCACCGCAATATCGCGGCGTGTCGCCGGAAATTCCGACAATCCCTCAAATTTTGCGACGCGCCCCGTTTGAATCGCCGCTATATCGAGCTCAAACACAAAGGTGCGCTGTTTGAGCTTGATGCCTCGAGCGAGCTGCGGGTGCAAAGCCCCGACATAGCCAATGCGCACGCCATCGCGCACGATAAAAGCACTCTGACCGGGGTGTAAAATGGAAAGATCTGCCGCTTCAAATCGATAATTGTCGATACCGGTCAAGGCGAGCAGCGCCTCGACATCGCCCTTGGCATCAAAAAAGTCGACGGCGCGGGCTTCGTGGTTCCACTGCTCCGGCAAAATCTCGCCACACAGCAACCCGGCAATTTTATTTTTTTGAACTGTTTCAGAGCCTTGCGACACAAAGCTCAAACCGACTTCAAATAGTTTCAAGCGCTTTTGTTGGCGGTTTAAGTTGTATTGCAACGTTTTCACCAGCCCGGGAACCAAGCTAGAACGCATGACACCCAACTCTGATGAAATGGGGTTTGCCAAAGCGATGGCCTCGCCATCGGGGTCAAAACGCTTGAACCAGTCGGGGGCGATAAAGCTGTAGCAAATGGCTTCTTGGTAGCCGCGCTCGACCAATACTTCTTTGTAGCGCTGAACGGGGCGCGCCGCCTCGTCGCGGCGTTGAATCGCAGGCGAGGCCGCCGCTGAGGTGCGCGGCACGCGGTCGTAACCGTAGATGCGCACCAACTCTTCGATTAAGTCTGCTTCGATGTTGATATCAAAGCGAAAACTCGGCGGCGTCACTCGCCACCCCTCTTCCAGCACAGCGACGCCCATGCCAAGGCGCTGTAGAATATCGACCACTTCCTGTTTTTCAAATCGCAATCCCAGCAGGCGCTCAATGCGCTCGGCGCGCAGCTGCACCGCAGGGCGCTGGGGTACTTTTTGCTCGTCGTGCTCAAGGGACACGGGGCCAGGCTGGCCGCCACAGATTTCGAGAATGAGCTGTGTGGCGCGCTCAATTGCGCGCTCTTGCAGCTGTGGGTCTACGCCGCGCTCAAAGCGATGCGATGAATCGGTGTGCAAGCCGTAGCGACGCGCTTCCCCTGCCATGGCGTCCGTATCGAAGAAAGCACTTTCTAGGAATACCGCTGCCGTGGAGTCAGCCACAGCCGTTTGCTCGCCTCCCATCACACCCGCCAGCGCCACGGCCTTAGCTTCGTCGGCGATGACCAGCGAGCCTTCCTTCAAGCTCAGCTCGTTGCCGTCCAGTGTCGTCAGCGCCTCTTGGTCAGCCGCTTTGCGCACCACAATGCCACCTTCGAGCTTATCGAGATCGAAGGCATGCATGGGCTGCCCTAGCTCTAGCATCACATAATTGGTGATATCCACTACCGCGCTGAGCGGGCGCACGCCGGCGCGGCGCAATCGCTCAGACAGCCACAGGGGCGTTGTCGCCGCCGCGTCAACACCGCGAATCACACGGCCCGCATAGCGTGGGCATGCGTCAGCGGCTTCGATACGAATGGGCAATGTCTCGTCAATTTGGGCCTCGATGGCCTCGAGCGCTGGGTAGTTCACCGCTTGGTGTGTCACCGTACCCACTTCGCGAGCCACGCCCACCATAGACAGACAGTCGCCACGGTTCGGCGTCAAATCCACCTCAATAAGTGCGTCGTCGAGGGATAAATACTCGCGAAAGTCGGTGCCTACCGGAGCGTCATCTGGCAGTTCGTACAGTCCCTCAGAGGACTCCGCCAAACCGAGCTCCGCCGCAGCACACAACATGCCCAGTGACTCAACGCCGCGCAGCTTAGCGCGCTTGATCTTAAAATCGCCAGGCAGTTTAGCCCCCACCATTGCAAAGGGAACTTTTAAGCCTTTAGCCGCGTTTTTTGCGCCGCACACCACTTGCACGACATCGTCGCCACCGGCCACTTGGCACACCCGCAGTTTGTCGGCATCGGGGTGCGCTTCAATCTCGACAATTTCACCGACCACTACACCGCTAAATGCGGGGGCGGCGAGTTCAATGCCGTCGACTTCCAAGCCCAGCATCGTCAGGCGCTCGGCCAGCGTCTCGGTGCTTAGATCGGGATTTACATACTCTCTGAGCCACTGCTCGCTGATAATCATAGTGCCGCCAGTGTGTGCTTAATTAAATTGTTTGAGGAAGCGCAAATCGTTCTCGAAGAACAGGCGCAAATCGTTAATGCCATAGCGCAACATCGATAGGCGCTCCACGCCCATGCCAAAGGCATAGCCAGTGAATTGTTCGTTATCAATGCCCGTGTGGCGGAATACCTCGGGGTGCACCATGCCGCAGCCGAGCACTTCAATCCAGCCGCTGTGCGAACACACGCGACAACCCTCGCCACCACACATCACACACTGCATATCGACTTCAGCCGAGGGCTCTGTGAATGGGAAGTAGGAAGGACGATAGCGCGTTTTCAGATCGTCGTTCTCAAAGAACGCGCGCAGAAATTCATCGAGAGTTCCCATCAAATCGGTAAAGGTGATGCGCTCGTCCACTAGCAAGCCCTCGACTTGGTGGAACATCGGCGTGTGTGTCAAATCGGAATCGCAACGGTAGACGCGGCCCGGTGCAATAATGCGAATCGGCGGTTCAACCGCCTCCATGGTGCGAACCTGTACCGGCGATGTATGCGTGCGCAAGACGCGACCATCTTCAAAATAGAAGGTATCGTGCATCGCGCGCGCGGGATGATTGTCGGGGATATTGAGCGCCTCAAAGTTGTGGTAGTCATCTTCGATCTCTGGCCCCTCTTCCACACTGAAGCCCATTTGGGCAAACAGTAGGCGAATGCGCTCCAGCGTTTGACTGACGGGATGCAAACCGCCCGTTTTCTCACCGCGGCCCGGCAGCGTTACATCCACCGACTCCGCTGCCAGCTGAGCTTTCAGCTGTTCTTCGGCCAAGGCATTGCGACGCGTCTCAATCGCCTTCGCCACACCTTGCTTGGCTTGGTTGATCGCCTGCCCCATGGCCGAGCGCTCTTCGGGAGGAAGCTGGCCCAGCGATTTAAGTTGTTCGGTAATCACACCTTTTTTGCCGAGGTACTGAACGCGCAGGGCGTCCAAGTCGGCGAGATTTCCCGCCTCGGCGATGGCGGACTCCGCCTGTTCGATAACTGCTTGTAAATCGTTGGACATACTCGGCCCTAGTGCCTATTCAAAGATGTATTCACAAAAAAGGGGAAACCGAAGGCTTCCCCTTTGTACAGCAATCGGAGTCGTCATCGATCGATTGCCGTTTGGTACCTCGTGGATACCCGCTATGCTTTTACGCTGCGAGGGAAGACTTAGCCTTTTCTACCAATTGGGTAAAAGTCGCTTTGTCATTCACCGCCAAATCAGCCAACACTTTGCGGTCCAAAGCAATTTCCGCTTTTTTAAGACCGTTCATAAACTGGCTGTAGGACAGGCCGTTGCTGCGCGCACCGGCGTTAATACGCACGATCCAAAGCTGGCGGAACTGACGCTTGCGCTGACGGCGGTCGCGGTAGCTGTACTGGCCGGCCTTAATGACCGCCTGTTTAGCAACGCGATAAACGCGTGAACGGGCACCATAATAGCCTTTGGCTTTGGCGAGGACTTTTTTGTGACGGGCACGGGCAGTAACGCCGCGTTTAACTCTTGCCATGACTCAATCTCCTCTTATGCGTAGGGCAACATGCTTTTAACAGAAGGCACATCCACTTTGTGAATGCGTTGGATGTCACTGCGGAGGTGACGCTTACGCTTGGTGCTCTTCTTCGTCAGGATGTGACGGCGGTGAGATTGAGCGCGTTTGACTTGGCCTTTTCCGGTTACACGGAAACGCTTCGCCGCGCCGCGGTTGGTTTTCATCTTGGGCATTTTTCTCTCCTAATTTTCAAGGTTTATACAGTGACGACGCAGGCAATGCCCTGCCCAACGCCGACGCCAAAGCCGCAAGCGGCTTATTTCTTTTTCAAGGGCGCGAGGATCATAATCATCTGGCGGCCTTCCATTTTTGGAAATTGCTCGACAGAGGCATACTCCTCAAGGTCGCCCTCGATACGCTTCAACAAATCGCGTCCCAACTCGTGGTGGGTGATCTCGCGACCGCGAAAACGCAATGTCACTTTGGCCTTATCACCCTTTTCCAAAAAGCGCTTTAGGTTGTTGAGTTTGACGTTGTAGTCGCCATCGTCCGTACCGGGGCGGAACTTAACCTCTTTAACCTTGATTTGCTTCTGGTTTTTCTTGGCGTTATTGGCCTTTTTGCTTTGCTCAAATTTGTATTTGCCGTAATCCATCACCCGGCAAACCGGAGGCTTCGCGTTGGGCACGATCTCGACTAAATCGAGAGCGGCCTCCTCGGCAATCTTTTTCGCTTCATCAGTGGACACAATGCCCACCTGCTCACCGTCTGCGCCAATAAGTCGTACCTCGGGGATACGAATTTGATCGTTAATGCGATTTTGATCTTTTTGCTGCGGCGGTCTTCTTCTCGGTGCTGCGATGACGATTGTCCTCTATGTTTTTAAACTGTTTCCCGTTGCTCGGCGGCGCGCTTAATCAGCTGGACGGCCTCGTCCACAGTCATAGTGCCGAGATCCTCGCCAGAGCGCGTGCGCACGGCAACGGACTCATTCTCCACTTCGCGGTCGCCCACAACGAATAAATAGGGGACTCGTTGCAAAGTGTGCTCGCGGATTTTAAAGCCGATCTTCTCGTTTCTCAAGTCAGAAACCACTCTTAAACCTTGATTTTCAAGGGTTTGTCGGGCTTTCTCGACAAAATCCGCCTGTTTATCGGTAATATTGAGGATTGCCGCCTGCACGGGAGCCAACCAAACGGGGAAGCGCCCCTCGTGCTCTTCAATCAAAATGCCAATAAAACGCTCTAGCGAACCCAGAATCGCGCGGTGCAACATCACCGGTGTCTTGCGACTGCCATCCTCGGCCACATAATCCGCTTCGAGACGCGTGGGCATCGAGAAATCGACTTGAATGGTGCCGCACTGCCAGACGCGCCCCAGGCAGTCTTTCAGGGCAAACTCAATTTTGGGGCCGTAAAATGCGCCCTCGCCAGGCTGGAGCGTGAAGTCCAGATCTTTATTGTTCAGAGCGACCTCTAGGGCGTTTTCGGCTTTATCCCACAGGGCATCTTCTCCAACACGCTCTTCGGGGCGAGTCGACAGCGCGACTTGCACTTCTTCAAAGCCAAAGTCTTTATACACTTGGAACACAAGATCGATAAAAGCCGACACCTCCGACTGAATCTGATCTTCGGTGCAGAAAATGTGGGCGTCGTCCTGCACAAAATTGCGCACGCGCATCAGACCGTGCAAGGTGCCCGAGGGCTCGTTGCGGTGGCAAGAGCCAAACTCCGCCATACGCAGGGGAAGATCGCGATAAGACTTAAGCCCCTGATTGTAAATTTGCACGTGACAGGGGCAATTCATGGGCTTTACGGCGTAGTCGCGATTCTCCGAGTGGGTAGAGAAAATCATATCGCCGAACTTGTCCCAGTGACCGGATTTTTCCCATAACACGCGATCGACTACCTGCGGCGTGTGCACTTCTTGATAATCGTGCTGCCGCAGCAACTGGCGAATATAGTCCTGTACTTGTACATAGATCTGCCAGCCCTTGTCGTGCCAGAACACCATCCCGGGCGCCTCTTCCTGCATGTGGAACAAATCCAAGGACTTGGCCAGCTTGCGATGGTCGCGCTTTTCCGCCTCTTCCAGCATGGTGAGGTGAGCCTTCAAATCCTTTTTATTGGTCCACGCCGTGCCGTAAATCCGTTGCAACATTTTGTTATCGGAATCGCCCCGCCAGTAGGCCCCCGCCACACTCATCAATTTAAAGTGGCGCAGGTGGCGCGTGTTGGGCACGTGGGGGCCACGGCACATGTCGGTATATTCTTCGTGGTGGTAGAGCTTAACCTCCTCCCCCTCGGGAATCTCCGAGGCAATCTCTACCTTGTAGGGCTCGTCGCGCTGCTTAAACGTGTCGACTGCCTCTTGGGGGTTCGATACCACCACTTCGACTTCGTAATCTTTTTTTGTCAGCGCTTTAATGCGCTGCTCAATCGCCTCGACATCCTCTGGCGTGAAGGGACGCTCATAATCAATGTCGTAGTAAAAGCCGTAGTCAATCACCGGGCCGATCGCCATTTTGGCCTCGGGGTACAATTGTTTCACCGCATGCCCCATCAAGTGCGCAAAGGAGTGGCGGATGATTTCCAAGCCCTCGGCATCGCGATCGGTAATAATTTGCAGCTCGGCGTCTTCGACAATCGGCAATTTGGCATCGCGCAGCTGGCCGTTGACTCGGCCCGCAATCGTTGCCTTGGCCAAACCGGGTCCAATCGACTGGGCAACTTCCAGTGTACTGACGGGGGCGTCAAAAGGCTTTTGAGTACCGTCGGGGAGCGTGATGATGGGCATTGTTTTCTCCTTCCAGTGGTGACCCCTACCAAAGGCCACATGGTTTATGATGTCGAACCAGCGCCGAACCACACGAGCCGCCGCCGAGCAAAGCGGCGATTATACAGCCACTCACAACACGATAAAACGCCCAATACCATGAATTTAATTCTGCTCTCTGAGCGCGAGCACGCCGTATCGCCACAACGCATTCGACTCAGCGACCGCCGATTTGAGCACATAACAAAAGTGCATCGCGCCCAAGTAGGCGATCGCTTAAAACTGGGCGTCATCAATGGCTCAATCGGCTCGGCCATTGTCGAAGACCTTCAAAGTCACAGCGTCGAACTCAGCTACGCCCTCGACACGCCACCGCCGCCCGCTCTTCCACTGACGCTGATACTGGCTTTGCCCCGGCCCAAGGTGCTGCGCCGTACGCTGCAAAACCTCAGCAGCCTTGGCGCCAAACACATCATCCTGATCAACACGTGGCGCGTCGAAAAAAGCTATTGGCAAAGCCCGCTACTTGAATCGGCCAGTATCGAGCACAGTTTACAATTGGGGCTGGAGCAAGCTGTCGACACGATCATGCCAACAATCAGCCAAAGAAAACGCTTTAAACCCTTTGTGGAAGACGAACTCGGCGCGCTAGCAAAAGAAAGCGTCAAACTGGTCGCCCACCCCAAGGGCAACGCCCCCTGCCCTATGAACCTCGGCGCTCAAGCGAGCACGTTAGCCATCGGCCCCGAGGGTGGCTTCATCCCCTATGAAATCGAAAAACTCGAGTCCATCGGTTTTCAAGCCGTCAATATGGGACAACGCATTCTTACTGTAGAAACCGCCATCCCCACGCTGATTGGACAGTTATTTCCCCGTTAAAAACCGCGCACAAATGCACATCGCCGCAAACCCATTTTGCGAGCGCCAATTCGCCATTGCGAGTGCAGCGAAGCAATCTGTCCATCATTCACACGCCGACCCAAATGCGCGATATCGATACTGCGCGCAACAAAAAAAGCCCGTCGGATTTCCGACGGGCTTTTAAACTTGGTAGTCGCGAGTGGACTCGAACCACCGACCCCTACCATGTCAAGGTAGTGCTCTAACCAGCTGAGCTACGCGACTTAATTAGGGCGCGGATATTAGCCCCTTTCATGGCTTCTGACAAGAGATATGTCAGTTCTCCAAGCATACAAAGCGCCACTGTGGTTTTTGCGGAAGCTGCACACCATCGACATTACAGCGAGCCTCTTCGTATTCGAACGCCAGCCGGTATTCGGCCACAACCGCTTCACTGGCATCGTATTCAAGCATTTTATTGGGCGCGAAACTCGATTGAGGGTATTGATAAGACCGCACTTTCGTCTCTCGCTCGCCCTCGGGCTTGGTATTATCCAATTCCGATACCGTTTCAATACGGCCATAGGTGTCGTAGCTATACGCTAGCGTTGTTTCGCTGGACTTTTGAACTTGACCCGAGGCGAGCAGGGTAAAATTCGACTGGCGCTCCTGAGACACTCTCCCCGTACTGTTGTACTCGTAATCTATACGAAGATGCTCGTAGCTTTCCCCCTCGGCTTGGTAGGCGATAACATTGACAAGATCAACAGGATTAAAGCGGTAGCGAATACTGGACACCGCTTGGCCTGACGCATTGAGTTCGCGACCTGATTGCAGCGTTTGATTGGACGAATACTGATAAGACTCCTTCAAATACTCAGAGCCCGCATTAGGCGGAGGCGTAAAGGCTTTAAGGTTGCCCGCGTCATCGTACTCGAAAGTAAACACGTCGACGCCGCCCGCTGTGGTGTTGGTGGCGGTCATTTTCACCACTCGGCGACTGTCGCTATCTGACGATTCCCCAGAGCCACCGCCACTGTCGCACGCAGAGAGGGCGCTCAAGGAAGCCAACAGAATCAGTACAAAAGATTTTTTAGGCATAGAGTTCATAGGAAAAAGACCACAAAAGCACAGATGAGTTCACGGCGAACGCATTACCCATCTATATATTTGATAAACATCAGGTGTTTTCTAGCACCACGCGGTAGCGCGCTTTGCCCGATTTCAAATGCGCCACCGCCCGATTCACTTGCGACATGGGAAACGGCTCCACTTGGGCTTCAATACCGTGGCGCGCGCAGAAGTCGAGCATTTGGCGCAAGCGAGCCGGCGACCCTACTGGAGAGGCCGAGACGCTGCGTTGCTTGCCCAACAAATCAAACACCGAAACGGGGATGGGTTCGAGTACCGCGCCGACAAAGTGCAGTTTGCCTTTAGGACCTAGGGCATTGATAAATTGCCGCCAATCCAGAGAGGCATTGGCTGTCACTAAAATAAAATCCAATGATTCCCGCACGGCCTTCAAAGACGCTTTGTCCGTACTGGTCACT
Source organism: gamma proteobacterium HTCC5015 (assembly GCA_000155715.1). Classification (GTDB taxonomy): domain Bacteria; phylum Pseudomonadota; class Gammaproteobacteria; order HTCC5015; family HTCC5015; genus HTCC5015. The sequence continues at coordinate 386,431 of DS990598.1, read as the reverse complement.
ACGTGGTGCGCCCCCAGCGACATTGCCTCCTCGCGTTTGGCCTCGGAAGAGGTAAACGCTGTAACGTCACAGCCCCAAGCATTGAGAAACTGTAACGCCAGATGGCCAAGCCCCCCGATACCGACCACGCCCACTCTATCCGTTGGCTTAATATCCAACTCGACAATGGGGTTAAAGACAGTCACACCGCCACAAAAAAGCGGCCCTGCACTGGCCATATCCAGTGACTCGGGCAGCGGAATCGCCCACGCCCAGTGGGCGCGCAGGCGATCGGCAAAGCCACCATAGCGGCCAGCGATCGTTACCTCGTTGTCAGCACACAAGTTGTGGTCGCCCGACAAGCAGGAGTTACAGTGCATGCAACTGCCACTCAGCCAACCGACGCCCACGGCCTGCCCAATCGACAAGCCTTTATCTTGGGCGGCATCCCCCAGGGCCACCACGCGCCCCACCGCCTCGTGACCAGGCACCAGCGGGTATTGAGAAACGCCCCATTCATTATCGAGCATGGATAAATCCGAGTGACACAAACCGCAGTGCGTCACTTCGATCTCGACCTGCTCTGGCGCCAAGGGCCCCGGATCGTATTCAAAGGGTTTTAACTCATCGCCCGCCGACGCGGCGGCCCAAGCTTTGATGCTATTTTGCGACATGTGACTCCATCAATTCATGATTGCTTGTGCGCGTTTCGAATCATATCTGCGGCTTTTTCCGCAATCATAATTGCGGGCGCATTGGTGTTACCGCCGATCAAAGTCGGCATGATAGAGGCGTCGACAACTCTGAGCCCCTCGACGCCTTTCACTTTTAAATCGGGCGAAACAACGGCGAGAGGATCGCTGTCAGGCCCCATGCGGCAGCTACCCACTGGATGATACTGAGTATCGGCGCGGCTCCTTATGTCGGCTTCCATACCCTTTCTATCATTCTTTTCGACATAATAGAGCATTTCCTTTCTGACATCGTCAAAGGCGCTGTCCTCCAAAATAGACTGCATGGTTTTAGCGCCGTTTAACAACGTTTCAATGTCTTCTTTTTCCTGCAAAAAAGCGGGATTGATAAGTGGCGGCTCTCGGGGGTCGGCGCTGGCTAGCGCCACCTCACCACAGCTTTTAGGCCGCAGCAATGTGATGTGGCAACTATAGCCGTGGCCCCAGTGCGTTTTTCGCGCGTGGTCGTCTACAATGCCGACGACAAAGACCAATTGAACATCGGGGATGGCTTTATCCGGCGTGGATTTAAAAAAGGCGCCCGACTCAGCGAAGGTGCTCGTAATTAAGCCACGACGGCGCTTTTTCCATTGCCATATGGCTTTCATCATCTTCAAGCTGCCGCGCAGAGAGAGGCCGAAACTCTGCGCTTTACTCGACACTCGGTAAGTTTGCACATAGTCGATATGATCTTGTAGGTTTTTCCCCACACCGGGCAAATCCTGCACCACGTCGATGTGATGGCGCGACAATTCCTCGGAAGCCCCTACGCCAGACAGCATCAGCAACTGGGGAGAGCCGAAAGCACCAGCACTGAGAATGACTTCTCGTTTTGCTCGAATTTGTTGCGACTGGCCTTTTTGTTGAAACTGGACTCCCACCGCTCGCTTACCTTCAAACAACACCTTCTCACTGTGTGCATGAGTGATGACAGTCAGATTGGGGCGATCGAGATTGGGCGTTAGATAGCCCTTGGCACTACTGTGACGCTCGCCATTTTTCACCGTGCGCTGGTACATGAAAGCGCCTTCTTGATCGGCGCCATTGCAGTCGCGGATCTCGGGCACTCCATGGTTTTCACAGGCTTTAATAAAGCGTTGGTTCAAGTCGCTGGCATCGGTGGGGTCGGACACATGCAGCGGGCCATCCACACCGTGGTACTCGTCTTGGATAGCTTCGTTGCACTCGGATTTTTTAAAGTAGGGCAAAACCTCTTCATAGGACCAACCGCTATTACCTAGCGCTGCCCAGTGGTCGTAATCCCAGCGGTGGCCACGCACATACAGCATGGCATTGATAGAGGAGCTCCCACCCAACACTTTGCCTCGCGGCTGAAAACCACGGCGACCATTTAATCCGGGCTGGGGCGTTGTCTCGTAGGCCCAGTTGTTCATTTTGGTAGGCACCATAGCTACCACACCCGCGGGCGCATGGATCAAAACACTGCTGTCTTTTCCACCCGACTCCAATAGGCAGACTCGAATAGCGGGATCTTCACTTAAACGAGCGGCCAGTACGCAGCCCGACGAGCCCGCACCGACAATAATGTAATCAAATTCTGGCTGAGACACAGTAACCACCTTTTTATAATCTTGGCCGTTCCTGAAAAGTATCACAGCCTTGACGGGGTATTGGCCAAAAACGCGCCCTCACGTCGCCCTTCGGCGCCATTGAATTCAAACTTCAAGATTTTTTGGCAAATCGAGGGCCTGCTTGCGCAGAGTGTCCATTTGATCACGCAGTTGAGCCGCTTCTTCAAATTCTAAATTGCGGGCGTGCTCAAACATCCGTTTTTCCAGTTTTTCGATCTCTTTACTCGCTTGAGCAGGTGACAGACCCGAGTAATCCTCGCCCTGCTCCGCCACCTTCTTGCGATCACTGCCCGGCTTGCCAGGAGTGTAGCCCGCATCGAGTATATCTTCCACCGAGCGCTTCACCGTTTTCGGCTCGATGCCGTGTTCGCGATTAAAGGCCATTTGTTTATCGCGGCGGCGCTCGGTTTCATCCATAGCTCGCTGCATGGAGCCCGTGATTTTGTCGGCGTACAAAATAGCGCGGCCATTCACATGGCGAGCCGCGCGACCGATGGTTTGAATCAAAGAGCGCTCGGAGCGTAAAAAACCCTCTTTATCGGCATCGAGAATGGCAACCAGCGACACCTCGGGCATGTCCAGCCCCTCCCGCAGTAAGTTGATGCCGACCAACACATCAAACTCTCCTAAACGCAGATCGCGTATGATCTCCACGCGCTCCACCGTGTCGATATCCGAGTGCAGATAGCGCACCTTTACCCCGTGCTCCATCAAATAATCGGTTAAGTCCTCGGCCATGCGCTTGGTCAATGTCGTCAGTAAGACGCGCTCGTCGACCGCCGCCCGCTTGTGAATTTCCGAGAGCAAATCGTCGACCTGTGTCGCAACGGGGCGAACCTCCAACTCGGGGTCGACCAACCCCGTGGGACGAACCACCTGCTCGACCACCGCATCGGCGTGCTCCTCCTCATAGGGGCCTGGCGTTGCCGATACAAACAGCGTTTGACCAATGGTGTTTTCAAATTCATCAAAACGCAGCGGCCGATTATCCAAAGCCGACGGCAATCGGAAACCGTACTCCACCAGTGTCTCTTTGCGCGAGCGATCGCCTTTGTACATCGCCCCCACCTGAGACACCGTGACATGGCTCTCGTCGATAATCATTAAGGCGTCGTCGGGCAGGTAATCCAGTAAACAGGGTGGTGGTTCGCCGGGGTTTCGCCCCGATAGATAGCGCGAGTAGTTTTCAATGCCGTTGCAGTAACCCAGCTCTTGAATCATCTCCATGTCATACATGGTGCGCTGTTCAAGGCGCTGTGCTTCTACCAATTTATCCACGCTGCGCAGATGTTCTAACCGCTCTTTAAGCTCGGCTTTGACCTTGTCGATCATTTCCACGAGGGTGTCACGCGGCGTGACATAGTGGGTCTTGGGATACACTGTCACGCGCTGGAGCTTACGCAGTACCTCGCCAGTCAACGGGTCAAAAATACTTAAGTTCTCGACTTCGTCGTCAAACAATTCAATGCGCACGGCCTCGCGCTCGGACTCCGCCGGATGCACATCGATCACCTCACCGCGCACGCGGTAGGTGGCGCGGCGCAGCTCCATATCGTTGCGCGTGTACTGCAGCTCGGCCAAACGGCGCAGTATATCGCGCTGATTGATCATATCGCCCACCACGAGGTGCAGCATCATGGTCATATAGGAGTTGGGATCGCCTAGGCCGTAAATCGCCGAAACGGTGGCGACAATCACGACATCCCGCCGTTCCATCAACGCCTTGGTGGCCGACAAACGCATTTGCTCAATGTGTTCGTTTACATTGGCGTCTTTCTCGATAAAAGTGTCCGAGGACGGCACATAGGCTTCGGGCTGGTAGTAGTCGTAATATGAGACAAAGTACTCGACGGAATTCTCGGGGAAAAACTCCTTCATCTCGCCATAGAGCTGAGCCGCAAGCGTTTTATTGTGGGCCAAGATCAAGGCGGGACGCTGCAAATCCTGCACCAAATTGGCCATGGTAAAGGTCTTGCCCGAGCCCGTTACCCCAAGCAGCGTTTGCCGCAGCAAACCCGACTCAAAACCCGCGCGCAGATTCTGGATCGCCGCGGGCTGATCCCCCGCTGGCTGGTACTGGCTATGAATATTAAACGGCTTACCGATGCGTTGCTTCATGTGAAATCCCGTGTCAGATCGGGTAGTATACGCGGTCGCTCTCACCGATTTTAGGTGCGATTCAAAATCGCCCCATCAAAATGGCACGAGCACTTTTTTAATTTCGATAAAACAGGATTGTAATTGTGGCAATCAAGCTTTCAAATCGCGTACAAAATGTAAAACCCTCGCCCACGCTGGCAATCACCGCACTGGCGGCGCAACTGCGTTCCGAGGGTAAAGATGTGATTGGACTCGGCGCCGGTGAGCCCGATTTCGACACCCCCGACCACATCAAGCAAGCGGCCAAGGACGCCCTCGACGAAGGCTTCACCAAATACACTCCCGTCGACGGGACACCTGGGCTGAAAAAAGCCATCATCGGCAAATTCCAGCGCGACAATCAGCTGGAGTACAAAGCGGAGCAAATTCTCGTCTCCTGCGGCGGCAAGCAAAGCTTTTTCAACATGGCTCAGGCCGTTATCAATCCCGGTGACGAAGTCGTGATTCCCGCACCCTACTGGGTGTCTTACCCCGACATGGTCAAACTCGCTGACGGCGTTCCCGTCATCGTGCAAGGCGATCAGTCTCAGCGCTTTAAAATCACCGCGAAACAACTCGATGCGGCGATTACCGACAAAACGCGCGTGGTTGTGCTCAACAGTCCCTCCAACCCCGCGGGCACCGCCTACACGCGCGAAGAATTCGTCGCGCTCGGTGAAGTATTGAAAAAATACCCCGACATCCTGATCGCCACCGACGATATGTACGAGCAAATCATGTGGCCGGGCAACGACTTTTACAACATCGTTATGGCCTGCCCCGACCTATACGATCGCACTATCGTCATGAACGGCGTCTCCAAGTGCTACTCCATGACCGGCTGGCGCATCGGCTACGCGGCGGGCCCCGAGGATGTGATTAAAGCGATGAAAAAAGTGCAGTCGCAAAGCACATCCAATCCCACATCCATTTCACAGCGCGCTGCCGAGGCCGCTCTCGATGGCGACCAGAGCTGCATCGACACCATGAACGCCGCCTTTAAGCGCCGTCACGACTTTGTGCTCGAAGGCTTAAACGACATTCCCGGTTTTGAGTGCATCGCCGGCGATGGCACTTTCTATCTATTCCCCAATGTTGAAGGCGCTATCGCCAAAATCGACGGCGTGGAAACGGACATGGACTTAAGCTCCTATCTGTTAGAAAACGCCGAAGTCGCCCTAGTCCCCGGCTCTGCCTTTGGCCTAGACGGCCATATGCGCCTCTCCTTCGCTACCAGCGATGAAGCGCTCAAAGAAGCCTTAAAACGCATTAAAGCGGCTTTAAGTTAATTAAAACCGTTTTAACTAGGCTCAAGAAGCCCGCCATATCCCGGCGGGCTTTTTTGTGTTTAGCCACAGAGAACACAAAGAAGACCGAATGCACAGATATCGCAGAGTGTATTATTCACCCCTCTCCCATACTGGGAGAGGGATTGAGGGGAGAGGGAGCCTCATTGAGGAGGCGCAGGTGGGAGCCTAGTAGCTTTACTACCCCGCTCACTCAAAGACGCTGGATTCCCGCCTTCGCGGGAATGACTCGTTTTTTTGGGTATACGGATTTAATGGTTGATGGGGCACCTTCACCCCATCAATCTGATACCACCCTCAGATGGTTGATAGATCGACTCCGTAGTTGAGTTCCTCTGCGAAGTCCGGCAGTCCGTAACCGATGGTTTTCTTGTAGAAAGGAGAGACCTTCGCAGTCGGTGCCTTCTTCTTGTGCTTCGTGGTGTAGAGCATTCGTGCCCGCATCACCTCGAAGGAGTAACCGCGCCCTTCACGGTTCTTGTCCTTGGCCAGTCGGTTGATGGACTCCGTGTAAGCGTTGGTGACGGGCATGTCCGTCTCGAAGTAGGTCATGGTCTCTTCGCGCCAGTTTCCCACTGCCCTGACCAGATCGCTCCAGACTTCCTTTTGGCCCTTCGGGATGGTGGCTATCCACTCGTCCAGGGCGGCTTCTGCCTGGAGCCGTGTGGTGGCGTCCCAGATGCCGTAGAAGCGCTCCTTGTGCTCGTAGGCGGCCAGCAGTTGCGGGAACGCACCTGTCCAGGTCTCCATGATGAGGCGCTCCCGGTCTGAGACTTCGTGAGCGCGTTTCAGCAGGATTTTCCGGTCTCCCTTGAGAGTCCGGCTCTGGGACGGCTTCAGCTCCTTTCTGAGGCCCTTGCGCACTCTCTCTAGGGCATCGTTGGCCATGCGCACCACATGGAACTTATCGACCTCGATACGGGCCTGGGCAGCACAGCCTTGACCGCTGCCCGGTAGGGTTCCACATGTCCATGCTGAC
>DS990598.1:371357-379331 GCA_000155715.1 gamma proteobacterium HTCC5015 | reverse complement strand
TCCGGCTCGGCATTGGTGTTTGCTTTTTTACCCAACAAGCTGCTGGAAACGAAAAGTAAGGCACCGAGGACAATTGCAATATCAGCCAGGTTGAAGGCCGGCCAATGCCAGTCTCGCCAATAGAAATCAAAGGAATCCACAACATAGCCGCGAAAGACCCGGTCAATCAGGCTGCCCATGGCGCCACCGAGGATAAGACTGTAAGCGATGGCTTCTCCTTTATGACGATTTTCAAGGATCAGCTTGATCAGAAAAATCGAGACCACTACCGCGATTCCGATAAAAAAGTAGCGCTGCCAGCCTCCACCATTCGCAAAAAGACTGAATGCGGCACCGGTGTTCCATAGGTGCACCCAGTTAAAGAACGGGGTCACCGAAACATACTCGCCATAGGCCATTGATTGCTGCACCAGCCACTTTACAGCCTGATCAGACGCTGCCAGCAGGCCCGATATGGAAAACAGGGCATACGGCGAGAGCTTTTTGCCAATAATGAGCATTATTTAACCCTTCAACGCCAAAATGCGTCTGGCACCGTTAAGTACAATGCCCCCCGCGATGGTGCCGATAATCAGATCCGGATAATTGGAACCGGTCCACGCGACCAGGGCGCCGGCGGTGATGACCCCCAGGTTGATCACCACGTCGTTGGCCGAGAATATCCAGCTTGCCTTCATGTGCGCCCCGCCTTCCCGATGTTTGGATATGAGCAGAAGACAACTGGTATTGGCAATCAATGCGACGAATGCGATAGCCATCATCACCAGCGATTCAGGCTCACTACCGAATACAAAGCGTCTCACCACCTCTACGAGCACGCCCACAGCCAAGATCAGTTGCAGTACACCAGCAAGATGCGCGGCACTTACCTGCATTTTCACGCTATGTCCAACCGCATAAAGGGCAAGCCCGTACACCGCCGCATCGGCAAAATTGTCCAGGGATTCTCCAATCAGGCCGGTGGACTGGGCGATCAGACCGGCAGTCATTTCCACCACGAACAGAAGTGCATTGATGCCGAGCAACCAGCGCAGGGTCCCGGATTCTTGCTTAGCAGAAGCTGCCGAAAACTCGGCGGCCTTGATGGTCTCCGGATTTGCAGCGACGGTTTCCTGAAGCGAGGCGCCTAGCCCCAAGGTCTTCAGTTTCGAGGTGACGGGCTCGACCTCGCCGTCATGCACGACCTTCAGCCGGCGGTTCGACAAGTCGAAGGACAGCGCCCGAATCTCCTCAAAGCCGTTCAGGGCTAGGCGAATCATTCGTTCTTCTGATGGACAGTCCATCTTCGGCACGGCATAAACACTGACCCATCTCCCTGGCGCCTCGGAGGAGGCCTGTATATCGGTATCCGCTGCGGACGTTGCATCACCGCCACAGGCGCCACCACAGGATTTGCTCATGATACGACTCCACTTGAACAATGTTGTGGTACCATTTAAAACTATAAAGCTACTATAAGGTCAATAGAGTAAAGAATCCGTTGGGGAGGAGGCTGATGCGTATTGGTCAGTTGGCGCAGTTGGTAGGGGTCGAAACACAGACGATCCGCTTCTATGAACAGCAAGGCTTGTTGCCGCCGCCTGATCGGCAGGACAACGGTTACCGTGTCTATACCGAGAAGTATGGTGAGGGGCTGGCCTTCATCCGTCGCTGCAGAATCCTGGGCCTGTCACTGGCTGAGATTCACGAACTACAGAGCTATCAGGACGACCCTCATCAGCCTTGTACCGCCGTCAACGCCTTGCTCGATGATCACATCTCTCATGTGCGGTCGCAGATAACCGCTCTGCAAGCGCTTGAGAAACAACTCGTTTCACTGAGAGCGAGTTGCAACGATGACCGGGAAGTTGAGGCGTGTGGGGTTCTTGCTGGAATTAGCGAAGGAAACATGCACCAGCAGTAGGTGAAGCATCAACCAGATAATCCGATGAGATGCCGGTCTGTCTCACTCTCATGCAAAGGTAAGATCAACCATTTAATCCGCTTACCCGAAAATAAAAGATAAAAAATTCTTATTGATAATAGAGTGGGAGTGACGGGCACTGGCTGGCAATGTCTAGCAACGGCAGGCATTTCGGCTGAGGGTAAAAGAACTTTCCGCTAAGCGATAGACTGTATGTAAACACAGTATTGCAAGGACGCGGAACATGCCTCATGTGGCGGCCAGGACGGCCAGCCGGGATCGGGATACTGGTCGTTACCAGAGCCACCGACCCGAGCAAACCCTTCTCTATCAGATCGTTGACGAGTATTACCCGGCATTCGCTGCGCTTATGGCAGAGCAGGGAAAGGAATTGCCGGGCTATGTGCAACGGGAATTTGAAGAATTTCTCCAATGCGGGCGGCTGGAGCATGGCTTTCTACGGGTTCGCTGCGAGTCTTGCCACGCCGAGCACCTGGTCGCTTTCAGCTGTAAGCGTCGCGGTTTCTGCCCGAGCTGTGGGGCGCGGCGGATGGCCGAAAGTGCCGCCTTGCTGGTTGATGAAGTACTGCCTGAACAACCCATGCGTCAGTGGGTGTTGAGCTTCCCGTTTCAGCTGCGTTTCCTGTTTGCCAGCCGGCCCGAGATCATGGGGTGGGTGCTGGGCATCGTTTACCGTGTCATTGCCACGCACCTGGTCAAGAAAGCGGGCCATACCCACCAAGTGGCCAAGACGGGCGCGGTCACCCTGATCCAGCGTTTTGGATCGGCGCTCAATCTGAATGTTCACTTCCACATGCTGTTTCTCGACGGTGTGTATGTCGAGCAATCCCACGGCTCAGCGCGTTTCCGCTGGGTCAAGGCGCCGACCAGCCCAGAGCTCACCCAGCTGACGCACACCATCGCCCACCGGGTGGGTCGCTATCTGGAACGGCAAGGCCTGCTGGAACGGGATGTCGAAAACAGCTATCTGGCCTCGGATGCGGTGGATGACGACCCGATGACACCCCTGCTGGGGCACTCGATCACTTACCGTATCGCTGTCGGTTCACAGGCGGGGCGAAAGGTGTTCACTTTGCAAACTCTGCCGACCAGTGGTGATCCGTTCGGTGACGGGATTGGCAAGGTAGCCGGGTCCAGCCTGCACGCCGGCGTGGCGGCCAGGGCCGATGAACGCAAGAAGCTCGAACGGCTGTGCCGGTACATCAGCCGCCCGGCGGTATCCGAGAAGCGGCTGTCGTTAACACGAGGCGGCAACGTGCGCTACCAGCTCAAGACGCCGTACCGGGACGGCACCACGCACGTCATTTTCGAACCATTGGATTTCATTGCAAGGCTGGCCGCCCTGGTACCGAAGCCCAGAGTCAACCTAACCCGCTTCCACGGGGTGTTCGCACCCAACAGTCGGCACCGGGCGTTGGTCACGCCGGCAAAACGGGGCAGGGGCAACAAGGTCAGGGTGGCTGATGAACCGGCAACACCAGCACAACGGCGAGCGTCGATGACATGGGCGCAACGGCTCAAGCGTGTTTTCAATATCGACATCGAGACCTGCAGCGGCTGCGGCGGCGCCATGAAAGTCATCGCCTGCATTGAAGACCCTATAGTGATCAAGCAGATCCTTGATCACCTGAAGCACAAAGCCGAAACCAGCGGGACCAGGGCGTTACCCGAAAGCCGGGCGCCACCGGCTGAGCTGCTCCTGGGTCTGTTTGACTGACGAGCCTGAAGGCCAACGATACCAATCAAAATGCTGCGTTCACAGCGCCGCGGCAGGGATCCGCCGTGCTGGTTGTCGGAAAAGGAGCCGCTAGTGGGAAAGAGGAGGGTAAATTTTCAGCGTTGCTGGCTCCCCGTCAGCCGGATTGGGTTGCATCGCAGGGGTGTCGAAAGAGTCAACTGCGGTCCAAAGCTGTTGGACTTGGGTGAAAAGGGCGTTTATTCTTCCTATACGTACAACAACGATGATCTGCCCATGACGCCCGATCATGTCTATTACGGTGGCCTGCTGCTACTGGCCCTGCTGATGCTGCTGGAATGGCTGCGCCGACCGGCACGCTATCAGTCCGGCGATGCCGCCACCAATTTGCTGATGTATGCCGGCTACCTGCTGATCGGTCTGGTCTGGCTGGATATCCTGTTCCGCATTTACTACAGCGTCTGGCAATACCGGCTGTTCGACTTTGGCCCCTGGTGGCTCGACCCTGCCAGCAGTCGATTCTGGTTACTGTGGGGCGCGCTGTTTGTGCTGGAGGATTTCTGCTTTTACTGGTTCCACCGCGGCAGTCACAAGCTGGCGTTTTTCTGGGCTGCCCATGTCACCCATCACTCATCGAAATTTTTTAATCTGAGTACCGCCCTGCGGCAAAGCTGGTTTCCGTTTATCACCTTCTTTTTCTGGTTGCCGTTGCCACTGATCGGCTTCGACCCGCTGATGGTGATTTCCATGCAGCTGATCAATCTCGCCTATCAGGCCTTCCTGCATTCGGAAACCGATCCCTGGCCGCGGGCCTTCGGCTGGATCTTCAACACCCCCACCCATCATCGTGTTCACCATGCCAGCAACGCGGACATTGTGGACCGCAACTTTGGCGGCACCCTGATTATCTGGGACCGGCTGTTCGGCACCTTCGCCAGCACCGATCAACCGATTCACTATGGCGTGCGGCCGGACCCCGGCAGCCGCAATCCGCTGTGGCTGCAAATTCATGGCTGGGTCGAACTGGCCCGCCGCCTGTTACCGAAACGGAGCACTGAACAATGACCCGTCGCCCTGCCCCGACTCCCCTCATGGCTGCCAGCCTTTTCCTGCTTGCCTGCAACAACAGCTTTGCCGGCTGGGCGGAAATGCAGATTGAACGCACGGTGCGCAATATCGCCGCCGTGCAAAGCTATCAGGGCGTGCTGGAACAACAGGGCCTGTACGGCAATGACACCGTCAAGAGCGAAATCTGGTTCCAGCGCCCGCACGATTTCCATAGCCACACCTCGGCGCCAGCCAGCCTCGCCGGCAGCGTCACCCGCTACAGCGAAGACACCCTGATGACCTGGCTGCCAACGCTGGATATCGCCCTGATTATTCGCAACCTGCCCGCCGCCCCGGCGGAACAGGAAGCCAAACGGATCGAGGATGCCTGGCGGGAAAATACCCGGCGCTATTTCTACGCACTCGGCAACGTCAGCAAGGTGGCCGGCCACGACGCTGTCGAACTGGAACAGAAAGCGCGCAACCCGAACGACCTGATTCAACACTCGCGCACTCAGGTACTTGATCAATACAGCTTCCCTCTGGCCGGCAACGTCACCCTGCACGGCGGCGACAGCTTCAGCTACCAATACCAGCGCATCACATTCAACCAGCCGCTGACGCTGCCCGAAGCACCCAAGCTGCCAGCCTCGGCCATGCAAATCGAATGGGATCTGAACTGGCCGGATGTCAGCAGCGAGGCCATCTCTGCGCGACGGCCTGCCCTTGGCAACCTGCCCGATAGCCTGCTTGGCCTGCCGCTGCAACGACGCCTGATTCACCCCGGCGCCCTGCCCGCTGTGGCCGGCTACTACTCCGACGGCAACTATTTCGTGCTGCTCACCGCCGCCCGCGACTTCGCCCTGCCCAACCCCGCGCCCTACGGACTGAGCGTGTCGCTGGGCAGGGACAAACCGGCCCTGCTGGTGCTGACACCGCTGATCAACACCTGGAGCTTCAGCGGCAACGGCGTCGCCTGGACCGTCACCTCCAACCAGCACCCGGAACTGATGTACAGTGCCCTGCAGAAAATGCCCGGCTGTACCACGCGCTGCTGACAGACCATCACCGCGCGTGCTGACAAGGAGGTTCCCCGCCAGTGAAAGCCCTGCAACTGATTGCCGGCCCCCGCGCCCGCCAACACCTGCTCGACCATGGCCTGCGCCAGCAGGACTTCTCCGTGATAGTGGGCGCCAGCGGCGGCCCCAAATGGATGGCCCTGTTCGGCCTTGATCAATACCTGCTCGGCGAATTCTTCAAGGACCGCACCACCCCGCTCGACATGATCGGCAGCTCCGCCGGCGCCTGGCGCTTCGCCTGCTACGCCCAGAACGACCCGCAAGCTGCCTCAAAACGATTCGCCCACGCCTACCAGCACGTCTGCTTTGAAAAAGGCATGAAGGTCGATCAGGTTACCGCCCTGTGCCGCACCATCCTCGACGCCGCCATCCCCAGCGAACAGAACGTTCAGGAAATCCTCAACAACCCGATCCGCCGCCTTAACCTGATCGCCTGCCGCGCCAAGGGACTGAACGCCAGCAAACATCGCCCGGTGCAAGCCGCTGCTCTGTTGATGGCAGCCACCGCCAATGCCGTACACCGCAACACCCTCGGCGCCTTCTTCGAGCGTGTGCTGTTCCACTCGCCGCAGGGCAAACCGCCGTTCTACGCCATCGATGATTTGCCCACCCACCGCGTGCCACTCAGCCAGCACAACCTGCGCGACGCCGTGATGGCCTCCGGCTCGATCCCGCTGGCACTGAGCGCCGTTGAAGACATCCACGGCGCCGGCCCCGGCATGTACTACGACGGCGGCGTCACCGACTACCACTTCGACATCCCCTTCAGCGACGACTCACTGGTGCTCTACCCGCACTTCTATCCGCATATCACCCCCGGCTGGTTCGACAAGATGCTGAGCTGGCGGCGCGGCAACCCGCACCACTATGACAACGTGCTGATCCTCTGCCCCAGCGCCGAATGGGTCGCCAGCCTGCCCTACGGCAAGATCCCGGACCGGAAGGATTTCGGGCGCATGGATGATGCGGAGAGGATTCGCTATTGGGGGGAGGTGATGAAGCGGTCGGAGGAATTGGCGGGGGAGCTGGATGAGGTGCGAGGAGGGGGGATTGGTGGGTATATTTAGGCAGGCCGAATCGCGTCGGCATCAAAGCACACAAAACTGATAGCCCGAGATAGATAGCAGGCCGTATACACGAGATAGTGCGGCTTGCCATTTAACTACAGCCATGGCCGACAGATGACTTCGACCTATAAAAACCACCATGATTATCTGCATCACCTTTACAAGACTGGCAAGGGGTTAAGCCTTAATGCAGATAGTCTTAGCGGCTCAGCAAGAATTATGCTGCAAAAGACCGAGATATTGGGAAACCTAGATAAAGCCGGGTATACGGATTTAATGGTTGATGGGGCACCTTCACCCCATCAATCTGATACCACCCTCAGATGGTTGATAGATCGACTCCGTAGTTGAGTTCCTCTGCGAAGTCCGGCAGTCCGTAACCGATGGTTTTCTTGTAGAAAGGAGAGACCTTCGCAGTCGGTGCCTTCTTCTTGTGCTTCGTGGTGTAGAGCATTCGTGCCCGCATCACCTCGAAGGAGTAACCGCGCCCTTCACGGTTCTTGTCCTTGGCCAGTCGGTTGATGGACTCCGTGTAAGCGTTGGTGACGGGCATGTCCGTCTCGAAGTAGGTCATGGTCTCTTCGCGCCAGTTTCCCACTGCCCTGACCAGATCGCTCCAGACTTCCTTTTGGCCCTTCGGGATGGTGGCTATCCACTCGTCCAGGGCGGCTTCTGCCTGGAGCCGTGTGGTGGCGTCCCAGATGCCGTAGAAGCGCTCCTTGTGCTCGTAGGCGGCCAGCAGTTGCGGGAACGCACCTGTCCAGGTCTCCATGATGAGGCGCTCCCGGTCTGAGACTTCGTGAGCGCGTTTCAGCAGGATTTTCCGGTCTCCCTTGAGAGTCCGGCTCTGGGACGGCTTCAGCTCCTTTCTGAGGCCCTTGCGCACTCTCTCTAGGGCATCGTTGGCCATGCGCACCACATGGAACTTATCGACCACGATACGGGCCTGGGGCAGCACAGCCTTGACCGCTGCCCGGTAGGGGTTCCACATGTCCATGCTGACGATCTCGACCTTCTGCCGGTCTTTCAGCTTCATCAGGTAGTTGGTCACCACGTTCTGGCGGCGGGTGGCCAGCAGGTCGAGCAGGGTTCGCTCCTCAATGTTGGTCAGAATGCAGCGGTAGCGCTTGTTCAGGTATAGCTCGTCAATGCCCAGGATGC
>DS990598.1:346065-370027 GCA_000155715.1 gamma proteobacterium HTCC5015 | reverse complement strand
GCCGGTGGACTGGGCGATCAGACCGGCAGTCATTTCCACCACGAACAGAAATGCATTGATGCCGAGCAACCAGCGCAGAGCCCCGGATTCTTGCTTAGCAGAAGCTGCCGAGAACTCGGCGGCCTTAATGGTCTCAGTATTTGCAGCGACGGTTTCCTGAAGCGAGGCGCCTAGCCCCAAGGTCTTCAGTTTCGAGGTGACGGGCTCGACCTCGCCGTCATGCACGACCTTCAGCCGGCGGTTCGACAAGTCGAAGGACAGCGCCCGAATCTCCTCAAAGCCGTTCAGGGCTAGGCGAATCATTCGTTCTTCTGATGGACAGTCCATCTTCGGCACGGCATAAACACTGACCCATCTCCCTGGCGCCTCGGAGGAGGCCTGTATATCGGTATCCGCTGCGGACGTTGCATCACCGCCACAGGCGCCACCACAGGATTTGCTCATGATACGACTCCACTTGAACAATGTTGTGGTACCATTTAAAACTATAAAGCTACTATAAGGTCAATAGAGTAAAGAATCCGTTGGGGAGGAGGCTGATGCGTATTGGTCAGTTGGCGCAGTTGGTAGGGGTCGAAACACAGACGATCCGCTTCTATGAACAGCAAGGCTTGTTGCCGCCGCCTGATCGGCAGGACAACGGTTACCGTGTCTATACCGAGAAGTATGGTGAGGGGCTGGCCTTCATCCGTCGCTGCAGAATCCTGGGCCTGTCAC
Source organism: gamma proteobacterium HTCC5015 (assembly GCA_000155715.1). Taxonomy (GTDB): domain Bacteria; phylum Pseudomonadota; class Gammaproteobacteria; order HTCC5015; family HTCC5015; genus HTCC5015. The sequence continues at coordinate 369,310 of DS990598.1, read as the reverse complement.
TGGCTGAGATTCACGAACTACAGAGCTATCAGGACGACCCTCATCAGCCTTGTACCGCCGTCAACGCCTTGCTCGATGATCACATCTCTCATGTGCGGTCGCAGATAACCGCTCTGCAAGCGCTTGAGAAACAACTCGTTTCACTGAGAGCGAGTTGCAACGATGACCGGGAAGTTGAGGCGTGTGGGGTTCTTGCTGGAATTAGCGAAGGAAACATGCACCAGCAGTAGGTGAAGCATCAACCAGATAATCCGATGAGATGCCGGTCTGTCTCACTCTCATGCAAAGGTAAGATCAACCATTTAATCCGCTTACCCGTTTTTTTCAAGTAGGAAAGGCTTAAAACTCGTCATTGCGAGGAGGCGCAGCCGACGCGGCAATCTGCTGGTGCATTCGATGGGAGATGACTTCGCCTGCGGCTCGCAATGACCCCAAATGAGTCCAACACTCGTCATTCCAGACTGGATTTGGAATCTTCAGAGCGGAGTTCCGATAGAGAGATCCTGAAGCTCCCGCTCCTGCTTGCGCCCCTTACCTACATCCCTGTAGGCAAATCAAGTTCAGGGAGGCCACTAAAAACCTCTGAGGCCCCTGTGCCCTCAGTGATCTCTGTGTTATTTCATCTATGTAAAAAGCGAATGCATGAGTTTTTGGCATGGGTGTTGGACTGAAGTCCAACCTACACTCAACCTACATCCAACTGACGACCCACTTGGCATGGCAGGTCGAAGCGCGTTATAAAACAGCTATGCAGTTTTCATCGTTTACGCCCCATCGCTGGATGCGCAATCGCCATCTACAAACTATCGTACCCAGCAAATGGCGGCGCTTGCCCGCTGTGCCCATCAACCGTATTCGCTACGAGCTCGACGATGGCGACTTTCTCGATTTAGATGTGCTGCCCTCGGAACAAGGTCCCGTGGTGTTATTGGTACACGGCCTGGAGGGGTCTAGCCAATCCCAATACATTCAAGCCATGCTGTGGCGGCTGCACCGCATTCACTGGGCGGGGGTGGCCATGAACTTGCGCGGTTGTTCGGGAGAACTCAATCGCACCGCGCGCAGCTATCACTCGGGAGAAACCGAAGATCTATCCCGCGTAATCGATTGGATTGAACAACACTTTCCCCAGCGCCCTATCGCCTTAGTCGGCTATTCTTTGGGCGGTAGTATGGCGCTCAACTGGCTGGCCAAACACGCAACCGACAAGCGGATCAAAGCCGCCTGCGCCGTATCCGTGCCCTACGAATTGGATCGCTGCGCCGATGTCATGGATCAGGGGTTTGCCAGGCTCTACCGCGAACACTTTCTGAGCCAGCTAAAAGACAAAGTAGCCCGAAAGCGCAAGATCATCGAAGCCAGTGGCCACCCAGTCGATTTCGATGCGGTGGCTCGGGCTCGTTCTTTCTGGGACTTTGACGAACACGCCATCGCCCCGATCCACGGCTTTGACAGCGCCCGCCACTACTACGAGGTCTGCAGCGCCCGACCCAAGCTGGGGGATATCCGCCACCCCACGCTGTTAATACATGCCTTGGACGACCCCTTTATGCGCCCCGAGACGCCCCCCACTATCGACGAACTGCCCGATTCTGTTCACGCTTTGATGGTAGAGAAAGGCGGCCATATTGGCTTTGTCCACCACGGTCATCAGGGCGCCGATTTCGGCTGGCTGGATCGGCAGATCATGCGCTTTCTCAAAACTCGAATGGGCTAGTGGCAAAAGGCACAGGATTTTGTAGAAGCGGTGCCTTTTCCCTTGGGTACTCGGCCGACAGCGTGTCGCCATTGCGAACGTAGTGAAGCAATCTGCCCATCGGACACATCCACAGATTGCCGCGCTGCGCTCGCAATGACGCATTCTAAAGCTTTGCCTACTTTAAAAAATGAGTCATTCCCGCGCAGGCGGGAATCCAGCGTCTTTAAGTGTGTGGAGTAGTAAAGCCACTGGGCTCCCGCCTGCGCGGGAGCGACGGTATGAGGCGCGGGAGCGGCGATGGAAACGCGGGAGCGTCGCTGGGGTTACATGCGGTGGTCGGCTGTGCCTTATCCCGATGACAGGGAGAGTCGCGGCGCCCTCCCACAAGTCAGATGCTTTTTCGGTTGGCTTTGCGGTAGGCGCCGGGCGACATGCCCGACCAGCGTTTAAAGGCGTTGTTGAAGGTGGCCGGCTCTGAAAAACTGAGGTTGGCGGAAATGGTGGCCATATCCAGATCCGTCTCAATCAGATAGCGCCGCGCGTGCTTATAGAGCACTTGATCGCGCAGCGCCGCATAGGTCACGTTTTCTTCTTTCAAGCGGCGCTGAAGCGTTCGGGGCGTGGTGTTCAATTTGTCGGCGACTTTCTGCATAGATAGCACCGAGTGTCCGATGTGGTCTTCAATACAGCGCACGACCCTCGCCACCAAATTATCTTGAGACGGCAGTTTAGACAGCTCCGACAATACCTTCTGAGAAGACAGTTTACGAAACTCAGGTGAGGCACTGGGCAGCTCGATATCCAGCCACTCGGTTTCAAAAATCAGTTCGTTTCGCTGGGCTTGGAACACCAAGTTGGGCCCAAAAACTTCACGGTATTGATCGACGTTAGCGGGTTCTTTGTATTTAAACCGCACTTCGGCCTGCTTGGGCCCATCACTCAATAACAACAAGCTGAGTGAAATAAATGCCGAGAAGAACAACTCCGCATAATAGGCTTTGTGCGCCAGCGGTTCGTCTTCTTCAGGCTCGAACACAACAGCGGTACGGCCGCTGCCGTAATCCAGCAGCTGGAAGTTCACATAGGGATGAATGATGTCTTTAAACTGGGCAAAATCGTCGAAGGCCTCGCGCGGTGTGGCCGATGTTGCCACCATCGAACCCACGGCACCGAGAGAGTCAAAGCGAATGTTCTGGCCTAGCTCAAGAAAGAAGCCATCCTCACCCTTAATGTCTCGATAGGCCTGCAGTATGCTGTCTACATCACTGGCACTCAGCATCACTTTGGCGCGACTGATCTCGCGCATATCGAGCCCCGCTTGTTGATACAGCGAGTCTAGGCTGACGCCATGTTTTGCGGCGAGTGCGATAAAGCTAGGCACGAGCGCCAGACCGGCAAATGGCTTCATAACCTCCCCTTCTTTGACGATAAACAGAGTGAGCAAACATGAGAATTTGCGACAGGGTTCAAGTAAACGGCCTTACGCCATTAAATGCAAGCCTTTTGCTGTATTGCGCCGTTCTTTTTCAGAAATTCGTAGGCCGCTAAGCATTTCATTGAAGGGGCTCTAGCTCAAAAACCCCACCCTTCTGGAATTCATTCATAACCTCCTCGGCAGAAAGCACAGAGGTTGGAATATGTTGTCGGTCGGCATTCATTCCAACAGCGCCATGGCACCGATAGGAAGACTTTAGATTCAATCTAGAGTGACGAGATTAAAGAAGCACCAGTGTCACAATATCTAGCGCATGAAATGAGCCACAGAGAACACACAGGCTCGAAAGTGTGTGGTCGGAATATGTCCCAGCCCGCCCGTCACTCCCGCGCAGGCGGGAGGCCAGCGTCTTTTTTCTTTTAGATGACGCGGGAGAAACCCAGGGTCTGTGACAAACAAAAAAAGAGCCCAACAAGTGGGCTCTTTTTATTCAGTAACGATGGTTGGCGATTACGCTTCGCCGTCACCGACTTCTTTCATGCTCAAGCGCACGCGACCTTGGCGATCGACTTCCAGCACTTTCACGCGAACTTCCTGACCTTCAGAAAGGTGATCGGTCACATTTTCCACGCGCTCTTGGGCGATTTGAGAAATGTGTACCAAGCCATCTTTGCCCGGCAGAATGTTCACAAACGCACCAAACTCTTTGATGCCGACGACTTTGCCTTCGTAGATCTTGCCCACTTCAATTTCAGCCGTCAGCTCTTCAACCATCTTCTTGGCGCGTTCGCCGTCTTCGGCTTTCACGGAGGCAATTTTGATAGTGCCATCGTCTTCGATATCAACGCTGGCGCCCGTCTCTTCGGTAATACCGCGAATGGTCGCGCCGCCCTTACCAATCACATCGCCGATCTTATCGGGGTGAATTTTCACAGTGATGTAGCGAGGGGCGTGCTGCGATAGCTCTTCGCGAGGCTTGTCGAGCTCTTTCGCCATTTCGCCCAAAATGTGCAGGCGGCCCGCTTTGGCTTCTTCGAGTGCCTGGGCCATGATCTCGCGAGTAATACCTTGGATTTTGATATCCATCTGCAAAGCAGTCACACCGCCGTCAGTGCCCGCTACTTTAAAGTCCATATCACCGAGGTGATCTTCATCGCCAAGGATATCGGTCAACACGGCGAATTGGTCGCCCTCTTTAATCAAGCCCATCGCAATACCCGCTACAGGCGCTTTCAAAGGTACGCCAGCGTCCATCATTGCCAGGCTAGAGCCACACACGGAGGCCATTGAGCTCGAACCATTGGACTCGGTGATTTCAGAGACCGCGCGAATGGTGTAGGGGAAATCATCCTGAGCGGGCATCACCGCCTGAACACCGCGCTTAGCGAGTTTGCCGTGGCCAATTTCGCGGCGCTTGGGCGAGCCGATAAAGCCCGTTTCACCCACGCAATAGGGAGGGAAGTTGTAGTGGAACAAGAAGTTGTCTTTGTACTCGCCAGCGAGATCGTCGATCAACTGCGCGTCGCGCTCAGTGCCCAGCGTAGTCACCACTAGGGCTTGAGTTTCGCCGCGGGTAAACAGTGCCGAACCGTGGGTGCGAGGCAGAACGCCCGTCTTCACGCTAATTGGGCGCACGGTGCGTGTATCGCGGCCGTCGATGCGCTTCTCGCCCGCCAAAATACGGCTGCGCACGATGTTCTTTTCCAACTTGGCAAAAACCGACTTCACTTCGTCGGCCTCGGGGCCCTCTTCGCCTTCCGCTGCCGCCAATTGCTCAACCACGGCATCGCGAATTTCGCCAATGCGCTGGTAGCGATCCATTTTGTCGGCAATCGTGTAGGCCTCGCCCAAGTCTTGCTGAGCCGCGCTGGCAACGGCCTGCTCTAGCTCAACATTGGCTTCTGCCTCTTCAAACACCCAGCGCTCCGTGCCCACTTCTTCGGCCAGTTCTTTGACAGCCTGAACAACGGCCTGCATTTTTTCATGACCAAACATGACCGCGCCCAACATGATGTCTTCGCTCAGGCAGTTGGCTTCCGACTCCACCATCAAAACGGCGTCTTCGGTGCCCGCCACGGTCAAAGCCAAATCGGACGTTTCCAAATCGGTTTTGCTCGGGTTAAGCAAATACTCGCCATCGCGGTAGCCCACTTGAGCCGCGCCGATGGGGCCGTCAAAGGGAATGCCAGAAATCGACAAAGCCGCCGAGGTGCCGATCATCGCGGGCACTTCGGGGTCGACTTCGGGGTTTAAACTCACCACCGTCGCGACAATTTGTACTTCATTCATGAAGCCCTTGGGAAACAGAGGACGAATCGGACGGTCAATCAGGCGAGCCGTCAGCGTTTCCTTCTCGCTGGGGCGGCCTTCGCGCTTAAAAAAGCTACCGGGAATTTTGCCCGCGGCATAAGTTTTCTCTTGGTAGTTAACCGTCAGCGGGAAAAAGGCCTGATCGGGCTTGGCCTCTTTGCGGCCCGTCGCCGTGACGAGAACCACGGTGTCGTTCATATTGACGATAACAGAGCCCGTGGCCTGACGAGCCACTTCGCCTGTTTCTATGGTGACGGGAACACCGCCAAAATCAAATTGCTTTTTAATTGCAGTCATTGAATTTCCTAGCCCGTTTGGGCGGTTTGGGCGCGGAAAAACTCTGATCTGCAGTTTTGCCTGTGTTTTAAAAACCACAGATCAGAGCTTTTTCGTTGCCCTTGGTTTTAGTCGGCAGCATTGGCTGCGGTGTTACGGCTTCAGTGCGAACACTTGAAGCGAGTACAGCGATGGCTGCACCCATGTAAAAACCGCGCCCTTGGGCGCGGTTTTTAGCATTTTGATAACGCTTATCGACGCAGGCCGAGACGTTTAATCAAATCTTGATAGCGACCGGCGTCTTTGCCCTTCAAGTAGTCGAGCAATTTGCGGCGCTGATTCACCATACGAAGCAGGCCACGACGCGAGTGGTGGTCGTGCTTGTGCTCGGTAAAGTGGTCGGTCAATTTCTTAATATTGTGCGTCAGCAGGGCCACTTGTACTTCAGGTGAACCCGTGTCGTTTTCAGCGCGGCCATAATCTTTCAGGATGGCGGCTTTTTCTTCAGTTGATAGCATGATGTTCTCCGTAGCTATATCTATTCAAAGTTCGACTCCAACCGGCAACGGATCCAGTCCAGAAGTCGCAAGGGCGCGCATTGTAGCACGCTAGAAAGCGCTGTGGGTAGCGCTTTTCAAGCAATGTGTAGGCGCCGTCTGGGGCGCAACACACTCGTCTCTTCGCATTCGGCCAGTAATTTCAGTTGGTCGCTCTGATCGTAAACGCGGTACCAGCCCACTGAGCAGCTCATACCTCCCAAGGCCTGGCCCATTTCTAAGCGATCGACTTCTGTACGGTTGAGTACGAGCTTGGGCCAATCTGTAATTGCCGTGTCTACGGGCAGCAAGTGTTGGTCCAAAGCCTCTAAGCTCGCCTCGCCCTCCGACAGAGTTTGAAGCGTCTCTAGCGACACCATGTGGCTCGTGTCATACGGTGCCACCTCACAGCGTCGCAGTGCCGTGAGATGCGCGCCACAGCTCAAGGCTTCACCGATATCCTCGGCCAAACTGCGAATGTAAGTCCCCTTGCTGCAACGAACGTAGAGTGAAAACTCTGTGCTACCCAGCGACTCTAGGCGCAGCTCATGCAATACAACGCGGCGGCGCTTGCGCTCAATCTCGACACCATCGCGGGCGTATTTGTAGAGCGGTTTGCCGTCCACTTTCAGAGCGGAGTACATCGGCGGCGTCTGCTCGCACTCCCCCTCAAGGCGGTTGAGCAACGGCTCGACGCGCTCACCCCAGTCTTGGGGAATGGATTTCTCTTCGATGACTTCGCCGTCGGCATCGGCGGTGTCCGTGCGCTGGCCAAGTTGTATCTGGGCTCGATAGGCCTTGTCAGCATCGAGTAGGTAGGCGGATATCTTGGTCGCCTCACCGAGGCAAATGGGCAGCAAGCCCGTTGCCATGGGGTCTAAGGTGCCCGTGTGGCCGGCTCGGTTGGCTTTGAATAAACGTTTCACTCGCTGGAGCGCTTGGTTGGCCGTTAGGCCTTGGGGTTTATCGAGCAGCAATACACCGTGAACATCGCGCCCACGCTTTTTGGGTCGACGCCCCACCGCTACTGATCACCGCTATCACTGTCGTCCGCGTGGTGCTGCTCATCGCTGGCAATGGCCTCGCGAATCAAGCCATCAATGCGCTGAGCCTCTTCCTGGGTCGCGTCGTAAATGAAGTGCAGCTGTGGAATCACGCGAAGACGCAGTCGCTTGCCAAGCACACCGCGCAGAAAACCCGACGCCCGATTTAACACGGCTGCGGAATCCTCCGCTTTGTCGTCTAGCGTCGTGATATAGATTTTCGCTTGGCTGAGATCGCGCGTGACGCGCACCTCTTCCAGCGTGACAAAATCACTCAAGCGAGGATCTTTCACTTCGGTGCGAATCAAGTTCGCCAGATCCTTTTGAATCTGGTCGGCCACTCGATAGCTGCGGGGGTAATCTTTAGCCATAGTGTGTACTGTTCGATCAAAACAGCGGGGCAGCGCCATCACTGCCCCACTCTTTTAGTCGTCGAGACTGCGCTCCACTTCGATGCGCTCAAAGACCTCGATTTGGTCTCCCGCTTTCACATCGTTGTAGTTCTTCACGGCGATACCACATTCGGTGCCGACAACCACTTCGTTAACATCGTCTTTGAAGCGACGTAGCGATTCCAGCTCGCCCTCGTAAATCACCACGTTCTCACGCAGCACGCGAATGGGCGCATTGCGTCGCACAGCACCCTCGACGACCAAGCAACCAGCCACCGCGCCAAAGCCTGAAGCCTTGAACACATCTTTGACTTCCGCCAAACCAATGATGTTTTCTTTGAGTTCGGGCGAGAGCATACCGCTCATCATCGCCCTCACATCATCGATCACATCATAGATGACGTTGTAGTATTTGACTTGTAACTCTTGCTCTTCAATGGCGCGGCGTCCCGCCGAATCTGCACGGACATTGAAGCCCACCACAAAGGCGTTGGACGCAGCAGCTAGCAGCACATCGGTTTCACTGATGCCGCCCACATTGGCACCGACCACATTCAGTTTGACTTCACTCGTGCTCAGCTTCACCAGCGATTCGCGCAGTGCTTCAACACTGCCCTGAACGTCGGCTTTAAGCAGTACATTGACCGTTTCCACATCGCCCTCGGCCATGCGGTTGAAGGCCTCTTCCATCTTCGAAGCGGCTTTCTGAGCCAAGCGCTGCTCGCGATCGTGCTCTTGGCGCAGTTGAACGATCTCGCGCGCCTTGCGCTCGTCGACCGCCGTCACAACGTCGTCACCCGCGTTGGGCGTCCCGGAAAGGCCTAGCACCTGCACGGGAATCGAGGGGCCAGCGCTCTTAACCTGCTTGCCCGCCTCATCGAACATGGCGCGAACGCGGCCAAACTCTTTGCCGCTGACAATCATATCGCCGCGCTTCAACTCACCGCTGCGCACCAGTACAGTGGCTACGGGGCCGCGGCCCTTATCGAGACTCGATTCGACCACCACGCCTTCGGCAGGCCCTTTAGAGGGCGCTTGCAACTCGAGTAGCTCGGACTGCAGCAACACCGATTCCAGCAGGCTGTCGACGCCTTCGCCCGTCAGTGCGGAGACATGAACAAAGATGTTCTCGCCCCCCCAGTCCTCGGGAATAACTTCGTGCTGAGACAGCTCGTTTTTAACGCGGTCGGGGTCGGCCTCAGGTTTATCAATTTTGTTCACCGCTACGATCAACGGCACACCCGCTGCCTTGGCGTGTTGAACGGCTTCAATGGTTTGAGGCATTACGCCATCGTCGGCTGCCACCACCAAAATCACCACATCCGTCACTTGGGCGCCGCGTGCACGCATCGCGGTAAAGGCGGCGTGTCCCGGTGTATCCAAGAAAGACACAATGCCGTTCTCTGTTTCCACGTGATAGGCACCGATATGCTGCGTGATACCGCCCGCTTCGCCGTCGGTGACTTTGCTCTTGCGGATATAATCCAGCAATGAGGTCTTGCCGTGGTCGACGTGGCCCATAATGGTCACGACAGGTGGACGCGTTTCTTTTTCGGCGTCGTTCACCACCTCGATGGCCAATTGCTCTTCGGTTTCCGCCTCGACATCTTTAGCAATGGGGTTGTGGCCCATTTCCTCTACCACTAGCGTGGCTGTGTCTTGGTCGAGCGTTTGGTTGATCGTGGTCATCACACCCATTTTCATGAGGTTTTTCACCACTTCAGCCCCTTTCACTGCCATTTCTTTGGCCAGATCAGCCACGGAAATGTTTTCGGGGATTTCCACATCGCGAACGACCGGAGCCACGGGCTTCTCGAAGCCGTGTTTTTGCTCCATTTGCGTATTGCCACCCAAGCCGGCAGCGGCGCGTCCCTTCTTGCCTTTTTTGCCTCGGCGACCCGCTTTAGAGCGATCGACATGCAGTTCTTTGCGGCCATAGCGCGTATCGCCACCGCCATCTTTGCGCTCGTTCAGCTTTGCCTTGCGCTCGCGTTCGCGACGGATATTTTCCGCCGCCTTGGCCGCCAACTCTTCCTGTTCGCGACGTGTGCGCTCTTCAGCGGCCTCACGCGCAGACTGCTCTTCGTGCTCGCGGCGAGCGCGGGGCGATTCCGTTTTGGGCTCTTCCTCAACCACTTCGGGTTCAGGTTCGGGCTCGGGTTCGGCGGCGGCTGCCTCTGCTGCGGCCGCCGCTTCCGCCGCTTCGCGCTCAGCGGCTTCTTTAGCCTCTGCTTCCGCTTGCGCTGCGGCCTGTTCCTGCTCTTCGGCGACACGCTTCGCTTCGGCTTCCGCCTCGGCCTGAGCCGACTCATCCGCTTGAGCTTGCTCCTGTGCGGCAATAGCAGCCTCTTCTTCCTGCTTGCGTCGCTCCTCTTCTTCAAGGATCGACTGCCGGCTGACATAAGTGCGTTTCTTGCGCACTTCGACATTGACCTTCTTGCTATCTCGGCCCGAACCCACACTGAGTTCGCTCACCTTCTTACGCTTGAGCGTAATTTTGGGAGCGCCTTCAGAGGTTGAACTCGCTTTGCCATGGCTCTGACGCAAGTGCGACAGCAGCTTCATTTTCTCGTCGTCACTGACGACATCATCAGCAGAAGCCTTCTCAACACCAGCGTCTTTAAGCTGCACCAACAGCTTATCTACTGGTGTTTTGACGACCTCTGCCAACTGTTTAACGGTTACATCTGACATTCTTCACCTCGTAGATTGCTGTTCTTACTCCTGACCTTCCGCTTCGGCAAACCAGGGTTCGCGAGCTTTCATGATCAGGGCTGAAGCGCGCTCTTCATCCATATCGTCGATGACCATCAGGTCGTCGACTGCCTGCTCGGCCAACTCTTCCATGGTGGTGACGCCAATCGCCGCCAGCGCATAGGCCATTTCTTCATCCATGGTTTCCATATCGAGCAAGTCTTGCTCGGGTTGCGCATCGGATTCTTCGTTTAGGATGGCTTTCGTCAACAGGGCATCGCGAGCACGGTTGCGCAACTCTTCAATAATACCGTCGTCGAACTCTTCAATTTCTTGGAATTCAGCCATAGGCACATAGGCCACTTCCTCGATAGAAGTGAAACCCTCTTGCACCAAAATTGTGGCCACTTCTTCATCGACGTCCAATTGCTCCATAAAGACTTCGACGTATTTGTGCGCCTCTTCTTCGTTTTTCGCGGCGTAGCTCTCTTCGTCCATGACATTGAGCTGCCAATCGGTTAGCTCCGAGGCCAGGCGAATGTTCTGTCCACCGCGACCAATGGCTTGCGACAATTTCTCGTTGGTTACTGCCAAATCCATGCTGTTGTTGTCTTCGTCGACAACAATCGACACAACTTCCGCAGGCGACATCGCATTGATTACAAATTGAGCGGGGTTGTCATCAAACAAGATGATATCGACGCGCTCACCCGACAACTCATTAGAAACGGACTGAACACGAGAACCGCGCATACCGACACAGGCGCCGACGGGATCGAGGCGTGGATCGTTGGAGCGCACCGCAATTTTGGCGCGCACGCCGGGATCGCGAGAGGCGCTGAGAATATCGATCATACCCTGACCGATTTCGGGCACTTCGATCTTAAACAACTCAATCAAAAACTGCGGATCTGTACGGCTGACAAACAGCTGGGGGCCGCGCAACTCGGAACGCACTTCGCGCAACAAACCGCGGATGCGGTCGCCGGGGCGAACCGATTCGCGGGGAATCATCTCTTCGCGGGGAATAAAGCCTTCGGCGTTACCGCCGAGGTCGACGTAGACATTGCCGCGCTCAACGCGCTTGACCAAACCCATCACCAACTCGCCTTCGCGATCTTGGAACTCTTCCACCACCTGCATGCGCTCGGCTTCACGAACTTTCTGCACAATCACTTGCTTGGCGGTCTGGGCGGCGATGCGGCCGTAGTCGACCGACTCGATCGGCTCTTCTACATAATCGCCCACCTTATAGGAGGGATCGATATCAATGGCGTCCATGTGACGCAATTCCGCATCGACATTTTCCATCACTAAGTCGTCTTCAATCACTAACCAACGACGGAAAGTTTCGTAGCTGCCGTCCTCTCGGTTAATCGAGACGCGCGCATCAATATCGTCCGGATGCTTTTTCCGCGTCGCTGTGGCCAAAGCAATTTCGAGCGCCTCAAAAATAACGTCCTTGTCCACGCCTTTTTCATTGGATACGGCATCGGCAACTAGCAGAATTTCTTTATTTCCCATGGAATTTAGCCTCCAAACGCTAAACTAAAATTTTTTCTTTTCGCCCTTGGCAAACTGGGGCACCAAATTGGCCTTCTCAATTTGCTCGTAGGGCAACAAATACTCTTCATTGTCGACAATCAACAACACCATGCCGTCTTCCACACCATTGAGCTGACCTTTAAAGTTGCGGCGCTCCTCATAGGGGATAGACAGTTTTACCTTGGCCAGATGGCCTTTGTATTTCACAAAATCAGATTCGCGAAACAGTGGTCGATCCAAACCGGGCGAAGACACTTCCAAGTTGTAGGCGCTGGTAATGGGGTCTTCCACATCCAACACGGCGCTCACCTCCCGGCTGATCTTGGCACAGTCGTCAATATTGACGCCTTCGTCTCGGTCGATGTACACACACAGCACAGCGGGGCTGGCGTTGGCACGAAAGTCGACACCAACCAGTTCATAGCCCAAGTCTTGTACGACGGGCTCAATCAAACTCCACTCTTTGCGCGCTTTGTGTTGCATGTATCAGCGACCTCGCGTCAAACGACGCAGAAACAAAAAATGGGCCCTAGGCCCATTCTGCAAGAGTCGATTCGACCCTGTTACTCACCAAAATAATGAGCCTAATAAAAAAGGCCCATAAGGGCCTTTTTTATGTATTTGGTAGCGGGGGCTGGATTTGAACCAACGACCTTCGGGTTATGAGCCCGACGAGCTACCAAGCTGCTCCACCCCGCATCAGGCGAGGCCGTATAGTAATGAAACTGACATTCGACTTCAAGGTAAATTATCGACTAATTTCAATACAGGGGCTCCTAATCCACTCAAACTGCAATGAAAGCCTAAACGGCGGAAAAAGATTGGGCCCAACTGTTTAAAACCAGCGCCACCAACTCGGCCTGACGAGCCGTTCCCGTTTTTCGGTAAAGCGATTTTAAATGAGAGCGAATGGTGCTGACACCTCGATTTAACACTTGAGCAATATCGTCTACCGATTGGCCCAAGCACAACATTTGGCACACCTCGGCTTCGGCCGGAGAAAAATTAAAAGATGTCGAGAGCCATGCTCTATCAACCACCTCGCTCTCACGCCAAGGGTGGATGCTCAACAGCGCCCCACCGTTAACCAGATCTACTCCCATGCTCGATTCGTGGCCGGTGAGTGCGCTGAATGTAAAAGTCACCCCTTTTCGGTTGCCAGCCACTTCGGGGGGTAACGCTAAAGTTTCTGCACTCGGCGCCGACAGTTCTACTGAGGCACGCACCGTGTTCACTAAGCGCAACGTAAAATGGGAAAACGACGATGGGTCCTCAAATCGAACGCAATCCTCATCAATGAAAAACCACGGATTCTCTTGCATCCACGCTTGAGCCGCGCGGTTACAGCCGACAACTCTGAACCGAGTGTCACACACGATAAGGGGCATGGGCAGTTGCTCGAATGCGCTCACTACCGATTCGTTCTGGCTTTGCGCCTGCACCAGCGCATCGTGAATCTTTAAGGCTCGGCGCAAATGTGGCAAAAAATAACCAAAAAGCGTCATATCCTGAGCGCTGAATTGGCGGCGAGCTCGATCGCGACTCAGGGTGAGAAAAGCCGAGCGGTTGGCATCGCGGTGCACTAAAGCGCTAGCACCATCGTAACACTCGAACTGTTGCCGCCACTGCTCTATATCTGGATCGTTCAGTGGGTTGGAGACGCTTCGAGAGAAATCTAAATTCGTAGCGATAAAGCGCGGTGTCTCACACTGTTGTGCCGCCTCTAACAATGGGTCTTTGTGCGCCAAATGCGTCATATACCACTGCGCTGCGTCATCGGGCATATTGTAAAACCAACCACCCAATAATCGGCCCGTGCGGACATCGCGAATGGCGATCGTAGCGGTAAAACAATCGAAGGTTTCGGCAAAGGCGCTCAGGAATGCATTAAAACCATCGGAACTGTTTACCGAATCGTATAGCGTGTGCAACAACTGATCGTATTGCGAAAAGGCACGGCTGGCAGTGAGCTCGCCCTGAGCCTCAGACATATAACGGTCAGATGTCGTCATCTTCTCAGTGTTTACTGTGAGGCACTTTGGCGCTTCTGCTTTTGATAGCGCTTGAAGTAGTGGCGAAAATCGTAGTGATAGATAAAGCCAGGCATCGCCAATACCGCAAACATCAATGCCGTTACGGCGTAGAACTCCCACTGTTGTGCGTGAATCACACCGTTTACTTTTCGCTCTAGCCCCACCGCCAGCAACAGCATTAAGAGGTAATACAAGGTCCATTCCGTCAAGCGCAGCCACGCTGGTTTGGCCCGGGGCAATGGCGGCATCACAGCGAAAGGACGCTCCGTAAGCCACGGCAAATTGGCACAAACCGTCGCCAACAACAGCAATAAAAAGGCGGCCCATTCAAACGACATTCTTAGTTCTCACTCACTGTTTAAGCTTCGATGCGAATTTCGTAAGACTCAAATCGCACCACCTGCCCCGCTTTTATTTTACAACGTTTGCGGGTTTCCACTTGGTCGTCCACGCTCACCAAACCCGCATCAATGCACTGCTTAGCGCGCCCACCCGACTCGACCCAAGCTTCGAGCTTCATCAGCTTATAGAGTTCAATGAAGGGGCGACCTTCTAAGGATAGAGAATCCATAACACACCATCAAAAACAGGTGCGCATTGTGCCAAGAAAGCGTCACGCGCGAAAGGCGCCTGAAGCCCAGCAACATTCCACCATGGTAGATCCCACTTACGAGATGTCATCGCACTCAGCGGAGCATTGCTTCGTACGATAGGGATATTCCATGGCTATGCCACCTCCCACTGGCGAGCACTCCTGTAGAGCTGCCCCTATAAAAAAGCCCCGCGATGCGGGGCTTTTCAAGATGATCATTGATATCGCTTTAGAGCTTTTCACAAATCATGGCAAAGCCCATGCCTGTGCCGATGCACATGGTGACCATGCCGTATTTGCCATTAGTGCGCTCGAGACCATTGAACATGGTGGCGGTGCGAATGGCACCCGTCGCCCCTAGTGGGTGACCCAAAGCAATGGCGCCGCCGTTGGGGTTGACCTTCTCTGGATTGAGATCGAGATCGCCCATAACCGCCAGTGCCTGTGCGGCAAAGGCTTCATTGAGCTCAACCCAATCGAGATCGTCTTGCTTGAGCCCCGCGCGCTTCAAGCACATGGGGATAGCCTCTTTGGGACCGATACCCATGATGTCGGCGGGCACGCCCGCGACCGCAGAAGTCACAAAACGACCGATGGGTTCGAGGTTGTACTCTTTCAGGATTTTTTCGCTAACGATTAACACCGCGCCCGCGCCGTCTGACATTTGCGAGGCATTGCCCGCCGTCACCGAACCATCGGCACGGAATACCGTGCGCAACTTAGCCAGCGACTCGGGCGTTGTGCCAGGGCGAGGGCCCTCATCGACACTGACGGTCTTGTTAATGGTGCTCAGCTCGAGTGCGCCGGGCACTTGGTAGGTCGACTCTGTGTCGTAGGGCAAAATCTCATCGGCAAACCAGCCGTTTTCCGTCGCTTGAATGGCGCGGCGGTGAGATTCGGTGGCGAATTCGTCTTGCGCTTGGCGGCTCACATTCCAACGCTCGGCGACTTTTTCCGCTGTGATGCCCATGCCGTAGGCGATACCGACATTTTCATCTTGGAAAACACGCGAGTTCATGGCGATTTTATTGCCCATCATAGGCACCATCGTCATAGATTCTGTACCGGCGGCAATCATCACATCGGCCTCACCCAAGCGCACTTTATCAGCGGCCATGGCAACGGCTTGAGAGCCCGAAGAACAGAAGCGGTTAATGGTCACCGCAGGTACACTATCGGGGAAGCCCGCCAACAGCACACCAATACGAGCGACATTCATGCCCTGCTCAGCTTCGGGCATGGCACAGCCCACAATGACATCCTCTACGCGTTCACGCAGCTCGGAGTTTTGCTCGGTAACCCCCTTAAGCACATGGGCCAGCATGTCGTCGGGGCGAACGTGTTTAAAGGCACCACGCGCTTTGGCAACGGGGGTGCGCACCGCTTTCACGATATAAGCGTCTTGCATTTGTTGTGACATAGTTTTGTCCTCTTTGTGGTCTCGGTGTTAGCGAGACGACAGTGTGTTTTGGGTGGCTCTCGGTCGCGCTCCAAGAGTGCCGAGAGCCGTACTCAAAGTCGTGGCTTAGTTGCGTAAAGGCTTACCCTTTTTCAGCATAAACTCGATACGCTCAAGGGTTTTCTCGTAACCGAGCAAGGCGATAAAGTGATCGCGCTCCAGCTTGAGCAACCAGTCTTGGCTCACCATCGAGCCCGCTTCGACTTCACCGCCACACAGCGTGTCAGCGATGCGGCCAGCGATTTCGTAGTCGTGCTCAGAGATAAAGTGGCCTTCCAACATATTGACCGCCATCATCATCAGTGTGGCTTTGCCCGTTTTACCCAGCACCTTGATGGGCTCGCTACGCAGTGGCGGACGGAAGCCCGACTCAGCCATGGCGCGCGCTTGTTGCTTGGCCACATGGAGTAGCTCGTGAGCATTGCAAATCACCACATCGCTGTCTTCGAACAAGCCCATCTGCTTGGCTTCTAGGCCACTGCTAGACACCTTACCCATAGCGACCAAGTTGAAGGCATTTTGAATATGCGGTTGAACATCGCCACCGCGCGCTTGTTGCTGGGCACGCACGACGAGCTCTTTTAAGCCGCCACCAGCGGGAACCAAACCGACACCCGCTTCTACCAAGCCCGCATAGGCTTCTAGCGCGGCCACCGTGCGGTTACAGTGCATTTGGAATTCGCAACCGCCACCGAGTGCTAGGCCGTTAACTGCCGCCACCGTAGGCACCAAGCTGTGCTTAAGCGCCATCGAGGCCTCTTGGAAGTTCTCGATCATTTTCTCGACGCCAGCCATATCGCCACCCTTCACTTGGGTAGCTACCTGCATCAAGTTAGCGCCCGCACTAAAGGGTTGGTCGGGCGACCAAACCACCAGTGCATCGAAGTTCTCTTCTGCCTCGGCGCAAGCGCGTTGAACGCCTTCCAGAACGCCATCGCCCACCGTGTGCATCTTGGTCTTAAGGCTGAGTACGGCAATGCCGTCGCCCTCGTGCCACAGGCGAACATCATCGGTTTCAAACACGGTTTCGCCCAGTGGCTCGCCCGCTTTGCTGGCACCGATCACGTCTTCGCGCACCGCTTGACGCTGGTACACAGGGTGATCCGACAGGGGCTGGAAATTGCCGCTAGTGGCCGAGTAAGAACCTTGATCGTTGTGCACGGCGTCAATCTGCTCGACCCACGCGGGCAGCTCGGCATCACTCATGGTGTCGCCATTGGCGATATCTTCTTTAATAGCCTGAGCCATGGCGCTCCAGCCGCTGGCCTGCATGATTTCAAAGGGCCCTTGCTTCCAGCCGTAGCCCCAGCGAATGGCGAAATCCACATCGCGCGCGGTCTCGGCGATATCGCTCAACCAGTAACAGCAGTAGTGGAATAGATCGCGCAAAATCGACCAAACAAACTGCGCTTGAGGGTTGTCGCTAGCGCGCAGACCCGCAATACGCTTGGCGGGATCTTTTTCCGCCAGCAGCTGCTGGACGTCTTCGTCGATTGTGCCAGTCGCATCGACGTAGTCACCCGCTTCCAAGCTGAACACTTGCTTGCCTTTGGCGGCGTAGATGCCTTGGCGCGTCTTCTGGCCCAAAGCGCCGTTTTCAACCAACTGAGCAATATAGCTAGGTACCTCGTAGTACTTGTGCCAAGGGTCATCCGGCAGGTAGTCCTTCATGGTGTTAATAACATGACCCATGGTATCCAGACCTACCACATCCGCCGTGCGATAAGTGCCCGACTTGGGGCGCCCCAGAGGTTTGCCCGTGAGTTGGTCGACCACTTCAAAACCAATGTTCAAGCGCTCGGCGTGATACATGGTGGAAATCATGCTGAAAACGCCCACGCGGTTGCCAATGAAATTGGGCGTATCTTTGGCAAAGACCACGCCTTTACCCAACACAGAGACAAAGAAGGCCTCGAGCCACTGCAAAATATCAGCGCGAGTTTGCGCAGCGGGGATCAACTCCACCAAATGCATATAGCGCGGCGGGTTAAAGAAGTGAACGCCCAAAAAGCGCTCGCGTAGTTTTTCGGGTAGCGCTTCCGCCAAGGTGTTAATACCTAGGCCCGAAGTATTAGAGGCCAACACCGTATCGTCGCCCACATGATCGGCGATCTTTTCGTAGAGGTCTTTCTTCCAATCCATGCGCTCGGCAATGGCTTCGATAACCAAATCGCAGTCACTCAACTCCGACAGGTTCTCGTCGTAGTTGGCGGGCATGATCGCCGCCTCAATGCCTTTGGCCGCATAGGGAGCGGGCTTGAGTTTTTTCAAGCTGGCGATGGCCTTTTTCGCCATGGCGCTTTTATCGCCCTCTTTCGCGGGCAATTCAAACAGCACAACTTCTACACCGGCATTGGCCAAGTGGCCAGCAATCTGTGCGCCCATTACGCCTGCGCCTAAAACGGCTGCCTTTCTTACGCGTTTGGTCATGATGACTCCTGTTGGGGTTCTCGTTACTTTGTTTCTAGGTTCATTGTTTAAATTCAGTCGCTGCCCGTTTTCTTGGCAGCAGCCTTTTTCTTACTCGCCTTTTTAGCGCTGGCTTTTTTGGCCGTTTTCACAATACCGCCGTGAGCCGCCTCTTCTTTAGTGAAGTCTTCTACGGAAATCACATTGAATGTGGCCCGCGCCGCTTCGCGCAACTGCTCGGCCTCTTCCTCTGTGATCGCGCCTGCTTCAAGGCCTTTCACCAGTATCGCCTCGTCATGAATATGAGACTGATACAGCTTGCCCGTCGCCTTCATCAGCTTGCGCTCAATCGACTCAACGGCCACAACTTTGTGGAAGGCGTCTTCCACACAGCCCGTCGCATCATTGGGATCGTTGCTGACAAAGATATTGCTGGTTAAACGGTTGCGCTGCTCCGAGGGCGACATCACCACATCGGCGACGCGATGACCGAGATCGTCGCTGGGCAAGCTAAATGTTTGACCCAGTGGTGGGAACACAACAAAGCGCATCAACCACGCCCAAGGCTTGCTCGGATAGTTGCGAATGGTCTCGCTTAAAGCCTCTTGAATGCGGTTCAAGCAAAGCTGCATCGACCACTCGACCAAGGGCAAGTCCTCGGCGGGGCGACCTTCGTCTTCAAAGCGCTTCAGCACCGTTGAACCGATGTAAAGGTAGCTCAAGGCATCGCCTAAACGACCCGAAATCTTTTCTTTACGCTTGAGGTCGCCACCCAACACAAACATCGAAATGTCCGCCAGCGCGGTAAAGGCCGAGCTAAAGCGCGACAGCGCCTTGTAGTATTTCGCCGTTGGGCCAGGCACGGGCGAAGAAGCCAGTACGTTGCGCGTTAACGCCAAGGTAAAGGCGCGCACATTGTTGCGTACCGCAAAGCCCACGTGGCTCATGAAGGCCTGATCGAAATCGTGCAAGCCCTGCTCTTGATCGTCGCTATAGCTGGCTTGCAGCTCTTTGAGTACATAGGGGTGGCAGCGAATCGCACCTTGACCAAAGATCATCATAGAGCGCGTCAGAATGTTGGCGCCCTCTACAGTAATCGACACGGGCGTACTTTGGTACTGGCGTGCGAGGTAGTTATTGCGACCGAGCATAATGCCTTTACCGCCGTGTACATCCATCGCGTGATTGATGGTCGTGCGCATGCCTTCTGTGAGGTGGTACTTCACCACCGCCGACAGCACGGCGGGCTTCTCACCCAAATCCACGCTGTAGGCCGTCATGCGACGCGCCGCCTCCATCCAATAGCTGTAACCGGCGATGTCGGTAATCGCCTCTTCGACCCCTTCAAAACGACCAATCGGTGTTTTGAACTGGCGACGAACGCGGCCGTACGCACCGGTAGTGCGAGCCGAC
Source organism: gamma proteobacterium HTCC5015 (assembly GCA_000155715.1). Taxonomy (GTDB): domain Bacteria; phylum Pseudomonadota; class Gammaproteobacteria; order HTCC5015; family HTCC5015; genus HTCC5015. The sequence continues at coordinate 349,474 of DS990598.1, read as the reverse complement.
ATTTTAGCGACTGCGGCGCCCAGAGCGGGCAGTGAAATAGAGCGGCCAATACCGAGGCAACCCATCAACATTTTCCAGCCTTCGCCGACGCCGGCTTCTTCACCAATAATCCACTCCATGGGGATGAACACATCCTTACCCTGAGTTGGGCCATTCATGAAAGAGGCGTTGATCGGCAAGTGGCGGTTGCCGATATCGACACCGTCTGTATCCGTTGGAATCAGCGCACAGGTAATACCCAGCGACTTTTTATCGCCCAGTAAACCATCGGGGTCGTAGGCTTTAAACGCCAAGCCCAATACGGTGGCAACAGGCGCTAGCGTAATGTAGCGCTTGTCCCAGCTCACGCGCAGACCGAGCACTTCCTTGCCCTTGTACTCGCCTTTGCAGACCACACCGCTATCGGGCAGTGCGCCGGCGTCAGAGCCCGCCGTAGGAGCCGTCAACGCAAAACAGGGAATGTCGTCCGAAGTGGCCAGTGTGGGCAGATACTGCTTGCGCTGGCGCTCTGTACCGTAGTGCAGCAACAACTCACCGGGGCCTAGAGAATTGGGCACCATGCAGGTGACCGCCGCCGAGTAAGAGCGCGAGGCGATTTTCATCACCACCTCCGAGTGGGCCAGTGCAGAAAAGCCCATACCGCCGTATTGTTTGGGAATCACCAAACCAAAAATCTTGTGCTTCTTGATGAGATCCCAAGCCTCGGGGGGAAGATCGTTATCGCCCGCCGTAATTTGCCAGTCGTCCAGCACTTGGCAGAACTCTTCAATGGGGCCATCGAGGTAGGCCTGCTCTTCATCGGTGAGTTTGGGCGCGGGTACGGACAACCACTTATTCCAATCGGGGTCGCCGGTAAATAAGTCGGCATCCCACCAGACCGTGCCGGAATCGATGGCGATTTGCTCAGTCTCTGAAATTTCGGGCAGTACGCTGCGATACCACGTTAACACGCGGCTGGTAAAAACCCGCTTGCGCAAATCGTCGTTAAGCACAAACACCGCGACCAGCGCGTAGAGGGCCCAGGCAATCCAGTTAAAACCGCTGCTCGCGATTTCCAGCACCAGCAGCGCAACGCCGCCCAGTGCCACCGACTGCTCTTTGGTTAAAGGTTTTGCGGCAATAATAATCGCCACAACGGCAAGTACGATCAAGGTGGTCAGTAGCATATGTCCCTCTTACAAGATCATTTCAGGTGGTCATTGATTGTAGTGGTTCCAGTGTCTCTCGCTAGAGCGACACATCGAGCTCTGGGCTGCGCAACCCAGCACAGAGAAAGCGCACCAAGCGCTGAATCATCTGCGCGGCGCTGGTCTGTTCAAATAAAGCGCCCTGAGATTCTAACAGGACTGCGTCCTTTCCCGCCATGCAATAACCCAGTGTTCCGAGTACAAAGTGAATGCGCCACAGCAGCGCCTCTTGACTAAGCTCGGGCAAGTGTTCGCGCAGAGGCGGCATAAATCGCGTCATCACCGCCTCGTATTGGGCGTTGAGACTGTCGCGAAGCTCGCCCATGGGCTCAATAGTAATGCGGGCGAGTAATTTGATGTAGCGCGCACCGTCTTCACTGTCGGTCATTTCTAAAGCGGGAGAGACAAAAGCGGTCAGCAAAGCCTCCAAACTGGGGTTGCCTTCGGCAATAACCGCCTCGAGACGGGCGATACGAGATTGATTCAGTGGCTCGGAACGGCGTTGTAACACGGCTTTCACCAGCGCCTCTTTGGAGCCAAAGTGATAGTTGACCGAGGCGAGATTCACTTCCGCGCTCTGGGTGATAGCACGCAGCGATGTGCCGACAAAGCCGTATTCGGCAAACAGCGCCTCGGCGGCATCTAGGATTTTTTCTTGGGTACTCACAGATTCAACTCGCGATACACTGCAGGAAACGCCGCTTAAAAATTCATACGGTCGTTTGAAACAAGCCGACAATGTAAAACAATTTCGGCGCAAGTCAAAGGGCTTATTGGGGTTTCATCGAAAAATGATCGCCCCCGCAGCGAAATATCGAGATCCAAACAACGGCCCGAGAACACAGAGCGTTTTAATCGCCACTCTAAACCGTGGTGAGTGAATCTGTGGGTCGGACTTCAGCCCGACAGACACAAGCTAAAAAGAACGACTCACTGGGCGAATTGTGATCCGTTGGCCTGAGTGCTGCGGTTTACTTCAGGCTCAACAGAAAATCGTAGGCTTCCTTTTTACGGCAACCGGTTATTTGCGAGGCGACCGCGGCTGCCTTTTTGGGTGGCAGCGCCTCGGCCAGAGGACGCAGTACCGCCTCTAGGCCGACATCAATGCTCGGTACGACCTCAACACCGTTAATCAGCACCACAAACTCGCCCTTGCGCTGTTTGTCGTCGTCCTCGACTTGCGCCAAGACCTCTTGTGCCGTGCCCGATAACACGGTCTCGTAGCGCTTGGTCAATTCGCGGGCCACGGCAATCATTCGCTCGCCACCGAGTACCTCGACCAAGTCCGCCAAACTCTGGGCAATGCGATGGCTGGACTCGTAGAGCACAGCTGTGCGCGACTCCCTCAAGTAGCGCGCGTAAACCTGCTGGCGCGCGCCGCGCTTGTGGGGCAAAAAACCATCGAACACAAAGCGATCTGTGGGTAGGCCGGCAATCGACAGGGCCGCAATCAATGCACAGGCCCCGGGTACGCTGACAACCTCGTAACCGGCGCGGCGAGCCTCGCGCACCAGCACAAAACCGGGATCGCTAATCGCGGGTGTGCCCGCATCGGACACCAGCGCCACGGAATCCCCAGCGGCTAAGCGCTGCAGCAAACCATCGCAGCGCTCCCGCTCATTGTGCTCGTGCAGCGACAGTAAATCGGCTTCCACCTGAAAATGCTGTAGAAGTTGTCGCGTGTGGCGAGTGTCCTCCGCCGCAACCACGCTGGCCGATGCCAACACCTCAATAGCCCGCGGCGTCATGTCGCCCAAGTTACCGATTGGTGTTGCGACTATGTAAAGTGTGCTGGATTGGTTTGACACGGTACCGATTCCCACTAACAATCGCCCCTTCAAGAATCCGCGATGTTATAGGAATTACCGTGTCGAAGCGATTGCCTGCGCTACCTCCTCTCTCTTTCGTCTCCATATTGCTGGCTATTGGCGCCCTGTTGAGCGCTTGTGCCACTGGCCCCATTCGCACGGGTACTCAGGAAATGGCCAACGAGCTGGCGCGCTCCCAATCCAATCCCGAGAATGCCCTCGCCTACGCCGATCGCTATCGCCAAGAGGTGGGACGGCGCGGCCTACAGCACAGCCTGCTCCTACAGGCCGAGGCCGAACTGGCGCTGAAAGACGACCAAGCGCTGCGCCAAACGCTGAGCCAAATCGACGAAAATGCCTTGTCTCGCGAAGATCACATGCGCCTGCGCTGCGTTCGCGCCCTCGCCGCACTGC
>DS990598.1:341564-346045 GCA_000155715.1 gamma proteobacterium HTCC5015 | reverse complement strand
GCGTATGGGCGCCCTGCCCGAGCGCAGCTTACAGCGCATTCAAGACCGACAAATCAGTCCCGCTCTGACACAGTGGTCGGCGTTTATCTTAGCCACCAAGCCTCAGCTATTCGATCTTGAAGGCTACGATTCCGCTGTCGCCCTGTGGCAAAGCCGCTACCCCCAGCACAATGTGCCGCAGCATCTGATCGAACGCCTGCGAAAAGCCATTGCCAAGCGCAGCCAATACCCCAAGACCGTTGCCCTGCTACTGCCGCTGAGTGGCTCGTTTAGCGAACAGGCCAGCAGTGTCCGCGACGGTTTTCTGGGCGCCTATTACAACAGCCAGCGCGACGACCTGCCCCGCGTTCACATCCTAGACACCCAAGGCGAGGAAGCGGGGCTTACTGCCGCCGTCGATGAGGCGCTCAAACTAGACGTCCAAATGATCGTCGGCCCCCTATTGAAGTCCTCCATCGAACAACTGGCGGCGCGCCGCGACATCCGCATTCCCGTACTGGCTCTCAATCGCCTCGACGATCGAGACATGGCAGACAAGCAGCTGCATGCGCCCCTGTTCCAGTTTGGCCTCATGCCAGAGGACGAAGGCGTGCAGGCGGCGCGAATGGCGATTGTGCGAAATCAGGTCAACGCCCTGTTGTTGCTGCCCGACAACGCACTCGGCCAGCGTTTAGGTAAAGCCTTTCGCAACGAATTCGCCACCTTTGGCGGCCACCTGCTGACCACGGAATACTACGACCCCGAGGCCGCAGACTATGGCAGCGCCGTGAAAAGTGCCCTCAATACCCGCCAGAGTGAATCTCGCCTGTCTATCTTACAAACCGTGCTGCGCCGCCGCGTCGGTTTTGATGCGCGACGCCGTCAAGATGTCGATGTTATTTATCTGGTTGCCCAGCCGCGCCAGGCCCGCAGCATCAAACCGCTACTCAAATTCCACGATGCGGGCGAAGTCCCCGTACTGGCCAATTCCACACTCTACACAGGCACAGAGAATCCAAGGCTCAACCGCGACATCGACGGCGTCACCTTCACGATCATGCCCTGGGATATTCAAGCGGAAGAGACTCCGCTGCGACAGCAACTCGCCGAACTTTGGCCGCGCGATGCCGCGCGCTTTAGTAGCTTGTTTGCTTTGGGTGCCGATGCTTTTAAGCTGATTCCCCACCTCGGCACCATGGCCTCCAATCCGCAATACCACACGGGCGGGTACACGGGCCACCTGAGCGCCGACGAGCAAGGCCGCATTCACCGCGAGCTTATGTGGGCTGAATACAAAGAGGGGCAAGTAAAAATCGTTGAAAACGATTTATTGGATTTAATCCCCATCGAAAACACAGAGCCAACAGAGCCAAACACCCTCAAACTCAAGGAAGAGCAAGCCAATAATGAAATGGATCAAACGCAAAAACCACCAAAAGACAGCGCCCGGTAATCGACGCCAAATGGGCGAGCTGAAGGAACAGCTCGCCAGGCGCTACCTAGAGCGGCAGGGGCTGCAACATATCGACAGTAACTACAACGCCCCCTGCGGTGAAATCGATTTAATCATGAACGAGGGCAATGCGGCGCTGGTGTTTGTCGAAGTGCGGCATCGCAGCCAAAACCGCTACGGAGGCGCCGCCCTCAGCGTCGACAAGCGCAAGCAGCAACGGCTACAGGCGACGGCACAACACTATCTACAAGCCCACCCCAACCGCTTCGCCAGTTGTCGCATTGATGTCATTGCCATCGACGGCGAGCAAATTCGGTGGATTAAAAATGCCTTAGATGGTTTCTAAATAGGATCTATGCCCTTCTAAGCCATTGGAGCCATTTTTAAGCAATGGCTGCAAAAGCCGCTAGCGTCCTTTAGAATATCCGCCAGTATTAGGAGCTTTTTATGTCTCTCGACAACATTGTAAAAGAACACTTTGAAGCCAGTATCGAAGCCAAGCAACGCTCGCTGGAAACCCTGATTCCCACCATCGCTAAAGCGGCGCAACTGTGCGCTCAACAGCTATCCAGCGGCCAGAAAATTCTCAGCTGCGGCAATGGCGGCTCTGCGGGCGATGCGCAGCACTTCTCGTCAGAACTGCTCAATCGCTATTCGATGGAGCGGCCACCGCTGCCCGCGGTCGCGCTGACCACGGACTCATCGACGCTGACATCCATTGCTAACGACTACAGCTACGAAGAAGTTTTTTCAAAGCAAATCAAAGCGCTGGGCAACAGTGGCGACATTCTTCTCGCCATCAGCACCAGCGGAAACTCGCGCAACGTCGTGCAGGCGATTGAGGTCGCCCATGATCGCGAAATGCCCGTTATCTCTTTGACTGGTAAGGATGGTGGCGCCATGGCAACACTCATGCGCCCCGGCGACATTGAAATCCGCGTGCCCTCCGATGTCACCGCACGAATTCAAGAGGTGCACCTCGTGGTCATTCACTGCCTGTGCGATTTGATCGACCAACAACTATTTGGCGGGATTTAGCCCTGTGCAGTGGCTATCGCCCCAAACTCGCTGGCCAGCTCGTCTAACGGCGAGCTGGTGCTTAATCGGCTGTTTAGCCGCCCTCCCCGTTCAAGGGGAGATCTACAAGTGGGTCGATGAGCACGGGCAAACGCACTTCAGCAACCAAAAACCCGATGCCGCCAACGCGCCCAACTCAAAAGTGCCGCAGTACGAGGAGTACACGCCCCAAAGTCAGCTCACCACCGTGCCAAAGACCGATCAAGAAGATCGCGTCGTTCTCTACAGCACGGATTGGTGCGGTTACTGCAAACAAGCTCGGCAGTATTTTCAGCGCAACGGAATCGCATTTAGAGAGCGCGACATTGAGCGCTCTTCATCGGCTAAGCGCGCTCATCAACGCCTCGGGGGTGGCGGCGTTCCCGTCATCGTTCTCGGCGATCACGTGATGCGCGGCTTTGATCAACACCGCTTCGACATCGCCTATCAAGACTTTCAAAGCGAGCTCGCCGCTGCCAAGGCCGACTCCAAAGATGAGGAACCGATGGTTCAGGAAGCCGGCGACGACATTAAATCAACGCTAGAAGCACTAAAAAAACAGTTACTTAACTACTTTTAAATGGTTGCGCTTGCCATCGCTCTCATCTGAATCAGAGCTGGGGCCATCAGGCGGTGGCGCACCACCCGGCTCCTCACCAAAAATCATGCCCTGCCCATTTTCCTTAGCGTAAATTGCCAATACGCCGCCAACGGGCACAATAAGCTCCATCGGCTGGCCTGAAAAACGCGCATTACAGCGCACTTCTGCGTTGCCGATGGTTAAAGCTTCACAGGCTGTCGGGCTCACATTCAGCACCATTTGATTGTTGGCATCGACGAATTCAGCGGGCAGCACCATACCTTCGTAGTCCGCACTCACTAGCATATAGGGCGTCGCATTGTTATCGACAATCCAATTGTAGAGGGCTCTTAGTAGATAGGGTTTACTCGACCCCATTGATAATTCTTGATCCATAGTCTCTCCACAGTGGGTGAGAAAAAAAAGCGACGATGACCACTACAGTACATCGTCGCTTTCTCAGTGCCTAATACAACGCTTTAGCGCAGTAGGGTTTCCGCTTCAGACAAGCTTAACTTAAACCCTTCGCGGGCAAATAAGCTCTCGGCGTATTTCTCGACCGCCTTAGCTTCTTTGGGCAGTTCAATGCCCAGTGAAGGCAAGCGCCACAAAATAGGGGCGATGCTGGCATCGACTAGGCTAAACTCTTCGTTTAAGAAAAAGGGCAGCTGCTCAAGAATAGGAGCCGTTGCAGCAATGCTCTCCGTCAATTCTTTACGCGCCTGCTCGACCCCTTTGCCATTCTCTTGAATGGCCTCTACCAAGGGATACCAGTCCTTTTCGATGCGATACAGTGCCAAACGGCAACGAGCGCGAGAGACGGGATCGACTGGCAGCAAGGGCGGATGGGGAAACCGCTCATCGAGGTAGTCCATGATAATGCGCGAATCGTACAGTACGAGATCGCGATCCACTAAGGTAGGCAACACACCGTAGGGATTCACATCCATCAAATCCTCGGGCTGGTTATCGGGGTCGACATCAATAATTTCAGCCGTGATGTCCTTCTCCGTTAAAACGATGCGTGTGCGGTGACTGTAAAAACAATCGGGCTGCGAAAACAACATCATTACGGATCGGCGATTGGCGATACTCGCCATAATCGTTTCCTCCAAATATCGGGGAATAAAAAAGGCGGCTCCTATCTCAAATAGCGAGCCGCCCTATGAACGGCGGACTAGTGTATGTCGCGCCAGTATTCTTTCTTCAGCGCATAGGCAACCGCACCAAAGATGAATAGGAAAAACAGGACCCAGGCGCCGATTTCGCCACGCACCATTTTGGCGGGCTCGCCGACGTACTCGAGGAAAGTCACCAAATCGAGTACGGCACGATCGTACTCTTCTTCGGTCATTTGACCCTCTTCCATCGGCTCTAGGTCACTGATGTACTGAACCATCTCCCCTGCGCTGT
>DS990598.1:271626-341404 GCA_000155715.1 gamma proteobacterium HTCC5015 | reverse complement strand
AAATGAGATTCTCTTCCACTTCCTCTTTGGTCAAACCGATGTCTTCGGCCATGCGGCTGTAGCGCTGAAACTGCAAGGAGTGACATCCCATGCAGTAGTTCATATAGATTTTCGCGCCACGCTGCAACGCATTCTCATTGCCGAGATCGACATTGGCGTGATCGAGTTCATATCCGCTGCCTGCGGCTAGACTGGCGCCCGAAAACGAGAGTGCCAGCAAGCTCGCAGCAACGGTCAACATTTTGATCATTGGCTGTTTCATTACTTTGTGATCCTCTCTGGTACGGGCTTAGTCTTCTCGTTGCCACTGATGTACCACAGGATGCCGAAATAGGCGAAGTAGTACACAGAGCAGATCTGAGCGATGATGTTTTTCACAGGGCTAGGCGCATCCATACCGAGTTTGCCTAGGATGATAAACGCCACGACGAAGACCGCTAAATTGACTTTGAAGCCCGTAGAGCGGTAGCGAATCGACTTCACCGGACCGCGATCTAACCAAGGCAACAAGAACAACATAACGATAGAGGCGCCCATAGCGATAACACCCCACACCTGCGTGCCGGCAAAACTGGGGACCGCGCGCAAAATTGAGTAGAACGGTGTGAAATACCAGACGGGAGCAATGTGGTCGGGCGTTTTAAAGGGGTTCGCCACTTCGAAGTTGGGGTGCTCTAGGAAGCGACCGAAGAAGTCGGGCATATAGAACATCACAATCGCGAAGAAGAAGGCAAACACCGCCACGCCAAAGATGTCTTTCACCGTGTAGTAAGGGTGGAACGGGATACCGTCTAAAGGCTTGCCGTTCTCATCTTTATGCGCTTTGATTTCGATGCCTTCGGGGTTGTTAGAACCCACTTCGTGCAAGGCAATCAAGTGAGCCACAACCAGACCTAACAAAATCAAGGGCACGGCAATCACGTGGAAGGCAAAGAAGCGGTTGAGTGTGGCGCCGGAGATAACAAAATCACCACGAATCCAAACCGACAGATCTTCACCAATAATGGGGATCGCATTAAATAGGTTAATAATGACCTGTGCACCCCAGTAAGACATCTGGCCACCGGGCAGCATGTAGCCCATGAAGGCCTCTGCCATCAAGCACAGATAGATCAGCATGCCGAAAATCCACACGAGTTCGCGGGGCTGCTTGTACGAGCCGTACATCATGCCGCGGAACATGTGCAGATAAATCACTACGAAAAATGCCGAGGCACCTGTGGAGTGCATATAGCGGATAATCCAGCCACCCGTCACATCGCGCATGATGTATTCGACGGAGGCGAACGCCTGCTCGAAGCTGGCGGGATTGAAATTCATCGTCAAAAAGATGCCGGTGACAATTTGATTAACCAACACCAACAGGGCGAGCGAGCCGAAAAAATACCAAAAGTTGAAATTCTTTGGCGCGTAGTACTCACCGACATGCTCGTTCCACATCTTTGTCAGAGGAAAGCGCTTGTCGATCCAATTCATGACTTGTTGGGTACGCGTTTCCATTAGGCATTACCTCCGTCTTCACCAATTAGGATGGTGTTGTCATCAATGTAGTAGTGGGGAGGGATCACCATATTGGTGGGCGCAGGGACGCCAGCGTAAACGCGGCCGGCGAGGTCGAACTTGGAACCGTGGCAAGGGCAGAAGAAGCCGCCTTTCCAGTCTGCACCTAAATCCTCGGCTGCCACTTCGGGGCGGAACTGGGGCGAACAGCCCAAGTGCGTACACAAGCCAACCAACACGAGGTATTTATCTTTAATTGATCGCGTGCCGTTTTGTGTGTATTCCGGCTGTTGAGGCGCTTCAGAGTTGGGATCGGCGAGTGTGCCTTCGAGTGTTTTCATATCGGCGAGCATTTTGTCAGTGCGGTTAACGATCCACACTGGCTTGCCACGCCACTTAAAGGTTACTCTGCGACCCGCTTCTAGCTTGCTGATGTCTGCCTCTACAGGTGCACCGGCGGCTCGCGCGCGGGCACTGGGGGACATCGAAGCCACAAACGGAACCGCGGCAGCCGCCGCACCGGCACCGCCTACTACTGCTGTTGTAGCAGTCAGAAAGCGACGACGGCTTTGATTCACGTCATTAGACATTTTTATCTCCAGTCCAAGTAATGCATATCCACAAGGCAACGCGCCCTATTCTTAAGGGCCAAACTTTTGGCCAAACGGCGCTCCTCACGGAAAAGTCGCGCGATTTTATCAAATTTGCAGCTAGTTCGGCTAGGGCAAGTTGCCACTAATTGATTTTTATCGGTGTTTTTCCTTGTAGTAGGCAGCGCCCAATCTGCCTTTGTAAGCACAATATCTTGTAGCCAACCGTCACGCGGGGTTATCCACATCAATAAAGTGGTGCTCAAGATCAAAGCGCTCGGCGAGATGGCGACCCAGTGCCGCCGCGCCATAGCGCTCAGTGGCGTGGTGGCCCGCCGCGTAGTAGTGAATGCCAGATTCCCGCGCAATATGCGTCGTCGGCTCGGAAATTTCCCCCGAGAGATAGGCATCTACGCCCAAATCCAGCGCCTGCTGAATAAATCCCTGAGCGCCGCCCGTACACCAGGCCACGGTCTCGATCTCGTCTTCATCTTCACCCACATGGGTGGGGCGCCGCCCCAAGCAGTCCTCGATGTGAAGAGCCAACTCGCGCCCCGTCACCGCCTGGGGCAGCTGCGCTGTAAACATCAGCCCAGCGGCGCCTCCCTGCCCTGCAATTTGCGACACATCCCAGCCCAACTCCGCGCCCAGCTGCGCGTTGTTGCCCAGCTCTGGGTGAGCATCCAGTGGCAAGTGGTAGCCTATTAGATTGATGTCTGCGCAGAGCAGGCTTTTTAAGCGGCGCATTTTCATGCCCACGACTCGGGGATCCTCCCCCTTCCAGAAATAACCGTGATGCACCAAGATGGCATCGGCCTCTAGCTCGATAGCGGCATCGACGAGCGCTTGGCTCGCGGTGACCCCGCTGACAATTCGGCGCACAGTGGCAGTGCCCTCCACCTGCAATCCGTTGGGGGCAAAATCGGTAAATTGCCCCACATCTAATAGGTCATTGCAGTAATTCACGAGCTCAGATGTAGCGACCATAGTCTGTGTGTCCTCGTCGAGCGAATTTTCGCGTGTTTGTTACAATGCACTTCATTGTACGGAAGGCCTGTCTATGTCGGTAGCCCGCTTATTGCTTCAATCACTCGTCATCGGATTTCTCGTCGGTTTGGCCGTCGTTGGGTTTCGCTATTGGCAAGACGGCAACGATCACAAAACCGTCGAAGTCGTACAACGCAGCGCCAGCCAAGCGACAGCGGGCGGCCCCTTTTCCTATGCCGAAGCCGTCGCCACTGCCATGCCATCCGTGGTTAGCATCTACACGGCGCGCGTCGTCGCCAACCAAGGTCGATTCCGCAACCCCATCCTAGATCGCCTGTTTGGCACAGAGCCGCAAAACCAAATTAAAACGGGCTCGGGCTCAGGCGTTATCTTTAGCGATCAGGGTTACTTGCTCACCAACTACCACGTAATTGCCGGCGCCGAGGAAGTACGCGTCAGTACCACCGATGGCCGCGACTTCGCCGCCCAACTCATTGGCGCCGACCCGGAGACCGACCTCGCCGTATTGGCGATCGAGGCCAGCGACCTTGAGCCCATCACGCTCGCTCCCAGTGAGAGCCACCGAGTGGGCGATGTGGCGCTGGCCATTGGCAACCCTTTTGGCGTGGGGCAAACCGTCACCATGGGAATTATCTCGGCAACGGGCCGAGACCGTCTGGGCCTCAACACCTTTGAGAATTTCATTCAAACCGATGCCGCCATCAATCCAGGCAACTCGGGCGGTGCGCTCGTCAATGCACACGGCGAACTCATTGGCATCAACACGGCTATTTTTAGCCAAGACGGTGGCTCACAAGGCATTGGCTTTGCCATTCCAGCCGACATGGCGAGCAGCGTACTAGCGCAAATTCTCGAGCACGGCCAAGTCATTCGAGGCTGGATTGGCGCCGAAGGTCGCGACCTTTCCGCTTACGGCAAACAACAACTGGGCGTTGATTCGGGCGTTATTTTAGTCGGCGTGGTCGAGGACGGCCCCTCGGCACTCGCGGGACTGCGCCAAGGCGACATCATTACCCACATTGATGGAAAAGTCGTCGAAGATGTGCGCGACGTGCTCGATATGGTGGCCTCTCGCAAACCTGGCGATTCCATGAAGATCGAAGGCATCAGAAAGAATCAAACCTTTGAAGCCACACTAGTGGTCGTACAGCGGCCCCTGATGAGCCGCTAGGCTAGTGAGCCGCTTGTAACATTCGGTAACCGCTCGCGTCGCCCAAGCGCCCAGCTCTGCGTTGAAAAAGATTGAAATAGGCCCACTAGTGAGCCTCTAACCATGTAACGACTGCCGTAAAGTGATCGCTTTTGGCAGCCGCGTCCGTCAGCATTGAGATATGATCGTAGTTTGCCGCATTGCCATTGGCTTTGGAGAGTAGCGTGAAGTCGGCTATGTGCGGTCCCGATTCATTCATAAGCAGGCGGACATCATCGGGGTGACCCAAGCTGTAGTCGTTGGCCGCGGCGATGTACCAAGTGGGCGGCAAGTGCAGAAAGCGCAGTGTTTCGGCCACATCGAAACCATCGTCGCTATCCACCCATCCATCTTCCACAATCCACTGCGTGCACTGTCGGTGCGTTTTGGCGGTTTCGTTATCCGACCCCAATCTGAGTTTCACCGCATCCAGAAAACCCCAGCGCTCCACGAGCACACTGCCCAAGCCACGCCAAACGAGATCAATTTTAAACCAGCGCTCCGGGTTTTGAGCGCGCACGCGACGCTTGGAACCAAAGTAGACAGAACTTCGAATATGCGGAATTAAATCGGGGCGGCGCGCCAGTGCGGCATTGAGTACAACGCCACCCCAAGAGTGTGCAACAAGATGCAGACGCTCGGCCTTGCTGCGGCGAAGCACTTCGTCAATGAGCAGGGGCAAATCGTCGCGTACCGTCTCCGTCTGACCGTGCTCGCTGGCGGGGCCAATAGCTGGCGTCGACTCACCAATGCCGCGCAGATCCGCCACATAAACATCAAATCCGCGCTCGGCTAAATAGGGCCCCAGCCCCTTGCCACTGTGGTGGTAAAAAATTTTTCCATTGCCGATCATGCCGTGAATCATCAAGACGGGAATACCACCCGGCGACTGATAGATGTGTTTCAGGTGTAGGCGAGCGCCTGAATTGTCTGTGACATCGATAAAAATGGAATCAAATTGCATCAATAAACCTAGGGCCTGTTACCATCGGCTTGATCTCGACCAAACCACTGCTCCACCTGCTGTTCGGCTCGTTGGCGATGCTCGGGACGAATACTTTTTGCCACCGCTGCCAACGCGGCGACCAGTACGCCTAGATCGTCGGAGTACCCCACGACCGGCGTTAAATCGGGAATGGCGTCAATCAAAGAAATAAAATAACCCAAGGCACCATAGATCGTGGTCTTGGCCCAGGCGGGCGTGTGTTCATCTCGCGCTGTGTAGTACAGTGTCAGCGACTTCCCAATCACCTCCCTACCCGCTCGACTAGCGTACTGCTTCACCGTTTGCCAGTAACTCTGCTCGCTATAGGCTTGATGAAAATCGTCTTGCTGATCTTTTTTGTTGTCGTGATGTGGATCGTTCTGCTGACTCATCCTAGCCCTCCAAGTACGCGCGTAGCTTGCCATAAAAAGGACAAAAGCACGAAGCTGAACTCGCTGCATGAAAGCATTTAATCTCGTTTCAAATTGTTATTATAATTCGCCCCATGCGCGCTCCACACTGCCCCCACCCAGTCACCGATTCTCTCGCCTTGCAGCTCATCCAACACTTTGCCGATTGTTTTGAGCAAAGCGAGCGCACCCAGCTTGTGGGCGGGGCCGAGGAACCCCTGTACTGGCCCGCCGATCACCAATACCCGTATCACCGCATTTTCTTTAATCGCGACTACCCCGCCAGCGCCCTGCACGAAATTGCCCATTGGTGTATTGCCGGGCCAAAGCGGCGCCTGCAAGTGGACTACGGCTATTGGTACGAACCCGACGGCCGCAGTACAGAAATGCAAACGCAATTTGAACGGGTAGAAGTCAGACCCCAAGCCATCGAAAAATTATTCAGCCAGGCTTGCGGGCTGCCATTTAGCGTCAGCGTGGACAACTTAAACAGTCAACAGCTGCTTTCAACGAAACGCTTTTCTCAGGCCGTTGATACAACCGCCCAAGCCTTCGCGACACAACCCGATACGCTGCCTCCCCGAGCACGCCTCTTTTTGCAGGCACTTGCAGGAGAGCGCTTTGTAATTTCTAGCTGCGGTCTATAGAATCCCTCTCAACTAGCAATTCATTTGGACACTGCGATGGAAGACCGCTATCAATCGACGATTTACATTTGGGATCGCCGCGTACTGCATATCAGCCGGTTCCCCGACATTGCCGAGCACCGTCTCGGCGCCGCCGCGCTGATCATTGGCTTAGATGGCACTTTTTCAGTGCTCGAAACCGAGACGGAAAACTGGCGCGAGTGCCGCACGGCGCTGATTCCACCGGGTTGTGTCCACGAAAATCAGTTTGGGGGCACGGCCGCCGCGATTTTGCACATCGAACCGGAAAGCATCGATTATATGAACATCACGGGTAGCATGCCCCACGGTGACTGGCAGGTGATGTACGACCACATTGATGAGGAGAACTTAATTCAGCTCATCAATAAAATTCACGATGAAGCGCCGAGCGTCAACGATGCCAAGAACCTGATCAAACAAGTGATCTACGGAACGGGCTACGACTACGAAAACGAGGAGAAAATCGATCCACGCATTCGCAAAGTCCTCGATATGATTCGCGCAGAGCCCTCGGCGAGCTACTCCATGGAAGAACTCGCCGAGGTCGTCAACCTCTCCCCTACGCGCTTCATCCACTTGTTTAAAGAGCAAACGGGCGTGCCCATTCGCCGCTTTCGCCAATGGGTTCGTATGAAAACCGTCATCACCTATGTGGCCGACGGCAGCTCACTGACCGACGCCGCCCTAGACGCCGGATTCACGGACTCCGCCCACTTTAGCCGCGCCTTTCGCAACATGTTTGGCATTACGCCGTCGTCGGTGTTTAACCGCAGCCAAACCATGCGCTACTTTGTCGAAGAATAGCTAAGAGCGCGCTACCGCCACAAAAAAGCCGAGTCGACACTCGGCTTTTTTATTAATTGAAGGGGTTATTCCCGTTAACTCGGTCGGCGCCAACTCATCGTCGCTAATAAGAACAGCGTCGCCACTGAGAAAAAGAGCGCCGTCCAGCCCGGTATGCTCAGCGTTAAAAACGTCCACTGCACTTCGGCGCAGCCGCCCGAACCTTTGAGCACTTCCATAATCATTTCCGTCAACGGATAAGATTCGAGCATCCAGTCGAGATCGGGACCGCAGGCGGGCACTTGATCTTTAGGTAAGCTCTGCAACCACAGCTGCCGAGCTGAAAGCGCCAAGCCAGACAGTGAAAACACACCGAGAGCGCCCGCGGCCCAGTAGCGGCCCTTGCCCACGGGCGCACACACTGCAGCAATCAAGGCGCCCTGCCCCAATCCAAATACGGCCACCCGCTGAAACATGCACAAATTGCACGGCGCCAAGCCCATGGCGTATTGCATATAGAGCGCAATCACTAACAAAGCCCCGCACACACTGGCGAGCAAAACATAGGGCGTACGAGGAAGCTGTAAAAAGTTCATTAAAACACCGTGTATTTAATACCGAGACCGAGAAGTATCAACGCCATCACTGGGCGAATCCAAGCATCAGGCAGTCGGCTAGCCAGTTTAGTTCCCAACCAAATAGCTGGCAATGAACCTATGAGCAATCCTAACAACAAACCAAAGTCGACATGGCCGAGATGCAGCATATGCCCCGTGCCCGCAATCAAAGTCAACGGCACCGCGTGAGCGAGATCGGTGCCAATCACTCGAATCATCGGCATACGCGGATACATCACCATCAGCACCGCGGCGCCAAAAGCGCCCGCGCCAACGGAAGACAGCGTGACGAGGATCCCCAAAGCGACGCCTGTGACAACCGTTAAAGCCGCCACTTTCCGAGAGGGCTTTTCGGTGCCCAGCTCCTCCGCCACAATTTGGCGCTCAGACACCAGCCAAGGTCGAATCAATAGCACGATCGCGGTCAGCGTTAACATCACACCCAAGGTGATGGTGAGATATTGTGCGTAATCGATGCCTCGCTGCTGCAGCAAACTTAAAAAAACGACTGTGGCAACAGAGGCAGGCAAGCTGCCCGCCGCCAACAGGCTCACCACGGGCCACTCCACCGTTTTTTGCCGCTTGTGCACCCACACACCATTGGCTTTAGTGATGGCGGCATACAGAAGATCAGTCCCCACCGCGACTGCCATTTTGACACCGAACACAGAGACCAAAATCGGCGTCATAAACGAACCGCCACCGACGCCCGTCAGCCCCACCACAAAACCCACAGCCGCACCTGCTAAGGCGTATTGCAACAGCGTGATGAGATCGGGCAGTTCAAACAGCATAAAATCCTCGCGAATAGCTGAATAATGTAACAAGGATTGATCGCCAACAGGCACCTTCGAGCTATATGGATATGCACTTTTCGATCCGTTCGCAGGGCCACGACGAAACGGGAGATTACACGCCAATATGCTCACTTTTTGTAATGAGTCAGTACAATGCCCGCAACTTATAAAATGAAATACTGCTAATGACTCGTTACACACAATGGATAGAACGCTGGCGCTACACCATCGTTATTGCCAGCATGCTGTTTATTCTCCTGCTTTTCAGCGGCTTAAAAGATTTCAGCATCGCCTCAAATTTCCGCGCCTACTTCTCAGAGGACAATCCCCAGTTACTGGCCTTTGAAGAAGTCGAAGACGAATTCAGCAAGCAGGACAGCGTGTCCTTTTTGCTGCAGCCCAAATCGGGGGACCTCTACCGCTCGGAGGCCATGGAATTAATCTATCGGCTCACCGAGGAGGCCTGGACACTTCCCCACGCCATGCGCGCCTCTTCACTGGCCAATCACCAACACACGCGGGCGGAGAACGACACGCTGGTGGTGGAAAACCTACTGCCAGATCTCGATGCGGCAAACGACCCTAGTCATGTGGACTTCATTAAAAAGCTCGCTGCCCGAGAGCCTCTAGTACAGGCTTTAATTAACCCCGAGGGCAGTGCCACCTCTATCACCGTCGTACTCAACCTCCCCGAAGACGACAAACAAGCTGGCATCGCTGTCACGGATGCCGCCAAGCAACTCGCCCAAGAAATGGGCAGTGGTTACCCCGACATTAAAATCACCGTCGGCGGTAGTGCCGCTACGAATGCGGCGATTACTTCCATATTCAATCAAGATGTCGGCACACTGGTTGCCGCCACTTACGCCGTCTTTATGGTTCTTCTGTGGTTTATGTTGCGCCGTTTTAGCGGCATGGCTCTCACCATAGGCATCATACTGATCACCACGTTTAGCACTTTCGGCTTCTTCACAGGGCTCGGCGTCACCATCACTCCCACTCAAGCCTTCGTGCCCACCGCCATTACCACAATTGCCATCGCCGATGTCGTGCACATCTTGGTGAGCTACTACTACGAACTTCAACACGGCAAGAGCCGCCGCGAATCCATCGCCGAATCGTTGCGCATTAACGCTCAACCAATTTTTATCACCAGTTTGAGTACCGCGATTGGCGTACTCTGCTTGAACACCAGCGACTCACCCCCCTACCGCTTACTCGGCAATATGATCGCCTTTGGCGTGGCCATGGCCTATGTCTTGAGCATGCTCTTGCTGCCCGCTCTACTGTTTATTTTACCGACCCCTAAAATCACCCCCGCCAAAGCCACTGACGAGACCCCCAACGCTCGACTCGACCGCTTTGCCCTTTGGGTTATCAATCATCGCCGCCCCGTCATGTTGATTGGCGGGTTGATTGCCGTGGGATTGATGTCGGGGCTTAGCAACAATTACATGACCGAGCGCTGGAACGAGTACTTCGACGAAAGTTACGAGATTCGCCAAACCATGGAAGCGGTCAACACAAAACTCGCTGGCATTCACAATGTGCAATACACGGTGCGCAGTCACGATGGCAGCAACGGCATATACTCGCCAGAGTACCTACAGCAGCTCGACGAAATGTCACAGTGGTTAAGGCAACAGCCCAAAGTGGGCCATGTGGAGAGCTTGGCCGATACGATCAAGGACTTAAACCGCGACTTACACAACGGCGACGAAGCCTATCACCGCATACCCGACTCCACTTCGGCAGCGGCCCAGTATTTTTTACTGTATGAAATGTCTCTCCCTGCTGGGCTCAGCTTGGACGACCGCCAGAACTTAGATCGATCGGCATCTCGGCTGAATGTCATTCTCAAAAAGAGTGACTCCACTGAAATGCTGGAGTTCGACAAAAAAGTCATTTCATGGGTAGAAGACAACGCACCCGCCCTAGATGTGACCGAAGGGACGGGCCTGGATTTAATCTTTGCCCATATGTCGGGACGCAATATCCGCAGCCTCGTCTACGGTGCGGGCACGGGTCTGGTTCTGATTTCTCTGGTCATGATGTTCGCCCTGCGCTCGGTGCGACTGGGCTTAATTTCCCTTGTGCCCAATTTAGTACCCGTCGCTGTGGCCTACGGTATCTGGGGATTTTATAAAGCCGAGATCAGCTTGTCCGTCTCTGTTGTGATTTCTATCAGCTTGGGGATTGTTGTCGACGATTCTGTACACTTCCTCAGTAAGTATCTGCGCGCCCGTCGAGAGCGCGGCTACGATGCCCCCGAGGCCGTGCGCTACGCTTTTCGCACCGTAGGCAGCGCTTTGATTATCACCTCTGTGGTATTGGTCTGTGGCTTCTTACTCCTCTTGCTGGCGCACTTTAACCCCAGCGTCGATATGGGCATCTTGTTGGCTCTTACCATTTCGCTGGCACTTATTGCGGATTTCTTCCTGCTTCCCGCCGTTTTGTTACTGGTGGATAAGGCGGGCTATAAACAGGCGGGAACACCACCTGCGCCGCGCTGAGCAGCACCCCAACAAAGGCCACAAAAAAAGCCCGCCAAAAATGGCGGGCTCTTATTGAAAGCTTTACGCTTCGTTTAGGCGGCTTCGTCTAAACGCTCACCCAAAATTTCTGCAAACATCTCCAGCTTCTCACGGTTATCGTGATCCCAAGGGTGGAAACCGGGTTTGAACCAGTCGAACCAAGGCTTAGTAATGTTGCGGAAAATGCCCTTTTTCTGCCACGTGTGCTTCCACACAGCCTTCCAACCTTTCCAATCGGTCAAGCCACCGTGGATTGCCACATTGTAGGCGTAAAACGGCAGGAACAAGCTGAAGAAGATGCCCGTCGCCAATACCAGAGCTGCGGAGCGCTCAATATAAGGCAGAATCTCGCTGTCTTTGCCCACCGCTACCTGATAGACATCAAAGGCGACGGCCTTGTGTTCAGTCTCTTCCAGTGCGTGCCAATTCCAAATGGCTTTATAGCCCTCTTCAGAACCGTCCATAATTTCAGGCAGATCCAAAAGGCCGCCGCCGAGAATGGCCGTTAGGTGCTCAAGGGCAACCGTTGCCGCCAACTGGAAACGCTCAGGAGCAACACGCTGTACAAAGTTGAGCAGCTTAGTCACGACTTCTTCTTGAGCTGCAATAGGCACGCCGGCATCGGCTACGTACTGGTTGTACTCATCGTGCTCGCGACCGTGCATGGCCTCTTGGCCGATAAAAGCCGTGACGGCTTTTTTGAGCTCTTCGTCAGTAATTTCACTGCGGTAGTGACGCACGCTATCGATAAAAAAGCGTTCGCCCACTGGGAAAAACAAGCTCATCGTATTAAGAAACTGAGCGACATTCAGACCGTCTTGATGCCAATCCAGAGCGCGCTCGGGATTGAGGTTAAACTTCAAGTTACGGCGAATAGGAAGAATGCTTACATTTTTCATGGCAATACCCCGTCTTTATTCTGTAATGCTAAGAATAGTCAGAGATCGCCGGTACCAGTAGCACGAGAAAAGACGATTTTACCGCCCTCTGTCGCCCTGTGTTCCCTTAGGTTTTGGCGGCAGCCTTAAAGTTCGTCAAAAATCCTCAGAAAGCCTATTCTGACGGGCTTTCTGCCATTTCTTACAAATTGGGAAAGTTGCTTGTAGGCGACACCATGTCGCCTTTTGCCCCCTAAAGCCTAGGCGCCCGTCAGGGTGACACTGTTCAACCAATCAATAACCGCTTCCGCCTCTAGGGGGGGGCTGTAGTAATAGCCTTGTATCGCCGCCCCTCCCATCGACTGCACCAATTGATGCTGCTCATCGGTTTCGACGCCTTCGGCCACGACCTTTAAACCCAGCGTATTGCCAAGCTGGATGATGGTTTGAAGAATATCTCGACCCACTGGGCTCTCTGTCGCTTGCACGATAAAGGATCGATCCACTTTTAAGGCGTCAAGTGGAAAATAGCGTAGATGATTGAGCGAAGAGTAACCCATGCCAAAATCATCCAGCGCAATTTGCAGCCCCATTTGGCGGAAGTTATCCAGCGCAGCAATCACTAGGGATTTGTCCAAGGCGTTAATACTCTCCGTGACTTCAATGCCAAAGTTTTTGGACGGTAACTGCGCATCCTCTAGGTATTGCGCGAGACGGCGCACCAAATCGTGCTGCTGAAATTGACGCAAAGACAGATTCACACTGACAACCACGTGGGGGTCCATACCCGCATCTAGCCATTGCTTGGACTGCTTGATCGCCTGTCGAATTAAGCGATCCCCCAACATCAAAATGAGGCCGGTTTCCTCTGCCAACTCCAAAAAATGATGGGGCGCTAGAGTGCCTTTACTGGGGTGTTTCCAGCGCACTAGCGCCTCTAAGCCAGTGACTCGATTGACACTGGCATCGACTTGAGGCTGGTACACCAAATAGAACTCGTCTTCCTTAATGCCACGACGCAAGTCTTGCTCTAAATCTAACCGGCGCTCCACATTTCGATCCATCGAGGGATTAAACAGCTGGTAATTTTGCCGCCCTAATTCTTTGGCGCGATACATTGCCGTATCTGCGGAGCGCATCAAACCTTGCATCGATTCGCCATCTTGGGGGTAAAAGCTAATGCCGATACTCGCCCCCGCGTAAAATTCGTGGTTTTCGATACAGATGGGCTCTTGCATCCGATTGAGCACTTTCTGGGCCACTGTGCACGCATCTTGAGGCGAGCGCACACGAGGTAGCAGCAAGCCAAACTCATCGCCCCCGAGACGCGCCAGTAAATCGCTATCTCGAATACACTCCTGAAGTGTTCTGGCGACTTCTTTTAACATCTCGTCGCCGACCTCGTGGCCGAGACTGTCGTTAATGGTTTTAAAGTAATCTAAATCTAAAATTAAAACGGCAAACTGGCTGGATGCCTTTTCGGCGTGCGCTATTGCACGGGCCACTTCATCTTGAAAGCGCGCGCGATTCGCCCCACCCGTGAGATTGTCATGATAGGCGATTTCGTGAACGTGATCGGAAACCTGCTTTTTCTCGGTAATATTCTCAGCGATCAGAATATAGCTGTTCTCAGCCCCGTACCCCTGCTGCAGCAGCGCTTTTAAAAATAGGTTCACCCAAACCGGTTCCCGCCCCTCGACGCGCAGCGCCACTTCCGCCGACGTTTTACTCCCCGCCAAGAGTGAGCCCAATTGATCTCGCGCTGATCCCTCCGACGCTGCACTGGCCTCTTGCTCCGCCAGTAAATCGTAGACTGAACACCCAACCAGCTGCCCGGTGGCCACGCCAACGAGGTGCTGAAAGCTCACATTGGCTGTGGCAATTTTAAGGTCGCTATCCAGCTGGGCTATGCCAATGGGCGCCTCGTGAAAAATGGTGCGAAATCTCTCTTCATTCTCTGTGGTTTTGGCCACGCTCACCTTGCGCAAGCGCCGCTCTAAATAGAGTTGTATCGCCACCTTGACCCGCGCAAACAACTCCACTTCATTAATCGGCTTTGGTATGTAATCAATCGCACCGGCTAGAAAGCTTTTTTCCAGGGCTTCGTTTTGCACATAGCCACCGCCAGTAACGGCAATCACCGGAATGTCTTGGGTTTCCGGGTTGTTAACCAGTTGCGCACACACTTCGTAGCCACTCATGCCGGGCATCATCAAATCGAGCAGCACCAAGCCAATGTCGGCGTTGTCTTGCACGGCTTGCAAGGCGGCGGGGCCGTCTTCCACCAAAATAACATTCTGGTAGCCCTCGCCGATCAGCAGGGCCTCGAGTAGGTCGAGGTTATCTCGTGTATCGTCCACGACGAGAATGGGAACATCGTATTCGCTATCGGGGCTAAAGGGATCGGTCATTTCGACTCAAGGGCCTCTTCAAGTGTTTTGAGTAGTCGACTCTCTATCATTTGCTCACCTTTTTCTACTATATCGACCACGCGCATTTCCAATTCACGGCGCTCCTCCATGCTGAGGGGCTTGGCCGTGACGACCACGACCGGAATATGTTCAAAACGGGCGTCGCTTCGCAGGTGTCGCAAAAAGGTGAGCCCATCCATTTCTGGCATCATTAAATCGAGAAAAATTAAATCGGGCACATATTCTTCTAACAATGCCAGAGCGGCCTTGCCGTGTTCGGCAAAGCGTATCGTTTGCACTCGACTCGACAAGGCCGATTCGAATAAGTCCCACACATCATGGCTATCGTCGACGACCATCAAGCGACTGGCTTGGCTTTGGGCGAGACACCGTTCCATCACCGACATCAAAGCTTCAGGTACTAGAGGTTTCTCCAGTGCATCCACCGCTCCCAAAACCAAGGCTTTGCGCTTTTCGGCAACGATGCTCACGATCACAACGGGGATACTCGCGAGCTCGGGGTCCGCTTTTAAAGCGCGCAACACTTCCCAGCCGCTCAATCCCGGCATCATAATATCGAGCGTAATGGCATCGGGGCGCATCTGACGAGCTTTCGTTAACCCCGTTTCGCCGCTGTCGGCCGTTTCGACGGTCACGCCGCCCTCTCTGAGATAATTTGCCGTCAACTCTCGGGCGTCGCTATCGTCGTCTATGACGAGAACACGCCGCTGCTCAAGGCCCGATTGAAGCGCTCTTGCCGAATGCTCCACTTTCTCAGCCGTGGGCTCAGAGTGCTTTGGCTTGGGCGGTTTCTCGGCCATCGAATTCATCGGCAGATAAACGCTAAAGGTACTTCCCTGCCCTTGGACACTATCGAGCTCAACGCGCCCATCGAGCATTTCGACAATTGAGCGCGTAATAGCCAAGCCCAGCCCTGTACCACCGTATTGGCGCGTAGTGCCAGCATCCGCTTGTCGAAACGGTTCAAAAACGGTCATTAGCTTGTCTTCGGCAATACCAATCCCCGTATCAATCACGTCGATGCGCAACCATTGAGATTCAACGCCCACTTTCAAGGTCACACTGCCGCGCTCGGTGAACTTTAAGGCATTGCCCACTAGGTTAATCAGCACCTGACGGAGTTTGTCGCCATCGGTTTGAATATAGGGCAAATCCAATTGCCCCTCGACGCGAAGTGCGACATTTTTTGCCTCCGCCTGTGTTTGCAACATCTCACTCGTATCTCGCACTACGTCTTGAACCAAAACGGGGCGCAGCTCGACTTCCATACGACCCGCCTCGATTTTAGACAAATCGAGAATATCGTTGATAAGACTCAGTAAATGCTTGCCGTTGCGGTGAATTTTTTCGACAAAGTTTAAGTCTTTTTCGAGCAGGGATTGATTGCGGTTTTTCATCAACACGGAGGAAAAGCCAATAACCGAATTGAGCGGCGTGCGCAGTTCGTGACTCATATTCGCCACAAACTCGCTGCGCAGGCGATCTGCTTCGAGCAACTCTTGGTTGGCCTGCTCCAGCTTGAGCGCTTGGCGCTGAACCATTTTGTAGGTCATGGCGTTGTTTAAGCTGCCGCCCAAGGCATCCAAAACACTCTGTACTTGCATGCGCTGACGCTGGCTGAAATCATCGGTATAAGCCAGTAGCAACACGCCGAGAGAACGCCCTTGGAACACCACGGGCGCCGCCACCAAGACCATAATATCGACTCGGCTAATGCCCAAATTCACTCGGGGCAAGCTGGCACCACTCAAGCCTTCCAAAACAATCCACTGCCCGCGGCGAAGCACTTCTGCTGGCAAGCCTTCACCGCTGCCCAGCTGCAAGTCGGCGAGAGCCTGACGATCAACGCCTAACTCACCTAAGAGCTTTATGCCCTCTTCGTCACTGAGATAAAACTGGCCCAGCACCGCTCCAGTCTGCTCCGTCGCAAAAGACAATCCACAGTAAGCAATTTGCCCCAGATCCACACTGTTGAGATCACTGAGAAACTGGCCAAAGGCCTCTTGGCGAGACTGCTCGCCACTCAACTGAAGGTTCTGCTCCTCCAGTTGCAGGCGATTGCTCTCAAGCTCTTTCTGCTTTTCTTCCAAGGCCTCTACTGAGGATTGAATCTTATCCACCATGGCGTTGACGGAGCGCGACAACTCGCCCACCGCATCGCGACCCTCATCGGGTGAACGCACTAAGTAATTGCCGCGACCAATATGCTCGGCCACCTCGGCCAAACTCTGCAGGCGTCGATTGAGCCGACGAATCATCAACATGCCAATCAACAGAACAATAGCGGCAAAACCAATCGTCGAACCCTCGACATATTGGCGTTCTACTTGCTCAAAAAAGTAGGGAATACTGGCACCGAGCACGATAACCAGCAGCAGAGAGAGCAGCACCCACGTCAGTGGGCGCATGCGAAATTGTGACGACTTGTTAAACGACAACATAGACAGTTAATTCAGCAGCGAATCCATTACATTGAGAAGATCGCGCTCATCAATAATGGGTTTGCTGACATAGCCATCGAACCCCTTGGCGAGAAAACGCTCTCGATCACCCTTCATAGCGTGAGACGTCAACGCCACAGCAGGCACTTGATGGTAGTCGGGCAGCGTGCGAATTTTTTGCAATAACTCCACACCATCCATTTCGGGCAGAGATATATCGAGAAGCAGCACATCAAACCGCTCTCGATCAGCCAGCAGGCCTAGCGCCTCACCGCCGTCCGACGCCATACTCAACTCGAAGCGGTCGCCGATCATCGCCTCAATTAAATCGCGATTATCCGCGTTATCTTCGACTAATAAGACACGCTGCATGACTGTTCCCGTAATCCCTATCCATTTGCTTAAAACTCTATCACTAAGTGATGAGCAGACACAGGCCTAAAATAGAAAAGGGCTGACGATGCCAGCCCTTTAGATGCTCGATGGTATTACGTTATTCTTTAACCACATTCTGGGCCAGCTTGCCCTTTGGCCCCTCTTCGACTTCAAAGGTGACCGAATCACCTTCAACTAACGTCTTAAATCCGTCGCCAATGATTGCGCTGTAGTGAACGAAAATATCGTCTCCCCCCTCAGTGGGCACAATAAATCCGAAACCCTTGGCGTTATTAAACCATTTGACTGTTCCTGCAGTTGCCATATCAACCCCTGTTTTTATATCTAAATTCTTACGCTCTGGTGGCGTTTCGACCTCAATATAGCGCGACCCCGTAAGCGCGGCAAGGATTAGTCCGCCCCGCTAGCAGGCTGCTAATCCACCGATTTGCGCCTGTCCATCCCCTCTAACTGCTGCTGTCGAGCGCGCCAATCGGGCAAATAGCGAGTCATCAACTGGTAAAACGCCGGGCCGTGGTGAAACACTTTTAAATGACACAGCTCGTGAACCACCACCAAATCCCAACAGCGCGGGTCATAGCGAATCAATTCCACATTGAGTGAAATGCTATTGCGCTGAGAGCAGCTGCCCCAGCGCCGTTTCATGCGGCGAAAGCGTAGATCGGGCGCCGTCGAGTGCGGCAAGTCAACTCGCATCACCTGCCACCACGTCGCCACACGATCGCGAAGATGTCGCTCGGCTTGCTGGCGATACCACTGGTACAACACGCGCTCCACACGCTGAATATCACTGGGATCCAGACAATACAGACGCAGTTGATCACCGCTGAGCTCGACTCTCTGGGGAGAACCCAACTCGACATGAAGGGTGTAGAGACGCCCAGCGTAGTAGTGTTCAGTACCCGATTCATAGCGCACAGGCCGCTGTGGCCCCTCGGAGGAACAACGTGCCAGCTGCTGGACAATCCAATCCGACATCTGTGCCACATAGGCCTCGGCCCTAGCTTGGCGTGCTCGCAGCGGTATACGCACCTCGACGCGGCCATCGGGAAAAACATAGACCCCGATACTTTTCCGCCGAGTGCGTCTCAAGTGATAGCGAATCACTTGATCTCTATGTTGATGCTCTAGGATATCTGCAGCCATAAAAAAGGCGCACGGCAAGCCGTGCGCCCTCGCGTCCAAGCGCTTCAAACTAGATCGCAACTGCCACTTCGAAGCCTTCGCGAATCGCTCGTTTGGCGTCGAGTTCACCCGCCAATTTAGAGCCACCGATCAAATGGGTGGGCATGCCCGCTTGCTCCAACTCCTCTTGCAGATCGCGGCGCGACAACTGGCCTGCACACAGGACGATGGTGTCACACTCAATCAGCTCTTTTTTCTCCTCGTTGAGAGTGACGTGCAGCCCTTTGTCATCAATCAAATCGTAGCTGGCTCCCGTGATCATCTGCACTTGCTTCATCTTCAATGAAGCGCGGTGTACCCAACCCGATGTCTTGCCAAGGCCTTTGCCCATTTTGCTCTCTTTACGCTGAAGCATTACCACTTGGCGAGCGGGCGCCTCGGGCTTGGGTTTATCGAGCGCACCGCGATTTTCATAATCGGTGTCGACGCCCCACTCCTCGTTAAATTTTTCAATATCCAAGCTCGGTGATGTGCCTTCGTGAACCAGCAGCTCGGCCACATCAAAGCCGATACCACCGGCACCAATAATCGCCACCTTTTCGCCCACAGGCTTTTTATGCACCACGACGTCGATGTAAGACAGCACTTTTTTGTGATCGACACCGGGGATTTTGGGCACGCGGGGCACAATACCCGTGGCCAAGATCACTTCATCAAAACCGGCTTTAAGCAGATCGTTTGCCGCCACTTTCGTGTTCAATTTCACCTCGACACCCTCTTTTTTGAGCAGTACATCGAAGTAACGCAGCGTTTCGTAGAACTCTTCTTTGCCGGGAATTTGCTTGGCAATATTAAACTGGCCGCCGATTTTATCGTCGGCATCAAACAGTGTGACTTCGTGGCCGCGCTGGGCCAGAGTTGTCGATGCCGACAACCCCGCAGGCCCCGCGCCGACAACGGCGACACGTTTTTTGTGAGTGGCCGGTTTCGCCACCAGCTCGGTTTCATAGCAGGCGCGCGGATTCACCAAACAGGTCGAGCGTTTGCCAACAAAGATGTGATCCAGACAAGCTTGGTTACAGCCGATACAAGTGTTGATCTCTTCTGCGCGATCTTCCTCGGCCTTCTTAACGAAATCGGGGTCGGCGAGGAATGGCCGCGCCATCGATACCATGTCGGCATCGCCACGGGCCAGAATATCCTCGGCCACCTTGGGATCGTTAATGCGGTTGGTTGTGATCAGGGGCAAGTCCACATGTTCCTTCATGCGCTGGGTTACCCAAGTAAAGGCACCGCGGGGCACCGACGTCACGATGGTCGGTACGCGGGCTTCGTGCCAGCCAATACCTGTATTGATGATAGTCGCGCCCGCAGCTTCGATGGCTTTACCCAGTGTCACCACCTCTTCCCAGGTGCTGCCGTCTTTAATCAAATCCGCCATCGACAGGCGATAAATAATAATAAAGTCGTCGCCCGCGGCCTCGCGTACGGCGCGCACGACTTCCACCGGCAAGCGCATGCGGTTTTCAAAGCTACCGCCCCACTCATCGGTGCGCTTGTTCACATGGGTCACGAGGAATTGATTGAGAAAATACCCCTCAGACCCCATGATCTCGACACCATCGTAACCCGCCTTCTTTGCTAATTTAGCGCTGTTGGCATAGTCGCGAATCGTGCGTCGAATGCCGCGCCCGCTAAGCTCGCGAGGCTTGAACATGGAGATGGGAGATTTAATCGGCGATGCCGAAACACACAGCGGGCTGTAACCATAGCGCCCCGCGTGCAACAGTTGCAGACAAATTTTACCGCCCTCGTTGTGTACGGCATCTGTCACTTGGTGGTGGCGACCCACCTCCCAAGGCATGCTCATTTTGCTGCCAAAAGGCGCCAGCCAACCTTCAATATTGGGAGAAAAGCCCCCTGTCACCATCATGCCAACGCCCCCGCGAGCACGCTCGGCAAAATATTCAGCCAATTTGGGGAAATCTTTGCGACGATCCTCCAAGCCAGTGTGCATGGACCCCATCAACACGCGGTTTTTCAGCGTGGTGAATCCTAGATCCAGTGGTTCGAGCATATGGGGATAGGGATTAGACATGTGTTATCTCCTCGTGTCGGTCAGTCGCCGCATTTTTTGGGCATGGCCCTTGTATAAAGTGGCTTCATTGTATGCGGGCACTGTCGACAGGCAAGTGCATTTTGGCTTTTTTGAGCGAACAGGTGCTCGCTGAAATATTTGAGTGTCTAGAAAATAGGACGAATTGCAGACTAAGCACAGGTGGCTATAGCGCCAATGCGTTGAAAAGGGCTTGTTACCCGAGGGGAAATTCGTATAATTCGCGCCTCACCTATGCGGAAGTGGCGGAATTGGTAGACGCGCTAGCTTCAGGTGCTAGTGGCCTTACGGCCGTGGAGGTTCAAGTCCTCTCTTCCGCACCATCTTTAGATCGATTCCAACGCTCTTTTGCCAGCGAGCCACGGGGTTTCTCAATCCGCTCCGTCGTCGGCGTCCGTATCCAAGTCTTCGATGGTTTTCACCAGCAGCTGCCTCAATGCACCAAAATCGACTTGGTTGAGATCCTTTAAATACAGGCAACAGCGGCCGAGCTTATGACGCCCAAGGTGCTGTCTCCACTCGTCGCAGCCCTCAAAGCCGTTGAGACTGTAAATCACCCAGTGCTGCTTGCGCGGTGAAAACCCCACTAAAAACCATTCGCCTCGGCTGCCACTGCCGCGCCGATACTGAAAGCGACCAAAACCGACGACATCCTCTCCCCAGAGTACCCCTTGCTCTCCCGTGATCTCCGACATCAGATCAATCAGTTGCCAACAGGCTTTTTGCCGCGCTGGAGGTAGATCCTCTAACAAGCGCCACACCGTGCGCTCAATCCCCGTGCTGTGTACTGCAGACATGTTCCACTCAGCTGACCATTAGACGAAATCGTCAATCTAGCGGAGAAATACTTAATCTAAATGACAAAGCCCGCGAAAAGCGGGCTTTGAGTGACACAATCCATAAAAACCGCATCAAACGATGCGGCGACGGACGCTACGCATCGTAGGGATGACGCAGCACAATCGTCTCTTCGCGATCGGGCCCCGTCGAGATAATGTCGACCGGCGTCTCTACAACGTCTTCGATACACGTTAGATAATCGCGCGCTGCCTGAGGCAATTGATCCAACGATTTAACGCCCACAGTCGACTCTTTCCAACCCGGCATTTCCTCGTAAATCGGCTCGCAGCGCTCAAAAGCGTCAGCGCCAATGGGCGGAACCGCCACCACTTCGCCATCGATGCGATACCCCGTGCAAACGTGAATCGTATCTAGGCCATCGAGCACATCGAGCTTGGTGACGCACAGCCCCGACACGCTATTGATTTGAACCGAGCGGCGCAGCGCCACCGCATCAAACCAACCACAGCGGCGAGCGCGCCCTGTCGTCGCGCCGAACTCGTGGCCTTTGTCGGCCAAATGCTTGCCGACATCGTCGAATAACTCGGTGGGGAACGGCCCCGAGCCAACGCGTGTGGTGTAAGCCTTGGTAATACCCAGCACATAGTCGAGATTGCAGGGGCCAACGCCCGTCCCCGTGCTGGCACCGCCCGCCGTGGTATTGGAACTGGTGACGTAGGGATAGGTACCGTGGTCGATATCGAGCAACGTACCCTGAGCGCCTTCAAACATGATGTGCTCGCCCGACTTGTGGATTTCGTCGAGTCGCGCCGTGACATCGACAATCATCGGCGTTAAACGCTCGCCTTGCTCTAGTGCGTCGTCCAATACTTTTTGGAAGTCGAAAGTCTCGGCCTTAAAGTAATTTTTGAGCACAAAGTTGTGGTAGTCCAAAACTTCGCCCAGCTTGGCGGCAAAGGCCTCGCGGTGCAGCAAATCGCCAACGCGCAAACCGCGGCGCGACACCTTGTCCTCGTAGGCGGGCCCAATGCCGCGTCCCGTCGTGCCGATAGCCTTGTTGCCGCGCGCCAATTCGCGCGCCTGATCAATGCCAATATGGAAAGGCAGAATCAGCGGGCAGGCTTCCGATACACCCAGACGCTGCGACGCGGGCACACCGCCCTGCTCTAGTTCGTCGAGCTCTTTGAACAGGGCCTCCATCGACAACACCACACCGTTGCCAATCAAACACTGAACATTCTCGCGCAAAATACCCGAGGGAATCAGGTGCAAAACGGTTTTTTCACCGTTAATCACCAAGGTGTGCCCCGCATTGTGGCCCCCTTGGAAACGCACCACGGCCGCGGCGCGGTCGGTCAATAAATCGACGATTTTACCTTTGCCTTCATCACCCCACTGGGTGCCTAGGACGACGACATTCTTACCCATAGCTCTGATGTGCTCACATTGTGGCCGATCGACGGCCTGATTAAAGTGTTATAGAGAAACTAGCGCCCACTGCCCATCGCGGTGGGACAACTGGCGGTCACAACCCAAGTCGAGAGGGTCCGTCTCATCGCCTTCCAGTTGATAAATAACGCGCTCACCAGCCTCGCGCAGCTCGGCCACCTTGGCCTCGAGGGCACGGTCGCCCTGTGTCTCACTGGGCGCTGGCGCTAAAATCGCGTTTTGGCTGCGCTCGGGCGCGGCGCAGCTGACACCGACCAAGGCTTTCAAATCGGTACTAAAACCCGTGGCGGGACGCGCGCGCCCAAAGGCTTCGCCGATGCCATCGTAGCGCCCACCACGTGCCACTTCGCGACCACTGCCGGGCAAATAGGCGGCAAACACCGCCCCCGTTTTATAGTGATAACCACGCAGCTCGGCCAAATCGATGTGTAAGGGCACTTCGCTGTCGAGTGCCTGCAGGCGCTCGGCGATGTCGGCCACCGTGTCGATGGCCTCGAGCACATCTTGAGGTGCGCCCGCCAGCTGAGAGCGCGCTTGGCTCAACACACTCAGGCCACCGTTCAAGTGCGCCAGCGCGGCTAAATGACGGTGCTGCTCTTCACTCAAGCCGCGACCCGACAGCCACTGCTCAATTTCGGGAATCGATTTTCGCTGCAGGCGATCAAACAACTCGGCCTCGTCGCGCTGAGACAGACCCGCCGCCTTGGCGAGACCGCGGAAAATACCCACATGGCCGAGATCGACCGTAAAATCTTTGACCCCCGCCGTGCGCAGCGTCGCCACCATTAGGCGCAACACTTCAACATCCGACTGGGCGCCGCTGTGGCCGTAGAGTTCACAGCCCACCTGCAGAGGACTGCGCGACGCGGCGAACTCGCTAGCGCGCGTGTGCAACACCGTGCCCATATAGCACAGGCGGGTGGGCTCTTCGCGGTTGAGCACGTGGGCGTCAATCCGCGCCACTTGCGGTGTCATATCGGCCCGCAGCCCCATCAAGCGCCCGCTCAACTGATCGGTTAACTTAAATGTTTTAAGATCGAGGTCTTTGCCCAAATCGCCCAATAGCGATTCGAGAAACTCGATAAAGGGCGGCATCACCAAGTCGTAGCCCCAGCTATGGTAGAGGTCGAGCAGCTGGCGGCGCAGGCTCTCCAGCTCCAGCGCGCGCTCGGGCAGAATTTCTTCAATGCCTTGGGGTAACAGCCAGGGGTTCTCAATGGTCATAACGAAGCCACTTTCTTGGGTTTAGAGGTCAGCGGACGATGTAGAGCAAGGCGACGCCACCCAGCATCATCAGCAAACCACAGATTCTCAGTGCGTCGTCTGAGGCACGCAACATTTCCAGCATCGTGCGCTTCCACTGCTTGGGCGCCACAAAGGGAAATATCCCCTCGAGTACCAAGTAGAGTCCAACAGCCGTTAATAATGTTTCCAACATGAAGGCACTCTCTCAGCGATACGAACAACACACAAAAACGGGCGATTCCATCAAGGAACCGCCCGTGGTTTATTCTACCACTTTGCTCGCGGCAGGACTATTACTGGCCGCGAATGTTATTAAAGTAACGGAAAAAGTCCGATTTTGGATCGATAACCATCATATCGGAATCGCTAGAAAAGCTGTTTCGATATGCATCGAGGCTGCGATAAAAGCGATAAAACTCCTCGTCGCGACCAAACGCCTTGGCGTAGATGTTGGCCGCTTGAGCATCGGCTTCACCCCGGATCACTTCGGCTTGGCGATAGCCATCCGACAAAATGGTTTGCTGCTTTAGATCGGCCTCGGCGCGAATGCCCTTGGCTTTTTCTTGACCCGTCGCGCGCCATTCGCGAGCGACTTTTTCGCGATCTTTGACCATGCGCTCAAACACTTTTCCACGCACCTGATCGCTAAAGTCCAAACGCTTAATGCGTACATCTGTCACCAGAATGCCCAGCGACTTGGCCTCGACATTCAAAGACTTCTGCACCTTCTGCATGATCTCATTACGCTTTTCGTTAATCGCTTCTTGAATGGTGTGCTTGGCAATCACGCTTTTCATCGTGTCATCGATCAAGGCGGCCAAACGGTTGTCGGCCTGCAAAATATTATTTCGGCTCTCACCACCGGTAGAAGTAAAGAATGTGATGACATTCTCAGGATCGATGTGCCATTTCACAAAGGAGTCCACTTCCATGTATTTATCTTCGGAAGTGAGGTACTGCTCCGAGGGCAAATCGGTGGTTTGCAGGCGCTTATCGAGCTTGTGAATGCTGTGAACAAAGGGAATTTTCCACTGCAAACCGGGCTCGTAATCGGCTTTTTCCACTTCACCCAAACGCTTTTTAATCACAAATTCGCGCTCGTCGACAGTAAAGGTACTGGCCAGCACCAAAGCGACTGCAATCGCGCCTAGGATGGCAATAGTTTGTAGGCTACGCATTAGCGAACCTCCCGTGTGCGGCTGCGATATTTGTTGCCTCCGCCGTTGCTAGAAGATGAGTTATTGGTCGCACTGTTCGAGTTTGCAGCGCTGCCCGTGGTCTGAGAGTGACGCTGCTTCTCGAGAATTTTATCCAGAGGCAGGTACAGCATGTTGTTGCCCCCTTCGGTATCGACCATAACCTTGTGCGTCGAGCTCATTACCGACTCCACCGCATCAATGTAAAGGCGGTCACGCGTGACCTGCGGCGCTTTGCGATACTCGTTGTAAAGACTCAAGAACCGCTCAGCCTCACCCTCGGCGCTCTCTACGACGCGCGCTTTGTAGGCCTTGGCTCTCTCCACCATCTGCACTCGCTCACCGCGAGCTTCAGGAATGATTTGGTTGCTGTAGGCTTGCGCCTCGTTGATGTATCTCTCGTGGTCTTCCCGCGCGCGCGTCACGTCATCAATGGCCGACTGAACGGCTTCGGGATATTTGGCGTCAGAGAAGTTGAAGTTGGTAATTTCAATCCCCGCCTGATAGCTATCCATGATGTCTTGTGTGCGCTGGCGCGCCTTAACCACCACTTTTTCACGCTGCTGCGTCGTAATCTGGTCCATATCGTTTTGACCAATAACTTCGCGCACAGAGCTCTCTGCAACTTGATACAGCGTTTCTACAGGGTCGGCTAAGTTGAATAGGAAGTTTTCAGCGTTATTGATTTTGTACTGAACGCTGTAGCGAACAATGACGATGTTCTCGTCTTTTGTCAGCATCTCACGTTGATTCTTGGTGTATCGGCCACTGTCGATGCTATTCACATTATCGACATTGACGCGTCGAATCGTTTGAAAGGGCTTCCAAGTGAAAATGGGGCCAGGGCCAACCGTGTTGGTGTGCTCACCAAACGTTTGGATAACACCGCGCTCACCCTCTTGGATAATCGTAAAGCTCCAAACGATGTAGACGATCGCGGCAACGATCGCCACTAAACCCAATACGGCTTTGTCGGGACCCTGTCCCGAGCCAGAGCCGCCGCTTCCCGAGCCACCAAACAGCTTGTTGATGCGCTCAAAGAACTTGCTCAGAATCTCGTCCAAATCGGGCGGCCCTTGATTGCCACCGTTGCGATTGCCCCCGTTGTTTCCCCAAGGGTCGTTCGGGCGGTTATTGCCGCCGCCAGGTTCGTTCCAGGCCATGCCTTCTCCAAGTTTCTTTTAAAATGGCAGCCCCTGTGGCTACCGTAAAAAGTACGGGTAGTTTATTGACCCGCCCCTGCCGTCGCAAGGTAATCCGTACCTTCGAGTCGATTCACGCGCGACTCATCAATGCCCAAGCGCCCCACCATCTCGTCGGTCAATCGCACTTGTAGCAGACAGCGCCCGCGCTCATCCACTTGTTCATCATCGACCACACCTTGAGCGTATAGTGCCGCGCGCAGTTTCCCCTCGCTCGGTTCAAGCCATAGTTCAGCCACATATTGCGAGGTCGCCAGTGCATCCATAAGGGCGGTCATCAATTCTTCAAGACCCTCGCCCGTATGAGCCGACAAATACACCTCACTGACCTCGCCGTTTTCGCCGTAGCGCAGCTCGGGGCTTCGTTCCGTTTGATCGATTTTATTGTAGACGCGGATTTGGGGCACAGAATCCGCACCGATCAAAGCGAGCACATCCTCCACCTCTTGCATACGCAGCTCGCGCTCGTCGTCAGCCACATCAATGACATGCAGCAACAAGCTGGCTTCCTCGGTCTCTTGCAGTGTCGAGCGAAAAGCCGCCACCAAATCGTGGGGCAAATCGCGAATAAAGCCGACCGTGTCAGCCAGCACCATCTCGCGTTTATCGGGCAGAACCAAACGCCGCAGAGTGGGGTCGAGCGTGGCAAAGAGTTGATCTTGAGCAAACACCTCGGCGTTTGTAATGTGATTGAACAACGTC
Source organism: gamma proteobacterium HTCC5015 (assembly GCA_000155715.1). Taxonomy (GTDB): domain Bacteria; phylum Pseudomonadota; class Gammaproteobacteria; order HTCC5015; family HTCC5015; genus HTCC5015. The sequence goes on along the minus strand of DS990598.1, from coordinate 314,340 downwards.
GACTTTCCGGCGTTGGTATACCCCACTAAAGAGACCGTTGGCACCTCGGCCTTCTGTCGCGAGGAGCGACTCTGCTCCCGCTGGCGGCTGACTTTTTTCAGCTTTTTCTCCAGCATTTTTATGCGCTGCCCAATAAGGCGACGGTCGGTCTCTAGCTGTGTTTCACCGGGGCCGCGCAAGCCAATACCCCCCTTCTGCCGCTCGAGGTGCGTCCAGCCGCGCACTAAGCGCGTGGCGATATGCTTGAGCTGCGCCAACTCGACTTGCAGCTTGCCCTCAAAGCTACGGGCGCGCTGGGCAAATATATCCAAAATTAGCCCCGTGCGATCGAGCACGCGACACTTAAACAGGCGCTCTAGGTTGCGCTCTTGTGAGGGGCTAATGGTGTGATCAACTAACACCAACTCAATCTCGTGGTGCCGCACTAAATCGGCGACTTCCTCTGCTTTGCCGGAGCCAATAAACAATTTGGGGTCGGGCCGATAGCGCGATGTGCGCACCGCCAAAATGGGCTCTGAGCCCGCCGATGTCGCCAGCTCGTGGAATTCCTGTTCCTCGGCCTCGCGACTGACCGACAGGCGTTTACGACCACCTGCGGCAACGAGGTTTTGGGTAATTTCAACATGGACGAGCAGCGCTCGCTCGCCAGAACTAGGGCGCTCAAACAAGGTGGTCGCCATTAGGCGACCACAATGAAAGCGTTAAACGCTGGATGGTAGGCGTGAAGGAGCAATGCAGTTATTCGCTTTCGCCTTCGTCGCCAAAATTCACGCGCACGGCGCGCGCAGGCACGATTGTAGAAATAGCGTGCTTATAAACCATTTGACTCACGCTGTTTTTCAACAGCACGACAAACTGGTCGAAAGAGTCAATTTGACCCTGTAATTTAATACCGTTGACCAAAAAAATAGAAACGGGCACGCGCTCTTTGCGAAGTGCGTTCAAATAAGGTTCTTGGAGTTGTTGCCCTTTAGCCATGATGATTGCTCCTAATAATATTCATTTATTGTCATTGGCTGACTGCAAACCAGAGCCACGCGAAGCACCTTGCGCCCCGCGATAGCAGCGGAATTCTAGCACAGTCAACCTAGGGTTTGGGCTCTAAAAAGTTAAGATTATTTGCTTTTAGCGCACCAATCACGCACAAAATCGACAGACTCAGCTCGATTTAGTTCAAAGGCATTCCAAGCCGTTAAATCCGACTCTTTGCGCAACCATGTCATTTGCCGCTTGGCCAACTGCCGCGTGGCAGTAATCGCCTTTTCCACCGCCAGATCCCAATCCCAATCCCCGTTAAAATATTGCCACAGCTGGCGATACCCCACACAGCGTACCGAGGGCATATCCAGCCGCAAATCGCCGCGCCGATACAGCGCCTGAACCTCATCCGCAAAACCCGCCTCGATCATGGCCATAAATCGGCTGGCTACCAGCGCCCGATGGCGCGGGCGATCCTCGGGAATCAACCCCAGCTTGAGAACGGGTCCAGCGTAGGCGCTTTGCTGGGCGCGCACATGCCATTCACTCAGAGGCACGCCACTGCTGCGATACACTTCCAGTGCGCGCAACAGGCGTTGGGGATCGTTAAGATGAATGCGCTCCGCAGCATGGGAATCGACTTGTTGCAACTCTTGGTGCAGCGCTTGCGCACCGCGCTGGGCCAGCTCGGCCTCTAATCCAGCACGAGCGGCGGGATCAGATTCGGGCATCTCGGCCATGCCATCGAGCAAGGCGCGGAAGTACAGCATCGTGCCACCGGCTAGAATCGGCACACGACCGCGAGCGTGAACATCCCCAATCAGCGCCAACGCATCGCGGCGAAAGTCCGCCGCCGAATAGGTTTGATTCGGCTCGATAATATCGATCAAATGATGGGGCACCCCGTCCCGCTCAGCCCAATCCGGCTTGGCCGTTCCAATGTCCATACCGCGATAGACCAACGCCGAATCGACACTCACCACCTCGCCGTCCAGCGCCTGAGCCAACGCCACCGCCAACGCCGTTTTCCCCGTAGCCGTCGGGCCCATTAAGCACACAATCGGAATTTTCGGCATCGGCGGCAATGTCAGCGAATGGGGAGAGGCAGTGGTTTGATTCATCGCACCCATTATAACCAAGCCGCTCTCCATTTTCCGCAGCCCATCTACCCTTCACAGGTAGGTCGGCCTTTAGGCCGACACCTAGCAGGCTGCTAGGCCTAAGGGAATCAGCAGCGCATGCATCGTTCTGCCGCTTGAAAGAAGTGCACAACCCCGCCGACAGAACGGCGCGCTAACACAAAACCAGAATCCATTCATGTATTGCGTCACAAAATGACGCAAGTTGCTTTACACTGCCTGTTTAGTGAAGACTTAAACCATACCGTCAGGGAAGCAACCCATGTCGAACGGCTTGATTGCCTTACACAGCAACCACATTGAGGACTTGCTCAAGCTCGCCATAAACTGGCAGGCCGAGCATCCACTGCCGCCCCTCGCCGAGGAAGTGTTTTTGGTTCAGTCCAACGGCATGGCCCAGTGGCTCAAACTCAATATTGCCGCCGATCGCGAGGACGGCGGCCTCGGCATTCAAGCGGGGCAGCGCTTTGAAATGCCCTCGCGCTTTTTGTGGAGCGCCTACCGCGCGGTGTTGGGCAACGACAAAGTCCCCACGGCGTCACCCTACGACAAAGCGACGTTGCAGTGGCGCCTGATGCGCTTGTTGCCCGAGCTGGTCGAGGACGACGCCTTTCGCGTGCTTCGCCACTACCTCACTAGCGATGACGAGACCGTCGCTACGCGCAAGCGCTACCAACTGAGCCAGCAACTGGCCGACACCTTTGACCAATACCAAGTGTATCGCGCCGACTGGCTAGAGGATTGGGCCCAGCAACGCGACCGGCTCTCGCGATTTGGCGGGCAGCAAGCGCGCGCTCTGCCCGCGGAAGACCACTGGCAAGCACAGTTGTGGCGACGCCTAATCGACGATATTGAAACCGACTCCACGCCTTCACACAGCGTACTCAGCCGCGGCCAAATCCATCGACGCTTTATCGACGCTCTACACAGCGGCCGCGACTACAGCGCGTATCTGCCACCGCGCATCACCGTGTTTGGCCTGTCTTCCCTGCCCTACCAAACACTCGAGGCATTGGCCGCTATGGGCTTGCATACCCAAGTCATGTTGATGGTGCACAACCCCTGCCAACACTACTGGGGCGATATTCGACAACATGCGCCCACGCGTCAGGCCGTCAAAGACGCCGTCGCCGCCGAGCACAGCGAGAGCGAGCAGCCACTGCTCGCCACTTGGGGGCAACAGGGTCGAGATTACCTGCAATTGCTCGCCGAGTTTGACCAGCCAGAAGACTATCAACAGCACTTTGAAAAAATCGATGTCTTCAACAGCCCCGCCGACAATGCATCGCCGACACTGCTGCAACAGTGGCAACACAGTATTTACGATTTACAGTCACTGCCTGAAGAAAAAAACATTCTGTCTAAAGATTCACTAGAGGGCGATCGCAGCCTGCGCTTTCACAGTTGCCACAGCGCCCAGCGCGAAGTGGAAGTACTGCACGACCAACTGCTCGACGCCTTTGAGCGCAACCCCGCGCTGCGCCCGCAAGATGTCATCGTGATGGTGCCAGACATCCAGCGCTACGCACCCCATATCGAAGCGGTGTTTGGCCTCTACAAGCCTCGCACGGGCCAAGAGCGAGATCCTCGCTATCTGCCCTACACCATTTCCGACAGCAGTCTTAAAAGCGCCAACCCCACCGTCAACGCCATTGAACAATTGCTGCACAGCGACCAACTGCGCTTTAGCTTGAGCGACATTTTGGGGCTCTTAGAAAGCCCCGCGCTACAGCGTCGCTTCGGGCTGGAAAACAGCGATCCCAGCCTACTCAAACAGTGGCTTGAGCAAGCCGGAGTGCGATGGGGCTTAAACCGCGAACAGCGCGCTCAACACGACCTCCCCAGCGAGTCTAGCGAACCCAGCGAAGCACTCAGTGCCAACACTTGGGCCTTTGGCCTGAATCGCCTATTGCTGGGCTACAGTAGCGAGGCGCGCTGGAACGGCATCGAACCCAGCGCCCCCTTTTCGAACAGCGACGCCGAGGCCATCGGCGCCCTGTGGCGTCTCATCAACACGCTCGATGGCTTCAGCCAGTCTCTGCAACACGCCAAAACACCTAGCCAGTGGAGCCAATTTATCGGCCAGACCCTGCTGGAATTTTTCGACAGCGATGACGACAGCGACGCCCCTCTGTTCGACGCCCTCAACCACGCTCTAGAACAATGGCTCGACGCCTGCCAGCGCGCCGACTTTAACGACGCCATTCCCCTCTCTATGGTGCGCGAAGAGTTGCTGCCTGCGCTCGACGATAGCGGTCTCAACCAGCGCTTTTTAGCGGGCTGCATTAACTTTGCCTCGCTCATGCCCATGCGCGCCGTGCCCTTTAAAATGGTGTGTCTGCTAGGCCTTAACGATGGCGACTACCCGCGCCAGCAACCCAGGCAAGACTTCGATTTAATGCGCCGCCGCGAGCACTATCGCCCTGGCGACCGCTCGCGCCGCGACGACGACCGCTACCTATTTTTAGAAGCCGCACTCAGTGCGCGCGAGGCGCTCTATCTCAGCTGGGTAGGACGCAGCATCCGCGACAACAGCGTCCGCGCCCAATCGATTTTATTGGCGCAACTGCGAGACGATATCGCCGCGCGCTTCCAACTCGATAACGACGCGCACCCCACTCTGCTCGAATACTTAACGCTGGAGCACCCACTGCAAGCCAATAGCCCGCGCTACCTCGATACGCTTCAAAGTGCCCAATATTTCACCTATGCCCGCGAGTGGTTCGACGAGCCTCGCAGCAGTGATCGAAACACCACCCTCAAAGCCATCGACAGCAATGAAGCGCAGACGCTATCGCTCAGCGACTTGCGTCTTCTGCTGCGCCAGCCCTGCGATGTTTTTCTCCGCCAGCGTTTAAAAATTGCCTTTGACGACGGCGACGACAGCGTGCTCGACCACGAGCCCTTCAGCCTCGACGGCCTCGATCGCTATCAATTGGGGCAATCCCTGCTCGAAGACGGCGCTCAAGATTTGAGCCCATCGGGACTAAACGCCGCACTCGATCGCGCCAAGGCCCGCTGGCTATCCAGTGGCCAACTGCCACCGGGCGAGTTTGGTCTCACGCTGATCGAACAACGACTGGACGACGTCGCCGACACACTCTCCCGCTATCGCGAGCAGTCACAAGCACTCATCCAACCCCTGCCACCGCAAGCCATCGTCCTCGCCGACGAGCTAGGGTGGACCCTAGAGGACTGGACTCGGGAACTCGCCAGCACCGCCAGCGGCACCCCGCACTACTACCAAATCAATCTCACCCCCGGCACTCTGCGCAGCGGCCGACAGCTCAAATACCACCGCCTGCTCAACGACTGGCTCAACCATCTCGCCGCCTCTAGCCTAGGCTACTCGCTGCACACGCTGATACTGTGTGAAGAGGGCGGCGTGCGTATCTCACCCATGCCAGCCGAGCAGGCAGCGCACTATCTCAAACAACTCATCAGCGCCTACCGCAACGCCCTCGCCCAACCACTGCCCATTCAACTCGAGGCGGGCTGCGCCTACGCCCACACACTGGCGACGGCAAAAGCGAATCACGAAGAACAGGCGCGCAGTGAAGCTCAAAACGCCTACGAATCTCGCCTCAGCGCCAGTCAACAGCGCTGCTATGCCAGCTTTGAGGTGCTGTGGGAGCACAGTGGTGAATTTCTGCGCTGGATGGAAACGCTCTACCAACCCCTAGTCGAACACACACAGTGGACACAGGGAGACGACATCGTCGCCCACTCGCCCTCCCCCGCTGAAGGAGCGACCTCATGAGTCAAACACTGAACCTAATGACGTTCCCGCTCCACGGTCGGCGCCTGATTGAAGCCAGCGCGGGTACGGGCAAAACCTTTACCCTCGCGGGCCTCTATCTACGCTTGGTGCTAGGCCATGGCGACAGCCTGCAATCCGCCGACGGCCACGCCCAGGCGCTGCGCCCACAAGATATTTTGGTGATGACTTTTACCGAGGCCGCCACTCAAGAGCTGCGCGAGCGAATTCGCGAGCGCCTCGCCGAAGCCGCTGAGGCCTTTTCAGGTCGCCTTAAAGACAAGCTCGACCCCCTACTCACTACGCTGCTCAACGACTACCCCGATGAGCAACACTCGCGCTGCGCGCACTTGCTGAACGCCGCTGCCCAAGACATGGACGAGGCCGCCATCACCACCATTCACGGCTTTTGTCAGCGCATGCTGCGCGAACACGCCTTCGACTCCCGCAGCCTGTTTAATCTCTCGCTACAAGAAGATGAAAAGACGCTCACTGACGACAGCTTTCTCGACTACTGGCGCAGCTTCGCCCTGCCCCTAGAGGGCGACGCCTTCAAAGAGTTCGAGCTCAATTACAGCACACCCAGCGCCCTGCAAGCCGCGGCAAAGAATCCATTAAAATGGGTAGAACTGCTCCCCCCGCCCATCGACAGCGACGACTACACCGCCCACTTGGCGAAGTCCTACAAAAAGCGTCATCAAGCGCTTATGAAGTGGCATCAACGCTGGCACAAAAACCACTGGATGGAAGCGCTAAGAGAACACTTTCCCGAGTGGAAAACTTCATTAAATGGACAGAAGTACCAAGAAAAAACCGTCAACCAGTGGTTTGCTGAACTCGAGCGCTGGCTCGCCGACCCCGAGCACCCCCTCAAGCTCGAAAAGGGTTGGACCAATCTCAGCCCCGAGGGGCTGGCCGAAAATACCAAGAAGAACGGCACCCCACCTGAGCACGAACTGTTTGAAAGCATTCCCGCACTGGAAGCGCTGTTTGCCACCCTCGACGAAAACGCCGACACCATTGCCTTGCACGCCGCCCACTGGGTTGCCGAGCGCATCGCCACGCACAAACAACGCCGCAGCTTGATTGGCTTCGACGACATGATCTCGCAGCTGGCCGAAGCGCTGGACACACCCGATGCCAGCGACACCGCTTTGGCACAGCGCATTCGCCAGCAGTACCCGATCGCACTGGTCGACGAGTTTCAAGACACCGACCCCAAGCAATGGCGCATTTTTCAGCGGCTCTACCCCGAGATAGAAACCCGCCAAAACGCTCTGGTAATGATCGGCGACCCCAAGCAAGCGATCTACCAATTCCGCGGCGCGGATATCTACACCTATCTCGACGCCCGCCGCAGCATCGACGATACGCGCCGCTACACCTTGCCCTGCAACTACCGCAGCAGCGAGCCCATGGTGGCCGCCGTGAACCACGTGTTCAATCAAGGCAACCAACATAAATCCGGCGCCTTTATGGAGGCCGACATCCCCTTTGAAGCGGTACAAGCCAATGGCCGCAAAGAGCGCTTTGTCGTGATGGAGAAAGAGCACTGCGCGCTCACGCTGTGGTATCGCGACAGCGACGTGGCCGTCGGTAAAAACCAGTACCTGCAACAATCCGCCGCCGATACCGCCAGTGAAATCGTGCGCCTACTCAACCTCGCTCGGGATCGGCGAGCGGGCTTTATCAATGAAGCGGGACAATTCACCGCCCTCGCACCCTCAGACATTGCCATTCTCGTGCGCAGCGGTTCCGAAGCGCAGGTTATGCGCGACGCGCTGGCCGAGCGCCAATTGCGCAGCGCCTATCTATCCAATAAAGAGTCGGTGTTCGACAGCCCTGAAGCCCGCGATGTACTGCACTGGCTGCGCGCCTGCCACGAGCCTCGCAACGATCGACACATGCGCGCCGCACTGGGCACCATCACGCTCGACTTGCCGTGGGCCGATCTCGACGCCCTCAACCACGACGAGGCGAGCTGGAATCGGCGCTATGAACAATTTGCCGAGTACCACCAGCTGTGGCAGCGCAGCGGCGTGTTGGCCGTCATCTACCACCTCGTCTGGGACTTCCACCTCGCCGCTCGCCAAAACGCGGAGCGCAGCCTCTCGAATATATTGCAGCTGGCCGAACTGCTACAGAGCGCCAGCGGCCAAGTCGATGGCGAAGCCGGCCTCTTGCGCTGGCTGGAAGAGCACATTACCGAAGAGCGCGACGCCAGTAGCGACGAACAAGTGCTGCGCTTAGAGAGCGACGACGAACTGATTAAAATCGTCACTCTGCACAAATCCAAGGGTTTGGAATACCCCTTGGTCTTCATGCCTTTCTGCGCCACTTTCCGCCCCGCAAACGCAAAAGACTTCCCCCAGGCTTATCACAACGGCGAGGGGCAACTGCAGCTGGCGCTGAGTGCCGAAGAGATTGTCAGCGACTCCACCACCGCACTGGAGCAATGCGACAGGGAGCGATTGGCCGAGGACTTGCGCCTGCTCTACGTCGGCATGACCCGCCCCCGCCACGCCCTCTGGCTGGGGCTCGCCCCCACCACACTAGGCAGAGCTCACAAAAGCAAAATCGGCCAGAGTGTGTGGGGACACTTGCTGAATTTACCCGCCGACGACATTGACAAAAAAACCTTCCAAGAGGTCATCAAAGCGCCGTTCCAAGCACTGGCCGAGGGCGCGCCTTCGGTTCAATTTTCCACGCCCGAGCTAAACTCAGAACCCTATCTCGGCCATCTCGACGCCACCCCGCTCGGCCAACCCCGAGAGTGCCAGCGCGCGCAGCCTCCGCGCTGGTGGATGGCCAGCTACAGCGCACTGCTGCGCGGCGCCGACCCCATTGCCGAGACGGCCAGCGGTTTTGACGAGCGCCTTGCCGACGAGGGCGAGCGGCGCAAGGCCAGCACAGAACTGCCCAGCCCCGAGGGTCTGCACCCGTTTCCCCGAGGCGCCATGCCCGGCGACTTTCTGCACCGCCAACTCGAATTGATGGGAGAGGCCCACTTTGAGCGCGCCGAACAACGCCTAGCCGAGTTCAAAAGCGAACTGCTGCCCAAGCTACAACTGCGCCAGTGGGAGCACTGGCAAGACCGCCTTCCTCAAGCGCTACTCGGCATTGTTCAGCAAGCGCTGCCCCTGCCCGACAACCAGCGCGTTGCCCTCGCGGATTTAAAACCCGCGCAGTACCACACCGAGATGGAGTTTCACTTTGCCGCTCACGGCTGCCGCAGCACCGACATCGATCGCCTGATTGGCCACGACCCATCGGGCTTAAAACCACAGAGCCTCAACGGCTTGCTCAAGGGCTTTATCGACTTAGTTTTTGAACACGAGGGCCGCTACTACGTGCTCGACTACAAATCCAACTACCTCGGCCCCGACGACAGCGCCTACACCCAGGACGCCATGGCCGAGTCCGTGCGCGAGCACCGCTACGATTTGCAATACGCCCTCTACAGCTTGGCGCTACACCGCCTGCTCAAGCAGCGCCTTCCCAACTACGACTATGACAAACACTTTGGGGGGGCGATCTACTACTTCTTGCGCGGCTACCAAAGCGAGAGCCGAGGCGTGTTTAGCGTGCGCCTCGAACTCAACACACTCGACGCGCTCGACGCGCTGTTTAGCGAGCGCCACGACGAGGACAACCACCATGCAGCATAAGCCTTTGCCCCCTGCCGTAGAACGCGCTCGCCAGCAGGGCTGGCTGCGCGCCATCGACGTGGCTCTCGTGCAATTTTTGCAGCAGCAGGACGACAGCGCCGACGACAGCGCACTGGCGGCCGCCGCTCTCGTGAGCCAACAATTGAGTTTGGGGCATATTTGCCTCGATCTTGATCGCCTGTTTACCGAGCAAGGCGAGTGCGCACAACGCATGATGGGAGAAACGCCCAAGCACACATCGGCGGCGCCCCACACCAATCTGGCGAGCGAGCTCTACCAATTGGGTTGGCCCGCGCTCAAAGCAGCTCTACAGGCCAGCCAATTTGTGGGCGAAAAAAACGATGACAAACCACTCGTACTCGACGAAAGCCGCCTGTACTTGCACAGCCAGTGGCGCACCGAGCACCGCGTCGCCCAACACCTCGCATCGCGCATTAAAAATGCCTTAAAACCGCCTCAAACCCCCGCAACGCGCTCGAAGATACTCGACGCCTTATTTCCTAGCAGCCCAAACTCCGAGGCCGCGACCAACTGGCAAAAAATCGCCTGTGCCAACGCACTGCGCGGCCACTTTAGCGTGATTACTGGCGGGCCGGGCACTGGCAAAACCACCACCGTGGTCAAAGTGCTGTGCGCCCTGCTCGCCCAGCAAAGCGATCAAACGCTGCACATTTACTTGGCCGCCCCCACAGGCAAAGCCGCGGCGCGCATGCAGGAGTCCATGAATCACGCCTTGGAGAGCCACGCCATTGACCCCAAGCTGTTCGACGGCCAATTGGACAACTGGCGCGAACAACTGCAAGTCAAAGCCAAAACCATTCACCGCCTGCTCGGCGTCATTCCCAGCAGCCGCGAGTTTCGCCACAACGAGCGCCACCCGCTGCGCTGCGATGTCGTCATTGTCGACGAGGCCAGCATGATTGCCCTCGATCAAATGGACAGCCTGCTGCGCGCCCTGCCCGAGTCCACCCACCTCGTGCTGCTGGGCGATAAAGACCAGCTGGCCTCGGTGGAAGCCGGCGCCGTCATGGGCGATCTCTGTCAGGGCGCCGATGACATCGACTACCAGCCACAACACGCCGAGTGGCTGAGCCGCGTCAGCGGCGAAACCCTCAAAGCGAGCGCCATCAATCCCCAGGGGCACGACCGCCTACAGTGCATTACGCTGCTGCAACACAGCCACCGCTTTGACGCCAACAGCGGCATCGGCCAACTGGCCGAGGCCATCAATGGCGGCCATCAAAACGACATCGACCCACTGTTCCAACGGCACAGCGACATTGGCCTCGTCGCCCTAACGCAGTGGCGCTCACTGTGTCGACTGGGCAACGCCGAGCTCGACGCCACGGGCTACGCCCACTATCTGCAACAGCTCCAGCAACAGCGGCCAGCGGCAGACGCGGCGCCTGCCGACTTTGATCAATGGGCTCTCACCCTGCTGAAAGCGCGCAATCGCTTTCAGCTGCTGTGCGCACTCAGGCGCGGTGAATGGGGCGTAGAGGCCATCAACCAAGCGATTGAAGCCGATTTACAGCGCCAACACCTGCTCCCGCGCGATGACGAGCAACAGCCAAAAGCAGTCTGGTACGAAGGCCGCCCGATCATGATTCAAAAAAACGACTACCCCGTGGGCCTAATGAATGGCGACACGGGACTGGTGCTCAGCAAACCCGACGCCAACGGCGACAACAGGCTCTACGCCGTTTTCCCCGATGCGGATCAAGGCGTGCGCTGGATTGCCCCCAGCCGCCTGAGCCACGTTGAAACCGCCTTCGCCATGACCGTGCACAAATCCCAGGGCTCGGAGTTTGAACACACGGCGCTACTGCTGCCCCCCGAGGACAGCCCCGTACTCAGCCGCGAGCTGGTCTACACCGCCGTCACTCGCGCCAAGGCGCAATTCAGCCTGTGCTGCGCCGATACCCAGCTGCTCAAACAGCTCAGCCAGCGCCCCACCATGCGCTCTAGTGGCCTACAACGACAATTGGAGAATTTTTTATATGAATAACTCTAGCCCTAGCGCGATGTTTTTATTAGAATGCGCAGCTTCCCCAGCCGGGGTGGCGAAATTGGTAGACGCGCCGGATTCAAAATCCGGTTCTGGCAACAGAGTGAGGGTTCAAGTCCCTCCCCCGGCACCATCTTCTCTTAGCTTTCACCGCACTACATCCAGCCGCTTGTCGATCCATCGGCAATATCCCGCTGTTTCCGCCTGTTTAGCCCTCCGCTCTGCACCAGAGAGGCTCGCCCATGTCTGATCGAACCACCCTGATGCGGCAGTGGACGCTGCTGCAAAAAATCCCCGCCAGCCCGCGCTCGACTGGCGTCGGCGAACTGGTCTCCCACTTAATGAACGAAGGCTTTGGCGACGACAAGCGCAACCTCACACGCGCCGTGCAACGCGACCTCAACTTTTTGAGCGACTACTTCCCGCTCTCGCGACAAGAGGAAGGCACTGCAATCTTGTGGTCTTGGCACGGGCAAAAGCTCAACATCAACGGCATGACGCCCTCTACCGCGCTCGCCTTTGTCGTCGCCCGCGACACCCTCGAACACCAACTGCCCCACACCACCCTGCAAGAACTGCAACCCTTGCTAGACGCCGCCGACTCCCTACTCAAAGAGCACCAGGCATCCGGGCAGCGCCTGACTCGCTGGCGCAACAAAGTCTTCACCACAACACGCGGCCCGCACTTAAAAACCCCCAAGCTGTGCATCGACGCAGTTCGCACCATCGAACAAGCCCTGCTAGACGATCATGTGGTGGCGATTCACTACCGCCGACGAGATGGCGAAGAAAAACAGTACACCCTCCACCCACTGGGCATTGCCCACAAAGAAGGCGTCGCCTACTTGGTTGGCTGCGCCGACAAAGGCAAAGCACTGGATGAGGTCAAATCCTACGCTCTACATCGCGTTATCCGCGCCGAAGACCGCTACGAAAAAACCCGGCGCCCCAAAGGTTTTCGATTAGAGGAATACGTCAAGAACACACTCGGCTTTCCGATCACCGAAAAAACGCTGCGCCTTAAAGTGCACTTCGACAACGATGTGATTCAACACCTCATCGAACGCCCCATCAGCGACGATCAAGTTATAAAAACCATCAAAACCAAGAACAACAGCGAAGCGAGCCAACTCACCGCCACCGTCGCCGACAATATGGAGCTGCGCTGGTGGCTACAGGGCTTTGGCCAAAAAGTCGAAGTCATCAAGCCCGTAAAACTACGCCGAGAATTCGCCCGCACCGCCCAAGCACTGGCCGAGCAATACGCCAACGACAGCTAAGCAACGAGAGCAAAACCGCCATTAACACACAACGCCATTGCAAACGAAATGAAGCCACCTACAACAGAGAGCCATCATTCACCGCCACACCACAATATGCTAGATTCAAAAAACCAAACACAAGGAGGTGCCGAAATGAACGAACACCTCCCGGAAAATTTTCAACAATCAAAGTGCCACGAGCACAGACAAAGCCAGAAATACACGGCCCTACGCCCTATATCTCTGGCAGAAAAAATTAAATGCGCTGTTATCAATAATTTATCAGCATCAACATCAGCGGCCTGATGCCGCTAATTTAACTGTCAGGTGAATTGGCATGAATGATGGCAGAGAAAGGTTGGTTGCACTCGAATACATTCGCGGCCTTACGGAGAAAGATTTTGCGGATTTTTTCTATGAGGCAGTAACCGATAAAAATCACAACAATTTTTTTGACGACGGATACGAGAAAGAACGCTATTGTCTTGTTCAATCTTCATTTGGGTCTTTTAGGAATAAAGTAGATGAAGAGCACCATTCAGAGTTTATGGCTCTGCCAACCACCCAGCTAGCAGAATTGGAGTGGGTAAAAAATGAAACTCAAACTTGCGAGCAAGGACAATGCGAAAAATGCAAGGCATTCATTATCTGTGTAGCCAAGCAAGCTGTTTGTCCAGTATGTGACACGATAGTAGAGTGCACATAAATTCACCTAAGCGGAGCGTTATGCCTCCGAGGTTAATAATGACTAAAAAAGAATTCACGATAATAACTCAGGGTGCCTTAAATGAAATTGTTTCATGGGCATCTCTTTACCTGCGTGTGGTTCTACCTAGAGAAAATATTAGACTCGTGGGCTATAATGAAGAGCTAACATCTTCTACCGAAGAAAGTGTAGAGTTTCTTGTAAATAAAACATATAACGGGCCAAACGACATTAAACCTTGCGTAGATCTAGTTGTGGTCGATTTCGATGATGTAACTGTTACATTGCGATATATGCCTTCAGGTTATAGCGGTAAAGAATTTGGGTTGAATTGGACTGATACAGCTGGACCTTACATTAAAATGATTGATCAAAAGCTATTGGATTCTAGGAAAAATCTGGACTTCCCTAAAAACTGGGGTGGCAATACATAGCAAATTAATCAATGGGACCACTGCCGAAAATTGCGACGTTACATGAAAATTTCACGAACCGTCGTTCTCTTATTTGAACTTTTTGTTCTAGCGAATCTTTTGCTATTTGGATTTTTATCCGCCGCATGGATGACGCATGATTTCATTGCAGTAAAATTAACCACCACTGGTTGGTGGCTAATGGCGGCAGAGCGCTTTACATTCAATACTCTATTGTCCGCTATATTGGCTTTCATTGTATGGCTGGTAAACAGAAAAGTTTTTGTGTGGTTAGAGTTTCCCAATAAAAACCTACCATCTCGAACGGCCTATATTACCTTTATTAGTCTGGTTATTGCTTCTGCAATAGGGGCTATATATTTTGGTTATTTCAAGCCATATATGTAGCCAAGCTCAAATCTCTGAAATACTCGTCATTCCCGCGCAGGCGGGAATCTAGTGTCTTTGGATGCGTGGGGTAGTAAAGCCGCTGGGCTCCCGCCTGAGCGGGAGCGACACTGTGGCGGGCAAGGTGAAGGAGATCCTGAAGCTTCCGCTCCTGCTCGCGCTCCTTACCTACATCCCTGTAGGCAAATCAAGTTCAGGATGACAGTGAAGCGTTTTGCCGTCATTGCGAGGAGGCGCAGCCAGAACGCTTGCCTTTTCGGCTCTCCAACGGTCGGGCTGAAGCCCGACCCACGGTGGTTCTGCTGTTAACTGGGCACGGCCTATTACGCCTATACCTCTAACGCTTGGCCGACTCTTTTTCACTTTTTTCGGAGTGCGATTTAATAGTGGGTTGGCATAGACGACATTCATCCGAATCATCTGCTCCACCCCCTCTCTCGACATAGCGCACACGGTGACGAGCGCCACCCCGGTGAGTCGAGATAGCAAAGCGGTGGTTGTCCCTTAGGTCTTCTTTCACATTACGACTCATCATTCATCTCCGCGTCACCGCCCTCTTCGTGGCCGAGTTCTAAGTCGGCTTTTTCCACCAGTTCTCGGGGGAGCTCGGCTCGAACACTGACGCCGAGTTTTTCAAAGTCACTGGCTTGTTTAATCAGATTGCCTCGGCCAGAGGTCAGTTGCCCCATGGCGGTATCGTAAGACTTTTGTGCGCTACCGAGTTGATTGCCGAGTTTATCCATGCTGTCTACAAAGCTGCGCAGCTTGTCGTAGACTTTGCCCGCCCTCTCCGCCAGCAGTGCGGAGTGTTTGTTTTGATCTTCAAAGCGCCACAACTGGCTAACGATATTGAGACTGGTCAACAGCGTCGTGGGCGTGGCGATTAACACATTGTTTTCGAGGGCGTTGAGCGCTAGATCGCGGTCGTGGCTGAGGGCGGCGGCGAAGGCCGATTCAATGGGCACAAACATAAACACCACTTCGGGCGAGTTGAGTCCGTTTAAATCGAAATAGTTTTTATCACTTAGCTCTTTCACGCGATCTTTAATCGCTGCGACGTGAGCGTTTAAAGCGATGCGGCGCTCATCGTCTGTTTCGGATTCGATATAGCGCGTCCAGGCATTTAATGACACTTTGGCATCGATAATCAGGTGTTTGCTCTGGGGC
This sequence comes from gamma proteobacterium HTCC5015, assembly GCA_000155715.1. GTDB lineage: Bacteria > Pseudomonadota > Gammaproteobacteria > HTCC5015 > HTCC5015 > HTCC5015. Next base: position 298,834 of record DS990598.1, on the reverse strand, counting down.
AAATACACCACCGCATCGGGGCGTTGTCGCTGCCCCTCTTCGGTTTTTAAGCTCACCTCGCGGCGGTAGTCGCGATCTCGAACTAGGCCGGATTTATCCAAAATGTTTTCGAGGATGTACTCGCCCCAGTTGCCTTGAGTTTTCTTTTCGCCTTTCAGCGCCGTGGTGAGGTTTTGCGCCTCTTCGGTGATTTTTTGGTTGAGCTCCCGCAGGCTTTTGATTTGCTCGGTCAAGCTGGCTTGTTGGGTGGTCTCTTGGTGGTGAATGTTCTCAACGCGGGTTTTAAAATCCGTCAATTGCTGTTTAAACGGCTTTAATAGATTGTCCAGCGATTGCTGGCTCAAGTCGTTAAACGCTTTGCCCTTGTCTTCAAAGATTTTGTTGGCCAGATTTTGGAACTCTTGTTTTAGCTGTTGCTTGTTGTCTTCCAGCAATTTGATTTTGTCATCAAACTGGCGCTCCTTTTCGTGCAGCGTCGTTTTCGTGTGGGTGTATTGCGCCTGTAAATCCTGATAGCGCTCGGCGAGCTCCTTGATTTCAGCGCGCTCTTTTTCCAAGCGTTGCTCGCGCTCTTTTACCTGCTCTTGCAGCGACTCGCAGCGCGTCGTCAGCTCGCGGTTTTCCAGAGCTAGAGCATTGTTAGTTTCAGTGTGATCGCGCTCGCGCTTGGATTGGCGCGCTTGCAGCCCCCAAAACACCAAGGCCGCCACGACGATGCCAGATAGTGCGGCGCCCACAAGTAATGACAGAACATCAATGGACATAGTAACTCCTTATCAACTGCGTAGATTACAGGATTTTGCGTCACTCTGTGTCGCTCTGTGCTTTTGTTTTACTTGATGACGTTCATCTCAATCAACAGGCGATTTCACTAAAATACGGCCCCCAAAAAAATGCCCCGCATAGCGGGGCTAAGGGGTGCAGTGCGATCCGAAGATCGATCACTGAGGGTGTTATTCGCTAGTTGTGATCGCGTCTCGATTGGATTCCAGCGTGCGCAGCCCAATGCCTTTTACTTCGACCAACTGATCCGCGCTTGAAAAGGGCCCGTTGGCTTGGCGAAACGCCACAATGGCTTGGGCTTTGGCGGGGCCAATACCATCGAGATGCTCTGCCAATTGTTCGGCAGTGGCGGTATTGATATTGACGCTGTCTTGAGCAAAGACGGGATGGGCGAAAAGGCCAATGAAAGTGGCCAAGAGTAGTGCTTTCCATGTGTTCATAACGTTCTCCTCTTCCTTGATGAACGCTAGTTAGACTAACAGCATCCTTGTGCCTTGGCTAGACACCCCAACTAGCCTGCTATTTCGGCTTGTATCGACTGTAGCGCTTGCGTGGGGTCGTCGCTCTGAGTGATGGGACGCCCCACGACGAGGTAGTCGGCGCCGTTGGCCACCGCTTGTGCGGGCGTCACAATGCGGCGCTGGTCGCCCGCCGCACTGCCCGCAGGGCGTATGCCCGGTGTGACCAATTGAAAGCTCTGCCCGCAGTGGGCTTTCATCAGCGGCGCCTCTTGGGCGGAGCACACTACGCCATCGAGCCCCGATTCGCGGGCCAAGCCCGCCAGTGAGCGCGCCCATTGGGCGGGTTGGCGTTGAATGCCTAGGTCGATTAAATCGCTTTGATCCATGCTGGTTAGCACGGTGACGCCAATCAGCAAAGGCGCATCGCCTCGGCGCTGTAGTGCCTCGGCGGCGGCGCTCATCATGCGACGCCCTCCCTGAGCGTGCACATTGACCATCCACACACCCCAGTCGGCAGCCGCCAAACAGGCCTCGGCCACGGTGTTGGGAATGTCGTGAAACTTTAAATCGAGAAATACATCGAAACCGCGCTTGGCTAATGTTTCCAGCAGCGATGGCCCGCAGCGCACAAACAGTTGCTTGCCCACTTTTAAACGGCACAAGCTAGGATCGAGTCGCTCGACGAGCGCCAACACGTCGGACTCCGTATTAAAATCGAGTGCGATAACAAGGCGTGGGTCTGACATGGCAATCCTGAGTGAGCGATGTAAAAACTAACGAGGCGTTGGCACAATCGTGCCCCAGCTAGAACAGCTCGGGCAGTGCCACTGCAAGCGACGGCTATTATACCCGCATTGTTCGCAGTGATAAGGCTGCTGTGCGGCGGCAAATTTTTGCACCTGTTCCGACACCAACTTCGACTCCACCGCCAGAGGGAACAGCGACAGCCAGTCTAAAAAGGCTTCGAGGCTGGGCTGCTTTTCTAGGATGTTTTCCAAGTAGTGCTTCGCCGCTTGCAGTCCCTCTTCTTCGCGGATTTTGCGGGTGAGCGGCTGCACATAGACGCCGTCGCGACGCAGGCGGGTAAACAGGGCATCGAGATGTACGCGCATGCGGCGTGTGTCGCCCTGCTCTAGGCAGTATTCCATTTCGGGCAATAGGTCTACCGCAAAGCGCGTATCCAGTTCGACCGCTCGCACATAAAAGCCCAGCGCCTGTGAATAGTGACCGAGTTCCTGCTCAAGCTGGGCGCGCATGTAGTTAACGCGCAGCGAAAAGCCATCCACCTGCTGAGCGCGCTGCAACCACTGGCGCGCCTTTTCAAGCTGCTGGTTGTTAATCGCCTCCCGCGCTTGTTCGCAGTAAAAGTGGGCGACCTGATGACTGTAGTCGTCTTTCGTGAGTCGATTCAACTCACTGGCAATATCGATGGCCGTGCTCCATTCCTGCTCTTGCACGTAGATATTGAGCAGGCCTTTCATGGCCTCAACTTGGCGATTGCCAGAGACGCTCACCTGTTGGAACAAACCCTCGGCGCGGTCGAGTACCCCCGCCGCGAGATAGTCTTGGCCCAATTCGAGCAGCGCTAAACTGCGATCGCTGGGCGATAGCGTGGGGCGAGCGATGAGGTTTTGGTGAACGCGAATGGCCTTTTCAATTTCGCCGCGCTTGCGGAATAACTTGCCCAGTGTGATGTGCGTTTCTACCGTCTCGTGATCGACTTCAACCAAACGCAAAAACACATCGAGCGCTTGATCGGGTTTCTCATTCAGCAGGTAGTTGAGGCCGCGGTAGTAATCCGCACTTAATCGGACGGGTTTGTTTTGCTCCCTGCGCAGTGCACCGCGGCCGGCAAACCAACCCGCCAGCAGTGCCACCAGAACCACTGGCGGCAACAACCACTCGATCACTGGGCGACTCCCGAGCGAAGGCGCCGTAGATTATCCAATTCTTTTTGTAGCATCTCGCGATTGCGCTCGCTGCGACGCACTTGCCTGTGTAGCCTCGCGGCCCACACCATAGCGACGCAAAGCCCTAGACATACACCGATGAGCAGTGAAAAAAACAACCAAACAACAAACGGCAAACGAATGTCACCCGCCATGTAATTGAAATCGACAAAGTGACTATTGGCGCTGGCGAGCATAACACCCGCCGCAACGGCTAGAGCGGCAATAAACAATAGAATAAGGCGTTTCAAGTGGTAACCTCCCTTCGCTGTACACAGAGAATAACAGCGACACTTCAGGCTGAACAGTAAAAAGCAGGCAATAAAAAAGCGGCCAATGCCGCCTTTGTCACATCGTGCCTCAGCCGTATAGCCTAAGACGCTTCGGACTCATTCACGCACTCGCGCAACTGCTTGCCCGGTTTAAAGTGAGGGACATATTTCCCCGGCAAGGCCACTGACTCACCCGTTTTGGGATTGCGACCAACGCGAGGTGGACGATAGTGCAAACTAAAGCTGCCAAAGCCTCGAATTTCAATGCGCTGACCGCCCGACAGTGCGTTACTCATCTCTTCGAGCAAAGTTTTAACCGCTAGCTCAACATCTTTGTATGCCAAGTGAGGCTGCTTGCGCGATAGATTTTCAATCAATTCTGATTTAGTAACAGTTGGCCGATCTTGCATAGTGAAACCCAGTTATCGCTTTATCTATGGCTGTTAGCTTGGGAGTGTGAGAACCGCCCGACACACGTCGAGCGGCTCCCGACCAGATAGGGTAACGAGACTTAGCTCTCGTCGCCTTCCATCTGTTCTTTGAGCAGGTCGCCCAAAGTTGCGCCACCGCTGCCGGCATTTTTGTACTCGGCAATTGTCGCTTGTTCTTCGTCGGAATCTTTTGCTTTGATCGACAAAGTAATGGCGCGCATTTTGCGATCGACGCCAGTGAACTTGGCTTCGACTTTATCGCCAACGCTCAGAGCATCTGTGGCGCTCTCTGTACGCTCGCGAGAGATTTCAGAAACGCGGAGGTAACCTTCGACGTTTTCATCCAGCTCAATGCGTGCGCCTTTGGCGTCCACTTCGATCACGGTGCCGTTCACAATGCTGCCTTTGGGGTTGGCGGCGATGAACTGGCTAAAGGGATCTTGCTCTAGCTGTTTAACACCCAGCGAGATGCGCTCGCGCTCGGGGTCAACGGCCAGTACAACGGCTTCCAGCTCGTCGCCTTTCTTGAAGTCGCGAACCGCTTCTTCGCCGGCCACGTCCCAAGAGAGATCCGACAAGTGAACCAGACCGTCGATGCCACCGTCGAGGCCGATGAAGATGCCGAAGTCAGTGATCGATTTGATCTTGCCTTCAATCTTATCGCCTTTGTTATGAGTGGCGGCAAACGCTTCCCAAGGATTGGCGTGGCACTGTTTCATGCCCAGAGAAATGCGGCGGCGCTCTTCGTCGATGTCGAGAATCATGACTTCAACTTCGTCGCCCAGTGCAACCATCTTGCCGGGGTTAACGTTCTTGTTCGTCCAGTCCATTTCAGAGACGTGAACCAGGCCTTCAACACCTTCTTCGATTTCTACGAAGCAGCCGTAGTCAGCAATGTTGGTGACCTTGCCGAACAGGCGAGAGCCCTCGGGGTAACGACGCGTAATGTCTTCCCATGGATCGTCGCCCAACTGCTTGAGACCCAGAGATACGCGCGTTTTTTCGCGGTCGAACTTGAGTACAACCACTTGGATTTCATCGCCTACAGCCACAACCTCTGAGGGGTGGTGTACGCGCTTCCAAGCCATATCGGTGATGTGCAGCAGGCCGTCGATGCCGCCCAAGTCGAGGAACGCACCGTAGTCTGTGAGGTTTTTCACCACACCCGTTACGATAGCGCCTTCGGTCAAGTTGTTGAGCAGCTCTTCGCGCTCTTCGCTGTACATCGTTTCAACAACGGCGCGGCGAGATACCACAACATTGTTACGCTTGCGATCCATTTTGATCACTTTGAATTCAAGCGTTTTGCCTTCTAGGTAGGCCGTGTCGCGCACGGGGCGAACATCCACCAGCGAACCCGGTAGGAAGGCGCGCACTTGGTCGATCTCGACGGTAAAGCCGCCTTTGACCTTGCCAGTAATCTCGCCTTCGACAATTTCTTCAGCCTCGTGGGCTTTTTCCAATACCGCCCAAGTGCGGGCGCGCTTGGCTTTTTCACGCGATAGACGCGTTTCACCAAAACCGTCTTCAACGGTGTCGAGAGCCACCTCAACGGTATCGCCGACGTTGACTTCTAGGTCGCCTGCGCTGTTGGTGAATTGTGATGCGGGAATCACGCCTTCAGATTTTAGACCGGCCGATACGATGACCATGTCGTTGCGGATGTCGACCACCGTGCCATCGATTAGGGCACCGGGCTTCATCTCCGTCTGGGCAATGGATTCCTCAAAGAGTTCAGCAAAAGATTCGCTCATGGATTTTTAGTCTCAAAAAAATAACTCTGCAACAGGTCTTCGTCGCTCCTGCGAACCTGCCAGATTGTTAATAATCCCACCCACTCCGTTGGGCAGGGCTTCATCGGCAAACGACAATTATAGCTTAAAAATCAACTATTTATTGTCGGCCACCAGATTTCTTTCACGGGCCAATTGATACACTTTGCGGCAAACGGCTTCGATCGGCATCGAGGTCGTATCGAGCTCGATAGCATCTTCGGCGGGCACCAGTGGGGAGCTGCTTCGATTGCGGTCGCGCTCGTCGCGAGCCTGTATGTCCCGTAAAAGGTCGCCGAGATTAGCACTAAACCCCTTATCTATCAACTGCTTATGGCGTCTTTGCGCGCGCTCCTCGGCGCTCGCTGTCAAAAAGATCTTGAGCGGCGCCTCGACAAAGACCACCGTGCCCATATCGCGGCCGTCGGCCACTAGGCCAGGCGCTGTGGAAAAACTGCGCTGGCGCTCGAGCAGAGCCGCTCTCACCTCGGGTACGGCCGCTACTTGTGAAGCCACGGCTCCGGTGTCCTCAGTGCGCAACTGGCGGCTTACGTCCTCGCCTTCGAGCAAGGTTTTGACGCCGTCGCTGCCCTCGGCATCGAAGACCACATCCAAATTGCGAGCGAGCTCGCCCAGCGCGGCGTGGTCGGCTAAGTCCGTTTGTGTCTTGATCGCGCTCAGTGCCGTCAAGCGATACAGAGCGCCACTGTCTAATAGGTGCCAGCCCAGCTGCTGGGCGAGCCACTGGCACAAGGTGCCTTTGCCCGCCCCCGAGGGGCCGTCCACGGTAATCACCGGTGCCATGGTCGATGTCATCACGCTATCGCCTCCAGTTTTAGGCCGACCTGTTGCGCCAGCTCGACAAAATTGGGAAAGGATGTGGCCACATTTTCACAGTTGCATACGCGGATGGAACCCGCGCTGCGCAGCGATGCCACGGCAAAGGACATTGCGATGCGGTGGTCGTCATGGGCCTCCACCTCGCCGCCGACAAAGCACTGCAGCTGCTCACCGCGACCTTCGATCACCATGCCATCCGCCGTGGGCGTGGCCGTGGCGCCAATCGCCTGCAAGCCATCCGCCATCACTTGAATGCGATCGCTCTCTTTAACGCGCAACTCCTCGGCGCCCGTCAATACCGTGCGGCCTTCAGCGCAGGCGGCGGCGACAAACAGTGCGGGAAACTCATCAATCGCCAGCGGCACCAAGTTCTCGGGGATGTCGATGCCTTTTAGATGGGTCGAGCGCACGCGAATATCCGCCACTGGTTCGCCGCCGACCTCTCTTTGATTTTCTAGCGCAATGTTCGCGCCCATCAACTTGAGGATGTCGATGACCCCCGTGCGCGTGGGGTTAATACCCACGTGCTCCAGTGTCAGGTCGGCCTCTTCGGCAATACTCGCCGCGACCATGAAAAAGGCCGCCGAGGAAATATCCGCAGGCACGTCGATATCGGTGGCTTTTAGCGTACCGCCGCCACTGAGTGATATGCGGCTGCCCTCCGTCAACACCTCGTAGCCAAAACCGCGCAGCATGCGCTCAGTGTGGTCGCGCGTCGGTGCGGGCTCGACCACCGAGGTTTCGCCCTGAGCGTACAGACCCGCTAGCAATACGCAGGATTTCACTTGCGCGCTGGCCATCGGCAGCGGGTAGTCAATACCTTTGAGTGCGGCACCACCGGGAATGACTAAAGGGGGGCGACCACCTTCTTGCGCGGCGATGTCCGCCCCCATCAGCGCCAGCGGCTGGGTCACTCGCCCCATTGGACGCTTGGAGAGAGAGCGGTCTCCCGTCAGGGTGACCGAAAACGGCTGCGCCGCCAGCAAACCCGCCATCAGGCGCATAGATGTCCCCGAGTTGCCCAAATCGAGCGGCCCTTGAGGCGCAGTTAAACCGTGCATGCCCACGCCGTGTATCACCACGCGTCCGCCAGCGGGCCCTTCGATATCGACGCCCATTGCCCGAAAGGCGCGCAAGGTATTGAGGCTGTCCTCGCCCTCGAGAAAACCGCTAACGGTCGTCGTGCCCTCGGCTAAAGCGCCAAACATAATGGACCGATGGGAAATGGATTTGTCGCCGGGCACGCGGATGCGCCCCGAGACGGCCCCACCCGCTTGCAATAAAAACTGTGAAAAATCGCTCATATCGCGTCTTCTGGCTGATTTTGAATGCGCGAACCATACCAGATAACGGCCCTCAACGCGCTCCCCTTTACCCCCTATTTAGGGGGAAGCCACCGCCATGCCACGGTACTAATATCTCTAGTGGCTAAATAAATACCTAACAAAAAGGAATCACTATGAATACATTAACTAAGGTGACCATCAGCCTAGCATTGGGAATCACACTCAGCGCCTGCGACAGCAGCAACGAACCCATTCCGGGCACGGGTAACAGCACCAACACAACTGCAAACCCCTCCAGTGACTGTACAACGATTACACGAGGCCCATTGGGTGCCAACGAAACCGCGGCAACCATCCCCGCCTCTATCGCCACCACCTACCAGCTTACCTACAGCGAAAGTGCCGCAGGATCTGGTATCGCCGACGGCAAGACAACCGAGTTTATCGTCAGCACAGACGGCTCTCTGACGGTCGATGCAGGCACAGAAGATTGCGTGACGCTGGTAGACCCGGTGCTGTACTTAGGCAATACACACGAAGCCATTTGGTTCGATAGCGATGCTGGCGTGCAATATGCCTTATCAAGCTTAGAAACCGGTTTTAACGAGATCAATGTCGGTACCGATACCCACTACGATCAAACAGGCTTCACCTTTTACGGCCAATATCGCTAGTAAAAAATCACTCTATTTCATCCGCCCCCATCGCATCTCACGTTGGGGGCTTTTTTAACCAAGAGAATCTAACAATGAAAAAAAACCTCACCTTGGTCGCACTAGGCTCGGCGCTGGTTCTCAGCGGCTGTATGCAAGGCAACACCAAAAACTCCGAACTAGAGAAAAACCCCACAGGCACTGTGGTACCCCAGCAGGTTGAAACGGGCACCTTCCGCAAAAAACCTCAAGCCGATGTAATCGGCGACACTCGAAAAATGAAAGGCATTACCAAGGTCGGCGTCCCCGGTATGACGATCACATTCGATAAAAAAGCTGGGCAAAGCGCCAAGGCCACTACGGGCTACGGCTTTAAAACGGGCCCCGAGGCCAATGTGCACGTCAACGCCAAACTTGACGGGGTCGACACCGCCACATTCCAGAGCATTGTCGACAAAGGCTACGCTGACTTCGTTGCTCAACTTAAAGCCGCGGGCTATGAAGTGGTTGGTCGCGACGTACTGAAAAAATCCAAAGAATTTAATGGCCTCAATGCTGAAGGCTTCCCCGAAGTTGAAGACGATCAAGCGGTAGTGATTGCCTCGGGCTACCCCGACATCCACCAGAAAAGCTTTCTCAACAAAGTCGGTAAAGCCAAGCTCGTGCTGGACACAATGGCGGGACAAACGGACGTCACCATGATCTATCCAGACTACCTCGCCAACTTTGCGGCCTTTGGCGTTCAAACCAACAGTGGCTTTGGTGCAACGGGAAACCGCACCGCCTCCGCCAATGTCTCTCTAGGTCAAGTCGCTCATGTGTGGGGTAAAGTCATAACCAGCGAGAGCCAGAGCACAGAAGCGGTACTCGGCCAAGCCACTTACTCTGAAAAGCCCATGGGCAACTTCAGCGAAACCACCAACAAAGCGGCCAAAGGCATTCAAACGGGTCTAAACGTACTGTCGGGGCTCATGGGAACTAGCACCCGCACTGACCGCGAGCACACATTGGCGGCCAACCCCGCTCAGTTTGAAGCCGCGATGCTCGACGCTATTAAAAAGGCCAACAAACGCTTAGTCGCCAAGCTCAAAGCGGCCAGCGACGATTAAAATAAAAAACATCACCTATGCTCGCAGGATGCATAGCTTCACGGGCGGCCAGTGGTCGCCCGTTTTTTTAGCCCTGCCGACCCTATTTATCAAACGGTACTGATCAAACGCTCTAAAGCCACTAACTCGCGATTTTGACTCGCGGCCTCTTTTCGAATTGCCGCCAGCATGTGCACCATTTCGTCTCGCCCGTGTTCAACATGTCCGTATAACGCGTTAACGCCCATTGGCGTTGCCATCGTAAGCCGATAAACTAGGGCGATCATCCAGTCGGGCGTGAGAGACACAACTTTCATATTCCAAGGCGCCAAACCAGCGTCACTGCCCCGCACCAAGGCCAGCAACTCTTTTACCGCTGCACTGACATGACGAGACAGCGTGAGATCGGGCTTAAAAGCTTTACGATTCGGCGCCGACAATCCCGACCACATAATCGGCAACATAAAAGCCGTATGAGTTTGCAACCAAGCGTCTAAGTGTTTGGTCACGGCCAGAGGCAAGCCAATACTTTTCCAAAGTTGTCTAACCGTTTCAATATGGTGATTGGCGGCGCTGTCAGCCACCCCGAGAGTATTCACTTGTATCGCCGACTCTAAAGACGAAAGAACGCGCGCGTGCACAACCCCATCGACAATTTCTCCGAGCGCAGCTGGAAAAAGCCACAGTGTTCTATCGCGCCCTACCTGATGCGCAATTTCAGCCGTGTTGCCAAATTGGTTACAGCAAAACACGATACAACGCGCCCTAGAACCTTTTAGAACAGGCAACACAGCCTCTATTTGGTGGCTTTGCACGCACACTAAAAGCACATCAAACGCAGTTTCGACCTCTAGGTGATCTACGGCGTCAATATCGACCGAGGAGACAGCCTTGCTGCCCCATGTTTGCAAGCGCAGGCCGTGCTTTTGTATATCCGCTAAACGCCGTCCTCGCGCAATAGCCGTGACTTGGTGTCCCCCATTCACTAGTGCATGAGCAAAAATGCTCCCAATGACGCCCGCGCCCAACACTCCAACATGCATCGTTACTACCTTATCCTTCGAAAACAGAAAAGCGATGCTACAATGCCCCCTCGAATCAAACACAGCCCCCAAACCACTCAATTGGCCTGAAAGCATGCCTTCCAACCCTATTATCAGCGTCAAAAATTTAAACAAACGCTACGCAGGTGGCTTTCAGGCGCTCAAGTCGGTCGACCTCGATATCCACGAGGGTGAAATATTCGCCCTGCTCGGCCCCAATGGCGCGGGGAAAACCACGCTAATTAGCATTATTTGCGGCATTGCCAACCCCAGCGATGGCACGGTGATTGCCGATGGCCATGACATTCTCAAAGACTACCGCTCGGCGCGCAGCAAAATTGGCCTCGTCCCCCAAGAGCTGACCACCGATGCCTTTGAAAGCGTTTGGGCCACAGTGACCTTTAGCCGCGGACTGTTTGGCAAGCCGCCCAACCCCGACTACATCGAAAAAATTCTTAAAGACTTATCGCTGTGGGATAAGCGCGACAATAAGATCATGTCGCTCTCGGGAGGCATGAAGCGTCGCCTCATGATTGCCAAAGCGCTGTCCCACGAGCCCAAAATTCTTTTTCTCGACGAACCCACGGCGGGTGTCGATGTAGAGCTGCGTAAAGACATGTGGGAAATGGTGCGCGGGCTACGCGAAAACGGCGTTACCATTATTCTCACCACACACTATATAGAAGAAGCCGAGGACATGGCCGATCGCATTGGGGTGATCCGCCAAGGTGAGTTGATTCTCGTCGAAGAGAAAAACGAGCTCATGAGCCAGCTCGGTCAAAAGCAACTCAACATTCAACTGCAAGTGCCCCTCGACACTCTGCCCAAATCGCTTGAAGATGAATCGCTCAGCCTAGAGCAAGAGGGCAACACACTGGTCTATCGCTACAACTCGCAAACCGAGTCGAGCGGCATCGCCACGCTATTGCGCCGCTTGGACGAGCACGGCATCGAATTTAAAGACCTCCACTCCCGCGAGTCGTCGCTGGAAGATATTTTCATTGAACTGGTGAAAAGCTCGACATGAATTTCTACGCCATCCGCGCAATCTACCTATTTGAAATGGCCCGCACTTGGCGCACGTTAAGCCAGAGTATTGCCGCCCCCGTGATGTCTACCGCGCTCTATTTCGTCGTTTTTGGCTCGGCGATTGGCTCGCGCATGGGCGACATCGGCGGCGTCAGCTACGGTGCTTTTATTATTCCCGGCCTGGTGATGCTGTCGCTACTCAGTCAAAGCATCAGCAACGCTTCTTTTGGCATTTATATGCCTAAGTTTTCGGGCACCATTTACGAAGTGCTCTCTGCGCCGGTGTCCTACTTAGAAGTCGTCATTGGCTATGTCGGCGCCGCCACAACCAAGTCGCTGCTGCTGGGGCTGCTCACCCTGCTAACCGCCACGTTTTTTGTCGACTTCCATGTCGAACACCCCGTCTGGATGATCGGCTTCTTACTGCTCACCTCCATTACCTTTAGCTTGTTTGGCTTTATTATCGGCATCTGGGCCGACGATTTTCAAAAGCTGCAAGTTATTCCCCTGATGGTCGTCACTCCCCTCACCTTTCTCGGCGGCACGTTTTACGCCATCGATATGCTGCCGCCCATTTGGCAAAAGATCACACTATTCAACCCCGTGGTTTACTTAATCAGCGGGTTTCGCTGGAGCTTTTACGGTGTCGCCGATGTCAGTGTCGCCCTCAGCCTCGGCATGATCGGCCTCTTTTTGGCGCTGTGCTTAGGCGCCGTGTGGTGGATTTTCAAAACCGGCTACAAGCTGCGCAACTGAGCTTTCCACGCCCGCCGCCGCTCCCCTGTCGGGGAGGGCACCCAACCGCGCAGCCAGCTAATACCTGACTAAATTACTCTGTTATTGTACAATGACCTTATATAAACAGGCGGCGGCCACTTAGAGAGTGGCGCCACCTAATCGCAGATGGGGCCCGAGTCCCACATCGCAGCAACGACGAGTGGAGCAAATGCTATGGCCAATAGTGCCAAGCCAGAAGAGCTGATTAAGCGCGAGTACGAGCACGGCTTTGTCACCGAAATCGAGGCGGACACCTTTGAGCCCGGACTCAACGAAGACGTGATTCGCCGCCTCTCCAAGATCAAGCAAGAGCCCGAGTTTATGCTGGAGTGGCGTCTTAACGCCTATCGCCAGTGGCTGGAAATGGAAGAGCCCGAGTGGGCGCACGTCAACTACCCTAAAATTGACTACAACGCCGTCTCCTACTACTCGGCGCCCAAGAAAAAAGAAGACATGCCCCAAAGCTTGGACGACGTAGACCCCGAGCTCTTAAAAACCTACGAGAAACTGGGCATTCCACTGCACGAGCGCGAGAAGCTCGCGGGCGTCGCTGTCGATGCGGTGTTTGATTCCGTTTCAGTCGCCACCACGTTTAAGGACAAGCTGGCCGATGCGGGCGTGATTTTCTGCCCTATTTCCGAGGCCGTACAAACCCACCCCGAGCTGGTGGAAAAATATCTCGGCAGCGTGGTGCCCGCAGGTGACAACTTCTACGCCTGCTTAAACTCCGCCGTGTTTTCTGACGGCTCCTTTGTCTACATTCCCAAGGGCGTGCGCTGCCCCCTAGAGCTGTCGACCTATTTCCGAATCAACGCCGCCAACACCGGCCAATTCGAACGCACGCTGATTATCGCCGACGAGGGCAGCTATGTGAGCTATCTCGAAGGGTGCACCGCTCCCATGCGCGATGAAAACCAATTGCACGCCGCCGTGGTCGAGCTGGTCGCCTTGGGCGATGCTCAAATTAAATACTCGACGGTACAAAACTGGTACCCCGGCGACGAAAACGGCAAAGGCGGTATCTACAACTTTGTTACCAAGCGCGGCGCCTGCCTCGGCGACTATTCCAAAATTTCTTGGACTCAGGTCGAAACGGGCTCCGCCGTAACCTGGAAGTACCCCAGCTGCGTACTGCGCGGCGACCACAGCGTGGGCGAGTTTTACTCGGTGGCCCTGACGAACAACTACCAGCAAGCCGATACGGGAACCAAGATGATTCATATCGGCAAAAATACCAGCAGCACGATTATCGCCAAAGGTATCTCGGCGGGCCGCAGCGATCAGTCCTACCGCGGCTTGGTGCGCTTTGCGCCCACCGCCGATAACGCACGCAACTTTACCCAGTGCGACTCCCTGCTGATCGGCGACCAATGTGGTGCACACACGTTCCCCTACATTGAAAGCAAGCACCAAAACGCCACGCTGGAACACGAAGCCACCACATCAAAAGTCAGCGACGAGCAGTTGTTCCTGTGCCAACAGCGAGGCATCGACCCCGAGCAGGCCGTCTCGATGATCGTGAATGGTTTCTGTAAGGAAGTCTTCAAAGAACTGCCCATGGAGTTCGCCGTAGAAGCCGGCAAGCTGCTGGAAGTCAGCCTCGAAGGCGCCGTGGGCTAGAGTCGAAACCGACTCGAACCCAAGCGAAACGCTTTCAAACCCAATTAAATGCATTGAAACGAAGAGAACCGTACATGCTTAGCATTAAAAATCTGCACGCCAGTGTCGAAGGCAAACAAATCCTTAAAGGCATTGACCTAGAGATTAAAGCGGGCGAAGTCCACGCCATCATGGGTCCCAACGGCTCGGGAAAAAGCACCCTGTCACAAGTGCTCGCGGGCAATGAAGCCTTTGAGATCACCGAGGGCAGCATCGATTTTGAAGGCCAAGATCTCTCCGAGCTAGAAATCGAAGAGCGCGCTCGCGAAGGCATCTTTTTGGCCTTTCAATACCCCGTGGAAATCCCCGGCGTCAGCAATATTCAATTTTTGAAAACCGCCGTCAACGCCATGCGCACACAGCGCGGTTTAGACGAAATCAGCGCGCCCGAGTTTATGAAGTTGGCGCGCGAGAAGGCCGAGCAAGTGGATCTCGACGCCTCGTTTCTCAAGCGCGGCGTTAACGAAGGCTTTTCCGGCGGCGAGAAAAAGCGCAATGAAATCATGCAGGCGCTATTGCTGGAGCCCAAATTGGCCATCCTCGACGAGACCGACTCGGGCCTCGATATCGACGCCCTGAAAATTGTCTCCGACGGCGTTAACGCCCTGCGCGCTTCGGATCGAGCCATCGTAATGGTTACGCACTACCAGCGCTTGCTCGATCATATCGTGCCCGATTTCGTTCACGTATTGGCCGGTGGCCGCATTATCAAATCCGGTGGCCGCGAACTGGCGCTGGAACTCGAAGAGCACGGCTACGGCTGGTTGGGCATCAAAGACGCAAACGCCGAGGCCTAATCATGAGCGCAGCCAAGTCATTGCAAACGCTACCAGCGGCTTTTGTTAAGCCCGCGCATACCTCCGCCCTGCCCGCACCGCTGGCCAAGTGGCGCGATGAGGCTGCGCCCCATCTGAGTGCTTTAACACTGCCCACGCGCCGCACCGAGAATTGGAAGTACTCCTACCGCGCGCTCAAGCTGGACGATCAGATCGCCCAAACGCGGACTAACGCCCCTCAGACGGACAGCGCCGACAGCGTGCCCCATCACGGCTTGGGCTACCGCCTTGTCATTCGCAACGGATGGATCGACCGCAGCGCCAGCCGCCTGCCCCAACAATCGGGCATTGAGTTGCTGGCGTTTAGCGAACTCGACGACCTGCAAGCCCAAGCGCTGGCCGGCAAGCTGGGAAGCTGTCTCGATGCGAAGACCACGCAACTGGCGGTACTCAACCAAGCGCACCTCGCCGACGGCCTCGTCATTCGCTTAGCCAAGGGGGCGGTACTCGATCAGCCGCTCTATCTCGCCATTCACGGCGACGCTGGTGCCTCCTATCCGCGCATTTGGTTAGAGGCGGCCGAAAACAGCCAGATTGCCGTAGTGGAAGAATACAGCAGCGAGGGTGCCGACCCGACGTTGACCAACGCCGCAGTAGAAATGACACTCGCGGCCAACGCCCACGTCAACTGGGTGCGATTGGCACTCGAAGCAGAGCACAGCCAACACATTGGCGCCACGGGCGCCGTACTCGCTCAACACGCGCGCTTGGAGCACCATCACATCGGCTTTGGTGGGCAGCTGCGCCGCCACGATTTGCAAGTTCGCCTCGAAGAGAGCGGTGCCGAGTGCAAGCTCAACGGCGTCGCCGTGACTCAGGGGCGCCAGCACTTTGACAACCACACCGTCATCGAACACATCGCGCCCCACTGCAACAGCGAAGAAACCTATCGCAATATCGCCGCCGACCGCTCCCATGCGATCTTTAACGGCCGCATCCACATTCATCAAGATGCGCAAAAGTCGCTGGCCGAGATGAACAACAAAAACTTGTTGCTCTCCAACGGTGCCGAAATTGACACCAAGCCCGAACTGGAGATCTACGCCGACGACGTGAAGTGTGCCCACGGCGCCACGATTGGTCGACTCGACGAGAAGAGCCTGTTCTATTTAGTCGCTCGCGGCATCAACCGCCTCGACGCCAAAGCGCTTTTGAGCATGGCCTTTATCAACGAACTGGTCGACGAAGTGCCCATCGACAATGTTCGCGAAGCCGTCGACGAGCACCTCAACGCTTTCTTTTCACACGCCTTTAAAACGGCGGAGTCGCTGTCCGATGAATGATGCCGTGAACACGACATGGGATATTGAGCGCATTCGCGGGGACTTTCCCCTGCTCAGTCAGCGCGTGAACGACAAACCGCTGGTCTATCTCGACAACGGGGCCTCGTCACAGCGTCCCGAAGCGGTCTTGCAAGCGATGGATCGCTACTACCGCGAGTGTCACTCCAATGTACACCGTGGCGCCCACACGCTGGGTGACAAAGCCACCACGGCATTTGAAGGTGCCCGCGCCACTGTGCGCGATTTTCTCAACGCCAGTGACAGCCGCGAAATCATTTGGACTCGCGGCACGACTGAGGCCATCAATTTGGTCGCCAACGGATTGGCCGCCGAACTCACGGCGGGTGACGAGATTCTCGTCAGCCAAATGGAACACCACGCCAACATTGTGCCTTGGCAAATGATCGCCGAACGCACGGGAGCCCGCGTCAAAGTCATCGCCATCAGCGAGCGCGGCGAATTGGATTTGGAGCACTTTCGCCAACAGCTGAGCGAGCGCACCAAAGTGCTCGCGGTCACGCATGTTTCCAATGTACTGGGCACCATCAACCCTATCGAGACCTTGATCGCCGAAGCCAAGGCCTCGGGTGCCTACACCGTCATCGACGGCGCTCAAGCCGTGCCCCACTTTCAGCCCGATGTGAAAGCGCTAGATTGCGACTTCTACGCGTTTTCCGCGCACAAAATGTTTGGCCCTACGGGTATTGGTGCTCTCTATGGCCGCGCCGATCTTTTGCAGGCCATGCCGCCCTACCAAGGCGGTGGCGAGATGATCGAACGCGTCAGCTTTGAGAAGACCACATGGAATCAACTGCCCTATAAATTTGAGGCGGGCACGCCCGCCATTGCCGAGGCTGTCGGCCTCGCCGCGGCCATCGATTATTTGAACAGCTTGGATCGCGACGCCATCGAGCAGGCGGAGTCCGTACTGCTCGCGCGTGCTACCGAGCGCCTCAGCGCCATTTCTGGTATACAGCTGATCGGCACCGCCGACCACAAAGTCCCGGTGCTGTCGTTTTTGATCGACGGCCTGCACCCCAGCGACATTGGCACCCTGCTCGATCAACAGGGCATTGCCATTCGAACGGGCCACCACTGCGCCATGCCTCTGATGGATCACTTTGGCATACCGGGCACTGCCCGCGCCTCGCTGGCCTTTTACAACACCACGGCAGAGATCGATCAATTCGGTGATGCCCTGGAAAAAATTCAACGGCTGTTTGCCGCGTAAACCGCTACGGAGTTTGACGAGCGAATGCAAGAACGCGAAACCATTATCACTCAACGCGCCGTCGCCGCCCGCCTCGTACCAGCGGGCACAGAGATTGAAATTCCCAACGAGACCTTTGTGACGCTCACTCAATCACTCGGCGGCTCCTTCACCGTTTCCGTTAACGGCAACCTCGCCCGCATCGAGGGCAAAGACGCCGACGCCCTAGGCAAAGAGCCGCCTAAGAGCGACTTAACCCCCAATGAAGACGGCACAATTAACGAAGAGCAAGTGTGGCAAATGTTGCACACCTGCTTTGATCCAGAAATCCCTGTAGACATCGTGGAACTCGGCTTAATTTACGACTGCCAGATCATCAACGATGGCGACAATGGCAACGAAGTGTTTATCCTAATGACACTCACCGCACCGGGCTGCGGCATGGGCCCTGTGATTGCCGACGAGGTAAAATACAAAACCGAGTCTATTCCCAATGTCGACAAGGCAACCGTCGAGCTCACCTTTGATCCACCCTGGGATTACGGTCGTCTCAGCGACACGGCCAAACTCGAACTGGGAATGATGTAAACATGAACTACCCGTTTCAAGACAATCCGCTGGGCCAGAGTATTAACAGCGATGACATCCTGAGCGATTTCGAATTTCTCGACGACTGGGAAGAGCGCTACGCCTATATCATTGATCTCGGCA
Organism: gamma proteobacterium HTCC5015; assembly: GCA_000155715.1. GTDB lineage: Bacteria > Pseudomonadota > Gammaproteobacteria > HTCC5015 > HTCC5015 > HTCC5015. The sequence goes on along the minus strand of DS990598.1, from coordinate 280,751 downwards.
AGCAACTGCCCAGCTTTCCCGACGCCGAAAAAATCGAAGACAACTATGTCCACGGCTGCCAAAGCCAAGTGTGGTTGATTCACACCGTTACAGACGGCACGCTCTACCTATTGATCGACAGCGATGCCATCATCGTGCGTGGACTTGCTGCCATCATCCTCGCCGCACTCAATGCCAAGAGCCCACAAGACTTAATCGACACCGACATCGACCGCTTGTTTGAAAAGCTCGACCTCTTCCGACACATCTCCCCCACTCGCGGCAACGGTCTGCGCGCCATGGTGGAAAAAATCCGCGCCATCGCCGCCAGCGAAGTCGCTGCCTGATTGGGTTTATGGCCACAGAGGCCACTGAGATTCTTGTGCATTAAAATTGGCGCAGAGCGCTTTTTGGAATCTCACACTGGGACGATTTTGTTTGCCGCTGAATAATAAAAAGATAGGTGCGTCATATCGAGGAGCGAAGCAACGCGGCGATCTGCTGATCCGCTAAACCGATCGTGCTGCCACCCGCAATAATCGGAATGCTTAGTGCTCGTCTGTGAACTCTGTGGCGAGAAAAAGGCAAAAAAATAGGGCTTGGAGAAGTGGTATCAAAGGGGTGCGATGCCACTCTCCAAGCCCCCGGTACACGATCTTTTAAAAGATGGTACTCAAGACAGCCATATCGATTGAGTCAGGAGAACAGGGGATGAACGAGACCCAATCGACGCGAACTATTTTATGTGCAGTGCACAAATGTGAACAGATTCAAAGCCGACAAAGAGTTATTTATTGACGCCATGGAGGCCAAACATTGGCGACAGGCTTTGGCGCCAAGAATCAATCCCGAGCAAACGTCCCAACCCACCAGCTAGAGACTCGATTTAAGCGCCTCTAAAAACGCTTTATTTTCCTCGGCGGTCCCCACCGTCACGCGTAAGCAATGGCTAAGCACGCCACCAGCTTTGCTCATATTTTTAATCAACACACCTCTTTCTTTCAGGCGCTCAAACAATTCCGCAGCGCGACCCTCGGGCACGCGAAATAAAATAAAATTGGCGCGACTTGGGTAGGGCTCGACACCTTCCAAGCTCGATAGCGCTTCACACAACTGTCGGCGATCCGCGCGAATCTGGGCGGCCTGTTGTTCAAACTCGGGCAGATGACTCAGAGCAAAGTCTACGCTGTGCTGGGTCAGCACATTAATGTTGTAGGGCAAACGCACTTTATCAAACTGCGTGAGCCACTCGGGCGCGCCCGCCAGCATTCCCAAGCGCAACCCCGCCAAACCCAGCTTAGACACCGTTCGCATCACCAGCATATTGGGAAAGCGGCCGAGGCGTCCCATAAAGCTGTCTTCGGCAAAGGGCTGGTAGGCCTCATCAATCACGACGACCCCTTCCGCTACCTCGACAATTTTTTCAATCGACATCGCGTCAAAGGCATTCGCGGTGGGATTGTTGGGATAGGCGATAAACACCAGTTCGGGCTGATGCGTTTTAATCGTTTCCACGGTTTTCTCTAAATCGAGAGAAAAGTCCTCGGCATTGAGTGGCACACCGATGTATTCCATGCCCACAAAACGGGCAATCATTGAATACATCACGAAGCCGGGTTCCAGAGCCACCATTTTGGCGTCGGGCTTGGCCAGTGCCATCGCCATAATCTGAATAATTTCGTCTGAGCCATTGCCCAACATCACGCCCTGCCCTTCGGGCACCGACATGGCCGTTTTTAAACGCTCCGTCAGTTGCCGAGCGCTGGGGTCTGGGTAGCGATTCATAGCGACATCGCGCAATCGATGCGTCCACTCATCCAACATGGCCTCCGGCCAAGGATAGGGGTTCTCCATCGCATCGAGTTTGATATAGCCCGTCGCGTCGGGCACAGGGTAAGCAGAGAGCTCAAGAATTTCGGGGCGAACTAGGTCTTGAATAGACTTCATTAAAAAAACCGTTCTGTGGGCGAGGGTAGAGGCAAACTATATCACTGCCAGCCAGCCCCCTAAAGGCACGACCGTCCAAAGGCGTTACAATAAAGCCATGCGACGACATCCTAAAAAACATCAACGCAGCCCCTCGCGCCAATCCCCGCCGCCTGTCGAGCTTGAACTGGATATCGAGCGACTGAGCTTTGAAGGCCGAGGCATTGCCCAAAGTCAGGGAAAAACCTGTTTTGTTGAAGGGGCGCTGCCCAATGAACGCGTGAGAGCAAAGCTTACTGAACAGCGCAGACGCTTTAATGCGGGTTATACACTCGATGTCATTAAAGCCAGCCCACAACGCGTCACTCCACCCTGTCCACACTACCAGCAGTGTGGCGGCTGTGATTTACAGCACTTAAGTCCGCAGGCGCAAACTGAACACAAACGCCAGTCACTGCTCGACACCCTAGCGCGGCAGGCCAATATCCGACCCCATCGCTGCCTAGACAGCGCGGTACTCAATCGCGATGGCCTCGGCTATCGCAGCCGAGCGCGCTTGGCCTGTTGGTTCGACAGCCGACGTCAGCAATACCATCTCGGTTTTCGCCGTGCCGGCAGCCACACCATCGAGCCTATATCCCAGTGCCCGATTTTGGTCGAGCCCATCAATCGATTGATTCCCCATCTGCGCGACGCACTGCCGCAGTGGCGTTTAAAAAAACGCCTTGGCCATATCGATGCCTTTCTCAACGAAAGCCCGAGTGGCCCTCAAGTGGCTCTGTGCCTTCGTCTCAATCAAGCGCCACTCGACGACAGCAAAGCGGTCATGTTGAACTTTGCCCAGCAGCACAACATCACCCTAGCTTGGCGCGACGACCATCGTGTAGAAACCCTCCACGGCGACTCCGACCTCACTTACTATTTACTGGACGGCGAGTTAAAGCTCTCGCTGGGCTGGGGCGAATTTAGCCAAGCCAACCGAGGTCTCAACCGCGAAATGGTTCGCACAGCCGTTGAGCAACTCCATGTGCCACCGGGTGCCCATGTGTTAGACGCCTTCTGCGGCGTCGGCAACTTCAGCTTAGCCCTCGCTAATGGCGGCGCAAAAGTGCTTGGTTTAGAGGGCAGCGACAATATGGTAGAAAAGGCGCGACACAATGCCCGCGACAATGGTTTTGAACTGTGTGAATTTAAGACCATGAACTTAATGCACAGCGACGGCATTGGCCGCCACACACTAGACGGCATCCACCACGCCCTGCTCGACCCACCGCGAGACGGTGCCAGCGAACTCTGCCAACGCCTCGCCCGTGAACCCGAGCTACAGCGCGTGCTCTACATTTCCTGCAACCCCGCCACCTTCAGCCGCGATGCGGAGCACTTGGTCAACGGCGGCTTTACACTCGATACCGTGCAGCTTTGGGATTTATTCCCACACACCCATCACAGCGAAGTCATGGGGCTTTTTGTCCGTTAAGTTCTTCCCGAAAGAAACGGCTAAAACGAGCACTAAGCACTTGCTATCTAGCGCAACGCTGGATAGTTTGCATTGATCAAAAAGCAAACTGAAACAGTACTATGGATGTCACCTGCGTGGTTATCGAACTCAAGCCCAATAGCCGACAACGCGTCGCCGAGTGGGCCACCCATATTCAAAAAATCGCGAAGCCGCGCTGCAAACACTCGCCGACGAAGGGGTCACTCTCGAAAGCTTTTTCCTATTCGAGCTGAATAAAACCCATTATCTGATTGGCTATATGCGCGCTGCCTCTCAAGAAAAAGCCGAGGAAGCAGTAAAGCACTCCCTGTCGGACATTGACGCCTACCACCAAGCTTTTAAGAACGACTCTTGGCTACGAAACATCAACACCGAATTGTTAATCGATTTATCCAAAATAGACAATGAACGCGATCCAGCTCATCGATAGGAGCTCCACTGCCCCCCCATTTTTAATGGCCCGTATAAGTAGAAGCTTAACTCGCCTTTAGAAACTAGGCGGCGGGGGGCACCGATAGCTATTTTAGCCGTTCGTTATTGTGTAGCCAGTAGTTGAACATGGGGCTCATTATTCGGCTACAGCGCTCGTACAAACAACAAACACCAACACCCCAAAAAGTGTAATGCATAAAAAGCTGGAAACGGGTCTAAACCCGTCTCCAACACAATGGCAAGACTTAGTAAGCCACACCACCCGTCAGGTAGTAAGCATTTTCATCGCCAACGGTATAAATGTTCAGCTCAAACTCGGTCGGGAAACCGCCCAAATCCATGCCAACACCGCCCCCGAAAACAACACCCGTCTTTTCTGTTTTACCACTGACGGATTGCAAACCGGAACCGCTGGCCCCCACTTCAATCTCCGTATCAGAAAAGCCTAAGCGGCCAATGCCATACAAGTCACCAGTGGTGCGGCCGACAGCAGAGAGAGAAAACACTGTGGCATCGTACTCTCCACTACTTCCAGCGGGTGCATCAAGATCGACATCGCCTTCTGTAATCGTTGTGCTCGCTTCAAGCTCAAGAGAAAAATCAAATTTTTCCATCATTTTGGGCAAGTCGTGAGAAACGTGACCACTGATCATCCAGGCTGGATCAAAACCGGACTGGCTAACAGTGTAAAAACCGGTTTTGGCACCGTAGCCAAAATCGTCAGCACTTGCAGTTACGGGCAGTAGACAAGCCGTAGCCGCCAACAGGGTGATTTTCATTGTTGTGTTCATAGCGATCTCCTTTCCTGTTTTATTAAATTCTGAAAAGTTAATTCAATTATTTATTTAAAATTAATCACTGATCCGAAGCCTTTATGACTTCGATCTCTGTAATTCTCTTGAGTACCTGGCCCCCTTTGCTATTAGGGTCCGTAGCATGAACAAGTTTGAGCGTTTCCTTGCGAGTCAGCGCCAAGTAATAATGACTTTTCTGGGGCTCACTGGAGAGCAAATCCTCACTAGAAAATGTCCGCTCTTTCTTACCACAAGTCGATATATGTAAGTTGCCAGCTTGTCCCTCAAGGGGCTTAAGCAACGCCGACAACTTGATACCTACTTTATTAACATTCGATTTGTGAGGTATTTTTTCTTTTGGATACGCTTCGAAAATGTCCTCTGGACTCATACCGTGAGTCGACATGGGTTCTCCATTAAAAAGCATACCAGGATGACTTTCATTCCCGCATGCCAACACGGAGTTGACCCAAAAAAGCCCCGTAAAAATGATAACGGCTTTATTCAGACTCATCGGATTTGTTTAGCCTTTTTTTGTGGTACATGAACTCGGTTCTTTGCTCTGGGGTCATATGCGCCTTGCGTGCTTTTCGCTCTTTATTTTTCACTTCCCGAGCATAAGTGCGCATATCCGCAATGTGTTGAAACGTTTTACCCTGATTTTTTTGATTGACCTTGGGCAAATACCGTTGCACACCGGGATCCATTACCGTTTCGCCTGGAGCTAGAAGGATAACTTCACTGACCTTTAGCTGACCACCGCAGTCCCTAGAAGGCGATTGGCTCACAAAGTGGTTGGTCCCAGCCAACACTTTCTGAAGCAATACCTCTTGGCTGAAGCGACCAGATAGATTCACTGACTTGCTAACCTTCTGGCTTTTCAGGAGCTCAAAGCCCAACTGATCGGACAAGACTTCCAACACCTTTTGAACATCTGCCTCTTTAACCGCTACGGTGACATGCTCGTCGCAATTGCTATAGTCAACGTCGATGACCTGAGCGTAAACAGACGGCACTATTAAGAAGCTAATCAATGCCAATGTCGACAATAAGTAGTGGAAACCCATAGAGCCCTTGCTCATGTAATGAGCCCTTCATTGCTGAAGGGCTCAACACCATTCGTCCTGTTACTTCCGCAACTTGCGGCCCATTAGGCGAACACCCATGGGCAGTAACAAAATTGCCAGCCCCCAAAGGTTAAAGGCAGACGAACCACCAAAGTCCAGCGCTTTATCAAGCGAGCTTTCCAGCTGATCCTGAGTCGTCACTGGCTCAAAGACAAAGTCGGCATTGGCAATCATGATGTGTTTCGGGCTACCTGTGTCTGTGGCGTAGGTCATGTAGCCATCCGTAGTGAAGGCAAAGTTACTGTAGGATTCATAGTCGCCCTCACCTCGGCCGCTGAAGCGGGTCTCTGCGACCACAATTTCACCTTCGGTATTTACCACTACCGAGTTAACCGGCGCCATTGAGTTACCACCCCCCGTCATGTATGTAACGACTATATTGCCATCAGCATTCATAGCCGAGTGGATGTACCACGGGTTCAATGCAGCGATATCCAGCTCAGTATACTCGTAGCCAATGTTGTCCATGTCGGCGCTGTCACCATCTTGATCATCACTGGCGTAGCTGAAGGAAGCAAAAACAATCGCACTATTAGGACTGCCGCTATCGTCGTCGTCGTTATGCCCCCACACGACGTAGACATTACCGTCACCGTCCACTGAGGTACTTACATGCATGTTTTTGTCACCAAACGACGCCCCCTGCAAGGCTGTACTGTCGATCAGCACTTCTTCCGCCATACCGTCATACATGGCGTAATACGCCGTATCGCCATCGGAGTAGCCAATATGAGCATTGTCGTCCGAATCCAACACCATGCGCACCTGACTGTATGCGTAGCTGTCATATCCATCGATGCTAAAGGGAGTGGATACCGCCCGGGCCTCAGAGCCGTCAGCACGGAACACACGATATCCGATCTCGCTACTATTATTGGTGTGAGCAATGTGCATACGGCCTCGGCTGTCGATCTGTACCTGAGCACGTTTCATATCGGTGAGACCACTGATAATGCCATTAGCGTCTGCCGCAGCATCCGTAAAGGCCTTAATGTCAGCCATATCGGCACTGCTACCATCTAGATCGTGCTTGCTTGGGTCAATGGCAGCAATCAGACCGTCATTCGAACCGCTATCAAACCAAGCGAGATAAGCCTTGCCATCAGCGCTGACCGCAATGGTGGGGTGACCTTGGTTGTCGCTACAAGACGATGTCACCTCGACCGTGTCGATCAGCGTGTCGAAGTTGGCATCTAGCAGTTTGTAGCGCACTTCAAATTCGCCACTATCTTCAGAATATTCCAGCCAGACCACATGGAAACGGCCTTCGGCATCCACCGCCATTTGTGGCTGGTGGTTTTCACCGGTGTCGCCACTAGTAACAACATGAATAAAGCCATCGCTGCCATCAGTTGGGTCGTAATTGACTGTCGCTACTTCCTGAGGGTCGCTTAGGCCATCACCATCCGAATCCGTGGAGTTGGGATCCGTACCCAGCTCATTGACTTCTTGACCATCACTAAGACCATCTCCGTCTGAGTCGGGGTTCGATAAATCGGTATTGCCGTTGTATTCCTCTTTGTTAGTCAGGCCATCGTTATCCAGATCGCCATTACCATCCGAGGCATCGTTTTTGTCGAGACCCAAGCCGTCTTCCACCACATCTGGGATGGTGTCACCGTCAGAGTCTTCAAAGTTCCAGTTGACGATGTTGCCTAGGTCAGCGCTCTGTATTCCCTGCAAAGCATCGCCGGCCAGCCCGGAAAAAGCCGCCTGCCGTTCCTGAGCAGCGGAAAGATCATCGGCCCCAGCGAGAAAGGTCATGATCGCCACTGTCTCACCCGCTTCTACGGTGACATCACTCCACTCGTAGTAAAAAACTGCACTGCCATCGGCGCCACTAACCACATCTACAGATTCCTCAGCACCAGCATTGCCATACACATGCACGACCTGCATGCCGCCATTGTAGTCGACGATGTGGGAGACATCGGCCGCATCCAGAGTGGCATTACCGTCAGAGGATTCCACGTAGGTTGTGCTAGGGCCGCTGTAATCGCCATCAATCCGAACATCCACGGTAATGGCTGCGCCAGTGGTATTCTCGAGATAATTCATCTGGCGAAACAGGTTTTCATCAGAGGAGACATAAGTCTGGCGACTCACTGTCAGACCCGAAATGGTGCTGGTTCCGGAGAACCTTGCCCGACCATTCAGCTCGGAAGAAGAGCCACTGCCATTGAAGGAGCCGCCGTCCACTCTCAGTAGAACGTTGCTGATAGGGTCCGACAAACCGCCCTTGTTGATATTATTCAAGTCTCCCTCGGAAGGGTCGAAATAATATGCGTACCCATCGGCCGAATTCAAAGTTACGTGATCGGCCATTGAGGGGACAGTGTATACCGCCGCCAGCACGCCCATTGCCAAAGCTTTCCTGTGAAAAGTCATCCTGATGATCTCCAACATTTTTCTTACCTAAATTCTGCAATCTGTGTTTTTTCGTAGCTCAAACACCTTAGATGACCGATTGAAAGTCATTCACTCTGATATTCGGACAAGGATTGAGATTAGCTTGGCAGTAATCATTGCGTTGTTTGGTTAAATGGCGACCTATTTTCCGATTTTGGTATTCAGTAGGCAATAGGAGCGCTTGGCCCTGTTTGAAAGCCACTTATTTTTATCGTTTTGGCGGAAATTTTATGGTTAGGCTTCGCTAATAAATGATAACTTCAGCCAAGCATCCCATTCACTGGGATAGAGATGCTTATCGGGTATTTTTACCTTCAGTTGATTACTTCCAGTAAGCAGCTGTCCTGCAGTCCGAACCAGAAATGCGCGTATCGTCTGGATTTCCCAACGCCTTAGTGTGCGATGGTTGCTGATAAGTGCCATCCACCGAATGGTGTTGTAGGCAAGCACAGCGCTTTGAAACATGAGTGAACTAGCGACAAAGTCGTGGCTTTTCAAGTGTGCCAGGCCCATCTGATTCTTCGCTTCATCCAGCCAGGTTTCACAGGTCGCGCGCTGACCGTAGGTTTTGTGTGCTTGCCAAGGCGTTAATCGCTCGGTGGTGACATAACAGAAATAGTCATAAACCGGCTCGATAATCAGAGACTGTTGTGGTCCTTCTTTTTTCACTTTTGCAAGACGCCTAACCGCAATGAATCGTCGGGACCGTGACCACTTACCACAGGCATGAGTGAACTCACACTGCTCCCACCCCGGGCAATTTGAAACCGCCTGCCAAGTTTGTTTATCAAGCAAAGCGCTCAGTCCTTTCAGCTTCACCTTGATGAGATAGCCGTGGCCACCTTGCTCCAGCCAGTCCATCAACTCGCCAGAGAAGAAACCGGAATCTCCTCGGACAGCATGCGCATTCGCGGAGGCATCTGCACGGCTAATTGTTTCATAAACTCGACGATACCATTA
>DS990598.1:115455-271531 GCA_000155715.1 gamma proteobacterium HTCC5015 | reverse complement strand
CGCCTGCCGTTCCTGAGCAGCGGAAAGATCATCGGCCCCAGCGAGAAAGGTCATGATCGCCACTGTCTCACCCGCTTCTACGGTGACATCGCTCCACTCGTAATAAAAAACTGCACTGCCATCGGCGCCACTAACCACATCTACAGATTCCTCAGCACCAGCATTGCCATACACATGCACGACCTGCATGCCGCCATTGTAGTCGACGATGTGGGAGACATCGGCCGCATCCAGAGTGGCATTACCGTCAGAGGATTCCACGTAGGTTGTGCTAGGGCCGCTGTAATCGCCATCAATCCGAACATCCACGGTAATGGCTGCGCCAGTGGTATTCTCGAGATAATTCATCTGGCGAAACAGGTTTTCATCAGAGGAGACATAAGTCTGGCGACTCACTGTCAGACCCGAAATGGTGCTGGTTCCGGAGAACCTTGCCCGACCATTCAGCTCGGAAGAAGAGCCACTGCCATTGAAGGAGCCGCCGTCCACTCTCAGTAGAACGTTGCTGATAGGGTCCGACAAACCGCCCTTGTTGATATTATTCAAGTCTCCCTCGGAAGGGTCGAAATAATATGCGTACCCATCGGCCGAATTCAAAGTTACGTGATCGGCCATTGAGGGGACAGTGTATACCGCCGCCAGCACGCCCATTGCCAAAGCTTTCCTGTGAAAAGTCATCCTGATGATCTCCAACATTTTTCTTAATTAATTATTAAAGGGACGCAAAAATCCCAAGTTCCGTAATGTGCTATAAAACGCTTTTTCCGAGAAGAATTCCATTGTGAATTCACGACAAGTAAATACAAGCCGTTAAATACCATGAATGGAAACAGCCTTGATCATGACAAAAATGTCATCGCTGGGCTGCAAAGCCAGCTCGCGATAAGACTTTAGTGAAATACGCGCCAACAGCGGCTCCTCTGCCTGCAAATGCACGAGCAAAGTAATGTGATGAGCCGTGCTATTAATGACGCGAACAACGCGTCCGGAGAGGACGTTAAGCACGGTGCTCTGCTGTGGCCTGACACGGGCAATACTGACATCGGTAGCCTGCACCCTGAGCATTAAGGTGCTATTTTTTTCTAAGTGATCGGGCAACAACAAGCGTTCACCCCCTTTCAAAACCACCTCGCTGACGCCGTCGGCTGGCTCATAAGACTGCACTCTAACCTCAAACAGAGAAGAAGCATTGCGCTGCTGTGAAAATGGTGTGCCCTCGTGAGTCAAAGCCTCGACCATTCCCCCTTCGTAAGTTTTGCGTCCGCGCTCTAACACCAGTACTCGATCACACAGTAGCTGCATTTCTTCAATACTATGACTGACATAAAGAACGGGGATTTTGACTTCTCGGTGCAACCTCTCAAGAAAAGGCAGAATTTCCGACTTTCGAGCCTCGTCCAGAGACGCCAAAGGCTCGTCCATCAACAGAAGCTTGGGAGCACTCAGCAATGCGCGCGCAATGGCCACTCGCTGCTTCTCCCCTCCGGACAAATCACTCGGCATGCGCGACAACAACCCTGCCAGCCCCAACAGATCAATCACCTCATGACGATAATCATCATCAGGGACTTTAACGCGGCGCTTCGCACCAAACTGTAAGTTTCCCGTGACATCAAGGTGCGGAAATAAACGGCTGTCCTGAAAGACATAGCCCAGATGGCGCTCGTGTGGCGGCCAGTGACGCCCCGACTCACTTAGCCAATCTTCACCATCTATTCGTATGTGACCAGAAACCTGCTCTTCCAAGCCCGCTACGCAACGCAACGCGGTAGTCTTACCGGACCCTGAGGCGCCAAACAAACCCAACATACCTCTTGCGGGAATCTCAAACTCTACATCCAATAAAAAATCCGACCGCTCGAGCCGAATACGACAATATCCCAACGGCTGGCTCATTGAGCGGGTCTCCGATGATTGACGTAATACAACAACAACATGGATAAAAACGAGAAAACCAGCAATACCAGCGACATGGCATGGGCCTTGGAGTACTCCATCATTTCCACATGATCGTAGATGGCAATCGAAATCACTCGTGTCTCCCCGGGAATGTTGCCCCCCACCATCAACACGACACCAAACTCACCAAGAGTGTGAGCGACACCCATGACACTGGCGGTCAAAAAGCCACGTTTGGCCAAGGGCACCACCACCGTAAAAAACGAATCCATTGGCCGCGCGCCCAGCGTCGAGGCTGCCTCCACCACATCTCGACCAACCGCTTCAAACGCTGACTGCAGGGGCTGAACCACAAACGGCAAGCTGTACACCATAGATGCGATCACCAAACCCAAAAAGCTGAATGTGATGGCCTCACCCGTCACTTCCACCCAAAAGCTGCCGAGCCAGCCCTGAGGGCCAAGAAAAATCAATAAATAAAACCCCAAAACGGTAGGCGGCAGCACCAGTGGCAACGCTACCACCGACTCAAACAAAGGCTTAAAACGATTACGCGTATTGGCCAGCCACCAAGCCAATGGAGTGCAGGTGAGTAGCAACGCTGCTGTCGTGACAAAAGCTAGCTTGAGTGTCAGCAGCAAAGGCCCGAGACCAGAAATACCCGTCATGAAGATCCCGCCAAGTAACCGTAACGTTCCAGAATTGAGCGCACGACCTTGGTCTCAAAAAAGTGCAAAAATTCATCCATGGCTACTTTGCCGTCAGCACGTTTCAGCACAACAGCCTTTTGAACTATCGGCTGATGCTGCTCAGCTGAAACAACAGCCACACACACTGACTCCGGCAAAGACCGCTTTTGTACTTGAGACTTGGCGACATAGGCCATGCTTACGTTTCCCGAGTAAAAAAACTGGTAGGCCTGTGCAATATTCTCACCACGCACCAATTTTGCCTGCAGCGACTCCCACACAGAGAACCCCTTCAGCACTTGCTCAGCTGCGAGCCCATAGGGCGCAATAGCCGGATTGGCAATAGCCACCTTTCCAGATTGGTGAGAAGGCGCCTTTGGGCATTTGCCTTGGTCGTCCCGCCGACTCAAAAAAGCCAACCGACCAATGGCATAGGTATGTAGGCTGGCAGCCACACCGTCCCCCTCCTCAGCAAGAAGCTCGGGACGCAGGGCATCGGCTGACATAAAGTAGTCGAATGGAGCTCCATTTTTAATTTGTGCATAAAGTTTGCCCGTCGAGCCACTGCTGACCAGAACTTGGCGACCAGTCTCTTTTTCGTAGGCACTGACAATCTCACGCAATGTATCGGCAAAGTTGCTAGCAACAGCAATGTGCAAAGTTTCTGCCCGAATCAAGCCTGGCGAGGCCAAAGCTAACAATAACAGTGCTAAATTTTTCCAACGGTGCCGGATCAACATTAGTGCTTTCTTCATCCTTTTTTTCTCGTTAGTATCGCTATCCCACCGAGGGGAATATAAATGGATTACAGCCTTTCTGCCAGAATCAAAACCATCTATTTGCTGATTCTCTCTTCTGGATTATTTTTTACCTCCAGTACAGTAGTCCTTGCTTTATTATCTGGCTTTCAAATTGTTCTTTATTTCGCCTCGGGATTAAGCGTTCAGGGGTTGTTCTCGGCATATAAGCGAATACTCATCCTCGCCGTCATTGTCACGATCAGTTTTTTATTCATCCCCAGTGACCCAACTACGAACCACACTGTACTCACCCTATTCCACTACCCACTTCATCTATATTGGGGGGAGTGGCCTAACATCGCCGCAATGCTACTGAGAATTATTACTCTAATTACGGCCAGCCTCTGGGTGCGTGACTCCGAACGATCTGGCGCCTTTATCGAGTCCCTCAGGTGGCTCAAGATACCCGAAACCGTTGCCATTGCAGTAGACGCGGGACTGCAGCTATCACAAAGAAGGAAAGGCCCCAAAAAGCACGGTAAAAAGAAAAAGGGTGGAAAAAACAAGGTCGCCATCACTTTCCAACAAATCAAATCTGGCGAATTACGATTTTTTGACGATCTATTAAATAAGGCCTATCAAAAAGTTAACCACTTTCTCCAGGAGCGCTACAGCAATATTAGCGGCGCTAAACGACATGACATCACTATCATTTTAACGGTCGTCACTGCGGCACTCTCGCTAAAATTATTACAGTTACTGCCAGGCTTACCGATCGCCCCCGGGCATAAGAATTTAGTCATTGTGCCTCTGATTGTCATCGCCACACTGGCTACCCACTCACGCTACGGCGGATTCTCAGCCGGACTAGCCATTGGTATCTCCTCATTTCTTCTCGGCTACGGCAAGTTTGGCGTACTCGAAATTGCCCATTTCGCCTTACCGGGACTCGTTTCGGATATATTGGCTCCTTTAGTACTGGCAAAATCTCGCAAATTTCTCATTATTCGGTTTGCCCTATTGGGAGCAGTGATAGGGCTGACACGGTTTGCGGCCAATTTCTTGATCATTATTTTGGCAGGAGCCCCATTGCTAGCTTGGGCTGCCTTTTTACCAATGCTAGTATCCCAAACTGCCTTTGGAGCGTTAAGTGCCCTTATCGGCGCCTATATCGTCCAAAAAATAAAGAGTGGGCAACTGTTCGAAGTAACTGACGCAACGCAAAAAAAATCACAATCAGAAGAGGAATCTACAAAAAATGTCTGAATTTATGACCGGGGACGGTCGCACCCATATCAATAGTGGCTTAATGCGTGAAAGCCTCGTTAGCAAAAAGCTAATATCCGAAACGAATAAAAAAGATGTCCGCAGAATGGTGCCCGATGTCCACATGGTCAGCATAGGCGGCCAGAGCATTATGGATCGCGGCAAAGACGCTATTATTCCTCTAGTCGACAAAATTGCAGAGTTAAAGCATCAGCACAAAATGGTTGTCGGCGTGGGCGGTGGTGCCAGAGCAAGGCACACCATGTCTATAGGCATGGGCTTAGGCCTCCCCATTGGCGGGCTGGCTAGAATTGTTGGTGGTGTTGAAGAGAACAATAGAGACATCTTGCAATTTTTGCTTGCGCCACATGGTGGCATCACATTTGTTAAGGATCACTTTCAAGACCTCCAATTATTTCTCAACAATGGAATGATCCCCATCTGCATTGGTCAACCGCCCTACCATTTTTGGGAACCGCCCGCGGTTGAAGGCGGTCGTCTACCCGACAATGGACCCGATGTAGGCCTCTTCCTCATGGCAGAAGTCATTGGCGTAGAAAGCATTACCTACATCAAAGATGTCGACGGCGTCTACGACAGTAACCCCAGCAAAAACCCAAATGCCAAAATGCTCAATACAGTCACAGCACGCGAGCTACTCGATGGCGACTACGACGACTTGCCTATAGAGCGAGAGCTGCTACGCACTTTGGAAAACGCCAGAACCATCAAATCTATTCGTGTCATCAATGGCCTTGACCCCAACAATCTAGAAGCCGCACTGACTGGAAAAGACGTTGGAACTCTCATCACATCAAGCCGACACGAGCAATAAATCTAGGGCAATAACATGAAAAAAGACGGAAAAATTTGGATCGAAGGTATCGATAACGAGCTGCATGGGGAAACACTCTCTAGCACCAACTTAAGAGACTCTCTGAAAGACAAGTCATCCATTCAGATCCTCCCAGAGGTATGGGTTGTCAAAATTGGCGGCCAAAGCGTCATGGACCGAGGTGCCGATGTAGTCCTCCCCATCTTGGAGGAGCTGGTCGAAGCCAAGCAAGAAGGCGTTAACTTTATTCTCTGCACAGGCGGTGGAACTCGTGCGCGCCATGTTTACTCATTGGGCTTAGATTTAGATCTCCCAACGGGCATGCTAGCTCGACTCGGCGCAAGTATTCCCGTACAAAACGCTCGTATGCTGCAGTTATTGATGGCAAAGCATGGCGGCATCATGGCGTATCCAGAAGAATTTGAGAAACTGCCTTTCTTTTTGAATGCTGGCTGCATTCCTATTACCACCGGCATGCCTCCCAATGAATTTTGGGAAAAATCTTCAGCAGAAGGCGTCATACCAGCCAACAGAACAGATGCTGGCGTTTATCTTTTAGGCGAATTTTTAGGGGCAAAAGGTGTTCTATACATCAAAGATGAAGATGGCCTTTATACCGATGACCCCAAAAAATCACCTGATGCAGACTTCATTCCCGAGATCAGTGCAAAAGAACTGATTGAAAATGGGCAAGATGACCTCATCGTTGAGCGTATCGTTATTGAATATATGCAGCGAGCAGAAAACGTTAAGAGTATTCAAGTGATTAATGGAACGAAGCGCGGAAACATCAAAGCCGCATTCCAAGGTAAACATGTCGGCACATTGATTAATGCTTAAGCATTAAGACACGACAGCTGCACTCAATCTCCCGGGCAGCTAAAAGCTGTGCTGGGAGCATTGAACATAAGCAATGGAGCAAGGCCTACTCCGAGGCTCAAAACGGGAATGATGAGCAAGCTCTCTTTTCAAAGGAAGCGGCTAAGCAACGTCGATCAGTCTCACCGATAGGAGCGCCAAGCGTGGATAAATTAGAACTCAAAATACCGCCATTGCTGCTCGTGATCATTTGGGGCTATTTCATGGCCGTTATGGCCACTTTTAGTTTGCCACTCCAGTTTGATTTCCCCCATCGCTTTTTCAGCAGCCTTATCCTCGCCTTTGCCAGCATCGCCCTGCCAGTCATCGGCGCTATAAGCTTTCGACGCGCCAACACAACCGTAGACCCGCGCTATCCCGAGCGCAGCGCTCAACTGGTGACGAGTGGTATCTACCGCTATAGCCGCAATCCCATGTATCTCGGCTTTTCTGGCATGCTACTCGCCTGGGGACTGTTTCTCGCCAATCCACTAGCATTGGCCAGCATTGCCCTATTCATCCTATATATGAACCGCTTTCAAATTCAGCCCGAAGAGCGCGCAATGTGCGAGCAATTCGGCGAAGAGTATCAACGCTATACGCAAACCGTCAGACGCTGGGCTTAAACGATGAACAACACGATGAATGACGTTTTAACGTTTTGGTTTGAAGAGTGTGACCGCAAGCAGTGGTTCCAAAAAAGCGACGACTTTGACGCACTGATCCGAGATCGTTTTGGCGCGTTACACGAACAGGCCAGCCATTGCGAACTCGCCCACTGGCGAGACACCGCTCGCGGGCGGCTGGCTGAAATTATTGTACTCGATCAATTTTCGCGCAATTTATATCGAAACAGCGCTAAAGCGTTTGCCAACGACAACCTCGCTTTGGCACTCGCACAAGAAACGGTACGTCAGGGCCAAGATAAGCCGTTGCAGACTCTCGAAAAGCACTTCCTCTACATGCCTTATATGCACAGCGAGTCGATCGCGATTCATGAGCAAGCGCTTTCACTGTTTGCACAAGAAGGCTTAGAAGACGCCTTAAATTTTGAGAAACGGCATCAAGCCATTATTCAGCGCTTCGGTCGCTACCCCCATCGAAATGAAGTACTCGGACGAGCATCGACTGCCGAAGAAATGGAATTTTTAAAACAACCCGGATCGAGCTTTTAAGCGGCAGCGCCTAAAATACAACCATAACCACACCAACCCCCATCAGGAAAAACCCCGCCACCTGCCGACGGTTGAGGTGCTCATTAAGAAACAGCTTGGCCACAATGGCCACACAGACCACCCCAGAACTCAAATTCATAGCAGCCATTTCACTGGGCTGATACGTTCCGACCCCCCAGCGAATGGCCGAAATATTGAGCAAATATTCGGGGAGCACAATAAACCAGCTCAACAACAGCGCAAAGAGAAACCCCTTGCTGCGAAATCGTATATGACCCAGCCAGGCGAACGCCATCAAAAGGCTAGACGCAAACAACATTAGAGGGACAGCGTAAACAACCATACCTTACTCTGCGCCCCCTCTTTTATCAGAACGAGTAATAAGAATCATAGAAAACGCCATCACCGCAAAACCCAGCATTTTTTGCAGGGTGAGCTGCTCTCCCAAAACGTAGTGAGAGACAAAGGCAATACAAACGACACCAGTACACAGCCTAAAAGCCCCCATTTGCCCACCCGTGAAGGTTTTGTAACCTAAGCGCAACGCCAAAATATTGAGAGCGTATTCGGGAAGCACCAAAAGCCAGGCAAACAACGTAGCCATCCAAAAAGTCATATCTTCCTTGTAGCGCAGGTGTCCCAGCCAAGCCGTCGCCATAATCGCACTGGAAAACAGCAGCATTGTGGGAACCGTAAAATACAGCCACTGCGTCCCGCGCTGCGTTCTGTGAAGGGTGTCTTGTAAGTGATCTGGACTGGACGACATAGCGAAAAAATGCGTTCTCTGAGAATAAGCGGCGACAGTCTTCCCTAGAAACGCTCAGGTGTCAAAAAAATCACCCCGTCACAATTTTTAGGTGGCTCTGTAGCACCTCTCACTGAGCGTGATATCTAGATACGACATGTGAAATATCGGCATTTTGAAGGTGCTGCGAGGTAATCTCCCCCCAGCGAGAGAGCTACCGTCTATAGTGGAGCATGTTCAGCGAGCGACAAGACAACGCAGAAAAACAGCCAAAACACTAGCGTTTTCGAGAATAAATAGACAGCAACATCACCACGGCCAAGCCGGGTAAGAACAGGGCGACTGTATAGGCAATCACTCCCTCAGATATTCCCCATGCACGAACGCTCAGCCACACGGCAAGCGCCATCACAGAAATCGCTATAAGCCGCAACAAAAGCTGAGGCTTGGCACAGTACTTTTTACCCAGCAAGGCTTGGCTGTGCTTAGGCATGGCCAGCGCCAATCCCAGCCACGCTACGGCATTCAGCAGTACAACAATTGCGACCATCACGGCTGATCTCCCCGCAGTGTCGCCTTTTTGTGCCGTCCCAAATGCCAAGCCAGAGCCGCAAACACAATGGCGATAACGAGCAGCGCGGCATCCATGCCCACAAATAACCACTCGCCCTGTTGGATGCTACTGAGCATGCCGCGCTGAGTCGTTAAAGCACTCACCGCGGGAACACTCGCAAAGCCTAACGTTGCGACAAGAGCTAAATGCCTCCAAGCCTGCCGCCCCTGATAGCACAAAGACAATAACAGCACGGCAGCCCACACCAGCATAAAACTGCGCTCTTCCCAGTGTTGTCGCTCAGTCAATTCAATAGGCAACAAGCGATTGGCGATAAAAAAGCTCGCCATGGCGACGGGTAGACCCAGCACCACCGTGCGGTTCAAAGCATCGATCAAGCGGTACATGACCGTAGGCCCCGAACCACTTTGCCAACGCGAATAGCGCTTTTGGCTCCAAAGAATCAAACCCGTGGCCACCATGCCCGTGCCGCCGATGCCCGCTAAAAACAACAACCAACGTAGGCCCGTATCCGCAAAGCGGCCTAAGTGCAGACCATAGAAAAAACCGTAGGTGTGGGACGCCAGCGACGGCAGTGGGTTGGCAGACAACAGCTCGCCGCTCACTCCGTCAAAAACCAGCGTCTCTGCGCGATAGGTCACTTGTCGCGTATCGGGCACCTCAATGCTCACCCGCGCATTGGCATCGCCGGGATCGTGAACTTGCACGCGCCCCACTGTCTCGCTCTGCCAGTGCGACATCGCCGTCTCTGCCATCGTGGAAAAGCGGGCCAGGGGCGCACTCTGTCCGGCCGCTTCAATGTGATCTGAATAGCCTTGAGCCTCTTCAAAAAACGCTTCGCGATCCGAACCGAATTCACTCACCATGCCCCAAGGGAAATACAAGAACATCAAACTCACTAGCCCTGTGTAGGTCATCAAGAGATGAAACGGCAAACCAAACACCGCCATCACATTGTGTGCATCGAGCCACGCTTTTTGGTGAGCGCCGCGTCGAAAAGTAAAGAAGTCTTTAAAAATTTTTCGATGGGCAATCACACCAGTAATAATGGCCACCAGCATAAACATCGCACAAATACCCACGATGCAGCGCGCCCACAAAGCGGGAATGGCGTACAAATCAAAATGCAATCGATAGAAAAAATCGCCGCCGCGGGTCTCTCTCGCCTGCACTGTTTTTGCACTGTCGACACCCAGTTGTTCAAAGTGGCGGCCGTCTTCGTCGCTCCAAAAAACACGGAGTCGCTGGGGCTCTCGCTCGGTGGGCAATGTAATAAACCAATGTTCAGCCTGCATGCCCTCGCGTTGCAAATAGTCTTGCGCTGAATCTAATGCCTTTAGCGTTTCGGGCTCACCTGCCGCCGACAGCTCTGGGCGCATGTACTGGGAAATTTCCGGGCGAAAATAACTGGCCGTGCCACACAAAAATACCAGCACCAAAAACCAACCGAGCACCAGACCCGACCAGGTGTGCAACCAAGTCATCGATTTTCTAAAGCCACCCTTCATCGCATGACTCCGTACAGTGCCGCCAAGGGCAGAGACATCAACAATAATCCCAACCACGCTCGCGCCGCCGTTTTAGCGGCAAAGCACCACATGGCGATGACCGCCAAGATCAAAAAGCTCAGCAAGGTGGCAGTAATCACGGCAAAGGCGGGGGCCATCGGCAGTGCCGCACTCAAACAAACGACGGCCAGCGTTGTCACCGCATAACCCCCAAACATAGCGGCCAACGACCGCATCAACACCGCCCAGCGTTTTTGGCGACGCTGCGCTATCTGTTGCGCAGAGGGAGAAACAGAGCGAGCCGCATTAGAGCGGCCCGCCTTCGATTTGCCCATATCTGACATGCGAGGTTAAAAGTCGTACGTCGCTTTTAACTTGTACTCGCGAGCCGCACCGTAGTAACCACCGTTGTAAAAGCCGAGGTTATCGAAGTACTTCTCATCGGTTAAGTTTGAGACATTAAAGCCCAGTGTCAGGTTATCGGTAAATTGGTAGCTCGCCATCGCATCTAGCAAGAAGTACTCATCCTGCGTGAAGCGCTCGGGATTATTCGATGGTGGGCGATTGATATCGGTATACGTTTGCCCCTGCCAAGAAATACCACCGCCGACGGTTAAGCCCTTCAATTCGTCGCTAAAGTCGTAGCTGCTCGACAAGCGCACCATGTCTTCAGGCTCAACGGTGTTAATCAGTTGCTGGTTGCTATCGCGAGTGGTGCGGTGCGTGTAACCCGCGGTCATACGCCAGTTCTCCGTAATTTTACCGGCCAACTGGGCTTCGAAACCCTTAGTAACCGCCCCGTCGATCGCTCGGTAAGCCACCGAGTTGGGTGGGCCACCAACAATGGGCTGGTTCGTCGCTTCTGCCAAGTTATCTTGCTCGATTTGAAACAGCGCCAGCGTGGTGTCGATATTCCAATCGTTCAATTCGCTCTTCAAACCAAACTCGTAACTATTGCCCTCTTCGGGGTCGAGGATGGTGTTGTTCACATCGCGTACTGTCTGCGGCTGAAAAATGCTCGTGAAACTGCCGTAGATAGAGTGGCTATCATCAATGTCGTAAATCACGCCCATGTAGGGAACAACCACACCGCTTTCGTCAAAGTCCTCTTGATAGGCGCCCTGCCAACTCATCACAACATTGCGTGAACTCTCCCAGTCGAAGACACGCGATCCAAGAATCACATTCAGATCGTCGGTGGGGTTCAAACGCGTGGTGGCGTAAAAGCCCGTTTGTTTGATTTCGCTGTACTCTTCCGCAGTCTGTGCATTAAACGCAGGCTGCGCTCGATTGCCATCCCATGTGTAGATGCTGGGCAACGTCGTATCGAACGAACCATCTTGACCATAGCCAAAGTACTCGCCTTCGTTTTTGGTATTGGTGGCGCCGACGATCAGCTCGTGTTGACGACCACCCAGCTCGAAAGGCCCCTTGGCGTAGAGATCGATGGTGTCTTGAGTTTGCTCATCCACATAGCGGCCAATCCAAAAGCCCATACCAGCGCCCGTTTGCTCATCGGGAAGACCACTACCCGCAGAGGCCAAATAGGCATCGTAGTTTTTCTCGCGCTGCGTGTAGGCGAAACGCGTTTCCCAACCGTTGGCGAAGCGGTGGTTTAACTCGGTGAACACTGCGCTGGTGTCCTGAGCCCAGCTACTCCAATCCGTCGCGGGGTTAAACGAGCGCGGTAAATCTGCCTCGTTGCCATTCGAGAAAAACAGGGGCACACCGCCCCAAGTGGACCCCATGGGGTCGTACTCCATCTGCTCGGCGCCCACGCTCAGCACGGTGTTCTGCGATAAATCGGCTTCGACCACACCGTAAAAAGTCGACTTCTCGTTCTCATAGTGATCGAGATAGGTTTCCCCCTCTTCGTGAGCTGCCACAAAACGACCGCGCACAGCGCCATCGTCGTAGAGTGCTCCGGATACATCGCCTTCAATACGCGTGCGGTCGTAACTGCTGAAACCCAACCCCGCCGAAGCCTGAAACTCTTTGGTGGGCTTTTTACGCACGAGGTTTACCGTTGCCGAGGGGTTGCCAATGCCATTCAGCAAGCCAGAGGCGCCACGTAACACTTCGATGCGATCGTAGATGTAAGTGTCGGTTAAATTGATGGGCGACCCCAAGCCGCTGCTGCGCATCGAGGGCATGCCATCGTAGAGATAGTTTTCAACATCAAAGCCGCGGGCCGAGAGGCGCACGCGCTCGGTGTCATTGGTGTAAACGCGAACGCCCGGGGTGCGCTTCATCACATCGGCGACACTGTCCAGCGCAAAGTCGTCCATTTGTTGACGACCAATCACCGTGACCGACTGCGGCGTTTCACGCGGTGTTAGAGTCAAGCCCGTGGCGGTATTGGTTGCCTCGGGAGCATAGCTGTCGCGGCCCTCAGATTGCAGAATGTCGCCACCCTCTTGCTCTTTTTCCGCAGACACTTGCACCGCGTCTAACTGCATGGGCTCAGCCTCTTCCGCCTGGCTCACCGCCGAAACCATCAAAGCGGCCGCTATGGCAGATAGGGTAAATACCTGTTTCATGAATGTGCTCCCGTTGTTTATCAAAGCGCCCCGCCCTGTTATGGCAACCCACAGCAAGCGCGGCGACCCAGAATTATTGAACGCGGATAATAATCGTTCTTATTTACACTTTCAATAAGAAAGACTGAAAAATCGGAAAATAACAACACGGATAGACACAGCGAGTAGCCGATCAGAACCAAGGAATGGCGTAGGCAGGGAGCTAGAAAGCCAAAAATAAAACGAACTAGGCTAAAACGAGAGAAACAACACCGAACCCGCACAGAGAAAAGAATACGAGTAAAACAGAAGGAGCCAAGCACGCACCCAGCATCATTCTAGCGGCACGGCGCTTGCTTTCATCCCTGCTCTACGAGTTAGTATAACGATAGAAAGTGTCTACTAATTGTGGGGAATTTGCTCACATAACGCATGAGCTAAAAGGCACCGCTTTGCAGCGTCCCTTACCTTAGCGAACTGTTGGGTGGCTTGTGTATTTATGTGTTTGCTTAGAAATTTTAGTATTTTTTCTTTATACACTGTAGGCGCCACCTTCAAAAAATCTTGATGTGCTGCTCCGTTAATAACATACATTTCTTTAGGAGACTGAGCCGCATTAAACAACCTTTTAGATTCCTCAAGAGAAGTGTGCCTATCATTTTCTCCAGCAAGGATAAGTATGGGCGCAGAAACCTTAGCAATATCTTTAATCGGTTGAAGGTCCTCTGCCCCAACCCCAAGCCTTGGCCGAAGTTGCCAAGTAAAAAGAGGACTCAGCATGCGGCCAGATTCACCCAGCCTGATAGCAATACGATTAGAGATCGCTTCTTCTATGGTGGGATAAACAGCTTCTAGAACTAACGCTGACAAAGGGAGAGGGGGCTCACTAAGTAATGCAGCGGCACCACCAAGAGATACACCTATATAACCAATGCGCTCACTAGGTATTTGAGCCATTAAATACTCAACAGCAGCATGGGCATCTAGAGCCTCTAAATAACCGAAAGTGATTTGATTGCCTGGGCTTTCCCCATGAGCCTGAGCATCAAACAACAAAACGGTGTAGCCGTGTTCCGAAAGAAAAGTAGCCCTTTCAATCATATCTGTTCGGTTAGCTCTTACTCCATGAGCTAAAACGACTCCGCCTTTTCCCTTCTGTCCCGGCACATACCAAGCGTGGATAGTGCTGCCAGACTGACTGGGAAAAGTGACGTTAATAGCATTTAGGGAATCTGGTGGAGCAATAATGCTTCGATTCGCAGGCGTAGAAAGTTTTGAACCAAGCATCCAAACAGCAACTGCTGAAACGCCGAGAAAGACGATAGTAAGTAATAAAAATTTTTTTGGCTTAATAGTCACATCTGAATACAGCTAACGTCGATAAACTCACGCGGCTACGGAATAGAGGAGTAGCCGCAATGTAATAACCGTCGCCGTAGTTTTTCTGGTTAACAACTTGGTAGCGGCTTGGTTCCCATATATTCCTCGAATATTTCTAAATTTCCATTTTCCGTGGACTTTACAATCATGTAGTACCCCATATCTGTGTAGCACTTACAAGCTGAGTAACGATAAGCTTTTATCTTGTGGCCGCCTTCGATTTCTGTCACAGCTATATTTGAAAACGTGCTCTTATCGTTTTGTGCTTTGGCTATAGGCATTACCCTTGAGATCAACGCCTTCCACTGTCTTCCGGCCAACTCCATATTGCGTTTTCAATCGTGGGGAACTCGGGCGCCTAACGCCGCCAGCAGGGGTGACAAAACCAGAGCGAAAGCGGTTGGTTTTGGCATCCCTCTGGCTGGCCTTGTTAGCAATTTGGTAATGGTTTTGTTTCCATGTACTCCTCAAATATTTTTAAGGAACCATTACCATCAGGCTTTACAACCATATAGTAGCCAGTATCGGTATAGCATTTTCTCACAGAATAACGATCCGCCTTAATTTTGAAGCCACCGTCGAATTCATTTATTTCAACTTTTGAGAAGGTGCTTTTATCATTTTGGGCTTTAGCTAGCGGCATGACTTTTGTTATGAGTTGCTTCCACTGTGCACCAGTCATTTCCATATTTCGCTCTAAGCCATGTGGGTAAACACGATAGGCGTGAATAATGGCCTTATCTGAATAGAGATTAGCTACTGATGGATCAAACGCGTCTCCTAACTCCACATATCTCTGGAAGAAATCAGTGGGCTTATCACCCGCATGCAGATTAGCTGAAAAGACAAATAGAAGGGCTATTCCAGCTTTGACTAAATTTCTCAATTTTGACTCCTTTTGATTGCTAACAGTTAAATCAGCGGCCTCGGGCCGCATATGTCGATGCCGCATATTTCGGCGGACCCAGTTTTTCTACTTATCTGATTTTATTGATTTTTTTTGGGAGGTGTTCGCTGATTTCGGGCACATCCCTGTGTTTGGTCGGATTTAAGTTAGCACAGGTTTTGTGAGGATGGCTATGGTTTGGGGGGATTGAGTTCGGGTGGCTTTGTTTTGGAGGTTCCGGATAAGCGCTTTTGCGCTTTCCGGAATGACGAGGGTTCTCTCCCCTAACCCCGCGTTCGCGCCTCCGGCCCTTCGCTAGTACGCGAAGTGCCGAGGCGGACAAAGCATGCTTTGTCTTTATCGCCGTCGCCTCACAATGGGAGCGGGGAAACTCCGTTTTTGTCGGACTGAAGTACCCTGAAGGGCATAAATCCGACCTACGGTTCTAGGTTTTTTTGATGCGGTATTCGGCGGAGCGGGCGTGGGCTTCGAGGCCTTCGCCGCGGGCGAGGGTGGAGGCGGTTTTGCCAAGCTCGGAGGCGCCTTGGGGGGAGCAGCCGATGAGGGAGCTGCGCTTCTGGAAGTCGTACACGCCCAAGGGCGAGGCGAAGCGCGCGGTGCTAGAGGTGGGCAGTACGTGGTTGGGGCCGGCGCAGTAGTCGCCCAAAGCTTCGGCGGTGTAGCGCCCCATAAAAATCGCGCCCGCATGGCGCACTTGCTGAGCCCATACTTCGGCGTCATCCATTGATAGCTCTAAGTGTTCGGGGGCAATGCGGTTGACCAGTTCCATGGCTTGATCGAGATCGCTGACTTGAATCAAAGCGCCGCGTTCACTGAGGGATTGCCGCGCAATGGGTTCGCGCTCTAGTGTGGGCAGCAGCCGCTCGACGCTGGCTTCGACGCGATCTAGACGCTGCGTCGTGGCTGATTAAAATAGCTTGGGCATCCTCGTCGTGTTCGGCTTGCGAGAACAAATCCATAGCGATCCAGTCGGGATCGGTTTTGCCGTCGCAGACCACCAAAATTTCCGAGGGGCCGGCGATCATGTCGATGCCCACTTTGCCGAACACTTGGCGCTTGGCCGTGGCTACAAAAATGTTGCCGGGGCCGGTGATTTTGTCCACGGCGGGAATGGTTTGCGTGCCGTAGGCCAATGCCGCGATGGCTTGGGCACCACCCACGGTAAACACGCGGTCGACGCCAGCAATGGCGGCGGCCGCCAGCACCATGTCGTTGCGTTCACCCTGAGGGGTCGGCACGACCATAATCAGTTCTGCCACGCCCGCGACTTTGGCGGGAATGGCGTTCATCAATACCGATGAGGGGTAGCTCGCTTTGCCACCGGGCACATAGAGACCCGCGCGATCGAGCGGCGTCACCTTTTGCCCCAACAGCGAACCGTGTTCGTCTTCAAATTGCCACGAGGGCATTTTTTGTTGCTCGGCGTAGCGGCGTATGCGCTCGGCGGCTTGTTCTAAGGCTTGGCGTTGAGCGGGATCGATGCGCTCCAGTGCCGCTTGCAATTCGTCGACACTGAGTTCGAGCTCGCTCATACCGCTAACGCTTAAACCGTCAAAGCGCTGGGTGTACTCCATAACGGCCTCGTCGCCGCGGGCGACAACATCGCTGATGATGTCGTGGACGGCGGTGAGCACGGCGCTGTCAGACACCGATTCCCACGCTAACAGCGCATCGAGCTGCTGGGAGAAATCGGCGCTGTTGGCGTTGAGTCGACGAATCAGAGCCATAGCGGTTTAAGCTTGGCGACGCTCGCGCACGGCATCGGCCAAATTGCGCAGCAGGTCTTCGGTCTCGGGCCAACCGATGCAGGCATCGGTAATACTCTGACCGTAGGTTTCAGCCACGCCGTCAACGACTTTTTGATTGCCCGCGACTAGGTGGCTCTCCACCATCACACCAAAGATGCGCTTGTCGCCCTTGCGAACTTGGTTGGCAATGTCTTGCGACACATCGATTTGGCGCTCGTGAATTTTGCGGCTGTTAGCGTGGCTGGTGTCGATCATCAGCTTTTGACGCAGACCCGCTTTTTCCAGCATTTCGCTGGCGTCGTCGACGCTAGCCGCGTCGTAGTTGGGCTGTTTGCCACCGCGCAAAATCACATGGCAATCTTCATTGCCCTTAGTGGTAAAGATGGCCGAGTGGCCCTCTTTGGTCACTGAAATAAAGTGGTGCGGACGACTGGCTGCGCCAATGGCGTCGACCGCCACTTGCAGGCCGCCGTCGGTGCCGTTTTTAAAACCCACGGGGCATGATAGGCCCGAGGACAGCTCGCGGTGACACTGGCTCTCGGTGGTGCGCGCACCAATGGCGCCCCAGGCGATTAAGTCCGACACATATTGTGGTGTGATCAGGTCAAGGTACTCTGTGCCCGCGGGCAGGCCGAGTTTGTTGATGTCGAGCAGCAAGCCGCGCGCCATGCGCAAGCCCTTGTTGATTTCAAAGCTGCCGTCTAAGTTGGGGTCGTTAATCAAGCCCTTCCAGCCCACGGTGGTGCGGGGCTTTTCAAAATAGACGCGCATCACGATCAACAAATCGTCTTTCAACTCATCACTCAAGGCTTTGAGTTTATTGGCGTAGTCCATAGCCGCCTTAGGATCGTGAATCGAGCACGGCCCGACCAGCACCATCATGCGATCGTCGTTGTCGTTCAGTATATTGTGAATACCCTCGCGGGCGCCGGCGACGACATCCGCGGCGGTATCGTTAATGGGGAGCTCCTGTAGCACCTCACTGGGCTTGCTGACTTCGGTCGTTTTCACAATTCTTAAGTTATCAGTGTTGGTTGTCATATCGTTTCTCACTCAATCGCTTGGCACAGCTCGTCGATAAACGGCTGTACCAAATCGTATTTCGTTTTCATCGCTGACTTGTTGACCACTAAACGGGATGAAATATCCAGAATGTGCTCCAGCGGTACTAGGCCATTGGCCTTTAACGTATTGCCCGTGTCGACCAAGTCGACAATGTAGTCGGCGAGGCCCACGATGGGCGCCAGTTCCATCGAGCCGTAGAGCTTGATGATCTCAACTTGTTGGCCGCGGCTGGCGTAAAAGTCGCGCGCCAGTTTCACATATTTCGTCGCCACGCGCAGTCGGCCACTGACGGGAGGCATATCGGGCTTGCCCGCCGTCATTAAGCGGCAGCGCGAGATGTTCAAATCCAGGGGTTCGTACAAACCCTCGCCGCCGTGTTCCATGAGGGAGTCTTTGCCCACCACGCCCACATCGGCCGCTCCATACTGAACGTAAGTAGGCACATCGGTGGCGCGCAAAATCACGGCCTTGATGTGGTCGTGGTTCGTGTCGAGAATCAGCTTGCGCGTGGATGATGGGTCGTCGACTAATTCTATGCCCATCTTCGCCAGCAAGGGCAGCGTCTCTTTAAGAATGCGCCCCTTGGACAGTGCAATGATGAATTGTTGCGTTTTCTGTGTCATTTGTATCACTCAAACCTATCACTTAGGTTTGTTTTATCCACTTTATATTTCAATAACATTGATTCGCCGTATCTATGGCGATTTCGACCCGCCTTTTTAAGCGGGTACGCGGCGTATCACTGCGCCGAGTTGCATGAGCTTTTCTTCGATACACTCATAGCCGCGGTCGATGTGATAAATGCGATCCACCTTGGTCGGGGTCTTGGCGGCGAGTCCAGCAATAATCAAGCTGGCCGAGGCGCGAAGATCCGTCGCCATCACTTCAGCACCGGTCAGCTCTTCGACGCCTTCACACAAACAGGTGTTGCCTTCGATGTCGATTTTGGCGCCCATGCGTTGCAACTCGGGCACATGCATAAATCGATTTTCAAACACGGTTTCCGTCACGCGCGAAGCGCCTTCGGCCACGGCGTTGAGGGCCATAAACTGCGCCTGCATGTCCGTGGGAAAACCGGGGTAGACGTCGGTGCGGAAAGACACGGCCTTGGGGCGGCGCCCCTCCATATCCAGCTCAATCCAGTCATCGCCCACCGTGACCTTGGCGCCCGCCTCTTCCAGCTTGGCGAGAACGGCGTCTAGGGCGTGGGGCGAGGTGTCTTTGACTTTAACGCGACCGCGGGTCATCGCCGCGGCAACTAAAAAAGTGCCCGTTTCGATACGGTCGGGCAGTACGCGGTAATTTGTGCCGTGCAAGCGTTCGACACCCTCGACGGTAATCGTCGATGTGCCCGCCCCGCTGACTTTGGCGCCCATGGCATTGAGGAAGTCGGCGGTATCGACCACCTCAGGTTCGCAGGCGGCGTTTTCCAAAATCGTCGTGCCATCCGCCAGCGCCGCTGCCATCAGCAAGTTTTCTGTACCCGTTACGGTGACCGTATCCATAACGATGCGCGCGCCTTTGAGGCGATCTGCGCGGGCTTCGATATAGCCGTTTTCGACAACGACCTCCGCCCCCATGGCCTTAAGGCCTTTGATGTGCTGATCGACGGGGCGCGCACCGATGGCACAGCCGCCGGGCAGCGAGACGCGAGCGCGGCCGTAGCGAGCCACCAAAGGCCCCAACACAACGATGGAAGCGCGCATAGTTTTAACCAGCTCATAGGGCGCGACGCACTGCTCGATCGTGGTCGGATCAATTTCTACGGTGAGGCGGTCGCCAATCACCACGGTGACACCCATACTGCCCAACAGTGCCACCATCGTGGTGACATCCTGCAAGTGGGGCACGTTGCTCACCGAAACGGGCTCGTCGGACAAAAGCGTCGCCGCCAAAATGGGCAAAACCGCGTTTTTTGCCCCCGAGGCCCGCAGTTCGCCGTCGAGACGTCGACCGCCTTCAATAATCAGTTTATCCATCCACATCTCCCGCAGAGGGGCTTTGGCGTAAAGGGCGCTATTCTATATGGAATCGCTGCCCGTCGCTATGCACGGCTGTTGGCAGCAACAGGGATTTGCAGAACCGTAGGAGGCTTAAAGCAGGCGAACGGCCCACGCAACAAAGGCCAACATTCGCTTGCGGGGCAAGCTCCTACAAAAACCCTCCGCAACCCCACCGTAGGAGCCTTAGAGCAGGCGAAGGGCCCAAGTGCCACGCGTCCGCTTGCTTTAAAGCGGCTACTCTCGGATTTTGTAACCGCGCGCGAGCATCGCCCAAGCGAGGCCGCCCACAAGCAGCAGCGAGACTGCCATCACCGAAAAACTGATGCTGGGGTCGATGTCGGAGTGGCCGAGAAAGCCGTAGCGAAAGGCGTCTACCGTGTAGAAAAACGGATTAAAGTGCGACAGCTGGCGCCACCAATCGGGCAGCGAGTGGATCGAGTAAAACACGCCGCTTAGAAACGACAGTGGCATGATAATAAAATTCTGAAACACCGCCATTTGCTCAAACTGCTCACCCCAAATGCCCGCTACCATACCTAGCGCGGCCAACAGTGCGCTACTCAGTATCACACCGAGAATCACCGCCCAGGGGTGGCTCAGTGGCAAGTCGACAAATAGCAACGCCACGCACAATACGCCCGCGCCCACCATGGCGCCGCGCACGATCGACGCGGTTAAATAGGCCGCAAAAATTTCGCCCGCCGAAATCGGCGACACCAGTAAAAAATTCAAGCTGCCGTTCATTTTAGATTGAATCAAACTCGACGAGCTATTGGCGTAAGCGTTTTGAATCACTGTCATCATCACGAGGCCGGGAACCAAAAATTGCACATAGCCGATGCCGTCGTACACTTGCACGCGATCCGCTAACACTTGGGCAAACACCGCCAAGTACAGCATAGAGGTGAGCACCGGTGTCAGCACCGTTTGCACTGCCACACGCAAAAAGCGGCGACACTCTTTGCGGAACAGCGTGTAAAAACCGAGGGCGTTGGAAAACTCGCTCATTGCTCGCCTCCCTGTTGTGACTGCTTGTGTGGGCGCTGCGTCATTTCGATAAACACCTCTTCTAAGCCGGGGCTATCGGTCTCCAAATCTTGGATCACCGCGCCCTGCCCGCGCAGCTGCTCGATCACATCGCCGATATTGTCTTGGGTTTTGTGCAGTTTGAGCGTGGTGCGGCCATCGCTCTGCTGGCCGGCAACGCGCTTTCCCTCCAGCGCACTGGGCAGGCTGACATCGCCGTCAAACCACAAATTTAATAAGCGATAGGGGTGGCGGTTGATCAGCTCGCGCTTGCTTTCCAAGGCCTGCAATTCGCCGTGATTAATGATGGCAATGCGATCACACAGCGACTCGGCCTCTTCTAAGTAGTGAGTGGTCAACACAATCGTGTGGCCATCGGCGTGAAGCTGTTGAGCAAAGCGCCATAAAATCTGACGAAGCTCCACATCGACACCCGCCGTTGGCTCATCGAGCACGACCACAGGCGGGCGGTGTACCAAGGCTTGAGCAATCAGAACGCGACGCTTCATGCCGCCCGATAGCGCTTTTACGCGACTGTTGGCCTTGCCTTGTAAATCCAACACATCCAACAGCTCGTCGAGCCAGGCCTGTTGCTCGGGGGTTCGAGCCAAGCCCATGTAACCGAGCTGCAGTTCCAGAGCCTCACGCACGGTAAAGAACGGGTCGAACACCACCTCTTGGGGCACGACGCCGATCTGGCGGCGCGCTTGGCGGTAGTCGCGCTCCACATCGTGGCCCTGAATACGAATATGGCCACTGCTAGCGCGCACCAATCCCGAGGCCATATTAATCAGTGTCGATTTGCCCGCGCCGTTGGGGCCGAGCAGGCCAAAAAATTCGCCCTGCTCTACTTGAAAACTTAAACCGCGTACGGCGTGAACATCACCGTAGCGCTTGTGGACTTCGTCCACTTCGATGGCATAGGTCATAAATTACTGCTCGTGAACGACAGCGACGACCCAGTGGCCGCCGCTAGTGATAGAGAGGATGTCAGCTTAAGCCATTATTTAATCGCTGTCTTGATCGCTCTGGTCATCATTATCAGCGTCGCCGGCTTCACTCAGAGACTCGTAGGGAGAGTCCTCTCCACCTTGACCCATTGAGGCCATTTTTTGCAGCAAGCCGTCCATGCCGAGCTCTTGAATATCGCGGCGGAAGCTACTCTTATAGTTTTTCACCAAGCTGATATTGTCGACGCTGATGTCGTAGATTTTCCAGCCGTCACTGTCTTTGTGGCGCAGGCGAAAATCAATGGGTACGCCGTCTTCTGAGCCCTCGACACGCGAGCGAATCACCGCCAAGTTTTTGCGCTTGCCCGGGGTGTAGGGTTCAAAAACCAGTGCTTGCCCATCGTATAGGGCAATGGACTTCCCGTAGATGCGCGCCAGCATGCTGCGAAACTCTTGAATAAACGAGGCGCGCTGCTCCTCGCTGGCCTCTTTCCAGTAGCCACCGAGCATCAAGCGCCCCATAGCGACAAAATCCACATGGGGATCGACGAATTCACGGAGCTTGCTTTCGAGGTATTGGGGCTCTTGTGCTAGGCGCTCCTTGTCTTTTTCCAGCACTTCAACAATTTGATCGTGTACAGCCACCAGCAATTCGCGCGGCCCCTGTTCGGAAGCGGCTTGAGCCGCATTGAAACTGAGCAAACAGCCAACAAAAACGGTAACAGCTAAATATTGGATACGTTGAACCAGTGACATGATGTCATTTCCTTTCCAGTGATTTGTCATAATTTGAAAGCATCTCACAGCTGATATTATTCAGCCACAAAGACCTTTCTAATATCGGTCTTTTAGTGGCTTCTTACAAAAAAGAGTTCCCACCCAAACCGAGCGGCAAGCTAGGATACGCTCTATAGGGATTCTTCATATACAGCTCACAATCCTTCCGTATAATGCGGCGCTAGTTATTCAGCGAATCGATAGGCCATCATTGTGCTTCGAACCTTTTCTGAAAAAAAATGGGTGACACGGCTCTGCCTATTGAGTTTTGTTCTTATAGGCACTGCGGGCTGTTCAGGCCAAGCCAGCGTTAAACCTGATGAAACGCCCTCTTCCCAAGCCAGCAGCGGTACATCGGACCCTCTCGAACCTCTGAACCGCGGTGTGTATCGCTTTAACGATGTCGCCGACCGCTACGTTATGAAGCCAGCGGCTCAAGCCTACGACAATGTCGTGCCCACCCCCATCGACAGCGGTATTGATAATTTTATTGCCAACCTTGGCGATATCTTAGTCATGGTCAATGAGCTTTTGCAGTTCAAGCCTGTCGATGCCAGTAAAACAGGCGGGCGGCTGGTGCTTAATTCCACATTGGGCTTGGCGGGTTTGATTGATGTCGCGACCCCCGTGGGCCTGAAAAAAACCCGAGAGGACTTTGGTCAAACACTCGGGGTTTGGGGCGTCGGCGAAGGACCTTATTTGGTCTTGCCCTTCTTGGGCCCCTCCAATGTGCGAGACGGTGCGGGCTTTGTAGCAAGCGCCTACGCCGATAATGAAATACTCAAAGAACTTGGCATCGACTCCGACAGCGAGCGCTGGGGCCTTGCTTTGTTGACAGCACTCAACGTGCGCCAGAGCTTACTAGGATTGGATGACGTCGTCGCCAACTCCGGCGCCGACCCGTATATCTTCATGCGCGAGTCCTATCTACAGCGCCGCCGCAGCCAAGTACAAGACGCCGATCAAACGGCTCCCCAACCCACCAATCTCAGCGAGGATGAGGAAGACGCCATCTTCGGTGACGATTTTTAGCCGCCCTTTACAAGCCCCTTTCCATGAGCACTGAATTAATCCTCTCCTACCTTTCCATTCCCGCGGGCTTCTGGTTGCTCATGTGGAGCGCCGACCGCTTTGTCGATGGCGCCTCCGCGCTAGCGGGCAACTTGGGTGTGCCGCCCTTGATCATTGGCCTCACTATTGTCGGTTTTGCCACGTCTGCACCGGAAATGCTGATCTCCGGCTTTGCCGCCTACGATGGCAACAGCGGTTTGGCTGTGGGCAATGCGCTGGGCTCCAACATCACCAATACCGCACTTATTTTGGGTGCTACCGCGTTGGTCTACCCCATCGCCATGCACTCGGGCGTGCTCAATAAAGAGTTTCCCATGTTGCTCTTTATTATGGCCGTCGGTAGCTATTTGATGTGGGACGGCCAGCTCACGCGTATGGAAGGCGCGGGACTGTTGGTAGGCCTGTTTTTAACGATTGGCTGGATCACTTGGCAGGGTCTGCGCAACCCCGACGACCCCCTGACCCGAGAAACGGTCGACGACCTCCCCCCAGCCATAAGCACACCGAAAGCGCTGATGTGGCTCGCTATCGGTCTAGGCTTTCTGCTGGCTAGCTCCAAGTTACTGGTGTGGGGTGCGGTCAATATCGCCGTATCCTGGGGCGTCAGCGATTTAGTCATCGGCTTGAGCATCGTCGCCCTTGGCACCAGCCTGCCCGAGCTCGCCGCGACCATGAGCAGCGCTAAGCGCGGCGAACACGATATCGCCGTGGGCAATGTGGTGGGGTCGAATATGTTTAATATTCTCGGCGTATTAGGTATTGCCGCCGCCATCACCCCCACTGCCGTGGAACCCGATGTGCTCTGGCGCGACATCCCCACCATGTTCGCTCTAACACTAGGACTGATTGCCCTCAGCTATTTTGGTCACTGGAAAGCGCCGCTGCTCCAGCGCTGGAATGGTGCGTTACTGCTGCTAGCGTATGTCGCTTATCAGGTCAGCTTGTTCTTCCAAGTCGCCTAGGGGCATTTTTGCCGCAGTGCTATATTTCCCCGCACGCGGCGGCTACAATACGCGGCCATGAATGCCGATAAAGTCAAAGCTCTCGCCACTGCCGTCATCGAGACGGAAAACCGCGCCGTGGCCGATTTAGTCTGGCGCGTAGACAACGATTTTGTGCGCGCTTGCGAAATCATGATCGCCTGCGAGGGCCGCGTCATCGTGACCGGCATGGGTAAATCGGGGCACATCGGCAGTAAAATTGCCGCCACCTTAGCCAGCACTGGCACACCCGCTTTTTTTGTTCACCCCGGCGAAGCCAGTCACGGCGACTTGGGCATGATCACCAATCGCGATGTGGTACTGGCCATTTCCAACTCGGGCGAGACCCACGAAATCGTGACGATTCTTCCCCTCATTAAACGCCTGGGCGTGCCGCTTATTGCCATGACAGGCAACCCCAAATCCAAACTCAGTGAAATGGCCGAAGTGCATATCGACATCAGCGTCGAGCAAGAGGCCTGCCCACTCAACTTAGCGCCCACCGCCAGCACTACGGCCACCTTAGTTATGGGCGATGCACTCGCTGTGGCCCTGCTTGAGAGCCGTGGCTTTACCGCCAGCGATTTTGCTCTATCGCATCCGGGCGGCGCCCTCGGGCGACGATTACTGCTCCATGTCAGCGACATCATGCACCAGCAAGAGGAAGAAATTCCTCGCGTTCTCGACAACGCCACTTTTGGTGAAGCGCTGGTGGAGATGTCGACCAAGGGCTTGGGCATGACCGCCGTGGTCGATGCCGACAATCGCCTTCAAGGTATCTTTACCGATGGCGACCTACGCCGCACCCTCGATCGCGACCTCGACCTCAAAGCGACGACCATCGCCGAGGTGATGACGCGCAACCCCATTTCTATTCACCCCGAAATGCTGGCCGCGGAAGCGTTAAAAATCATGGACGAGCGCAAGATCAATGCCCTAGCCATTATCGGCGAAGACGACAAAGTGGTCGGCGCCATCAATATGCACGATCTACTGCGTGCGGGAGTCATGTAATGACGCGCAAAACCACCGCAAGCGAACGCGCCAGTCTGATTCGATGCGCCATTTTTGACGTCGATGGCGTACTCACCGACGGCACCTTTTTAATCGGAGACGATGGCCAGCAGTACAAAGCCTTTTACACCAAAGACGGCCAAGGCCTGCGCATGCTGCAAGATGCTGGCGTAACGGTTGGCATTATCACAGGCCGCACCTCCAAAGTCGTGGAACACCGCATGCGCGAGTTAGGCGTCGAGCACGTCTATCAAGGTCAGCGAGATAAAGTGGCGGCCTACGAAACCATCCTCAAAGATTTAGATCTCGCGGCAGAGCAAGTGGCCTATGTGGGCGATGATGTGATTGATTTGCCCGTCATGCGCCGCGTTGGACTCTCCATTGCCGTGCGAGACGCAGAGCCACTGGTCAAAGAACACGCGCACTGGATCACACCCCGCCAAGGTGGGCGCGGTGCTGTGCGCGATGCATGTGAACTGATGTTGCGGGCTCAGGGCCGACTCGACGAGGCCCTGAAGAAGTACCTTGAGAGTTAATTTCAGGCATGTGGCCGTCTCGCTGGTTTTAAGCGGCGCCATCGCCACCACGCTGTGGCTGCAAGATGCCGCCGAGCCCACAGCCCCAGCGCCCAGCTACTCGGAACAGGATACCGACTACCGGATCCTTCAATTTCAAGCCCGCATCTACGACCCACAGGGACGCTTGAGCCAAACACTCAATGGCGATTCCCTCGCCCACTACCCGCTAGGTCAACGCTACCGTATTGAGGCGCCCAGCGGGCGCAGCTACGGTGTGGACGGCCGCGCACGTTGGCACATCCAATCCTCGACCGCCACAGCAAAAGACGACCTGACACAACTTTTGTGGCAGGGCGATGTCGTAGTGCAGCAGGTGGTCGCTGAAAACCAAAGTGGCTGGACGCTCAACACACCCGAGCTACAGCAAAAAACCGAGGAACAAGTGGCCTACAGTGACGCGGGCGTTACACTTGAAAATGGTCTTGGCAACGGCACCGCCGAAACACTCACGCTCAAAATGCGACAACAGCAATTCACTTTGGAAGGACGAGTTGAGAACCACTATGACGCTGCTCAATAAATTACTTTTTAGCTTGCTGCTTTGCCTCTTTTGGCCCACAGCGAGCCTTGCCCTAGAAAACGACAGTACGGCACCGATCAAAGTCAGCGCCGATAAGGCAGAATTTCAACAGGCGAAAGGCAGCGCCATCTACACGGGCAATGTCTACCTTCAGCAGGGCAGCATTGAAATTCGCGCCGACAAAATGGAACTGATCGCCGATCAAGGCGTTTTAAAAGAGGCCTACGTATTCGGAGGCAGCGAAGACAAGCAGCGCGCCTTACTCAAACAAAAGAACGAAGACGGCAGCTGGACCGAGGGACAGGCCGAGCAAATTCATATCGAGCAGGCCAGCGGCGATATTGAACTCAAGGGAAATGCTCGACTCGACGACGGCAACAGCACCATCAAAGGCCCGCTGATCCACTACAACAGTCGACAGCAAACGGTCGAAGCGCAAAGCGATGGCGACAATAGCGACCGCGTAGAAATGATCTTCAAACCCGCAGCAACGGAGTAAGCCCGCATGCCCACGCTACGTGCCCAACACTTAGCCAAACGCTACAAAAAACGCACGGTCGTTAGCGATGTGTCCTACGCTGTTTCCAGCGGAGAAGTCGTCGGCCTGCTCGGCCCCAACGGCGCGGGTAAAACCACCAGCTTTTACATGATGGTCGGGCTCGTGCCCTGTGATGGCGGCCAAATTTTGCTCGATGATTTAGACATCACCCAACTGCCCATGCACAAACGCGCTCGTCTCGGCGTAGGCTACTTGCCTCAAGAGGCATCGATCTTCCGCAAACTGACAGTCGCGCAAAATTTGATGGGGATTTTGCAACTGCGCAAAGAATTGAGTGATGCCGAACGCGAAGATACGCTTGAACATCTCTTAGAGGATTTTCAAATTGCTCACATTCGCAACTCCGATGGCATTTCACTGTCGGGCGGTGAGCGCCGCCGCGTAGAAATTGCGAGAGCCCTAGCCGCCGACCCCAAGTTCGTACTCCTCGATGAACCCTTCGCCGGGGTCGACCCCATTTCCGTCGGCGATATTCAACACATTATTACCAGCCTGACCAAGCGCGACATTGGCGTTTTGATTACCGACCACAACGTGCGCGAAACCCTCGGTATCTGCGAGCGCGCCTATATTCTGGGCAACGGCCAAGTCATCGCCGAAGGCACGCCCAGCGATGTGTTGGATAACCCCAAAGTGCGGGAAATCTACTTAGGCGAAGATTTCCAGCTATAGGGGCGAGGCCTCTTAACCCTCCTCGCCCGCGATCTGCATCGGCCTAGAGCGGGCGATACTTTCATCGTAGATTTTTTCTTACTCTGGCACATTTATTGCTGCCAGCTTTGCTATAATTGGCGACATGAAACAAAGTCTCCAAGTTCGACTGGGTCAGAGCCTCACCATGACCCCCCAACTGCAGCAGGCCATTAAACTGCTGCAACTGCACTCTCTGGAATTGCAACACGAAATCCAAGAGATGCTGGAGGCCAACCCCATGTTAGAGATGGAAGAGGAACACGATTCAGAAGGCGACTCTCCCAGCGCCCCCTCTTCCGACAACAGCGACCGCCAAGAGCTTTCACTCGATCAACAGGACACCCATACCAACAGCGAAGATCTGCCCGTAGATAGCGTGGCCGAAGAAAGCTGGGAGCCGATGTACGGCAGTGCCGTCAGCAGTGAAGGCAGCGATCGCGACATCTGGGACACGCAAGAGGGCATCCCCTCGACGACACTCCACGACCACTTGCAGTGGCAACTCGAAATGACGCATCTCAGCGACCTCGATGTCGCTATTGGCGAAGCCATTATCGATGCCATCGACGAAGACGGCTGGCTCAGTGAAACACCTGAGAGCATCCTCGAGACGCTACAAAAAACCGACGACACACTCGAGCTCGACGAAGTCGTTGCCATGGTCCACCGTATTCAACACTTTGACCCGCTCGGCGTCGCCGCCAGCAACATGCGCGAGAGCCTGCTCATCCAGTGCTCGGCACTGCCCGATGACACGCCCCAACTGCAACTGGCCACGCGCATTATCGACAAACACCTCGACTGGCTCGGCAGCCACGACTACGCCCGCTTAAAGCGCCACTATCGCATCAAAGACGAGGCCTTGGGCGAGGCCATTCGCCTCATTCAGAACCTAAACCCCAAGCCCGGTGCGGAAATGAACAGCCAGCGCACCGAGTACATTGTGCCGGATGTTTTTGTGAGAAAGCACGAAGGCCGCTGGCAAGTTGAACTCAACCCCGACCTCGCGCCCAAGCTGGGTATCAACGCCCTCTACGCCGATCTCGTTAAACGCAACGACCGCGGAGCCGACGCCACGTATTTGCGCAACAACCTGCAAGAGGCGCGCTGGTTTATCAAAAGCCTACAGAGTCGCAACGACACCATACTCAAAGTCGCCACCGCCATTGTTGAGCGTCAGCGCGCCTTTTTAGAATACGGCGACGAGGCCATGAAACCCATGGTGCTGCGCGACATCGCCGAGGCTATCGACATGCACGAGTCGACGATCTCCCGCGTGACCACACAAAAATACATGCACACACCTCGCGGCCTGCTGGAGCTCAAGCACTTTTTCTCCAGCCACGTCTCCACCGCCGAGGGCGGTGAGTGTTCGGCCACCGCCATCCGCGCCATGATTAAAAAATTGATTTCCGAGGAGAACACGCGCAAGCCCCTGTCCGACAGCAAGCTGGCCAAAATTCTCGACGAGAAGGGCATCAATGTCGCTCGTCGCACCGTGGCTAAATACCGCGAAGCCCTACGTATCCCGCCCTCTAACGAGCGCAAACAAATCCACTAATCCCCGTTACTGAGCCCCAGCACTTCCGCGTCGCAACACTTCTATCGACCCTCTTCACGCAACTTGATTTGTCGGCATTTGACGAATCTAGGATTTAGGCGCTAAATAGGAAGTGAGTGCATTCAGAGCCCAAGCCGCCTATCCCCAACAAGGCTAGGCCTTGGACCCTTGAATAAGGTACCTCTCAACCGCAAATACATAGCAAGGCGGTTTGAAGTACCCAGAGGGCTGGGGCAACCGCTGCAGCCATAACCGGAGTCCCGCTGGGACGGCCTCACGGCGTACCGGCGGCCTCTGTCAACAAGAGGAGAACACTATGCACATTAACCTAACTGGGCATCACCTCGATCTCACCGATGCTCTTCGCGATTATGTCAACGACAAATTCACCCGCTTGGAGCGCCATTTTGACCATGTCACCCAGATTCACGTCATTCTTGGCCCCGAGAAACACCAACACAAAGCCGAAGCGAAAATGCATGTTCCCCATGTAAAAGGCGAGCTTTTTGCCCACGCCGAACACGAGGATATGTACGCTGCAATTGATGGGCTGGTCGACAAACTGGATCGTCAACTCCTCAAGCACAAGGAAAAACTGACCGACCACCACAAGCGGGAAAAAGCCGCTATTGCCGAGGCCGCTGAGGCGGCAGCCGCTTCAGCGCTCTAGCACTCGTGCGCCATGTGGCAAAACGGCCAGCGCTCTCGGCGCTGGCCGTTTTTTATGCGCGACCCCCCGCGCCGCTCTGCACGCAAAAAACCGCTCCCTGTAACCCGCCTTGTCGCCAGATGTCAGGTTAAACCCGCACTAACTGTCGTGATATTGAATTAAGTGCGCTACACTACGCGCCCATTCGGGTATGGGCCCGCAGAATTCGTATTGAAGCATGCAATTGGACCAACTACTAACCCCCCAGCGAATCCTCAATCACCACTCTGCTACTAGTAAGAAACGCGCACTCGAAATCATGTGCGAGTTGCTTGCCAGCGGGCAAAGCGGCCTGAATGAGAGTCAAATCTTTGCCAGCATGTTGGAGCGCGAGCGCCTCGGTAGTACTGGCGTTGGCAATGGCGTCGCCATACCCCACAGCCGTATGGAGGGTGTCGAATCAGCGCTTATTGCATTTGCGACACTCGATGCAGGTGTCGACTACGATTCACCCGACGGCGAAGATGTCGATATGCTGTTTGCATTGCTTGTCCCCCAAGAGTGCACGGAAGAACACCTTAAAATCCTCGCCAGCGCCGCAGAAATGTTCAGCGATCAAGATTTTTGCCAAGAGCTGCGCCAAAGCCGTGACGCCGAGGAAACCTTCCAAAAACTCACCGCCTGGGAGCCGGAGCGCGAAGAGGCATAGAGCGCTCGCAACATTGCTTTACACACCCCGTCCAATCGGTCACACTCGACTTTCTGGCAGCAGTTTAACGGACGCAAAAACGCCATGAGTGAGACCACCTTGGTCGCCGACCTTTTCCGCTATCTCAACGAAAAGCTAGAACTTCGTTGGCTCGCTGGAGAAAACTCCGCCGAACAAGCTATCAACACCAATATTGCCTGGGGCAACCACCCCAAAGTAGTGGGCCATATGAATTTGGTTCACCCCAACCGTGTACAGGTGTTGGGCGAGATTGAGCTCGGCTATTTAGCGGGCCTAGAACCACACGAGCGCCACAGCGCCCTCGACACCCTCTTCGCCAGTCAGACAACGGCCGTCGTCGTGGCCAGCGACCACCAAGTACCCGAAGATTTTCTCAATATTGCGACCGCCAATCGCGTACCGCTATGGATTAGCTCGCTGCACAGCCACCAGCTGGTGAGCACACTGCGCTATCAACTGGCCAATTTGTTTGCCGACAAAGTCACCCTTCACGGCGTGTTTATGGAAGTCATTTCCGTCGGCGTACTGCTCACCGGGGAAAGCGCTGTGGGTAAAAGCGAACTGGCACTCGAGCTCATTACTCGCGGACACCGCTTGATTGCCGACGACGCCGCCGAGTTTGCTCGCATTACGCCGGATATCGTCTCGGGCCACTGCCCGCCGATGCTACGAGATTTTCTCGAAGTACGCGGCCTAGGCATTCTCAATATTCGCGAGATGTACGGCGATGGCGCTCTCAAAGGCAGCAAATACCTGCGCTTGATCATCAACCTGACCCGCCAAGACAGCATCGATCCCGATCTAGAGCGTCTCGGTTACACGAACAGCGTGCGCAATGTGCTCGGTGTCGACATCCCCGTCATTACACTGCAAATGGCACCAGGCCGTAACTTAGCCGTGATGGTAGAGGCCGCAGTGCGCAACCACAAAGTATTGGCCCGCGGTTACGATGCCAATGAAGATCTCATCGCTAGGCAACGCAAGCAAATGAAAGACGACAGCGCAGAGACAACACCAAACTCATGAAGCTCGTTATCATCAGCGGACTCTCGGGCAGCGGTAAATCCGTCGCCTTAAAAACCCTCGAGGACGAGGGCTACTACTGCGTCGACAACCTACCTTTAAGCCTTCTCGAACAATTTATTCGAGAGTTACAACTCAATACGCAAAACTTTTTTGATCGGGCCGCTGTCGGCATTGATGCCCGAGCCAATCTTGAAGAGATTCAATATTTTCCAGAGCTGATCAACAGCCTGCGCAGCCGCAGTATCGATATTGAAGTCGTCTTTCTCTACGCCAGCCAAGCCGAGCTGCTCAAGCGATTTAGTGAAACGCGCCGCAAACACCCGCTCACTCGCTTTAATCACCCGCTCGTTGAAGCCATACAGTACGAGAGCGACGTTCTCTCCACAGTGGAAACGGTGGCGGCGATGTCCGTCGACACCAGCGACAAAACTGCCAGTGAACTCAAGCAGCTGTTTTTAGAGCACTACAGCGACACCTCGGGCAACTCTCAGCACAAACTCGCTCTGCTGTTTCAGTCCTTTGGCTTTAAACACGGCTTACCCAGCGACACGAGCTTTGTCTACGACGTTCGCTGCCTGCCCAACCCTCACTGGGAGCCATCGCTTAGACCTCTCACAGGCCGCGACCAGGCCGTGCAAGCGTTTTTAGAACAGCAAGACAGTGTGTGTGACATGGAGCAGTCCATTATCGACTTTCTCGAGCGCTGGATACCCGACTACGAAAATGAAAACCGCCGCTACCTGACCGTCTCTATTGGCTGCACAGGTGGCAAGCACCGCTCGGTCTACTTGGTCGAGCGCTTGACCAAATATTTTAAAAAACAGAGAAACAATGTGGCCTTACGCCACCGCGAACTGTGATGAATACAAGCTTAATGTTAGTGACCCACCCCGGCGTGGGGCGCATGTTATTAGAAACCGCCGAGTCAATTCTCAAACGCACTGTCGATGATATTGAATGCTTTGAAGTGCCTTTGGAAAGCGATCCCGAAGAGCGCATAACCGCCGCCAAAGCTCTGCGAAAAAAACTCGACCATGGTCAAGGCGTGCTTTTACTCAACGACCTCTACGGCGCCACCCCCTTTAATGTGGCCCGTGCCATCGAAGAGCCCCAGCATGTATTAACGGGCCTCAATCTATGCATGCTACTGCGCGCTATAAACTATCAACAACACGCTCTCGACGAACTCGCCAACATTGCCCGAGAGGGTGGCCAAAAAGGCCTGTGCTTTGCAGAGCAGCCAGAGGGGAAACCCCGTGATTGAACGAGACATCGACGTTATTAACAAGCTCGGTCTTCACGCCCGCGCCGCCGCCAAACTCGTTTCCACCGCCTCGCGATTCAACGCCAAAATTGAACTTGCCAAAGAGCATCGCCGCATCAACGCCAAAAGTATTATGGGCGTGATGATGCTCGCCGCCAGCCAAGGCACTACGTTGAAGCTGTTTATTGAAGGCGATGATGAGGTCGAAGCCGAGCGCGAGATCGAGGCCCTATTCCAAGACTATTTTGGGGAAGGTGAGTAAACAAGCGCTCTTCACTCGATCTTAACAAAGCAGCGCTAACGCTATGATTTAAAAGCTGATAAGATAACCAGATTCTACTTTAACCCCTCCCTAAAGGGTTTTCCCCATGGCAGAGCTGGCGCACACAGATCCGACTTCAGATCGTCTCGATTTACTGCGCAATGCCATGCAAAGCGGCACCATGCTTCAGGCCAAGCGCATTTTAAACGGCCTGCACCCCGCTGAAATCGCCGACCTACTCGAATCTCTGCCCCGCTCCCAGCGCCTCATCGTTTGGGGCATGGTCGATCACGATGTGGACGGTGAAGTCCTCATCGAAGTGGGCGAGGAAGTGCGCCACACCCTAGTCCGCGAGATGGAAACCGAAGAGCTGGTCGAAGCGCTCGAAGGTCTCGATACGGACGACATGGCCGACTTGCTGCAATCGCTGCCCGAGGCAGTGATCCAAGAAACATTGTCGAGCATGAAAAAGCTCGATCGCGACCGCGTCGAAGCGGTTCTCTCCTACGAGGAGGGCACGGCGGGCGCGCTCATGAACACCGACACCACCGCGATTCGCCCCAACGTCACGCTGGAGGTCGTCAATCGCTATCTGCGCAAACTGGGCGAACTGCCTAGAGGTACCGACCGCCTGTACGTGGTGGACTACTTCAACAAGTTACTCGGGGTACTCTATCTGCGCTCTCTCGTAACCGCAGACCCCAACTCCACCGTCGCCGAGATCATGGATCGAGAGATCACGCCCGTCTCCGCCGATATGGACGAGCACGAGCTTACCCGCTTGTTTGAAGACCGCGACTTACTGTCGATTCCCGTCACCGACGATCAACAGAAGCTACTCGGCCGCATTACCATCGACGATATCGTCGACGTCATCCGCGAAGAGGCGGATAAATCCTTGATGAACCGTGCGGGTTTGAGCGAGGAAGAGGACATCTTTGCGCCCGTGGTGCGCTCGACTCGGCGGCGCGGCATCTGGCTGGGCA
This sequence comes from gamma proteobacterium HTCC5015, assembly GCA_000155715.1. Lineage (GTDB taxonomy): Bacteria > Pseudomonadota > Gammaproteobacteria > HTCC5015 > HTCC5015 > HTCC5015. Next base: position 236,974 of record DS990598.1, on the reverse strand, counting down.
TCAACCTGCTCACCGCTTTCCTCGCCTCTTGGGTTATCGGTCTATTTGAAGGCACCATCCAACAAGTAGTGGCTCTTGCGGTGCTCATGCCCATCGTCGCTTCCATGGGCGGGATTGCGGGCAGCCAAACGCTTACACTCGTGATCCGCGCTCAAGCGTTGGGACAGCTCGGCGCGGGCAACACGCGCTCTTTGCTCATTAAAGAACTGGGCATCGGTCTGCTCAATGGGCTGCTCTGGGCGACCATCATCGCCGCCGTTGCCACGGCTTGGTTTCAAGATGTAAAAATTGGCGGCATCATCGGCACGGCTATCATGATTAACTTAGTCGCCGCCGCCATGGCAGGCGTATTGATCCCCGTGGTTCTGAAAAAAATGAACATCGATGCCGCGCTGGCCGGTGGCGTTGTACTCACGACGTTTACCGACATCATCGGCTTTATGGCCTTCTTGGGCATCGCCACCTTAATTTTGCTCTAGGACAGGCTCACTTCCCGCAAGTCTCCCAAGCCCTCCACCAAAGTTTCTAGGCTCGCCAGCTCGTTCTCTAGCTGCCTGCGCAACTTGCCCTTGGCCAGGCTGCCAAACAGTTTCACAAATACGCCGATCACGGCATTGTCGCCTCCCGCTTCGAGCTGGTAACGCACTCGCGTACGCTCGCCCTGTGGCGTAAGCGACATTGTCGACTTAAACGCCAGCGGAGGTGTAGAGGAGCGTAGAATCAGCAGGCTTGGCGGCCTCAACAACTCAATGGCCAAGGAAATGTCGTAACTGCGCCCATTCAGCGTGTATTTGCCCATAAACGTCGGTGTGGCATCTTCTCTTCCACAGGGCAGCCAGCGCGGCTCGGAAAAATTATTCACCCAAAGCGGCATCCGCGTGATGTCTCCCACGCAGGAAAAAACCGCTTCAATCGGGTGTTCCATGACTCTCTCTACCGCTAATCTCATCTCTATCGCTTTTTCGTAGTAAGCGTTCTTTATACCAAATGCCACGCTGCGCACACAGTGCTCCTCGAGTAAATGCTCTAGCAGTCACCGCCCCTATTGGCCAATGCCCTCGCTTGCATTATGGTGGAGCTTTGACTGGAATCCACACCATGCCGCGTTGTGCTTGGGTTAAACACCCACTCGATATTCCCTATCACGATGAGGAGTGGGGAACGCCCTGCTTCGATGAGTCAAAGCTATTTGAGTTTTTGCTACTCGAAGGCGCGCAAGCGGGACTGTCATGGATCACCATACTCAAGAAGCGCGAGGCCTATCGACACGCCTTCGCCCAATTCAACCCCCACAAAATCGCCCGTTTTAACGAGAGCGAGCGAACCGCGCTGCTCGACAATGTCGGCATCGTTCGCAATCGTTTAAAAATTGACGCCGCCATTGGCAATGCCAAAGCATGGCTCGAACTACTCGAAGACGGCATCCAGCCCCGTGAGTGGCTGTGGCAATTTGTCGACGGCCAACCCCGCCAAAATAACTGGGAAAATTTTGAACAAATACCCACGCAAACCGTCGAATCTATCGCCATGAGCAAGGCTCTGAAAGCCAGAGGCTTTCGATTTGTGGGGCCCACCATTTGCTACGCCTATATGCAGGCCATGGGTATGGTCAACGACCACACTACCGACTGCGATCGCCACAGCGAGTGCCGTCTTTTAGCCAAAACCCTATAACCACCAGAGACACCATGCGAACCCCACGGCTCTTTTTGTTAGGATTTTTTCTCGCCATCACCAGCACCAGCGGTGCCGTAGATCAGCAGAGCAGCCCGCGCGAAAATGAGAGTCGCCCGCTGTTCCCCATCGCCTTAGAGCACCCGTTCAACGCCCCCGAAGAGACCTTTCTCGAGGTCAAAGACTACCTGAAACGCTATTACTACAGCGACCAACTCAATGATGAGGCGCTCTATCACGCAGCCATTCAAGGCATGCTGCGACACGTCTCCCCGCCTCAGAGCCCCGAGTTGGCGAAGCTCTGGCCCGCCACAGATTTCGAGCGTTTCAACAGCGAGCTCGACGGCATACAACACGCTCTCGGACTCGATGTACGCTACAGTGCCACCGATGGCAGCCTCACCGTCACACAAACCGCTCCCGGCTCGCCCGCCGCAAAATCCCTGAAGACACACGACCGCATCATGCGCATTAACGGGCAGGCGTTAAAAGGCATAAACGCGCAACAACTCAGCCAAACACTGGCACAAGCCGCGAAAGACAGTGTGACCTTCACCGTCGTTCGAGATATTGAAGTGTTCGACGTCACGCTGAAAAGTGCGGTTTACGATGTTCAAAATTTACACCTGAAGCGCTTTCAAGACAGCGCCTACATCGGTATTAAAAGTGTCTCTCGCGGTGTTGCCAGCGCGCTAAAAAAGACGCTGGAAAAGCTTGAGAAAGAGGGCATTGACCACGTGATCATCGATCTTCGCAACAATGCCGGTGGCGACTTTTACGAAGGGCTGGCACTCGCCGAGCTGTTCTTGGATCGCGGCACGCCACTGCTCTACACGCTGCAAAATGAAGCGACCGTCGAGCACTATCGTTCGAGCAACCCAGAAGCCTCTAAGCTACAGCCTATTTTATTAATCAACGAGTATACGGCCTCCGCCGCCGAGGTCTTTGCCGCCGCACTGCGCGATCATCAAAAGGCGCGCCTAGTCGGCACTCGAAGTCACGGCAAAGCCACCGTCGAGGGCACTTATAAATTAGATAACGGCTACTACATCAAATTTATTATCGCCGCCATGTACAGTCCTCGCGGACAAAGCTGGCAATCCAAAGGCCTGCTGCCCGACTACTTTGCCGAGAGCAGCGCAGGAAAAATTGAGGAGCTACAAGCCCTGCCCTTTAAACGGCAACTGCAACAAGACCTGCCACTGGCCACTGCGTGGAAGCTGTTGCACGAATCAAACTAGCGACAAATCCGTGGTGATGAAAACCACTCGTCGCTGAGAGAGTGCCGCCAACGCGGCAGCCCACGCATGTGCCGTCACTGCGAACGCAGTGAAACAATCTACTCACCGCCGTCATTCCAGACTGGATCTGGAATCTCTGGAGAGAGGTCGGTGTAAAAACACAGAGGCCACAGAGGCCACAGAGGCCACAGAGGCCACAGAGAACACAAAGCCTTTGATGTTGAACACATCCAACGCGTTCCAATCAAGTAGCCTTTTAAAAAGCTCGGTGCACTCTGTGTACACTGAGAACTCTGTGTTTTTGACACCAAAATCAGAAACGAAGTCCCTACCGTCATTTCAGACTCCCACCACCGTCATTCCAAACTTGATTTGGAATCTCCAGAACGAAGTGTCGGTTGGGAGATCCTGAAGCTCCCGCTCCTGCTCGCGCTCCTTACCTACATCCCTGTAGGCAAATCAAGTTCAGGATGACGGTGGTGGTGGGTAGAGTGACGCCCTGAGTCAAGCTTCCGCTCCGGCTCACGCCCCTTATCGACTTTCCTGTCGGAAAATCAAGTCAGGATGACGGTGATGAAGGGCAGCACAACAGCGGTGGTACTTTTATAAAGCGGTGCTCATAACGACTTGGTTGCGTCCCTGCTCTTTGGCTTGGTAAAGCGCCTCGTCCGCAGCCTTGATCAAATGTTCGTAGTGCCCCTCGTGATGCGACTGAGCCGTAGCGGCGCCAATGCTCACCGTAATCCGATCAGCCGCTCGCGCGTGAGTGTGGGGAATACGTTGATCGAACACTTTGTGACACAGTTTTTCCGCCAGCTTTTGAGCGGCCTCGGCGTCGGTCTCGGGAAGCAGGACGATAAACTCCTCGCCCCCGTAACGCGCCACACAATCCGAGGCGCGCTGAAAGGCCCCACCAAACAACGTCCCCAGTTGCGTCAGGCAACTATCGCCCGCTTGGTGGCCGTAGTGGTCGTTGTAGGCTTTAAAATCGTCGACATCAATCAGCATCACGCTGATAAAGTGATCGCTGCGTGCACCGCGCCGCCACTCTTCCTGTAATCGTCGCTCCATCTCTCGGCGATTATAGAGCCCCGTGAGCGGGTCCGTGGTAGCCATGTGCTGCAGTTGATCGTTAACATTGCTGAGCTGGTTGCGCTCAAGGCGCAAAATACCGCGCTGTAAGAAATCCCGCCGCGCCGAGTACTCTAAGTAATAGCTCGCAGCCCATGTAATCAAAATGGTGCACAAGAAGTGGGCGTTGAATGTAGCAATCACTTCAAACGATTGGGGCCGCAAGAAAAATAGCGCGTTGTAGCTCACGGCCGTCACGACGCCCACCGCCACAGCGCGCCAAAAAAACATATGACAGATCACTGCCGAAAACATCATCACCAACATATAGGCCGGCATGTAATGCAAATACAACTCATCGGGAGCGATCAGTAAGAACAGACTCGTCATATGCACAACGCACAGATTGACCTGTAGTAACACCTGCTGCTGACGATGTACAAAGAAAGGGCTGAACACCGCGATCCCGGCAATACTGACCACGGCAAACCCCACGCCATAGCGCACGGGAGCAATGATGTTCCAGCCGTCTTTGATCAGAACTAAATCCAGCAAGCCCATAGCACCCACCGCCGCCGCACCAACCATCAGACACAGGCGGTGGTAGAGTAAAAATTGCTGGTTGTGAAAGTCGCGGAACTGCTTCTCCAAGCCCTTAGAGAAGCGCAGGCGTCGCACTCCCGTGCCCGCCTCAGACTCTAGGCGACGAATTTCATCGTCCATCAGCTGAGTATCTTGCTGGTGCTCGCCAATGTACTCTTGCGAAGCATTTGATCCCATATCGAAATCAGCCCGAGACGTTCTATCACGCTCTTTTTTATTCATACTCTATTAGTACGCCGAGTCTCGCGCTTTTACCAGTGTCTAGCGGACTATAAGGGCTAATTGGCCGATTCACTGTGTACTGAAGTCAACGTGGCATAAATCGCTTGAGGCAACTGATCTAACAGTTTTTCCCGCGCGCGCTGCTCAACCACATGCCGCTCCGTCGCCGAAGCCTTGAAGCTGTGACTGCTTTTCGCCAACACTGCATCGTCCGACTGCAACGTGATATCAACGCCGCCGCGCCACCAAAACCAACGCTGCTGGCGCTCAATGGGCGCTTCGTTCACCGTCAGTATCAACTGATATTGCCCCTGCTGGTTGGGTGCAATCCCCAGCGCCTGTAGCGCGCCGCTGTACATGGATTGCCAATCGGCTCTGTCGACACTCTCGACCCCTTCGACCTCCGCCGAAACCGATAAACGGCTTAAACCTTGGCGGATGGCCTGTAAAATGTCTGACTCGGCGTGTTTAGCGCGATCTCCTCGCCCTGATACGGTGGCCAAGTTGCGATTCAAAGCCGCGCGTTCCATCGCGGTTTGGCGCGCACTCTCCCAGGCGCTAAACACGCGCGCGGGATGATCGCTGTTGGCGCGGGCAAACGCCATCTGCGCACCAATGGTCTCGTCGAGCTGGCGAATTTTCTGGCGTAGCCTGCGCTCCATCACCGCCCGCTCAATAACCGCCACACTAAAGTGCTCTGTGCCCGTTGGCGTGGTTTGGTCAAAGTGTTGTTTAATTTCTGCCCCCTCTAGCTCTTGTTGGGCAAACGCCGTGACCGAACGCGCAGCGGTGCGTTCGTTCTCCACCGTTCTGCCCTGCCCGTTCTGTTTAACAATGGCCTTCGCCGTATCTTCAACACTGTCACTCACCGCCACTTCAAACTGCCGCGCCAAATTGGCCAGTGCCGCGGCATTAGCGCTCTCGCGATTGTCGGCGCTACCGACGGCGCTCATGTAATCCGCTGTATCGTAAACGCGGCTGGGTTGATCGACCCAATCGGGGCGCTGCTGGCCACCCGCACAGGCTGACAAAGCCAACGCGACCAGTGCAATGCAGTAGCTTTTATTCATGGCGGCTTGCTTCCTCACTGACCACTGTTGGCGCAGGTACATCTGAAGTGATTTCATCGGGGTTCTCCTTTTTGACTGGCAGCGCCTCGGGCGGATAAGCGTAGGTAACAGCGCTATTTTGCTGTAGCCAGAGCACCGTGATGTCGCCCGCATTGATGCGAATTTCTCCCGCTCGACTGCTATCGCCGATACGCTGAATCTGACGGGACATCAAATAGTGATATTCACCTTCAGGCAAGCTGATACGGCTTATTTGAATATTCGATGGCAGAGTATTCCAACTGCGTACATCGGCCACTTCTGACACCATGCCCGCCACATTGGCGATCAATCCCGCCAGCGGGCTATTCTTTTTGGCTTCCTCAGTCGCGCGGTATTTAGCGACCATTCGAGCCATCGTCGCTGCCGTAATTTTGCCTTTCTCGGCCTCTAAGTCCTCTCGTGCCAAGACTTCGATGTTCTCGATCAACGCCGTCTGGGCATCGCGCTGAACGGGGCCGTGCAATTGAATAGTGCGGCGCTCGTAGCCAAGGCGCTGGTCGGGGTACGTCGGCAGCGCCAGCGAAATTATACTGCTGTAAGCCCGGGGCATAGACCGAGGCCGCGGCCTGAGTTTTAGCACTGACCAAACCCTGCATGGCAATGATCACCAACTCGCCCTCACCCGACTCCAGCGGCGATGGCGTGCCAAACGCCTTATACCAGCGCTCAACCTCATCGCGCCGACCCGCCCGTTGGGCACTGCGGATTAAAGAGAGCTTCAACGCCGACGGTGGCGACTGGTTCCGCGCCTGCATAATATTGAACGCCTTTTGGTAGGCGATATAGGCGTTGTCCCACTCGCCACCCAACTCGTAGACTAAGCCGCCCACATAGCGCGCGATCGCCAGTTGTCCATTCAGCGCCTCACCCTCTTGCAGCGCGCGCACCATCACATCGCTTTGCAGCACTTCGACCCGCGCGCCATCGAGGTCGCCATCGGCCAAATAGCTCAGTGCCAACAGGGTGTGCAACAAAATGCGTTCACTGGGTGTGCCATCGTAAGCGCGAAAGGTTTCGTTGACTGTCGCCGCGCCAACATTTTCCGTGACGCTGGCCGCCTGCAAGCTCTCAATGCGCTGCTTGGCTTGCTCCCAATCCGATCGGGCCGCGGCGAGATCGCCATTGAGCAGATGCAACATGCCGCGATTGAGCCAGCGCTGTACTTGATCGCGATCAGGCGTTTCAGTTTGCTCCAACTGCTGCAACAAAACCGCGGGATCGGTGTAGCCGACTTGGCGCGACAGCTCGTTCATTTTCCACTGATGCACCGCGCAGCCCGAAGTCGACAGACTCAATAAAACCAGAGCGCCCAGCAGTGCTGGGCGCCCGTGAAGCAAGGCTGTGATCATTGCTACCACTTGCACTAACTATCGTCGGATGAGGCCGATTAAAAGCGCAAGTTGGCGTTCTTCACATACTTTTTAATTTTCTTCTGACCAATCCACACCTTGCGGTTGTCGGCGAGACTGATCATGGTCAAATCCACTTGGTAGTAACGAACCTGTTGTTTGCCCTCGCGGTCGACGATGGTGTTGATTTCGCCCTTGAGCATGTAGTCGGCGCCGAGTTCCTGCCCCGCCTCATTGCGCGTCGCAGCGCTGGCGTTAAGGTCTTGGTCGACGCGCTCGTCGCGAATCTCCTGACGCTCTTGTGCCGAGGCCACAAAATCCACGCGACCTGAATTAATCAACGAGCGTTCCATGTCGTTGACAAAGGTGTTCACGTTGATGTGCTCGTGGCTGAGATTGCGCACCGTGCCGACAATCACAGCGGGGCGATCGCCAGTTTTGCGCACATGATCCGCCACCCAGGGGCGCGCCAGTGCGTCACTGATCATTTCCTCGGAAACTAGGCGCGAGTCGGTGTCGTTCCAAGCGCCGCTTAAATCGACAGTTTCATTGGTATCGATACGCTGAACCTTAGTGCCGCCACAGGCGGCCATGCTGAGAGCGAACAACGCCACTACACCGGTTTGAATCCATTGCTTTGTCATTATCGAGTCTCCTCTACTAACTGCTGAAATGTTTGCTCGCCGCGCTCGGCGTAATATTGTTTGAAGGCTCCCGTCAGCGATTTAGACACGCTCAGGTTTTCCTCAACCGCTTCCATGTCGAGTTCGGCAAAGCTGTACAAATTGCCGTTCTCAGGATTTTTCCAGTGGCCAACGATACGCGCGCCGCTGAGTAGCTGCTTTGTCTCACTGCGCAGGTTTTGCTCGATATCGCTGTCGGTCTGGCCGTCGCTGTAGCGCGTGTAGTCCGCCACGGTAGCGTCGATATAACTGGCCAGAACGCGAGCGATTTCGGCGCGAGCCCGAGTGTCCGCAGCAGAGCGTTGCAGAGAAAAATCGCCCATCGTCGGCGCCGTGCCCACGCCTTGAATCAAGCGGCCGTCGTCGTCATCCACGGCCTGCGTGCCCTCGTTGACCCAATCGGGGGCATCGTCGATACCGAGGTCACTTTCAATCGTCGTGCGGCCGCCACAGGCAACCAGTGTCAGCGCTGCCATGCCGAGCGCCATGATTTTTAGCCAAGCTGGAATATGCATTGTGTTCCCGTCCTTTGCTCTAGAATTGTTATCGCTTTGGAGAGAGTCTAAACGATTTGGTTCCGCTTGAAAGGGATTCCTAACATTTGTGTGATGTCTGTCCCCATTCAGCAGGCTGCTAGCAGGCTGCTTCATTTGGCAGTATCCTTGCCGGCATGAAAAACATTGATCTATTGATTGACGCCCGCTGGGTAGCTCCCGTCGAGCCCGATGATCGCGTGCTCGACCACCACAGCGTCGCCGTCGACAAAGGCCAAATTGTCGCCGTGTTACCCACCGAGCGCGCCCATCAACGCTACCGCGCCGAGCAACACCGCACACTGCCCCACCACCTGCTCACACCGGGCTTCATCAATGCTCACGGCCATGCCGCCATGAGTTTATTTCGCGGTTTGGCCGACGACCTCCCCCTGATGACTTGGTTAGAAGAGCACATCTGGCCCGCCGAGGGGCAGTGGGTGAGCGATGAGTTCGTCGCCGATGGCGTTAAGCTGGCTATGGCGGAGATGCTGCGCTCGGGCACCACCTGCTTCAGCGATATGTACTTTTTCCCCGATGTGGTGGCTCGCGAGGCCAGACGCATCGGCATGCGCGCCGCCGTGGGCCTGATCTTGATCGATTTTCCGACCGTGTGGGCGGAAAACGCCGACGAGTATTTGCGCAAGGGACTAGAGATCCACGACCACTACCGCTACGACCACTTGATCTCGACCTTTTTCGCACCCCACGCGCCCTACACCGTCTCCGACGAGCCACTGAGCAAAGTGCGAACACTGGCCGACGAGCTGCACATCCCGATTCAAATGCATGTCCACGAGACAAGCGCGGAAGTGCAAAACGCTGTCGAGAGCAGTGGCAAGCGCCCGCTGCAACGGCTCGACGAGCTGGGTCTGCTGTCGCCCAACTTTATGGCAGTTCATATGACGGACCTCACAGAAACCGAGATTCAACAGCTGGCCCAGACCAACAGCCACGTTGTGCACTGCCCCGAATCTAATATGAAACTGGCCAGCGGACACTGCCCTGTGCAATCCCTGCTCAACGCCGATATCAACGTCGCGCTCGGCACCGACGGCGCCGCCAGCAATAACGACTTAGACATGATCGGTGAAATGCGCAGCGCCGCCCTATTGGCTAAGCTCGCCGATGCCCACAGCGATGCCAGCGCCACCGCCGTCGATGCCCACACCGCGCTTGCCATGGCCACCATCAACGGTGCAAAAGCGCTCGGTATCGACCAGCAAACGGGCAGCTTAACCGCAGGTAAAGACGCCGACATCACTGCCATCGACCTCAACCACCTTGCCACACAACCCATTTACGACCCCGTCTCGCAGCTGGTTTACGCCGCCAGCCGCGACCAAGTCAGCGATGTGTGGGTACAGGGTCAAGCGCAGTTAGAGAGCGGCCGTCTCAGCCACTTTAACACCACACACTTGATAGAAACGGCCGACAACTGGCGCGCCCGCATTCAATCCTTTTCCAACGACGACCACGAAACACCATGAGCAATGTTGACCCCGTAGAAATCCAAAAATTTAGCGCCATCGCTGAGCGCTGGTGGGACAAGAACGGCGAGTTCAAGCCGCTGCACGACATCAACCCTCTGCGCCTAGATTACATCCAATCACGCTGTGGTGATCTCAAAGGACTGCGCGTACTAGACGTGGGCTGCGGCGGCGGTATTCTCGCTCAGAGCATGGCCGAGCGCGGTGCCGAAGTCACTGGCCTCGACCTCAGCCGCGAAGCCCTCAAAGCCGCTCAACAACATGCCGACGACAGCGGCGTACAGCTCGAGTACATCGAGCAGGCCGTCGAGGACTTAGCCGCCGAGCGCGCCGAGCAGTACGATGTCGTCACCTGCATGGAAATGTTAGAGCATGTCCCCGATCCCGAATCGGTCATTCGCGCCTGTGCGCAACTCGTCAAACCCGGTGGCGATGTGGTGATGAGCACGCTTAACCGCAACCCCAAATCCTTTCTATTCGCCATTGTCGGCGCCGAGTATGTGCTCAACCTCGTGCCCCGCGGCACCCACGAGTACGCCAAGTTTATTCGCCCCTCCGAACTCTCTCGCTGGGCGCGCAATGCCGAACTCGACACCCAGCACACCACAGGGCTGCACTACAATCCCGTCACCAAGCACTACTGGCTGGCCGACAATGTCGACGTCAACTACCTCATGCACACCTCCAGAGCACATCGCTAGTGTCTGTTTCTGAGCCCGTTAAAGCGCTCTTGTTTGACCTCGACGGCACGCTGGCCGACACGGCTGCCGATCTGATCGAAGCGACACTGCGCACCATGGACGACTTTGGCATTGCGCGCACCCACCCCAGCCAACTGCGCCCCGCCGTGCCCAACGGCAGCATGGCCCTAGTCGAGCAAGCCTATGGCGAGGGTTTTGCAATGCTCTCAGATGAGCAAAAAGAGACGCTGCGCGAAACATTGTGGCAGCACTACCAAAACGCACTCTACGACAACCCCACGCTCTACAGAGGTCTCGCTGAAGCGATTGATGTCTGGGAGCAACGCGGACTGCCCTGGGGTATCGTCACCAACAAGCCCAGCCGCTTTGCGGAACCACTGCTCGGCGCACTGGGCCTAACAGAGCGCGTCTCCGTATGGCTGGGCGGCGACAGTCTGCCGCGCAAAAAACCCTTTCCCGATCCCCTGATAGAAGCCGCTCGACGGCTCGATCTAGAACCCCAAGCCTGCGTTTATGTCGGCGACGATCGCCGCGATGTCGAGGCCTCACAAGCCGCCCATATGCCCTGTATTGTCGCCGCTTGGGATTTCATCCCGCCGGGTGAAGACCCCCACCACTGGGGCGCCAACGCCGTGGTCGAGAACACTGGCGACCTCATCGCCGCCATCGACGCCATCCGCTAGCTAGGGCCGAGGGGGTGTTTAGGTCGGGCCGTGGGCGACCCTCCCACAGAGCGATTTTCGAGTGGTCGGTGTGTGTTCAGTTGTAGGAGGCCGCCTTTATGCCCTTTAGGGTGCCCGAGCCGACGCGAAATAAAACACATCATGTTTTATGGTGTTTCTCACTATCACTGCTCATGCTCCGAATTGTCAGGCCAAAGTCGGGCTGAAGCCCGACCCACGGCACTCCGTTTTGAAGATGCCGAATCACGTTCAGCATGACGGCCTATTCAGTGTGGTGCGCGTAAATCCATATGCCACACCGAGAAGCGCAGGCTATAACGGATGAAGCCGAGGACTGTTTGAACAAACCCGCAGGGTTTGTGAGTTCCGCAGGCGCCGTTTTTGCCGAGCATCGCAGGGAACCCGAAGGGTGTGGCATCGGACGGCGTGTTGACCGCCAAGGAAGGCGGAAATGCAGACTGCGCAGGAGCAGCTGTCTGCGCTTGGCTACTTTCTTTTCGTTGAAGAAAAGAAAGTGGCTGCACCGTCGGGGTCAGTCCCGACATATAATGATCCTTTGGCGAAGCCATACACATTCGCCTGCAGGGCAGGCTCCTACACTCTGTAGATTGCGAATCAAGTTCGGAATGACAGCCTAACCCCACCCGTAGGCCACAGTGGCAACCCCAAGCCGTCCTGCTAGAATGGGCGTAAATACTAAACACAAGTGAACCATGAGCCAACGCAGCCAAAGTATTGAAGCCGCCTACCAACATTGTTTGAAGTTGGCCGAAAGCCATTATGAAAACTTTCCCGTTGCCTCCAAGCTGCTGCCGAGCAAGCTGCGGCGCCCGGTTGCCGCTATCTACGCCTTTGCTCGCACCGCCGACGATATTGCCGACGAAGGCGATGCCGATGCGCAAACGCGCATCAAACAACTCGAAACACTCCAAACCCAGCTCAAGCGCATGGAACGCGGCGAATCGAGCCAAGACCCCATTTTCACGGCACTGTCCGACGCCATCAAACAACACAAACTGCCACTGAATTTATTCGAGGATTTACTCGATGCGTTCAAACAGGATGTCACCACCACGCGCTATCAAAACATCGACGACGTGCTCGACTATGCGCGCCGCTCCGCCAACCCCGTTGGACGCTTGATGCTGCATTTAACTCAAAATGACAGCGAGGAAAACCTGCAAGATTCCGATAAGGTCTGTAGCGCACTACAGTTGATTAACTTTTATCAAGACATTCAACAAGACATTCAAGAGAACGATCGCATTTACATTCCGCTCGATGAGCTCGAATCCTACGAGCTCGGTCCCGAGGATATCCGCATGGAGAATCAGGGTGCCGCCATGCAGGCACTGCTGCAATTTCAAATTCACCGCGCCCAAAAAATGCTGCAAGACGGCGCCACCCTCGGCGCGCGTTTGAACGGGCGCTTTGGCATAGAAATTCGATTTATCATCGCCGGCGGTCTGCGCATTTGCTACAAACTGTCACAACAAGACGACCTCTACTCCCGCCCTCGTCTGAATCGCTCGGACTGGATTCGAATCCTATTTGTCGCCCTCTTCAAACGCGGCTAGACTGCATCGCCATGACTGCAACGATTTCTCTGGCGCAGGCGCGCGCCTACTGTTTAGATAAAACCAAAAGTAGTGGCTCCAGCTTCTACCACAGTTTTCGCTTTTTACCGGAAGAGCAGCGCCTTGGCATGATTGCGCTCTACGCCTTCTGCCGAGAAGTCGACGATGTCGTCGATGAAACGCTCGACGAACAGCAGGCCCGCAGCGAGCTCGACGAGTGGCGCCAACGCGTTGATGATTTATACAACGGCCGCGCCGATCACCCCGTTTGCATCGCTTTAAAAGACGATCTACAGCGTTTTAACTTACATCGGGAACACCTGCTCGAACTGATCGACGGCATGGCCATGGATCTCGACCAAAACGAATACGCCAACTTCAGCGAACTCGCACTTTATTGCTATCGCGCCGCTTCCGTCGTCGGCCTGCTTACCGTAGAAATTTTTGGTTATCGCGATCGCGGCACACTGCAATATGCCCACGATTTAGGTATGGCCTTTCAGCTCACCAACATTCTTCGCGATGTGGGTGAGGACGCCAAACGTGGTCGCATTTATCTGCCTCAAGACGAGCTCCAGCGCTTTGGCGTGGCCAAAGCACACTTGCATCTCAACCACACCACACCCGAGGCGCAAAAACTGTTTGCCTATCAAGCCGAGCGCGCCGAACGCTATTATCAAAAAGCCTTTGCGACGCTGCCCGAGGGCGATCGCTACGCCCAGCGCAGCGGTTTAATCATGGCGGCGGTCTACCACCGCCTGCTGCAACACATCGGCCAGCGCGACTTTCGCATTCTCGAACAGCGTCCCAGCCTGTCTAAATGGCGTAAAATTCGCATTGCCTGGACCGCTGCACGAGCCGAAAAAAAGCGCTATCGCCAATTTTTAAAGCATAAAGCCCATGAGTAAATCCAGCGTTCTCATTATTGGTGGCGGTTGGGCGGGCCTCGCCACCGCCAGTCAACTTCAACGCCTCGGCCACTCCGTCACTGTGATCGAAGCCGCCAAGCAATGGGGGGGGCGAGCGCGCACAACCTCTATGGGTCACACCGAGGTCGACAACGGCCAACACTTAATGCTCGGTGCCTATACCGGCATGCTGGATTTCATGCAGGCCGTGGGGATTCAAGAGAGCGATGTGTTCTTGCGCACACCGCTCAACTTACAAGTAGAAATGATTGGCAGCGAGCGCGGCCAGCTCCATTTACAGGCGCCCGTATTGCCAGCACCAGTGCATTTATTAGTCGCGTTTTTGCGCTGCAAAGGCATTCGCTGGGGCGATAAGCTGCGCGGCTTATTCAGCATGGATCGCATGATGAAAGTGCGCTTTAAAGGCGACGACGATTGCAGCGTCATTGAACTGATGAACCGCTGCGGCGTACCCCAAAGCATTCAAGAGCGTTTGCAAATTCCACTGTGTATCGCAGCGCTGAACACCGACCCCGACATTGCCTCGGGGCGCGTATTCGTCAATGTATTGCGCGAGGCCTTTAAAACCGGTCGTGCGGCATCGGATTTTTTAATCCCCATTACCGACTTGGGCGCTCTATTGCCCGAGCCCGCCGCCGAACACTTAGCCCAACAAGGGGCATCCATGCAGCTCGGCTGCAAAGCGCAATCGCTGCTGATAGAAAACGATCGCGTCATCGGCGTAACCACCGCAGACGGAGCATCGATCAAAGCCGACTGCGTTGTCGTTGCGGGCAACTACCCTCAAGCGGCCAAGCTCTTAGCCCAAACCGAGACCACAAAAGCGCTATCGCAAACGCTAAAAGCATTTGAAGACGAACCCATCTACACGCTTTACTACCAATTTGACGACAGCGTCTCGCTGCCCGACTACCCCATGCTCGGCTTGCTCGGCGGCCACTCTCAATGGCTGTTTGACCGCCGCATTGTCAATCAACCTGGGCTGTTTGCTGTGGTCATCAGCGCCAACGGCCCACACGCCGACCTGAGCCGCCAACAGCTGGCCGATGCCGTGCTGGGCGAACTGCGCCAGGCGCTCTCTACAAAGGGCATTGAACTCCCCGACCCCAAAGACACGCTCGTACTCAAGGAAGCCCGAGCCACCTATCGCTGCACCGTCGGCGTGTTGCAGCAGTGCCCAGATAACCAAACGGCCACGCCAGGCTTGTGGCTCGCAGGCGACTACACACGCACGGGTTTTCCCGCCACCCTCGAAGGCGCAGTGCGCAGCGGCTATAATTGCGCACACCAGATTCACGCCCAGCTTAGCTAGCTGCCACTCCACCTTTTCAGAACGCCACTATGACCGACAGCGTACAACTCAACGATCGCATCCTTCTCGTTACAGGCGCCGGCAGCGGCCTTGGAGAAACCGTCAGCAAAGCCTGCGCCGCCGCTGGGGCCACGGTGGTCCTGCTCGGTCGAAAAGTCCCTAAACTGGAAAAAGTCTACGACGACATCATCGCCGCGGGGGGGGCAGAGCCCGCGATCTATCCATTGGACTTAGGCGGTGCTAGCCCCGAAGATTTTTTTGATCTCGCCAAGGTGCTGGAAGAAAACTTCGGCCGACTCGATGGTCTAGTACACAACGCCGCCGATTTAGGCGAGCTAACACCGCTAGAACTACACACACCCGGCGACTGGATGAAAACGTGGCAAATCAATGTCCACTCCCCTCTGTTTCTCACGCAGGCCTGTCTGCCCCTTTTGAGAAACAGTGACAACGGCAGCATTATTTTTACCGAGCACCAGTGCGACGACGCCTACTGGGGCGCATACGGAGAGAGCAAAGCGGCAGTCCATCACCTGATTGACAGCTTCACACGCGAACTCGACGGCGTGCCCCGAGTCAACGGCCTACACCCGGGGCCGCTGCAATCGCCTATGCGCACGCAAACCCACCCCGGCGACAACATCAAAGACTACCCCGAGATGTCCACCATCATGCCCGCCTATCTATCGCTGCTCAGCGCCGACAGCGATGTCAACGGACAGCACATCGACGCGCAGAGCGCGTAAGCCAGCGCCTTAAAAACCTCTGTCAAAGGGCCGCTCCACACCGCCCCAACACAACTAGAAAACAGCTCTGTGGGAGGGTCGCCCTCGGCCCGACACAAAACACACCCTCGGCTCGGGCACCCTAAAGGGCATAAAGGCGGCCTCCTACAGCAGCAGGATCAATACTCAAAGCCACGCCACATCCCAATGTGGATAATCACCAATGGATTGAACCAGGTGGGCTCTGAGGGGGTTAGCAACAATATAGCGCGCCAAATTTTTAGGCGACTCGCTTTGTCGAAGGGCTTGATCGTAAAAACCGCTTTGCCACAAGGCTAAGCCGATTCTTTTTGATGTAACCGCCTTTACCCTACCCACTACCGTTTCAAGTGGCTCATGATTTAGCTGCAGTAGCCAGTGCAGATGATCGGGCATAACCACAAAGGCCCATGTGACAATGCCATTGAGTTCCGATTCCCTTCTGATGGTTTCTATAAGAAGCCGTGCATTAGAAAAATTTTCGAAGTGCTTCATCCGTTGTCGGGTGACAGTTGTCACCATGTAAAGAGTGCCTGCAACAGACACCCTACCTTTTCTAAGAGCGCTATATCCTTTAGCCATATCCATTTTCTCTGCAGTCCTTTAAAACCATCCATCATGGATTGTTAGATTACTAAAATATCAACAACCCAAAAACCGCTCTGTGGGATGACCACCCACGACTCGGCCCGGACACTCCATCGGCCCGAGCACCCTAAAAAGCATAAAGGCGGCCTTCTACAGAAAAATCCACCAAACACTCAAAAAAACCATTTGTGGGAGGGCCGCCATCGGCCCGGGGGCGGGCCTCCTACAACAGCACACACATCGACAACTCAAAAACCGCTCTGTGGGAGGGTCGCCCCCGGCTCGACTCAAACACCCCACCGACCCGACTCCCTGAAAACGGCCCGCCGACTCTGTGCAGGTATCCTACAATTACTTGGCAAAGAACTGTTGAATGTCGCTGAGCTTTCGGGTCCGCTTCATCGGCGGTAGGCTGTTGGTGAAGCGCTTGCCGTAAAACTTAGTTTTTAAACGTACATCGCAAATCACGACCACACCACGGTCGTGAACATCGCGTATCAAGCGGCCTACGCCCTGCTTCAATGCGATCACAGCATTGGGTAGCTGGTAATCCATAAAAGGGTTTTGTCCCTGCTCTTTCATGGCATCCATGCGCGCCTGTAGCACCGGATCATTGGGTGCGGCAAAGGGCAGCTTATCAATAATCACACACGACAGTGCCTCGCCTTTAATATCGACACCCTCCCAAAAACTACTGGTGCCGAGTAGCACACCGTCGCCCGACTCGCGAAAATCGTCTAATAACTGAGTACGCGGTGCCTCACCTTGAACAAACAAGGGAAAGGCCACCTCGCTTTTTAAACGCTCGGCGGCGTGGTTTAGCGCTCGATAACTGGTAAACAGCATAAAAGCGCGACCGCGGGAGGCCTGCAAAATCGGTTTGGCGGCGTCGACTACCGCATCGGTAAAGTGAAACGCGCTGGGCTCTGGCAGGTTCTCTGGCAGGCAAATAATACTGTTGTTGGCGTAGTCAAAGGGGCTCTCCAAACGCAGTGTGCGCGGCTCCCACAAGCCCAAAGACTGGGTAAAGTGATGGAACTGCTCCCCCACCGCTAGCGTCGCCGAGGTAAACACCCAACTGGCCTCGTAGCGCGACATGTGAGCGCGAAACGTTTTGGCCACGCTCAGCGGTGTCATATTCAACACAAAACCCAAACGGGTGGTTTCCAGCCAGTAGATATAGTCTTCGTCGAGGTGATCGAACAAAGTGAGCCGCTGTTCAAATTCCGTACAGCGCTTGAGCAAATTTTCCACGCCGGGGCCCTGCTCTTCCCATTCCACTAGCTCGGCTCGCAGCGTACTCATGGCGGCGGCTAAATCGGCAAAGCGGTGGCGCACATCGGCCTGACTCAGCAACGGCTGCCAGGCTTGGCGCTGCTCTTTAGCGCCCAAGCTCAGACGAAAATCGCGCACTGACATTTCCAATCGACTCGAGAGATCGATCAGGCTGTCCGCCTCGGAAATTTCGGTGTGATACACCGCGCGAATATCTTTCACAAATTCCAACAATTGGCGACTGCCTACGGCCTGGCCAAAAAACAAGCTGGCGACCTCGGGCAACTGGTGGGCTTCATCAAAAATAAAGGCATTGGCCGTGGGTAGCACCTCGCCAAAACCATCTTGCTTAAGTGCCATATCGGCCATGAATAAATGGTGATTCACCACCACAAGATCGGCTTCTTGAGCCTCGCGTCGCGCCTTCACCACATGGCAATCGTTGTAGAACTCGCAATCGACGCCCAGACAATTATCCGCGGTGGACGTCACCTTGGGCAGAATCGGCGCATTTTCCGGCAGCAGCGTCACTTCGGCCATGTCGCCGTGAATTGTCTCCCGCGACCAGCGTTTAATCTCGGCGAGCTGTTCACTCTGCTCGCGATCTCGATGGTGTACATCCGCAATACCCATACGATGCAAACACAGATAATTGGAACGCCCCTTGAGCAAAGCGCGCTTTAAGGGAACGCCCAAGGTTTTTAACAGCATGGGCAAATCGCGGTGGTAGAGCTGATCCTGCAGTGTCCGCGTGCCCGTGGAGATAATCACTTTTTGGCCACTGAGAATCGCGGGAATAAGGTAGGCGTAGGTCTTACCCACCCCCGTGCCCGCCTCGACGACCAGCACGTCGATATCCTCAATTGCCTTCTCGACGGCCTCGGCCATTTGCTGCTGAGCGTCGCGCGGCGCGTAGCCTTCAATGACCTTGGCGAGTGGGCCCTCGGCGCCCAATAGATCAGATGCACTCATGAAATAAATTAAACACGGTTAAAGTAACGCCCCGTCATTGCCGACACATCACTCGTCATTGCGAACGCAGTGAAGCAATCTTTGGGATAAACTCGATAAACAGATTGCTTCGCCTTGGGCTCGCAATGACGAAAAACAGCCATGACAAACCCCTATCAAAATCAAATAACGGGGGAGTAGCAACAAGGATGTATCCAACACCACAAAGCGACTGAGCCGCTCAAAAAACAGGCGGCCACGCTCTAGGCGCGACCGCCTGTTTCAAACCATCTAGCACAGAGCAATCTGTGCTGCCAGCAAATACTAAGGTTTAAAGGCTTGAGCCTGACGCTGCGCTTCTTCGGCACCCTTGAGGTTGCCTTCCGCTTTGCGCGCCTTACCGATAATCAACCAGTTGCGATAAGCCAATACCGTGTCTTCACCATTGTTTAACTGGTTCGACTTCATGGCCACATTTTCTGCCGCAATATGGTTACCTTGATCGAGACGAAGCTCTGCCATACGGCTCCAGATCACAGGATCCGTGGGGTCGATGCGAATCGCGCGTTCGAGCTGAGCGATAGCGCCCTCGGTGTCGCCGGTCAAACGCGCTTCTTCGGCGCGCTGCCAAATGGCCACAATAGCGGGGTTACCAATCGAGTGGCTGATGCGGTCATCCGCTGCCACACCGCTGTCTTGGCTGTAAGTACCGCTATCGGTAAATTGAAACTCTTCCGAACCCGAGCTTTTGCTGGGGCTAGAACCACAGGCCTGCAACATCAAAGCTGCTGAACCCAAAACCACGACGCGCAGTAGCGTTTTTGTGTTTTTCATTTCGCTCCCTTCTCCTTTGTATTGATAGAGGGATTACCAATTAAACAGGCGCTTAAAAAAGCCCTCTCGGCATTCCGCCAACTTATCAGGCTCGGTGCCTTTGATAAAGGGCAATTGTACGGCATTTTCACAGCGATCGGCACTCAAACGGCCGTCGGGGGCAATCCAGTGTTCAAAGACATCTCGCGGCGCCCGAGGTTCATAGGGCATGGAATCCAAATGCTGGAACACACCCAACCAAATGGGCAGCGCACCGCTGGAGCCCGTTAGCGGCGTCGGCGTATTGTCATCGCGCCCGACCCAAACCACGCCGAGGTGTTCTCCGCTAAAGCCGGCAAACCACGCATCGCGGCCGTCGTTTGTCGTCCCCGTTTTGCCCGCCGCTTTTAACTCGGGCAGTGCGCTGCCAATGCGCTGGGCGGTACCGCGCGCCACCACCTGTTGCAACAGGCGATTGATCAAATACATTTCGCGGTTTGGCAAGCGCTGTTCCAACTCTAGGGGGTAGCGCTGCAAACGCTCGCCGCTGGGCGTCACTACCTCTCGCACCGACCGCAGTGGCATGTAAAAACCCTCGCCCGCAAAGGTCTGAAAATACTGGGCCACTTGGTAGGGCGATCGCTCAATCGCGCCGAGCAACATCGAGGGAAAATAAGGCCGTTCTACCGCCAGCCCCAAATCGTTCATCGTGTCGGCCACACTGTCCAGACCCATCTCTAGACCTAAGCGCGCCGTGGCCACATTGTAGGAGCGAATCAGCGCCTCACTCAGCATCACCTGACCGTGGTCTTGTCGATCGTAGTTTTGCGGCGACCACACTTTGTTTTGCGCATCGAGATGATCGAATTGCGTGTCATCGATAAGCGTCGCCGCGTGATACGTGTCGCCCTTGAGCAAGGCCGATAAATACACTGCGGGCTTGGCCAGCGAGCCGATCTGGCGCTGGGCATCGAGGGCACGATTAAAACCGGCGTCGTCGGCATCGCGCCCACCCGTCACCGCCAACACTTCGCCACTGCGGGTATCGGTGATTAACCCCGCCGACTGCAAGCTGCCGCCGGGTAGGCCGGGACCCGATTCGAGTCGACCCAGATGATTCACCGTGGCCATCTCTAAGCGCGCCTGAACACTGGGCGCTAGCGTCGTAAACACATGCAAGCCCTCGGTCTGTAGGGCCTCCTCGGGATAGTCGCGCTGCAACTGTCGACGCACCAAATCGACGAACACCAAATAGCGATTGCGGTAGCTGCGTGGCTTGTCCACCACACCGAGCGGGCGACGCTTGAGGCGAGCCGCCTCATCGACATCGATCACCTCGTGAGCGGCCAACTGGTCAAGCACCAAATTGCGACGCGTCGTCGCCCGCTGGGGATGGCGCCGTGGATCGTAGAACGACGCCCCTTTGACCATCGCCACCAACAGTGCCTGCTGCTCTATACCGAGATCTTTCAGGGGGCGATCAAAATAATACGTCGCCGCCAGACCAAAGCCGTGAATGGCGCGCTCGCCATCCTGCCCCAAAAACACCTCATTGAGATAGGCCTCCAAAATTTCGGGCTTGTCGTAGTGCAACTCCAGCAATAGCGACATCCACGCCTCGGTCGCCTTGCGCGTCAGCGTGCGCTCGCGGCTTAAAAAGTAGTTTTTCACCAACTGCTGCGTGAGCGTACTGCCGCCCTGCACCGCCCGCCCGGCCTTGATGTTGGCCACCATTGCCCGAGCAATCGCCAGCGGTCGCACGCCGTGATGTTCAAAGAAGTCCTGATCTTCAATGAGCAACAGGGCGTGAATCAGCGTTTGTGGCACGTCTTCTAGACGCACCAAATTGCGATCTTCCTGATGCTGTGGATAGATCGCCGCAATCTGAGCGGGATCGAGGCGCACCAGCGCATTCTCGCCATCGCTCCCCTGCAAGCGCTGAATAATGCCATCGTCGATCACCACCTCAACGGTGCGGCTATCAATGGCGCCATCCCAATAATTAAAAGAACGCGTGTGAATGCGGAAAAAACCACCGCGCTGCGTGTAAGAGCCCGGGCGATCGGCCCGCTGAACGCGGCGGTAATTGGCCACCTCCAGCTCTTCTTGCAAAGCGCGCTCTGACAGCGTTTTACCGGGGTAGAGCTCCAGTGGCCTCGCGTAGACACGGGCGGGTAGCGTCCATTTTTTACCTTCAAATTGCTGGCGAATGCGGTAGTCCAGCCAGGCGCTCATAAACAGCCCAGCCACCAAGGCAATCAACGTGATTAAACTGATGAGCGGCCACCATCGGCGCAGTAAAGAAGGCTTGTGAGGAGCGGAAGTTGGGGCCGATGACTTCGACGACTTGCGCGACTTCACCGGCTTCTTAGCCACCGCCTTGCGTGTCGTTTTCTTCGAAGCCTTTTTCGCCACCGACTTTTTCTTAGAAACCTTTTTAGACGCTTTTTTGCGAGAAGCCATAGATTGATGTGAATACTAACCGCACGATGGGTGTTCACACCCCCAGCCGTGCTCATTAAAAGAGGGCCCCTCGCCCTGCGAGAAAGCCGGAATTGTTTGTTGCCGCGCCCCTATCCCTGAAGGGCTGCCTCGTTGTCGGGCTGAAGCCCGACCCACACTCCCTCTCCCCTCCGCGGGAGAGGGCCGGGGAGAGGGGGAACTAATGACCCCGAGCAGCTCATCGCCTGCAAGGCAGGCTCCTACAGCAACCACGTCACCCCGAACCCACTGCACGCCATCCCGGACCAACTACACGTCATCCTGAACTTGATTTGCCTACAGGGATGTAGGTAAGGAGCGCGAGCAAGAGCGGAAGCTTCAGGATCTCCCTCCAACAGCACCCTCGAACAAACCCATTCTACGGCTGTGGGGCGCTGCTGCCAGAGTCGGTGTAAAAACCAAACACCTTCTTCAATAACTGCGTTCCCCGCGCCACTGGGTCTTGGCGAATCAGCGCCTCTTCCTTGGCCATCTTGTCAAACAGTGCGCCCGTCGCCTCATTGGTAATATAGCCGTCTAAATCCGTGGGCACGGGCGGCTCGTAACCGACCAAGCGACCGTAGTAAGCGACTTTTTCAGAGAGCTTCTTGTACTGCTCAGTCACGCCCACCTGCGATGTGGCGCGGGTCACAATCGGTTTAAAGCGGGCTTCCAACTGGGCCTCAGAGGTGCGTTTAAAATAGTCCGTGGCCGCGTGCTCGCCGCCCTGCAAAATCGCCACCACATCTTGAAAACTCATTTGTGCGACGCTGGTTTTAAATACATCCACCGCCTCGGGCACCGCCTTTTCCGCAGCGCGGTTCAAGCTCATTTCAAAATCATCGACATAGCGGCCCAAACCCATAGCGCGGGCGCGCTCAGCGGTTTGACGCAAGTTTTCAGGCAGCGGCAAGCGATAGGCCGTCGAGCTAAAGCCACCCTCTTTGCCCAGCACGGCCACGGCGGCATTCACCCCCTGCAACAGGGCCTGACGCGTGGCGGTTTGCGATTCCATTGTGGTCGGCGCTTGGGGGCCCGACTCCACCACGGGGGCAATGCCCTGCAACATGGGGCAGCCGCTGATAAACACTGTGCTCGCCAGCACAAACAGCACAAAATAGGGACGCAAGCCAAAACGCATAGTGATTCCTCAAAATATTCGGTGGGCGCGCATGGAAGGCGCCGTCGACTCGCGGTAGAATTGCCGCCCACGCGCCAATAGTCAACGGTTGACAGGGATTGTATCGAAATTCAGCGGCGCGCCAAAGCAACAAAAACGCCACAACACGCCCTTGTAGCTCAGCTGGATAGAGCAGCCCCCTCCTAAGGGGCAGGTCGCAGGTTCGACTCCTGCCAAGGGCGCCATTTTACCCAGCCAAGTGATCACACATGTAGGAGCTTGCCCTGCAAGCGAATGTTTTCCTTTGTTACATGAGTACCCGCCTGCTTTAGGGCGCCCGCCACTGACATCAGCCGCTCAATAAATCGCGACATGAAATGTCGCAACCGTATGGATAATAAAAGAAAAGCCCAAGAAGGGAGGGAAAGTATGAAAGACACATCACTTCGCGATGAATTGAATCGACGCATCGCGCACCTGAGCTACGCCGAGGCGCTTATGTTAATGGGCTATATCAAGCCCCAACAAAAACACCGAGAACGCCTGCGCAATGTATTGAATAGCCCATTTCTCGGCCTGGAAAACGGAGCCTTTGATATGACATTCAGCGATGAAGAGTTTGTGCTAAAGCTGAGTGATGTACTTGGAGTGGACAGCATTCAAGCGCGGCAACAGATAGACGCCATCAACGAGGACCGCCTGGCCCACAATCGAGCGTTTAAACCCTATATATCTATACACACCGGGTTCAAGCGCGCCGACCGCCCCGGCATGCCCCTGTTTGCCTTGGCAGCGCTACTGCACAGGTGTTATCTCTATTTTGCCCCCTCTTTCTGGCGGTTGCCTCTGCACGAGCAAGTCGCCGAAGCTAGGGAAACTGCCCAGCAGCACTATCAAGCCATGAGTGGAAAATTGGAATTCTGGGGTGAAATTCAGCACTACCGCTTTTTTTACGCCGTGGGGCAATCCATACTATTGGACACACAGGGGCATCCCGTTGATGACGAGCAGTAACTTGTTAGTCACCTTGAACCGCCTCTCCCCTAACTCGATTGATTTCATAATATTCAAGAGCGTTTATGTACGACATTATTGGCGATATCCACGGGTACGCTAAGGAATTGAAAAGCCTGCTCAAAAAGTTGGGTTATCAAGAGCGCGACGGTGTTTGGCAACACGCCGAGTGCCAAGCCATTTTTGTGGGCGATATCATCGACCGTGGGCCCGAGCAGCAGCACAGTATCGACATCGTTCGCTCAATGGTCGAGGCGGGGTCTGCGCAGGCGGTCATGGGCAACCACGAGTTCAATGCGGTGACGTGGACGCTGCCCGACCCCGACAAGCCCGGTGCATTTTTGCGCCCTCACAACGACAAAAACCATCACCAGCACCAAGCCTTTTTAGAGCAGTTGGGCGAAGGCTCCAAGCCGTATCGAGCCGCTTTAGATTGGTTTAAGACCCTGCCCTTGTGGTTGGATTTAGACGGTCTTCGCGTGATTCACGCCTGTTGGCACCCCAGCAGCATCGATCTCCTGCGACCGCACCTAGACGATCAAAACCGTTTGCTAGATAGCGCCTGGTACACCTTAGGAAAAAAGGGCACAGAGGAATTTGAGGCTTTAGAAATCGTGCTCAAAGGCTTTGAACTCGAACTGCCCGAGGGCGCTGTATTTTACGATGCCGACGGCCATCCGCGACGCCGTATTCGAACGCGTTGGTGGGACAACAGCGCCAACACATATCGTGGCTTGGCGCGCGTCGCCCACTCTCAAATTGACAGCATCCCCGACAGCCCTGCCCCGCTCGACACGCTGCCGCGCTATGCCAATGACAAGCCCCTGTTTGTCGGTCACTACTGGCTCAACGGGACGCCCGAGCCACTATCAAACAGCATCGCCTGCGTAGATTACAGCGTGGCGGCCGCCAAAGGTGACCGAAAAATGTGCGCCTATCGCTGGCGGGGGGAGGCCCATCTCAACCGCGACCACTATGTATGGGTTGCATAAAAAATGCGAAACGGCTTTGCCTCGACGCACGATAGATCCGCCGCTCATTGTTGGTAAATTAACTCGCTTGATCTACTCTAAAGCGATGTACACCCGACGATTACTGACGCTATCCCTGCTTTTGCTCTCCAGTTTATGGGGTGTGCCTGCACACTCAGACAAGCCATTGACACAGATTCACATCGTGAGCCAATTCTGGGAGGGCTACGCCGAACACGATGGTCAAGGGCGGTTATGGCAGGTGTTAAAGGCCGTTTTTGCTCGCGGCGGCGTTACCGTAACGACTGAAATCCTGCCCTACAATCGCGCCATCAAAGCGGTAAAACAAGGCCATGCAGACGCTTGGGCAGCCGCTTACAAAAATGAGCAAGCGTTCGCGATTTACCCAAAGTGGGCCCACGATTACGAAGTACTCTCCGTTTTAGCCAAGCCGACGAGCTTTCAAAACTGGCAGGGAGAGGCCTCTTTAAATGGCAAGCGTATTGCGTATTTGCGCGGCTATTCCCTGCCTCAATATCTCCATGCGGACTTTGAGAGCGTGACCGTTAATAAATTGTCACAGGCCGTTAAGCTAGTGGAATTAGATCGCACCGACTTTGTTGCGGAAGCCAAAGAGGATTTACAGTGGCTATTGGAGCAGCGCTCAGCGGATCAAAAACCACTGGAGCTGCGTGAGTTAACCCAGCTCGGCTTGTATCTAGGCTTTGCTCCCACGGAGCGATCCCGCCAACTGATTCACATTTGGGACACCCAATTCCCAAAACTGCTAAAAAGCGGTGCGTTGCGACGTATTTTCCAAGAGGCCGGCGCTATGGACTACTACCCCACGCGTTGGCGCCAGCTCGAAACCGAAACGCACTAGGGCCTGTTAACACAAATTTGATGGTCACTGTTGTGACTAAAAAAGCGCCAATCAAGGCGCAAGGAGCGTGGTTTGGTGAATCCAAATGAGCGACGAGCAACGATGAGTGGCGCTTTTTTAGCCACAACCCGAAGGGCTGGAGCTCTTTTCCGCCCAGCTGCGTTATCCGTTGTTTGTGTAGACGGACTACACGGCACGCCTTCTGCCTTGCTGGGCAGGAAAATGGCTTCCAGCAGAGATCATAAAATTTGTGTTAACAGGCCCTAGCCCCCTTTCGCTAGTAGATTGTTAATCCAGCGGCTACACGCCTTTTTATGACCGTGTTGAAAAACAAACTCTTGGCCGCGAGCGGCAGCTTGTAAAGCGCACAAGCCCTCTTCTTCTGAGCGCTGCCAGCGCGATAGATTGGCGTGGTAGCTCATGGCTTGGGTATTGTCGTCGGGATAAAAAAACTCGGGCAGCTGCCACTCGGTTCGCCGCGCCGACTCGGGGCGCGTCAAGCGGTGGTGCGCCGTGAGCCGATTAAACACCCCCGCCCCGTTGAAGTCGGTTGCCCGCCCATTCAAAAACAATTTTTCCGAGGCCACATACAAGCTGTTGTTGCCATGGCGCTGGCCGAAGCAATGAGGGTGGTAGCGAGCCCATTGTGGAACCAAGTCGGCCTGTTCCAAAGGTAGAATACAGCCAATTTGCAGCCAACCCCACAGTGCATGAAACGGCGCGTGCTGCTTTAAAAACTGATAGCCGTTGCCGCGCCACTCGGCGCGTTGGAACAAACCAAAAAACAGGAACAAATCACCGACCTGTACAGATTGCTTAATCAAGTGCGACTGCGCCGTGCCGTGCTGGCCTAAATTGGGCCGCCAGCCCGAGGAGCGAGATAGATGCTCTGGCATTAAATCGGGGTCGAGATGCGCCCCCGCGATTGCCATAGAGGCGTTGCCCGTAAGGTCCGACACCAAGCGCCCCACGTCTGTGCTGGCATGGCGAATATCCCCGTATTGAATTGGCGACTCCTCGTCGGGTATCGGCAGCGTAATAAACGAGCCGTCCTCAAACACGGGGCTGGGACATCCGCCCGCACTGCTATCAAAGCCTTTGCGACTTAAAATCAGTTTCATAGCATGTGAATCACTATGCCCGCGACGCATCAAAAGCCATAACTGCCTGTATTTGGTCAGCGTCGAGCAGCTTCATCATTAAACGATCCACACCAAGGGCAATACCAGAACAATCGGGCATGCCTCCCTGTTTTAGAGCTTGTAAGAAGCACTCGTCCATTGGCTGCTCGATCAGTCCCTTGGCTTTTCGTTCGCGGTTATCCGCTTCAAAACGGGCGCGTTGTTCGTCGGCGTCTGTGAGTTCTTTAAAACCGTTGGCCAACTCCACTTGGCCCCAGTACAGCTCGCTGCGTTGGGCGGTCGCAGGGTCATCGGGTGTCAGTTGGGCTAAAGCCGCTTGGCTGGCCGGGTAGTGAGTGACTGCGGTCAACTGCCGCTCGGGAAAGTGGCGACTGACCGCCTGACTAAATAGCAAATCGAGTGCGCTATCTTTGGGCAGAATGCCCTGCTCTTTTGACCACAATCCATTGTCGTGCAACAGGGTTTGTAGCTCGTGTTCCGTAGCGGCCAGCGGGCACAGGCCCAAGCGCGCCTTAAAGGCATCGCTGTAGCGAACACTCACCAAGGGCAAGTCCGCCGGCAACGCCGAATTATCTGCGGGGGCGAGCGGTAACAGGGCGCGAATCAGTGCTGCCGTTTCAACAATTAAATCGTCAATGGAATACGCCGTACGGTACCACTCTAACAAGGTGAACTCTGGGTTGTGATAGCGACCCTGCTCACTCGGGCGAAATACAGCGCACAGTTGATAGCAATCGCCCACACCCGCAGCCAGTAAACGCTTCATTGGCAATTCGGGCGAGGTGTGTAGATAGCGGGGGCCAGAGTCGGTTTCGACGCGATAGCTATCGAGGTGCACATCGGTTGTCGCCGCTCGAGAGAGTGACGGCGTGTTCACCTCGAGCACACCGCGCTCATCAAAAAAGGCGCGAATACCTTGCAGTATCCGCGCCCTGTGGCGCAGCGCTTCGATCGAAGCACTAGGCTGCCAACTATCCGATGTGAACACTATTTACAGGCCCTAGTCCTCTTTCGCTCGCGAGATATATTTGCCCGTGCGCGTGTCAATTTTGAGCAAATCGCCGTTATCGACAAATAGAGGTACTTGCACAGTTGCGCCCGTTTCCACCGTAGCGGGCTTCGTCGCACCCTGGGCGGTATCGCCGCGAATGCCGGGATCTGTTTGAGTCACTTCCAGTACGACATGGTTGGGCGGCAACACTGAAATCGGCTCGCCATTCCACAGTGTGACAATGCAACTGTCCTGCTCTTTGAGCCACTGCTTCGAATCGGCCACGGCAGACTCAGACGCCCCCACCTGCTCAAACGTGTTGGGATCCATAAAATTCCAAAACTCGCCGTCGGTGTAGAGATAATCCATTTCCGTATCCATTACGTCGGCGGCTTCAACCTTTTCACCCGATTTATAGGTTTTGTCGACGACCTTTCCCGTTTTAAGATTGCGTACCTTAACGCGGTTAAAAGCTTGACCTTTACCTGGCTTGACGAGCTCGTTCTCGACGATGTTGTAGGGGTCGCCATCAATCATGATTTTTAAGCCGTTTTTGAATTCATTGGTGCTGAATGACGCCATGGTAATCCTCTTGTCTTTGTACCGGCGCAGAAACGCCGCTTTTGGAAGGTCGCTATGATACCTGCACAACCCGCTGCGGAAAAGCCGCTCCCCTTGAGTCAGGCGACGCCCCAATGGAAGCGCGAGCAAGCCGAGGCCGTCACCTCGCCCGCAGAGCTGCTAAGGCTCGTGGGGCTAGATCAGCACCCTCGCTGGAAGGAACAAGCAGAGCGAGCACAGCCGCCCTTCTCCCTGAAAGTGCCGCGCAGTTACATCCACCGCATGCAATTCGGTTGTGCAGACGACCCCCTACTGCTCCAAGCCCTACCGCAAGCCGTCGAGCACGCCGAAGTCGCTGGCTTTAGCGCCGACCCCGTAGGCGACCTTAACGCCCAGAAAACCACAGGACTGCTGCACAAATACCACGGTCGCGTACTGTTGGTGGCCACGGGGGCTTGCGCCATTCACTGTCGATATTGCTTTCGCCGCGAATACCCCTACGAGCAAGCCAGCGCCACGCAATCACAGTGGCAGGAATCGCTGGACTACATCGCCGCCGATTCCAGCATCCACGAAGTCATACTGAGCGGTGGCGACCCACTGACTCTCAGCGATAAGCGCCTTCACAAGCTCATCGACCGCATCGAAACCATTTCCCACGTCCAGCGGCTGCGCATCCACAGTCGCTTGCCGATCGTTCTACCTAGCCGCGTCACTGAAACGCTTTGCCAACGGCTCGCCCAATCGCGCCTGCGCTGTATCATGGTGGTACACGCCAACCACGCTCAAGAGCTCGACCACACCACGGCAAAAGCCCTGCAAGACCTGCGCCGCGCGGGCGTCGACTGCCTCAACCAAGCCGTTTTACTGGCTGGAATCAACGATTCCGTCGAGGCACTAGCCCAGCTCAGCGAGCGACTGTTTGAGCAAGGAGCTCTGCCCTATTACCTGCACAGCCTTGATCGCGTTCACGGTGCAGCACACTTTGAAGTGGATGAAGCTCGCGCCAAGCACCTCGTCGCACAGCTGCGCGAGCGCCTTTCGGGCTATTTAGTGCCCACTTTAGTGCGTGAAATTGAGGGCGAAAGCTCTAAAACCCCTCTATAAGCCGCGTTTCAGCACGATTAGTGACTGTTCAAGCGGCCATTCCCTGCATACAATGTTCGCTCTTATTAAAAACGCGAATCACTGGGGACAACTTTGAGTACCACGCCAACCATCCGATTGTTGATTGTTGAAACGGACAGCACCCGAGGCGAAACCTATAACAGCAAACTGCGCAGCATGGGCTTAGCCGTGCGCAGTAGCTACTTTCAAGATGGCGACGACATCACCGACTTGATTGAAAAGCACAACCCCGAAGTTATTTTGCTGCGCCACGGCCACTCGGAAGTGGGCCTAAAAGACCTAAACTCCTACACAGCGACACTCGATAACGAAGTGCCCATCGTGCTGCTTCGCAAAAGCGACGAGACACTGCCCATCGAAGAAATGATGGCACATGGTGCCGATGACGTGGTCGTCGGTGATAACTACGAACACTTAAAGCAAGTCGTTCGCCGCGAGCACCACATCGCCTCTATGAACAAGCGGCTCAACAGCCTAGAGCGCCTTTACAAAGAGAGTGAAGAGCGCAACGCCAGCTTGCTGGATAGCTCTCGCGATGCCATTGCCTATGTACACGAGGGTATGCACGTCTACGCCAACCGCTCCTACCTAGAACAGTTTGGCTACGAGAGCTTTGACGACCTCGAAGGCCTGCCCATCATGGACATGGTCGTCGATGAAAAGCAGAACGATCTCAAAAACTTTCTGCGCACACTCGATACCGAAGATCACGCTGTACACTACAATACGGATATCGTACTGGCCGACGGCTCGGTAATGGATTCGGATTTTGAATTCAGTAGCGCCAGCATTGACGACGAGCCCTGCACACAAATCATCATTCGCAAGCAAGAAAGCAATGCCAATGCCAAAGAGCTCGAAGCTCAGCTCTCAAAAATGGCGCGCATCGACCCCAATACAGGATTGCTGAATCGCAATGTATTTGTCGAAGAGCTAGAGAATGTCTTAGCAAGTATTGGCGACTCTGGCCAAGAGTATGCGTATTTTCATATATCGATCGACAACTTCGACAAATACACCGAAGAGCTCGGGGTTGTCGGCAGCGACAAAATCATTCAAGGCGTGGCCAGCGGCATCAAAGAGACCCTTGGCGACAGTGCCGTTGCCTGCCGCTACGACGGCCAAATTTTCTCGCACTTAATTTCACTCAAAGACCGAGCCAGCGATATTAAGCAGCGCGCCGAAGCCCTGCTAAAAGCAGTGAAAAATCTCACGCTAGAGGCGGGGGACAAGGAGTGGAACGAATTATCGCTCAGTATCGGTGTTAGCCTGATTGACGACCCGTCACTGCGCAGCACCGAAGTAATTAACCGCGGCAGCAAAGCCGTTAAAACGGCCGCAGAAGCGGGCGGCAATCGCTACGAAGTCTATCGCCCCAAAGAAGGCGAAATGACCGAAAAGCAAATGGAAAAAGCGTGGCGAGAAAAGATCGATCACGCCATCAAAGAAAATCGTTTTTACTTGGCCTACCAGCCCATGGTCAAACTCGACGGCGGCGAACTCGAGCGCTACGAAGTACTGCTTCGCATGCGAGATGAGCACGGCACCGATGTATCGCCCGGCGAGTTTTTAAGTGCTGCCGAAAGCACTGGCCAAGCCAAAGATATCGATCGCTGGGTTATCACTAACGCCTTTAAAGACTTGGTCGAGCAGTTTAAGAAAGGGCACAAAACCATTCTTCTGATTAAACTGAGCGACACCTCCTTGAAAGACAAAGAGTTATTCCCCTGGATTAAAGATCGCGTGCGCGCTTCCGGGCTACCGAAGAACTGCTTAATTTTCGAAGTCAAAGAAGAGTCCGTACAAGAAAACCTGACTCAGGCGCGCGCTTTTGCCGCGGGTATGGAGGCCATCGGCTGTGGCTTTGCCATCGACGATTTCGGCCTGTCGAGCAATCCCCAAAAAGTGCTCAACGATATTCCCGCACAATTTATTAAGTTCCACGCGGAGCTCACTAAAGATCTGTTCAATAATCAGGACAATCAGAACAAGCTCACCGAGCTATCCAACGCCGCCCACGAAAAGGGCCGACAGACGATTATTCAGCATGTGGAAGATCCCACCACGCTCTCCGTCATTTGGACGATCGGCTCCGACTTTATTCAAGGTCACTTTATATCGCCTCCACTCGACGGCATGACGTTTGATTTTGCTTCGAGTATGTAACTAACCTCGCCCTCGCCGCCATTGGCGGGGGCTTCGCTTTTCGAACGGTTTCGCATGCAATCACCCGAGATTTTGCAACACCTGCCCGCCGCCAGTTTGCGTCGGCGCCTCGCATCTATGTTCTACGACTTTCTCATGATTTTTGCGATTGAGTGGTTGCTCGTGGCCGGCTTTGCGGCCTTGGAAAGCTTTGTCTTAGACGATCAAGGCAAGCACCTACCCGATACCTTAAAAATCATCACGATGCTAATCGCCGCCTATTGGTACTACGTGGGCTCTTGGGCGATCAATGGCAAAACCATTGGCATGCAAGCGTGGCGAATTGAAGTGCGAGCCTACGATGGCAGCATGATTTCGCAACCACAGGGATGGCTGCGGGCGGTTGCCTCACTGCTCGGCTTGGGCAATATCAGCAAATTTATCGACCGCGATCGCCTTGGCTGGCACGAACGCCTATCCAGAACCGTCACCGTGCTGGATAAAGAGCGCGTATTAAAAGCGGGAACCACACCGACTTGGGAGCCAGAAAACACCACCGAGACCGACAGCCAAGAGTAGTCGTTCAGCTTATAATAGCTGAGAGCGAGGGATGGCTTTTGTTTTCTTTGCCTTGCCCCTCTCAATAGCGTGCATCCGGTTTGGAGATTCCGAATCAAGTTCGGAATGACGGGACTATGAGGTTGTCAGGGAAATTCCAAATCAGGTTCAGAATGACGGCTTTTTAAATTTTTTCATCCTGAGTATCCCCTCGCCATCCTGAGTACCCCCTCGTCATCCTGAACTTGATTCAGGATCTCCGTACCGAAGCCACAAATCCTCCCAACAAGGGTTGAACCGACTGACCAGCTCCTCTTTCCACTGGCGACGCCACGCCTTTAACTGTTTCTCACGAGAAATCGCGCTGTACATATCCTCAAACCGCTCAAAATACACCCATCGGTCGACATTGTATTTCTGAGTAAATCCCTTCACAAAGTGGTTCCTATGCTCGTAAATACGTCGAATTAAATGGGAAGTAACACCGACATACAAAACACTGTGATGTGCGTTCGTTAATATATAAATAGCGGGGGTTTTCATGGAATCTCCTTTTCCAATATGAATCAATCGTGCCGTTGGTATCGTGCATCCGGCTTGGAGATTCCGAATCAAGTTCGGAATGACGGCTTTTTAAATTTCGTCATCCTGAGTACCCCTCGTCATCCTGAACTGGATTTGCCGACAGGGATGTCGGTAAGGGGCGCGAGCAGGAACGGAAGCCTCAGGATCTCCGTACCAAAGCCACCATTCCTCCCGACATGAGCTGAACAAACTGAAAAGCTCTAATCGCTTTAATCCTCGTCCCAATCGTCCTTTTCGATTTTGGCGAACTCCAGTGCCATTTCAAACGCGCTGCGGCTAAAGTCGAGTACTTTCTCAAATTCGTTTTCAGACAGCATACGCGCTTCTTCGTGGCGGCGGTAAATATTCATCCACTGGCGATCGCGCTCTAGCATGGTAGGAATGTGCCCCAAGCCCCAGTCCTCTAGCACCGCCCATAACTGTGGATTGAAACCGCGAATCATACTGACCAAAAACGGCACGGGATCGTGGCGGGCAAGCAGTGACGTTAAGCGAAGAATTAACTCAAAAGACACGGTTGCCGTGCCCTGCTCAATGGCTTTGAGCAAGGTCTTATCTTCTAAGTCCAGAGCGTCGCTGAGATCATCTAGCGTCCAGCCCGCCACTTGCCGCGCATCGCGGATCGCCTCGCCCGAGCGCCGCATCCAGCTGCGCTGTTCGGGAGAAAATTCCCGCAGCTGATCTCGGGTGAGAATAATCGTCTTGCCAATGCGCAGAGAGAGTCCCCCTACACGCTTGCCCAACGACTTCACCGCCGACTTGGACAAGCCCGCTGTGACCCCCGCCACCTGACCAAAGAGACCACTGCGATCATTTGAGTTTTTGTCGGTCATAGCGTCTCCACCTGTTGTTTCCATTGCAGCGTAACCCGATTGTCGGGTGCTTGCGAGAGCACGCGTCGGCTCGCCTCAAGCGCCTGCTGATAGGCGATGGGGCCCAGTGCCATACGCCGCGGCCCACTGCGCACCAAACCGTCGATCTGTAGCGATGCCATATTGTGTCGCTCGGGCACTTTCAACGCGGGATCACCCTTTCGTCGCCACGGTGATCGCGAGGCAATATGATGGTAAAAAACGCGCTCATCGGGGGCGACACCCAACAAACCGGGGCGATCTTTTATACCGCCATCCAACAAGGAATAGCCGCGATAAGACACCGGCTGAAAGAGCCCGGGCACCGCGCAAGAGGCACTGACCAACTCGGCCAGCAACCCTTTAGAAAAACTCAGTGTTTGCCGCCGACGCCAGTCGTAGACAGAGACCGCCAACGGATAAGCCGTCTGCTCCATACGCGCCACGGGAAAGTGCTCGCGCAACAACGCGCGAAACCGATCGCCTTTTAACAATCCCAAACCCAGCGCTGGATCCCAAAAATCCTCCCGCTTGAGCGAGAAAAAGAGCGCGCGCATTTCATCGCAAGACATGCCCGACGCCCAAGCGGCGGCCACCAAAGCCCCCGCGCTGCTGCCACTGAGCTTTGCGGGTTTCAAGCCGCTTTCCTCTAAGGCTGCCCAAAGGCCTAAGTGGGCGTAAAAGCTAAAAAAACCCGAAGACAAACACAGTGTAAACGGCTTTTCTGAAAGCCACTGCTGTAGCGTTTGGCTCACTAAGCCTCACTCCGTTTTAGCAACCAAAAGCCGAGCGCGGTAAAGGCAACAATCGGCGTAAAGGCGCCGAGCAATACGGGCACGCCGTAGACCTGCCCCAAGTTCTCAATCAAGGAGCTTATGATGTAATAGGACATGCCAAATAGAATCCCGATAACCAAGCGCGCTCCCGCATTGCCCGAGCGACGGTTGGCAAAAATAAAGGGCATGGCCAACAGCAACATGACCAAAATCGATAAGGGCGCCGTGACCTTTTTCCAAAAGGCCTTGCGATAGAGCGTCGCTTCCAATCGATTGTCATCGAGATAGGCAATATAGTTGTCGAGTTCTAACAGGCGCATATTCTCGGGGCTGAGTTGCGCCACCTCAAATAGATCGACATCGACCAATTGTGATTTGGTCATTTGCCCAATGACCTTGCGGGACACGGCATCGTCCTCAAAGCGATACTCGCGCACTTGATTGAGACGCCACCCCGACGCGGTGTGCTGAGCGGAGGCCGCTTTTAAAAGCCGCTTTAACTCGCCCTCCTGCACCTGAAAGATGCGCACGCCGCGCAGGCGTTTATCGGGCTCGGCGCGCTTAATGTACACAAACTCGTCACCGTTCTTCAGCCAAAAATCGCGCAGCTCTGAGGTAATCGCCCGCCCTTGAGCCTGGGCTCGAAAGGCGGCCGCTTTTAAGTCACTTTGCGGGGCCACATATTCCCCCAACAGGGCGACGGCCAGTGCAATGATCAAGCCCGTTTTCATGCCGCCCCAGACAATGCGCCCCTTGGATAAACCCGCGGCGCGCATGGCGGTTAACTCGCTGTTGCTGGCGAGTGTACCCAAGCCCAACAACGCCCCAATCAAGGTAATGGCGGGCATAAACTCCATAGCTTTACCCGGCACGCGCAGCATCACATAACCAATCGCATGCCAGTAGCTGTAATCCGCGTAGCGCGCCACATATTTGCCCTCGCCGAGAAAACCAAAAAAGGCGTCGAGAAACAAAATTACCAACAGCACCAGGGCGGTGGCGGCGAGAATGGCGCGAGCCATGTAGCGGTCGAACAAACTCACTAGGCGACCTCCACCCGACGCGGCCAACCGTAGCGACGCAGCAGCAGACCGATAATCAGAGCCAATACAGGCAGGTGGGCCCACCACATGCCAAGCCACAGGGGCACTTCCTGATTTTGCACCAAGCTGCGCCCTAAACTTAAAAAGTTACTGTAGAGGATGTAGACCAAAATGGCGTAACCCAGTTTGGAAAAAGCCCCCTTGCGCGGTGAGGTGTAACTCAACGGAAAAGCCAAAACCGCCAGCAACAAGCAGCCAATCGGCACGGACAAACGCCACTGCCACTCGGCCACTTCTAAGGGGTTGTCCGAGCGCATGAGATCGCTGGTCTGGGTCGCCGCCAACACCTGCTCATCAACGACGGCATTGGGCGACTCCACCATCACTTCATATTCTTGGTAGCGAATGTCGCGAATGCGCTGCTCGGTATTGATTTGATACAAACGCCCCTGCTGCAACGTGAGCTCATAGCCCGAGGGCGCGTCCTCGACTCGACCGCTCTCGGCAACCTGAATCGACTCGCCCGACGGGTCTCGGCTATAGACAAACACTTGAGACAGAGCCCCACCAGACTGCTCTTCGACAAAAAAGATGCCATTGCCCAACTCGTTAAACTCGCCCTCGCGCAAATGGGTTTCGACACTGGGCTTTTCCGCATCGGAGGTGAACTTCGCCTGCAAGCCCGCCATCCAAGGCAAAATAAATACCGACAACACCAAGCCCGCCAAGCTGATGGGGATCGCCACCTTAAAGAGCGGTCTAAAAAAGTCCCACGGCCCCATGCCACAGGCCACCATCGCCGCCATCTCTGCGTCTTTATAAAGACGACCAAAGGCCAACATGCCACCGAGATAAAGACTCAACCCCATAAAGAGCACGAGGTAATTGGCGAGAGTGATCACCAGCAGCGGCCAAATGTACTGCGGTGCCATATTGCCGTCCGCCGCATCCGACAGTAGCTGAACTAGCGTATTGCCCACCATCAAAACCAGCAGCACCAGCAACACCGCCGCACTCGATTTGGCGACTTCACGGATCAGATAGCGGTCGGTGATGTGCATAGTGGTCGTTTAAGCGGCTACAAGCGTTTTAAAGTTTGATAAGCTGCCGATTATATCAGTCAATCAAGCGATACGGAGACAACATGCAGTACAGCTTAAAAGTCACCCAGCCCGAGAGCGCTCGCAGCCAGTGCCTCGTCGTTGGCGTTTACGCCAGCAAAGCCCTCACACCCGCCGCCGATGCGCTGAACAACGCTTGTGGAGGCGCCATTAAAAAAGTGCTGCGCCAAGGCGATTTTGCGGCCACAGTCGGCGACACACTGTTTCTCTATGAGCTCGATGGACTGACCAGCAAGCGCGTTTTGTTGGTGGGTTTGGGCGATAAAAAATCCCTCAGCGTTGCCCGCTTTCAACAATCCCACGCCGCAGCGGCAAAAGCCTTGCAAAAGGGCAACGCCACCGAGGCGCTGAGCTTTTTGCACGAGGCCGACCTCAAAGACAAAAGCGAGTCGTGGAAAGCACAGTACGCCGTCGCCGCCGTGGGGCACGCGCTCTATCGCTTTGACGAACACAAAAGCAAAGACACCGCCCCTAAAAAGCCCTTAGAAAAATGGCACCTCGGCAGCACTCACCGCCGCGGTCAGAAGTCGATTGAAGAGGCCATCAAACGTGGTGCAGCGCTGGCCGAGGGCACCTCGATGGCGCGCGACTTGGGTAACCAACCTGGCAACACCGCCACACCCAGCTACCTCGCCGACCAAGCCAAGGCACTGGGTCGCAAACACCGCAAGATTAAAGTCTCGGTGATCGACGAAAAAGAGCTGGAAGAAATGGGCGCAGGCGCTTTTGTGTCGGTTTCAAAAGGCAGTACCGAGTCCGGCAAACTGATTGTCATGGAATACATGAACGGCAAAAAAGGGCAAAAACCCGCCGTACTCGTCGGCAAGGGCATCACCTTTGATACCGGCGGTATTTCGCTGAAGCCCGGCGCAGCCATGGACGAAATGAAATTCGACATGTGCGGATCGGCCTCGGTGTTTGGCGCCATGAAAGCCCTAGCCGCCATGAATGCGCCCGTCAATGTGGTGTGCCTCGTCGCCGCGGCGGAGAACATGCCCGACGGCGGCGCCAGCAAGCCTGGCGACATCGTCACGACCCTCTCGGGGCAAACCGTGGAAATCCTCAATACCGACGCCGAGGGTCGACTCGTGCTGTGCGATACCCTGACCTACGCCGAGCGCTATAACCCCGCTGTCGTTATCGATATCGCCACCCTAACCGGGGCCTGCATCATCGCTCTGGGCAAAGTGCCTTCGGGCTTAATGAGCAACAACGACAAACTGGCGGGACAACTCGAGAACATCGGCCAAGACAGTGGCGACCGCGTGTGGCGCCTCCCCCTGTGGGACGACTACCAAAGCCAGCTCAACTCCAACTTTGCCGACATGCAAAATATCGGCGGTCGCGAGGCGGGCAGTATTACCGCCGGCTGCTTCCTGTCGCGCTTCACCGAAAACTACACATGGGCCCACTTAGATATCGCCGGCACCGCCTGGAACAGCGGCGCGCAAAAAGGCGCCACAGGCCGCCCGGTCACACTGCTCACGGAATACGTGCTCAAGCACCACGCTAAAAAATCGTAAGGTGCTTAGCTCTTCCCCCAACACGGGGGAGAGCTACGTTGCGTAGGAGCCTGCCCTGCAGGCGAATGGTGCCCGACTTCGTCGGAGTGTTTTCAATGTCGGAACTGCCTCGTCGGGGGCAGCCGCTTCCTTGCCTTCGCTACGAAGGTTTCGGATCAAGCTCTAAGACAGGGGTTATTATGCGCCGCGGCAAATCCACACAAGATAAAAAGCACTCACTACACCGCGTTTACCGGCTCGGCTATATTGCCGTGGGTCGGCCTTCAGGCCGACTCTTAATGACGCCGCATAGGTAGACTTTTAACCAGAAAAGCTTAGAACTTACAGCAAACCATTCGCGTGCAAGGCACGCTCCTACAGCAGCTTCTCTACTCACGCCCTTCACCTACATCCCTGTAAGCGAGTCAAGTTCAGAGTAGCGGCCTGTGATCTCCATATGCCACACCGAGAAGCACAGGCAAAAACGGATAAAGCCGAGGACTGCTTAAGCGAGGAACGAGCGAGTTCCACAGGCGCCGTTTTTGCCGAGCATCGCAGGGAACCCGAAGGGTGTGGCATTGGACGGCGTTTTCTTTGGCTACTTTCTTTTCGCTGTAGAAAAGAAAGTGGCTGCCCCGTCGGGGGCAGTCCCGACATTAAATACACACACCATTCGCGTGCAAGGCACGCTCCTACAACCGTAGTGACCCCACTTTAAGCCGCAGCGGACTCGGCGCCCGTTAAGCGCCCCACGGCACTCAACACCGCCTGCAGCGCGGCGGAGGTGGTGTCCTTGGCCATCGCCACCGCAATTTGTTGCTGCTCACCAGAACTCACTCTGACGCAAGCCATAGCGTTGGCCTCGGTGCTCTGACCCAAGGTCGATTCGTCAAAGGCCTCTACACTAAACGAGCGCCCCGTATGCCCTTCCAAGGCAGCGACCAGTGCACCCACAGCGCCCTCGCCTTGACCCTGAACGTTCTGCCCATCGACATCGGCACTTAACGACACGGTATCGCCCTGGCGATTCACATCGTAGCCGTCCAGCGACCAGCCCTGGGGCGGATTTAAATACGAGGCTTCAAAGCACTGGTGGATTTGCTCGCCCGTGACTTCGCCGCCAGCGGACTCAGCCTGCTGTTGAACGACCACCGCCAACTCTTGTTGTAACCAACGCGGCAACTCCACGCCGTAGTCGCGCTCCAAGACGTGGGCGACACCCCCCTTGCCAGATTGGGAGTTAATGCGCACCACCTCTTCGTAGCGGCGCCCCACATCGGCGGGGTCGATCGGTAAGTAGGCCACATCCCACTGCTCGCCCTCTTTTTGAATGGCAAAGCATTTTTTAATCGCATCTTGGTGACTGCCCGAAAAGGCGCTGAACACCAAGTCACCCGCATAGGCGTGTCGGGGGTGCGTTTTAATATCGGTAATGTCTTCCACCAATTCGACAATCTCAGGCATACGCGAAAAGTCGATGCCGGGGTCAATGCCGTGGCTGTACAAATTCATACCCGCCGTGACCAAATCCATATTGCCCGTGCGCTCGCCATTGCCCAACAAAGTGCCCTCGACGCGATCGGCACCCGCCATTTGACCCAACTCTGCTGCGGCCACACCACAACCGCGATCGTTGTGCGTGTGCAAAGACACAATCACATGCTCGCGGTTGTCGATGCCCTCACAAAAAGCCTCGACCTGATCGGCAAACACATTAGGCGTCGTCACCTCTACCGTAGCGGGCAAGTTGATGATCACGCGCTGGCCCGACTCGGGCTGCCACACCGCGTTGACGGCATTGACCACATCAATGGCAAAGTCCACTTCCGTGGCGCTGAAGGTCTCTGGCGAGTATTGGAACGTCCAATCGGTGCTCGGCTGCTTGGCGGCGTAGTCCTTGACCCACTGGGCAGCGCGCGCGGCAATATCGCGACAACCGTCGCGGTCCACGCGAAACACCTTCTGGCGAAAAGTGGGCGAGGTCGCGTTGTAAATGTGCACAATCGCTCGCTTCGCGCCCTGCAATGCCTCGAAGGTGCGGCTGATTAAATCCTCGCGCGCCTGCACCAATACTTGGATGCGGACATCGTCGGGCACCAAGTCTTCCTCGATCAACGCGCGGCAAAAATCAAAATCGATCTGGCTCGCCGAGGGGAAACCGATTTCAATTTCTTTGTAACCAATCTCCACCAACAATTGGAAAAAGCGGCGCTTTTGCTCTACCGACATGGGGTTGATCAAAGCCTGATTGCCATCGCGAAGGTCTACCGCACACCACAGCGGCGCCTTCTCCAGACGGCGGCTCGGCCACTGGCGGTCGGGCTTATCAAAGTGCATCGCGGGGCTGTATTTTGTGTGATCAAAGGCCATGTTCGGCTCCTGTCTGTTGGTCTTTTGGTCTATCTTTGGATCGGGTCGTGGGTCGGCCTTCAG
Organism: gamma proteobacterium HTCC5015; assembly: GCA_000155715.1. Lineage (GTDB taxonomy): Bacteria > Pseudomonadota > Gammaproteobacteria > HTCC5015 > HTCC5015 > HTCC5015. The sequence continues at coordinate 196,098 of DS990598.1, read as the reverse complement.
GCCGACAACCCCACTTGAAACTGAGTGCTTGTGGCACTTCCATCGCACGGCTTGTGGCCATTGACCCTGCGCTTGTGGCGACTAGCGGGTTTCACGATGTTTTAACCATGGATGTATTCTAGGCACAAAAGCCCGCAATGTGTTTGCTATTTTCTTTTTATTTAAGATTTTTTGGCGATTTTATTTCACTTTTTTATACTTAGCCGCTACTTTATAGCTTACATAAAGATTTTTGTGGAACATTCGCCATGAGCTCACCGAAGCCGACTGCCATCGACAGCACCGACCAACGCATTCTCGCCGCCCTGCAAAAGAACGGCGGCCTCAGCAATCAAGAGCTCGCCGACAGCGTTGGCCTATCGCCCTCGCCCTGCTCTCGCCGCGTTCACAAACTCGAACAGGCGGGTATCATCGTCAAGCGCGAAACCGTACTCGACGCCCGCAAACTCGGGCTAGACCTCACCGTGATGATTCAAATCAGTATGGATCGCCACACTCCCGAGCGCTTCGCCAATTTTGAAGAGCAAGTGGGGCAGTACTCCGAAGTGCAAAAATGCTATCTGGTCACAGGGCAGGAAGCGGACTACCTGCTGCAAGTCGTCGTCCCCGACATCGACGCCTACCAGCAATTTTTACTCAACAAAATCACCCGCATCGAAGGTGTCAGCGGCGTGCACTCAAGCTTCGTCATGCGCCGCGTCATCGACACCTCGGCACTGCCACTGGATTATTTGTAGCATAGATCTATTCGCATGATGCGCTAAAGCACAGTGGCAATGGAGTACTTAGGCAACACAACCACACAACAATAACCGAAACATCAATTTACCAGCGGCTTAACCATTTGGTAGGCTTTTTCTGCGCTTGGGTGACCTAAGTCTCTCGCTTTAATAGCATCATCAAGAGCCCCTTCATAATCCCCCATGTGGTACTTGGCTCCGCCTCTCTCATAATAAGCTTCGGCATTGTTGGGTACTGCACTTAGGAATTGCCCCCAATATTCAACGACTTCTTCAAACCGACCACTCTGCGCGAGCACGTAATCTAAACTTCTGTAATAGCCGATTTTATCTTTTTTCAAATAAATCGCCTTCTTCAAATCACTTTCAGATGACTCCAAATTATTTAAGTGCATATTAATTCTTGCTCGAAGGTAGTAAGCATAGTCATTCGAATTATTTAATCTAAGAGCTACATCGACATCTGACATAGCCTCAGAAAATAAACTTTTATCTTTTCTTTCTTTAGCCCGAATTGAAAAATCGTCTGACAAATACCTTGTGCGTCGAATAGCATATGTATTTGTTGGATCCAGCATCAATGAGCGCTGTAAATCTAGATAAGCCAAATCTAGTTGTTTATTAAACTGATAGGCACGAGACCTTTCCTTATAAAAAGAGGCCTCTTCAGGATCTAGTGAAATAGCAGTATTGAGGCTATCAATAGCATCCTCATACTGCTCAAGTGCAATATAAGACGAACCTTTCAAGTAATAGGCGTACCCCCTATCACCAAATTCTAGTGCTTTATCAAGAGACTCTATCGCGGCCTTCTCCGCATCCCTTTGAGCATAAGATCTACCTATATCAGTTAACAAAATGCCAAACAGCAAACTAAGCTTAGGGTTTTCTTCTATGTGCTTTTCAGCCTGCCTCGCATAGCTAGACATCATCTTGTAAGAGCCACCCCAACGTGGCCTTAAAGCTAAAATATACTTCTCACGGATCATGTAAGAAGCTGGAAGTACAGCAACTCCTTGCCTTAATATCTTCCGCATTTCATCTAGCGAACTCGTGTCCGCCATTTCAAGAGCAATCTGCTTACCATAAGCGGGCAAAGCCTTCTCATTCAAAGCTAAAGCATGCTGTAAATCAGACCTTGAACGATCAAAAAACATTCGCATTTTCTGAAACTGTTCTTCCTCGGTCTCACTCGCCCACTTACCACCTCGAGCTTGCCAACCCATATGGCTATAGTAAAAACCTCTTGCCAAGTACGGCTGATAATTAGTCGGGTATTTTTCCACCCAATCATTCAACAAGCTACCATACGGCTCTTGATCGATTTCGAAGGCCTCGTAAGCCCTGTATAGCTGTTCTTCTTTGGATAAGTCTTTAAATACAGCCTCAAGCCTTCCATCCAACAAACGGTTAAGCTGATCGTATTCACCATTTTTCAAAATACGGCGAAATTTAAGAGTGATGCTATTGGGCAAAAGCTCTACGCTGTTTTCATCATTCTTAACGGAATCCATCAGTGGCTGGTTATTACCACCCGAATCCGCTATTGAATATGAGTTATTGAAGCTACTAATCCAAGCGACTAACTGGGCATTAAAAGGCCTGTAGCTAAGAAGTAAAAAAAAGGCAATGGCGATCAAAAGTGCTAACAGTATCTTCCTTGCCATATCATGCATCCTTATTTTTTTGCTGAAATATTCTGAAAATTAAGCTAGCACAACTACCCTATAAATGCACCGCACTAGTCTAAGCACCCTAATCCAAACGCCTGAGGAGGCGCATGGGACTGACTTTGAGGACGGGGCCGAGTTGCCAGCGCCCGAGCAGAGCCAGCAATGCGGCGCTGATAAAGGGCAGACTGAGGCTGAGTGGCCAGTGCCAGCGGAAATCGCCTTCGAACAATCGATATTGCAAAGCGTAGAGCGCGCCCTCTGCCGCAATCACGGCCAGCAAGCCCGCTATCCATCCGAGCAGTGCAAACTCCAATAAAGTACTGCGCACCATTAGCGATTGTTGTGCGCCGAGGGTTCTCAGCAAAGCGCCCTCTCTCTGCCGCGCCTCCAGCGTCGCGGTGACTACTGCGGCCATCACCGCCAGCGCCGCCGCCAGCACCAGGCCCAAAATAGCTTCAATCGCCTGCCCGACCTGCGTGACGATATCGCGAATGCGCACGATTAAGTGCTCCATTTCTAAAACCGATACCGTGGGGAAAGTGCGGGTGAACTCGTTGATCACCGCCTGCTTTTCATCGGGCAGATGAAAACTGGTAATCCATGTGGCGGGCAAGCTATCCAGCGCGCCGCCGGGGGCGAAAGCCATATAAAAATTGGGCTTCATGCTGTCCCACTGCACGCTGCGAATGCTCGTAACCGTCGCGGGGACTTCTTCGGCACCCACGGTGAAAACCAACTGATCGCCGAGTGCCAACCCCAAGCGCTCGGCCAGCTCCGACTCCACGGACACAGCCCGCGCCGCCCTATCGCCGAGCTCGGGCCACCACTGCCCCTCCTGCAACTCATTGTCGGCGGGCATCTCCGCCATCCACGTTAAGTTGAGTTCGCGATTGAGGGCGCGCACTTCGCGCTCTTTGCTCACCGCCTCTTTCACGGGCTCACCGTTTAACTGCGTCAATCGACCGCGCACCATCGGATAAAACTCGACCGCCTGCGTCGAGTGCTGCTCTACAAACGCCTGTACGCTATCGAGCTGCTCGGGCGCGATATTGATTAAAAAGTGGTTGGGGGCATCCTCGGGCAGCTGCATCTGCCAATCCGTCAACAGCGAGCTGCGCAGCAGGTATAGCGTCGAGGCCAACGTCAGCACCATAGCAAATACCGTCAGCTGAGCGAGGCTGGCGCGACGATGGCGAAACAGGGAGACCAAAGCCAAGCGCCACGCACTGGCGCCCCCCGTCACACGGCGCAACGCCGTTACCAGCCCCCAGCCGAACAACCCCAGCACCAACATTAAAACCGCCAAACCGGCGAATACCGCGGCCACCAGCCACACATTTTGCGTGTACACGCACAGCAAAATAAAAACGGCACTCAGGCCCAGTGCAATGTCTTTGACGATGCCTCGGTGCTGCTCCGACACCGCACTGCGCAACACACGCATAGCGGGCACCGATTGCAGGCGAGCCAGCGGCGGATAGGCAAAGGCAAACAGCGCCACCAAGGCCGTCACAATCGCCGGCCAAATGGCCAATGGATCAAAGGCAATATCGACAGGGCGATCGAGCAAACGGTTCGCCAAGCGCGACAGCCCCCAGTAAATGGGCAGCGCCAAGGCCAAGCCACCGAGCACACCCGCAACGCCCCAGGCGGCTAAACGCCGCTGGTAGTGGCGGCGAATCTGGCCGCTCTGTAGCCCGAGTGTTTTTAACAGCGCCACGGTATCGCGCTGCTGCAAGGCGTATTGGCGGCTGGCAACCGCTACTGCCACGGCAGCCAACAACACCGCGAGGCTTCCGCCCAGCAGTAAGAAGCGCTCGGCCCGCGCCAGTGAATCCGACAGCGTCTGCCCCTCGCGAATGCTGTCCCACTCGTGGCTCGCGCCCATTTGAGGTTGCAGCCACTCGTAGTACGACTCTAGGGCGCTATCCTCGCCGGCAAACAGCCCAACGTACTCGACGCGGCTGCCCGGCTGCACCACCTGTGTGGCAGCGACATCGTCGGCGTGCATCATGACCCGCGGCGCGAGGGAGGAAAAGCCAAAGCTGGCATCGGGCTCGCGCACGAGAATGCCCGCGACGGAAAGTTGCAGGGCACCCACCTCTACGGCGTCACCGATGTCTAACTGCATCAATGCCAACACGCGCCGATTAACCCAAATCTCTCCTTGGGCGGGGCCGTGTTGCAAGGCCTCCACTGCGGCGTTGGGGCCCGCTTGAAACTCCACTTGGCCACGCAGTGGGTAACCATCGCTGACCGCCTTCACCGAGACCAATTGAAAACCCGCGCCGCCATCGGCTTGGCCCTGTGACTGGCTCGTGTCAGCGGTGTAGAGCATGGTCGAAAAGCGCACCATCTCGGCGGTTTCCAAACCACGGCTTTGCGCCTCGCGGTACCAAGCGGCATCAATTGGCTGACCATTTTCGCTATCGAGCTGTCGGTCGGCGGCGAGAAAAGCACTCGACGAAGTCACCAACACTTGCTGCAAGTGGCCGGCAAATAAGTTGATGGCTCCGACCGTGGCAACGGCGATGATCAACGCCATCAGAACCACGCGCACGGAGCGATCGCGAAAATCTCGCAAGTTCGCCACAAACCTCATAGCAGACTTCATCACAAGCCGAGCTCCGCCTTAGCATTTAAGCGCACTTCGCTGACGCGCCCCGCCTCGATGTGAAACTGGCGCTGGCAACGAGCGGCCAGTGTCTTGTCGTGCGTGACCATCACCAGCGTCGTGCCCTGCTCGCGATTTAACGCCATGAGCAAATCCGACACCGTTTCGCCCGTGTGGGCATCGAGGTTGCCCGTGGGCTCATCGGCAAACAAAATTTTGGGCGCGGCGGCAAAGGCGCGGGCAATGGCCACCCGCTGCTGCTCACCGCCCGAGAGTTGGCGCGGCGCGTGATTCAAACGCTCGCCCAAACCCACGCGTTGCAATAGGTCGCTCGCCCGCTCACGAGGGTCGTCCTTGCCCGCCAATTCCAGCGGCAGCATCACATTTTCTAGCGCCGACAAAGCGGGCAGCAACTGAAAGGACTGAAACACAAAGCCCACGCGCTGAGCGCGCAATGCCGCGCGCTGGTCTTCGCTCATGGCCGTCATTTCTTCGCCCGCCAGCCACACCGCGCCCTCCGTGGGGGAATCCAATCCCGCCAACAGACCCAGCAATGTGGTTTTGCCCGAGCCAGAGCGCCCGACGATGGCGACGGACTCCCCCGCCGCAATCGCCATGCTCACGTCACTTAAAATGTCGAGGGACTCTTCACCCACCGTGACTCGGTAGGCGAGCGACTCCACTCGCAAGGCGTGAACTTGTGCTTGGGCGGGGGTGTCGTATGATGAATGGCGGGTTGAGGGAGCAACGGACATACACTGACTATCCTACTGGTTTGAGGTCATTATGAATCGAGTCTACCGAATTCTGATCGTTTATGCGTTGACTGCTCTAGGGCTGATAAGTGCCCCAAACGCCTGGGCGGCTGAACGCAATTTATTGATTGTTGGCGACAGCCTAAGCGCCGCCTACGGCATCGCCAGTGAAGACTCCTGGGTCAGCCTACTAGAAGAACAATTAAAAGCCGACCACTCCGGCTGGGAAGTAGCCAATGCCAGCATCAGCGGCGACACCACCGACAGCGGGCTGCGGCGTTTGCCGCCACTGCTTAAAAAACATCGACCCGATATCGTGATTGTAGAGCTGGGCGGTAACGACGGCCTGCGCGGCTTTCCGCCCCCTATCACCAAAAACAACCTCGCGATGATGATCGAAAAAAGCGAGGAACACGGCGCAGAGGTGCTATTAGTTGGCATCCAACTGCCACCCAATTTTGGCCCGCGCTACACGCAAGCCTTTGCCGACATCTACCCCAGACTCGCCCAACAACACGATGTCGCACTCGTGCCCTTTATGCTGGAAGACATCTACCAACGCGACGGCATGATGCAAAAAGACGGCATCCACCCCACCGCCAAAGCTCAGCCGCTGGTGCTAGACAATGTGTGGAAACAACTTGAGCACATGTTGAATTAAGGCAGCCGCTTACTGACAAGCTTGCCCCAGTAACTATTAGATAAATAGATTGTGGTAACAAAATGCAAACCGTACACTGACATTTTTGCACACACTGGTTCCCCCATGCACCGCTATCGCATTATCGCCATAACATTGGGTTTTATCTGTAACAATGTCGCTCTAGCAGTCACACCAGTGGAGTACCGAGTCACCCTGACCAATAACAACTGGTTTCCCTTGGAACGACACGAAATGAAAGCCGCCGCATCCAGTGCGGCGCTGGATGAACTAACGAGTCACGGCGATCTCAAATTGCTGGAGAGCGACACAGAAGGCAACCAGCAAATAGGCACATTGAAAATTGACCTAATCCTTGTAGAGCGGGCACAAACCGTACAAATCCAGCTCAGCCTGGACCTACCTGGACACCAGTCTACCTACATCACCCAAACATCCGCCGATCTCAGCCAACTTAGCTATCAGGGTATCCGCCGCCAATTTGAAACCATAGGTCAGAATAGCGCGCAAAAGCTATTGGAACGCATGCAACAAACCGCCGGACGAGAAGCCAAAGTACAGCGGTCACTAGACGAAACCATAAGCACACTGCAACGAACCGCCAAAGAACTAGAAACTAAAACTGGAACACCCGAAGAGGTAGATCGCTACAGCAGTACTCAAGCCAAAGCCCTCTATGAAAAGGCACAGTCCCTAAAACGCCAGCACCAATTTAAAGAAGCGCAAAAACTTTTCACTCAACTCACGCAACAAACAGGCCTCGGTACAGAAAATTGGCGAGAACTGGCACAAGACGAACTGAATTACGGTCTACCCACTATGCAGACGCAGCTTTGGTTTCAGCAGTGGAGTGATCCATCCCTGTCCCCTCGGAAACGCAAAGAACTACAGGTGAAGATGGAAAAAAAACTGAAGCACATCAGCGATGCCAACCCAGACAAACCCGATCGTGTACTTGAAGCCCAACGACAACAGGATCAACTTCAATATATAGGCGGTTATATGAACCGTATCCTCCAATCCAATGAAAAAGTAAAACTCCGTTCGAGCCTTACCCAGCAAGTAATAGCCCGTAATGGAGATCAGACAAGAGACGCCATCGAAAAACAGCTGAAAAGCTCCAACCAAACCAACGAATACGAAATCAGCAGCTATAAAAAAACAGGCGAGCATCAAGCCGAGGTTCAATTAAAAAACTCCAAATATGGCATAGAATTCACAGTCACTTTCGATGGCTACGACGTAAGCATTGAGCCGCTATAAAACGCCAACCCGCTAAACACCAAGGTACACTATTAACAAGAATCCCCCAGAAGCAGGTTGTCGCACTCGTGCCCTTTATGCTGGAAGACATCTACCAACGCGACGGCATGATGCAAAAAGACGGCATCCACCCCACCGCCAAAGCTCAAACGCTGGTGCTAGACAACATCTGGCAAATGCTAGCGCCCATGTTGGATTAATTAAAACCCATAACCCGCTGCGCCCCATGTCACCAAGCTCATTGGAGACACATCCATCACCGCACACAATGCATAAACCCCAATGCTCCTCTAGAACACATTGAGGAGCAGCCTCCACCGCATTCATAAAACGCACCGCCTGTGCTAGATTAAGCAACATCAGGCAGGGAAGCGCCAAATCAGCGAACCCTTCCTAAAAAACTCAATAAAAACAAAAATATAATTTTTATAGAACCAACAGAAATATGCGGCCTCTCGCCCCATATTTCGGGTCAGAAAAAGCCCAAAAGAATTATAAAACGCGGATTTTTATTGAGTTTTACGAAAAACCCATAAGGCGTACTCAAAAAATATGCGGCGCCGACATATGCGGCCCAAGGCCGCGGATTTAACTGTTAGGCATCAGTCAGTCATATCGAGATGCTATAAGAGATAATTTATGTCAGGAACAAACCGAGGTAAAAGCACGTTTTTAGAGCTTGTTTTTCCTCCTATTTCAAATCAAGAAGCTTATTGGTTTAAGGATCAGCCAGCATCCGAATTTATGCGTGCTAGTGATTTTTATATGATTGGAGGAAAGGTTAAATCAAAATTCGTCAATTTATCTGCTTGCGAAGAAACGATGGTTATTAGCTTCGACCTTTGCATTGGTGATAATGTGGAAGGGTCTGGAGCAATCGATGTGTCACGCCTTGAAGCTGTCGAGAACTATGAAGGTGATAAATTTGGCGTTGGAGCTGGCGAAGTAGCTATTGAAATATTTTACGAGAAGGATGGAGATAATTATCTTATCGAGAGGTTTACTCCTGAAAATATTTTATGGCATCGCTCAAGGGAAATTGCAGGCCTATCTGGCTTAGATAATTATAAAGATCTCTTCTGTTACGACCTTCTTTATGTCGGAATAGCTAAAAAAGGCGATACGTATGAGCGCCTAATTAGAAATGGACATCATGCGAGATTAGATATACTTGCAAATGAACCTCAGAGATACCCTGGGGCTAGAGTTACCGACGAAATCTTTCTGTTTTTATTTCGTTTAGAGCCATTGTTCGTCACTACTTTTGGTCCTGACAGTGATATTGACCTCGACTTTGGGTATGACCATAAGAAAATTGTTGCAGACGCAGAGAAGGCATTTGTAAGTCTGCTTCAGCCAAACTACAACACCGTTAAATTTAGCCAATACCCCAAAGGTGCTGATGGCCTGTATGATTCAAAGCTCGATAGATATACATATTCTATCGGGGAAGCTATCACCTTCAATACTCCTCATGGACAGATAAAGGGAGGTAGGGACAGAAACTTAGGTGGATTAACTAATGACGCAGATTTTATTTTTGTCGACAAAGAGTCATCGAAGCTCTTTATAGCTGGAAAAGATTTCGGTGAAGAACCAAATACCTAACAAGTGCAAGCAGCCGGAAATTTTCTTCGGTGCTTGTTTTGGGTCTAAACGCTACGCTAACCCAAAACAATCACCTACAAAAATCCCGCTGTTGCGGGCGTTATACGAAAAAATATTAGGAGCTACGTGTGCCTGAGGAAAACACCCAGTTGAAGGAAAAAGCAGACTTTTTGCTTGATGTACTAAAACGCTATGACCACTACGTAGCAACTACAAATTTCAAAGTCGGCTTAATGATGTCGTTCCTTGGGGCAATAGTACTGGGACTGACAATAAGGGTTCTTTTATTAGATCCTGTTCAGGGAGAAATTGGCTGCATTCGATATACCACGATTATAGCTATTTCGCTCACCGTCGCATCAGCATTGTACGCCGCCATACAGTTATTAAGAGCGGCTTTTCCCAATACAAAGAATGACAATGGGGCTGATTCACTTATATTTTTTGGTGCCGTAGTTACTGAAAACAAAAATCCCGAAGAATACTATCAGAAAGTTCTCTCTATCGAACAGGGAGAGATATTAAGAGATCTTTCTACACAAACTTATAATATGGCAGGAGTTGTTAATCATAAATTTAAAGTATTGAAGATCGCAGTTAATACAATGATTTTCGTAACAATACCTCTCCTTGCGGTGTCTTTGGCACTTTTGATCGTTGAAGGTTAATGGGAAATGGATAATTTTAGGAATCTATTCGAAGAGTTGTATGAATCAGTAAATGGCCGCTCAATCGCCATGGCATCTGCTGAAGCTAGGACAAGTAAGTCAGTCAGGATGGCTGAATCATTTGATGCTTTGCCATCTGGGCCACAAGAAGAATATTTAATACAACAACAAATACGACCTGTTTTTGGGAAAGAAGGTGTGAATGATACGCCAATTGGTACGCATCCAGATTTCATAGAGCTTGAAGGAACTTCTACAGGCACGCAAAAACATTATATATGTACAATATTTGTAGACATAAAAGGATCAACTCGGCTTTCCCTGCTATACCCACTTGAGACTGTCTATCAATTTAAAAACGCTGTAATTAAAGCGTGTATTGAAACGATTAGATCATTTGATGGTTATGTCCATAGGATTATGGGCGATGCGGTAATGGCGTTTTTCGGAGGGAAGGATACAGATAAGGAAAATGCAATTGCTGATGCGATAAACTGCATTGTTGTGTTGAGAGCCATATTGGAGGAAAGCATAAAACCATGGATGGAAAGAAATGGAATTGATGCAAAAGATTTCGGTTTTCGCATTGGGTGTGATTTTGGGAATGATGATGAGGTGCTTTGGGGCGGGTTTGGTTATAAAAATGTTGGAGAAGTATCGGCGACTGGCCTTCCTGTTGATATGGCCTCAAAGTTGCAAAGCTTAGCTGGAAAAAACCAAGCGATGCTCGGCCAAGGGCTTCTTCAGTACGTAAACTGGCCAGAAAAGTATTCTGAAATAAAGAAAACAACAAAGGATGGAAGCTCTGAAAATCTACCTGTGGTAACCCCCAATATAACAAACTCAGATGGCAGCCCAATAAACTATCAAATGAGGCAGCTTGCGTATAGAAAAAGCCTAGAGTTTAGCGCTCTACCTAGAAGCTTTCGACAGCAGATAGATGGATCTAATGTTATTGATCACGCGGCAATAAGCTACAAATGCTTCACTGTAGAAGATGATGTGAAATCAGAATATATATCTGCGTCTAGTTTTCTTGAAAAGCATGTGTCACTTGTTTTTGTGGTGACATCAAACACGAGATACCGTATTAATTATCCATTAAAGGTTGTATTTATAAAAACAAATCACGGCATTGATACCCCTGAAGATGAACGTGATATTGAGCAGAAGGGCAAAGTAAGGTATCTCAAAAAAACCAAGATAAGTGCTTATAACAAAGCACCAGTTCCTTTTGCTAGAACTGAGTTAGAAGAAAATACTTTATACAGAGGGTTACATACTATGAAGTGCGAAATTTACGATGCCAACGAACATTTGCTTTTCCGTGATTGGATAGGCGTAATGATCAAGTAACGTATAACAATCACATGCACTCGGATAGCAAAAAGCGCCGCTCCTCGTTCCTCGTCGCTCTGCTTTTTGCTTCCGGTTATGTGAGGCGTTAGCTGTCCGAGTTTCCCACAATTAGTAGTCACTTCACCTAACATTCGCTTGCTTTAAAGCTCCTACAGGTGGGAGTCAGGCCCCGTTTTAGTTGCAGAATTTGTCGCGGGTGGTTTTGGCGCGTTGGAAGATTTCCAGCAGGGTGTCGCCGTCGGCTTCGTCGACCGCTTTGTAGATGTCGCGCACATCTTTCACGTAGCGCTGCATGGCGTCGAGCAGAGCGTCTCGATTGTTCAGGCAGATGTCGCGCCACATGACGGGGTCGCTGGAGGCGATGCGTGTAAAGTCGCGAAAGCCGCCGGCGGCGTAGCGAAAAATCTCGTCCACATCGTCCATGCGGGCGAGGCTGTCGACCAAGCCAAAGGCCAGCATGTGCGGTAAGTGCGACGTCGCCGCTAGTACCTGATCGTGATGCTCTGCGCTCATGGTCTCCACCGTGGCGCCCGCGGCCTGCCACATTTTCGTCACCCATTCGGTAGCACTGCTATCGGTACTGGGCGTGGGCGTGAGTAAAACGCGACGATCTTGATACAAGTCGCTGATGCCCGCCTCGGCACCGCTGCGCTCTGTGCCCGCAATGGGGTGGCCGGGCACAAATCGATTGAAGTGCCTGAGTGCTTGTTCGGCTTCTTGGATGATGGATGTTTTGCTGCTGCCGCCATCGGTGACAATGCTTGTCTCACTCAAGGCGGGGGCGATCTGTTTTAAGATGGCCCCCATCGATCCCATGGGGACGGCCAAAAACACGACGTCGGCGCCCTGCACCGCCTCACTTGCATCGAGGGTGTAGCGATCAATCGCGCCGCGTTGTTGAGCGACTTCGAGGTTGTCTTGGCTGCGACCGCAGCCGACTACCTCTCCCACCACTTGGGCTTTTTTTAACGCCAACGCCAGTGACGTGCCAATGGAGCCGACACCGATGATTGCCAAACGTGGAATCAATAACTCGCTCACGCTAATACCTTTAATCCAATCGTTTTAATCAAGCGACTTTAAAACCGTTTCAAGCGCTTGAATAAAGCGCGCGTTCTCCTCGGGCGTGCCAATGGTGACGCGCACATACTCGGGTAGCTGATAGCCTGCAATGGGTCGCACAATCACGCCCTCTTTCAACAAGCCTTCATAAACGGCATCGGCATGCTCACCGACTTTAACGCAAATAAAATTGCCCACTGAGGGGATGTAGCCCCAACCGTTGGCCTTACAGGCCTGTACGATTTGCTGTAGACCTTGGCGATTGTTGTCCAAGCTCTTCTGCAAGTAATCGTCATCATTTAAAGCGGCGACAGCGGCCGCTTGGGCCAAGCTGTTGACATTAAAGGGCTGGCGCACGCGATTGAGCAAATCGGCGATATCTGGATGAGACAAGCCGTAGCCAATGCGCACACCGGGAATGCCGTACAGCTTTGAAAACGTGCGCGTCACAATCAAGTTGGGAAACTCAGACAACCACTCCGTGGCGTCGGGGTAGTCGGCCTCTTCGACAAATTCAAAATAGGCTTCGTCGACCACGACAATCACGCGACTCGGCACTTGCTCGACAAACTGTCGCAGTGCATCGCGCTGCACCCACGTGCCCGTGGGGTTGTTGGGGTTGGCCACGAATATAACCCGCGTTTTCTCATTGATGCGCGCGGCCATGGCGTCGAGGTCGTGGCCGTAGGGTTGCTCGCTATCGGCACTCGTCGCAGGTGCAATGTTCATTACACCGTTAACGGCCTGAGTCACAATGGGGTAGACCGCAAAGGCGTGAGCGGAAAACAACACTTCGTCCCCGGGCATCACAAAAGTGCGAGCAATCAGCTCCAGCACATCGTTGGAGCCGTTGCCCAGTGTGATCTGGCTGCTATCCAATACGTGTTTTTTCGCCAGCGCCGCTTTTAATTCAAAGCTGTTGCCATCGGGGTAGCGATGCAGTTCAGCTGCGGCCTTTTTTACTGCCGCCACCGCCGCTGGGCTCGGCCCCAGTGGGTTTTCGTTAGAGGCTAACTTTACCGCCTCGGTAATGCCGTATTCGCGCTCCAGCTCTTCGAGCGGTTTACCCGGCGCGTAGGGCGTGAGCTTTTGTACACCGGGGTTGGCGAGGCTTAAAAAATCAGTATCAGACACGACACTATCCTTGATGCTTCTTTGATAAGTTACAAAACAGCTCGCGGATAGGAGCCGAGAATTTTGAGGACGGCCGCTTCTTTTTTGATAACGGCCAGAGCATTCTGCACGGCGCGGTCTTCTTGGTGGCCGAGCAAGTCTAGGAAAAAGACGTACTCCCAATTGCCCCGACGCGAAGGTCGCGATTCGATGCGCGTCATATCCACGCCCTGCTCCGCCAGCGGTTGCAACAATTTTGCCAGCGCGCCGGGCTCGTTGCGCATCGACACCATAATCGATGTTTTATCATTGCCCGAGGCGGGAATGTCTTGGCGACCGATCACCAGAAAGCGCGTGGTGTTGTCGGGCTCGTCTTCGATGTTGGAGGCGGCCGCCCGCAGCTCGTAGAGCTCGGCGGCCACATCGCTGGCGATAGCGGCAACGCTGCTATCGGCCGCGGCCAGCTTTGCCGCTTCGGCATTGCTCGAAAGCGGCTCACAGACGACGTTCGGCATGTGCTCATCGAGCCACTCGCGGCACTGAGCCAGCGCTTGCTGGTGGGCACAAATTTTTTGAACAGCGCCTAGATCGCCACTTTGATTGAGCAAGTTGTGGTGGATGCGCAAAGCCACCTCGCCACTGATTTTTAGCGGCGAGTTGATGAAAGTGTCGAGGGTGTGAGTCACCACGCCCTCGGTGGAGTTCTCCACGGGAACGACGCCGTAGTGCACCGCACCCGATTCGACATCGCGAAAAATATCGTCGATGGCCGACAGCGGCGCCGTCGTGACACCGTGACCAAAATGTTTGAGTGCCGCCGCCTGAGTGAAGGTGCCCTCGGGGCCGAGATAGGCCACCGTCATAGGTTCCTCCAAGGCGAGGCAAGCCGACATGATCTCGCGGAACAAACGGGCGACGGTTTCGCCCGCCAGTGGCCCTTCGTTGCGCTCTACCACCGAGCGCAAGACCTGTGCCTCGCGCTCGGGGCGATAGAACTGATCCGACGCTTCCACTTCGCGTTTAATCTCGGCCACTTGCATGGCGCACTCGGCGCGACGATTCACCAAGCGCTGAATCTCTCGATCCAGCGCATCGATTTCATCTCGAACCGTTTGCAGAGCTTTAGAGTCGGACACTAGGCGTTCCTCACTGTTCTTTACGGCCAATCAAAACCGTTTTATAGAGCGCGTACATTGAGCACGCCATCAATCGCGCTCAACTTTTCAATCACACTATCGTCGGCTTGGCTGTCGATGTCTACCAAGGTGTAAGCCACATCGCCGCGGGACTCGTTAACCATGTGGAAGATGTTTAAGCCGGCATCGCCCAGTACATGAGAAATCTGACCCACCATATCGGGGCGGTTCAAATTCGACACGGCCAAGCGCTGCTCGCCCGCGCGAGGCAGTTGCACTTGTGGAAAGTTCACCGAGTTTACGATGTTGCCGTTTTCCAAATAATCTTTTACTTGCTCGGCCACCATGATGGCGCAGTTTTCTTCCGCTTCGCCGGTGGAAGCGCCCAAGTGAGGCAGCGCGATCACGCCCTCTTTACCCTGCAATTGATTGCTGGGGAAGTCGCTCACATAGCGGCTGACCTTGCCAGACGCGAGGCCGTCCAACACGGCGGCGTCATCGACGATACCGCCACGCGCCAAGTTCATAACAACCACACCGTCTTTCATGTCCGCCAAGCGCTCGGCGTTGAGCATATTGCGCGTGGGTTCGATCAAGGGCACGTGGAAGGTCACAAAATCAGCGGCGTTAAGCGCTTCTTCGACCGTGGCGGCCTTTTTCACACCCGCCGACAAGCGCCAGGCATTTTCGACCGTAATCACGGGATCGTAGCCGATGACATTCATGCCCAGTGCTTCAGCGGCGTTGGCCACTCGAACGCCGATCGCGCCCAAGCCGATGACGGCCAGCGTGCGGCCCGGCAGTTCGTAGCCCGCAAATTTCTTTTTGCCCGCTTCTACTTCTTTGTTGAGCTTGTCGTCTTCGGGCTCATTTAAGTTGCGCGTGTAGTCCCAGGCGTCGCAGATGTTGCGCGCCGCCAGCAACATGCCAACGATGACCAGCTCTTTCACCGCGTTGGCATTGGCGCCGGGGGCGTTAAATACGGGAATGCCCTGCTCGCTCATTTTGTCGACGGGAATATTGTTCACGCCCGCACCGGCGCGGCCAATGGCTTTCACGCTAGCGGGGATGTCCATGTCGTGCATTTTGTAAGAGCGCAGAATAATGGCATCGGGATCTTGTGTGTCGTCGGCTACGGCGTATTGATCCGCAGGCAAACGGCTCAAGCCTTTGTCTGAAATATTATTCAGTGTGAGTACTTTAAACATCGTGATATGACTCGCTATATAGGATTAAAAAAAGGTAGCCCACTCCGCGCAAACCGATGATTCGTTGCAGCGAGGAGTGGGCGTGATGTCGCGTTATTCGCCGTGCTTTTGAGCGAAGTCGCGCATAAATTGAATTAGCGCGTCAACGCCTTCAGCGGGCATGGCATTGTAAATACTGGCGCGCATACCACCCACGGAGCGGTGGCCTTTTAGCGTGGTTAAACCCAGCTTGGCCGACTCTTCGAGGAACAGCTTGTCCAGTTCGTCATTGGCCAGCGTAAAGGGCACATTCATCCACGAGCGGTAGCGCGGCTCGACGGGGTTGGCGTAAAAGTCCAACTCGTCAATCACGCTGTACAACTTAGCCGCTTTGGCGCGGTTGATCTCGCCCATTTTTTCGAGGCCGCCCTGAGCTTTCAGCCACTTAAAGACGAGGCCCGCTAAATACCAGCTATAGGTAGGTGGCGTATTCAGCATAGAGTCGGCATCCGCCTGCTTGGCGTAGTCGTAAGCGCCGGGCGAGCGCGGATCAAGTTCGCCGATCAGGTCGTCGCGAACGATGACCACCGCAACACCGGCGGGGCCGATGTTTTTCTGGGCGCCGGCATAAATCACACCAAATCGGCTGACGTCGATGGGACGCGAAAGAATCGTCGACGACATATCCGCCACTAGTGGCACATCGCCCGTGTCGGGAATGAAGTCAAACTCCACGCCGCCGATGGTTTCATTCGGCGTGTAGTGCACGTAAGCCGCATCGGGGTTGAGGTTCCACTCGCTGACATCGGGCACGGTAGAAAAGTTTTGCGCTTCACTCGAAGCCGCCACGTTCACATCGCAAAAGCGTTTGGCTTCGGCAATCGCCTTCTTCGACCAAGCACCGGTGTTGATGTAATCCGCCGTGGTTTTACCGCGCAGTAAATTCATAGGTACTGCGGTGAATTGCGCTGTGGCACCACCCTGCAAAAACAACACTTTGTAGTTGTCGGGGATGTTCATTAAATCGCGCAGATCTTGCTCGGCTTCGGCGGCAACGGAAACAAACTCTTTGCCACGGTGGCTCATTTCCATGATGGATGAACCGCTGCCGTGCCAATCCAACATTTCGTCGGCGGCTTGCTTCAGTACTGCCTCGGGCAGCATGGCGGGGCCCGCGCTGAAATTAAATACTCTCGACATGTTTACTCCAAACTTAAGTTTAAAAATGAAAGGGGTTGGTGGAGCGGCTACTCCTCTTCGCCGCTCGCACTGCTGTTCTCGCCAGCGTTATCATCGCCGTCGTCGCCACCCGCCTCTTCGTCTTCATCGCCTAAGAAGGGAATGCGCTCTAACTCCACCAACTGCTCCTTGTCGTCGAGTCGGATCAGGCGCACACCTTGGGTGTTGCGGCTCATGACAGAAATATCTTCCACCGCAGTGCGCACCAGCACACCGCCGTTAGAAATCAACATGATCTCGTCTTCCGTGGCCACTTGAACGGCGCCGACGACGCCACCGTTGCGGTCGCTGGTTTTGATCGACAGCACACCGCTGCCACCGCGACCCTGGGTGGGGTAGTCTTCAATCGCCGTGCGCTTGCCGTAGCCGTTGACGGTCGCCGTCAAAATATCGCCGTCTTCAACGATAATCAGCCCGACCATGGTTTGTTCATCCGACAGTCGAATGCCGCGCACACCCGCGGCCGTGCGCCCCATAGGACGCACATCTTGCTCGTTAAATCGAATGGCCTTGCCGCTGTCGGCAAATAGCATGATGTCGCGCTGACCGTCGGTGCGCGCAACGCCCACCAAGCGGTCGCCATCGCGGATATCCAAGGCAATAATGCCGTTGGAGCGCGGGCGTGAGAAATTCGAGAGCGCCGTGCGCTTAACCGTGCCGTTGGCCGTGGCCATGAAGACGAACTCGTCATCCGTAAATTCGCGCACCGGCAAGACCGCGCTGATGCGCTCGCCCTCTTCTAGCGGCAGCAAATTGACAATGGGTTTGCCTCGAGCATTGCGGCTGCCGATGGGTAGCTCGTAAACCTTTTTCCAATACACCTTGCCGTAACTCGAAAAACACAGCAGCGTATCGTGGGTACAGGCGACGAACAGCTTCTCGATGAAGTCCTCGTCTTTCATCTTGGTTGCCGAGCGACCGCGACCACCGCGCTTTTGCGCTTTGTAATCGTCTAGCGGCTGCGCTTTGGCGTAACCCGCGTGAGACAGTGTCACGACCACATCTTGCTCGTTGATTAAATCTTCAACGGTGAGGTCGGACTGATTCTGATAAATCTCCGTGCGACGCTCGTCGCCGTAGCTATCGCGCAGCTCGACCAGTTCATCGCGCACCACCTCTGTCAGGCGATCTGGGTTGCGCAAAATATTCAGCAGTTCGGCAATTTTTTCCAGCAGCTCGCCGTACTCTTCGACAATTTTGTCCTGCTCAAGCCCCGTGAGGCGATGCAGTTTCAGGTCGAGAATGGCCTGTGCCTGTGCTGGCGACAAATGGTAGCCATCGTCGAGCAGACCCAAGCCGTCCTCCAGCGTATCGGGGCGAGTGGCGTCGGCGCCAGCGCGCTCCAACATGCCACTGACCACGCCGGGCTCCCACACTGTGTCGATCAACTGTTGACGCGCCTCGGCGGGGTTGGTCGAGGCTTTGATCATAGCGATGATCGGGTCGATGTTGCTCAGTGCAACCGCCAGCCCCTCCAAAATATGCGTGCGCTCGCGCGCTTTGCGCAGCTCGTAGAGTGTGCGGCGCGTGACCACTTCGCGGCGGTGGGCAATAAAGGCCTCTAACACTTGCTTGAGGTTCATCAAGCGCGGCTGGCCCTTGTCCAAGGCCACCATGTTGATGCCGAAGACGGTTTGCAGCTGGGTTTGGGCGTAGAGGTTGTTCAGAATCACCTCGCCCACTTCACCGCGGCGCAGCTCGATGACAATGCGCATGCCGTCTTTATCAGACTCGTCGCGCAGGCCCGTGATGCCTTCGATTTTTTTCTCTTTAACTAGCTCGGCAATTTTTTCCAGCAAGCGGGCTTTGTTCACTTGGTAGGGGATTTCGGTAACGACAATATAGGGCTTGCCGTTTTTGTCCTCTTCGACACTGGCGCGAGCGCGCATATAGATGCGACCGCGCCCCGTGCGATAGGCCTCGCGAATACCGCGCGCCCCATTGATAATCCCCGCCGTGGGGAAGTCGGGGCCGGGGATGTGCTCCATCAAGCCCATCACATCGAGCTCTGGCTCGTCGATTAGGGCGACACAGCCATCGATAACTTCATTGATATTGTGCGGGGGAATGTTGGTGGCCATACCCACAGCAATACCGCTGCCGCCATTGACGAGCAGCGCGGGCAAGCGCGTGGGAAACACGGTGGGCTCAGACTCTGAGCCGTCGTAGTTGTCGACGAAATCGACCGTTTCCTTATCGATATCCGCCAGCATTTCGTGGGCCAGCTTGGCCATACGCACTTCGGTGTAACGCATGGCAGCGGGTGCATCACCGTCGACCGAACCAAAGTTACCCTGCCCATCGACCAGCATGTAGCGCATGGAGAAATCTTGGGCCATACGCACCATGGTGTCGTAAACCGCCGAATCGCCGTGGGGGTGGTATTTACCGATCACGTCACCGACGATACGCGCCGATTTTTTGTAGGATTTATTCCAATCGTTACCCAGCTCGCTCATGGCGTAGAGTACGCGGCGATGAACGGGTTTGAGCCCGTCGCGCACATCGGGTAAGGCCCGACCGACAATCACGCTCATGGCGTAGTCCAAATAGGACTGACGCATCTCGTCTTCTAAATTAATTGGAAATACTTCTTTGGCAAAATCGGCCATTGTTATGTCCTTGTGCGGCTGTTTTGTGCGGCGCCCTCGCCCTGTTCACAATTGAACAAAACGCCTCTCGCCACCGACCCACAGCGCGGTTTACTCGCAGTTTTTATAAAGGCGAAATTTTACCACAAACATTCAGCATCTGGCAGAGCAGTGGTGCATACGACAAAAGAAAAAACGCCGCTCAGAAAGGCTCTCAGAGCGCCTAAATCGCTTTCGGCTTTAAAAACAAGCAGTTTAGAGCGACTTTTAAAGCACTCTATACGCTCTCATGGCATTTCAGCGCGTTTTTTCTCGGCCCACTTATAGCCTTAGCCACAGAGAACACAGAGAGCACCGAGGCTTTATGAGTGACTACTTGCTCTCAGGGTGGTAGTGAGTCACGCCTGTCTCGCTGACGAACACATCAATTAACGCGCGGGGCGTCACATCAAAGGCGGGGTTCTCGACGGCGATGCCCTCGGGGGCGTGCCCCCCCTGTGTCGGGCTGTCGCTCAATTGCAGCCAGTGCGTGACCTCGTGGCCGGGGCGCTGTTCAATAGGCACATCCCGCCCCGTTGGCGTATTGTTATCCAGCGTGCTCTGCGGCGCCACCACCATGACCTTAGCCCCGTGGTGTTTCGCCAGTACCGCCAGAGAATACGTGCCAATTTTGTTCACCGCATCGCCGTTCGCCGTCACTCGGTCGGCGCCGACAATCACCCAGTCGACCTTTTCTCGTGCCATCACACTGGCCGCGGCACTGTCGCACATTAAGCGCACATCGATTCCCGACTGCTGCAACTCCCAAGCGGTGAGACGAGCGCCTTGTAGCCAGGGGCGGGTTTCCCCCGCGTAGACGCGATGCAACTTGCCCTCGCGGTGCGCATGGCGAATCACTCCCAGCGCCGTTCCAGCGCCCGTGGTGGCCAGTGTGCCCGTATTGCAGTGTGTGATTACCGTACTGTTCGGTGCAATCAAAGCCGCGCCATAGGCACTCATAGCGGCGTTGGCCTCGACCTCTTCCAAACGAATTTGATCGGCCTCTTGCAATAGGTTGTCTATCAGCCCACGCGCGTCACCCGCTTCTACGGTCTGCATGCGCTGTAGCGCCCACCGCAAATTCACCGCCGTAGGTCGCGCTCGGTTGAGCCGAGCAAAATCCGGTTCGAGCGCCTCTTTCCACTGGTCGACGCGGTGGGTGTTCCAATCGATCTTTTGTGCCGCCAGCACCACCGCATAAGCAGCGGCAATGCCAATGGCGGGCGCGCCGCGCACCACCATATTTTTTATCGCTTCGGCGACATCACTGGCGTGGTGGCACAGATGCCGCTCCGCGCGCTGCGGCAAGCCGCGCTGATCGAGCAACTCCAGCGCGTCGCCGCGCCAGACAATAACTCGCGATAACACGTCACTCATACGCTTTACCCAAAGTGTAGGTCGGCCTTGATGTCCTCGATGTCTTCTAGGCCAACGGCGATGCGCACCAGACCGTCATCAATGCTGGCGGCGGCGCGCTCTTCGGGCGACAAACGCCCGTGGGTGGTACTCGCGGGGTGGGTAATCGTGCTTTTGGCATCGCCCAAGTTGGCGGTAATTGAAAGCAACTGTGTGCGGTTCATCAATTCCCACGCCGCTTTTTGCCCCCCCTTGACGACGAAACTCACAATGCCGCCAAAACCCGTTTGCTGCTGGCGCGCCAAATCGTGCTGGGGATGTGAGGCAAGACCAGGATAGTAGACGCGCTCCACCGCCTCCTGCTGCTCCAGCCACTGCGCCAGCGCCAGCGCCGATTCAGAGTGCGCTTTCATACGCAGATTGAGTGTCTCCAAGCCTTTGATAAATACCCAGGCGTTAAAGGGGCTCATCGAAGGTCCCGCCGTGCGCAAAAAGCCGTAGACCTTTTCGCCCACATTCTCTTTATCGCCCACCACGGCGCCACCGAGCGCGCGGCCTTGGCCGTCGAGATATTTGGTCGCAGAGTGAATCACGATGTCCGCACCCAGAGCGAGGGGCTTTTGCAGTGCGGGGGTACAAAAACAATTATCGACAACCAGCAGACACTGGTGTTTTTTGGCCAGTGCCGCCAGTGCCTTTAAGTCCGCCACCTCTGTCAGTGGGTTGGATGGCGTCTCCACAAATAGCAGCTTTGTATTGGGCGTAATCGTGCGCTCCCACTCGCCGATATCCGTCTGCGAAACGCTGTGCACCGCAATGCCATAGCGTGGCAAAAACTTGTTGAACAACACCGTTGTCGAACCAAAGATACTGCGCGAGGCGACGATTTCATCCCCTTGATTGAGCAGGCCCAGACAAGTGGCGGTAATCGCCGCCATGCCCGATGCCGTCGCGACGCAACTCTCGCCACCCTCCAGTGCCGCTAGGCGCTCTTCAAAGACGCTGACAGTAGGGTTGGTAAAACGCGAGTAAATACAGGCATCCTCTTCGCCTGCAAAACAGGCGGCGGCTTGCTCGGCAGAGTCGTAGGCAAAGCTCGATGTTAGAAAAACGGGCTCGCTGTGCTCGCGAAATTGAGTGCGCTCGTGCCCCGCGCGCACGGCAATGGTTTGATCCTGAAACTCACCCCAATCAAAGCTACTCATGGTGTTCTCCTGCCTTTTCGGCAATATTTGGTGGCACCCGCGGGCATAGAACATAAAAAAGCCCGCTTCAAAAACTAAAGCGGGCCTAGACATCAGTGTTCATCAGCTCTCGCTTTAGCGGCATTTATAAAGCGCTCGCAAGCTGGCCCCTCACACAGTGTCCGGCGGTCAAATCAGCGCTTGGTCTAATCCTACTCCGCTACGCCACAGGGCACAAGCTGCGAACAGGTAGCAATGCTTCAATCGGCTTGAATAAATACGGGGGCGCCGACATCGACGCGCTCGAACAGCTCGGTCACTTCCGCGTTTTTCATGCGTACACAGCCAATAGAGGCCGCTTGACCAATGCGCCCCTCTTCGTGAGTGCCGTGAATATAGATGTAGCGATCGTGACTATCGACGTCGCCGCCGCGATTGAGCCCCTCTTCTTGGCCCTCTAGCCAGAGAATGCGACTCGTGATGCAATCTCGCCCCGTCGATTGAGTACCATGAGAAATATCGGCGATCTCCGCTTGAGCTTGGCGACCTTTAAAGACGCGGCCGAGCGTCTCGCCGGCGCCAATTTTTTCGCCGATACGATGCCAGCCTATCGGCGTTTGGTGGGAGCCCTCGCGGCAACCAAAGCCCTTTTCAGCCGTGGATACCGAATAGTTGGCCAATACGTTGTCGCCCTGACACAGAGAGAGAGTTTGCGTAAGGCCCCGCACCCACAGCCAGCGACCCGAGAGTTCAATGCCCAGCTCCCCAGCCTGCCTTTCCAGGCGTTCAAACTCGGTGGCATCGATCCCTTTCATTACACTTCGATGTCTTCTACATCCACACTGGCGTCGCGCTTTTTGGCACTGTCGTTGCGCAAGCTATCGATAAAAGCGAGGTACTGATCGTCGACATCGCCCGTGGGGTAATCGCCGTTAAAGCAAGAGCAATCAAATTCGGTGAGATCGGGATTGCCGTAGCGCACGGCGTCAATCAAATCGTCGAGATCTTGATAAAAAATGCGGTCGGCGCCAATGGCTTGGCCAATTTCTTCCTCGCTGCGCTCGTAGGCGACAAACTCTTTGGCCGTTGGCATGTCGATGCCATAGACATTGGGATAGCGCACGGGAGGCGCCGCCGAGGCCATGTAGACTTTTTTAGCGCCCACTTCCCGCGCCATTTGAATGATTTGCTGGGACGTTGTGCCGCGAACAATCGAGTCGTCGACGAGCAGCACATTTTTATCTTTAAATTCGAGCGAGATCGGGTTCAATTTTTGGCGCACGGATTTCTTGCGCTCGCTCTGCCCCGGCATAATGAAGGTGCGACCGATATAGCGATTTTTAATAAAGCCCTCGCGATACTTCACGCCAATATGTTGGGCGAGCTCCGCCGCCGAAGTGCGGCTGGTATCGGGGATAGGAATCACCACATCAATATCGTGGTCGGGAAATTCTCGCAAAATCTTATCGCCGAGTTTTTCCCCCATGCGCATGCGCGATTTGTAAACCGAGACATCGTCGACAATGCTATCGGGGCGCGCGAAGTACACATACTCAAAAATACACACGGATTTGCGCGTTGTCTCGGCGCACTGCGCGGTATGAATCTGCCCCGCTTTGTCGATAAACACCGCTTCGCCGGGCTCGATATCGCGCACCGTTTCAAAACCGTTGCCTTCCAGCGCCACACTTTCAGAGGCCACCATGTACTCGGTGCCCGCCTCCGTTTCACGCTTGCCGTAAACCAAGGGGCGAATACCCAGTGGATCGCGGAAGGCCAAGATGCCTCGACCCGCCACCATCGCCACCACTGCATAGCCGCCCTTAGCGCGACGAAAGACATTGGTTACGGCGGAGAACACATCATCGGGCATTAGCTTGCCCGTGCAGTAGCGCTGCAACTCATGGGCAAATACATTGAGCAAAATTTCTGAATCGGATGAGGTGTTGATATGGCGTCGATCTTCTTCAAACAGCTCCTGCTTGAGCTGCTCTGCATTGATGAGGTTGCCGTTGTGACCGAGAGAGATACCAAAGGGCGAGTTCACGTAAAAGGGTTGCGCCTCGGCACTCGACGAACAGCCCGCGGTGGGATAGCGCACATGGCCAATCCCCATATTGCCTTTTAGACGCAGCATGTGGCGCGTGTGAAATACATCGCGCACCAAGCCATTGGATTTACGCAAAAACAGACGACCCGTTTCGTCACAAGTCATAATACCGGCGGCGTCCTGTCCACGGTGTTGCAGAAGAATCAAACTGTCGTAAAGCACCTGATTAACAGGGTTCAGACCATAAACACCGACCACACCACACATGGTTTACCACCTTCAGTCACTAGGGAAAAACAAATTTTGCGGCGACATCGCTCGGCAATAGCGAAATCACCCATTCTGAGAGCGCTTGGAAGTACGGCAATAACACCGCCTGCTGCCACCAGTCCGCTCGCGTTAATTCTACAAAGGCGCCGAACAATACCAGCGCGCAAACAATGACGACACCTCGAATTAAGCCAAATAAACCGCCGAGCGCTCGATCGGTGTGACTTAAACCCGTTTTTTCTACCAGTGAGGTCACGATAAAACTGACTAAACCACCCACGATCATGGTGGCGATAAACAAAACGATCAGAGCCAAACCCTGGCGCAGCCAATCGCCCGCAATAGCCTCTGGCCACAGGGGCGCCAGTTTTGGCGCAAAGTGCAAACTAATCCAAGACGCGGCGACCCAGCTCGCCAGTGAGATGGCCTCTTTGACAAAGCCTCGAAACAAGGCAATTGCTAGCGACAGGACAATGACGACAACAATGGCAACATCCACCCAATGCACTAGGGATACTCCATCACGAGGCCATCGCGCTTTTCTTCGCGTTTGAGTTTGAGTCGCGTCTGCTCCGCGAGCTCGCGGCTTTCCATCGGCCCAATGCGCACACGGTGAACTCGGCTACTCCCAGAGCCTCCCGCCTCGACAAAGCTATGATAACCCGCGCGACCGAGCTGTTTACTCAAGCCGTCGGCATTGTCTCGGCTGCTAAAACTGCCAATTTGCACAATCCAACCTTCGTCGACCTCTGCCTTGCCCTTTACTGCAACCGTTTGAGTCGATGGCTCAGGCTTGGTTTTCGCCGATGTCGTTTGGGGTGTCGGTGTCGCGATCGGTTTTGAAGGCTCGGAGGGCGTGTTGCTTTGTTGGGGCGGGTCGGTCTTTTGGCGCTGAGTGGGCGCAACAGCTTGCGCATCAGTTTCGTGGGAGGCGGGGCGAGTTTCAGCTTCACTCGCGACGACCGACTCGGGCTCTAAAATGAGCACCGTAGAATGGTCCTCAGGCAAACTCAGCTCCGTACTTTGCG
Source organism: gamma proteobacterium HTCC5015 (assembly GCA_000155715.1). Taxonomy (GTDB): domain Bacteria; phylum Pseudomonadota; class Gammaproteobacteria; order HTCC5015; family HTCC5015; genus HTCC5015. The sequence goes on along the minus strand of DS990598.1, from coordinate 170,502 downwards.
CCCGCTTTTCGACACCGGCGCCATCGAATATCAGCGGCAGAAAAACAACGATCAGGACGACCCACACGGAGGCCCCTACCAAGCGTTGTTTGAGAACTTCGTCCACTATTGAACCCCGTGTTGCCGACTTAGCACGGCTGCAGAACCAAAAAGCCAGAGCATTATACCGTACCTGATGAATCTAATCCCATCACTTCGGCGACCGTGAAAAACGAGCCGGTAACAATCACCAAATCGTTCTCCCCCGCCCGCCCGAGCGCGGCGCGATACGCCTCAGTGACGCTAGCGTAACAAACCGATGCCGAGGCCGCGCTACCCGGTAGCATTGCCGCTAACTCGCGGCAATCCATGGCGCGCTCACTTTGGGGCGTTGCCAAATACCAGTGAGGCTGTAAGGCTTCTAGCACGGAGGCCGTTGCACGCACTTCCTTATCCTGCAGCATGCCTAAAACCAGGTGAACTTGCTCGTAGCTACGCCCGGCAACCGCACCAAATAGAGCTTTCGCCGCCGCTTCGTTGTGGGCCACATCCAACATCACTTCTGGGTTTTGCCCAATCACCTGCAAGCGCCCCGGCAAGCCGGCTTGGCAAAGCCCTCGGTCCATATCACTTTTATCAACGGGGCGCTGCGCCCTCAAACCGAGAACAGCGACTAAGGCGCTGGCGGCATTATCGAGTTGAATAGGTGCGGTTAATCGCTCTGGATAGGGAAATTCGAAATCCTCGCCGCGCCATTGCAAACGCCACCGCGCGCGGTCCTCTGATGAGGTGAAGACTTCAAATTGCTCTCCTCGCCCCTGCCAGTCGCTGCCTTTAATAGAAGCCACTTCGCGCAAGCTGTGTGGAGGGTGGGGATCGCCGCTAATCGCCATGCGATTGCGACGATAAATTCCCGCTTTCTCGCGACCAATATCCTCGCGGTTATCGCCCAACCAATCGCGGTGGTCGATCGATACAGACGTCACAATTCCCACATCGGCATCGATCACATTGCTGGCATCGAGACGCCCCCCCAGCCCCACTTCGAGAAGTATCACGGCCAGTGATTCGCGGGCAAACAACCACAGAGCGGCTAGCGTACTAAATTCGAAATAAGTCAGGCTAATCTCGCCGCGGACGCTGTCAATTGCGGCGAAGGCGTCGCATACAGCCTGTTCTGACACCCTGTCCCCATCGATGCGGATACGCTCGCAGTAATGTAAAAAATGCGGTGAGGTGAACAGCCCTACTCGGTAACCCGCTTGACGGTAGATGGATTCCAAAAAAGCTAGCGTGGAACCCTTACCATTCGTACCCGCTACCGTAACCACGATTGATTGGGAAAAGTCGAGAGACAATCGCGCCAGAACAGCGCGAATGCGATCGAGCCCTAAATCCACCTCGGAGGAATGCAGACGCCCTTGCCAACTCAGCCATGCTTGTAGCGAATCAAAGCGTGCCGACATTGCGTTCTAGGATTTAATAAGAAGAGACAGTATGCGGACAATACTCGCGCGCATTTCGTGACGGTGTATCACTTGATCGAGGGCGCCGTGTTCCAGCAAAAACTCCGCACGCTGAAACCCCTCTGGCAGCGTTTCGCGGACCGTTTGTTGAATCACTCGCGGCCCCGCAAAGCCAATCAGGGCACCGGGTTCTGCCAAATTGATATCGCCCAGCATCGCCAAGCTTGCAGAGACGCCTCCCATGGTGGGGTCGGTGAGCACAGAGATGTAGGGAATACCCGCCTCCGACAGTCGACCTAGTGCCGCACTGGTTTTCGACATCTGAAACAGCGAGGTCAATCCCTCTTGCATGCGGGCACCGCCACTTGCGGAGAAGTTGATCAGGGGCCGTTTTTCGGCGAGGGCTACTTCCGCGGCTAGCGTAAAACGCTCTCCCACGACAGCACCCATAGAGCCGCCGATAAAATTGTATTCAAACGCCGTTGCGACAACAGGTCGCTGCTCTAGCGTCCCTTTAAAGGCCAGTAGCGCTTCCTCTTCACCCGATTTTTTCTGCTGCTGAACCAGGCGATCTTTATAGCGCTTGCTGTCTTTAAATTTGAGAAGATCTCGCGGCTTGAGATCTGCACCTATCTCCTCGCGACCCTGTTCATCGAGAAACCAGTCGAGGCGTTGGCGCGCACTGATGTGATGGTGATACTCGCATTTGGGGCACACCATTTGATGCTTTTCCAACTCGTTCCGATAGAGCGTGACCTTACAGGACTCACACTGCACCCATACTCCCTCTGGCACCGGGCTTTTGTTGCGCGAACCCACCTTGGCGGGCATTAGTTTTTCGTACCAACTCATGTTCGCAGTGTAATCCGAGTCATTGGGCTTTGGAATATTTGCAACATATTGCCGCGCGTGGCCTAAGCGTCAATCGCCTGGCGTATTTCTGATAATAGCGCGGATACAGCCGCTTGTGCCGCCTCCAATGAATCGCTATCGCCAATCAGATTAACCAGTGCACTACCGACGACAACCGCATCGCCACACTCGGCCATGGCGGCGGCGGTTTCCGCATCGCGAATCCCAAACCCGACCCCGAGAGGCAGCGAGGTGTGTTGACGGATTTGCGCTAACTTGGCTTTGACGGCATCTCGGTCGAGGTTGGCGGCGCCTGTCACCCCTTTGAGCGAAACGTAATATATGAAGCCACTGGCCAAATCGGCGATGGACTGGATTCGCGCTTCGGTGCTAGTCGGTGCCACTAAGAAAATGGGGTCAATGTTTAACGGTTTTAAATACTGAGTGAGCGATGCCCCTTCCTCTGGTGGCAAATCGACAGTGAGCACGCCATCAACGCCAACTTCGCCCGCTCGGTGTGCAAAGGTCTCGTAACCCATTCTTTCAATCGGATTGAGATACCCCATCAACACCACCGGCGTGCTGTTATCACTGCGGCGAAACTCGGCGACTATATCGAGCACTTGGCTCAAGCTGACACCATGGAGTAGCGCTCGCTCGCAAGCCTTTTGAATCGCCGGGCCATCGGCCATGGGGTCAGAAAAGGGTACGCCGACCTCCAGCACATCCGCGCCTGCTTCCACCAGCGCATGCATCAGTGACACCGTCCAGCTGGGTTCTCTATCGCCAGCGGTAACATAGGGAATCAAAGCGGTCTTGCCTTCGCTCTTTAAGGCAGAAAACGTCTTTTCAATGCGGCTCATAGTTCAATGCCCTCGCGCTGGGCAACTGTGTTGATGTCTTTATCGCCGCGACCTGAAAGATTGACCACAATGCGTTGATCGGGGCGCATGGTAGGGGCCAGTTTCATAGCGTAGGCCAGTGCGTGACTCGACTCCAGTGCGGGAATAATGCCTTCGATGCGCGTTAATGCGTGAAAGCCCTGCATCGCTTCATCGTCTGTCACGCTGACATACTGAACGCGCTTTTGGTCTTTCAGCCAACTGTGCTCAGGGCCCACACCGGGGTAATCCAAACCTGCAGAGATCGAGTGCGTTTCGATAATCTGACCATTGTCATCTTCCATCAAATAGGTTCGATTACCGTGCAGAACACCGGGGCGACCGTCCTGTAGTGGCGCCGCATGGCGCCCCGTCTCCACGCCGTCGCCGCCCGCTTCGACGCCGTAAATGTCGATGCCATCGTCGTTTAAAAACTCGTAAAACAAGCCGATCGCATTCGAGCCGCCGCCCACGCAAGCAATTAAGGCATCCGCTTGGGCGCCTTCGGCCTCTTGCATTTGGCCGCGAAGCTCGCGACCAATAATGGCTTGAAAATCTCTGACCATCGCCGGATAGGGGTGGGGGCCGGCCACGGTTCCAATAATGTAAAAAGTATCGTCAATATTGCTCACCCAGTCGCGCATAGCCTCGTTTAGCGCGTCTTTCAGTGTGCGTGAACCCGACTCCACTGGCACCACTTCTGCGCCCAGCAAACGCATGCGAAACACATTAGGTGACTGGCGCTGAATGTCCTCTGCGCCCATGTAGACAACGCATTGCAACCCTAAACGCGCGGCCACCGTAGCCGTTGCCACGCCGTGTTGGCCCGCTCCCGTTTCGGCAATAATGCGCGTTTTGCCCATCCGCTTCGCCAGCAATCCCTGCCCCAAAGCGTGATTGATTTTGTGGGCGCCAGTGTGGTTTAAGTCTTCGCGCTTGAGAAAAATCTGCGCACCACCCAATTCACTCGACCAGCGCTTGGCGTGGTACAGCGGGCTGGGACGTCCTACATAGTTTTTTAAATCGTCTTCTAACTCAGCGATAAAATCGGGCTCTTTGCGGTAGCGCTCATAGGCTTCGGTTAGCTCGTCCAACGCCTCTACCAATGTCTCCGCCACAAAGCGGCCACCGTAGTCGCCAAAGCGTCCCTTTGCGTCGGGATATTCGAAGAAATCGATTTTTTCACTCATGATTTCACCATTACTGCGCTTTTAGCGCGTCAAAAAACTGCTTCATCTTATAAGGGCTTTTATGGCCTGGCCGATCTTCTACACCACTACTGACATCGACGCCGTAGCAATCCGTCTCAGCGACGGCTTTAGCAACATTGCTCGCCTTGATACCGCCAGCCATGATGATCGCCCGCTCGGAAGAGGACAGAGCCTTCGCCTCAGACCAATCAAAACACTCGCCACTTCCACCCGCTACACCAAATCGAGTGCTGTCCAGCAACAGGCCGCGGCTGTCGGAGAAACTCTCAACATAGGCGTTCAAATCAATGCGCTCGCGCATGGGTACCGCTTTGATATAGGGTTGGTCAAACTGGCGACAAAACTCGGCACTTTCACGCCCGTGAAATTGCAGAAGATCAATGGAAGCGTGGCGAGTGGCGTCCCTTACAAACGTCGCGTCGGCATCCATAAAAAGCCCCACGGTTGTTACAAAAGCGGGCAATTGGCGAATGATTCGCGCCGCTTCACTGGGCTCGATGAAGCGGGGACTGGGGCGATAAAAAACAAAGCCCAACGCATCCGCGCCCAAGGCAACAGCAGCCTGCGCATCCTGCTGGCGAGTAATGCCACAAATTTTGACGCGAACTCGTTTCAAGTTGATACCGACGGGCTTTGCCCATGCGTTAATACAGGGTCGGCAAGCTTAACATAAAGCGGTACTGCGCCGCTTGTACGCGCGCTCTCTTTTGTTGCGATATTAGGGCCTGTTACCACAAATTTTATGATCTCTGCTGGAAGCCATTTTCCTGCCCAGCAAGGCAGAAGGAGTGCCGTGTAGTACGTCTACACAAACGACTGATAACGCAGCTGGGCGGAAAATAGCTCCAGCCCTTCGGGTTGTGGCTAAAAAAACGCCACTCATCGTTGCTCGTCGCTCATTTGGATTCACCAAACCACGCTCCTTGCGCCTTGATTGGCGCTTTTTTAGTCACAACAGTGACCATCAAATTTGTGTTAACAGGCCCTAGCACTCCGTCAGATAGGGCCAGCGAGGCGAGTTTGGCAAGTCAAAGACCTCTGGATATTCGGCGTGTACAAAGTATAAGCCCCAAGGGGGAGCCGTGACCCCTCCGAGACGGCGATCGCGATGCTCCAATACCTCGCGCGACCAATCGGGAACCGCTTCCCCCGCACCGATGGCCATGAGAACACCGGCAATGTTGCGCACCATGTGATGTAAAAAGCCGTCACCGTGAACATCAATGTAAATAAAGTCGCCCGCTCGCCCCACTTCTAGGGAATGCAATGTGCGCACGGGGGACTTAGCCTGACAGTGCACCGCACGATAGGAGGAGAAATCGTGTCGCCCTACTAGGTGCTGAGCTGCCTGTTGCATGACCTCAAGATCCAGCGGTTTGTGCGTCCAGGTAGCTCGACGCCCCCACAGGGCTGAGCGCGAGTAACGCGACAGAATCAGATAGCGGTAGCGGCGCCCTTGCGCACTAAAGCGGGCATGGAAATCGTCGCTAACCTGTTTCGCCCAACGCACGGAAACGTCAAAGGGCAAGTTGGCATTGGCACCGAGTATCCAATTGCGAATACTGCGCTGAGCAGAGCTCTCAAAGTGAACCACTTGTTGAGTGGCGTGGACTCCCGTGTCCGTTCTGCCCGCGCACTGTACTTGCACACCGTGGTTGGCCACTTTAGACAGCGACTCTTCTAGTACCTGCTGAACACTGATTCCGTTATTTTGACGCTGCCAACCGTGATAAGCCGTGCCGTCGTACTCTACACCTAGTGCTATTTTCAAAACTGATCTCACTTTGCCAGTAATTAATGGTAGCGAATTCTTCCATCGGCTTCGAGCGCCATACACGCGCTCTTTCGATGGGCAAGAGCGCTAGCAATAAACACAAAAAAGGCCGGCAGTGCCGGCCTTTCTATTCCGTTTTCGAGCGATTTAAATCTGCGACAATAAATCTTTAGCCGCTTTTTTCTGCTCGTCGTCACCTTCTTCAATGACTTCTTCTAAACTCGCTTTAGCGCCCTCAGCGTCTCCCATATCGATATAGGCCTTGGCCAAATCGAGTTTGGTTCCCACCTCATCGAGATTGTCGGGAAGATCGCCATCAAGGTCGTCAAAGTCAGAGACATCGCCCTCTTCACCTAGGTCGTCCATCATGGTCTCTAGGTCAGCATCGTCAATCATGCTGGTGGCGTCGGAGGCATCCTCTTCTTCGCCTTCATCGGCATCGCCTGTATCAAAGTCGAGGTCAAAGCCGTCGTCAACGCTATCCGCACTTCCACCAGTGCTCTCGTCATTGTCGTCGGCCTCGTCCGCGAGCCCTTCTAGGTCGAATTCGAGATCGTCGCTGCTTGAGTCTTCGGCTGAATCAGTGCTGTCTTCTTCGAGATCGAGAGAGAAGTCACTGTCGATATCGACAGACCCTTCGTCGAGCGATACCTCGCCACTTTCTTCATCAGATGAGTCAACGGCTTCGTCAAAGTCGAAATCCAAATCGCCTGAATCCGCTTCGCTCGACTCCTCTTCCGATGATTCGGGCAGATCAAAGCTGAGATCCGCATCGGAGTCGTCTTCAGTCTCAGAATCGTCATCCAAGTCTAGACCGATATCTTCAATCGACTCATCATCCGCATCGGCGGATGCTGTATCGGCCGACGCCTCATCAGAGTCGCTCAGAAAATCCTCAACATCAAAGTCGAGCTCTCCATCGTCTTCTGCATCGCTCGCGGGGCTCTCTTCGGAATCAGCATCCAGCTCGGCAACCACATCGCCCAAGCTAAACTCGTCGTCGAGCGAGACGCTGTCAGTAATGTCTTCAGCTTCATTTTCATCCGCTGCGTCACTAGCAGCCGATTCCGCGTCATCACTGATATCCGCGGATGAGAGGTCGATATCGCCATCGTCGCCTAGATCGAAGTCAGCCGCAGCTTCTCCGCCCTCTTCAGCACCGATGTCAAAATCCGGCGTATCGGGACGCTCAACAGCAAAGTCGGCCGCCTGCAGATCACCACTCACCTCAGCACCAGAGAACAAAGCGTTTTCTGGGGCAATCTCTTTGCCCAGTACCACGGCTTTTTCCCAGACGCGGCTGGTGTTCGTGTCTACCTTAGACTCTAATTCTTGCGCAGCGGCAATAAACTCGTCTTTTTTGCCCGCATTGAAATAGGCTTCGAGTAATTTGCCGCGATAAGCCGGTACATCGGGGTTCTCGGCAATGGCTTTATTGAGTTCTTCCTCGGCCTGATCCATCAAGTTGTACGCGATGTACACATCGGCCTCGGCGAGTACAGTTTGCACCGCCTCGTCGTCTTCGCCTTCGTCCGAGGCAACCGCCTCAGCCGACGCATCAGACGACGAATCGTCATCACCTTCAGGCGACATAATCGCCGTCGCCTGCATCGTATCCTCGGCGCTCGATACCATGGTCGCTTCTAAGTCGTCACCGCCAGATTCAGCATCGGCGCTCTCGGCTTCAGGCGCTTCTGCTGCATTGTTCTCCTCGTCGAACACGAGGTTTTCCAATTCGTCGCTTGAATCGGAAGATTTTTTACGCAGCAGCAAGAAGCCCAATGCCAGCAGTATGATCACGGGTAGAGCCACTAACAGCCAGACCAAGGGGCCGGCTAGCAACGGCTGCAGGCTGGGGCGCAAACCCTCGGGCAAGATGTCGTAAATAACGCCACCAATGCCATCGGGACGCGCACTCTGAGAGTCCGTTACAGCGACTGTGGTCGCTGGGTCTTGCTCGACTGCTTGAGTCGCGTCGGCATTATCAGCGTCATCAGAAGCAGCTTCGGCCTCACCACTGTCGGTGTCGACGGCAGCCGTTTCAGTGCCATCAGCTTGAGCCGTTTGCTCACCCGCTTCGCCTTCGCCCACCAAGTCTTCCATCGCGTCATCGACGAATTCAGCGGTCTCGCTCTCGCCTGCCTTACCCGAGGCATTGGCCTGCTCAGCATTCTGTTGGGCTTGAGCCATCTTCTCGTTTTCAAGCTCAATGAGACCCTCTGACTTGGTGACAATGCCCTCAAGCTCAGAGATGCGAGATTCAATCTCACCCTTTTCTAACTTGCTTGCTTCAAGATCTTCTTTGGCAAGGCTCAAATCGCGCTTCAAGCGACCTTCGCTGGCTTCGCCCTCTTGGCCAGAGGCCGTGTAATTACTGCCCGCCTCACCATCATCGGGCGCTACGAGAGACAACTGCGTGCCCTCTTCACCCGTGGCGGCACTGTCTGCCTTACCAGTACTTGCCGCGCTATCAGAACGAGCCTCTGAAGTCGTTTCGCTAGCAACCACCGAAGAGCCCGCCACTTGCGCCTTATACTCACGCCACAAGGCGTTTTGTGCCAAGACTTCAGACAAGGCCTCACCTTGCCCCAGCGAGCGCATAGACGCCTCGTCTGGAATGCGCAGCACTTGGCCCTCGCGAACCAAGTTCACATTTTCTTGAATAAAGGCCTCAGGATTGGCGCGCATAATGGCCAGCATGGCCTGATTGATATCGATATCTTCGGGACGGAACTGCTCAGCAATATTGAGCATGATATCGCCCTGCTGTACCGCGTACTCGGTGGGGCGAGGCTCGGGCTCGGGAATGGGCTCAGGCTCAATCATCACCGGTTCGGGTTCAGGAGCGGGCTCGCGGTAAACGGGTTCTTGCTGTGCTTGGAAAAGCTGTTCTATATCGGGGCCGATATAGGCTTCATCGGAAGCGACAATAGTCTCAGCATTGAACGATTGATTGGGGTCCAGCTCGACATCTACCGATGGCAGCGTTTCGCTATCCAAACCCGAGACATCAACGGGCTGATCGTCTTGATAAGCCATCGATGCAGCGCCCATGGAATCCGAGGCCTGCACTTCGGCTGGTTGCTCAGTAACCGCATAGCCGCCGTCATCCAAAGCTGCCGCCTGCTCGCCCTCTAGGTCGTTGAGCAAGTCCGAAAACGGGCTGTCACTGGTTTCGGGAGCGGGTGCGGCAATGGGCTGAGGCTGCACTTGCTCTTCGGGCAACGGCTCAGGCTGAACCGCTTCCTCAGGCATCGCTGAAGCTTGAGAGGCATCAGGCGTGGCCTTAGCCACTTCGGGCTCAGGTGCAACAGCAGCGGGCTCTGGCTGAGGCTGAGGTTGTACCTGGGGTTCAGTTTGAGGCTCGGGCTTTTTTGGTGCCACCTGCGCCGATTGGCGCTCGATGGGGGCAGAGCCCGCAGCTGTTGTCTCAGCCTGTTGCGTATTCGATGCTGCGGGAGCCGCCTTGGGCTGACTCACAGCAAAACCGGGAGGGTCTAACAGCAGCGTGAACTCTCGTACTAAGCGGCCGCGCGGCCACTCAATATCGACGAGGAAGTTCAAAAAGGGTTCTCGTACTGGCTTTTTGGTCGTGACCTTAACCACGGGTGTGCCGTCTTGTCGCATCGAGCTCTGGAAGTCGAGGCTATTCAGCATGTAGGGGCGCTGCACGCCCGCTTTGATGAACGCCTGTTCAGAAGCCAGTTGAACAATCAGGTTTTCCGTCTCCCCCGGCTTAGCAGAGGTAATCAAAATCTCTGCGTCCAACGGTTGGTTGAGCGCGGAATAAACCTCGATGTTGCCAAGCCCAAGTGCGTGCGCACTCAGTGGAAGAGCAGAAGCCAGTAATAGCAGGGAGGTCAGAGTCTTTTTTTGCACAGTAGATGCCCTTAGCTGCCTATCTCATAATGCAGGTCGGCCCACTCTACTGGAGCTTAAACACTTAAGCTCCAGTGCGAGCGCAGAAAATTCTATAAAAGACCATAACCTGCGCGATTTTTTAAGAATGTACTTTAAATGTAAAACATTAACAATATGTTTTAACAGGGCTTTATAGATAGTCTTTTATTAAAAGCTCCGCAATTTGCACGCTATTCAAGGCCGCGCCCTTACGCACATTGTCGGCAACCACCCAGAGATTCACCCCTCTCTCATGCGAGATGTCGTCTCTGATACGGCTGACAAACACAGGATCTTGTGTTGCGCCATCAATAGCCGCCGTGGCGTATCCACCGTCTTTACGCTCGTCAACGACCTCAATACCCTCGGACGATTGCAGCAATTCGCGCACTTTTTCCGCGGAAATTTTTTCGCGAGTTTCGATGTGAACCGCTTCAGAGTGACCGAAAAACACCGGTACGCGCACCGCTGTCGGGTTTACTTTAATAGCTTTATCACCAAAAATTTTCTGGGTTTCCCAGACCATTTTCATCTCTTCTTTGGTGTAGCCATTGTCTTGAAACACATCAATTTGCGGAATCGCATTAAAGGCGATGCGCGTGGGATAAACTTCTGCCTTGGCCTCGCGACCGTTTAGCAACTCGCCCGTCTGGGTGGCCAACTCCTTAATCGCCGAAGCGCCGCTGCCCGATACCGCTTGATAGGTCGCCACATTGATGCGCTCGATACCAGCCGCATCGTGGATAGGCTTGAGGGCCACCAGCATTTGGATCGTCGAGCAATTGGGATTGGCGATAATATTGCGATTGGGGTAATCCTTAAGCGCTGCGGGATTCACCTCGGGGACAACCAATGGAATGTCCTCGTCATAGCGGAAGTGCGAAGTGTTGTCGATGACGACACAACCCGCCTCGGCGGCGCGAGGGGCGTATTTTTCCGAGATTGAACCACCCGCTGAAAACAGGCCAATTTGAACCTTGCTAAAGTCAAAAGTATCTAGGTCTTCTACGGTGAGATATTTATCGCCAAAAGGCACTTTTTTCCCCGCTGAGCGCGCAGAGGCCAGAGGATAAACATTGTTAACGGGGAAATTGCGCTCCGCCAAGATAGACATCATAGTTTCGCCGACAGCACCTGTGGCACCCACTACGGCAACATCGTATTTTTTATCAGACATTTTCTTTCCTCTTGTTGTGCGGGCGCGCTGTCAGCTGCAGCCCGCGGTAAATGATCTTACTTAAGTTGAAATTAAAGTGCGGCGACAACCGCGTCGCCCATGGCTTTTGTGCCAATGGTTTTATCGCCCTCTGCGGCGATATCCGCTGTTCTCAAGCCCTGAGATAGGACTTTACCCACCGCGTCTTCAATACGGTCGGCGGCGGCAGTCTCGCCCAAGCTGTAGCGCAACATCATGGCCACAGACAAAATCGTTGCCAGCGGGTTAGCCGCATCTTTGCCTGCGATGTCTGGCGCCGAGCCGTGTACGGGCTCGTACATGCCTTTGCCCTGCGCGTCTAGACTGGCCGAGGGTAACATACCAATCGAACCCGTTAGCATTGCCGCAATATCGGACAGGATGTCGCCAAACAAGTTGGTCGTCACCATGACATCAAATTGCTTGGGCGCGCGCACTAGCTGCATAGCCGCGTTGTCGACATACATGTGACTGACTTCCACTTCAGGGTAGTCCTTGGCCACGCGATCGACCGTCTCGCGCCACAACTCCGACACCTCAAGCACATTGGCTTTATCGACCGAACACAGTTTTTTCCCCCGCACTTGGGCAATATCAAATGCCGAGCGCGCAATGCGTTCAATCTCGCTCTCGCTGTAGACCATGGTGTTATAGCCCTGTTGCTCTCCGCTGTCGAGGTCGCGGATACCTCGGGGCTGACCGAAGTAAATGCCGCCCGTTAGCTCGCGGACAATCATAATATTCAGCCCCGCCACCAAGTCGTGTTTCAAGCTCGAGGCATCCGCCAGCTGGGGATACAAAATCGCTGGGCGCAGGTTCGAAAACAGCGACAGCTCTTGGCGAATCGCCAAAAGGCCGCGCTCGGGACGCAAATCTCGCTCCAGCGTATCGTACTGAGGACCGCCCACGGCACCGAGCAATACCGCGTCGGCTTGGCGCGCCAAGTTTAAGGTGTCATCGGGCAGTGGCTTGCCCGCGGCGTCGTAGCCCGCGCCACCGATGGGCGCCTCCTGCCACTCGATCTCCAAACCATCGGCCTTGAGCGCATCGAGCACTTTGAGTGCTTCGGCGATAATTTCGGGGCCAATGCCATCACCGGGCAATACGGCAATTTTATTCATGTTTTATCCTCTTGTTCTGGCAGCTTTTATGAAAACAACCACGGCGCCGTCTTTTGGCGCTGGGCTTCATAGGCTTTAATCGCGTCGGCATGCTGCAAGGTTAAACCAATATCGTCGAGCCCATTCAGCAAGCGGTAGCGACGGTACTCATCGACATCAAAAGCAATCTCTCGGCCACTTGGCGTGGTAATGCACTTGGCCTCTAAGTCGACCGTTAACTGGTAACCCGGTTGCGCCTCGACCTCGTCAAACAAGCCATCGACGGTCGCTTCATCCAAAACGATGGGCAACAAGCCGTTATTAAAGCTGTTGTTAAAAAAGATATCGGCAAAGCTCGGCGCAATAATCACGCGAATGCCGTAGTCCATAAACGCCCACACGGCGTGCTCGCGCGATGAGCCACAGCCAAAGTTATCGCGCCCCAGCAATATTTGTGTGTCTTGGTAGCGCGACTGGTTCAAAACAAACTCGGGGTTCAGTGCCCGCTGAGAGTGGTCTTGTCCCGGCTCGCCCGCATCGAGGTAGCGCCAGTCATCGAACAAATTGGGGCCAAACCCCGTGCGTTTAATCGACTTCAGATACTGCTTCGGAATAATCGCGTCCGTGTCTACATTGGGACGATCCAGTGGCGCGACGATCCCGCTTAATTGTGTAAATGCCTGCATGATCTAGGCCTCCTGAGCTGTCAATTGGCGGACATCGGTAAAGTGGCCCGTCACCGCGGCCGCGGCCGCCATGGCGGGGCTGACCAAGTGGGTGCGACCATTTAATCCCTGCCGCGACTCGAAATTGCGATTGGACGTCGAGGCACAGCGCTCGCCAGGTTCTAAGCGATCGGCATTCATTGCCAAGCACATCGAGCAACCGGGCTCGCGCCACTCAAAGCCCGCCTCTAGAAAGACGGTGTCCAAGCCCTCTTCCTCCGCCTGTTTTTTGACCAAGCCCGAGCCGGGCACCACCATCGCCAAGGCGATGTTGCCAGCGACTTTACGGCCTTTGGCCACTTCGGCGGCGGCACGCAGATCTTCGATGCGCGAGTTGGTGCAAGAGCCGATAAAGACCTTGTCGACCGCAATCTCTTCTATCGGAGTACCCGCTGTCAGCCCCATGTAATCCAAGGCCTTTTGCATGCCCGACGCTTTCACCTCGTCCCCGGCCTCGGCGGGGTTGGGCACGCGATCACTCACGGGCACGACCATTTCGGGTGACGTTCCCCAGGTCACCTGCGGCGCAATACCACGCCCTTGGATGACGATTTCGCGATCAAACACCGCGCCCTCGTCCGATTTTAAATCGCGCCAGGCCTCGACGGCGCGCTCCCACTGCTCGCCTTTCGGCGCAAATGGGCGACCTTTGAAATAGTCGATGGTTTTTTCATCGACGGCGATAATGCCCGCGCGCGCGCCGCCTTCGATGGCCATGTTGCACACGGTCATGCGGCCTTCCATCGACAAGTCGCGAATCCCCTGACCGGCAAACTCAATGGTGTAGCCCGTGCCGCCCGCCGTGCCGATTTCACCGATGATGGCCAACACGATGTCTTTGGCAGTCACGCCTGCTCCCACAGAACCCTCAATGGTGACGCGCATGTTCTTGGACTTTTGCATCACCAAGGTCTGCGTCGCCATCACATGCTCTACTTGGGAGGTACCAATACCGAAGGCCAAAGCCCCCATCGCACCGTGAGTCGAGGTGTGGGAGTCGCCACAGACAATCGTCATGCCGGGTAAAGTGGCGCCTTGCTCCGGGCCGATCACGTGCACAATGCCTTGGCGCACATCGTTCATTTTGAAAAAGGTCAGGTTAAAGTCCGAGGCATTGTCATTGAGCGTCTCAACCTGCAAGCGCGACACGGGGTCGGCAATCGCTTGGTCGCGATCCGTGGTGGGCACATTGTGATCGGGCACTGCCACGATACTCTCGCGACGCCACAATTCACGCCCCGCTAGACGCAATCCCTCAAATGCCTGGGGCGAGGTCACTTCGTGTACCAAATGCCGGTCGATATACAACAGAGCCGTGCCATCATCATTGACGCGCACAACATGCTGCTCCCACAACTTATCGTATAAAGTTTTTGCCATGGTGCTCTCTCTCATCACAATCGCTTTCGATCCCACTCAAAAGCATTTAATAGTGGAAAAAGTGTAGCGCTCCCTGTACAAATAACTCAAATTTATAATTTTCATGCCCTCAATTCCAAGAAGGAATATAATGGAAAGCCAAAACCTAAAAGCGTTTGTCACCGTCGCCGAGCACCAATCGTTCTCACGCGCCGCCGAGCTGCTCCATATTACTCAGCCCGCAGTGAGCAAGCGCATTTCTACCCTGGAAAACGAACTTGATACGCTGCTGTTCGACCGCATCGGGCGCCAACCTCAACTCACAGAGGCGGGCTATGCACTGTTGCCTCGCGCCCGAGCCATCCTTCTACAGCTCGACGACGCCGAGCGCGCGCTGACCAACCTCAACGGCGAAGTCACCGGCCGCCTAAGCATCGGCACCAGTCACCACATCGGCCTACACCGACTCGCGCCTGTGTTGCGAGAGTTCACGCAAAAATATCCGCAAGTACAACTCGATATTCGCTTTCTCGACTCCGAAGAGGGCTGCTATATGGTCGAAACGGGCACCCTTGAATTGGCCATGGTCACCCTGCCCTCCAGCCCTTCGCCCAAGCTGCTGACCGAACAAATTTGGGACGACCCACTGGCCATCGTCATGGGCCCCAACCATCCACTGGCTCAACACAAGCCGCCGCTGACACTGGCTATGCTCTCCGAACACAACGCGATTCTGCCCGCCAAAGGCACTTTTACTCGCAATATTATCGAACGAGCCAGCGCCGAGATGGGCACCCAGTTACAAGTCAGTCTAGAAACCAATTATTTAGAGACGATTAAAATGATGGTGTCGATTGGGCTGGGCTGGAGTGCGCTGCCCACCAACATGATCGACGGCGATTTAATCAGCGCCGACGTCAAAGGCCTCAACATCCGTCGCGGCCTCGGCACCGTCATTCACCGCGAACGCACACTCTCCAACGCCGCTTCGCACTTAATGAAAGTCCTCGACGCCTATCGCACTAAATAAAAAAGGCGAGCCCGTGGCTCGCCTTTTTAATGTAATGCAGTAACGCGCTTTAATATAAAGCCGAGCGCAGCATAGCGCCGTAGTCAAACTCCGCATCCGCCACGCAACTCTTAATTTGCTCCGCCTGCTCGGGATGCATTAGGGCGTGATTGACTGTCATGCAAGACGCATAAGATGAGGCAAAGGCCGCTGAGCTCACGCCCGCACCGCCCGTTTGCTGTTGTGCCACATCAAAGCAACGATCGGCAAAGCTTTGCATTTCCATTTCACATTGAGCCTGCTCTAGGCCCGTGCATTTTTGATAGGTGGGCTGAGAGCAAAACATTTGGGGGCCCTTGGCCTCAATGCGCTGCTGCACAATACTCGCCATCATTGAAGGAGCTGCCTGATTGCCCTCCTGCCCACCGCCTTGAAGCATGGCACAGGCGCTCAATACGAGACTGGTTACAGTGATGCTCACCATCACTAACGCGCGTTTCATCATTTTGCTCTCCGTTGTCTTACAGGTTTATAACGATTCAGGGGCGCGGGGCGGCACGGTCACCGCCGTTTCAACATCCGCGCACTGAGCGCGGTGGCGCATCATGTGATCCATCAACACCAATGCCAACATGGCCTCGGCGATAGGCGTCGCACGAATGCCCACACAGGGATCGTGGCGCCCCATTGTACGCACTTCAATCGGCTGTCCGTGGACATCAACGCTCTGACCCGGCAGGTGCAAGCTGGAAGTCGGCTTAATAGCGACCTTCACCTCAATATTCTGCCCACTGGTAATACCACCTAAGGTGCCGCCTGCGTGGTTACTCAGAAAACCGTCGGGACTCATTTCGTCGCGGTGCTCTGTGCCGCGCTGTGTCACGCTGTCAAAGCCCGCACCAATTTCAACGCCCTTGGCGGCGTTAATCGACATCATGGCAAAGGCAATATCCGCATCGATGCGATCGTAGACGGGTTCACCCCAGCCCGCTGGCACGCCCTCGGCGACAGCGGTGACTTCGGCGCCAATCGAATCGCCCTCCTTGCGCAGCTTTTTCATAAAGTCTTCCATTTTTTCAACCGCCGCTTTATCGGGGCTAAAAAATGGATTGTTGTCGACTTCACTCCAATCAAATTGCTCGAAGCGGATAGGGCCCAGCTGAGACAGATAGCCGCGTACAGAAATATTAAAATGCTCGGCCAAGTATTTTTTAGCGATCGCGCCCGCGGCGACCCGAACCGCCGTTTCGCGCGCCGAGGAACGCCCGCCACCACGGTAATCGCGAAAACCGTATTTTTTGTAATAGGTGTAGTCGGCGTGTGCCGGGCGGAACTGCTCGGCGATATTGCCGTAATCTTTGGAGCGCTGATCGGTATTCTCGATCATTAAGGCAATCGGCGTACCGGTCGTTTTACCTTCGAATACGCCCGATAAAATTTTGACCTGATCGGGCTCTTTTCGCTGAGTCACAAACTGTGAGGTGCCCGGGCGACGGCGATCTAAATCGCGCTGAATATCGGCTTCGCAAAGCGCCAGCCCCGGCGGGCAGCCGTCGACAATGCAACCAATCGCCAAGCCATGGCTCTCGCCAAAGCTGGTCACCGTAAACAGTTTTCCAAGTGTATTTCCTGACATGGCAGCTATTCTAACCGAATCTCATCGGCCTTGGGATCACAATCAGGTCACACGCTTCTGATTTTTTCGCATTTCGCTGATCAGTTGCCGCTCCAAAACGGCCAGACTATCGATTCGATTTTGCGCGGCGCCACCGAGCCATGAGGTCATTCTCTCTTTTTTCTTGGCGAAATAATCGAGAATAAACTGCTCCGATCGCAACATATACATAATCGTTTTTTTAGGATCTACCTGCGAAAATGGGTTGCGCGCTACTTGGCGAGCGGAGTCCTCTTGAAGCAGGCAGTATTTTTGCAGCAAACCAAACAATCCGAGACGCGCCGTGCGAATAATCGAGCCCGCCTGCTTTTTCACATAGGCGGACAGGCTCGCCTCGACGACCACATCGAGCCACTCGAGCAGTTTATTCTCCGAAATCACGACTTCGTAGCTCTTCAGCTCAGCGAGCATTTGGGTAATGCTCTCTTGGTACTCGCTAATCAAAGCTTTTTTGGTGCGGCGAGAAATGGGGTTGCTCTGCATTTGTGCCAGCGTTTCGCGCTTTTCATCCACCTGTATTTTGATCGCGCTGGCCTCTCGCTCGACATGAATAATATGATCGCGCACATAGTTCATTTCATTGGCCGCAATCATGACGCTCACATAAAAATAGAGATTCATGGTGCGCTCAATTTCTTGAAAGCGCTTCGTCAAGATACTTAAGGCCTCCTTAAACAGGCCAATAAATTTAGGGCCCGCGGCCAATACATTGCCCTCAATCGTATGGCGAGCAAACGCTAAGGCACCCGTCTCTTGGCGCAAATCTTCCAGCAAACGCTTGGCTTCCGACTCGAGTTGCAAGAAGTCTTCCGATTTTAATAAGCGTGGGTCTTTTTTGCTTCGCGTGTACATATCCACCATTTTGCGTACACGAGACTTGAATAAAAGATGGGACCGCGAGTCGCCACTTTGCTGAGAGAGCGCCATTGCACTGAGCATATCCGTGCCGAACTGGCTCTCTAGCTCAATCTGTAAATTCACTTGGTAGGCGGTCGCTTCAAAAATCAGCTCCTCAACCACAGAGCGCACTTCCATGGGCGCCTCATCGGCCAAACTGTCGGGGATGTTATCGGGCAACTGCCGTACGGCGAGACGCGACAACTGCTTGGGTGTCGCTCGATGGATCAGCGCTTCGAACTGCGCCATGCTGAGTTTTTTCTCTGGGGTGTAGGCCATTATTACTGCTCACGACTACGATCAAAGCAGTGTAAAAACTGGCTAGGCAAAGCGCAAGCGATGTGGCGCTATCTCAGTTTTTTTCGGTTGGATTCCATTTCACTCAGCAAATCTTTTTGCAGCGAGGCCAGCTTGCGCACTTTCTCTTCCGCCGCGCCGCCCAGCCAGGCCGCCATCGAACTCTTCTTGCGCGAGAAGTAGTCAAGAATAAACTGCTCGGACTGCATCATAAACTCGATGGTTTTTTTAGGATCGGATGTCGCAAAGGGGTTGCGCGCCACTTGCGACGCCGCCGCCTCTTGCAGCTCGCAGTATTTTTGCAGCAAATTGAACAGCGTTAGACGCCCCGAGCGGATGGCCTGCCCCGCTCGCTTATTCACATAATTGCTAATTGAAGCCTCGACAATGACATCCAGCCAATCAATCAGATCTGTCTCAGATATCAGTACTTCATAATCTTGCAGCTGCTCGACGAAATCAGATACTTGTGAGCGCAAGCTGTCCTCGCGCTCTTTCTCTTTGCCGCTTAAATTTCGGCGCGATTGCAAACGCTTTAACTCTTCTCGACAAG
Organism: gamma proteobacterium HTCC5015; assembly: GCA_000155715.1. Classification (GTDB taxonomy): domain Bacteria; phylum Pseudomonadota; class Gammaproteobacteria; order HTCC5015; family HTCC5015; genus HTCC5015. Next base: position 151,629 of record DS990598.1, on the reverse strand, counting down.
CGTTGATCTGCACTTGGAGAACACGTGCCCGACCATCCAGCTTACCCGCCTCTTCTCGCACTTTCTGCATTTCGGCGCAGGCCATCATAATGCGCACATAGTGATAGAGGTTCATGGTGCGCTCAATCGAGGTAAAGCGCTTATCGAGGGCTTCGGCTGCGGCCTGCATTTCACCCGCTAGCGCACCGGCGTCGGCCAAGCATTGATTGAGCTCGTAGCCACCGCGAGCGGCCTCGCCCATTTCATCTTTCACGGGTACCGACAACTCTTCGAGCGTGCTTAATAGCGGCGCGTAAAGTTCAGCTTGTTCTCTATTGGATTTATCGCGGCTCGCCTGGTAAGTGTCGACGAGACGCTTCAAATGCATCTTAAACTGAATATGGTCGCCACTGTCTGTTTTGCCACTAGCCGATTGCACTGCAGCCAGTACATCGGCGCCAAAACGCTCTTCAATTTCCGCATTGCGTCGCAACTGAAAGGCGCTGGCTTCAAATACGAGGCTCTCTACCGCGCCGCGCTTCTCTTCGCTGACATACTGGGAGAGATTATCGGGAAGGTTGGCGGGCAGTGATTCAACGCTAATGCGCTCGATCGCACTGGCGTCGTTGTCCTTAATAAACTGACACAAAGACTGAATGGTAAACATCGGCGATTGTGCCACATTCGGTTCCGCAACTGCTGTCATTACACACCTCGATTACTTTTGACGATCCCCCCTGAGTGCCAAGACCGTTGTATGTAAATACTCTGCGCTCGCCTGTTCTGCTGTAATGGGCTCACCGACGCTGAGCGTAATTCTCGACCAGATTCGCCTAAAGGGACGACGCATGGCACTGCCGCCCTCTCGACTGAAAAAGCTGCCCCACAAGCCGCGAAGTGCCATAGGGACAACAGTGACTGGATTGGCTTTGAGAATGCGCTCAACACCAGGTCGAAATACATCCATATCACCGTCTCCAGTGAGCTTGCCCTCGGGGAAAATACAAATCAAATCGCCCTGACCAAGGGCCTCAGAAATCCGATCAAAGGCAGCATCCATCATCTCTGGATCCTCCTTGCGCCCTGCTATGGGAATCGCCTTGCCCGTTCTAAAAATAAAACTCAGCACGGGCACCTGAAAAATTTTGTAGTACATGACAAAGCGCACCGGGCGGCGGGTACAGGCGGCAATGACCAGAGCGTCAATCATGCTGACATGATTGCAAACGATCAGTGCGCCGCCCTCTCTTGGAATGCGATCCAAGTGCTCTTTGCGTACGCGATACATCGTGTTAACAATGCACCAAATCAAACAACGCATCATGAATTCGGGCACTAGGGTAAAGATGTAAGCCGCCACCAACACGTTGAGTGCGGCAGTGATCAAAAACAGTTCGGGAATACTAAAGCCCAGTTTTAACACCACCACGGCCATCACCGCCGACAACACCATAAACAGGGCGTTGAGAATGTTATTGCCCGCAATCACTCGCGAGCGGTGGCTGGGCACACTGCGCTGTTGTACTAGAGCGTAGAGCGGGACAATAAAAAAGCCGCCGAACACACCGATTAAGACGATATCGAGTAGCACGCGCAAGCTACCAGAGGCGGCCCAGAAGGTGGGCCAATCCATCAGTGTCTCGCGCACAGGAAAATCGCTCGAAAAATACAAATCGGCGCAAAACACCGTGAGCATAAAAGAGCCAATGGGCACGAGCCCAATTTCGACCACATCACCCGACAGCTTTTCACACAAAATCGAACCTAGGCCGACGCCAACAGAGAACATCGCCAACAACACAATGTAGACATCTTCCCCCGCGTACAGCACCGTTTTGCTGAAATTGGGCAGCTGCGTCAGCAGCGTAGCGCCAAAGAACCAAAACCAAGAAATGCCGAGAACAGACTTAAAGACCGAATCCACCTCGCGGGTGTAGCCGATGGTGCGCCACGTTTCCGTCAGGGGGTTGAGGTTCATCTTCAGTTGAGCGTCCGCCGCCGCGGCACTGGGAATCATACGGCTAAACACCACCCCTACTAGGGCGACGCCGATCACCGTCGCCGACACCGCCAGCGCTCCCAGACCCTCGATACCAATTAACTTACTGCCGGCGATGATGCCCAATAAAATGGCGAGGAACGTCCCCATCTCCACCAAGGCATTACCGCCGATTAACTCCGACTCGTGTAGATGTTGGGGCAAAATGCCGTACTTAATCGGCCCGAAAAAGGTCGACTGCGTGCCCATTAAAAACAATACGCCCATCAAAAAATAGACGCTGTCGAGCCAAAAGCCGATCGCCGCCAAGCCCATGATGGCCACTTCCAACAGCTTAATCTTGCGTATCAAACCACTTTTTTCGTACTTGTCGGCGACCTGTCCCGCCGTCGCCGAAAAGAGAAAAAATGGCAAAATAAAGAGTGCTGCGCACAGATTTACCAAGAGATCGGAATCCATATCTGCGCCCTTCCCCACTTGGAAGGTGACGAGTATCACCAATGCGTTCTTAAACACATTGTCGTTAAAGGCACCGAGAAACTGCGTGAGAAAAAAGGGACCAAAGCGGCGCTGGCGCAAAAGAGCCGAGGGTTTTTGATGCATGATGATGTCCGTGTCCAGTCAACGAATAGTCGCAGTCTACTGCTTCGTCGTGACAATGGGAACGCATCAGAAATGCTTTAAATCAGATCGCTTTTTTGTAAACAAAAAACACCGTGACCACCCCATTCAAACTCAAGCCATGTAAAGGGCAGATCGGGGTAGGCCTCGACCAGCGCGGTTTCGGAGTTACCCACTTCAAGCACCAACACGCCATCGTCGCTTAGGTAGTTGCCCACATCGGCTAAAATTCGCCGAGTTATGCCTAGGCCATCGCGCTCGGAGGCCAGCGCTAACTCGGGCTCGTGGCGATACTCTGCTGGCAGCGCTGCCATATCCTCGGCATCGACATAGGGCGGGTTGCTGACGATCAGATCAAAACAGCCCTCGACGTTGGAAAATACATCGCTGGAAAGGCACTGAACTCGACCTTGCAACTGGTGGGCTGCCACATTGCGACGCGCCACTGCCAGTGCGGCTTCGGAGATGTCCGTGCCCACGACCTGAGCATCGGGGAAGGCGTAGGCACAGGCAATGGCAATGCAGCCACCTCCCGTACACAAATCTAAGACTCGCTGGGGTGGCCTCGGCAGCCACGGCGAAAATTGCTGCTGGATCAACTCTGCGATCGGCGAACGCGGAATCAGCGTGTCTTCAGTCACTTCAAATGGCAGGCCACAAAACCACGCTTGCCCCGTCAGATACGCCGTTGGCTTGCGAGTGTCGATGCGTCGCTGCAGCCAATCGAAAGCCGCCTGCTGCTGATCCTCGCTGAGGACGATATCGGCGTCTTCAATCGGCTCGGCCGGCGAGCGCCCCAGTGCGTGAAGCACCAGCCAAACCGCCTCATCCCAAGCATTGTCCGTACCGTGGCCATAGTACAGGTCGGCTTGCCCTAGACGGGCGGCGGCATTTTCAATCAGTTCGGCCAGTGTCACTGCAGTCCTTTCGAATTCGGTGGTAAACTTGGCGCGCATTATCGCCGTCGGTTTCGGCAGCGTCCAGAAACTATTGCACGGTTTGATCGTCACACGGTGCGCACTTCTATCACTGGAACCCTACAACATGACGCAAAACAACGCCTCCAACACGTCTTTTGGGCGACGCCTGATCACCGCGATCCTAGTCGCCGCCGTGGCTCTCGGTGGCGGCTACGCGCTGCGCGAGTACAGCGAGCGCCAAGCGCCACTGGAGCTTGAAAACGCCACTCTCTACCCCGAAGATTTCCGCCCCTTCCCGACGATCAGACTCACCGCGGACGATGGCAGTGCCTTTACCAATGCCCACCTCAAGGGCCGCTGGACGCTGTTGTTTTTTGGCTTTACCCACTGCCCCGATGTGTGCCCCAACACGCTGGCCGTTATGGCGGACGCCTATCAGCAACTGGGAGAGCGCCAACAAGATGTTCAAGTGGTTTTTATTTCCGTCGACCCCGAGCGCGACCGCCTCGATAAACTCGGTAGCTATGTGCAGTACTTCGATCCCGATTTTATCGGTGTAACCAGCAGTGAAGACAAGCTGCAGCAGCTAGCCGATGGCATGGATATCTTTTATAAAAAGCAAGAGGCCGATGAACACGGCAACTACCAAGTCGATCACAGCGGTGCTGTGTTTGTGTTAAACCCCGATGGTCGCCGCCACGCCTTAATGTCAGCGCCCCACCTACCCCAGGCGATGGCCAGCGATTTACTCACCATGATGGAGGCCTACTAGTGCGTTATTTCATCACTTTGTTAATGCTGTTCCTCGCCCTACCCAGCTGGGCGGATAGCTTGCGCGTTGACCATGCCCACATCCCCGCCGCGCCACCCACGGCCCCCGTTCTCACCGCTTATATGACGCTTGAGAATACCGGCGAAAACGATGTCAGCGTTATTGCCTTCGACAGTCCCCACTTCAAACGCATTGAAATGCACGAAAGTCGCATGGAAGACGGCGTCGCTCGCATGCGCGCGGTCAAGTCCATCGACATTGCCGCAGGCGCTCAAATCGCCCTCGAAGCAGGTGGACTGCACTTGATGATGTTCGAACCCAGCGCGCCACTTTCAATGGGAGATAGCGTCGAACTCAACATGACATTCGCCAATGGTCGCCAGCAATCCACAACCGCTACAGTCAAAGCGCGACAAACCCAACACCACCACAACCATAGCCACCATCACTGAGACGCCCCATGAGCAAGCTGTCTGACTACGCCAAATCTCTCCCTCTCTACCCCCTGCCCCACCACTTAATTTCGAGGCTGGTATTCTGGGCGACGCGGCAAAAAACACCTCTCAAAAATCCCGTAGGCGAACTCTTTATCAAAGCCTTTGGCATTGATTTGAGCGAGGCGGTCGGCGAATCGATTGAGGATTACGACAGCTTTAACGACTTCTTTACCCGTGCGCTCAAAGCGGGGGCGCGCCCCATTGCCGAGGGCGAGTCCACTCTTGCCAGCCCTGTCGATGGCACTGTCAGTCAATCGGGAAAAATCAAAGATGGCCGTATTTTCCAAGCCAAAGGCCAATACTTTTCCACGTTAGAATTGCTCGGCGGCGATCCCGAACTCACCCAAGCGTTTAACGGTGGGCAGTTTGCCACGCTCTATTTGTCGCCGCGCGATTACCATCGTATTCACATGCCCACCAAAGGCGTGTTGAAAAAAATGATCTATATCCCCGGGCGACTTTTTTCCGTTGCGGGGCACACAGTGCGCACTGTTCCTCGACTCTTTGCCCGCAACGAGCGCGTTGTCACTGTATTCGAAACAGAGCGCGGCCCCATCGCCATGATTTTGGTCGGAGCCATCAATGTCGCCGCCATTGAGACGGTATGGGCGGGCTTAATCACACCGGGGCGAGGCCGCTCCATCCACAGCTTTCACTACGAAGAGCAGGCCCCAACGCTGGAAAAAGGCCAAGAGATGGGCCGATTTAATATGGGCTCGACAGTCATCTTACTCACAGGTGCCAATGTCCAGTGGGATTTTGGCTTTAGCGCCGACGCCAGCATCAAAATGGGCCAAAGCATTGGCCGCTACAACGATTAAAACGAGTATCTACACCATGAGCGATCAACAGCAACCCTCACAACACGACCAAGACAAAGTCACCTTTTGGCAGATGGTAGCCAGCGTATTAATGTCGTTCCTCGGCGTACAGCGTGGCTCCGTTCGCGAGCGAGATTTTGAAAAAGGCAAACCGATTCACTTTATTGTCATCGGCTTGGTTCTCACTATTTTATTGGTACTCGGCCTAGTGCTCATCGTTAAGCTCGTGCTCTCTCAAGCGGGCGTGTCTTAGGGTCTATTCACGGGTCTTTGTCATTGCGAGCGCAGCAGAACTTCGCATGTAGCCCCACACCGTCGCTCCCGGGCAGGCGGGAGCCCAGTGGCTTTACTACCCTCACTTAAAGACGCTGGATTCCCGCCTACGCGGGAATGACGATGGCTTGGGTTATCCGCAAGGTATAATCAGCAGTACCTGTGGGAGGCCCGCCTCGGGCCGACAGTGCGCCGTCAATTGCGAGCGCCGCCGAACTTCGCATGCAGCCCCACACCGTCGCTCCCGCGCAGGCGGGAGCCCAGTGGCTTTACTACCCTCACTTAAAGACGCTGGATTCCCGCCTACGCGGGAATGACTCATTCGTTAAGTAGGCAAGGCTTAAAACTCGTCATTGCGAGGAGGCACAGCCGACGCGGCAATCTGTCGCTGTGTTCGCCATGACAGCAGAAAAAAGTGATCACGGCCTGTACAGGAATTCCCTAAGCACTTTGTGTTTTTAATGGCCGAGTCAAAAACAGCACCATCAAGATTTCTTTAGATGCCGATTCCAACGGTGCCGTGCGTAGAGACGCAAATCTGCCACGGAATCACTTTCATCCATGATTTCTCGGCCGATGATACTTTCTAAAATATCTTCCAGCGTAATCAACCCCAGCCATGTTCCGTGGTCGTCGTACACCATGAATAAGTGTTGCCGCTGAACTAACATCACATGAAATAACTTGTCGATACCCATGCTAGCGGGAACAATCGTCACCTCGTGAGCGAGCTCTCCAATCAGCTGATCGCCCGAACACCCCAATAAATCGGATTTATGAATATAGCCCACCGCTTCACCTTTAGGCGACATCACGGGAAATCGCGAGAAGGGTTTGTTCTGCTCATTGTCGAGAAACGCCGCCAGCGTGGTGTCGGGCGCCACGGTTCGACACACCGAACGCGGTGTCATCACGGCGCCCACTTTGATGCCGTGCAAACGCAAAATGTTGTGAATCACTCGGTACTCATCTTCCGCTAATGCCGATTGATCTTTGCCCATATCCGCTAGTGCCCGAATCTCTGCGCGCACCTCAACATCGTGACCGCCGCCACCGATGCGACTGGTAATGAGCTTAGATAGCCAAACAAATGGCAACAAACTCATCATTATGAACTGCAATATGGAGGGCAGCAGCGGAGCTAGAGAGCGCCAATATTTAGCGCCGATGGTTTTGGGAATAATCTCCGAGAACACCAGAATCACAAAGGTCATAATCGCCGAGGCCGCTCCGAGCCAGGCCTCTCCAAACACAACCGCTACCTGAGCCCCTACGCCCGTCGCCCCCACGGTGTGCGCGACCGTATTTAACGTGAGAATCGCCGACAGCGGTTTGTCGATATCGTCTTTGTATTCGCGCAGTTTTTTGTAGAGCTTAGGCTGCGATTCTCGCAACCCCGCGATGTAGCTCGGCGTCACCGAGAGCAGAGCCGCTTCTAAAATAGAACATAAAAATGAAAAGCCCACCGACACGGCGGCAAAAATAATCAGTAGCGTCAATGTTGGTACTCCTAGTACGGCATCCAGTAAGACGGTGAGATCCACCCGACCCCAGCGCCCCCTATACTAACGCCGCTGGCCTCTGCGCGTCATTCCTACCCATCATAGACGGCGATCAACGTTCGCCTTTTTTCTTAGCCACATTGTCGCGCAAATAAACGGGTAGCGCCTGTTCGACGGGCTTCCAATAATTTATGGGAATGCGCTGTGCGAGGTGCAGGGCGTATTCGGCTCTGGGAGTCACCGCTTCCGCTAAAGTGGCCCGCTCAGGTCGCACCAGCGCTTCGGGGTAGGCCGCCCAACCGCTGCCCGATAGCCAGAGTGCTGACGGCACCGTCTCCATTGTCCAGTTTTGAGGCGGCTGCACGCGCTCCTCTTGCAGAGCCTGCCAACCACCCAGCGCATTTTCCTCACCCGTAAATTGCCACACTGCGCTGTATACTTCTTTCATTCGCGCATCGTTAACGGTCGCCACACACTCGGCGTTTTCACGCAAGCGTACGCCTTCTGCCAACAGCAAAAGTGTAGACAGCGGCAACACCGGTAAATCCAAGGCAAACGCAATCCCCTGAGTGATGCCCGTGGCAACGCGCACACCGGTAAAGCTGCCTGGGCCACGGCCAAAAACGATGCCATCCAGTGCCGAGCGCGACGTATCGGTCTCGCCCATGAGATGATCAATCATGGGCAAAATAATATCGGTATTGCGCGCGCCAGAGTCGTCAAACCGCGTGTAAATTTCTTCACCCAACTGCAAAGCGACGGAACACACTTCCGTAGAAGTATCGAGTGCCAGTATATTCATGGGCGGATTTTAGCGCATGACTCGTTGTATCCCCAGCACAAAAAAGCAAAAGGCGAGACGCTTACTGCCAAGAGGTTTGGGCGCTGTCGTGGTTTGGGTCCGTATCCATGTTTTGGAAAGACACCTCATCCGATTCACAAAAAACTCTGCCAAACACCATATTTTCTCGAATCGCCGCAATCGATCGACTGGAGCGTATCAAGTCCAAATACCAGCGACTATCGTTTGTTTCGCCATACAAAAGCGCTCCTATTAAGCGGTCGTCTTTGACCACCAGCTTTTTATAGACGCTATCAGCCACATCGAAGAAGACAATCTCACGAGTACTCTCATCGCCTTTAAAGTCCCCTGCAGAAAACAAACTGATTCCAGTCACTTTCAAACTGGTGGATAGCACACTGCCCTCGTAGCGCGAGATGCCAATCTCAGCCAAATGGTTGGCACACACTCTCGCTTGCTCATACAGAGGCGCAACCAATCCATACACTTGGCCACGATGCTGCACACACTCGCCAACCGCATAAATTTTGGGGTCAAAAGTTTGTAGACAATCATCGACAACGATACCTTGCTTACAGTGCAAACCCGCCTCTTTCGCCAGCGCAATACGCGGGTGAATACCCGCTGCCATGACCACTAAATCCGCAGAGATTTGCTCGCCACTGTCAAAGCGTACCGACTCGACCCGATCCCGTCCTTCCAGTGCCGCCACCTGTCTAGACAATAAAAACTCTATCCCCTGATGTTTCAGATACTGCTGCAAAAGGCGAGAGGCCTTTCCATCGAGCTGCCGATCCAGCACGCACTCGTTAAGGTGCACCACGGTCACCTCCATGCCGTGGCGGCTGAGACCATAGGCCGCCTCCAGACCCAACAGGCCACCACCGATAACCACCGCCCGCCGGTGCTTTCTCGCCGCGTTCATAATGTGGTGCACATCGCGCACTTCGCGATAGGTGGTCACACCGTCGAGCGTATTGCCGGAAATCGGCAGCACCCGTGGCAGCGAACCCAGTGCCAGCAGTAACCGGTCGTAGTGCGCCTCGGTGCCGTCATCGGCGATCACACACTGGCGCTGGCGGTCGATTTTCGTGACCACCTTACTGGTGTAGAGGGTAATGCCCTGCTCTTCGTACCAGCGCGGGTGGTGGGTAAAAATCTCGTCGATGTCCATCTCGTTGGCCAGTACCGGCGAGAGCATGATGCGGTTGTAGTGGCCGCAGGGCTCGGCACCAAACACGGTAATGTCGTAGCGGTCAGGCGCCAGTCGCAGGAGTTCCTCCAGCGCCCGCACGCCGGCCATGCCGTTGCCCACCATCACCAGTTTTTTGCGTGCCATGGCTTCCGACCTCCTAAGCGACCTGACTGCGGTCGTGGCGCTCGTGCAAGAAGCGCAGCACTTCCGAGCGGTATTCGTTGTAGCGCTCATCCCGGGCCAGCGCTAGGCGCTCCCGGGGCCGGGGCAAGTCCACCTCGAGAATCTCGCCCACTTTGGCCGCGGGGCCATTAGTCATCATCACGATACGGTCCGAGAGCAGCACCGCCTCGTCGACATCGTGGGTGATCATAATCACGGTATTTTGCAGCTCGGCCTGAATCTCCATAAGCGCGTCCTGAAGGTGGCTGCGGGTCAGGGAATCCAGGGCACCAAAGGGCTCGTCCATCAACAACACCTTGGGCCGCATGGCCAGAGCGCGAGCAATGCCCACGCGCTGTTTCATGCCGCCGGAAATTTGAGCGGGCCGCTTGTCGGCGGCGTGGGCCATATGCACGAGCTCCAAATTTTGTATGATCCAGTCGTGCCGCTCGGCCTTGTTCATGGTTTTGGCAAACACCTGATCCACCGCCAGCTGCACATTGCCGTAGACGGTGAGCCAGGGCAGCAGCGAGTGGTTCTGGAACACCACGGCCCGATCCGGGCCGGGGTCGTTCACTTCCTTGCCGTCGAGCACCACGCCTCCGTCAGTGGCCTGGTAGAGACCGGCCACAATGTTGAGAACCGTCGACTTGCCACAACCCGAGTGACCGATCAACGAGACAAACTCGCCTTGGTCGATGCGCAGCTGCACCCCGTCGAGGGCGCGAAAGGGACCAGACTTGGTGGGAAAATCGATGGCCACCTGTTCGATATTGAGATAGGACATACCCATGTTCGTCTCCCGTAGGGGCGCACCATCAGCGGATGGCGGCCCCGTCGTCGTATGAAAAGAAGCGCTGTAGGATCAACATGACGCGATCCAGCAGAAAACCGATAAAACCGATGGTAAAGACCGCGACCATAATTCGACCTAGGGAACTGGAGCTGCCGTTCTGGAACTCGTCCCAGACAAACTTGCCCAGACCCGGGTTCTGGGCCAGCATCTCGGCGGCGATCAGCACCATCCAGCCCACACCCAGAGACAGACGCAATCCGGTAAACATCATGGGCATGGCGGCGGGCAGTACGACCTTGTAGATCTTGGTGTACCACTTCAGGCGCAGCACGCGGCTGACGTTGATCAAATCCTCTGAAATCGAGGAAACGCCCACCGTGGTATTGATCAGCGCCGGCCAAAGGGAACAGAGCGTGACCGTAATCGCCGAGGTGAGAAAGGACTTCTCCAGCATGGGGTCGTCGCTGACGTAAACCGCACTGACCACCATGGTCACAATCGGCAGCCAGGCGAGTGGCGATACGGGTTTGAACACCTGTATCAACGGGTTCAGAGCCGAATTCACCTTTTCACTCAAGCCGCAGAGTATCCCCAGCGGAATGGAGATCAACGCCGCCAGCAAAAAGCCAGTGAATACCGTATAGAGGCTGGTAAAAATCTGATCGACAAACGTCGGCTGGCCGGTGTAGTCGCGAATGCGAACCTCGGCATCGGGGTCACTGGCCAGTATGCGTTCATTCAGCTCGCGCTGCCTTTGGTAGAACACCTCGGCCTTCTCCCGACCGCGCCGGTGCTCCTTCCAGAGATTGCCCGCTTCCTCCCACACCTGAACGGGTCCGGGCACATTGCCCAGACTCGTTTCAATGCGGGATGCGGCCGCCGACCACAGGCCCAGAAAAAGCAGGAAGGCCATAAGTGGCAGGCCAGCGCTGTTAAACATCGACGACAGTTGCTGTTTGGGATTCTCCCAAGCCATCAGTCTCAGCAACGGTGCCAGAAAGGCCGCCGGTGTCATCTCCAGTTTGTTGGCTACTTTGGTCACCATGTGGATGATCTCCTGTACCTACAGCTTGTCACCGACCTTGAGGCCGATTTTCAGCGATTCGAGGTAGTCGTTGGGCTTGCGGCCGTCGTAGGTAATGCCGTCCATGAATTCGGTTTGCGGAGGACGGAAACCCTCGGTCTCCGGTAATTCGGACGGTTTCAGGTGACCCTCCTCAATCAGCTCCTCGGCGGCCTCGCGGTAGATGTCTGGGCGGTAAACCGACTTGGCCATTTTCATGTACCAGTCATTCGGCTTGTGTTCGGGGATCTGGCCCCAACGACGCATTTGCGTCAGATACCAGATGGCGTCCGAGTAGTAGGGGTAAGTCGCGTGGTAGCGAAAAAACACATTGAAGTCGGGCACTGGGCGCTTATCGCCCTTCTCGTACTCGAAAGTACCCGTCATGGAGTTGGCGATCACGTCGTAGTCTGCACCCACATACTCCGGACGCGAGAGGATCTCGACAGCCTCGGGTCGATTGGCATTATTGTCGGCATCCAGCCACTTGGCCGCGCGAATCAAGGCTTTGACCACCGCCTTGTGCGTATTGGGGTACTCCTCGGCCCAGCCTTTGGAAACGCCAAACACCTTTTCCGGGTTGTTTTTCCAGATTTCGTAATCGGTAATCACCGGCACCCCAATGCCCATAAACACCGCCTGCTGGTTCCAGGGCTCACCCACGCAGTAGCCGTGGATCGTGCCGGCTTCCATGGTCGATGGCATTTGCGGTGGCGGGGTGACCGAGAGCAGCGCCTCGGCGTCGATCTGGCCGGAGGTGTCGCCCTTGTGGGGTGCGTAGTAACCGGGGTGGATGCCGCCGGCCGCCAACCAATAGCGCAACTCGTAGTTGTGGGTCGACACTGGGAAGACCATCCCCATCTTGAAGGCCTCGCCCTCATCACGATAGGACTCTACCACCGGTTTCAGAGCCGAAGCGCTGATGGGGTGAATCGGCTTGCCGTCCTCGTGGGGAATATGGGGCTTCATCTGTTCCCACACATCGTTGGAAACCGTAATGCCGTTGCCGTTCAAATCCATACTGAATGCGGTAATAATGTCAGCCTTTGTACCAAAGCCAATCGTCGCCCCCAGTGGCTGTCCCGCCAGCATGTGAGCACCGTCCAGATCGCCATCGATCACTCGATCGAGCAACACTTTCCAATTGGCCTGTGCCTCTAGGCTGACGAATAGACCCTCGTCCATGAAGTAGCCCTTCTCGTAGGCAATGGCCAGAGGCGCCATATCCGTAAGCTTGATAAAACCGAATTTGAGATCGCGTTTTTCCACGCCCTCGGTCAGGGCGTGGGCGAAGCCGCTCGCCACCAGCAGCGCGCTGACGACGGTAGTTTTTACTGCATTTTTCATTTTGAGTTGCATGGTATGTACCCTCCTGTAGGCGCCGTGGTACGGATCGCCCGGGTTTGATGGTTTGGGGTAGCAACTGCGTCGTTGATGATGTGCCATCGTTGGCTCACCGCTGTCTTTGGTGTGTGTCGAATCTTCACTGGCTAACGACTCGCGCCCTTACCGACCATCTCCAGCATGTCGATGGTGTTGTGAGCGGTATCGACAATGCGCTGTCCGCGATTCATGGCGAGCTGGCGCAGGGTTTTATAGGCGTCGTCTTCACTCATTTTGTGATGGCTCATTAACAAGCCCTTGGCCCGCTCCACCGCCTTGCGCTCTTCAAGCTTGCGAGTAGCATCGTCGGCCGTCTGCCGCAATTTTCGCATCTCGACATAGCGCGCTACGGCCACGGCGACAACGGCTCGGAAGCGCTCAGGGCTGAAACCGTCGTAGACATAGGCCCCCACATCGGCCTTGACCAGTTTGACGATGATGCCGGGATCGGCATCGTCGGCAAAAAGAGCCACTGGTAACTCATTGTCGGCAATCACCGACTTGAGCTGCTCGACGCGCGCACTGTCCAGCGCCTTTAGCACCATAATGGCCACATCTGCATCTAACTTGGCTAGGCGTTCGGCCATGTTATCGAGGTCCGAATAGCGGGCCATCATGCGGCAATCGGAATCATTCAAACCTTCCGCAATGGCCTCGTCCAATTCGGGACGTTCGTTAAATACTGCTGTTCTGAGCCATGTCATCGTGTCACCTCTGTATTGACTGCTCGATAGCCTGTGCCGTTAAAAACTGGCCTGACCCCAGAGCCAGAACTTGTCGGTATCGACCGAAACCGTATCTGCGCTGTAGGAAGCATATTTCGCGCCAACTGTGTAATGCGGCCCCAATTTTTTGAGCGCCAAGAGATCCAGCTCTGAGCCGTAATCCACACTGCCTTCGTCGGCGGTAAAATCGTGAAACACAGCCATCAGTTTGGTGTCGGCCACTTTGCCACCGACAGATACGTAGAAATCGTGCAGACCGGCGTCGGGCGTGGCGAGAAACGAGTCGGCCCAACCGTTGTATTTATGTTTAGTGGCTAGGGGCGTCTGAAAGCCGTATTGCCCCTCATCACTGCCGAGCACTTCTAGGCCCATCTTGGCCGTGACGGACGGGAACCTGACGCCCGCCTCGAGCAGCGAATAAATCGCATCGGCCTCACCTCCCGCTGCGTTTTCCACGCTCTGTGAGGCCATCTCCAAGTGGTAGAGAAAGGCCGTCTCGCCCGCCGTACTGCCGCTGTAACTCGCGCCTAGGGTGTCGTTGGTGTTGTCGTTACCATCATCGAGGGCGTAGGCGTATGTCACCAAACGACCAGGGCCCGCGCTGTCAAAGGCGGCATTGAAGAGGATGCTCTCGCTGTCGGCCTTGCTGAACTTGATCCCATCAATGGAACTCAAATACGCCGCCTGCAGAGTCACGCCATCAAAGGTGGTATCTTTTAGACTCACGCCATCGTAGGTTTGCTCGTCTTGACGCCAGCCAACGTTGCCGACAAAGCGAGCGCCGTCGTAAATAATGCGCTGGCGTCCGTAGCGCAGTGTGGTATCGCCCACCTGGTGCTCCACATAAGCTTGGTTGAGAGCGTTACCCTCGGGATCGGCCACGCCATCGGTACCCGGGCCATAATCCGCAGCATCCAGGGCGGACACATCGACCATTTCCAAGTAGAGCGAGCTGCCGTAGGCCTGCCCGCTTTTAAGGCCTATGAGGGTACGCAGCGTGCTAGCTTCCGCCTTTTCGGCATCGGCCGCATCATCGGCATCATTGACTTCATAGCGCGCGCGTAAATCTAAAACGGGTACCGAGGCCTCTAAGGCCTGTGTAATCTCGCTCGCTGCATTGGCCGCAGGCACTCCTGCCAGCAATGCAGACGAGGCCATAAATAGTGCAAATTTATTCATTGCATTGACTCCTGAATAAAACAAAAAAGGCCATGTCGCCATCGACATAGCCTCTTTGCTGTAGGGATTGGGTAGCGCCTCGTTGCACTGCCGTTCAGGAATAATCAATACAAAGTCCGTGCCAAAACACTAAAAGAAATTGTATTTCTATTTATTTTCAATGACTTATCAAAAAACCTTGCGAATCAGTAACCAACCATACCCTCCATCCACAGTCAGCATCGACGCACCAGATTGAGGAACGAGCCCCAATCACGGGCATATCCCCCCACTGAGCTTGCGAGTGTTGCACCAAACGATTGGCGTGGGCTATGGGTGGACGTTTGAAATTTGCGACCAAATGCCCCACGGTGTTTTCTGAGCGATTGCTTGTAACACAACTCTTAGAACACCTTGGGAGACATTATTATGAATCTTAAAAGATCACTGCTTCTCACCAGTACCGTTTTGTTTATCGCCTCATGCGGTGGCGGCGGTAGCGATGACGGCAACAATGAGGGCAACAACTCAAGCAGCGGCAGTAGCACTCAAGAAGCCGCTGGCATTTATACAGGTACCATCAATTACACGGCCAACTCTGATGTTGGACAAACCTCCGACTCCCTTGTGGGCTTCGTCGCGCCCAGCGGCACAGTTGCCTTTTTAAGTGAAAATCTGGGTTCTATCACTATTGGTGACATTACCATCGCCGACGACGGCAGCTTTACCGGCTCTGGCACCGAGTACGACACCAGTGGTGCAAGTTACGGCTCCGGCACAGTCAGTGGCGACTACGGCAGCGCCAACCAGACGCTTTCAGGCTCATCTTTTGACAACAGTGGCACCAAGCTGTCTGACTATAATCTCAATTACGATACTCAGACTTCCGATGTTGGCGCCTCCTTCAACCAGATTGTCGGCAGTTATGATAGTGGTGAAATCAATATTGACAGTTCCGGCAACATTAATGTTGACGATGGCGGTACCTGCCAAGGGACCGGCTCGATTACCATCCCGGACAGCGGCCTCAACCTCTATCGCTTTACCGTAACGCTCAATGGCGGTGGCGGTTGCGACGCGCCCGACGGTTCATACGATGGCTATATGTCCTTGGTTGATGGCTCATTGATTTACCTGCTTTACAACGACAACCTTGCAGCCTATTTTGAGTTGCAATCGACCCGATAAACCACCCACCCGAGGGGCGCCAAGAGCGCCCCTTTTTTATGGGCATTAGCATGGGTGCTAGATTGCCCCCGAAACGCTATAATTGCGCCCCTTTTAATCATTAAAGCCTGTGCCTTCCGTATGGATAAAACCTACGCCCCCGACGCCATCGAAAAACGCTGGTACGAGCAATGGGAACAGAGCGGTTATTTTCACACCGACGCCGACGCCGCTGGCGACCCCTATTGCATCATGCTGCCACCGCCCAATGTGACGGGCACACTGCACATGGGCCACGCCTTCCAGCAAACCATTATGGACGCCCTGACCCGTTACTACCGCATGAAGGGCCACAACACGCTTTGGCAGCCCGGCACCGATCACGCCGGCATCGCCACGCAAATGGTGGTGGAGCGCCAACTGGCCGCCGAGGGCCAGAATCGTCACGATTTAGGCCGCGCGCCCTTTTTGGAAAAGGTCTGGGAGTGGAAAGAACAGTCGGGCGGCACTATTACGCGCCAAATGCGCCGCATGGGAACGAGCCCCGACTGGCAACGCGAGCGCTTTACCATGGACGACGGCCTCTCCAAAGCCGTCAGCGACACCTTTGTGCGGTTGTACAAAGAGGGCCTGCTCTACCGCGGCAAGCGCCTCGTCAATTGGGACCCCAAACTGCATACCGCCATCTCTGATTTAGAAGTCGAAAACAAGGATGAAAAAGGCAAGCTGTGGCAATTCCGCTACCCGCTGGCCGACGGTGCTACAACGGCCGAGGGCAAGCGCTACATCGTCGTCGCCACCACGCGTCCCGAAACCATGCTGGGCGACACCGCCGTTGCCGTTCACCCCGAGGACGAGCGCTACCAAAATCTGATTGGCGGCTTTGTCGATCTGCCTCTCGTCGGTCGCCGCATTCCCATTGTCGCCGACGACTATGTGGATCGCGAATTCGGCACGGGCTGCGTCAAAATCACCCCCGCTCACGACTTTAACGACTACGAAGTCGGCAAGCGCCACGACTTGCCGCTCATCAATATTCTCGATATCGATGCCGCCCTGCTCGAACAGGCACAGGCCTTCGACTTTTCGGGCCACGTGCTCGACACCATCGACACCTCAATGCCCGCGGGGTATGCGGGGCTCGACCGCTTTGCCGCTCGCGACAAAATTGTCGCCGACTTCGACGCCGCCGACCTGTTGGAAGGCATCGACGACCACGCCCTGAAGGCGCCCTACGGCGACCGCTCTGGCGTCGTGATTGAACCGTTGCTCACCGATCAGTGGTTTGTGCGCGCTGAACCGCTGGCCAAACCCGCCATTGAGGCGGTGGAATCGGGTCGCATTCGCTTTGTCCCCGAGCAATACCAAAACATGTTCTTCTCTTGGATGCGCGACATTCAGGATTGGTGCATTTCTCGCCAGCTGTGGTGGGGACACCGCATTCCCGCCTGGTACGACGAGCAAGGCGGCGTCTACGTTGGCCACAGCGAGGCCGAGGTTCGCCGCGAACACGGTCTCAGTGACGACATCGCGCTCCAGCAAGATGACGATGTACTCGACACCTGGTTCTCCTCCGCGCTGTGGCCCTTTAGCACCCTAGGCTGGCCCGATCAGACCGCCGCACTGGAGAAGTGGTACCCGACTAGCGTACTGGTAACGGGCTTTGACATTATCTTCTTCTGGGTTGCCCGTATGATGATGATGGGGCTGCACTTTATGGACGGCGAAGTACCGTTTAAAGATGTCTACATCACCGGTCTCGTGCGCGACGAAAACGGCGACAAAATGTCTAAATCCAAGGGCAACGTACTCGACCCTCTGGATCTGATTGACGGGATCGACCTCGACGCTTTGGTGGAAAAGCGCACCCAGGGTCTAATGCAACCGCAGATGGCGAAAAAGATCGAAGCCGCCACCCGCAAATCTTTTCCCAATGGCATTCCCGCTTTTGGCACCGACGCACTGCGCTTTACCCTGGCCTCGTTGGCGTCCACGGGTCGCGACATTAAATTCGATTTAAGTCGCATGGAAGGCTATCGAAATTTTTGTAACAAACTGTGGAACGCCAGCCGCTTTGTTTTGATGAACACCCAAGATCAAGACACGGGCGCGGATGACAACGCCGCAGTCGAGCTCTCTTTGGCGGACCGCTGGATTGTATCGCGCCTGCAACAGGTCGAAGCGGAAGTTAGCCGCCATATGGAGACGTACCGATTTGATCTGGCGTCTAAAGAAATCTACGAATTTACTTGGCACGACTACTGCGACTGGTATATCGAGCTGGCCAAACCCGTGCTCAACAACGATCAAGCCAGTGCCGAACAACAGCGCGGTACGCGCCGCACGCTGGTTCGTGTGCTTGAAGCTCTGCTGCGTCTCGCCCATCCCACCATGCCATTTATTACCGAAGAAATTTGGCAGCAAGTGGCTCCACTAGCCGGTGTCAACGGCGACTCCATCATGGTGCAACCCTACCCCGAGGCCGACACCCAACGCATTGACAACGATGCACTGGAAGAGCTGGCTTGGGTACAGGACTTTATTCTCGGCATTCGCCGCATTCGCGCAGAGATGGACATCGCTCCCGGCAAGCCATTGCCGGTGCTGTATCAAGGCGGTAGCGATAGCGATCGAGCGCGTGCAGACAACAACCGCGCACTGCTGAGTCAAATCGCGCGCCTCGAATCACTGGATGCGCTAGAGGGCGATGCCCCCGAAGCGGCCACGGCTTTAATTGGCGATATGGAGCTATTGATTCCGCTGGCTGGCCTGATCGATAAAGATGCCGAGCTCGCGCGACTCGACAAAGAGCTGCAAAAGCTAGAAAAACAGCAACAGCAAACCACTGGCAAACTATCGAACAGCAATTTTGTCGACAAAGCCCCCGAGGCCGTCGTACAAAAAGAGCGAGATAAGCTGGGCGATATCGACAACCAACTGGAAAAACTGAAACAGCAACGCGACAAAATCGCGGCGTTGTAAAACCAGCCACAGAGGTCACAAAGTGCACTGAGATTTGTGGGCGTCATGCCGGAAAGCCCGCAAGGCGTATCTGGCATCTCCGGTACCGTAGGGCGGACGCGGTGAAACCGCTTCCGCCATCAACATAGCCAAGGTTCTTCGAGGCCAGATGTCGCTTTGACGATACTGCCCCTGTGTAAACAGGGCCACGACGGAAAATAGCTGCGCCACATTCACCCTACAGCATGCGTCACCTCGAAAAACTCTGTGTACTCTGTGCTCTCTGTGGCTAACACTGACAAGGCAAACCCATGACGAACAGCACTATTCAAGATCAGTTAATTCAGGAACACGCCTCTTTAATTGTCGAGGTAGTGGAGGCATGTGGCGACGAGTCTCTGGCGGCGCGTTTGCGCGAGGATTTAAAAGTGGCCGAGCAAAATGGCTGGGGCAATTTGTGCCGCGCCGTCTACCAATTGCTTGACGGCGAGCGCGACTTTGATGCCCTGCCCCCCATGGATGTCGAAGATGAGGCCATCGTCCGCGCCATGTTAGCGGCCATCGAAGACCCCAGCTTTCTACCCGACCCCAAACAAAACCTGAATCCCATGCTCGCCCCCGGCGGTTTGGCGGGCATCATCCAAGAAGCGGCACAGGGCGAGGAAAACGCGCTGCAAGTACTTGCCAGCATGGACAAAGAAATGCAGGACTCCGAAGTGCCCGAACTGCAAAATTTTGCGCAAGTGCTTCGCCGTTTGCTCAATGGCGAGCGCCACGCCGACAGCCTCACTCAAACCTTGGACGAGCGCACCGCCAGTCTGGTCATAGCCATCCTGGACGAACTTGAGCGGATGCAGGGTTAGCCACAGAGGACACAGAGCGCACAGAGAACTTGGGGCTGTCACTCTGGGGAGGATAGGGCCTGCCCGCGAACAAGGGGCTGCCTCGGTATGTATTCGCCTGCAGGCAGGCTCCTGCGGGGGCGGTCATTGCGAGCAACGCAATCTGCGGGAACGGTTTGGCAGATCGCCGCGTCGGCTTCGCCTCCTCTCGATGACAATGCCCCTCCGCGCGCTCCGCAACTCAGTGGCGGACAAAAAAACGGGGCGCCGATGGGCGCCCCGTTTTTGTCTCAGCTGATTGTACTCAAATCAGCTTTTTTTAGCGGCAGTCTTCTTAGCGGCCTTTTTCTTGGCAGCTTTCTTTTTGCTCGCTGTTTTCTTAGTGGCGGCTTTTTTACCAGCTGCCTTTTTCTTAGCCGTAGGCTTTTTCTTGGCAGCGGATTTCTTCTTAGTCGCAGGCTTCTTCTTGGCAGAGGCCTTTTTAGGAGCGGCTGTTGCGCCACGCAGCTTTTCCGCTTGCTTTTCAAGCTCAGCCTTAGCGCGCTCAATAGCGGCCGTCAGCTTTTGACGATCTTTCAACGCAGGCACGCTGTCTTCGAGTTGATCGAGCACCTCATCGAGGCTCTTGCGAACATCGTCAAGTAGCTCGTTCAGCGATTGCAAAACGGGGTCAATACGCTTGGCGACTTGCTCGCGAATTTGCGCGGGATAGGCCGCCGCTTGATCGCTGTATTTGTTCAATTGAGTTTTGTACTTCTCAATTTCGCTCATCAACTTCTTCTGTTGAGACTCTTGCTGTTTCTTAAGATCTTTCGTCAGTTTTTCAAACTGCTTTTCGCCCTTCTTAATGTAGGACTCGATTTCTTTAATCACTTTATTCGCCATGATTCTTCCCTTCTTGAGTTTCTTTCGTAAGCAACAATTTAACTGTTTCAGTGAATTTCGCTTAATTTCACTTGAAGCGCAGTTTTAAGTAGTTTTCTAGAGCAAACAATCTAGTTACATTAGTCAGATACGATTCACTAGGAGCTTGCACTGTGCCCGAACAAAAAACTGTCTTATTGCACCGCGATGGCCCAATCGGCCGCGTGGAACTCAATCGCCCCGAAGCACTTAATGGTCTTGAAGCTCAACTGCCCTTTGATCTGTGCTCGGCACTCAAAGAAGCAGCCGAAGACGATCGTATTCGCGTCGTTGTACTCGAGGGAAGTGGCCGCGCCTTTATGGCCGGCGGCGATTTAAAATACTTTCAAGGGCTCATCGGCAGTAAAGACGACCGCCAAGGTGAAGTAGTAGCCCTGCCCTTGTTTAAAGAAATTCACGGCGCCGTCGAGATCATGCGCCAAATGCCCAAACCGATCGTCGCCAAAGTTCATGGCGCCTGTGCTGGGATTGGCTTGAGCTATATGCTGGGCTGCGATTTGGCCATTGCCGCCGAATCCAGCTTGTTCACACTGGCCTATCCCACAATTGGCATTACACCAGACGGCGGCAGCACTTGGCACCTGCCTCGTATCGTGGGGCTGCGAAAGGCGATGGAACTCGCCTTGCTCAGCGACCGCCTAAACGCAAAGCAAGCCTTAGATATGGGGCTGATCAATCGCGTGGTGGCCGATGACGATCTCGAATCTGAATTGCTGTCCATGCTAGAGCGCTTGCTCGCCATGCCCACTCACGCCATTGCGCGCACCAAAGCCCTTCTGAATCAGAGCGACCAACATTCATTGGAGGAGCAGCTCGCGCTAGAGGCGCGTTACTTTTCTCAAGGCAGTCAACAGCCTGAGTTTGCCGAGGGTATCGACGCCTTTATCAACAAACGTCGCGCCGACTTTAATCAGCTAGGACTCAAGCCCTCGACGGCTAAACTCTAAAACGGCGGGCTGCCGTGAAACGGTTTAGCGCGGTAGTGCTTGGGTCGCTCGCGGGCGCCAAACCAACGACGCCAAGCGTCTCGCAAGCGCGCCAGTGGACGGCGCGGCGCGTGGCTGGCATCCCAGATGTCGCGGTGGGATACCACGCGGCCATAGCCATCGAATTTTACTCGGCTCATTCCCGTCACTACGGTGCTGTTGGGCCGCTTTTTGTGACGCACGAATTTCCAGTAAATCATGCCGTGCTGGCCGCTAACGGCGGTATCACAAATAATGAGCTGGGGCGCTTCACAGCGGCGGTAGAGGCGCTCAAAAACCGCTTGCACGCGATCCACACCACGCACATCGCACAGCGGATTGGAGTAGCGTACGCGGTAGTTGAAGTAACCGCGGAGAAAATCAAAGTCGTGCTTATCCAGCGACTCAAAGAATCGACAATAGGCGTTGAGGTGCTGCTCAACACCGAGGTTTTGGCCGACGGCAACGGGGCCGCGGCGGCGCGTTTTTAGGTGAATCACACTCATAGAGCACTCCCTAATGCTCTGAGAGTAATCCCTCTTTCAGCAGACACAAAGGGCGAGACGCGCCAAGCTGTGTCGTTGACGCCAATCATCAAGCCCCTTCGCAGACAGCCAACGATCCCGCCCACAAAAAAGCCCGCCTTGGTGGCGGGCTTCTGGGGGAAAGCGACTCGCTTACAGCTTGTCGGCTTCCTCGGACAGGTAGGCGGCAACGCCATCGGGCGAGGCTTGCATGCCTTTATCGCCTTTATTCCAACCTGCGGGGCACACTTCGCCGTGCTCTTCAGTGAATTGAAGCGCGTCAACCAAGCGAATCAGCTCGTCCATGTTACGGCCGAGGGGCAGATCGTTCACCAACTGGTGGCGAACATTGCCTTCTTGGTCAATCAAGAACGTCGCGCGGAAGGCAACGCCCGCATCGGGGTGCTCGACGTCGTAGGCTTTGGCGATTTCGTGCTTCACATCGGCAATCATGGTGTAAGACACCTCACCGATACCGCCTTCATTGACGGGCGTGTTGCGCCAAGCGTTGTGCGTAAACTGAGAGTCAATAGACACCGAGTGCACTTCAACACCGCGATCTTTGAGCTCTTGGGTACGCTTGTCTAGAGCGATCAGCTCCGAGGGACAAACGAACGTGAAATCCAAAGGATAAAATACCAATACGGCGTATTTGCCTTTGGTTTTTTCAGCAAAGTTGTATTCGTCAACAATCTCGCCATTGCCGAGAACGGCAGCGGCAGTGAAGTCGGGGGCCGGACGGCCTACTAGTACTGACATGAGATTCTCCTCTCTTGTGTCGGTGAATAATGATCGTGGATGCATTATAAAAGGCCGCTCAAGAGTGTCTACCCCATAGAGGCTATGGGGCTGATAGCCTGATTCAATCGAAAGGGGCTAGCAGGCTGCTAGAGCGATTTCAGGCCTTGAGAGGGACGGTTTCGATTGAAAAGGGCTTTTCCTGCCCAGAAAAAATGGCATCCATGATCTTGCTCTCACGATCTTCGATTTGGAACAAAAACTCGTCAGCTTTGCCCATGGCTTTGTAGCACTCATAGCCACGCTCTAGAACGTCTTGCAGCTCTTCCAAACCCAATAGATGGGCGGGTTTGCGGGCCAACTTCAGCGCCCCTGACACATAGGGCATACGCACATAGCGCTCGAGTTCCTTACCCACTCGAACGACAAGCTTGAGTTGATAATCGCGCTGCGCTCGGTTATCGCAGCGCCTGAAGGCCTCGACATAGCTGGCGTCGGTGATGTCGTCGGTGCCTCCAAGCTGATTCAGCTGAGCCACCATCTCTTCATCCAGTTTCATGGTCAGCGTATTCAGCTCCATCACCGTCGCGAGTGTCCCCACCATGCCGGCCGGCAGAACACGTGACATTAGGGGGTAGACTTTTTTAGCATCCATGTCGCGCTTGCTGTAATCCTTGGGGCCGTACATATCATCGGTAAAGAACAATACCGCTTTTCGATAGGACTCATTGCGATACAAATCGGCATAGGTTTTTAGCAAGCGGTTCGCTTGAAAATAAGCCAGTTCTTTCACCTGCCGCTCTAGTTCTAGGTCTTGCTTGCGGTGGCGATGACGCTCTATCGCTTTGCTCAACTGCTCGTAGAGCCGCTGGGCGTTTTCTTGTTTCTTTGAAAGCTTTTCCGACATTATTTTTTGAACTTGTTCTCGACTTTATCGAGCGCTTTTTCAAGCTCATCAATGCGGCGGTTGAGCTTGGCAATTTGTTCATTGGTAATCATGCCAATATTTTCGATCGCTTGGCTCACACCCTCTTGAATTGCCGATTCAACGCGATCAATGGATACAGTCGCGCGACCACGCACGGCATCCACGCGCTCTTGGGCCACTTTACGCACGCCTTCGATACGATCTTCCGTTGTGCGGATTTGCTGTTTTACGACACTGCGCGCACGGTCTTCGATGTCTTGCCCCTGCTTCACCAAGGCCTCAAAAACTTTGCCCGTTTCCTCCTGCTGTTTGGCCAGCGAACCGAGGCCCGCCTGTAAAACATTATTGGCAGAGTCTTGGATTTTCTTTGAAACCTCGTGTTCAGTCACCGCTTTTGCGCGATTTTTAATATCGTCAAATGCATTCATGGGCGGGTATAACTCCAGCTGTCTAACTATTAATATGACGACATTGTAAAACGCAGCCTCTAGAATAAACATACTAAAAGCATAAAGTGGGCTTCACACAACAGCCCGAACTATTAGGAATTACTTATGAGCCAAATTCATATTGCCCGCAAACACCCCTTTAGCATCGAGGAAGCCAAACAGCGCCTAGAAGTGCTCAGAGATCGACTGCGCGACAAAGCGGGCATTCAATCCCAGTGGAATGGCAATGATTTAGCCATTAAAGGCCGCGGCGCCAGCGGTAAAATCGCCTTGAGCCATGACACGATCGACGTTCAATTAAAGCTCAGTATGATGCTGTCCCCCCTGAAAAGTACTATCGAACAAAAAATCCATGAGGGCCTCGATAAAGCCATTGATGACGCAGCCTCTTAACTTTTGACGCAAATTAAAACAATCGTTTCAAACAGTTGTTTTAATTTAGCCATATCGTTCAAGTGATTTCACGCCAATAAATGTGATTATGCGCTTGCTTAAAGCAAGCAGGAGCAGTAGCTTTCAAGCACAGCTATTGCATAAATCCATTATTAAGGGGAAGGACTTATGGCTTATTTCGTTACCGGCGCCACCGGCTTTATTGGCAAACGCCTCGTTCAAAAACTGCTCAATGAAAAGCGCGGCACGATCTATGTGCTAACGCGCAGTGGCTCAAAGAAAAAGCTTAATCAGCTGATCAAACAATGGGGCGGCGGCGACCGTATCGTCCCCGTTACCGGAGATCTGTCTCGCAACAAGCTGGGCGTCAGCGCCGCTAAGCTCAAAGAGCTCAAGGGCAATATCAAGCACTTTTACCACCTCGCGGCCATCTACGATTTAAGCGCCAGCGCGGAGGCACAGGAAACCGCTAACATCGAAGGGACACGCAATGCCATTCAGCTTGCCGAAGCCATTGAGGCGGGCTGTTTTCACCACACCAGCTCCATCGCAGCAGCGGGCACTTACTCCGGCGTTTTCCGCGAAGACATGTTCGAAGAGGCCGAGGGTCTGGGTCACCCCTACTTCCGCACCAAGCACGACTCCGAGGGCATCGTACGCAAAGAGTGCGATATTCCATGGCGGGTCTATCGTCCCGGCGTCGTCGTCGGCGATTCAAAAACCGGTGAGATGGACAAAATCGACGGCCCCTACTACCTCTTTAAGAGCCTGCAAAAACTGCGCAACAACATGCCCAAGTGGATGCCTCTCGTCGGTCTAGAAGGCGGTACTTGGAACATTGTCCCGGTGGATTTTGTCGTCGATGCAATGACCTACATCTCGCACCAGCGTGGCTTGAACGGCCAGTGCTTCCACCTTACCGAAGACAACCCACGCCGTATCGGCGAGGTCATCAACATTTTTGCCGATGCCGCTCACGCTCCTCAAATGACGATGCGCATCAACGCAAAAATGTTTTCCTTTATTCCTTCGTACATCGTCAGCGGTGTCGCTGAAATTCCGCCAGTACAGCGATTTATCAATGCCATCAGCAACGACTTGGGTATTCCCGCCGACCTGCTCAAATTCGTCAACCATCCCACTCGCTTCGACAACCGAGAAACCCGAAAAATACTGAAAGGAACGGGTATCAAGGCCCCCGACATCAAAGACTACGCCTGGCGCCTATGGGATTACTGGGAACGCAATATGGACCCCGATCTATTTATTGATCGCAGCTTGGGCGGACGCATCTCTGGAAAAGTCGTGATGGTAACAGGCGCCTCTTCGGGCATTGGCGAAGCCACGGCACTGCGCCTCGCAGAGGCGGGGGGCAAAGTGGTTATCGTGGCTCGAAATGCCGATAAGTTGAAAGCAACTGCTGAAAAAATGAAGAAAGTGGGTGGCGAAGCCTACATTTACACCTGCGACATCTCAGACCTCGATGACTGCGATCGCTTGGCAGAACAAGTCAACAAAGATCTCGGTGGTATCGATATTCTAATCAACAATGCAGGTCGCTCTATTCGTCGCTCAGTTGCGCTCTCCTTTGATCGCTTCCACGACTACGAGCGCACGATGCAACTGAATTACTTTGGCTGTCTACGCCTGACGATGGGCTTCCTACCCAAAATGATCGAAAAGCGCGGCGGCCACGTCATCAACATCTCGTCTATTGGCGTACTCAGCTACTCGCCCCGCTTCTCGGCCTATGTCGCCTCTAAAGCGGCGCTAGATGCGTTTAGCCAGTGCGCTGCCTCGGAGTTTTCTAGCGACAACATCCGTTTTACCACCATCAATATGCCGCTGGTGCGCACACCCATGATTGCTCCCACAAAGATGTACAATCACGTGCCCACCTACACCCCCGAGGAAGCGGCTGATTTGGTCGCTGAAGCGATTATCAAACGGCCCAAGCGCATTGCCACGCGACTTGGCACCACCGCTTCTGTCATGCACTCCTTGGCACCCAAGCTCACAGAAGTGGTACTCAACACCGCCTTTACACTGTTCCCCGATTCCGCAGCTGCGCGAGGTGAGAAGTCGGACAAGGCGGCGGCCGTTTCTGCCGAGCAAATGGCCTTTGCCCAACTCACACGCGGCATTCATTGGTAATAATTGCTCAGCAATCGCAGCAGTAAAAAAGGCAGCCTCGGCTGCCTTTTTTATGCCCACACCAAGTAGATGGCACACAAAACATTCGCCCGCTTTAAGGCGCCGACATCATGAAGTCGCATCTATTGAACCACCGTCGTAAGTGCTATTAAAAACACCGCCACGGTGAGCAGCCTAGCCATTGCTGAGCGTATCGCCGAGGTAGACGCGACTTAAAGACTGCAACATACCGCGCTCTTCATCGCGCAGATAAGGCGCAATCAACGCCATTACCTGGTAAACGCCGAGGCTAATATCTTTAGCGCTCAGTTCGTCTTGGGGGCTCTTTTGCAACGCTGACTGAAAATTGAGCCAGTAGCTCGCCGTTAGGGCCATATTGTGGGATAAAGCGTCGATTTCACTGGCACTGGCCACCAAAATACCGCGCTCACTCAAGCCCGTGCAGAGCAACTTTGCAGTATCAATTTTTTTAAGGAGTACGCGAGAATAGCGCCGTTTTATCTTTTCACTCTTGGAGAGAATATGGTCGAGATCGCGATAAAAGAAACGATAGTGCCAAATGTTTTCAAAAATAAGATGGAGAAAGAGCCACATATTTTCGAGCTTAACTGCCTCGGGTTCCGGCGCCTTTAACGCTTCTAGTAAGGCCTCTTCAAAACGCTCGTAGAGACACAATAAGATGTCTTCTTTATTGCGGTAGTGGTAATACAAGTTCCCTGGACTAATCTCCATTTCATCTGCGATGTGATTCGTCGTCACCGCAGGCTCTCCATAGCGATTAAACAAGTCCAAGCTGGTCAGCAATATGCGTTCTTTAGTTTTCATGCGTCAATAAGTACGGCTCTCTACTTTCATCGGCCCTACAACAAAAAAAGGGGCGCTCTAGGCGCCCCTTATTAAGACCTATCGCTCTCGATAGAGCAAGCGTGCGAGTGCCGGCAATATAAATATTGCTCCCAGCATGTTCACAACAAACATAAAGGTCAACAAAATCCCCATGTCCGCTTGAAACTTCAATGGTGAGAAAATCCAAGTGGCAACACCGATACCGAGTGTCAGACCCGTAAAGACCACGCCATTACCGGTAATACTGAGCGTACGATGGTAGGCCTCCTTAAGCGAGTGGCCACCATTTTGGTAATACTCTTGGAAACGGCTAAAGATATAAATGCCGTAGTCGACACCAATACCAACGCCCAGCGCAACTACTGGCAACGTATTCACCTTCAAGCCAATTTCTAGCAACGACATCAAAGCGTATGCCAGCAGTGATACCAATGCGAGAGGAATCACAATACACAGCGTGCCTCGCAGCGAGCGGAATGTAATTAAGCACATCAGAATCACAGCACCAAATACATAGACCAGCATATTGAACTGGGCCGCTGATACTTCCTCGTTTGTAGCAGCCATAACACCGACATTACCCGAGGCTAACTCAAACGAAAGGTCCTCGTGTCCATGCGCTTTGTTGTAGGCTTTAACTTCATCGGTAATGCGGTTAATCGTTTGCGCCTTGTGATCTTCGGTAAAGATGTACACAGGCATAACGCTGCAATTTTTATTCAGAAGCCCCGTGGTCGTATCAATTCGACCCGATGACTGGTTCATCATAAATTGATTGCGGGGCAGTTCTCGCCACTTCATGTAACCTTCATTCCAAGCGGCGTTCACGACTTTAACCACTTGCGGCAAACTGCCAACCGTTTGTACCCCTTCGACATTTTGCATATGCCAAGCAAAGCGATCGATGCTGGTCATAATGTTGTAGTCACTACAACCACTCGATTTGGTTTCGGCCATTACCGTTAATACATCGACACCAATTGAGAATTTATCAGTAATAACGGCTGTGTCGCGGTTATATTCTGAATCCGCCCGCAGCTCCGGAACCCCTTGGTGCAAATCGCCAATTTGCACATCTTGGCCTTTCCAGTAACCCACCGCGAAGAGCAATAGCATCACCAGTACAATCAAGGTGGCATTTTTCTTTTCAGTTACCGCCGACACGGGCGTCCACAGCTTGTCGAGTTTGATGGAGCGCGTTTTTAACTTTTCACGAAGATTGTCATCTACCGGCAAGAACGACATCAGCACCGGCAAAAGAATCAAGTTCGTCAAAATAATAACGGCGACGCCCAAGCTGGCCGTAATCGCCATCTCTTGAATGATGCCAATATCAATCAACAAGATGGTGATAAAACCAATCGTGTCACTGGCAAGTGCAATGCCGCCGGGAACTGCGAGAACGCGGAAACTTTTGCGAGCCGCATCGTACATATTCTTGCCGTTAAAGACTTCGGAGCCAATGGCAGAAATCATTTGCACGCCGTGACTCACACCAATCGCAAAGATTAGGAATGGCACCAAAATCGACATGGGATCGATACCAAAACCGATGAGAGGCAAGATACCCAACTGCCAAATAACCGCCGTCACCGAGCAAACGAGAGGGACAATGGTGACCTTCCATGATTGCGAATAGAGGTAAACCAATATCGCAGTAATCAGGAAAGCGACGGCAAAAAACAGAACAACTTTGCCCGCCCCTTCAGTAATATCGCCCACCACTTTGGTAAAGCCAATGACGCGGACTTCATATTGACTGGCATCGAAGCTGTGTCCACTGGCCACAACACTCTCTTCGATCTGCTGCAAAATTAAATCGGGAGAAAGGTGTTGAGCAATCTCAACTTGATTGTAGGGCTCTTGTGTTTCTGGATTGACCTCCAAAGCGTGTGCAGATACGGCAGCACCCGTAAAATCATTGGCAACGAGGCGGCCGACAATATTGGCTTTTAATATGTTTTTTCGGATTTTCTCCGCACTCGCGCCGGGATCATCGGCATCGTAGTCAGGCGGAATCACATTGCCCGCATCAATGCCGTCTTCGGTAATTTCCGTGAAACGAACATTGGGCGTAAAGATAGATTTTACTTTGGCCTTCTCAATGCCCGGCATGGCATAGACAAGATTCGTCAAAGCATCAAAAGCGGTTAGGTACTCTCCTGTAAACATGCTGCCCGGCGTATCATCTTTCGCCATTAGGGCAATCAAAATACGGTTACCACCACCAAATTCATCTCGGTGTTCGAGGTACGTTTGCATATACTCGTGTTCGAGAGGCAACAGCTTTTCAAAACCGGCTTTAATCTCAAGCCGAGTCGCCGAGGCCGCCATCAAGACGGTCAGAACAGCAAATACAGCAATAACCAATTTGCGCTGGGAGAAAATAAAGCCTTCAACGGCGCGAATGACTGAACCCAACATTAGATATCCCCCTTAAGTTGACCCAGCGTAATCGTGCGTGCACCCATTTCGCCAACCAACAACAATTTTCCACCACTAATTTCGATAGCATCCGCTACCGACTTTCTATCATTCAAGCTTTTGGCTTGGAAGCTCTGGCCGCCCGTCTTACTCACAAGCACTGCGCCGTCATTGCCAACTAGAACAACCGTACCATCGTCCATAATCAAGCCGGAATTCAAAGTTGCAGTAGAAGCGTTCGCAATCTCCGTCCAATCATCCCCGCCGTCATCCGTTCGATAGATGCTGCCTTGAAGACCAAACATCAACACACTTTCACCCAACAAGGGTAAAGCGCCAAAGAACGAGCCATCATAAGGTGGGGGAATACGATCCCATGTTTCACCCTTATCCAACGATCGATACGCCATACCCGCTTCGGCAGACATATACCAAACGCCGTTACTGGCTTTAGTGACTTGGTGAAGGTGGTACTCAATGGGCATACCCAAGTCCGTTTCCGCATTATCGGCTAGATCTTTGGATACCCAGCTTTTACCGCCATCGTTACTCACTAAACGAAAACTATAAGCACCCAATGCATAGCCAATGCGACCGTTTTCTCGAAATTGCACCTCAAGTAGCGGGCGCTCTTCTTCCGGCGCAAAGTACTGCCGAGTCCAGTTCTCGCCACCATCGATCGTTTTCAATATCACGGCATCGTGGCCTACAGCCCAACCGCGTTTCTCATCGACAAAATCCACAGCGGTTAGCGTGACTCGAGCGGGCACTGACTGAGCCTGACGCCAAGTGCTGCCCTCGTCATCAGAGAGCACAATATTGCCGTAACCACCGACGGCGATAAGGCGCTCCCCTGCTCGCTCTACGTCCAACAATAAGCTTTTCTCTGCAAGAGGTGCCTTTACGGCATGTTCCACGGCAGGTGCGTTTGATGCGTCGGCTGCACTAGCGACAATTGGGGCCATAGAAAACCCCAGCCCTATCACAAGTGCTTTCACACTGAGCTTCTTATTCATGGCTGTTCCTGAAATTTCTTAGAATAGATAGCGGCCAATCGACTAGGCCATATAGTAGCGGCCAGCTGGAGTGCTGGCCGCTTGAGTGCTTTTGCGTTTTATCGACGACCCGCACGACGTAGCGAGCTCGGGCGGTAGTCACCGGCTGAACGATCCAAGCCAAATGTGTAGGTTGAAGGCTCTTCATTGTTCATGCCAATAACGAGGTAGCGACCCGATTGAAGATCGATGTGCTCTTCTACCGTCGTCCAAGCGGCGGGAATGTCGTAGTAGACAATCATGTGGCCGAAGGACACGCGCCAGAGCTTGTCGCGGTTATCATAGATATCCACTGCAGCCACTTGCCACGAATCTTCGTCGACATAGAAAGTGCGGCGCTTGTAGATGTGACGCTGACCATCTTTCAGCGTGGCATCCACAACGTGAACACGGTGCAGTTCCCAACGAACTAGCTCGGGGTTAACGTGCAACGGTTTGAGAATATCCGCGTATTTAACCTCGTTGCTGTGCAAACGATAGTTGTTGTACGAAATGAATTTCTCTTCACGTCCCTTCAGCTCCATGTTGTAGCGCTCGGGACTGCCGTTGTACATGTCGAACTGATCGGATGTTGCCAAACCATCAGAGGCTTCACGTGGGTTGTCAAAAGCCACATTCGGTGCGCGACGCACACGGCGCTGACCTGGGTTATAAACCCACGCTTTGCGGTGCTCTTTCTCTTGGTTCAAAGTTTCGTGAACCAGCAAGATACCACCCGCCAAACGAGCTGGAGAGATTACTTCCTGCTTGAAGTAAATCAGAACGTTATCTAGCTCTTCCTCAGTAATGCCTGGATCGGCATAGATGGGATAGAACTCGTCTTCAAATTTCACCAAGCTGTAATCGCCATCGCGGTTGACTACAGCCTGTACAATTTGGCGCTGCGCCGAACCCGTGCCACGGTAGCGAAGGA
Organism: gamma proteobacterium HTCC5015; assembly: GCA_000155715.1. Lineage (GTDB taxonomy): Bacteria > Pseudomonadota > Gammaproteobacteria > HTCC5015 > HTCC5015 > HTCC5015. Next base: position 119,678 of record DS990598.1, on the reverse strand, counting down.
CGTGATTCCAAATCACCTCCACACCGCTTGAAGGAATTGGAAACGGTATACCGCTCCAATTAGCCGACTTCGTCACGCCATTGCCGTTTGAAATCAGTTCAGCACTCGTCGCGGCTTGACGAGTGGCCTCATAGACACGCTCTGGGTATGCCGCGCTGCGACGCGAGGGATACACATTCATGTAAAAGCTGTCGGGATACTGTTCAAACATCTGAATCTGACCGACCGTCAGTTTTTCAGCGTATTGCTTGTAGTTCTGCGCAGTAATCTTAAACAGCGGCTTATCGTTGGCGAATGGGTCCGGATGGTGTTGCCCCGTGCGGAATCCCTTGGGCGACGACGAAACGCCACCCGTCCACGCTGGAATCGTTCCATCGGCATTACCCGCCTGAATGGCACCCATCGGCGTTAACTGCTTACCCAACTTTCTCGCTTCAGTTTCCGAGATAGCGGCGTGAGCAGTCGCACTGACACTCGCTAATAAAGCGACTGAACAGAGCGTTTTAACGGTTTTGCTCATCATAATTTTCATCCCCTTTACAACAAATTTAGAACGCGTACTGGACATTCATGGCTAGGAAGTCGCGGTCGCGCAGCAAGTTCAAATGTTCTGCACCGAAGTAGCTTGTATAGCTAACACCGCCAGACCACTCTTGGTGATAGTCGAAGTCCACACCCAGCGTCGCCGCTTTGCGGTCTTCAACAAAGCTGCCACCAGGGCCGGGCGAATTGCCTTTAACATCGTGCTTATAAGAGAACTTGGGCTTCAAGTTAACATTGTTAAATACGTTCGAGTATTCGAGACGGCCACCGATGATATAGCCCCATGAAAAATCATCGGCAAAATCATCTTTAGACTGGAAATTGGCTGGGTTTTTCGCATCATCAGGGTGCAAATAAGAGCCGGGGGGCTGCGTAGCACCGTTCAAGCTCATATCATTGCCTGACAAATAAGTCCCGTTAACTTCGAACAGCAGCTCGTCTTTTTTGGGCAAATCGTGCACATAGTTAAAGCCCACTTCACCAATTAAGAGTAAACGATCAGCACCTGCTACTCGGCTAAAGGCCTTAGTAGCTGTGGACTGGAACTGAGACACATCACGAAGCACATAGCCGGGTAACGTATCGCCTGCAGAAAAGGCTCCCATTTGAACGCCCTTAGCAATATCGGTCATGGCTGTACATGCAATGCCAGAACCAACATCATTTACATTGTTACAGCCCTCTTCCTGTGAAGAGGCAATGGCAGCGATCAACAGAGCCACATCATCAATTTGAATGGGGACATCTTGTCGGTGGGACAGCTCACCCTGTAAGGCAACACCGGTGCGACCCAAGTTCGTATTAAAGCTGACGCCGAGTAACTGAATGTCTTCAGGGTACTCAATGTAGTACTGGGCGGGCTCATTGTTGCCTGCATGGGTCACCAAGCCATTGATGTAAGCGCCCACCGCAGCTGACCTGCTGCCAGTTGCATTGAATGTTGCATCAGCAGCTGCCGAGGCATTCTGTACCGTTTGCGCATCAGCAGCGCGACCGCTGATCACAGGCAAACGGCTGTGATAGTTCATAAAGTAAAAGCCGAACTCCGTATCGTTCAAACTCGGCGCGAAGACACGATACGCCAAGCCAAACTGGCCATCGTCTTCAGCTTCGCGGTCGTCATCGCGCGTCACACGGAAAGGCAAGGCATCGTTGCCACTGTCGTGGGCATCACCAAAGCTCAAGAACACACCGTGATCGCCACCACCTTCGCCCGCAAAATCGTTGGTACTAAAGTAAGAGCCTGTGGGATCAATGCGGAAAGGCTCAGAACGCAGCTGATAGAAAGCCTGCAATGTGCTGTTCTGCGTAACGTCAATGGTACCCGACACCATAGGAACCGGAATCACCGCGTCCTTCAGCTCGGAGCCTGGAACGCGCAGCTTTGACACATCAAATGGATTCACTTGGTTAATGCTGTTTTGAATAAATGTGGACTCACCCCAACTGAGTACATGATTACCCACTTTCCAGCTGACATAGCGCTCGCCCACATCAAAGCCGCCAAACACATAGGCATCAAACAACTCGAGGCGCTCGCCCGCCAATTCAACCGAGTCACTGGAAAACGGCTTTTTGCCATCCATCAATGAACCAGAGGTATTTCGGGGGAAGCCTTGATTGCGGTTATTTAGCGGACGACTGGCTACTCGATCGTTGGCAATCACGTCATCATAAAGAGCGTTCACACGGAAAAAGGCGCCGTAGCCGCCTCTTTCAACCAACAACTCTGAACTGACTTTGAAGGCGTTACTAAACACATCGCCCTTTTCAAAGTTGAGGTTGCCGTCGTCGCCATTCACCGAGTAGGCCGTTCCGCCATTGGCGCGACCAATGTTACTGGCATCGGGGTCTTCCATTCGGATACCCAAGCCGTAAGTCAATGTCGTATTTAAGCTACCTTCCCAACCACTGTCGCCGAAGTCTAGGATCACGGCCTGCGATGGCGTACTCATAGAAAGAGTCATGGCTGCGGCAAGTGCCGACACCTTAAATGCGCGTCGATAAGACGAAAGCGCGCTGGCTTGCGTTTTTTTCATGGTTCCCCCCAAGATTTTGGTATGGCTGTCTCTATAAAATTATGAAGCTTCATAGAGCAAAAGCTCTATTTGTATAGCTACTTTATACCCTAGCGGCTTCACCTAAGGCAAGATTGAAACGGCTACAATCTAGCCATTTGATTTAAATTAACCAGTACATACAAGGCTATATGACAAACATTCTCATTTGTCGTCTTTTAAAAGCGGAATTTCGTCATTATCCACACTCCCCTGACTCATCGCACACTTCTTTTGACGTCAATGACGTTAGGCACGTCGTAGAGCTGGTCTATTAACTTTCCCAACAACCCCGTATCCGGTAAATCGAGTATCAATTGCATAGCGGCTGTTCCCTCCTCGGCATCTGATTGTGTATGCAAGCCGCTAAGATGTACTTTCGCCTTAGACAGCACACCGCTGACATCGCGCAGCAGGCCCTCACGATCAAACGCCTCCAAGGTCAACGTGATTTGCCCCCGATTACTTTCCTCCACACCCCACTCCACTGGGATGATACGGTCGGCTTCTTCTTGCGCTAAATGCTGCAAATTTTGGCAATCGCGGTGGTGGATAGAGACGCCACGTCCCCGCGTGATAAAACCCGAAATAGGGTCGCCAACAACAGGCTGGCAACAGGTCGCCCTGCGCGTCAGAAGATTCCCGACCCCAGACACGCTAATACCCTCGGCGGGGCCGTGCTCTAGCTGGGGGTCAACCAGCAACGGCGAATGATCGCTCTTGCCCTGCGGCTTGGTTAGCTGTTGAATCGCATTGGAAAGCTGGTGTTGATTAATTTGCCCTCGACCTATGCGAGCGAACATGTCTTCTGCATCCGCACAAGAAAAGTGCTGAGCGTAACGCTCATCGCTCACCTCACGCCCCGCCAAACGGTTTAATGCCCTCTCAAATATCAAGCGCCCCGAGGCAATGTGCTGATCTCGGTTTTGGCGATTAAACCAATTTCGCACTTTGGCTCGTGCGTGCGTGGATGCCAGATATCCCGAGCGCGGATTAAGCCACTCGAGGGTCGGCGACGCCTCGCGCGCAGTAATGATTTCAACTCGATCGGCATCTTTGAGGTTGTAGCTCAAAGGCACAATTCGACCATTCACCTTGGCGCCTTTGCAGCGGTGCCCCACTTCTGTATGCACGGCGTAGGCAAAATCCACAGGCGTTGCACCGGCGGCCAAATCCATGACATCACCATCGGGAGTGAAAACGTACACCCGCTGGCCATCTGTGGATTCTTGAAAGGCTTCCAGCAAGTTTTCGTCGTCGCCTTCGCCCTGATCGAGCATTTTGCGCAAACTGTCGATGTTTCGATCGAGGGAGCTATCGCCCCGATGCTGTTCCTTATACTTCCAGTGTGCCGCCACACCCGATTCCGCTAAATCGTGCATCTCAGCGCTGCGTATCTGCACTTCAACTGCCTTTTGAGCTGGCCCCACCAACACGGTGTGTAGGGACTGATAACCGTTCGCCTTGGGCTGGGCAATATAGTCATCAAACTCCGATTGAATATTGGGCCAGCGGCTATGCAACAAACCCAACGCGAGATAACACTGGGGTAAGTCATCGACAATCACTCTTACCGCACGCACATCGAACAATTGATCAAAGCCCAGCGACTTTTGGCGCATC
>DS990598.1:105372-113877 GCA_000155715.1 gamma proteobacterium HTCC5015 | reverse complement strand
GCAAGGCAGAAGGAGTGCCGTGTAGTACGTCTACACAAACAACTGATAACGCAGCTGGGCGGAAAATAGCTCCAGCCCTTTCGGGTTGTGGCTAAAAAAGCGCCACTCATCGTTGCTCGTCGCTCATTTGGATTCACCAAACCACGCTCCTTGCGCCTTGATTGGCGCTTTTTTAGTCACAACAGTGACCATCAAATTTGCGTTAACAGGCCCTAGAGACGCATTCCATAAGTCGTGAATCATTTTATTCTGCCGTCATTGCGAGCGCAGCGCGGCAATCTGTTGGCCGAACACAACGGCAGATTGCCGCGTCGGCTGCGCCTCCTTAATACCCCTCTCCCCTCGCGGGAGAGGGGTTCGGGGAGAGGGGACTCCCAAAGTAAAAGTGTGTGATTTCACACACACGAAGGATATGAATACGGTTACTATCCCATTATCCGTTGATTGACTGCAGGAATACCATCATGAAGAGACTGACACTCCCACTCATAGGCGTGGCTTTGCTGACAACCGCCCACAGCGCTGCGCATGCCGATGCCACCAGAGCCGACAGCCACGCACCTATTGGCGTAATGGGCGACCATACACATGCCCAAGGCGAAGTCATGCTGTCCTATCGCTACATGGACATGAGCATGGATCAGAATTACGCAGGCAGTCAAAAAGTCAGCACTTCGGACATCCACGCAGCGGGCTATGGCGTCGCTCCTCAATCGATGGATATGACCATGCATATGCTAGGTGCTATGTACGCCCCCAGCGATACACTGACACTCATGGCGATGCTTCCCCATATCACAAACGATATGTCGCTGCGCAGTAGCATGATGGCTCAAAATATGATGAACGCTCGCCCTCGTTTTACAACGGAGTCTAGCGGTATAGGCGATGTAAAGCTCGGCGGTCTCTACCAGCTGCACAGCGATGATAAAAACACCTTAATCTTCAACGCCATGATTAGCCTACCAACGGGCTCAATAGACGAACAAGACACAATGGCCAACCCAATGATGGGCGAAATGCACATGCCCTACCCTATGCAACTGGGTTCGGGCACGGTAGATCTGCTACCCGGATTAACCTTTACACAGAAACACAGCCGCTACTCTTGGGGTAGCCAAATTAAAGCCACACTCCGAACCGGCGATAACGACAACGGTTATACCTTAGGAGATCGCTATCGACTCAACACTTGGATTGCCAAACCCATCGGCCACCGCTTTAGCCTCTCGGGCCGCGCCAGTTTCGAGCACTGGGACAATATCGACGGTAGCGACAAGCAATTAACACTCATGCCCAATATGGTGCCGACTGCCGACCCCAAACTGCGCGGCGGCGAACAAACCTCACTACACGTCGGTTTCAACTACGTCTTGGCTGACGGCGACACAGGCAATCAACGCTTAGCGCTGGAATGGGGTGAAGTAGTCGCCCATGACCTGAAAGGCCCTCAACTCGGCACAAGTAAGATCCTGACCCTTGGTTACCAAATCGCGTTTTGAGACTTTTAAGCAAGGTGGATTAGCACAGCGAATCCACCCTTTTCTTAGAGGACGGATCGGTGGGTTACGCCTTGCGGCTAACCCACGCGCTACACCAAAGCGTACTTACGCAGCCGATAATTGAGCGTATCACGCGACACACCTAAGAGACGCGCAGCGCGACTTTTATTGCCTTGAGCCACTTTCAATGCCTTTTTAATGGCTTCAATTTCATTATTCTCAAGATTCAACGCTTCACTGGCGTTCTTGCTCTCTTGAATCGCCTTGGGCAGATTGCCTACTTGAATTACTGTATTGGGTAATAAGCCCTCCAAACGCTCAACCAAAGACCTTAACTCCAGCAAATTGCCTGGCCAGTGATACGCCTTTAAGCACTGCATCGCAGCCGCCGAAAAACGAATGCTATGGAAACGCTGCGACTGCTTCGTCATTTGCGAGCACGCCTTCAGCAATACCGGTATGTCCTCTTTACGCTGGCATAAAGACGGCACACTGAGCGAAGCCACACTCAGGGCAAAGTACAACTCATCGGGCATGACGCCTGGCTGCTGGCGAACAAAAGCCTGCCCCGCCAAAAAAATAGGGCGAATGTTGGCGCTTTCCCCGCGCAACCACCGAGTAAACACAAAATAAGCCGACTCGGGCCAACGCTCGAGTTCCTCTACAACGACCGTTTTGCACTTCGCGTCACCGCCTATATCGCACAGTGCCGCCATACCATTCACCGCAAACCACTCGGGTGAAATAGACTGCAAGTGGGCGTTGCCACTGTCTTTATGTACCCGCCCCGCTAACTCTCTACGCCCCGTCCCCATAGCGCCCGACAAAACTAGGGCACCCTTTAGTGGTGCCAGCAAAGCCAACTGATCCAACAAGGTCTGCGCTTCAGAACTTTTTGATAAATCCCAGAAGGCCAAAGTACTTGGGGGCGTCGTGAAATCAGTGCTCATGAGGGTGTAACTGCATTTCAGAGTGAGGATTAAAAGCACTCATCAAGCGATGCATGCCATGGGGCGAAAATAATAGCGACAAAATCGCCAGTAAACAAATACTTACCCCCCCTATACGGCGAAAATTCGGTGACCGGGTCAGTCTTAACACAGGCTGAAACAACCATCCCACCGCCAACATACCCGGCAAGGTACCCACTCCAAACGCGAGCATCGTTAAAGCCGAATCCAGCGGAGCGGCCAAGCTCGCCGCATAAACGGCAACTGCGTAAACCAAACCACAGGGCAGCCATCCCCAAACCACACCGTAGGCATAGGCCGCTACCGGCGATTGAATCGGTGTTAAACGCCTACCCACAGGGCCGAGATAACGCCACAGGGGTCGACCAATCGACTCAATTTTTTTGAACGAGGGCCACCAACCCGCCAAATTGAGCCCCATGCCGAACATCACCGTCGCCCCCAGCCAGCGAATCGCCGTGTGCCCAAACTGCCAATGAGGCAATAGCGCGGCACCCAGAGCTCCTAGCAACAAGCCCACTAAAACATAACTGCTCAGTCGCCCGATGTTATACGACAACAAATAGGCCAAGACCTTCGCTTTATTTTTGCGTTGCTCTTGGGAAATTTGGGCACTGAGCGCACTCATAATCCCGCCGCACATAGCGAGGCAGTGCACTGAGCTCAAAAGGCCTACCAACAGCATTCCAAAGGGAGACAAAAAATCCATTCGAGTATTTTACCTGAGCTAAATTTCTATCGCTTGATAGCGCTCAATAAAAGTATCCATCACCCCGTCATTCCAAACTTGACTTGGAATCTTCATAACAGTGGCAGAGTTTAGGAGCCCCTGAAGCTTCCGCTCCTGCGAAACAAGGACTGTCTCTGCGGCACGGTAGCTGTAGGAGCGTGCCTTGCACGCGAACAGCCATCGGCAGCACACGACTATTCGCTTGCACGGCAAGCTCCTACGCCACGAGGGTGATGCTAGCACCTGGAGGTGCGCTCCCGGCCCGACTTGTCACAGAAAATATCAACAACCTATGACAATGTCGGCCTGAAGGTCGGCCTCCCACAGGATTGTCTCTACGGTACGGAAACTGTAGGAGTGTGCCTTGCACGCGAACCGCCATCGGCAGCACACGAGTATTCGCTTGCACGGCAAGCTCCTACGCCCAAGCACCCAGAAAGCGGGGATAAAGGCGAGTCTTCCACCATTAGTTTTTCTCATGATGAGAAGACATTCACAGCAATAGATAACTACAAAAAAAAGCGGCCCATTGGGCCGCTTTTGATCGAACGTGAACCGTACTTATGGGCAGGGGTACAAGCTTGCGCCAGGAGCACCGCCTGCGGTGGGGTCTAATACCACACCATTGCTGTCACCAGCATAAGCTCCACCGTCATTGCTAATAAACCTACCATCTGCGTTTGCATAGTGGTAGTCACATCAAGGCCATCCGTTGGGTCAAGCAACGAGCTGTGCGACCCAGATGTAAAGCGAACCCAAATATTAGACTCTGCACCAGGAGTTGCCCCAACAGGCTTCAAGTTCAGACCCGTAAAACCGGCGCTACACGTGCCTTGAAGTACCGCAGGGTTGGTCTCGCCCGCTTGGACTTTGGCCGCCACTGCAGCAAAAGAGGTACCTACGGCCAAGGGGTCACTGCCCGACAACACACCGGGAACCGTAACAGGGTTCTGGTTTTTCAAGAAACCCGTTTGGGGTGTGGCGTGGATCGCGCCAAAAGCCGGGGCCAAGTCACTGGTGCCAAACACATTATTGGGCACCACCTGGTCAGCAATCACCTCTTGGAACAACACTGGCGTGCCGTTGCTAACAATTTTTTCAGCAAAGTTAATAGGGTCGGTATTATCCAACAGCGTTTGCGCTGCCACCAAGAAGCTTTCGTAACGCCCCGAGGGCTTAGCAATGCCATTAGCAGCTAAACGCTGTGTAATCCTAGGTTCGAATGTAGGTGATCCATCTAAGAGCTTGGCAATGCCACCGCCACCAACGTTCAACACAGCAGATGTCATCGCTGGGTTGGCATTGGCAATAAACGGCGTTCCCACAATGGCGCCTAGCGACATACCCACAAAATGAGTTTTTGCCGTATTGGCATCCACACCCAGATAAGCATCGAGAGCACCTGCCGAATCCAGTCCAGATAGTATTGTATTCAATGAATTTAAGTCGGTGACGGCCTGGCGAATAGAGTCGCGAGCATTGGCCAGATTACCCAAGTTAACAAACCCTTCGCCTGATGTTTTTCCAGTGACCAATCGCTCATTGTTGCTGTCATGGAATGGGGAGAACTGCAAGCAAGACTGTCGCTCGGGAGTACCAGACTCATAAAAGTCCTGACAATCAGCCGCCGACAACACACCGTGTTGCGGCATATCAATGGCTACCCCAATCAAGCATTGACTCGCCAAAGTATTAGCCATTGCCAACAAGGTACCGCGATTAGACGTAATGCCGTGCTGATATATAACAACAGGGTAATCTGTTGCAGCCGCACACACACTGCCCTGAGCTGCGGCATTAGGCACTGTCACGATAATTGGAACATTGGCGGCTGCCACAAGCTTGGGCCGGTAGGCATTACACTGAACCAAATTCTCAGAGTTAACATTCGCTCCAAGGCCAGCTTCACACGCCTCTACTGTAGCAGTAGCTTTTGCCGTCGCTACAGCTGGTGCATCGCCTTGAGCCATAAATGTTTGCTCAAAAGTCGCTTGGTCGGCCCACTTTGTGGAGTCTGCTTTCCAAACGGTCGTCAAAGCCTCCTTGTCGGAGCCAATAAACTGAGGCAAGCCTGCTAGCGTGCCTGTAAATACATCCGCCAAATAAACAGGCGAGCCACTGGGTTTGGGAATGCCAGCATCGATAAACGGCTGGTCGCCTTTATTGTCCAAACCTGGCGTACTAGTCGCAGTCAGTAAGCCAGCAGTGGAGCCCAATGTGCCGCCACCAGGACTAGGAGGGAAGCCAACCAACTCAGTAGCCGCCACTAACTGAGCCTGTTTTAAGACCGAGCCCACATCTTGGGTGCTAAACGAGAAACTGCCAATAATATTTTCTGCGGGCAGCTTGACAATCTCTTTAGGGTCTTCCTCGGAGTTGGGGCTAACATTGGCTTCTGCAAAGGCACTGACTGCGGCCTCTTGCGTCGATGTCTGCAAGCGCAATTTTTCGAACGAAATCGCTTTGTCCGTCGAATCCAACAAATCAACTGTGGCCGTACAATCAGCACTTGGGTCAAAAGAAACAGGCGTACTAGTGGCCGTTAACGCAGGCTTGATCGCCTCAAGCACTTGGGCCGTAATGACACATGAGTTATTCGTTGCCGCAGGATTCGGGTTAGTGCCTAAACCAAGCCGAGCCGTTAAAGCCGCTTGAATAGTCGCCGCAGGAATCCCTGTTCCGGCGGGGGGCGGTGCGGACAATACACCAGCAATTTGCTGCATTTTGGTTTCGCCAATATCGGCTGCAATATCCGTACTCAAGTAAAATAAGGGCTCGGCCTGCTTAAGCAAGCGGTACTCAACATCTGGGCCGACCGTGTTGTCGCCAGCTGCCAGTTCAATTTCATTGCCAACTGCCACGACGAAAGTACTCGAAGGCGCCAGTGGTTTTAAAGGCAGAATGGCAACAGTGGTGCCGCCTTCGCCGTTGGGCGATGAGCTCACTGTGTACTCAAGGCCATTGACCAGCTCGCGCGAAGAACCCGCTAGAGACCACGTGGTTTTACTGCCGGCGTCAAAACCAGTACAGCTACCCGTCAACAGGCACGCAGTAGCGTTAAATGCGACCGAGGTATCTGTTTGGAACACTCGAACATTGTCCTTGAGTGTCGTGGCATCAACTTCAGCAGTCACCGTGAATGACGCTGGAGAAATGGTTGAGAACCCATCCATTGTATTCAATGCGACCTGCGGATCCGCCGCTTGGGCATTGGTAGGCGCGGTGACTTTGCCGTTTGTCGCCGTACCGGGGATGTTGATTGAGCCATCTTTCGTATCCGAAAAAAGAATATCTGTTGGAAAAGGCAGCTCAGAGTTAGCGGGCGAAAAACGCACCACTGGCGCGCCCGTTACGGTGCGGTCATCTTTTTCTTTAAAGGCGTCGGTGTCTTCGTATGAAACATTGTCGTTGGAGCAGCCCGCGGCAAACGCAGACGCCAACATAACTGGCAGTAATGCCTTCTTAAGGTAATGCATTGATCATCCCCCAAATCAATTGTTGTTTGTAATGGCTAAAGGTGTTGCTTTATAAGCTAAAGACTAGCGCATGCCGATAGCGATAAACAAGCACAATTCATCGCGAATCCTCAGACTTTGCTCGTTTTCGGAACAAATCAGCCAGTACTTACAACCCTCTCTCGCGTTTTCCCTCGCTTCAAGCGGAACTCAAGGCGACAAACTGGCGTAATAATTTCGTTTTTTTGCATTGCACAATTTTGAAACCCTGATTAAGGTGAGCTTCGATCACGACTATAATTAAACGGCGCCCCACCTAATGAGGCGCGCGTACGAGGCACCATCCATGATTATTGGCATCAACCGCAAGAGTAAGCGGCTCGAACAAGATCTGCGCCATGCGCAAACCTACTCTGAGTGGAAAGGCATTGCTCAAGAGCTCGATCGACTCGACGGCCTAGACGACTGGCGTCAGGATGAAACCTCAACGGATTATAATTTTGTTTTAATCAGAAACCGCCTGCGCAAGCTGCGCGCCCTGCGCGAGAAGGGCGATATCCGTGAGCTGGTGTTCTGGTTACACGAAGGCTTGCATGGCAACATTGGCAACATTGCAAATGAAGCGCTATACGGCATTGCCCGCTACAACACCAAAACTCTCATTACCGACTACATCTACGAGCTGTGCTCAACACTAACCTACCTAGCCAATAACGAGTTTGACGCGTTCCCACTCGAAGAAAAGCTTAAATTCTTTAAACGGCTCGGCATCGTCTACGGTCGCTCTGCTCTCATGCTATCTGGGGGCGCTACCATGGGCATGTGGCACATCGGTGTCGTCAAAGCCATGCACGAAGAAGGCGTGTTACCGCGGGTACTTTCTGGCTCGAGCGCGGGCTCTATTATTGGTGGTGTTGTTGGCACCACACGTACGGAAGATTTAATTAACTTTTACGACCCCGAGTACATCTACACCCATGCGTTTCAAGCGCTGGGGCTGCGCGAAGCTTTGCGCAACCGCACTCTAATGGATGGCAACCGCCTACAAGATTGCCTACAAGAAAACATCGGCGAAATGACTTTTGAAGAAGCCTTCGAATACACGGGGCGCATTCTTAACATCACAGTGTCTCCTGTCGAGCGCAATCAGCAACCGCGTCTACTCAACTATCTAACCGCTCCCAATGTGTTGATTCGCCAAGCGGCGCTGGCGTCCTGCTCAATTCCAGGTATCTTCCCGCCCGTCACTCTGCTGGCCAAGGACTACCACGGTCGCATTGTTCCCTATCTACCGTCGATGAAATGGGCAGATGGCAGTTTGAAAAGCGATCTGCCGCGCTTGCGCCTAAGCCGCTACTACGATGTAAACCACTACATCGTGAGTCAAACAAACCCCCATGTCGTGCCCTTTATGCAGCTACAAGGGGCCTTGAACCGCAACGGTCTGAATACGCCCACGACGCGCTTTGTCGCCAATACCGCCCGCCTTAATGCCGAACACGTTTTGAACACGACAGGACAAGCCCTTAAAGGCACCACAACAGGGCGCGTAATGAGCGGGCTTCACAACATGATGACGCAAAACTACCGCGGCGATATCACGTTGATTCCCCGCTTTCGCATACAGAGTTTTGCGCGCGTGCTGTCGAACCCATCGCCGCAAGAAATTGCCGATTATATGCTCGCTGCCGAGCGACAAACTTGGCCGAATATCGAGCGAATCCGCAATGCCACAGCGATTAGCTCAACACTGGATGAGTGTTTGAAAAGCATTAAGGCGCAGAACCGCCAGCAAAGCGCTCGGCTTCGTGCCATATCCGGGAAAAGCGCCAAAGGCCGAGCGTAGG
>DS990598.1:28480-105196 GCA_000155715.1 gamma proteobacterium HTCC5015 | reverse complement strand
GGGAGTAGGAGGTTCAGGATCGCTTACCGAGTCGCCGTCATCGTGAACTTGATTCAGGATCTACCTATCAAAGCCCCGTTTTGGAGATTCCAAATCAAGTTTGGAATGACGAGACGGTGGCCTGTAATGACTAGGTGGCGTTTTGGACTGGCGAAGCGATGAGCGGAGTGGAAGGACGGAGTGGTGGTTTCATTTCGTTATTGAATCCCGTCATTGCGAACGCAGTAAAACAATCTGCTGGCCTATCCTGTGGGTAGATTGCTTCGATTGAGGCTCGCAATGATGAGAATTTTAGGCTTGTTGATAACGGCTTAAGTCGACGACTTTTTTGTGCTCATCAACCTCTATCTCTGAGGAGGGCTTGTCCGATGCCTTTTCAACGGGGGACTGGTTCAATTGTTCGGCGGGCTTGGTCGGCGACTCCATATGACTGGGCTTCGCCTTAACGAGGGTTTTATCCTCCGAAGTAGGCTTTTTATAGTCATAAAGATTGCGGGCGCGGAACAAAATGCGGCGGTACGGCTTTTCAAAGTGCGGTTTCATGCGGCGCATCAGTTGGTGGAAGACCGCACTTTCAAAGAAGGCATCAAGCTTTTGTCTGTTTTCAAAGATCAGGGCTAAGCCGAGATTATTTTTGCCCTCCACTTCCAACATCTGGATATTCACAAAGCCATCAAACTGGCGCACTACCTGACCAAAAAAGCGCAACCACCCAGAGTAGGAGCGGCGTCCCGCTGCATCGAGAAATAAATAAATTTGCGCTTGAATCATAGTCGTCGATTGATGCCTTGTCGTTGACGAGCTTCCCCCGAAACCCGCAGTCTTTATTCCCTTAAGGTACCTTATCACGACACTGTGGCCCGTAGAATGCATTCGGTCAAGCCTATTGTACAAGGCTGCAGCGGAATCTGCCTTCCATCATCTATTCGTGCCCGTTCATCCCTACACAGAAAAAACAGCAGTGCTATGATCGCCCACATATTATTTTGCTGGACGCACTCATGACTGCCATTCGCGCCTTTCAAAAACAGTTTTCATCTTACGACGGCACGCTGATTCGCTACCGCTCTTGGACAGTTGAGCAACCGAGAGGACACCTCGTTGTCATTCACGGTGCAGGGGAACACAGTGGGCGCTACCGCCGTCTTGCCGAGTTTTTTACACAGCAAGGGCTATCGGTTCACGCTTGGGATGCCCGCGGCCACGGCGAGTCGCCTGGGCAGCGCGGCCATGTCGACGAATGGCGCGACTTTCGAGAAGATTTACACTACTTCTTAAAGGCAGTGCGACGCCAGAGTCAGGGGCACCCTCTGTTATTACTGGGGCACAGCATGGGGGGTCTTATGACGATGGATTACCTACTGCACTATCGACACGAGGATATTGCCGCCTATGTCTGTAGTTCACCCGCTATTGGAAAGCTGGGCGTACCGCCCGTATTGCTGCAACTGGCCAAGGTTTTGAGCCGCGCTGCCCCAAGACTCAGTATGGACACAGGGCTCGATATCAATAACATTTCACGCGACCACCACTGGCTGAAAACCACGCGGCAAGACCCCCTTTACCACCACCGCGGCACCCCTCGCTTGGCCATAGAACTACAAAGGGCCGCCGCCTCTGTTCAGCGCAGCGCCAAAAAACTCAACTACCCTACCCTGCTCATTCACGGCGACGGCGACACCATCTGCAATATTGAAGGCAGCCGCCGCTTTTACCGCAATGCCAATAGTGACCAACTCGCGTTTAAATCTTATCCTGACGCGTACCACGAACTATTTAACGATATTTGTCGAGATCGCGTATACCAAGATGTCGACCATTGGCTCGCTCAACATATCCAAGCGGCTTAACCATAAAAAGGCTCTGCAATGAACGACGCTTTGATTCTCTCTATTGACCAAGGTACCACCAGCACTCGTGCGATTATTTTTAATCGAGAGGGCGAAACACTACACACCGAACAACAAGAGTTTACTCAGCACTACCCCGAAGATGGCTGGGTGGAACACGACCCCGAAGAAATTTGGCGGACCACGCTCGCCGTGTGCAAAGCCGCCGTTACTGCCAGCGAATCTCTCGCGGGCGAGTTGAAAGCCATCGGTATTACCAACCAGCGCGAAACCACCGTCATCTGGGATCGCAAGACAGGTCAGCCTATCTACAACGCCATTGTTTGGCAGGATCGTCGCACCGCCAGCACCTGTGAAATGCTGCGCGCCAATCCACAGCAAGCCGAGCGTATTACCGACAAAACGGGGCTGTTGATCGACCCCTATTTCTCCGCCACCAAAATCGCTTGGATACTCGACCACGTAGAGGGCGCTCGCGAGCTCGCCGAACAAGGGCGCCTCGCCTTTGGCACGACCGACTGCTTTTTGATCTGGCGTCTCACCAATGGGCGCGTGCACGCCACTGACGCCAGCAATGCCACGCGCACACTGCTGTTCGACATCAAAAAACAACGCTGGGACGAACAATTACTCGATACCTTCGATGTGCCCGCCTCACTACTTCCCGAAGTCAAAGACAGCGCCGGTTTATTTGGCACAACCTGTGAGAGCGTGCTGGGAAAAGCCATCGACATCACGGGCGTAGCAGGTGATCAGCAGGCCGCTATGGTGGGGCAAGCCTGTTTCGAGCCCGGGATGATAAAAAGCACCTACGGCACCGGCTGCTTTGCCATGCTCAATACTGGTGAATGGGCCGTCAAGTCACAAAACCGTCTGCTCGCCACGGTGGGATATCGCATTAACGGTAAAACCACCTATGCACTGGAGGGCTCTATTTTTATTGCCGGCGCCGCCGTTCAGTGGCTGCGCGATGGTATTCAACTCATTGATTCCGCCAACGAAACAGAGGCACTGGCCAGCTCGCTGGAGCACAACCACAATGTCTATCTTGTGCCCGCCTTTACGGGACTCGGTGCTCCCTATTGGAACCCGCACGCCCGCGGCGCTCTATTTGGCCTCACTCGCGATACGGGCATCGCTGAAATCGTGCGAGCCACCTTAGAGTCCGTGTGCTATCAAACCAACGATTTAATGGGCGCAATGGAGCGCGATGGTGCCAACCTAGCCGCACTGCGCGTAGACGGTGGCATGGTCGCCAACGACTGGATACTACAGTGTCTGTCCGACATTCTAGACATGCCAGTCGACCGCCCCGCTATTATTGAAACCACTGCGCTTGGCGCCGCTTATCTCGCAGGTCTAGGCGCGGGTATTTACGCGTCTTTAGACGAAGTCAGCCAACAGTGGCAGTGCCAGCGCCACTTTGACCCCCAAATGGACAAAGACCAGCGCGAGCGCTGTTTAGCAGGCTGGGCCAAGGCCGTCGACAAGGTTAACGAAGCACCTTAAAAATTGCATTGAAACGCCGACAGACGATTTCAAAACCCAGCAACGATTCGCGAAAGCCGCGTTGCTTTTCCCTGCCCCGCACAGTAATGTCAGGCAATAAACAAAAAATAATCTTTGCGGGAGAAGGGCTACATGAAGTATTGGGCCATCGTCGTAATAGGGCTGCTCGCGCTGTTCCATCAAGTGTGTCAGGCAAACGGTAAAAAAATACCACTGCCCGTCTTGGCCATGGACTATCCACCCTACACGGATAGCGATGCCGACGATCACGGCATCGTTTTTCGCGTGCTCGACGAAAAATTGCGCGACAGCCCTTTTAGTGCCACCGCTCTGTTTTTACCGCCCGGTCGCATCAGCCACCAAATCAACATCGGCAATTGGTGCACCAGCTTCTATCCACCCAACTCGGATGCCACTGGCTTTACCGTTTATCCGCTAAAAGAGCACAGTATTAAGATTGGGCTTTACCGCCGAGTCCAAGACACGCCATTTCACTGGAAGCGCTACGAAGAACTCGCTCCGGCCACAGTCTCTAATACATCCCGTGCCCAAGGGCTCTACAAAGACGCATTGGAACTCAAGCAAGCCGGGCTACAGTTAGTCCGCGTCAACTCAATTTATCAAAGCTTCGATCTACTACAGCGCGGACGTGTCGATTATGTCTACTCCGCACAAAAAACCGGCGAAACGGTCATCCAAGAGATGGGATTTCGGCTTGAAGATTTTGAGTTTTCAGACACCCTAATTTCCGAATTCACCATACAGCTTTGGCTCAACAAACAATGTGATACCTCCAAACAGTTAATTGAATTTTTTGATAGCGCCCCCTCAGCGGATTAAACGGTATAATCCGAGCGTTTTCGCCTGAGCTAAGCACTATGTCTCCCGAACGCCACCAACGCTTTATCGACACGCTCAAACGACGCCAAACCAGTCTGACTGTGGTGATGGAGAATGTGCACAAACCCCACAACTTTTCCGCCATTGTACGCAGCTGTGAGGCGGTGGGGGTACACCGCGCTCACGCCGTCTACCCCGAGGGCGGCATCGGCAACAACGCAGGCACTACCGTGGGCGCCCACAAGTGGGTGCAAGTAGACACACACCGCAACATTCAAACCCCCTTCCAACAGTTAAAAGCCCAAGGCTTTCAGCTACTCACAGCACACCTCGATGAGACAGCCGTCGATTTCCGCGAAGTGGATTACACCCAACCCACAGCTGTGGTGATGGGCTCTGAGCTACACGGCATTAGCGAGGAGGCCGCTCAACTGGCCGACCACTCCATTGTAATCCCCATGCTGGGGTTAACAGAGTCGCTCAATGTCAGCGTGGCAACTGCTTTAATCTTATTTGAGGCGCAAAGACAGCGCCAATTGGCGGGCATGTACGAGCAGCCTGAACTGGACGAAGCGACACGCAAAACCTTGATGTTCGAATGGGCCTACCCCGATCTGGCGAGGCGCTATCAATCCCGCGGCGAGCCCTATCCCGAGCTCGATGACGAAGGCTATCTAGTCACTCAAAACAGTCGCGACAGCCAACGCCTGCCCTAGGCCCTAGGCCCTAGGCCCTAGGGTTGCACCGTAACGGTTAAGCGACGCTGATAGGGCACGGCGCGATGCTCGTAGATAAAAGCCCCCTGCCATGTTCCCAAGTCGAGCTCGCCACCGGCAATGGGCAACGTCAGGCTGGAGTGTGTCATCACCGTTCGAATGTGCGCGGGCATGTCATCATTGCCCTCGTCCATATGCTCAAACATCTTGTGACCATCGGGCACCCATTTGGCAATAAAACGCTCTAAATCGGTTCGAACCGTCGGGTCGGCGTTTTCACACAAAATAAGCGATGCGCTGGTGTGGTGAATAAACACATGACAGAGCCCTTCGGTCACGCCCGAAGCCGCTACTACTTTGGCGATATCCTCGGTGACTTCGTAGGTGCCTCGCCCCTCTAGTTGATAATTGAGTACTTCGCGATGCATTGATTCTCCCCTTGTGTCATATTCACTTTAATGAATGTAATTCACTATGACTCAAGCTACCATAGAGAACACACAAACACTCTATAATTTCAGATCAAGCCACTTAATTGGACGACCGCTAAAGGGGACTTTACATGACTTTATTTTCTTTCTCGGGCTTTGCCTTAATTCTTTTGGCACTGGCCATTTTTGCCGTTTTCAAAGGTGTCATTATTGTTCCGCAGGGGATGCAGTACACCGTTGAACGATTTGGGAAATACATGCGCACGCTCGACCCCGGTCTCCATATCGTCGTCCCCATCATCCACCGCATTGGCGCCAAGCTGTACATGATGGAGCAAGTGATGGATGTGCCCTCGCAGGAAATCATTACCAAGGACAACGCCATGGTCACCGTCGATGGCGTCATTTTTTATCAAATTCTCGACGCCCCCAAAGCTGCCTATGAAGTGCGCCAGCTGGATATTTCTATCCTCAACTTAGTCATGACCAATGTGCGGACGGTTATGGGGTCTATGGATCTCGACGAGTTGTTATCGCGGCGCGACGACATCAACGCCAAGCTACTTATCGTCGTCGACGAGGCCACATCGCCCTGGGGCGTGAAAGTCACTCGTATTGAGATCAAAGACATCGAACCACCTCGCGATCTCGTCGATGCCATGGCGCGCCAAATGAAAGCCGAGCGCGAAAAGCGAGCGAATATCCTTGAGGCCGAGGGGCATCGCCAATCTGAAATTCTACGCGCCGAGGGCGAAAAACAATCCGCCATTTTGGAAGCCGAGGGCAAACGCGAAGCCGCTTGGCGCGAGGCCGAGGCTCGCGAACGCCTTGCCGAAGCCGAAGCCCGCGCCACCACCATGGTGTCAGAGGCCATTGCCGCTGGCGACATTCAAGCCGTGAATTACTTTGTGGCACAAAAATACGTTGAAGCACTGAAAGACATTGCCAGCGCCGACAATCAACAGCTGGTCTTTATGCCCCTAGAGGCATCCAGTGTGATCGGCTCCATCGGTGGCATTGCCGAACTGGCCAAGAAAGCACAAGGTGGTCAGTGATGTGGCAAGAGATCACGTTTTGGCACTGGCTGATCGCAGGCATCGCGCTTATTATTCTGGAGATGTTTGCCCCGAGCACGATCTTTGTTTGGCTCGGCATTGCCGCCAGCGCCGTCGGCGTCACTTTAATCGCCTGGCCCGATATGAGCTGGGAGGTGCAGGCCATTTTATTTGCAGCTCTGTCAGTCGTGAGTTTGTTGGCGGGGCGCCGCTGGTCTGCCCAGCGCCCCGAACCGGCGAGCGACACCAACCTCAATCGCCGCGGACACAGCTTTATCGGTAAAGAATACACACTGGAACAAGCCATTGAACGCGGCAGTGGACGCCTCCACCTCGGCGACACATGGTGGCGCATTGAAGGCCCCGATTTGCCCGTTGGTCAAAAAGTAAAAGTGGTCGGTGTCAACGGCTCATCACTGCAAGTCGAAGCCGTAGAGTAGTTGCCACGGCACAATGCGGCCACTTCAAGGCGCTATGCGCGCGCTCTGCGTTGTCTAGCCTTGCCGCTGTGAAGTACTGTCAGCCCAAGCACACACACCGTGGGTCGGGCTTCAGCCCGACAGTAACGTGCCGATCGGCAGTTGATGAGACAAACACGCTAGCTGCAGCTGATTGGCAGTGTCGGACTAAAGCACCCTGAAGGGCATAAATCCGACCCACGGCAGGTTGCCGTCATTGCAATGACAATTTTTCTGCTTCGCCAACAGGGATTTCGATAAGGGGTATAAGCAGGAGCGGGAGCTTCAGGATCTCCCTATCAGAGCTCCGTTTTGGAGATTCCAGATCAAGTCTGGAATGACGGGCAATGGTTCAGGAAATTCCCAATCCAGTTTGACATGGCGGGTAGCGGCATTCAGCCACGCTCGCTTAGGTATAGACCTGATGATACTGGTAGGCGCCGAGCAGCACGAGGCGAATCTGGACAATCAATTTTTCACGTAGCGCAGGCCACTGTGACTGCTCTTGATCCAGTGCCTGACTGCCGATATTAAACAACAGCGATACCATCGCCTCCGCGACGATCGGCGCATCGACCGAGCGCTCCTCTCGCTGAGCATCGACGCGGGCGATTTCCGCGGCAATGTCGTCGACAAAGCGCTGAATCGCGGCTTTAATCAGCAGGCGATAAGCTTGTGACCCCCATGTGTTCTCTCGCAACATTAAGCGCGAGTAGTTCGGATTGTGTCGAACAAACTCAAAAAAGGTATCCACCGAAGTCACCACCGTGTGATTTTGATCCATGCCCTGCTTGCGCCCCCGATTCATCAACAGCTGCAGCTTGTGTGTGCCCTCTTCCACCAGCGCCACCAGCAGCGACTCCATGCTATCGAAGTGGCGATAGAAAGAACTCGACGCAATTCCCGCGGCTTTTGCCACCTCGCGTTGCCCCAGTGTTCCCACACTGCGATTATCGCCCAGCAGTTCAAGCGCGGCACTCATAATACGGCGACGGGTTTGGCGCTTTTGTTCTTCTCTCTTGTTCATAAGGACATTCTACCCCATGCCAACGACGCCGCCGCTAGGCTAGAATGAAGTTTTGTTTGAGCTTCACTGATATGCCTATTTATACGACCCGCGACGCCCAACCTCTGTTTGTTCGAGAGCTGGGCAAAGGCGACCCTGTCGTTCTGCTGCACGGCCTCGCTTTGGACTCGCTTTCCTGGCTGCCTTTTACCGCTTTACACCAGCGCCACAAACGCTTTTATATTCCCGATTTACGCGGCTGGGGAAAATCGAGACACTTGCCGCTGGACGATCACTATGTCGCCCAAATGGCAGACGATGTCCAAGACCTCATCCTCAAAATTGGCGCCCCTAAGGTCACATTGGTGGGACTCTCTATGGGCGCCATGGTGGGCCTAGAATATTTAAAGCGCCACGGCGACGAACGCGTGAGCCGATATATGCACATCGACGCGCCAGCGCACCTCATTCGCGCTGACAACCCCAAAGTCGTCACCCCCGATTTGATCGACACCGGCTTGGAAATGCTGGAAGAATCGCGCTACTTCGACACATCCAATACACTGGCACAGCTGCCTAAAAGCTATCAGCGCAAACACCACAAAATGATTTTTGGCGTCCTCAGAAATTCTCTGAAAATGCCTTGGCAACGCGCACTGGCCCTGTCCGTCGAGTACAACCCTGTTCTTCGCAACAATATTGCCCGCTTTACCTCTCAGGGTTGCTGGTACAGCGTACTCCGATTGATTGAATCTTTGGTCAACGATCAATACGACACTCGGGAAGCCCTGCCCTTATTGCAACTCCCTGTGACCAACTTGGTAGGCACGCACGATACCTTATTCCCACTGGAGGAAACCCAAGCTGTGACACAGCTATTCCCCAACGCCCACACCGAGGTGTTCGAAGACAGTGGCCACCTACTCATGCTGACGGAATCACCTAAATTTGCCAAAATTTGGAGAGAGTTTCTCGGCTAGCTCATGCAAGGGGATCTGTTTCAGACACAAGCCAATCTACCGCTTGAAAAAGCCGAAGTGAGCTACTGGCCGCAGTGGCTCTCTCAGCCCGACCCGCTATTCTGCGAACTGGTGGGAGCCTTCAACTGGCAACAGCGCTCACTTAGCATCTACGGACGCACTTGCTTAACACCGCGCCTCGTCGCATGGTGTGCCGACGACGGTGTGAACTACACCTACTCTGGCGACACAGCGCCTCGCCAAGCTTGGCCCATCGCACTACTCCGCCTGCGCCGCCAGCTTGAGGTATTTTGCCAAGTGCCCTTTAACGGGGTACTCGCCAACTACTACCGCGACGGCGACGACAGCATGGGTTGGCACAGCGACGACGAGCGAAGCCTCGGCCCTCGGCCTTGTATTGCCTCTATCAGTTTAGGGGCGCCCAGAGACTTTGCCTTTCGCCCACTCAATGGTGGCAAGCAGCGACACAACATTTGCCTCGATCACGGCAGTCTGTTAATCATGCAAGGCGAAACTCAAAAACACTGGCAGCACGCCCTGCCCCGCAGACGGCGCGTCAACCAGCCGCGACTCAACCTCACCTTTCGCCATATTATCGATTAACTGCGCTACAAGAGCACCGTATGACTGAAACCGATACGCTGAAACACTTTCGCGAGGTCGTCACCTCGCGCCGCTCCGTCAAGCGTTTTACCGACGAGCGCATTCCTGAAGAGGTGCTTCAAGACTGCTTCGATCTCGCTCTGCTGGCTCCCAATTCCAGTAACCTTCAACCTTGGTCGTTCATCCGCATTGTCGACCCCGCTGTTCGCGAACAAGCCAATCGTTTGTGTCTTGGCCAGAATGCCGCCAAAACCGCTTCAGAGTTAATTGCCATCGTCGCCCACACCGACACGTGGGCCGATAACGCCGAAGCCGTGCTACAACACTGGCCAGTACAACCCGTGCCCGAAATCGTTAAAAAGTATTACCAAAAGCTCGTCCCACTCAATTTTCGAACGGGTCCGATGAACGCGATGGCACCATTGAAAAAGGGGTTGGTCGCTCTACGCCGCCAGCGCCAAAGCACACCCGACATGCACTACAGCGAGGGAACCATTAAGCTTTGGGCGGTCAAAAGCACCGCGCTCGCCGCTGAAAACTTGATGCTGGCCCTGCGCGCCCACGACTTTGACTCCTGCCCGATGGAAGGCTTTGACGAAGCGGGCATGAAAAAACAGCTACACTTGGGCAAGCACGAACATATTGTGATGATGATCGGTGCCGGACGCCGTGCAGAAAACGGCATCTACCACCCACAATTTCGCCTGCCTAGAGAACAGTTCATTAAAGAGATATAAAACGCCATGAAAGAACACCAAAGCACAGAAGACGCTGCAAAAACCGATAGAGAAAACGAAGAAAAAATTGTTGTTAAATTAACGACTACCGATAGCAATCGGGTGTTTAGCTTTTGGAAAATGGCGCTGGCTTGGTCGGCGGTTATTGGCGTTATCATCGTGATTTCCATCATCATCAATATGGCCGTTTACGCTGAATAGACGCCCATAAAAAAACGCCGAAGAAGTTACATTTCTTCGGCGTCTTCTGGCAGCTCCAACCAATCGGACTCTGCCTCGTGCTGCAAAAGCAGCTCTTCTATGTAGTCGTCCATAGCGACCTCCTTTTTTTATTCACACTTAGCTTAGCCCGATCATGTGACAGCTGTGTGAAAATTTGCAGCTTATTAAACCTGCTCTTTCCAGCGCTGGACTTTCACTTGGTCTTTCACCAATTCAATCACTTTATCCACCACCTCTAGGGTGTCGATGCCCTCATCCCGCGGATCTTCGTCGGTCAGTTGTCCAAGGCTGGTACCCACGGTATTTTCAACCAGTGCACTAAACTCCTGAGAGCTCAAGTCATCGACAAGTGACTCCACCACCGAGGCCACAATATCCCCCACTGCACTGTCGAGCTGATGGTTTACCACATCACCGAGAATCGGCAATTTCCCGATTAATTTGAGCTCTGGGTTGTCCTCCATTGCGCGCACCATCAAGTTTTCGATATAGCGGCGCACCGCGGGCTGATGAACGCGCATCAGCGACTGCAATGTGTGTTCGAGTCGATAGACAATCTCTGCCGCCACTACCTGCTGGCGAGGCAACAATACTTCGTGAACGATTCGGTCTTGCAGAGGGCTGCCCTCACGCACCTCTTCCTGTACTCCCTCTAGCACATTTACTACGACACGATCAGAGATTTCCTCAACCAAAATACGGTAGTAGCGCGCAAAAAACTGAAACAGCGCCGTGTTGCTGAGATCAATCACGCCGAGGCGTTGTAAGCGCACCAATATGGACACCAAACGCAGCACCCGCAAAAAGCGGAACGAGCCCACGGGAATACAACCGAGCAAATCGTACCAGTGAAAAATGGGATAAAACCACCAGCGGTCGTAGCGTTTCTTGACCGCACATAGCAGCCAGCCTGCGCAAAACTCCGTGAGGAAAATGGCGACAAAAACCAAATCGATATTGTAAAAATTGGGATGGACCGTCGAGCCATAAAACTCAACAAACGGCGGATACAACCAAGTGAGCAGCGATTGAACCCAAGGCACGGCAAACACCCAATCGAATACAATCCAGCAGAGATTCACCACCACAAGCACAATCATGGCGATATCCACTGCAAAGTAATAGGGCGTGGCATCGTTGCGTAAATTTTGGAGCTTGAGCATATCTGGCGCCTTTATTCGGGTTTTCCCCTATTGTCCACAAGCGATCTGCCGAGTAAATTAAAACTGTTAAGGCTTGTAACAAATAGGTTCTGTTATGCATGAAATTAACTCATGGCATGAGGACGGTGCTGGGCACACCATCCTTGGCCACAATATTTTTGTGCGGGAACAGGGTAAGGGCACCCCGCTTCTGCTACTTCACGGCTTTCCCAGCTGTTCTTGGGACTGGCATAAAATTGCGCCAAAACTGGAAAAAGAGTTTCGGCTTATCATGCCGGATTTTCTCGGCATGGGATTTTCTGACAAACCCCGCAGCCACGATTACACCATCTTTGAGCAAACCGATATCATCGAGCACCTCATGGATGAATTGGGCATCCGCGAGTGCTCGGTGCTCGCCCACGACTACGGCGACAGCGTTCTCCAAGAGCTCCTCGCCCGCCAACAGGAGGCTCGCCTAGGGTTTCGGATTCAACGCGCGCTAATGCTCAATGGCGGGCTTTTCCCCGAGGCGCACAACCCACTGCCAACTCAGCGCTGGCTAGCGGGACCACTCGGTGGGGTTATTGGCGTGTATTTGCAAAAAGCCCATTTGGCGAAAGCCATGCAGGCCATCGCCGGCGTAGAAAATCCACCCGATGCCAATACGATTGAAAGCTGGTGGGCTTCTATTCAGCACAACAAGGGCAAGCGCGTGATGCACCGCATCGCTGGCTACATGGCCGAGCGAGAAACTCAACAACAACGTTGGAGCGATGCCCTCGCCCACGCCAACATTCCACTGGCTATGATCAACGGTACACTCGACCCCATATCCGGCAGTGAAATGGTGAAGGTTTACGAGCGCGTTGTTCCCAACCCACGCATCGTTCGCCTACCCACAGTAGGCCACTATCCACAAATTGAAGCGCCAGATGCCGTCGCCAAATTGGCCTCACAGTTTTTTTCCAATAAAAAACAACGCATGCCTTCCTCAGCGACTCACAGGCGCAGCGCTTAAGCAAAAAGCCCGCATTTGCGGGCTTTTTTATTCTCACCACAGAACCCAAATTTACAACGGGTTGGCATCTGAGGATTGCTTGTCCTCAACGATATCTTCCAACACAAAGTGTACGCGAGCAGCGGCAACCGGTTTATCGGGGTTGTCCTGCCAACAAACGATCTGCACATGGGCCACGCGCCGCCCTTGGCGTGTCACTTCACAGCGCGCATAGGTGTTTTTGGCGCCCGCTGACCGCAAGTAGTCCAGCGAAAAGTCCACGGTTTTGGGCAAGCGGTTTTGTGCTTGCTCTACCATTAAGTGCAGCAGTGCGCTGTGTTCCATGAAGCCGGCCACCACACCGCCGTGTAGCGCTGGCAACAAGTGATTGCCGATGAGTTTTTCCTGAAAAGGCAATTCAAAAATGAGTCCACGATCGTCTCGCTGCATACCAATCCCCAAATAGCGAGCGTAGGGAATTTCCTGAGACAAGCTATCAAATTCACCGCCATCACGGGCCTGTTGTAAAGCACTGCTTAAACTCATGACTGCCCCTTTTTATTGGACATAAACGATTTATTACTGGAGGCCCGCATAAACGCCGAACTGCTGGTCGCCAACGGCAAGTGGCGCTGTTGATAGGCCACCGAGCGAACAAAAGCGACTTGTGAAGTGAGCCGATAGCAGCGCGCCCAGGCGTAGATATCTTCGCCTGCCACGCCGGGACGCATGTTGTCGAGGCGCAAATCGAGCGTCGCGATCGCCTCCATTTCAGGCAGTGAGCAGAACACCGATAAACCGCTGGCGTTATCAATCAACGAGGTCAGCACGCCGCCGTGAATTAAGCCGCGCTCGGTGTCGCCGAGTAAATCTTCGCGGTAGGGCAGTTTGAGCAGCACTTCTCCATGCTTGGCCTCGACGACGCTCACACCAAGATCGCGACAATGTGGCACATCATCGACAAAGTGCTCTGCCACTTTTAAGTAGTGGTGGGGGCTGTGAATAGGATCACTGTTATCAATATCAAAGTTCATCACGGCTCCTTAAAATCGGCCATCATTATACCAGCGCCACTAGACTAGAGTTAGGTGGTATTGATCGCCCTAGGGCCTGTTACCACAAATTTTATGATCTCTGCTGGAAGCCATTTTCCTGCCCAGCAAGGCAGAAGGAGTGCCGTGTAGTACGTCTACACAAACGACTGATAACGCAGCTGGGCGGAAAATAGCTCCAGCCCTTCGGGTTGTGGCTAAAAAAGCGCCACTCATCGTTGCTCGTCGCTCATTTGGATTCACCAAACCACGCTCCTTGCGCCTTGATTGGCGCTTTTTTAGTCACAACAGTGACCATCAAATTTGTGGTAACAGGCCCTAAAACAAGGGATATTGGCTGGGCTCCTCTTCCGAGCTATCCGCTTGCGGAGACAGATTAGACAACGTGACGCCCAGCAACCTCACGGGCTTACTACGCGCCTCGGTACTGCGCAGCAACTCGGGCAACTGTCGGCGAAACGCGCTTACACCGTGGCTGGGCTCATCGAGACTTTTACTACGAGTGACTTGGGTAAAGTCGGCGTATTTCACTTTGACGGTCAATGTCCTAGCATTCCATCGCTTTTT
Organism: gamma proteobacterium HTCC5015; assembly: GCA_000155715.1. Taxonomy (GTDB): domain Bacteria; phylum Pseudomonadota; class Gammaproteobacteria; order HTCC5015; family HTCC5015; genus HTCC5015. The sequence continues at coordinate 91,028 of DS990598.1, read as the reverse complement.
TTCAAGTTGCAGCAAGACCTTCTCAAGCCGTTGTTCCAAAACCGCCAACATCGCAGCTTCACGGTTTAAATCTTGGGCGAATGTCGTTTCGGAACCAATAGACTTACGTATTCGATGAGTCCGCACGGGGCGCTCATCAACACCTCGCGCAATATCATAGTAATACCCCGCTGACTTACCGAAGTGTGCGGCCAGCCACTCGCGGGATTTTTTGCGTAGGTCGGCTCCTGTACGAATTCCCCATTGCTGCATTTTCTTCTCAGTAGCAGGCCCCACGCCGTGAAAATCGCCAATTGGTAGCTCGCCAACAAACGCCTCGCCCCGCTGGGGATGAATAACGCACAAACCATCCGGTTTGTTTTGATCTGAGGCCATTTTGGCCAGAAATTTATTGTATGAAACACCGGCTGAAGCGGTTAGCTGCGTCGCACGGAAAATATCGGCTCGCAAGGCCTCGGCAATGCGAGTCGCCGATCCTCCCAACACATCACAGGCACTCACATCCAAGTAGGCCTCGTCCAGTGACAGCGGCTCTATCATGTCAGTGTACTGAGCAAAAATGCCATGAATCTGCTCAGACACCGCGCGATACACCTCGAAACGCGGCGGGACAAACACCACATGGGGGCAGCGCTGCAACGCTCTAGCGCTAGACATCGCCGAGCGAATGCCAAAGCGCCGCGCTTCGTAACTCGCCGCCGCTACCACACCGCGGCGGCTGGGCGCGCCCCCCACAACGACGGGCAAGCCCCGCCACTCGGGGTTGTCGCGCTGTTCCACAGAAGCGAAAAAGGCATCCATATCGATATGAATAATCTTGCGCACGCTGCTACTATCGCCGTCTTATACCGTTGTTAAATTGAGTTCATCAGAATTCACCAAGAGCATAGTGTAATGCGCATTGAAGAACATGTGGCACCAATGGTGGCGCGCTGGATCGGCCACCTCTCCTACCCCCATATCGCCAAGCTGGGTCGACTTATTGGCCACCTCTACGCAATCCTCAGTCGGCGGGATCGCGCCACTGCCCAGCGCAATATCGAGGCCTGCTTCCCCGAGTTGAGTGCCGAAGCACAGAAAAAGCTCTGGCGTGAAAGCCTCGTGCAAATCGGCAGCAACGCCCTAGAGGGCTTGTGGGTGTGGACTCACCCCGCCGACGAGGTATTGCGAGAAATTCGCCACTGCCAAGGCCACGAGCTTGTGCAACAGCCCCTCAAAGAAGGTCGCGGCGTCATTATTATGATCGCCCACCTCGGTCAGTGGGAAGTATTAGCGACCTATCTTGGTCACCACTTTGAAGGAACCTTTCTCGCTCGCAGTTTTGGCAAGCCCGCCATCGACAAAATCGTAACGGAGGGCCGCGAACGGGCGGGCGGGCACGTCGAATATGTGTCTAAGAAGGGACTCATTGCCTTTGAAAAAACTGTTACCGAAGGCGGCCTTGTCGCCCTTCTAACGGATCAACAACCCGAGCGCCAGCACGGTGTATTTGCGCCCTTTTTTAATATTCCCACACTGACGACCGTCCTCTTACAAAATCTCGCCAAGCGCAGCGGCGCCGCCGTTATTACCGCCACCGTCAAACGCCTGCCCAATGGCGGCGGTTACGATTTAACCTTCGGAAAACCCGAGGACGGCCTTACCAGTGACGACAAGATCGTCGCCGCCACAGCGCTCAACCGCACTTACGAAAAAATGATTCGAGCATGTCCAGAACAATACGCTTGGAACTACAAGCGCTTTAAAAAACGTCCCAATCCACAAGAGGCTCCCTTTTATCCCAAAAAGCGTTGACCCAGATTAAGTCGGGGTAAAAAACACAGGGGCCACGGAGGACACAGAGCTCGCAGAGCCTAATCAAGATGGCGCCCTAAACAGTAGGCGCTTTAAAACAAGCGAACACCAACAGATGGCCGCGTCGGCTGCGCCTCCTCGCAACGACGATTTTTCAGCGACTTTGCTATCGACATGCGTGCCCCCTCTCCCCTGACCCCTCTCCCGCGAAGGGGAGAGGGGGGATGGAGATGGTTTGCTAGGAGGCGATTGCTTCAATCAACTACCACGCAAATGCCAGCGTCGGCGAAAGCCGATGAAGTATTCGCGCGCCATGTGTTTTAGAAAGGCGGGCAGTACCGTCAAACCGCGCTCAGGCGATTTAAGCTGCGCGAGCTGGAGCATTTGGTGATAAAACCAAGCGACTTCGCCCTGCACATTGATCACTTTAAATAACGGAATCGGACTCGCAGGCCCCAATAATCCCGTGCCTAGTTTTAAATCCTGCTCGTAGGCGGGTGCATAGTCCACTTGCCCCCCGATCAGATAGCGAGCAATCACCGGATCGCCACACAGCGGCCTCGCCAAACCGATGACTTCCAGTTCCTCGTTAGCAAGTGCCTCCGTCATGGTTAAACGCGAGCGAAAACCGCCCGTTACCATAAGGGGCACAGAACACGACTGGCGAATTCGTTGAGCGTAGTCCAAAAAATAGGCCTCGCGCTGGCGCGTGCTTTGACGCACATCGCGATCTTGAGAGTCGTCATCACCGTGGCCCAACAAACGCAGCTGTTCGTAGGTTCCACCGGAAATCTCCAACAGATCGATACCCGCCTCGCTCAGCCAGGAAGCGACCTGCGCGCTGTCCTCCAGAGAAAAGCCACCGCGCTGAAAATCCGCTGAATTCAATTTGACACCAATGGGAAACTCGCTGCCCACAGCCTCGCGCACGGCGGCAACGACTCGCAGTAAAAAGCGCGCACGATGCTCTAGACTGCCGCCCCAGTCATCACTGCGGCGATTCGTCGTCGGCGACAAAAACTGGCTAATTAAATAGCCATGTGCCGCGTGTATTTGAACCCCCGTAAAACCGCCCTCTTTGGCTAAGGTCGCTGTGCGGGCATATCCCGCAATCGCCGCTTCAATCTCCGCTTGTGTCATAGCGCGCGGCTGAGCGAAATTACCCAGCATTTTCAACTGAACATCAGAAGGCGAAACCGGCTGGCTGGAGACAATGCGAGCGCACTGTCGACCGGGGTGGGAAATCTGCATCCACAGGTGATTGCCCGCCGCAGTTCCCGCCGCCGCCCAGCGTCGCAGTGCTGGCATGGCCTGATCGTCTTCCAGCACGACATTGCCCGGGCGCTCTAAATAGCGCCGATCAATCATTACATTGCCGGTAATTAACAGCCCCGCTCCGCCTTCAGACCAAGTGTGATAGAGGTTGGCCAGTGCTTGGGTGGGATTGTCTTTAACATCCGCCATGCCCTCTGTCATAGCCGCTTTCGCAATGCGATTTGGCAATATCGCGCCGCAGGGCAGTACCAACTCGGAGTGGAGTGATGCAGTCATTACAAATTCCTATACACAGCAAAAAAACATGCTAGCCTGAAAAGCGTCACACAGGCTAGGCTAAATATAACAAAGCCGAGGACACATTGCCGTGCCCCATTCACCACAATCATTACACGAAGAGGTGTTGCACCGCCTACACAATTTGGCGCTCGAACCCTTTGATAATTTTGAGAGCTTGTATCAACAGTATTTAGCCTTAGGCCAACAAGCCTTTGGCCTAGACATCGGTATTGTCAGCCGCATCATCGACAACACCTACACGGTGCTCGCCAGCACGCATATCGATGCGGGCACAGCCTATCCACTCGGCGATACCTACTGCGCCTTAGTGGTTGAAAAAGATCGCACCATTTCCATCGATCACATGGGTGACCTGCCCGCCAAGGATCGGCACCCCACCTACGAAAGTTTTGGTCTGGAAAGTTATATCTCGACGTCTATCTGGGTATTTGGCCAGCGCTACGGCACACTGAATTTCAGCTCGCCGGAACCCCGCCCGCAGTCATTTTCGCGCTGGGAGATCGAGTGGATTGAACTCATGGCACTGGCGCTGGGGCGCACCATCGAACGCGATCAACTAGAGCGACAGAGAAATCAGGCGCTGCACGAGCTAAAAAACAGCGTAGAACAGTTTGAAGGCGCGTTTGAGGCCGCCGCCATCGGTATGGCCTTGGTCAGTCTCGAGGGCCGCTGGCTGCGCGTCAATCCCGCTCTGCGCCACATGCTGGGCTATTCAGAAAAAGCGCTGCTAGAAACCGACTTCCAAACGCTGACCCACCCCGACGATCTCTACTCGGACCTCCAACAGGTGCAAAAACTGCTCAATGGCGAAGAGACTCACTACACCATCGACAAGCGCTATTTTCACCGCGATGGACACACGGTGTGGGGGCGCTTGTCTGTGGCGCTCATTAGAACGCCAGATCAAGGATCGCCCCAGCATTTCGTGTCTCAAGTTCAGGACATCACGCAACAGGTAGAATCCTCTAAGGCACTGGAGCAGCGGCAAATAGAGCTGGAAGAAAAAAATATCGAACTGGCGACGCTGGCCAACACAGACCCACTTACCCAACTCGCCACCCGCCGCTACTTTATGGAGCGGCTCAGCACAGCCATCGCCTACTGCCAAAGACAGCAGCAACCGCTGGCCTATGTTCTACTGGATGTCGATCACTTTAAATCGTTTAACGATCAATACGGCCACTTGGCGGGAGACGAGGCTCTCAAACGGGTCGGCAGCATTCTCAAACACTCGCCTAGAGAATACGATTTGGCCAGTCGCTACGGCGGCGAAGAGTTTGCACTCTACCTGCCCTCCACTACGGCTCAAGAGGCTTTGCAAGTAGCCGAGCGCCTGCGTACGGCGATTGAGGAAATCAGCGACTTAGACCGTCCAATCACCGCTAGCCTAGGTGTGGCGCTACTCGACCCCGCGTCTGCGCTGCCGCCAGACAGCGACATGAAAACCGTGATTGAAGCCTTGATTCAGCGCGCCGACACCGCCCTTTACCAAGCCAAATCCCAAGGCCGAAACCGAACCCTATTGAGCGAGTAATTAGGCTTGCGCGCCGCACCGTTTAAAGCTAGGCCGTGGTGGAATCGCTGTGCATGCGAAGCGCCGCCATGACCCGAGTGGCTTTGTCGACCGCCGTTTGAATGTCGTCCGCTCTGGCCAAGCCCACCCCCATTCTCCGCTGTCCATCGATAGCGGGTTTTGCGAACAGTCGAAGTTGCGTGTCGGGCTCGGCAAGTGCCGCCTCTAGGCCTGTATAACTCACATTGTCGCTCTGCCCCTCAGGCAAAAAGGCGCAGGAAGCACTGGGGCCGTGTTGATGAATATTGGGGATCGGCAAACCCAGCACAGCGCGCACATGCAGGGCAAACTCAGAGAGATCTTGTGAGATCAGAGTGACCAAGCCCGTATCGTGGGGACGCGGTGAAACCTCTGAAAAAATCGCACGATCCCCTTTGATAAATAATTCCACACCGAATACACCCCAACCGCCTAGATCGTCGGTCACTTTGCGGGCAATATCTTGGGCTGAACTGAGAGCGGCTTCCGACATGGCTTGAGGCTGCCAAGACTCGCGATAGTCGCCCGATTCTTGGCGGTGGCCAATCGGAGCGCAAAAGCTCGTTCCATCGCGGTGACGCACTGTGAGTAAGGTGATCTCATAGTCAAAGTCGACAAAGCCCTCAACAATCACACGCCCAGCGCCTGCGCGCCCGCCCGATTGGGCATACTCCCAAGCCGCGTCGATATCCTCCTGAGATTTAACGGTACTTTGCCCCTTACCTGAAGAACTCATTACGGGCTTAACCACGCACGGCATGCCAACCGCCTCCACTGCGTCGCGATACGCTTGCCAGCTCTCGGCAAAGCGGTAGGGTGAGGTCGGTACACCCAGTGTTTCGGCGGCGAGGCGGCGAATGCCCTCGCGGTCCATCGTCAGACGCGTGGCGCGAGCGGTAGGCACGACATTCCAGCCCTCGCTCTCTAGCGCTAACAAGGTTTCTGTATGAATCGCTTCAATCTCGGGCACAATCCAATCGGGGCGCTCCCGTTCCACCACAGACCGAATGGCCTCGCCATCCAGCATATCGATAACATGACTGCGATGGGCAATGTGCATGGCAGGCGCGTTGGCATAGCGATCTACAGCAATCACCTCTAAGCCGAGGCGCTGCGCCTCTATCGCCACTTCTTTACCCAGTTCACCGCTGCCCAATAAGAGCATGCGGGCGGCATCCCCACACAGGGCTGTGCCGATGCGCGAAGACGATTTTTCCGATGAATTCATGATAATTTGCTACCCTAAACAAAGGCGATAAAAATAAAATTTGGGAGATAACGATGGATTCTATAGGGGCTGTTCGGGAAAACCAAACCCAGCGCATAAGGCGCTGTTACGCACAGCTGACCCTGTTTGTGAGCGCGCTCTTTGCCGCTAGCTCGGTGATCGCAGCGCCCGCCGCTGATTTGTGGGAACACTGGGCACAACACGACGAACGCAACCCCGCCAGCATCGATCATCAACCGTGGCAACATTTTCTCAACCAGTTTGTTCATAGCACAGTGGATGATCGTCATAACCTAGACTACGCCGCCGTTTCTCCCCGTGATCATCAATCGCTAAAAGACTATTTATCTGCCCTGCAATCTGTAAAAGTCACTCAACTGCGGCGCAGTGAACAACTGGCTTATTGGGTCAACCTCTACAACGCCCAGTTGGCCTCTGTCATTCTCGACGCCTACCCAGTCGACAGCGTCCAAGACATCGACCTAAGCGGCTTGTTCAGCAATGGCCCTTGGGATGCTGTGCTGCTCGAAATCGAGGGCGAGCCCATCACTCTGAACGACATCCATCACCGTATCCTACGGCCCATTTGGCGGGATCCCATGATTCACTACGCCCTCAGTTGCGGAGCCATCGGCTGCCCCAACCTCGCTCAGGAAGCCTACACCGCCAACAACAGCCGCGGCTTAATGAGCGAGGCGGCCTTTGAATTTATCAACCACCCGCGCGGTATTGCCTTCCGCGAAGACGGCACCGTCAGTATTTCCAGCCTCTACCACTGGTACGCCGAAGATTTTAGCGAGGGCGAACCATTGTTTGACCATTTGCGCCAATACGCGCTTCCCAGCTTAGCTCGGCGACTGCAATCCATCGACCACAGCGATGCCGAGCACTTCGATTGGCAACTCAATGATCACTCCCGCACGCCCTAGGGCCTGTTACCACAAATTTGATGGTCACTGTTGTGACTAAAAAAGCGCCAATCAAGGCGCAAGGAGCGTGGTTTGGTGAATCCAAATGAGCGACGAGCAACGATGAGTGGCGCTTTTTTAGCCACAACCCGAAGGGCTGGAGCTATTTTCCGCCCAGCTGCGTTATCAGTTGTTTGTGTAGACGTACTACACGGCACTCCTTCTGCCTTGCTGGGCAGGAAAATGGCTTCCAGCAGAGATCATAAAATTTGTGGTAACAGGCCCTAGCAGGCTTTGTATCAACTGTCGATGAGCGCAACACGGGCAATCTGTTATAATCCCCCGCTTTTCACACTCTGTTATTCGCACACTAAGCGAGCGTCCCTATGACAACAGCGACAACTCCCGAGCATCCACTGGTTGGCATCATCATGGGCTCTACTTCAGACTGGCCCACCATGCAGCACTGCGCCGATATTCTCGAGCAGCTAGGCGTGCCCTACGAAGTCAAAGTCGTGTCCGCTCACCGAACGCCCGACCTAATGTTCGAATACGCCGAGAGCGCCGCTGAGCGCCGCCTTGAAGTCATTGTCGCCGGCGCTGGCGGTGCAGCCCACTTGCCCGGCATGGTTGCCGCCAAAACCGAGCTGCCCGTGCTCGGCGTACCCGTTAAATCTCGAGCCCTCAACGGCAACGACTCGCTCTTGTCGATCGTGCAAATGCCCGGCGGCGTGCCCGTAGGCACACTGGCCATTGGTGACGCCGGCGCGAAAAACGCCGGCCTACTCGCCGCCGCCATGCTCGGCAATCACTACCCCGAGATTCGCCGCGCCTACCGAGAATTCCGACAGGCGCAAACCGAGAAAGTACTGGCTCAACCCGATCCTCGCGAGGCCTAAACATGAACATCGGCATTATCGGTGGTGGCCAACTGGCCAAAATGATGATTCTAGCGGGCTATCCACTGGGACAGTCCTTCACCGTACTCGATCCCTCCAAAGACGCGGCGGGTGCCCGCGTCGCCAATCGACACATCGTCGGAGACTACGACGACACGGATAAGCTGCGGGAACTGGCGGAAAGCTGTGATGTGGTGACCTTCGACTTCGAAAATGTCCCCGCCGATGCCCTGCGCGCTCTTGAGTCTGCGGTCACCGCCTACCCGCCCAGCCAAGCCTTGGAGGTAGCCCAAGATCGCCTCGATGAAAAACAACTGTTTCACAGTCAAGGCATTCCCACGGCGCCTCACCAAGCCGTCGACAACGAAGCCGACTTACGCCAAGCCATTGAAACCATTGGTCTGCCTGGCATTTTGAAAACTCGCCGCCTCGGCTACGACGGCAAAGGCCAATTTGTACTGCGCGAAGCCTCGCAGGTGGCCGACGCCATCGCCGCCATGAGTGGTCAGGCCGCTATTTACGAGGGCATGGTACCTTTCGACTGCGAAGTCTCTTTGCTCAGTGTTCGCGGCCGCGCCGGCGAGACCAAATTTTACCCACTGGCACAGAACGATCACGTCGGAGGCATCCTCCACATCAGCCGCGTGCCCTATGTCAGCGACGCCCTGCAACGCCAAGCGGAAAAGCTGGTGACACCACTGCTGGAAAAACTCAATTATGTCGGCGTGCTCGCGGTCGAGTTTTTTCTCGTCGACGGCGAGTTGGTGGCCAACGAAGTGGCCCCTCGCGTGCACAACTCGGGCCACTGGTCGATTGAGGGCGCTGTTTGCAGTCAGTTTGAAAACCACCTGCGCGCCATTACAGGACTCCCTCTCGGCAGCACGCGAGTAGACGGCTTCGCCGCTATGGTGAACTGCATCTCCAAAATGCCCAAAGCCGAGGATGTGCTCAAAATGACGGCCTGCCACTTTCACGACTACGGCAAAGCCCCCAAATCCAAACGCAAGCTAGGACACGTCACCACCACGGCAAAAAGCAAAGAACGCCTCGAGGAAAAAATCGCGTTGATCGAAAAAGTGATCGAAGCCAATTTATCGCAGGGCTAGCCACGCAGAGCACACCACGCATTGGAAGAGCGTTAAACCACCTCGTCATTGAGAAGAGATCCAACCGACGCGGCAACCTGCTACCTTGTGGTCATTGCGAGGAGTGGCAATCTGTATCCCCTGACCGTCATTCCAAACTTGATTTGGAATCTCCATAACGGAGCATCGGCTCAAGCACCCACGAGCATAAAGGCGTCCTCACACACCCTTACTGTCGCTCCCGCGTAGGCGGGAGCCCAGTGGCTTTACTACCCCACGCACTCAAAGACGCTGGATTCCCGCCTACGCGGGAATGACCCGTTTTTAAAAAATAGGCAAGGCGTAATACCCGTCATTGCGAGCGCAGCGACGCAATCTGTTGGCGTATTTGATGGGCAGATTGCTTCACCTACGGCTCGCAGCAATGACAGGAGAGGCGACTGACTGGTCATAATAGGACTGCGCTGTCAAAGACAAATAGACAGGATTACTTCAACAAACGGTCGATTAAAGATTGTGTCGAAGCATCGTGCTCCGCGCGCTCGGCGGCATCATCACACTCGGCTTCGTCGACAATGGTGCGCGCTAACTGCTTGCCGTATTCAACGCCCCACTGATCAAAGGGGTTAATATTCCACAAGACACTTTGCACAAAGGTCTTGTGCTCGTACAAAGCCAATAAAGCGCCCAGTGTTGTCGGCGTTAAACGCTCCATCACCAAGGCGTTGCTGGGCCGGTTGCCCTCAAACGTACAATAGGGCAACAAAGCCTCGACGCGCTCATCGCTCAAGCCTTTATCAGACAGCTCTATCGCTGCCTCTTTCCCCGTCTTACCCCGCATCAAGCCCTCCATTTGGGCAATCGCACTGGCCACCAGCCAGAGCTGATTATCGCCGTAAGGGTTATGACTCTCTTTGATCAGTATAAAATCTGCGGGCACGAGGCGCGTGCCTTGATGAAGCAGTTGAAAATAGGTGTGCTGTCCATCAGTTCCCGCCGTGCCCCACAAGATGGACCCTGTATCCTGCTCCACAGGCTCTCCCTCGCGATCCACCGACTTCCCGCAACTCTCCATATCAAGCTGCTGCAAGTGCTCGGGCAAAAATCGTAGATAGTGGTCATAGGGCAAAACGGCGTGGGACTGAGCCTGCCAGTAGCGACTGTACCAGGCGCTTAGCAGTGCCAGAACCACTGGCATATTGCGTTCCTGTGGCGCGGTAGCAAAGTGACGATCCATGCTCTCAGCGCCGCGCAGTAACTCGTGAAAGCGCTCCATGCCAATCATTAGCGCTGTACTCAAGCCAATACTCGACCACAGCGAAAAACGACCGCCCACCCAATCCCACATTTCGTATTGCTGATCGGGGTGAATGCCAAAGCGGTTGGCCTCGGGGCGATTGGAAGTAACCGCGACAAAGTGGCGGTGCAACACGGCGGTGTTACCACCGGCCGCAAAAAACCAGCGCCGCGCAATCAGTGCATTGGTTAGAGTTTCCTTGGTCACAAAGCTCTTGGAGCAAATCACAAACAAGGTCGTCTCAGGCTCACACTGGCGTAGTACCTGATGCATTTCACTGGCATCAACATTAGATACATAGTGCGCTATGAGTTGTTCGGCGTGGTAGGGCGACAAAGCCTCTGTCGCCATCTTTGGCCCGAGCCCAGAACCACCAATGCCAATGTTCACAATTTGGCGAATGGGTCGCCCCGTATAGCCGCGCCACTCGCCGCTGCGTACCGAATCAACCAAACCGCCCATGCGCGCGAGCTGCTCGCGCACTCTAGGCATCACATCTTTGCCATTCACTAGGCAGCTCTGTCGCGACAAGCTGCGCAGTGCAAAGTGTGCCGCAGCGCGTTGCTCGGTGTGATTGACAACCTCACCCTGTAAGAAATGCTGCTGATAACGCTCGAAATCACAACTGCGCAACCAGTGATGCAAAGCGCTCATGGTCTCGTCATCAATGCGATTTTTCGAGTAGTCGAGATGCAAGCCGCAGGCGTCGAATGAAAAGCGCTGATGGCGTTTCGCGTCTTGCTCAAACAGCCGTTTGAGCGGCTTGTCTTTCAAGCGCTCAACGCTGGCCTCAAGTAAAAGCTCGGGAGGGATGTGATTACTGGGGCGGCCAGTCATTACGAATGCCTAGCCGCGCCACAGAGACTCAAGCCACTAAGCGGCTTGAGTGGGAATGGTGTTGGACGTGCGCTGAATTTCGTTGTGCTCATTAAGATACACCAAAGCCGGCTTGTGCATGGGCGCTTCATGGGCAGGCATGCGCGCGTAGGCACAAATAATGACACGGTCACCGGGATCGGCCAAGTGCGCCGCCGCGCCATTGACAGAAATTACGCCCGAGCCCGCTTCACCACGGATAATATAGGTCGAAAAGCGATTGCCATTGGTAATGTTATAAATTTCGATCTGCTCGTATTCATGCATACCCGCCGCATCCAGCAAATCGCTATCGATGGCGCAAGAGCCCTCGTAGTCCAGCTCGGCGTGGGTAACAGCTGCTTTGTGTAGCTTCGCTTTTAGGAGTGTGAGCTCCATAGTGTTCTCCGCTTTTCTCGATCGCCCTCACGGGCCACGGTTTTTAAATCCGCCACGAATGGCAAGGGGCGCATTATAGCTCAGGGTCGCTCAAGCTCAACATTATCAATGAGCCGAACGCCGTCAATTCGCGCCGCTGTCAGGATAACCACTTGTTTGTCATCCAGACTCGGTGGCGCCAAATCTCTGCTGCGCCGCACCACAAGATACTCTACCTCAAAACCCGCCGCATTCAATTGTTTCGTGCCAAAGCCTTCCACTTCGGACAACCTGCAATCACTTTGAATCATTTCGGCGCATTTTTTCAGAACTTGATAGATTTTCGCGCTTTTTTCTTGGTTGACATCAGCCAGCAACCCATTGCGTGAGCTCAGTGCCAAGCCCGATGCAGCGCGATAGGTCGGCACCGCCTCAATCGCCACGGGCATGTTGAGGTCGGCCACCATGTGGCGAATCAACATCAGCTGCTGAAAATCTTTTTGTCCAAACACCGCCACGTCGGGCTGAACGCAATTGAACAGCTTACACACGACCGTCGTCACCCCAGTAAAGTGACCGGGGCGATGCTCCCCCTCCAGCACGTCCGACAAACCCGGCACAGAGACCCGAGTAATCTGGGTGTCGCCATTGGGGTACAACAGTGCACTACTCGGCAGGAACAGGCCATCGACCGAGGCCGCTCTAAGCTTTTCACAGTCCGCATCCAGCGTTCTCGGGTAGCGAGCGAGGTCATCGGCGTCATTGAACTGCATCGGATTAACAAAAATACTGACAACGACGCGATCCGCCACCTGATGAGCTCGCTCAATCAAGCTCAAGTGACCGTCGTGTAAATTACCCATAGTCGGCACAAAGGCGATGCGCTCACCCGCGCGTCGCCACTCACCCAGCGACTGACGCAAATTTTCAATCGATTCAGCCTGCCACATGGCGCTTACTCGAAACTGTGCTCAGCGGCGGGGAACACACCCGCTTTCACATCGCTGACATAGCGCTCTGCTGCCGCCAACACACTGCCCTGCCCGTGCAGGTAATCCTTGGAGAACTTGGGTCGCTTTCCTTTAGAAATACCCAAAATATCGTAGAGCACCAAAATTTGCCCATCCGTGTCTGCGCCCGCGCCAATGCCAATCACTGGAATACCGACGGTTTGAGTAATCCGAGCGGCCAAAGCGGCGGGAACGCACTCAAGCAGCAGGCAATCAGCGCCCGCTTCCTCTAGTGCCACCGCCTCTTTGAGCATAGATTCGCCCGACTCCGCGTCTCGCCCCTGTACTCGGTAGCCACCGAGTTTATGCACCGATTGCGGCCGCAAGCCGAGGTGCGCACAGACGGGCACTCCCGCATCGACCAAACGGCGAATAATGCCGATCTGGCCCTCAGTAGTTTCCAGCTTGACCATGTGCGCACCGCCCTCTTGCATCAAACGAGCGGCATTGGTAAGCGCCTGCTCCTCGGTGCAAAAACTCATAAACGGCATATCGGCCATCAGAAGCGACTTATTAACACCGCGGGCAGTGGCACGCGTGTGGTAGACCATGTCGTCTATGGTGACGGGCACCGTGCTATCCAGACCCTGAACGACCATGCCGAGGGAATCCCCCACCAGTAGCACATCGACACCAGCGTCATCGAGCTGCTCAGCAAAGCTGGCGTCATAGGCGGTTAAGCAGGCAATTTTCTGCCCCTCCGCTTTCATTTTATTCAAAGAAGTCACCGTAGTGCGCGGACGAGTATTGTGAACACTCATAAAACTACCTTATGGGCTCTGGGTTGAAATAGTGGCGACCCGATGTCACCTGGGGAATCTGCTCTAATAACCACTGGTAATCTTGCTCAACATCGACAAAATTCAGCGATTCCGCATTCACCACCAAGAGCGGCGAACTCTGGTAGTCGTGAAAAAATTTCGTATAGGCATCGCACAGCGACTGCAAATACTGATTCGACATCCCCTGCTCCATGGCAATACCACGGCGGGCGATACGCTGCTGAAGAACGTCCACCGGTGCTTGCAGATAAATCACCAAATCGGGTGGCGGCATATCCAGCGTCAAGTGACGATACATTTGCTGGTAGAGTTTTAATTCATCCGCATCGAGAATCAACTCGGCAAAGAGCCGATCTTTTTCAATCAAAAAATCTGCGACGCGAACGGGCTCAAACAGATCGCTTTGGCGCAGTTCTTGAACCTGCCCCGCGCGCTGCATCAAAAAGAACATCTGCGTGGCGAGCGCATGCTGCTTGGGGTTTTGATAAAACTTTTCGAGAAAGGGGTTTTCCGAGGCCGCCTCCAGTAGCAGCTCACTGCCGTAGCTATGCGCCAAGCGCTTAGCCAAGCTGGTTTTACCGGCGCCAATCGGGCCTTCGACAACAATATATTTGGGCATTTCAGACATGGGGCGTGGCTGGCTAGACGATCTCGTATTATCACTTAGAGCTTGCGCAAACCATCGGCGGGCACAGCTCTGAGAAGCGCCGCCAGTGGCCGCCCATCGGGCAAGTGCAACTGCGGCGCAATATCGGCCAGAGGATACAACACAAAGGCGCGCTCCGTCAGTCCTATATGGGGCACAATCAATCGATCATGATCGACGCATTCATCGCCGTAGAGCAAAATATCCAAATCGAGTGTACGAGCGCCCCAGCGCCGCTCCTTGCTGCGATTTCGGCCCTGCTCGGCCTCTATCGACTGTAGCGCTTCAAGCAGTTCCAACGGTTTCAACTCGGTTTCAATCGCGGCGACGGCATTGATGTAATCCGCCTGATCCTGAGGCCCCATCGGCGCACTGCGATACAGGGGAGACAGCGCCACCAGCACCCCAATCTCGCCCCGCCTCAGGCGCTCTATAGCACGCTCAACTTGCTGCATCGGCTGGTCTCGATTGCTACCGATACCGATATAACAAACAACCCTAGTCACAGAGCTGAGCTCCTTTTCCCGCCCAGCTGTGTTGTCCATGATCTATGTAAGCTCACTACACTGCGCTCCTATTGCCTTGCCGGATCAAAAACCGCTTCCAGCAGGGGGCCTCTAGCGACGTCGACGGCGGCGACGCGGGCCTCTATGCGCTTGGGTCGACGCCAGATCCATTTGATCTTGCTCGTCATCCAGCTCTTGAATCTGCGTCCAAAAATTCGCGCGCTCTTTGGTGTTCTCGCCCATCTCCTCGCGCAGCAGCAAAAAGTCGTAGGCCGCTCGAAAGCGCTTATTCGCCAACAGGCCAAAGGCGCGACCGCCTCCGTAATTTTCCAGCTTGTGCTGCAGCGACCACATATCGCGAATCATCTGCGAAAAGCGCTTGGGAATGGCCGTGTAGTGAATTTGCCGATCAAAAATCTCGTTGGCGGCCTCTTGGATTTGCATCACCGGCGGCGCACCGTCCTCAGGCATCGCGCCACCCGTCTCAATCAGCCACTCACGCAGCGGTGGCCACAGCAGCACGGCATACAAAAAAGCGGGATTGGTCGACTTACCCTGCGCTAGACGCGCATCCGTGTTATTGAGTGCCTGTTCCAACATACGGCGCCAGTGATCGCCACGCTCCGTCAACAAACTCCCGTAAGTCATCGGCAACAAATAGCGCAGCAAGTCATGCTGCCAAAGGCCATCGAGTGACGCCACGCCATGCCCCGACTGCAACAACTTAATCACTTCGTCGAACAGGCGAGCAGGAGGGATGTCTTCCAAGTGATCCGACAGCTCGCGAATCGGCGCTTCGGTATGGGGCTCAATGGAAAAACCCAACTTGGCCGCAAATCGCACCGCGCGCAGCATGCGCACGGGGTCCTCTCGGTAGCGAGTATCGGGATCGCCAATCAAGCGCAACTGCCGCGCCTCGATATCGGCCATCGCGCCTACGTAGTCGACGATGCTCTCGTCGCGCACATCGAAATACAGGGCGTTGACGGAAAAATCGCGACGAAACGCGTCCTGCTCTAGGGAGCCATAGACATTATCGCTCAAAATGCGACCGCTATCGCTGTGGGCGACAGCCTGCTTTTTGCCCGCGCTCTCTTGACCCGCCCGAAAGGTCGCCACCTCGATAAAGTCGCGCCCCAACAAAATGTGCGCCAAACGGAAGCGACGCCCCACGAGCCGACAGTTGCGGAACAAGGCCTTGACCTCATCAGGGGTCGCCGATGTTGCTACATCAAAGTCCTTGGGGCGCAGGCCAATCAGTAAATCGCGTACACAGCCGCCGACCAAATAGGCCTCGTGTCCCGCCTCGTTCAAACGCGCGACAATATTCAGCACCGAACGCGGCACATCGCGGCAGCGAATCGCGTGATCCGCAGAAGAAATTCGATTGGGCGTAGAAATACCGCAAACCCTCATAACATATAAAGGAGCGCATGATAGCACCCACGGAGCAATTTAAAACTCACCCCGCCCCGAATGCCGATGATTCCGCCCTACCAAGCCGTTTCGACCAACGCATGCCTTATACCAGAGAAGCCCCGTTATGGAGATTCCAAATCCAGTTTGGAATGACGAGGGGGTAGCTATGCAGCTTCCAAACCAAATTGGGAATGACAACTAAATCGTCAGTGCGAGCCATAGGCAAAGCAATCTGCCCATCGGACACAACCACAGATTGCCTCGTCGGCTACGCCTCCTCGCAGCGATGACGATACCCGCACCGTCACCACCGCGCCCTCATCGTCGCTCCCGCACTCTCATCGTCGCTCCCGCGCAGGCGGGAGCCCAGTGGCTTTACCACCCCGCTCACTTAAAGACGCTAGATTCCCGCCTGCGCGGGAATGACGATGGCTTGGGTTATCCGCAAGGTGTAATCAGAAATACCTGTGGGAGGCCCGCCTCGGGCCGACAGTGCGTCGTCAATTGTGAGCTGGTGGCGAAGCACCCCACCCATCGAATACACCATCAGATTGCCGCGTCGGCTGCGCCTCCTCGCAGCGATGACGATACCCCCACCGTCACCACCGCGCCCTCATCGTCGCTCCCGCGCAGGCGGGAGCCCAGTGGCTTTACCGCTCCACACACTCAAAGACGCTGGATTCCCGCCTGCGCGGGAATGACGAGAGGTGGTTATGAAGATTCCAAATCCAGCTTGCAATGACGGATAGACATTTGTAGGAGTCGCCTTTATGCCCTTGGGTGCTCGGGCCGACAAGGTGGATTAACCGTCAAGTGCAAACCGATCTATCCCGCAAAAAATGGCCGATTACGCAATGTTGCCCTACACCAAAAGAAACTAATATGTTGCCAATCAAAAAATAAGAAACTAATATGTTTGCTATTGATAAATAGCAACATATATATTTCGTTATGAATTCACTGCTCGAGCAAATCAAAAAGCGTCGCATCACATTGGAACTCAAACAGCACGATATGATGCTGCGTGTTGGAATGTCGCGCCAGCAATATCAGCGACTGGAATCCAAAGGTAACCCGCGGCTTGATACGCTGGCGCTAGTCGCCAAGGGGCTTAAAAGTGAGTTGCTGCTAATACCGCAGGAAAAATTGAATGCTGTACTGGCGGTACTGGCCGACGATCACCCGACATCAACAGGGAACCCCAGCCAGACGGAAAAAGAACAAAGCAATCCATTGGCCGATGACCCATGGCAGGGCTTGCTGGGAGAAAACGAATGAGCGCAGGTAACAATGATGAAGTAAACGTATTACAGATCTCCATCCACGGTGTATTGGTCGGCTATCTGGCTGGCTTTAAGAATGGCCGCAACGTATTGAGCATCGCAGACTCATTTAAAAATGACCCCAAGCGCCCAACACTCAGCCTGATCACTCACCCTTCGTTTCCGAATGCGACCAAGCTCATGGCCGCGCCATGGGTACAAAACCAACGGCTGCATCCTGTGTTTTCAAATTTGCTGCCAGAAGGCTCGTTACGCGAACTGATCGCACAAAGCCTGAAAGTCCACATAGATAACGAATTTCAGATTCTCTCGTACCTTGGCGAAGACTTGCCGGGGGCAATCAAAGCCACGCCAATGGAGCCTGAGGATATCCCAGATTATGTCCTAAGCACGCATGGAAAAGCTAAAGCGGTTAAGTTTGACAAGACCACCCAAGAGAACAAATTCTCCTTGGCTGGCGTGCAAATGAAATTTTCCATGAAAGAAAAAGAGGGTCGCTATAACTTATCCAAAGATGACGCGCTAGGTGACTGGATCATCAAAACGCCCTCAACCCAGCATAAGTTTGTACCACTGAACGAATACACTGCCATGTCGCTAGCGGGCATGGTGGGCGTTGAAATTCCCGAGATCAAATTGGTTGAGCTGGATAAGCTCGACAACCTACCACAAATTAACTTACCCAATGAAAAACAGGCCTTTGCCATCAAGCGATTTGATCGTGACGACAACCAGCGCATTCACATGGAAGACTTCGCGCAAATTCTGGTGAAGTACCCGCACGAAAAATACACATCAGCCAATTACGAGAATATCGGCAAAGTCATTTATGACTTTTCTGGCGACGGGTTGACCGACGCTCAGCAGTTCGCAAGGCGCTTATTGGTGAACATTCTCTTGGCGAATGGCGATGCGCACTTAAAGAATTGGAGCTTCGTGTACCCCGATAAAGTGACGCCGCGACTTTCACCTGCCTACGATATCGTAACAACCAATGTGTATATCGAAAATGAAACCCAATACGCGCTAAACCTCGGTAAAACCAAGGAATGGTATACCGTCACCATGGCGCATTTTCAGTGGTGGGCAGATAAGTCTGGTATTCCATGGAGGGCAATAAAGCCACACTTGGATGAAGTCATGAAGAAAGCCAGAGAACGATGGCCTGAAGCACTGACAACGCTACCAATGGACGAAGCACACAAAAAAACACTTAGATCACATTGGAATACACTTCAGGACGATTTTAAGATTGAGGCCAAAAAATAGTGTTCGAGCGGGAATATTGGCCTTATCCGCGTAAACGAACCTTGCCACTACATCACCTTGGCCGTCTAGATCTACGATGGTCTAGGCATCGTAACCCCGAACAACAAACCTTGTCAGCTTGGTGTACTCACTCGCAGGGCTTGATTGTTAAGCTGTTAATAAAACTTTCTAACTCTTTTTTTGAGTGAGACAGTATCAATCCGCTCGTACCCTCCCTCATCGCCACAAAGGAAGTGGGATCAGAGGGATGTCCAAATGAATAAAGGTCAAATTCGAAGTTCATCTCATCTATTTTATAAAGACTGGGAGTACGTGCCTTTCTGTCAGGGTAAAAACTCAAAAAATAGCGAGCTTTTTTACTTTGCTTTCCATAGACCTTGTAAGGGCTAGAATTGTTTAAGGACTTAGAGCCGCTCTGTTTTCGTCACAGTCTGGGAAATCCCATGTTTTATTTCGATCAGCCTCATGCTCTTTTAACTCGCTAATCAGCTTTTCATCTCTTAACTCGATATAATCCACTGCCGATTCATTAGCTGCATCCTGCAAAAAACCAGCCATCAGCATTTTCTCTGTGTCGATTCGATAGTCCAGACGAGTCTGCGCTAAATCCGTACAACCAGACTCTATAGCATGCTTGATCTTTTTATACTCTTGTAAGTGATGGAAAGAGATCATCAATTGAGTATGGTTAAGTGCAATACCCACGCCCCTATCTCCGATATATCTACCAAAGAAAAAGGACAAAAAACACAGCACAGAAATCGAAAAAATAACAACTAAACGCTTTATCATCATTGGTAAAATGGCACAGACTTTATGCATTTGCAGTTTTCATCTCTATTAGGGTTATAGTGAGGGCTAGCCATATAAGGGTAACCTTCACCTATTTTTTGTGGTGGACACGAGCCTTCATTATTTAGATCTTTCGGCTGCGGAGAACACTCCCATAGAACGCATCGAGGCTCATACTTTTTCGCTGGCCACCAATTTTCTATAGTAGTATCAAAAAAATCTGACAGAGTTCGAATCCCGTCTCTATTTTTTCTGTTAATCCCCTTAGGTACCAATCCATTACCATCTATAAAATTCACCGGATCATTGGCCACATACCCAAAGAGATTAAATCCACCATCAAAGCGTATCGGATCCTTGGTAGTCCAGCGGCCTGTTTCGGCATCGTAATCCCGTGCACCGAACCTTGTCAGTTTGGTGTGCTGGTCGTAGATGCCCCCCCGCAAAGCCAAAGGGCTGGAATCCCGGGTTGGTGTCTTTGATGATATTGCCAAAGGCGTCGTAGTCCATTTCCTGTGCGATGGTGCCGTCTGCTGTGTTTACTACCAGTCTGGGACTACCCAGGTGATCGCTGATGATCCGGTAGGTCTGACCGTCCTTGATCATATAAAGCGGTTTTGGCAGTCGGTGAAGTAGTTTTCTACTTGTTTTTCGAAAAATACAATTCAACCAATTTGTAATCTGCCTCTCTCCAATTTAAATCCGATCTTGCACAAGATCTCTTTAACCGCTCCTCAAAAATTAGTTTGACCATTTTTGACCGAATAGATGAGCGCTTTATACCTTTAAGGAACTTCGCAGTTGAACGTAGCAAAATATATATGGCCATATGCAACTCACAAAAGATGACCTCTAGCTCCGAATCAATAAACTTTCCCTCAATTTCATAAAACACATCACCAAGTCCCTTCACACTGTAATGACTAAAATCTGAATCAGCATGCTCAAGCACACTCAAATCAAGTTCTTCTGGCCAATCACTCAAGGCTTGATTAAACAAAGTTTCAAAATCTAATTGCATATTCATTTAGCTACTTTCTAACTCGTCCATCAGGCCAAACACTAGTAGGTCTATCGCCTCTTTCCCAAGATTTTCTATTTGGCCAGCGCTTCCACTGCTCGCCACCGTGGCTTGATGTATCTTTTTCCCACACAGATCCATCCTCACATTGTTTCGCACGCGTTCCTCTAATGCGATCAAAGTCATCAGGAGAGGTTTCCGGATTATCTGGATATACTGCTGAATCTTCTGAGCCCTCTGAGCCATTCTCATTCCACATGGGAGGGTTAGTAAAAGGGTTCGTCGCCGACCACCAAGCAGCAGCAAAACCTGTTGCAACCGCCAAACCAACAGGTACTGCTATTGCCACCCTGCCATCAAGGTCTAGCATATTAACAGGGTCAGCAAACGCATAGCCATACAAGCTTGTATCGCCACCGTCAAAGCGTATCGGGTCCTTGGTGGTCCAGCGACCTGTTTCGGCATCGTAATCCCGTGCACCGAATCTTGTCAGCTTGGTGTGCTGGTCATAGATTCCACCCGCAAAGCCAAACGGCTGAAAGCCGGGATTGGTATCTTTGGTGATGTTACCAAAGGTGTCGTAGTCCATTTCCTGTGCGATGGCTCCATTTGCTGTATTGACCACCATTCTCGGGCTACCCAAGTGATCGCTGATGATCCGGTAGGTTTGGCCGCCTTTGATCATATAGCTGGGAATGTTGGCCTTATCCGCATAAACGAATCTCGACACGACATTGCCACTGCCATCCAGTTCGGCGATGGGATTGAGCTGGTCCTTGTAGAGGAAGCCCTGCACCTGTGTGCCGTTGACAATTTTACCAACGCGGCGGTTTTGGCCGTCGATGAGGTAGTCGATTTCGACGGCCCCCTCTCCCTGGCCCTCTCCCGCTTCTTCGATCAGCGGAGAGGGGACTGTGGCTGAGATAAGATTGCCGAAGACGTCGTAGTCGTACTCAATGGTGCCTGCTTGGGTGTTTTTGGCCATCAAGTCGCCGTTGGCGTTGTATTCGTAGCTGTTGTTACCGTACTGCGTCAGGCGGTCCTGTTCATCGTACTGGCCGGTGACAGTGCCACTGGGGTCGGCTTTGCTCAGGCGGTTGCCATTGGCGTCGTAGCTGTACGTGATGGTTGCGCCGTTGCGGGTGACCGTTTGCAGGCGGCCGGCGGTGTCATAGCCGTAGACGGTGGTGGTTTCCACCCTCTCCCCCGGCTCTTCTCCCGCTTCTCCGCTGGTTGGAGAGGGGAGTTTTTCCGTTTTTTGGGTGATGCGGCCGAGTTTGTCGCGGATGTAGCTGGCCTGGTACAACTCGCCTTCGCCAGCGTGGCTGGCTCCTACCGCGTCTATTTCACCAAAGCCGTTGTATTGGCGGCTGGTGGTGATGTCCGCCAGTGTGGTGCCCGTGATCAAGCCATTGGTGGCGCTGCGATTGATCGACAAATCGCCAGCCTGGGTGAGCAGGTTGTCGTTGTCATAACCGTAGGTGATGGTCTGAGCGCTGTTGACCTGACTCTGGGTGGGCAGGAAGTCATTGTTGTACTGCCAGCTAACGCTGCCGCTGATGGGACCCGACCAGTGCTGGGCAGTGACAAGAAAACCGTCGTAATCGGTACTGACCGTAATTAGAAAAATAGTACTTAGACCCCAATTATTAGCTCTAAAGCTTGGGAGGTATTAATGTGGCGACATACCTTTCAACTACTGCATAAAAGAACTAAGATTTTTACAATCTTCCCTACTAAACGCGAAGCCACTTCCAATCTCAATATTAAGACGAGTTTCCATTAACCCTTTCTCCTCATCTGTTAAAGCCGAAAGTATCAACTCTTTACCCTTCTTCGCCGAAGAGGAGTTAGAACAAAAAGCTATTTTTGACAAGCCCTTGTACGATGAGGCATATCTATTAGCCTGATTATTGTCCCCTAAAATTATTTTATTCAACCACTTTGCTGCCTCAATATAATCGTAAGGATCCCCAGACAGCCAATCGTCTAAACTAGGAACCTCATGTGCAACACTATCACTTTCTGGATAAAGTGCTTTTTTAACATCACCCAGCCAGGCAATAACAAGGCCCTCTAGGTTTGACCCTGCCTCCGGCATATTATATAGCGCACCAGTCGTATCCCCAATGCTCGAGTAGTATGCTGAAAGAAGAACGCCTGAAAAGTAATGCCCTTCTTTTGATGCTATCTTTAAACACTCAATTCCAGAATCCGTGTCGCCTGATCTGAGTTCATCAAACCCATAAAGAAAACAACTTTCAATATCACCCGCATTACAAAAGTCATCTCCCCCCATAGCAGAAGAGACTCCGGAATCAGCGACTGTCAACAAAAAAATCAATACAAGAGAAAACCTCATTCACAATACTCCTCTGTTGGATCAGGGTGTTCCTTTTTCCACCCGTTATTGAACTTGTCCATGATATCCGGTAGGTGGTCGCCAGGAATAGGAGTATAGTATTTTTCGCCGTTAGGGCATGTCACGCACACATCCCGCTCAGCTTTATCAGTGTACTCTGTAGCGTAGTCTCCTGGATATTGTGGCCCAGGAAGATGGGGGTTATTTTCTCTGGCCTCACTCCAATCTGCGCCTCTTGGATTTACTAGCTCTACTGTAGCTTGCTCGCCCTCCAGACCCCAAATATCCACCCAATTCACCGGATCATTAGCCACATACCCAAAAAGGTTTAACCCACCTTCAAACCGTATCGGGTCCTTGGTGGTCCAGCGGCCTGTTTCGGCATCGTAATCCCGTGCACCGAACCTTGTCAGTTTGGTGTGCTGGTCGTAGATGCCACCCGCAAAGCCAAAGGGCTGGAATCCTGGATTGGAGTCTTCAACTACTTGACCAAACTCATCATAGCTCATCTGTTGGGCGATCGCTCCATCGGCGGTGTTGACCACCATTCTCGGACTGCCCAGATGATCGCTGATGATCCGGTAGGTTTGGCCGCCTTTGATCATATAGCTGGGAATGTTGGCCTTATCCGCATAAACGAATCTCGACACGACATTGCCACTGCCATCCAGTTCGGCGATGGGGTTGAGCTGATCTTTGTAGAGGAAACCCTGCACCTGGGTGCCGTTGACGAGTTTGGCGACGCGGCGGTTTTGGCCGTCGATGAGGTAGTCGATTTCGACGGCTCCCTCTCCCTGGGCCTCTCCCGCGAGGGGAGAGGGGATGGTTGCGGAGATCAAGTTGCCGAAGACGTCGTAGTCGTACTCAATGGTGCCTGCTTGGGTGTTTTTGGCCATCAAGTCGCCGTTGGCGTTGTATTCGTAGCTGTTGTTACCGTACTGCGTCAGGCGGTCCTGTTCATCGTACTGGCCGGTGACAGTGCCACTGGGGTCGGCTTTGCTCAGGCGGTTGCCATTGGCGTCGTAGCTGTACGTGATGGTTGCGCCGTTGCGGGTGACCGTTTGCAGGCGGCCGGCGGTGTCATAGCCGTAGACGGTGGTGGTTTCCACCCTCTCCCCCGGCTCTTCTCCCGCTTCTCCGCTGGTTGGAGAGGGGAGTTTTTCCGTTTTTTGGGTGATGCGGCCGAGTTTGTCGCGGATGTAGCTGGCCTGGTACAACTCGCCTTCGCCAGCGTGGCTGGCTCCTACCGCGTCTATTTCACCAAAGCCGTTGTATTGGCGGCTGGTGGTGATGTCCGCCAGTGTGGTGCCCGTGATCAGGCCATTGGTGGCACTGCGATTGATCGACAAATCGCCAGCCTGGGTGAGCAGGTTGTCGTTGTCATAACCGTAGGTGATGGTCTGACCGCTGTTGACTTGGCTTTGTGTCGGTAGGAAGTCGTTGTTGTACTGCCAGCTAACGCTGCCGCTGATGGGACCCGACCAGTGCTGGGCAGTGACTAGGAAGCCGTCGTAGACCGTTTGCACGGTCACGCTGTCCGGCGAGGTCACGCTGCTCAACTGCCCGATGTTCGGGTCGTAGGTGTAGCTGTAAGTGCCCCGGGGCGTCTGGACGCTGTCCAGGTTGCCCGTGGTAGCGCCGTACTGGAGCTGCACTTGCTGTCCGTCCGGGCGTGTCATCTGGGTGAGTTGTTGGTCTAGGTTGTATTGGTAGTGGGTGGCGTAGGTATCACCCTCTCCCGTCGAGGGAGAGGGGGGTATGTACCCAGTTTCTTGGTCAACGCCGTTGTAGTGGAACACGTGGGCGGTCTTGCCCGGCGGGGTCAAACGAGTCAGGTTTCCGTTAGCGTCATAGTCGTATAGCACTTCGCGTTGACCCGGTAAGGTCATGCGTGTGACGCGGCCTGCCACATCGTATTCGTAGTGAGTTTCTCGCTGAAGTGCATCGCTAAACAGCGACACTTTACCGAGAGTATTGTAAGTAAACTGAGCGTCACGCAATGCCGTTCCCGCCGCGTTCTTACTACTCATCGCAGCTAAGCGGCCTTTGTTATCATATTGATAGTGAAGCGTATGAAAACCCGCTACCTGCACGTTAACAGGGCGGCCAGCGCCATCGACTTGGGTATTACGAACACGCCCCTCGGGGCTTTCAAAACGCCAATTATTATCGGCGCGTGTAAACAAAGCTTGGCTCGTTCGACCATTCACCGTACGAGTTTCTGTGAGCTTGGTGTGACTCAGCAAATCGTTGTCATCAGCTAGCGTAGCCGATTTGTTGCGTTGCTCGTTGTAGATTAAACCGCTAGGGGTCTCCAGTACCCTCGAAGCCGTGTATTTTGCACTGCGCCCAAAGCGAGGGTCAGGCGCCGTCTGCGATGTGACTACCATGCCATTCGTTTGGGTCAACTCAGTTGTGCTACCAATCACTCGCCTTATTTTCTGTGTTAGGTTGGGATAAGTCGTTCTGTATAGCGTGGAAGAACCCGATTCTTCGCCCACTGTATAAACGCGCACTCTTCCTTCTCGTGATTCAATACTCGCTTCGTACCCTTTTTGTGACGCATCGTATTGTCGTGAGAGTTGCCAGCCACCCTCTTCTTCATTCGTGGTTCGCAGCAAACGTCCCATTGCATCGTACTCATAAAAGGACTGATTATTATTAGGGTAAGTAAACGCTGTCAAAAGGCCACCCTGAGTATAGGAAACCTGCCATTCATGGTTAGAAGACTCCTTGATGCTAGACAGATACCCGTTTTGATCCAAAGCCAACTCGACCCGTTGGCCTTCAGGCCCGACTATCGCCATAGGCTGACCACTGCCATTGCGCTCTATGACCGTTATGTTGCCGTCAACATCCGTGATCTGCGTTAAACGATTATCGGCGTCGTATTGGAATTCATACAAAGTTTCTCCTGTAACCGCATCGACGGTTTGAAGGTGAAAGCCCATTTTTGAAAATTGATACAACAAACGTCCCTCTTCGGAGGGAACAATATAAGAATCCCCTTGAACACCGGGAAACTGAAAATCAATTTTTCGCAAACCTTCAGCATGCTCGGCAACATAGACGCTACCATTACCTAACTGAGTCACCCCAGAAACGCCATTAAAGCGAGCATCCAGTGCTAAGCCTCCATCACCCGAGCCTGACACATTGGCTAAACCAGCAATGGTTCGTATGTAGCCCTGACCATCAATTTTTCTAATTCGATTATTGCTCGTCAATAGTAAGCCACTATCATTCGAAATAGCCAAACCATGTGGTCCGTGCAGCTCAGAGTTGACCGCCAAATCACCATCTCCTGAATCCCCATAACGCGGCCATTGCATTGAGCCTGCAATCGTCGATACCGTACCAGACCTATCTAATTTGCGAACTACGTGACATTGGGTATCCACAATAATAAGATTGCCACTTTCATCGATTTGCATGGCTGAGATGTTCGCAAAACGGGCTCTCTGCGGGTCATCAACATCCCCACTATTTTCATCACACGTGGAGGTGACCGCTGGCGCCGCACCCGCTACCGTGCTGATTAGACCCGATGGGTCCACTTTTCTAATCACCGAGCCATAAGGCGGCTCAGGCAGTCGATGAGCAATATACAAGCTATTATCGGAGCTAATCGCTACCGCCGTTGGTTGATAAAGGCCCGCTTGCTCAGCCGATAAGCCGTCACCTGAGTAGGCCTCCTCGCCATTACCCGCCACCGTTGTAATAATTCCATTCGGCGCGACTTTTCTTATGCGGTGGTTACCCCAATCAGCAATAAACAAAGTACCACCTGATGAAACTGCCATTCCACGGGGCAGATTCAACTCAGCCTCCGTCGCTGCACCTCCATCGCCGGAGTAGCCCCTTGTTTCCTTGCCCGCGTATTTCTCAATCTCACCCTCTGGTGTGATTTTTAAAACACGTTGATTCGCTGTTCGATTGCCAGACCAATACAAACTTCCATCAGGTGCTGAAACCAAACTGTCCTGATAGAAATGGCGCGTACCAATGTATTCACCAATATCACGCAAGGCATTCACCACATCCCCTGCCGTTGCCACAGTTTCAATTTTCCGAGTAATTGAATTCGAGACACGAGATTGCCCAGAGCCCAAAATCAACTGTCGACTGTTAGCCAAATAATGATGGTGAACATCTAGACTCCATGCTCCTAGCTGCCCGGGCGTTGTCGTTGTATATAGAGGGACATCTTCAGAACGCCAAGCGTAAATTACCGTCCTTCCTTTATAGCCACCGCGACTAGCCGGCGCTCCCCCTAACTGAGCAAATGACCGTCTGAACTCGCCTGGACGTAAAAACACAGGGATATAACCAAAGCCAACTCGCACTCTGGCTATATATTGACCAGAAACATCACGTCCATAAGCATCTTTGCCATTCCATTCAAAGTGATGGCTCGCATTGGTAGCAGGGTCATAATCCCAGGAATGCCGCTGACCAGCAATCTCAACCTCGACTCTCATAGACACCACATTAGGAGGCAAGCTATCTCCACTAATGGGTATATCAATTGTTCTAGCTGCTTTTCTGTCTGTGACGCGATCACTGCGATAATTGAGGTCATAGGGGATTCCCTCGACTTCCAGCTTCTGGCCCAGCACTTGGTTCTGACACTCTACAATCGAACCAATTGAGCAATCAGGGTCATCATCTTGCTGGGGGCCATGGGAGTTGCCTTCAGGCGCTTCAGAACCTTCTTCAAAACCATAAGGCCAATTACAATCCCACGGCGTGAAGTGAGTAATCAGTGAGCGCCATAACGAAGCACCCACGCTGTATAGTTCAGCTAGCTTTTCAAGCTCTTCTTCCGTTATATCTAATTCGTCCAGCAATGCTTGAGTCGCTGGCTCACCACTGCCATCAACATCCAGCACGGCTTTACCCGCTACTTCATCAATAATTTTGATCACTCGACCATTATCAGCAGGAACCCAAGCCGAACGATCGTAGTCGTACCACCCCAGTGGTACAGCTTCTCCAACTGGGAACTCTAAAAAATTATCCACATAAAATGGCACTGGCTGGTCAAATGTTACTTTTGAGGCGCCTACCGACAAAGCTTCATCCACAGACAATTCGACTGCATAGGTATAACCCGATGTTGGCGGCAATTCCCCTGGCATCGTTTGTTGACCATTTTCCCCCACCGTGTATTCAGTTGCCCTCACACTCAATGTTTCTAAATCCTTGTAACTCCCGTTAGGCATTTTCATTTTGGCCTGGGTGCCAGACGGGAACAGCACAACCGCTTGTCTTTCCCCATCCTCGTCACTTACTAAGCTCCCCTTTGCTACCTGAACACCGTCACGACCATCGAGCTGAACCACGGAGGCGTTACTATCCAATTGAACCAAGCCAACAGTTGGAAAATGCGATACTTCATTCCAATCTGTATCAGATTGCCTTTGAGCCGATAGATACCCCGCCTTGCTAAACTCGAGCGTTAATACGCCCCCACCATTGACTGCCAAATCATACTGGCCATCAGAGCGAGTTATTGTATAACCGTATTCAGGATGCCCTTTTACCTGAACCAACACACCTGAAAGAGCAGCCCCATCTCGGTCGATTACTCGACCTTTAGCAACACTAATACGCTCTTCATCAAATGCCGTCTCGTCCACACCTCTTTGGACTGGCGAAGCCCCCTGAAAAACAAACCCTACTTGGTGAATAAAAGGCGTTGACCCTGGAGACGGAAGACTGGCGACTTCTAAGCTCGGCACGCTGTAATCAATGGCCTTACCGCCATCAGCCCCTATGTTTGAGTGTGCGCCACGATTACCCGCTGTATCCACAATATAAAAAGAAAAATCATCGTCTTCTGATGCCGTCATAGCACCAACAACGACCGTACTGTTAATCGTATAATGTTCCTTTTCTCCAGTCCGAACATTGGTAACCACTAAAACACCTCCAACTTCTGCAGAAGGCACATCAACTTGATAGTTGGCCACCCCCTCAGAGCCATCGTAAGTGATAGAAATATCGGATACTTCAATCGCTTCTGGCGGCGTGCTGTCTAAAAAGACCACCCGTGAGTCATGAGCCACATTGCCCGCCAAATCCGTCGCCACAGTAATGAGCTGGTTAACACCTTCACTCAAGGACACTTCGTGACGGAAAATGCCGTATAAATCGGGTGAAACGCGATTGCCATTCACCATCACGACAGCAGGCTCCGACACTTCCCCAATTAACTCTAGTGGGTTTTCATTCTTATAACTACCATCTTGTGGAATGGCGATGGTCAGCGTAGGAGCTTGTGTGTCGACACGCCATGATACTGGATCAGACTCTGCAACTAGATCGCCCGCATCATCTCGCACGACCACTCGATAGGTGCGCTCTCCTTCGTCTAAAGCGCCATCAACCGAGCAGGCTAACTGCTCTCGATCGATTTGACAGTTCAAACGCCAACTCAGTGAATCGCTAGTCAGTTCTAGTTGATCCTGCAATGTTTCTAAATCACCGCCTTCCACATCGACGAGGACATCGGGTTGCGCACTTGCTAGTAGTTCACCGTCCGATGGCTCTAAAAGGCTTAATGACTCTACAGCTGGCTGGGCTTTAGTAACTGCCAACACTTGTACCTTTTCACGGCTCCCCGTCAGCCAAGACCAAGGGCTATTACTCACGCTCGGCAATAGCTCGTCTACTGATTTTCTCGCCTCAACGCCACCTTGTTGATTCACTAAAACCATTTGGTTTTTATCGGCCAACCCAACAAGTCCGCTATCAGCATCAAAGACCAGCCCCTGATTTGAACCACCAAACCAACTCGTCAGCGGCCATAAGGACAAAACCTGACTGCCATTAGAGGATATTTTAACCAACTGCTCTAAGCCCGATACCCAAGCATTGTTTTTATCGTCTACCACCAAATCTTGGATAGCAGCAATCGTCAAAGGAGTAGATGTCATTAACTCACCCTGAGCATTAAATTGCTTTAACTGCCAGTGAGAGGTTAGCCAAAGACGATCCATCGTTTCATTAATGGCCATTTGACCGAAGTAATCGGTCCCATTACCTTGCACTTTGATCGACCATTCTGAGCTTGCTAGGTGTGTGCTCGTGGCTAACACTTGACGTTTCGTGGCCACCCATATTTCATCAGAAATGATCAGCGCATCTTGTGCTCTACTGGGCAACATTAACTCGCGCTTCACTACCCCAGAGCTATCGAGTTGATACAGAGTTTTATGACTGACTATGAATAAACCGTCTTCCTCCGTGAGCAACTGCACTCCCGCTCTTCTCATGCTGGGTGGAAGACGCTTTTCGAGCATCACTTCACCGTCGCTACTGAGTCGATACAGCGTTTTTCCTGACAGCAACCAATAACCACCATCACGATTTGTCGCGATTTGATCCGGTGCCAATGAAGCGATTTCAACGGCTTCTAACAATTCGGAATCAACGCTAAACAGGCGTTCCGTCGTACCCACTACGATACCTGCGTGGGAGGAGACTGAGATAGAGGTGAGAACAATTAGAGAGAAAATCGCAAGGAGTGGGTAACGCATAGTGTAGAGCCCTTAGGTTTATTATTCGGACCCACCTGAGCACAACGCGCACACGACGAATCCCTGTCATACTAGTCGCTAAACACTACCGTCTTTCAGCAGTATTTCTTGTGTTTTTTGGCTATTCCGAATCCCGTGGTCGGTTTGCTCTTCCTCTCTCGCCATAATCATCACCCTGAACTTGATTTACCTTCCCCCCTGTAGGCAAAGCAATCTGCCTGTCGGACACAACCACAAATT
Organism: gamma proteobacterium HTCC5015; assembly: GCA_000155715.1. GTDB lineage: Bacteria > Pseudomonadota > Gammaproteobacteria > HTCC5015 > HTCC5015 > HTCC5015. Next base: position 60,583 of record DS990598.1, on the reverse strand, counting down.
GCCGCGTCGGCGGCGCCTCCTCGCATTGACGATACCCGCACCATCACCACCGCGCCCTCATCGTCGCTCCCGCGCAGGCGGGAGCCCAGTGGCTTTACCACTCTACACACTCAAAGACGCGGGAATGACCTAACTACGTGATCTTCGCGGTGGCTCTCGGAGCTAGATTCCCGCCTGCGCGGGAATGACGGGAGGTGGTAATGAAGATTACAAATCCAGTTTGGAATGACAGGAAGAGTCGGTTGTGAAGACTCCAAGTCTTGTTTGGAGTGACAGGGGCAGCGATGGGCATTCGAGATCGAGTTTGGAATAGCTCGACGAATAGTCAGCGCGAAGAAGTGCTCGGGCACTGACACTATGCCACTCGCGCATGGCGCTAAGCCCTACTGAAAAAAGCCACGGACACAAGTACCCGTGGCTTCTGCTCTAGCGACGTCGCGCCGCTATTCAGGATTTAAATGGCCGATTCGTCTTCCTCGCCTGTGCGAATGCGAATGGTGCGTTCGACATCGCTAACAAAGATTTTGCCATCGCCGATTTGCCCCGTTTTGGCGGCGTTGGTGATCGACTCGACACAGGCATCGGCGTCTTTTTCTGCCACCACGATTTCGAGCTTGAGCTTGGGTAGAAAATCCACCACGTACTCAGCGCCGCGATAAGTTTCCGTGTGGCCTTTTTGACGACCAAAGCCTTTGACCTCTGTCACGGTCATGCCTGAGACACCGATATCCGCCAGCGCGTCGCGCACATCGTCCAATTTAAAAGGCTTAATCACAGCTTCGATTTTTTTCATGGTTCACTCCGCTCGTTTGAGCATTGAAGTTGACTGTTAAATGCACTCCATAACAGGAGCCTATGCCGCCGAGTGTACCGCAAGCGCGGCCGAAGCAACACGCTCGCGGACTCGGATCGCTCGGTTTACGGTTCTGTACTGGCGGCGATTTTGTGAATCGTTAGATCGGCACCGTCGTACTCTTCTTCGTCGCTTAGGCGAATCCCCACCGTCTTGGCGAGAGCACCGTAAACGATAAAGCCCGCGATGCCTGCAAACGAGACGCCCGCCAGCGTACCAATAAGCTGCGACATCAAGCTCACACCACCGAGGCCACCCAGAGATTCCAGGCCGAAAATACCTGCGGCAATACCGCCCCAGGCACCACAAATACCGTGCAATGGCCACACGCCAAGCACATCGTCGATCTTCAAACGATTTTGCACAAACTCGAACAAGAAAACGAACAGCACGCCGGCGACGCCCCCCGTAATTAAGGAGCCGATGGGGTTCATAATATCCGACCCCGCACACACGGCGACCAAGCCGGCCAGCGGACCATTGTGCAAGAAGCCGGGGTCGTTTTTACCCACGAGCACGGCCATCACAATGCCGCCCACCATGGCCATGAGCGAGTTTAAAGCCACCAGCCCAGACACGCCCTCTACGGTTTGTGCCGACATGACATTAAAACCAAACCAACCGACGCATAGAATCCACGCGCCCAAGGCCAAAAAGGGAATGCTGCTGGGTGGGTGTGCAGTGCCGCGCGAGCCATAGCGATCGCGGCGAGCGCCCAGCATCACCACGGCGCCCAGCGCCAGCCAGCCACCGACGCCGTGTACGACGACCGAACCGGCAAAGTCGTGAAAAGCATGGCCAAACTGATTTTCCAACCACGCTTGAAAACCATAATTGCCGTTCCAGATCATGCCTTCAAACAAGGGATACACCAGCGCAACCAAAATAGCCGTCGCGGCCAATTGAGGGTAGAAGCGCGCGCGCTCGGCAATGCCGCCGGAAATAATCGCGGGGATTGCCGCGGCGAAGGTCAGTAGGAAAAAGAACTTCACCAACTCGTAGCCCTGCCCTTCGGCCAACACATCGGCGGCACTGAAAAAGTGCGTGTTGTAGGCCAAGTAGTAGCCGATGCAGAAATAAGCCAAGGTCGAAACGGCGAAATCTGTCAAAATTTTTGACAGCGCGTTGACTTGGTTTTTGTGGCGTACCGTACCCACTTCAAGAAAGGCAAAGCCCGCGTGCATGGCGAATACCATAATCGCACCGAGCAAAATAAAGAGAACATTAGAACCTTGTTGTAACTCGCTCATTGAATCAGACCTCGTTGTCTTAGTCGTGAGGCGAGTATGCACAGCCATGAAGCAGCCACAATGGTGCGCCTGCGCGCTTTTGGAACATTTTTATTTATTTGCACTTATTTTGTGCAATTTTATTCGCCTTGCTCTTTTTTGAGGCGTCTCAATTCGCGTTGTGTGTGTTTATCGGGGCGCCCTCGGGTCGTGGGAAGCGCGGCGCGCTCGGCGCGTATTTGTGATTTATCTTGCTCGCGTTTGATCTGAGATTCAGCCGTTTCTCGGTACAAGGTTTGGGCGACGGCCGCGGGGCCTCGGCGATCGCTAATGGCCTCAACGACGATCGTGATTTCCATTTGCCCTTTGCGAATTCGCACCTCGTCACCGCACTTAAGTGTTTTCGCGGGCTTAATGCGTTCGCTGTTCAAATGCACATGACCACCGCTAATCGCCGCCGTCGCCAGCGAACGCGTCTTGTAAAAGCGCGCGGCCCACAACCATTTATCGAGGCGAAGCGTCTGCAAACTTTTATCGGCACTCACGATTCGCGCTCCGCCAGCAAACGCTCAGCCATGGACACACCGCTTTGAAACGCGCCCTCAACGCGTGAGGCCTGACACCAATCGCCACAGGCGCCGATTTGCAACTTCTCATGGTAGAGGTGACCACAGGCCAGCGGATTCACCACCAGTGAGTGTTGCCACAAATGCGCCTTGACCAAGTCGGGCGCGGGGTTGTCCCGCCCCGTGGCCTGATCAAACGCTTTGAGCATATGAGCCACTACGGCCTCGGGATCGGCCTCGGTATTTTGTGCCGACCACTCGTTGCCCACCTGCAACAGCCACACATCCCAGCCCTCGCGACCGGGCTTGCTGGCGTTGTTGGCCATCCAGGTAATGTCGGAATCCACGAGATTGGCAGCATCGAAACCGAGGTTGAGCGGCTCTGAATAGCCCAATACCACAATCCAGTTGGGCTGCACTTCCACACTGCCCGCCTCGATCGCCAGTTTGGGACTGGCGGCGAGCAAACGCCGCGCGGCGGGCGCAGGCACGGCGCTGATCACCGCATCGAAGGGGCCGTGGCGATGCCCTTCGGCATCCAACAAATACCACTGTTTGCCACTGCGCTCCATGGTTTGAATGGCAACTCCACAGCGCACCGAACACAATTCGCCGAGCTTCTCGACAATGGCGTCCATCCCGGGGCGACCCACAAAACGCACCACTTCGTCATCGCGCGTCATGGCTTGACCGTTTTCCAGCTCGACCAACCAGCCGTGCCAGCGATCCACCAGCCACTCGTCTTCCCACGTCTCCATATGGGCGACAAACTCATCGCTGGTGGCGGTAAAGTACTGCGCTCCTAAATCGCACTGAAATTCATCGAACACGATGGAAGTCATACGACCGCCGGGCTTGGGGTTTTGCTCAAACACCACCACTTCAGGGACTTCGAGCACGAGGCGCGACGCACAGGTCACGCCCGCCATGCCCGCACCGATAATGGCCACCGAGTTGATACTCACCGAGCCTCCTCGTGCCGCGTACGATCTGGCCCCGAGCCACCCGTGCTCGAACCGCCTTGATCGGGCCCCATCGGTTTTAACCAGACGATCAAGCTGGGTAGCAACACCAAGTTACACAGCAGAGCTACCAGCATCGCGATGCCTGCCAGCACGCCAAAATAAATCGAGGGAATAAAGTTCGACAACACTAAAATTGAAAAGCCCAACATGATTGTTAGGGTGGTAAAAAACATAGCCTTGCCCACACTGCCGTGGGACTCGCGTATCGCCTCGCGATAACAATAGCCATTGCGGCTCAGCGCATCGCGCACATTGTGAACGTAGTGAATGGCATCATCCACCGCAATGCCGATGGTGATCGCAGCAATCGTAATAGTCATCAAATCCAATGGAATGCCTAGCCAGCCGATCAAACCGAGTATCGATACCGCCGCCAGCGCATTGGGCACAATCGTCACTAGCGATATAGCAATGGAGCGGAACAGCACTAAGAACATCAACAAAATCGCGAGCAGCACTGCGCCCAGCGTTTGAATTTGCGAATCAAACAAACTTTGCAGCATGTTGTTGTACAACACCAACATGCCTGTCAATCGCACGCGCTCCTCGGAGTAACCCATTTCCTGATGCAAATGCTGGCGAATGGTCTGAATCAGTTCGTTGCGCCGCAACTCTTTGTTGGAGTCAATCACTCGCGCACTGATGCGAACCTGCTGATCCTCCAGCGACCAATAGGGGCTCACCAGCGTTTCCTCCATCGCCTCCGGCATGTTTTTGCGCAGGATGGACACTTCAAATGGCCCCAGCTCATCGCCCCCGTTGACGCTGCGTACCATTTTTACCGCCGTCGCCATGGACATCACCTTGCCGACTTCATCCAAACTATTGATGTAGTCATGCACTCGTTCTAGTTCTTGAAAGCCGCGCGGACTAAACCAATAGCTCTCAGGCAACTCGGGCTCGCTGTCATCGGCGTAAGCGTCTTCCAGCCAAGCATCCTCGTCTTCCTCGACGGCTTCATCGGAAAAGTCATCGCCAAAAATCGCCTCTTCCTCAGACAGTGCCGCCTCATCGACTTGGGCCAATGTTTCGGGGGCGTTGATCACAATATCCAAGGGCGTTGTGCCGCCCAGCTTCTGATCAATCAGCAACATCCCCTGATGGATTTCCGTGTCGTCTTTAAAGTAATCAATAAAGCGGTTTTCCACTTCGAGGCGCCCGATGCCCAAGGCGGTAAACGCCACCAAGCCAACAAAGCCCAACATGACCCAGCGACCGTGATTCAACGTGCCGCGAGCGACGGCGAGCGTAAATGCCTCGGTGTGATCGTGGGGCGAGGTCGCCGACGTTTTTTGCAAGCGACTCAAAGCCAGGGGAAACACAAGGAAGCTAACCACAAAGCCAATGGCCACGCCACAGACCATCATGTAGCCAAAGTCGATCACGGGCCGAATGCCACTGACCACCAGCGAGGCAAACGCCACCATAGTGGTAATGGTCATAAAAAAGCAGGGGCGCGCCATCTGGCGCACGGTTTCCAAAACGAGTGCCGTGTGGCTTTCATCCGGCTGCTTGGCGTGCAGCAAGCGATAGCGCACCACCAAGTGGATATTCATCGACAGCGTAATAATCAGCAGTAATGAAATGTAGTTAGAGGAAATCACCGAAATCGGCCAATCCAGCAAGCCGAGTAGCCCCGTGGTTAGCAAAGCCGTCAGCGCGCAACTCAACATGGGCAACACCACCCAGCGCGGGCGGCGAAAGATGAGAGACATCGTCAGCAGCAGGAAGATCAATACGCCCCAGCCGAAGATTTTTAAATCGTCTCGAATGAACTGCAATGTATCGGTGGCAATCATAGAAGCGCCGCCTAAGAACAAGCGGGCGCTCTCGCGATAGGGCGCCATCAACTGGCGAAGGGTTTGAATGTCCGCTGCGCGCTGCTGATTGTATTGAGTTTTGTAGGCGATAAATTGCGCTTCAGCTCGCTCGAGCTGCTGAGTTTGCGCCTCGCTGAGCCCCTGCTGCCGACGCTCGCTCCGTAGCTGGTTGCGCGCTTCTAGCAGCTCAAAATAGCGCTCATCACGAGTGAAGTTAATCAATAAAGCGGTGACATCGCCATCGGCACTCACTAGGTTGCTGCCGTAGGCGGGGCTATAGCGCAGTTCTTTTTGCGCCATGGCGGGCTTGGTGCGCTCATCGCGATAGGTCGGCAAACCGTCGCCTAAATCCGATAAGCCGATGGGCGGGCTGTCGATCAAAGGCGCATCGAGCAAAGTGAAAACGCTTTCCACTCTGGGTATATCGCTTTCGATGCGCTGTTTGAGTTCGGCGATGTTCTCTAGCGACTGCTCTGAAAACAACGCTTTAGGCTGATAGGCAATCACCAAAAAATCGCTTTCGCCGTAGCGCTCGGCCACCTCTCGGTAAAAGCGCAGATCGTCGTCGTTTTCCAGCACCAGCGAATCCGCCGAGGCGTCCATGCGCAGCTGGGTGGCAAACCAAGCGCTGCCGCCCACCATCAGCAATAAAAAAACGATTAATAAGTGTGGTTTGCGAAAAATGGCGGCCTCATACCACGCGGCCAGTGTCGATTTCATATAAAATACGCTTCCTCAACGCTATGCTTCGCACCATAGCGCAAAATTCACCGCGCCCCAATGCGTGCCGCAACAATGAGTCAACCCATGCAATGTTTCGTCTATAAAAGCTCTAAAAAACAGGATATGTACATCTACCTCGTTGAGAAGGATCAGTTTGACTGTATTCCCGAGGTGCTGCGCGAAAAATTTGGCACGCCCATTTTTGCCCTTGAGTTTGAATTCACCGAGGGGAGGACGCTGGCCAAGGAAGACCCCGCCACGGTTCGACAAAACCTTGAAACGCAAGGTTTTCACTTGCAAATGCCCGACGACTTAGATGTCGCTGGCCCCATCGACAGTAAATACCACTAAGCGATGTCGCCTTCTTTATCACAACTTGTTCTCTATTGCCGTGCGGGGTTTGAGGCCGAGTGCGCTCAGGAAATCCAACAGCGCGCCAATGAAGCCGAGTGCTTTGGCTTTGCCCGCACCGAGCGCGGTCAGGGCTTTGTCACCTTTGAATGTTACGAACCCGGCGCCGCCCAAAAGCTGGCCAGTGCCGTCGATTTTCACGAACTCATTTTTGCCCGTCAGTGGCTCGTCTGCACTGAGCGCTTTACGGATTTACCCACCGACGACCGCGTAACCCCGCTGGTTGAAAAGGCGCAAGCGCTCGCCGATGCGCTCGATTTGACGAACGGCTTTCGCTATTTGGAAGTCGAGGCGCCCGACACCGAGGAAAGCCACTCACTGCTCAGCTTTTGCCGCAAGTTCACTGCACCGCTGTCGAACGGTTTAAAAAAAGCGGAGCTCTTAAAAGGCGACAAAAAGGCACCGCAGCTGCATGTGTTTTTGCTCAACTCCAGCGCGGGCTACATCGGCTACAGCCCCGCGGGCAATAGCGCTCGCGACGCCATGGGAATTCCGCGACTCAAGTTTCCCAAACAGGCGCCAAGCCGTTCTACCTTAAAACTCGAAGAGGCTTGGCGACACTTTTTAAGCCCTGCTAAACGCAAAGCTTATTTACAACCCGGTATGAAAGCCGTGGATCTCGGTGCCGCCCCCGGAGGCTGGACGTGGCAACTGGTCAACCAAGACATCCGCGTCGCCGCTATCGATAACGGCCCCATGGACGAAGCTCTCATGGACAGCGGCCTCGTCGAGCATATTCAAGAGGATGGCTTTAAATACTGGCCTCAGAAAAAAGTCGACTGGCTGGTCTGCGACATGGTCGAAAAGCCCATCCGCGTGGCCGATTTAATGGCCCACTGGCTGCTCAAGCGGCGCTGTGAATTCGCCATATTCAACCTCAAACTGCCCATGAAAAAGCGCTACGAAGAAGTGCAGCGCTGCTTTGATCGAATGCGAGAAATATTGGACGACGCCCAAGAAGGGGACGAAGCCGCCCAGTACCAGCTGCGCGCCAAACAGCTCTACCACGACCGCGAAGAGATCACCGTATTTATCCACCGCCCCACCCCGGAACGCTTAGCACAGTGGCGCAAAGGGCAGTCGGCGTAACAACTGCCGCTAAATATCCGTCTGCCAAGACACTTAAGAAAGTTCTGCATCCGTCGTAAATGTTTTTTGGCGGGCGAACGCGAGCGCCCAGTATCAGCCATGTTTTTTCGGTAACCCGTTACCTGTTGCTGTTTTTTCACCTCCTTCGCCCACCCATCAAGGGAAAGGGGAGCTATTTGTTTCGCCCTAAACTGAAGGTCACCTCTTTCACATCACTAGCCCCTCTCTCCTCGTGGGAGAGAGGTTGGGGAGAGGGGGCTTCTAAAATTTTGGTCGGCGAAAATGCCCGATAACAATCAAAGCATTCATAACTTTTTAATATGCGGGTTGTTTTGATTGCGGTCGCTAATATTGAATTAACCCTGTGAAGCACGCTTTATTTCACCTCGTTTAAAATAAGTCCACCCCTGCTGTCCTCCCACTTTGTGACGCAATCGAATTTACAAAAAGTGAGTATCTGTTATATTTAGTGTGTCTTTCCAACAGACATCACTGTTATGGCTCAAACTCGTCAACAAGTCGTTATTCGCCGCGCCGGTTCCCCCGATGTTCTGGCCGTTCAAAGCTCTGATCTGCCCGCTTTAAACAGCGGAGAAGTCACCGTCGAAGTGGCCGCCGCCGGCGTTAATTTTGCCGATATACTCGCGCGGCAAGGTCTCTACCCCGACGCTCCGCCCCTGCCCTGTACCGTTGGTTATGAAGTGGCCGGCACCATCACGGCTGTGGCCGATGACCGCTTGGAACACCGCTTGGGCGAGCGCGTTTTTGGTTTGACGCGATTTGGCGGCTACGCCAGCCACATCAACATCCCCGCCGAACAATTGTTTGAGATCCCCCAAAACTTGAACTTTGAAGAGGCCGCCTCTCTGCCCGTCGCCTATCTCACCGCTTGGCAGCTCGCCGTGGTGATGGGGCAACTGCGCCCAGACGAAACCCTGTTGATTCAAAATGCAGGCGGCGGTGTCGGCTTGGCCCTGCTCGATATCGCCCAACACTTGGGCGCTACGACCATTGGAACCGCCAGTGGCCGTAAACACGAGTTTTTAAAACAGCGCGGTCTCGACCACGCTATCGACTACACACAGCAGGACTGGCTGAGCGCCGTATTGAATATTACCGACCAGCGCGGTGTAGAGCTGATTACCGACCCCCTCGGTGGTGCCTCCTGGCGAAAAAGCTATAGAGCACTGCGATCGACGGGGCGGCTCGGTATGTTCGGTGTATCCGAGGGCGCGGGCAGTGGTGTCGCCGGCAAGCTACGCATGCTGAGCACCGCCATTAAAATGCCGTTTTACCACCCCGTATCACTGATGAATGACAATCGCGCCGTGTTTGGCGTCAACATGGGCCATATGTGGCACGAGGTAGATAAAATTAGCGCTTGGATGAAGCCACTGATCGAGGGCATCGAATCGGGTTGGGTGCGTCCAAAAGTCGATGCCGTATTTCGCTTTGAGCAAGCGGGGGACGCCCATCAATACATCGAAAATCGCAAGAACATTGGCAAAGTCGTGCTCACACCCTAGATGGCATTGAGCAACTGCTGAGCAAATTTTTGCAGTGCGGGGCGCGCCTCTGGCAAGTAGGCACCGAGTACCTGAAATACGTGAAATTGTCCCGCCGCATCCTCGCGATGAATGCTCACCTGAGCAGCGAGTGCCGCTTGGTGAAAGGTATCAATCTGCTGAAAAAATATCTCTTGTTCCGACACGTGCAGAATCGTTTCGGGAAGGCAATTCAATGGCTGCTGAGCCGACCGGATACGCGGATTGTCTTTCGGCCGTTCCCCCATATAGGTATCGATCCAATAGGCCACCACATCCGGAGACAAGATATCCGTTTCGCTGGCATCATTCTGCCAGTCCCACATCGGATCTACCCACGGCGAAATCAGTCCGCAAGCGGCCAAGGGCTGCTCCGCATTGTCGCCCGCCAGTTGAACACAAACATCGATGCTCAAGGCGCCGCCCGCTGAATCACCCGCCACAGCTACGGGGTGATCTGCATCTCGCAAAATAGCCTCAGCTGCCGCCACACAGTCATCGTGGGCAGCGGGGAACACATGCTCGGGGGCCAAGCGATAATCCACCAGTACGACGCGAGCTTGCATCGATACGGCCAACGTTGCCGCCATCGCTTTGTAACCGTGCGCCGAGCCAATCACATAGCCGCCACCGTGCAAATAGATCACGGTTCTCTGTGGTTTGCGCAGCGATTTGGGAATAACTTCAATACAGGGCACGCTCGCCCAGCGCGTGTTGCGGCAATGCACGGCCCATTCGTCGCGACTGCGAATGGGCAGTAAACGCTGTCGCTGACGCATCCAATCCATAGGTTGATGCACCGATTGGTTGAGCAAATGGCGCGTTAATAACGACACAAATTCAGCGCGGCGGCTTCGCCCCTGCGCTCGATTTGCCCCCGAAGCCACGGTTTTTAAAAGGGCCAGCCACGCACCCTGAGAAATGTCACCCATCGCTTTTAACATAGAGCGCCTTTACCCTTTTGCCTTGTGATTCGAATAAACTTTTTCTTTGCCGGGGCGACGCATTTTGCGAAATACATCCAACTCCCACGGGCGCATGGCCATCACCATACTCGTACCATAGCGATTGTGTAGAGGCTCGTTTAAATCTTCTTGATGTGCGTGCCGAAACTCTTGTGCCAAACGCTGCATGCGGCGCTGAACACGCTCGTTAGATTGAGGCGACAGCATGCCCGTAACAAACAGCCGAAGCTCCCCGGGCCGATCAAAACGACATTGAAAAAAATCGCTTTGCACCTGGGCCTCAAAATACTGCTGAATCGGGCCACCCTTCTGCCAAGAAAAGTCACTGGTAATCAATGGCTTGATACGGTTACCCGGCAAGAACTCAATTAAATGCATTCGATCAAGCCAAGCGAGATAGCGAATCAGCTCACTGTCTTTGATCTCATAAGTGGCCAATATTTCATCGTAGCTCCAGCGATTTATCGCCGAGGTTGCCACGACCAACAACTTGGGATCGCTCACCAATTCGGTTTCCTGCTGCCAAGATAAGCCACCGATGTACTGGGCACTTTCCACGCGACGAATCAAATCCCCCAAGCCCAGCCCCGCCATATCACAGCAGGCCTCAAAGCGCTCCATCGTGAATTGCCGCTGGGAAAACAAACGCTTAACGCTGGCCTCGGACAAACCCAGCCCCTGCGCCACTTGGGCGTAACTCACACCCGCCTCTCGCAGCGCCTTTTTTAACTCGTCCACCATTACGCTTGTCTGTGCCATGGCCCAAAGGTATCAGTTTTTAATACCTTATGTCGATTTAACTGCAACTTCTTCGTCTTTCGTTGCAGTTATTGTGTTTTTTGAAAGACTGGCCTCGTTATTTAAATCAACACACACAGCAAGGATTTCAAAATGATTGAGACATCACAGAGCAATTCGGCGAGTTGGGTTTTCTTCGTCAAAATTTCGTTTGGCATTGCTATCGCCGCGATGGGCGCAGGTATTCTTTTTGGGCCTGCGGATCTACTGGTTAAAGGCTACCTCGGCATTTCATCTCTGTTCTTGGTCAGTACCACCATCACACTGTCAAAAACCATGCGTGACGAGCACGAGAACCAACGTATTTACAACAAAATCTCCGAAGCCAAAACCCAACAACTCATCAAAGAGTACGGAGAGTAATCATGAGCGTGTGGACAAAACTCAATACACTATTTCGCGCCCGCATTCACGAGTCTGCCGAAGGCGTGGTCAACCAGCAATCGTTGCGTATCTTTGAACAGGAAATACGCGATGCCGAACAATCCGTCCATATCGCCAAGCGGCAACTGGCCACTGTGATGTCGGAGAAAAAGCAACTGGAGCGATCGCAGGAAACACTGACCACCAACAATCAAAAACACTGCGATGAAGCTAAGGCCGCACTTCGACAAGGTGAAACCACACTGGCCGAGTCTCTCGCTAACACCATTGCCGATGATGAAAATCTCATGCAAGAACAGGCTCAACACATCGAGCGACTAGGTCGGCAGGAGGTACAGCTCAAACAACAGCTGCGCGATGCCATACACAGCATTCAAAAGTATCGCCGCGAGCTAAATCTGGCCAAAGCGAACGATTGCGCACAATCGACCTTACAACACCTTCGAGGTCGCACCCGCCATTTGGGACATTCACTTGGAGAACTCGATCAGACTCTATCTGACATCAAAGCGAGACAATCGCGCCAAGACGATTACCACGAAGCTTTCAACGACATAGAAAACACACTATCAGACAAGCCACTGCACGACGCACTCGTCAGCAAAGGCATCCGCCAACAACACGATGCCCAAGTGGTGTTAAAGCGGTTAAAGGGTGATGAGGCATGAAAAAAATTATCGATTTCACTATTGCCTTAACACTCGGTATAAGCCTTCTCAACCCGGCAAAAGCCGAGGAGGCTAAGCCCACAAGAGAACAAACTACCGAGAAGGCGACCCAATCTAGCAAGAAATTAACTACCACCGATTTTTTTGTTCCTATCGCTAATTATGGAACATCGAATAAATTAGGTGATGGCTGGGGAGTCGGTGCTGCCATACCGGTTGAGAAATACAAAAATACACCACCCCGCCAAATCATACTTAAACTTGAAGATGGCCAGTTCGGCCAAAAGCAAACTATTGGATTGGGTACTTATGAGGAAAATGTAGGTGCATCCATCAGCTATGCCCATATTGAAAGTAATCAATGGGCCACCGATATACAACCCAATACACAATACAGCGGTATTGATATCTCCTTCACTCTCTGCGCATTCAACGCATCTTTTGGATCTTATATAGAAAACCGAGGAACCGATTCATTTGAAGAAGTACGCCTAGCAGTCAACTTAATCAGCGCTTACAAGATGTTTAAAAATAATGGGCCGTGTAAAAACTGGTAAACATCTTAATCCATTATTGGAGTGACCACTGTTTAACCCATATGCCTCACCGACAAGCGCAGGGAACCAAAGGGTGTGGCATCTGGGAGACATTCTGAGCTTGGTGACTTTTTTCGTTGAAGAAAGTCACTGCCCCGTCGGGGGCACTCCCAATATTCAATTAGCTTAGGCGAAGCCGTACACATTCGCCTGCTGGGCAGGCTCCTACAGAGGGCGATTCAATATCGCTTCTTGCTATGGAGGTTCCCAATCAAGTTTGGAATAACGGCCGCCACGAGTCGGGCGCGGCGGAAGTTCTGAGAACATCCGCCTTGCGGGCCCAAATTTTGGTGTGCTTAGGCTTTCTTGGGCCCTACCCACACTTGTTGAGCGTTGACAAACTCTTTAATGCCGTGGGAACCGAGCTCGCGACCAATACCCGAGCGTTTAATACCGCCACTGGGCAAACGGGGATCGGTTTTCACAATGCCGTTGACCGAAACTTGGCCCGCTTCGATGCGTGCAGCAATGGCTTCACCTCTTTTACGTGATGTCCACACACTCGACGCCAACCCGTAGGGCGTGGCATTGGCGAGGGCAATCGCTTGGGCCTCATCCTCCACTTTCATCACAACCGCAACGGGCCCAAAGGTTTCTTCGCAAGCGGCGGCCATATCGGGCGTCACATCGGTTAACAAGGTTACGGGGTAAAAATAGCCCGCTCCCTCTGGCAACTCTCCACCGAGGAGGCATCTTGCACCCGATTGTTTGGTGGCTTGGACTTGGCGGTCGAGTTCATCGCGTAAATCCGAGCGCGCAATCGGCCCCACATCGGTGCTTTCCTCGCGGGGGTCGCCCATGGTCAAACGCGCTAAACGCGCTTCCAGTTTCGCTACCATTTCATCGTAAACCGAGGCTTCGACAATAATCCGCTTGGCGGCAATACAAGATTGGCCCGCGTTGATAATGCGAGACAGGGTAATGATATCTGCCGCCTCATCGAGATTGGCGTCTGCTAGCACAATACAAGGGTCAGAACCACCGAGTTCAAGTACGGCATGCTTGATCTCTGAGGCAGCGATAGCCGCCACGGCGCTACCACCTCGCGTCGATCCGGTAAAAGACACGGCTTGCACGTGTTGGTTTCTGATCGCCCCTTCGACCTCGGGCGTCTCCAAGGGCAGATTTTGAAAAATACCAACGGGCACGCCCATAGCCTGCGTCACTTTTTCAAACACTTCGCCAATCGCGGCAGCGCAACCGGGTACATGGGGGTCGTGTTTCATCACGCAGGTATTGCCTGCCATAAGCGCAGGTGCGCAAAAACGAAACGCCAGCCAAAACGGCGCGTTCCACGGCAAAATTCCGAGAACGACACCAATGGGCAAGTGCTGTACGTAACTGAGTGTCGCGTCGGACTCAATCACTTCGCGCTCGAGATAGGCTTCTGCGTGTTCGGCGTAGTGCTCGGCACACCAGCATGCCTTGTCCACTTCACCGCGCGCCTCTTTAATCGGCTTGCCCATTTCTTCCGTCATGAGCAAAGCCAATCGCTCACGGTCTTCTCTCATCGCCTGAGCCACTGCTTTTAATACAGCCGCTCTCTGACTAAAGCTATGAGTTTTCCAATCGCAATACGCTTCGTCGGCTCGTGCAATCACAGCATCGCGCTGCGCTGCATTGAGCCCTGGCACTTCGCGAATCACTTCGCCGTTACTGGGATCGATAACCGTCAACATCACGCTTCTCCTCCCGAGGATGACTGGGCCTCGGCCCCCTTAGCCGAGGCTTTGGATTTTGTCGATTTTGTAATCGGGGTCGGCTCTGTATTGCGATAACCTTCCACGGCGGCATCGGGTTTACAGACGAAATCTTCATCGAGTTCAAAGAACGACTTACAACCATTTTCAGTGATATACACCGTATCGGAAATGCCACAGGTTTTATCGCCATCGACACCCCACATCCACGGGATAATGTGGAAAGTCATTCCCTCTTCTAACACCGCAGATTCGCCCTGCTTGAGACTGATGATATAACCCTCATCCCAACTCGGGGGAAAGGCGATGCCAATCGAGTACCCCGAACGAGTGATCAGGCGTGCGCCGACATCATTTTCGGTAATGATCTTGCGTACAATGTTGTCGGCATCAGACACCGTCAAACCGGGACGCATGGCCCGCTTCACTTCGTTCAATGCCATTTTCATACGCTCTTGAGCTTTGTACATACTCTCGCTCAATTCACCGACAATCACCGTGCGCATCATGGCCGTGTGGTAGCGGCGATAGCAGCCGCCCACCTCGAGAAAGACGTGCTCGCCATCTTGCACGGTACGGCCTTCCCATGTGGCGTGACCAATCATACTGCGCGGCCCCGAGGTGACATAGGGCATAACCGCAGGCGGCTCACCCCCGGCGCGGAACATTGCAGCGCTGATCGCCGCACCAATTTCATTCTCCGTTACACCGGCCTTGATCACTTCGTAACCCGCTTTCATGCCTTCCTCTGTGGCGAGGGCCGCGCGCTTCATAATCTCGATCTCGGCTTTGGATTTTCGAATGCGGCCCGCTTCGACAATGCCAAAACAATCCAGCAATTGACCATCCGTAAACGTGGTGTGGATATAGTCCTGATGATAGGCAGGGAAAAAGTAGCTATTGCGCTCGTAGCCAATACTCTTATTTTCCAAGCCGAATTCGCGCAGGCTTTGAACCAACATTTGAATCGCATCGCCAGTATCGGGATAGGGTCGCGTTAACTCGACCCAAGTGCGCGCATGGATATTGGACTCCTCCATGTTGCGCGTAATCATAAAGGGTTCGCCCTCCAGCGGTACAACCAGCGCCTGAAAGAAAGAGTAGCCCGTGGTTTGATAATCGGTGAGATACATCAAGTTTTCGGGATCGGTAATCACCACCGCATCGAGCAGGCGGTACTCCATACGCTGACGCAAATCCGCTAAGCGGCGCTCGTATTCCTCAATGGGAAAGGTCATATCATCGCGTTGTCTCATGACACACCTCCTACGCTTGGCCGACGACAGTGGAAAATTGCTGTTTAAAGATGGTTAAACCTTCGTCTAAATCTTCATCGGGAATGGTCAGTGGCGGAATAAACTTAATCACGCGCCCGCCCGTACCACAGGGGCCGACCAACAGGCTATTTTCAAAGCACGCTTTGGCAATGGCTTTTGAAAGCGCGCCGTCTTTTAGATCAATCGCTTGCATCATGCCTTTGCCGCGCACGGTAAAACCGTGCTGACTAAACTCAGAGGCCAATTCATCAAGCACTGTTCGAATGGTTTCGCCCTTTTTCAATGTGCTTTTCATCAGCTCGTCATTTTCGAAATAACGCAGGCCTTCTCGCCCTGCAATAAACGAAAAGTTCTGGCCGCGGAACGTCCCCGTGTGCTCGCCGGGATTCCAGTGTTGATCGTGTTCAGGTTTATTCAAATTCATGGCCAACGGCGTACCGAAGCCACCAATACCCTTGGCCAAACAGATAATGTCTGGGTCGAGGTCCATGCCGTCAAAACTAAAGTATTGGCCCGTTCGGCCACAACCCGCTTGAATGTCATCAATGATAAACAGCGCGCCTAGCTCATGAGCCAAATCCTGAACCGCTTTGAGCCAAGGCTCGCTGGCGACGTGCACGCCGCCCTCCGCTTGAATCGCTTCCACCATAAACGCAGCGGGCGCCTCCAAGCCGCTGGAGGTGTCGAGAAACTGCTCGCGCATTTGCGCCACGGCATTCAGAGCATCCTGCTGCGTGCCCGCTTCGAGCGCTTCGAGATCAAAGGGCGCTCGAACGACATTCTCCAAAGGCACGCCCGCCGCATTGCGGAATGCCGCATTTGCTGTACAGGCCAGCGAGCCCAGTGTCATTCCATGAAACCCATGGGTAAAGGCCACCACTGTTCGACGGCCCGTCGAGCGGCGAGCGAGCTTGAGTGCCGCTTCGACCGCATTGGTTCCCGTGGGTCCCATGAACTGCATTTTGTAGTTCCAGCCGCGCGGTTTGAGCACGGTGTCGACAAAGGCTTCAATAAACTCGCGCTTAGGCGTCGTGTACATATCCAAACTGTGGGCGACACCGTCTGACTCGATATACTCAATCAGCGCACGCTTCATATCGGGGTTGTTGTGGCCAAAATTCAGTACACCCGCCCCCGCAAAAAAGTCAATATAAGACTGTCCATCTTCGTCAACTTGTCGCGAGTTAGAAGCGGTTTTAAAGACGGTGGGATAAGCGCGGCAGTAACCGCGAATTTCAGATTCCCATTGTTCAAACACTTGCATCTGACGCCCTCCTATAAAAAGGCAAAAAAAGAAAAACAGATGGGCCGTGCTAACGCCTGTGTCAGCGCGTTTTAGTCACTGCTTAATTGCGCTTATATCACCGTCTATTTTTATTCGGCAAAGGCGGGGCGTGTTTTATCAATTAAGATTTTTTAAGTGGGTAAAGGCGCACCGACAAGACGCAAGTAAGCCGTGCACACGCGCTCAATCAGGGCGTCGTTAAAATCGTAGTGCGGGCTGTGACAAGGTGGGTTTTCGCTGTTGTCTTCGCCACTGCCAATTAGGGCAAATGCCCCGGGGACGGTGTCGAGGTAGTAACTGAAATCTTCCGAGGCCATGATCGGAATATGGGTGTTGTCATCCATCCACCCATCGCCTAAGTCCTGCTGTAAAACCTCGCGGTAGCGCTCTGCGGCAGCGGGGTGATTCACCGTCGCCCCATAGCGCGGATAGTGCACAACCTCAGCCGACACACCATAACTCGCTGCCGTTTTCTCAGCGATATCGGAGATCAGTGTTTCTACCTCGTCGCGCATGCGGGTATCCGCGAGTCGAATACTCCCCGCCAGCTTCGCCCGATCGGGAATAATCGTCTCACCGCTGGCCGCGTCGATTGAGGTGACACTCACAACAACCGCCTTTTGTGGCGCAACGCGGCGGCTGACTAGCTGCTGCAAATTCACGGTAATCGCCGCGGCGGCCAACACGGGGTCTCGGCACAGTTCGGGCTGGCTCGCATGCCCTCCCAGACCTTGTACTTCGATGTGAAAAGTCCCGTTGCCCGCCATCACCGAGCCATCGGGGCAGACCGCTTTACCCAGCGGAATGGCCGGCCAGTTGTGCCAACCAAATACGACATCAACGCCGTCTAGCGCGCCGCCTTGGATCATCTTTTGAGCGCCGTGCCCCCCCTCTTCGGCCGGCTGAAAGAGCAATGTCACTGGGCCTTTTAGCTCAGTTTCACACGCCTTAAGCCAAGCCGCTGTCGCCAACAGCGTGGCGGTGTGTCCATCGTGGCCACAGGCGTGCATACAGCCCTCGTGCTGAGAGGCCCAAGCGACACCCGATCTCTCCACAATAGGCAAGGCGTCAATATCGGCTCGAAGGGCGATATGCTCACCCTCCGCGCTGCTCGCCAAGGTGGCCACTGTGCCCGTGTCAGCGCAAGGCCGCCACTCGATACCTAAGCGGTCGAGCTCTTGGCGAATAAGTTGTGCGGTACTGCGCTCCTGCCACCCCAACTCGGGCGACTGGTGCAATTGATGGCGCAAGTCCGTGGCGTGGCGAATGGCGTCTTGCCAAAGTGCTTTTGAATTCAATGACATCCCCACATGCTACTCCTGAATAACAAAAAGCGCCAAATGGGGCTGAGCGTCTCACTTTTCCCGACCGGCGATTCGTTTGAGAGACATTTGAACTATATACTCGAATAAAACCAACTCACGGGAGAGGTGGCAATACACAAAATGGAAGCGCGTCGGATCCTCAAAAACCGCCTTATCGGTCTGTTCGCCTCGATACTCATCAGCCTGCCTTGTCTGGCTGAAACCACCCTCTATTACCCCGAAGCGACCCAGCAGGACTCCCGCGACGACTACTTTATCTCGCTATTGCAACTCGCCCTTAAAAAAAGCGGTAGCGATCAACACTATAAACTCCAAGCCTATTCAGAGCCTCTGTCACAAAACCGCGCCATCAAGATGCTCAGCAAAAGTGACCCGCTGTCTGTGATGTGGTCGATGACCACCATCGAGCGTGAAGAAAAGCTTCGCCCCATCCGCATCCCCTTACTCAAAGGTTTGATGGGGTTTCGCGTGTTTATTACACGGCGGGGCGAGCAAGGCCGTTTTTCAAAGATAAAAAACCGTCGACAACTGAAAAACCTACGAGCAGGACAGGTACAAGACTGGCCCGATACAAAAATTTTAAAAGCCAACAACATCCCTGTAGCCGCCCCCACCTCTTACGAAGCGCTTTTCCACATGCTGCACTTAGGGCGCGTCGATTATGTACCGCGCGCCCTTAACGAGCCTTGGGAAGAGATCAAACGCCTCGACCAATACGACTTTGCTGTGGAGAACACCTTGCTACTCTACTACCCAACCGCCAACTATTTTTTTGTCGCACCTGACAATGAAGCGCTGGCCAACACCATCAAAAAAGGGCTAGAAAATGCCATAGACGATGGCAGCTTTGACGAGTTGTTTCACAACCACCCCATCAATGAAAAAGCCTTTGACCAAGTTCGGCTCATTAAAAGGCGACTTATCAAGCTCGACAATCCTTTGCTGCCCAGCAAAACACCGATACAACGCGAGGTACTGTGGTGGCTGCCGCCACAACTGCCCGCAGTGCCCGCCATCAAAAAAGCGACCCATGCACATTGACCGCCCTTTTAACACGAGTGGATTAACCCACTAACAGGCTGCTAGACGCGCTTGCCCCTGCGCTTTCGCTTCCACCAGACAAAAGTACCCGATAGCGCTAGTAGCGCGGGAGCAAAGCCCAACACACACCAAATGATTTTAATGGTCAGTCCGCCAAACGTACCAAAGTGGAGTCGATAGAATGTGTCTACCGTTTGATAAAAACCATTGGCCTCGCGAATGTCACTGACCGATTTCCGCTCGCCAGTTTGATGGTCGTACACCACCGTACTGCCGTAGGGGCTACGCAGAAAGTGACCACTGGACACCGCGCCCCAAAACGTAAAGTCGACCCCGGGCTCCCAGGGAAAGGACAGATAGTAGGCGCGATAGCCTTCAATGGCCTTTTGAGAGTCCTCTACCATGGCACTGAGTGAAATATCTTGTGAGTACATGGGTTCACTCGGTAGAGCGGCCTCCTCGTGTTCAAACAACCCGTGATTCCATATATCGGGAATCGCATGGGTGAGATTCCAATAGGCCCCAGTGAATCCCAGCACGATAAACACCACACTAGAGAGAACGCCGAGACGGCTGTGTATATCGCCCATCAACACGCGCCAACTCTTGCCCCAGCGCAGGGTAAAAAAGCCCACCCAAAATTGTCGATAGATGAAAAAACCGAGTACGCCGAGAACACACAGCAGCAAGGCAACAATACCGCCGATCAACATGCCCAAGTGCCCCATCAAGTAGGTGTAGTGAAAATCCACTAACCAGTCGAAAAAGTAGACGCCGATATCATCGTGCACGGCGGGCTCGGCCAAAATATCACCGCGGTAGGGATCTACCGTGGTTTTCAACCACTCGGAATCGCCATAGGCAATCAAATAGACTTCGTCGGCCTCACCTTTATCCTCCATGCGATGCCAACCGACGATATGGTGCTCGGGATATGCTTGACGCACAGTGGCGTGCAGGCGATCCCAAGTCAGACGCCCCTCGCCGGTCGGCTCTGCCAACACTTCTTGGGGCGTGAATAGCGCTTTCAGCTCAGGCTTGAAAACCAGTACACTGCCTGTGATAGCAGCCAGCAGTAGAGGCACCGCCACAATCAAACCAATGATCGAATGTATTTTCCACAGCGTTCGCTTGTTCATTTTATCTCTCGCAAAAGAGGCCACACACAGTAATGTGCAGCCTCTCTCAATTCACATATTTTTGTTTAATTTAAAATTGTGTACGGGCTGTTAAAACGACTGTTCGGCGCTCACCGTAGTAACTACGGCCACCTTGAGTGGTTGCAACAAACTCTTTGTCAGCGAGATTTTTTCCATTTAAGCGAAACTCCCAGTTTTCAATATCGTAACCAAGCATGGCGTCATACAGTGTGTACGGATCCGTTTTCAATGTGTCAGTGCCATCCCAATTTTCGCCAACATGGCGCACACCTGCGCCGACGATGAATGGACTGTCGAGAGGCTCGTAATCCAACCATGCTGAGAACTGTTCATCCGCGATAGCGGCAATATGAACGGCTGGACTTTGATCTTTATTGAGCGCCTCAAGCTTGCTGTAACCCGCTTCTAACTTAAACTCTTCCCAGCGCTTTTGAACCTCCACCTCAAAGCCTTTAATCTCAGCTTTGCCTTGCTGCACAGATTGACCGACAGAGGTGCTACCGTTAACTCGGTTATCCTCCACCACTTCAAAATAGGCCAAGGTATATAAAGCATCTTTACCCTTTGGTTGGTACTTGATACCCACTTCTTTCTGAGCACCTTCAGTGGGCTTTAGTTGCTCATTAGTCACAGGGTCTTTGCCGGTTGGTGCAAAAGATTCCGCATAACTCATATACGGTGAAACACCACTATCAAAGTGATACATAACCGCCACATCAAAAGTGGTTGCGGATTCATCATTTGTGGTCACCGCGTTAGTCGTCAAGGTGCCTTTCGTTGATTCTTCAACCTGATCGTTGCGAACGCCGAGTGAAATGGTCCAGTCCTCCATTGCAATTCGGTCGCGCGCAAATACACCAATCTGAGTCACAACATCAGCGGGTGAATCGACAATGGCTCCGCGAGGCGCCAAATTGCCATAGACGGGGTTATAAATGTTAATACGACCGCCAGAGGCAAAACCATAAAATGTATCGGTATCTGTAGTAGCGTCTATATAGTCAATTCCAAACTGGGTGAAATGGGTTGCCCACGCAGTTTCCACATCAGCTTTAAATGCCAACTTGCTGGTAAACGCTTCTGAAGTGGCCGGCGCATCGTAGATCGTACGATTCACAGTGCCATCGGCAGCGATAGTTGGGTCGGCGCCATCGTAAGCCACCCAATGAGAACGGTAGGTTGAAGCCCCTTCCGTATAACGAGAATCAAAGTTTATTGTGACGCCATCATTGAGCTCATGTTCAAAAAATGTTGCCAAGGAGCGACGGCGCGTGTCATAGCGATCCCAGTCGGGCTCACCAATGAAGGTACTGGAATCAATATGCTGCCCAGGTAGCAAAGTGCCTTCATTGGGTAAGAATTGCAGTGACTGGCCACCATTGTTGTCTTGGTAATTTCCTAGCACTGTGAAAGTGGTCGCCTCTGTCGGCGCCCATGTCACAGAAGGCATGATAATCGCCGCATCGTCGTTGACATGATCAACCTGCGTATCGCTTTCGCGATAAACGCCCACGACGCGGTAAAGTAAACTCCCCGATTCATTGAGCGGCCCGGTCGAATCTACACCAAGCTGCTTCCGATCAAATGTTCCGTACTGTAATTCCACTTCTTGCATGGCTGTGTCTTCAGGTAATTTTGAGCGGACATTGACCACGCCGCCCAACGCACCCTGCCCATACAGGACAGAGGCAGGCCCTTTAATCACTTCGACACTATCGATCGTGTAGATATCGGTTCTCGCGTTATTGTAGAAACCAAACAGGGACTGAAAACCATCCTTGTACTTCAAGGGGCTTACTCCGCGAATACGCGCCGAATCCAAGCGCGAGTCAAACCCAAAGGGAGCCGCTTGCACACCTGGTGCATAGGTCAAAGTATCTTGGATGGACTGCGAGCCACGCTTTTCAATTTGCTCCCGCTCTACAACATTAACCGAACGAGGCGTCTCTGCCACTGGAGTCGCTGATCCCGCTAAATTGACGGTTCTACTCCCATATGCCACGGACTGATCAGCATCCTCTTTCTCAGCAGAAACACTGACGGTGCCCAGCTGAATTTCTTGCGCTTCTTCCGCCGCGTGGGCAGACACACTCACACCGAGCGCGATAGCCAGCCCTGCGGTCATTAAAGATGGTTTAAATCGTTTCAAAACATACACCCTTTGTAGAAATACAATACCAAGTGCTCTGGCGGCACCATAAAAAGAACGCAAATGATAATGATTTTCGTTAACTTGTTCAACCTCACTTTCATCAAAGTAGTGGGCGCACAAAAAAAAGCCCGCCAGTGGCGGGCTTTTGCTCAGCGATGTCGGACGGCTTAAGCAGCGGTGAGTAGTGTGTTCAGCTTTTTCACGAAACCCGCGGGGTCGTCGAGTTGGCCGCCTTCGGCAATCACCGCTTGACCATAGAGCACTTCGACCAAGTCGCCAAAACGCGCGTCGTCGCCCTCGCCGTCTAGGCGCTTCACGAGTGGGTGATCGAGGTTCAGTTCCAGCGTCGGCTTGTTAGCGGGAATCTCGTGGCCCGCTTGCTTCAATAGCTGCTGCATGTGCAACGCCATGTCCTGCTCGCCCATCACAAGACAGGCGGGCGACTGCGTCAATCGAGTTGACGGGCGCACACCCTCAACTTGATCTTTCAAGGCATTTTGAATGCGTTCGATAAAGTCTTTGGATTCCTCTGCAGCCTTTTCTTTATCGGCTTTTTCATCGTCGCTCAGTTCCAAATCGCCCTTGGCCACCGACACAAACGACTTGCCCTCAAATTCGGTGACATGAGACATCACCCACTCATCGACGCGATCATTCAACAACAGCACTTCGTACTCTTTGGCTCGGAAAGCCTCGAGATGGGGGCTGTTTTTTGCCGCGGCAAAGCTATCGGCGGTGATGTAGTAGATAGATTCTTGGCCCGGCTTCATGCGAGCGATGTAATCTTCCACCGACACCGACTGCTCTGGCGTATCTTTGTGTGTCGAGGCAAAACGGCAAATTTTTAGAATGCGCTCGCGGTTGGCAAAGTCCTCGACGATGCCCTCTTTGAAAACTTGGCCAAAGTTCGTCCAAAAGCTTTCAAATTTTTCGGGCTCGTTTTTCGCCATGCCCTCAATAAGGCCCAACACTTTTTTCACCGAGGCCGAACGAATACTGTCAATCACTCGGTTGCTCTGTAGCAATTCACGCGACACATTCAAAGGCAAGTCATTTGAATCGACCAAGCCGCGGACAAAGCGCAGGTAATTGGGCATCAAGTCCTTGTTGTCATCCATGATAAAGACGCGCTGTACATAAAGTTTGATACCGTGAGTGGCGTCGCGATCGTAAAGATCAAAGGGTTTTTGCGAGGGAATGTAAAACAGCGATGTGTACTCGTACTTGCCCTCGGCTTTGGTATGCACCCAAGCCTGAGGGTCGGTCCAGTCGTGAGCCACGCTTTTGTAGAATTCTTTATACTCTTCGTCACTGATTTCATTCTTGGCGCGCGTCCATAGCGCTTTGGCCGAGTTGACAGCTTGCCACTCTTTTTCAGGGGCTTTGTCCTCTTCGCCCTCCTCGCTATCGCTGGGTATTTCCGTCAGCATTTGAACAGGTAGCGAGATATTGTCGGAATAGCGTTTGATAACGCTGCGCAGGCGCCAGTCGTCGAGAAATTCCTCTTCGTCTTCGCGCAAATGTAACACCACGTCTGTACCGCGCTTTTCGCGCTCGGTGTCAGCCAATGTGTATTCACCCGTACCCTCTGAGGCCCAGTAAGTAGCCGTCGACTCACCCGCGCGACGCGTCACCACCTCTACCTGATCGGCCACAATGAAAGACGAGTAAAAGCCCACACCAAACTGGCCGATCAGGTGGGAATCTTTTTGTTGATCACCGCTCAACTGTTCGAGAAACGCTTTGGTTCCCGAGCGCGCAATCGTGCCAATGTTATTGACGACTTCATCCTTGGACATACCAATGCCGTTGTCGCTGATGGTCAGTGTGCGCGCCTCTTTATCGACGGACACGCGAACCTGTAACTCACTGTCGCCCTCGTAGAGCGCATCATTAGACAACGCCTCAAAGCGCAATTTGTCACAGGCATCTGACGCGTTAGAAATCAACTCGCGCAAAAAAATCTCTTTGTTGGAGTACAAAGAGTGAATCATTAATTTCAGAATTTGCGAGACTTCCGCCTCAAAAACATGGGATTCTGCGTTTTGTGTATTGACTGTGTTTTCCACCACAATGTCCTCATCAATTAACCAGTGATGCAAAAATGGGGACAGTCAGAACAATTTCAAGGGGGCTTAGCCACAGAGAGTACCTAGAACACCGAATAAGCCCCCACTCCTCATCATTCCAAACTGGATTGGGAATATCCATAACCATCACCCGTCATGCCAGACTCGATCTGGAATCTCCAGAAAGGAGCCTTGATAGGAAGATCCTGAAGCTCCCGCTCCTTACCTACATCCCTATAGGCAAATCAAGTTCAGGATGACGGCGACGGTGGTTCGGGTGGGATATTCTGAGGTTTCCGCTCCTGCTTACGGCTCGCAATAACGACTGGCAAAGATCAAAAGATGGCCAACGGGAGTTCTAAAAACCCCTTGCATGGTTGAGTCCCTATTCTCTGTAGCTCTGTGTCCTCGGTGGCGCCCCTAGCAGGCTGCTAGCCCTCATCGCTCACTGGCTCGCCATCGACCTGTGCTTTTAGCACGCCCTCGTGGAGTAGCAGCCAAGCTTTGATTCGCATCAAACCGCGGGGGCTTTTCTCAAAGGTTTCGCCACAGTAGCCACCGAGACTGTCGCTGGCCACGACGCGGTGGCAGGGAATGACCACGGGCACGGGATTGGCCGCGCAGGCGTTGCCTACGGCGCGCGCCGAGCTCTCCAACTGTTCGGCCAGCTGCCCATAGGAGCGAACCTCCCCTTTGGGAATATCCGCAATGGCTTGCCACACGCGCTTTTGAAAATCTGTGCCCTCTAACTGCAATTCGATATTCATGGCGTGATCGGCGTTCTGACAGTACTGCTTAATTTCCGCCACCGCCTGCAACACGGAAATGTCCAGAGAGGTCACCTCCTCTTGGTCGCCATCAATGAAATCGAGGGCGGCCAAACGCCCCTGATCAAAACTCAACCCAAGGCGGCGAAAAGGCGTTGCGAGTACAGTGTCGTAAGCGGTGCTCATGGTGTGACTTCCGTAGTATTCGTGATCGGATTCGATGGTGAGTGATGGTTGCGCTTCAAGCGCAGGCTTTGCAATTGATTGCGCAGCGTGGCGCGCCGCCCCGCTTCTGCAGTCACTTTTAAAAGGCCTTCAAAAATGCGTTCAGCATCATCGTAGAAACCGCCCTCCACCAAGACTTCGGCGGCTTGATAACGGGCAGTTTGTCCCCAGGGATCGTTGCCCACTCCATCCACTAGCGTCGCTGAGCGCAAATAGTAGGCGGCCGCGCGAGCGGTGTCCTCCTCGGCTTTCCACGAGTCCGCCAACCAGAACAAGAGCTCGCGCTGTAGCTTGTTGGGCAGCGGGCGTTTTAGCAATGTCTGCAACAGAGGAATCGCCTGCGAGTGCGCCTGAACCGACTGCAAGTCAAACACCACCTGCACCACGCGGTCGACAAATTTCAGCTCCAGTTCGGCGTTATCGCGCAGCAATTGCTGCAGCTCCCGAGCACCAGCGGGAGCGTCGCCACTCATAATCCAAACGCGGGCGCGCTGTAGCTGCCAGTCCAATGGTTCGACACCCTCGGGTGCCGTGTCGAGCTGGTTCATCAAGCGAGCTGCAGCCAGCATATCGTGGCGCGCCAAGGCCAAATCGATCAGGCGGTAACGCAGGTTGTCGGGGAGCGCGATATCGCCAGTAAACGCATTGGAGTCCATCCACAGTGCCCAGCGCACTGCATCGGCCCGCTCGCCCTCGCCAAAGCTGTCATCGAGAGCCAGCAGCGCCACGTCCCGCTCCTCTTGGGTGTGAGCGTTTTCGGCAATGACCGCGTAGAACGCGCGCTGTAAGGCGGGCGTTTCCATCTCACTGGCCACCTCGGCCCAAGCATTGGCCTCACCCACCAGAAGCTGGCGGCGATTGCCCTCGGCGAGCCCCTGTTTTATGTAGCTCTGCCATAGCTGTTCGGCGTCGAATTGAAACAGTCGATCGCCCTCTATTCCAGGCCCATTCAACAGGGCCTCTTGTGCGCTCAGTAAATCGGCGGGGCGCTGTAGAGAGCGATTGGCCGCCATCACTACCCACTGCCAGCGCCAGCGGTCGGCCACGTGGGAACGCGTGCTATCTGACTCAAGTTTTTCCCAAGTCGTCAGCGCCGACTGAGCTTGCTTCAACACGGTGAGCGGATCGGATTGAGTGTGCAGCAAGGCCAGCGTTTTCAGAACCTTCGCCTCTTCACTCTCAAAGGCTTCCAGCGTGGTCACCACCTGTTCAGGGCGACCGCTGCGCAAGGCGAGGCGAGCTTGCAAGATCGCCCAAGGTTCCGTCTTGCCCCAACCCGAGGCGCGGTAGCGAATTAAGCTACGGCGGGCATCTTCGAGACGATCCTGTTGAAGGTAGGCGCGGATAATTAAGCGCTGGTAAGCTGCCATGTTATCGGCGCTGCGCTGAGCGGTGTCGCTCCACACCAGCTCGCGCAGTGTCTCCATCGCCCACGCACTTTTTTTAATCTGTAGAAACGCGTTAGCGCGCTGTAAATCCGCCCAGCGGCGAAAGTCTTCGGGCGCCTCTGGCGGCAGTGACTCCAAGCGCAAGGCAAGCTCGCGCCACTCTTGCCAGTCGCCCAAAATAGCAATGCGCTGACGCTCGAAAAACATCCACCCACCGATATTGTCTGAGGCTGAGGGCTGAGCGCGGTCGAGCAACTCTAAGGCCAACTGCGGCGCCCCGTCTCGCGCCAGCTGCCCCATGGTTTCCAGAGGGCTGGCTGCACGCACCAGCGGGCTGAACAGCAAACAGGTGAATACAGCAATAAACGATACGGTTTTCATGGTGCGCTATCATACACCTTCCATTCCGTTCTATCTCGATTTGGGTTTCAGCCACAGAGAGCACTGAGGGGAGAGGACTCGTGCTCCGTCATGGCGAGGAGGCGTAGCCGACGCGGCCATCTGTTGGTGGGTTCGATAGGCAAATTGCTTCACTGCGTTGGCAATGACGGGTAACTGGCCGCTGCGCCCACAACACAATCCAACCTATCACTCTGGACCCTACCACCATCCAGAACACACCTCTGTCATCCTGAACTTAATTCAGGATCTCCCTATCGATGCTTCGTTGTGGAGATTTCGGATCAAGTCCGAAATGACGAGCCAATGGGCTTCGGAATAACAGATGGTGGTTATGACAACTCGGCCCGGGGGCGGGCCTCCCACAAGCCAAATGCCGTGGAGTTCGAAACGCGGCCACCTGTTGGAGGGGTCGATGGGCAGATAGCTCGGCAGGCAGTATGACTTCTTGTCATCTCCGTGCGCTCTGTGACTTATCCACCCCGAGCCAACAGACACAAAAAAGGGCAGCCTGAGCTGCCCTTTTTACACGCTGGTGCGCAATGCTTATGTACGCGCTGCCAACTTTTCTTTAATACGCGCAGATTTACCTGAACGCTCGCGCAAGTAGTACAGCTTGGCGCGACGAACTTTACCGCGACGCTTCACTTGAACGCTATCAATAAGGGGACTGTGTGTTTGGAAGACACGCTCTACGCCTTCGCCGTATGACGTTTTACGCACAGTAAATGCAGAGTTGATGCCACGATTGCGCTTTGAAATTACAACGCCTTCAAAGGCCTGCAAACGCTCGCGGTTACCTTCTCGAACTTTTACCTGCACGACGATCGTATCACCGGCGTTAAACTCGGGTAGATCGCTGCGAAGCTGTTCAGCTTCTAGTTGCTTGATGATGTCACTCATTGTTTTCACCTTGACTACTTTTTACATATTCATCGAGCAAGAGGTGATCTTCATCACTTAGCTCGCATTTTTCTAGCAAGTCGGGACGACGCTGCAAAGTACGTCCCAGTGCCTGTTGGCGACGCCAACGGGCAATTTCAGCGTGATTGCCGCTGAGCAGCACACTCGGCACCGCCTCGCCTTCATACACCTCGGGGCGCGTGAAGTGCGGACAGTCCAACAGGCCTTGCATAAAAGAGTCCTGTTGCGCCGAATCTTCGTGCCCCAGTACGCCGGGCACTAAGCGGGCGATGGCGTCTATCATGACCATCGCTCCCAGTTCGCCGCCACTGAGGACAAAGTCGCCAATCGACCACTCCTCATCCACGGCATTTTGTATCAGTCGCTCATCGACGCCTTCGTAGCGTCCGCAGAGCAGTATTAACCCCGACGACTGAGACAGCTCCCGAGCCGCCGCCTGGTTAAACCGCCGCCCCTGGGGCGACAGATAAACCACTTTGCTCGACGGCGCCGCTGCGCGAACCTCGTCGATGCTGGCCTGTAGTGGCTCGGGCTTCATGACCATGCCGGGCCCGCCGCCGTAGGGGCGATCGTCGACCGTTTGGTGCCGATCGCTCGTGTGCCGCCGCGGGTTCCAGCAGTGCAGTTCAATCTTGCCTTGATCGACACCGCGCGAAGTCACGCCGTATTGGCTAATGGCTTCAAACATGCCCGGCATCACGCTGATGACATCAAATCGCACGATTAAAACTCGGGGTCCCAATCGACGCGCATCTGAGCCCCATCGAGATCGACCGCTACCACCACATCGTCGATGTAGGGAATCAGTCGCTCGCGCTCGCCACGCACCACCAACACATCATTGGCGCCTGTTTCCAGCAACTGCGACACTTTGCCCAACACCTGTCCTTGGGAGGTCACCACCTCAAGGCCGATGAGCTCGCGCCAGTAGTACTCGCCCTCTTCCAACTCGGGAAGCTGGTCTTCACGAACAGAGACGCGGCTGTGCATCAATTGCAACGCCGCGTCTCTGTCGTCGATGTCTTTGAGCTTAACCACCCAGCCTTTGCCTTGAGGCCGCGCCGATTCAACATCGTAGCCCTGCCATTGAGCCCCTCTATCCGATGGCCGCTCAATCAACCAAGGCGTGTATTCAAAGAGGTTTTCGCGGGGATCGGTGTACGACAACACCTTGATCCAGCCGCGCACCCCGTGCGGGCCACCCAGTTTTCCGACAATCAGCGTATCCGCCGACACGGTTTTGAGTGCCCCCGCCAGCCGCTTACGCGCTGGCTGCGTCTTTCTTGGCTTGCTTCAACAACGCCTTAACGCGGTCAGAAGCTTGAGCGCCCTCGCCCAACCAGTAGTCAACGCGCTCCTGATTGAAGTTCAGCTTGAGCTCTTGACCACGCGCTGTGGGGTTGTAGTAGCCCAAGCGCTCAATATAGCGGCTGTCGCGCGCGCGACGCTTGTCAGCGGCGACCAAGTGGTAGAAAGGTCTCTTTTTAGAGCCACCACGAGATAAACGAATAACGACCATGCGTTTCTTACCTTTGGTATAAAGTTTTGCCAGCGAGCACTGCACACTGACTGCAATCCTAAGTGAAGGCGCGAGATTTTACGGAAATCTCAACAAAATGAAAGGGTTTGGCGCGATTTTGAGGCAATAAAGCCGACAAGCATCAAGCCGTCAGCAATTGGCGCCGTAGATCGGCTCGAATCCAGCTCAGCGTCGCCCAGTCGTAGCGCTCTTCAAAGTGCTCAAAGACGGGCCGCAGCGGGAACACCTCGCGATCCCCCTCTAGAAAGCGCGATTGTACCTGCTTGAGCTCGCTGTCAGAAAGAGGGGTTAGCTCATGAATCACCACTTCGCCGCGCTCCACACCACCCACTAGGTGCTTGCACACCGTTTGTTCACTCAGCTCGCGCTGGCGGGCAATCGCGGCGATATCCAAACCGAGACGAAACAGTTCGATGCTGTGTCCTTCGCTGTCACTCCCACTGGATGCAGCGGCCTCAACTTGCTGATGGGCGGCGATCACTTCCAGGAAGTCACTGCCGTAGGCCTCGAGCTTGCGCTCGCCGACGCCGTCGATTTGCTCGAGCTCTAACAACCGACTCGGCCGCTGCTCGACCATTTCCATTAACGTGGCATCGTGAAAAATCATATAGGGTGGCACACCTTGCTCTTTGCTCAGCCGAGTTCGGCACTCGCGCAAGGCATCCCACAATTTTTGATCACTGGCGCGCTGCCAGCGGTTGGCCATGCGCTGTTTGACGCTCGCTTTGCGCGAGGGCTTGGGATCGCGGCGCAGCTGCAAGGCTTGCTCGCCACGCAGCACTGGACGGGCGCGCTCGGTCAGTTGCAAGCTTCCCCAGTGCTCCATATCCACCCGCAAGAGCCCCAGTGCCACCAGTTGACGAAACACCGAGCGCCACTGGCGCTGGTCGAGGTCTTTGCCGACACCAAATAGCTTGAGTTGATCGTGGCCACGGCGTTGCACTGTCTCGTTTAGCTCGCCCATTAACACTTGGCACTGATAGTTCACGCCATAGCGCTGTCCAGTGCGATAGACACAGGAGAGCGCCTTTTGCGCCGCCTCGGTGGCATCCCAGGACTCGGGGGGCGTCAAGCAGTTATCACAGTTGCCGCAGGCCTCGGCCAGCTCGTCGCCAAAGTAATCGAGCAACACTTGGCGGCGACAGTGGGTGACTTCGCACAGCCCCAGCATGGACTCCAACTTGCTCTGCTCGATGCGTTTTTGCGCCTCGGGCGCATTAGAGCCCTCCAACATCTGCCGCAAGTTGATGACATCCTGTAAGCCGTAGGCCATCCAGGCATTGGCCGGCAAGCCATCGCGTCCCGCGCGCCCCGTCTCTTGGTAGTAGGCTTCTAAGCTCTTGGGTAAATCGAGGTGGGCGACAAAGCGCACATTGGGCTTGTCGATGCCCATACCAAAGGCCACCGTGGCGACAATCACCACGCCCTCCTCTTGAATGAAACGCCGCTGGTGGTGCTGACGCAAATCCTGAGGCAAGCCCGCGTGATAGGGCAATGCATCGATCCCCTTGCTCTGTAAAAACTCCGCCGTGGCCTCGACCCGCTTGCGGGACAGGCAGTACACAATACCCGCATCAGTGCGACCGCCTTGGCTGTGGTGCTGTTTAATAAAGCTCAAGAGCTGCTGGCGCGCGCTGTCTTTCAAGCCGATGGTGTAGCGAATATTGGGGCGGTCAAAGCCACTGATAAATCGCTCGGCGCGCTCTAGCTTTAAGTGGCGCACCATGTCCTCACGGGTTTGCTCGTCGGCGGTTGCCGTCAACGCCAAACGCGGCACGCCTTGAAAGCGCTCAGCCAACGCGCCCAATTGCTGGTACTCGGGGCGAAAATCGTGCCCCCACTGAGACACGCAGTGGGCTTCATCAATCGCCAGCAGCGCGAGGCCACCCTGACGGTGGCAGTGCTCCAGTTGCTGGAAGCAGCGCGGCGTCATCAGGCGCTCAGGCGCCACATACAACAAGTCGAGCTCGCCACTCAAAAGCTGTTGTTCAATGGCTTGTGCTTCATCGAAACTGAGCGACGAGTTGAGATAAGCGGCGCGCACACCCAACTGCTTTAGCGCCAGAACCTGATCCTGCATCAAGGCAATCAACGGCGACACCACTACCGCGACGCCCTCGCGAACCAGCGCGGGCACTTGGTAGCAAAGCGACTTACCCGCCCCCGTGGGCATGAGTACT
>DS990598.1:0-28246 GCA_000155715.1 gamma proteobacterium HTCC5015 | reverse complement strand
CCAGCAAGGCAGAAGGCGTGCCGTGTAGTACGTCTACACAAACAACGGATAACGCAGCTGGGCGGAAAATAGCTCCAGCCGTTCGGTTGTGGCTAAAAAAGCGCCACTCATCGTTGCTCGTCGCTCATTTGGATTCACCAAACCACGCTCCTTGCGCTTGATTGGCGCTTTTTTAGTCACAACAGTGACCATCAAATTTGTGTTAACAGACCCTAGTGATCACTCCAAACGGTTTCACGGTAGTCAAAGCCCATTTCGACGGTGGGTTTAATCACTTGAAAGTAAGGCGACACGTCGAAATCTCGAGGGACAAACAAGCTGTGATGGCGCCGCCGCAGCACCGCTTGGGGCGCGCAATTGCGCTTCTCGATACTGCAGTACAGCTGGTGGGTGATACTGGGCAAGATCGGATAGCGAATACTGTGGAAGGCCTGGGCAATTAAAGTGGAACAAATCGCCTGAGTGGGCTGGCCGCTACCCAGCTCTAACAAACCGCGTCGCCATCGCGTTGGCACGGGTGGGTTGGGTAATAGATAGCGCAAAATGTCGACAATATTGTCGAGATCGTAAGTATTGCCGATTCGGTTGGCCATGTAATCGACCAACTTCACTTCGTCTTCTGGCGTAATCCCCACAGGGCGGCACACGCGTGTGTTATAGGTCGCATAAAAATCCAGCGGCACCGCGCGCACGCCCTCCCCCATATCGGCTTCGATCAACATATGCGACTGACCATCGAGTGTGCCTACATAGAGTGCGGCGTGCGACCAAGTGGATTGGGTCAGGTATTTGATGGCGCTGCTAATGCGCAAATTGCCTTCGACCAGCAAGACATCGCCAGGCTTCATCACCTGCTTTAAAAACGCCATATTGTTGACCACCAACGGGTGGTACGAACGCGATGGGCGCTCAAGGTAACGAGCCAGCCGCTTGCCGACTTGTCGCATTAACCAACGAAACATAGCCTCTCCTCTATAAGCCTGAGCATACCAAGGTCTGAGCTCTATGGTTTAAGCCTATTTTAATTGCTGCTCAAAATGCTCTAAAACGCGATCCAAGGCAGCGCGGGTTGGGTGCCCTTCGGCGTCAACCAAATCGTTCGTCAAAACGGAGTGGGCAAAGCGGTGAATACCGTGTTCATTGCCTGGCTTTGAATCGATTTCAATGCGTTCAAAACGATTTC
Source organism: gamma proteobacterium HTCC5015 (assembly GCA_000155715.1). GTDB lineage: Bacteria > Pseudomonadota > Gammaproteobacteria > HTCC5015 > HTCC5015 > HTCC5015. Next base: position 27,063 of record DS990598.1, on the reverse strand, counting down.
CCAGCTTTTCTTCCAAGTCGTCGAAACGCGGCTTTCGGCACAGCGCATCACCGGTAAAACGCAAGCCGATCACTCGGGTATCGAACTCATCGCAACGCTGGCGCACGCGCTCCATATCTGGGTCGCTTAAGTGCACACCGCCCGCTCGCCCTACGGGCAGCGAGGGCTGAGACAGAACCGGTGCCATCACACTGTCGTCGAGCATCAAAGACAGAGCGAAGTTGCCCGTCAAACACATTCCCAAAGCGCCCACACCGCGACCACCACACTCGGCGTGAGCTCGGCGGCATACGGCTTTTAAAAATTCGGTCACAGGGCTCGACTTCTTGGCCGCTAACAGGCGAAATTCGCGCCGCACGCAGGCCACCGCAAAGGCGCTCGCCACGTTGACCGCCCCCATCGCTTGACCCGGCGTGCCAAACAGAGAGGGCATATACACCGTGTAGCCCGCCTCGCGCAGGCGATCGGCAAAGTAAACCACTTGGGGCGTAATACCCGGCACCTCGTGAATCACCACCACGGCGGGCCCCTCGCCGCCAACATACAAAGGGTGACTCAAACCATTGTGGACAAAATCGTAAACGGCGTAACCGTCAATCGCAGTGTGACTCATGCAGCGGCATTCTCCTGAAGTGGCTGGGCAATTTTTTGACGAACGCGATCCATCAATATCTCGACATCTTGATCGCCGAGCCCCTGAGTGCTGACGGGCTCGTGAAACACCAAGCGTACTCGGCCGGGCATCAAATCCAAGCCTCCTGCGGGCATCACGCGATCGACACCTATCAAAGTGACGGGCAGCATGGGCAACTGCAAATCGACCGCCATCTTAAACGCGCCTTTCTTAAAAGGCTGCAAGTCATTTCCGCCCGAGCGGCGCGTCCCCTCGGGAAAGAAAAACACGGCGGTGCCATTTACTAATCGATCCCGCGCCTGCTGCAACGCGGCCACTGCCGCTGAACTGTTTTTGCGATCAATAAAGATATGGCCCATCTTGTCACAGGCGTAGCCGATGCAAGGCACCTTGCGCAGTTCTTGCTTCATGACCCATTTAAAATCGATGCCCAGCCAGCCGTAAACGACAAAGATGTCATAGGCGCTTTGGTGGTTGGCGACCACCACATAGGACTGCTTGGGATCGATGTGCTCTTTGCCCTCTACGGTCACACGGACAAAAGAGGCGTAGAGCATAAACCGAGCCCACAGCGTACCCGCAAAGCGCGAACCCGCACTGGGGCCGAGAAAAAACATCACAATGATGCATACGGTGAACATCACCAAGGTATCCACCAAGTAAAACGGCATCAGAACCAGCCACTTATAGGGCTGAAACAAATACCATCGCCACGATTTCTGCATGGCTTATCTCCTTATTTCATGACGCCAACCGAATTAAACTAGAGTTGGCTCACTGTCGCTAAACTGTGTTTTAAATAATATTGAATGGCAGGTAAACAGCGAATCAACCGATGTTCATCGTCCACCATGTGCAAGGCGCACTCGTGTTGGCGGGCATAACGCAGGCTATTCTCAAAGGGCACCACATCGTCGCGCCAACCGTGGACAATCTCGATATGCTGGGCGGGCGCTGTGAGCTGCTGGTGTTTGTAAGGCCCCATGTAAAAGGCGGGAGCGAGTAGAAATAAGCCGTCGGGACGCAGGCTGGCGGGCAGCTCTTGCGCCGCCACCGTCGACACATAGCCCCCCATGCTCGATCCCACCAAAACCCGCCGAGCGGCACGACGATAGCGATCGTCACTGCGGCAATACTCCACCAGCTGCTGAACCCGAGCCTCGGGGTTGTACTCGCCGCGGTAGTCGAGGCTGTCCACACGCCAGCCCTGTGCTTTAGCCACCTCGGCCAAAGCCCGAATTTTAGTGCCCCAAGGGCCGCTCTCTAAACCGTGGGAAAAGACGAGATGCTTCATGAAGGGATGGGAAACCGATAGAAATCGCTCAACTTAACCAAAGGGCGGCATGCCGCCGCCAGGTGGGAAGCCACCTTTGCCCATGCCACCCATAGCGCGCATCATTTTTTTCATGCCGCCACCGCTGAACTTCTTCATCATTTTTTTCATTTGCTGATGCTGCTTGAGCAAACGATTCACATCCTGCACCTGTGTGCCCGAACCTGCGGCGATGCGCTTTTTGCGCGAGCCCTTGATGATATCGGGGTGGCGGCGCTCCTGCGGCGTCATCGAGTTAATAATCGCCACCATCTGCTGAGTGGGCTTGCTGTCCATCGCCTGCTGTCGAGCCGCATCGGGAATTTGCCCCATGCCGGGCAGTTTATCCATAAGCCCGCCCATACCACCGAGCTTATCGAGCTGTTGCAACTGGGCGCGGAGATCCTCCAAGTCAAAGGATTTGCCCTTGCGCAACTTGGTCGCCATTTTTTCGGCTTCTTTCACATCCAGCTTTTGCTGGGCCTCTTCAACCAGCGATAGCACATCGCCCATGCCGAGAATGCGCGAGGCCATACGGTCGGGATGAAAAGGATCAAGGGCTTGGATTTTCTCGCCCATGCCGATGAATTTAATCGGCTTTCCGGTAATTTGACGCACAGAAAGCGCCGCACCACCGCGCGCATCACCGTCCGCTTTCGTCAGGATGACCCCTGTCAGCGGCAGTGCGTCGTTAAAGGCTTTTGCGGTATTGGCCGCGTCTTGCCCGGTCATGGCGTCGACGACGAACAAGGTTTCTGTGGGTTCTACCGCGCTGTGTAGCGACTGGATTTCACCCATCATATCGGCGTCGATATGCAAGCGACCCGCCGTATCGATTAACAGCACATCGATAAACTGTTTACGCGCCTCGGCCAGTGCGGCTTGAGCAATCGCCTCGGGCTTTTGCTCGGTCGTCGACGGGAAAAAAGCCACATCCACTTGCTCGGCGAGCGTCTGCAACTGATCAATTGCAGCGGGGCGGTACACATCACAACTCACCACCATGACTTTTTTCTTTTCGCGCTCTTTCAAGTGCTTGGCCAGCTTGCCCACTGAAGTGGTTTTACCCGCCCCTTGAAGGCCTGCCATCAGCACCGTAGCTGGTGGTTTTGCGGCGAGATCCAGCGATTCATTGGCCTCGCCCATGAGCGTCACAAGCTCGTCGTTGACCACTTTAATAAAAGCTTGTCCCGGCTTGACGCTTTCAATGACTTCCACGCCAATCGCGCGCTCTTTGACGCGGGCGACAAAATCTTTCACCACGGGCAGTGCCACATCGGCTTCGAGCAGAGCCATACGCACATCGCGCAGGGCGTCTTTGATATTGTCTTCGGTCAAGCGCCCCTGACCGGTCATATTTTTGACGACCTGGCCTAAGCGGCCACTCAGATTGTCAAACATAGCGAGCTACCTAAACGTGCATGAGAGTCGCGAGAGAATACCAGAGCTGAGGCGAGAACCACAGGCGAAGAAAAGGCTACCAGCGAAAAATGTCGCCGCCGCGCAGGTGAATGACCTCGTAATCGGGCAGCGCCGCCCGCAAATCGCGGACGATCTCCAGCTCCTCGCCGGGTTTTAAATGGGTGATCCCAATGGGCGGCTTGTGCGAGAGCTTTTTCAAATCCTCAGCCAACAGTGTTGGCGTATAGTGCTTTGACAACTTGGCCACCTCCATGGCGCTATCGGAAAAACCGCACTCGACAATCAACATATCCAGCGGCGCACCCTGATTAAGGGTCTGCCATAAACTGTCATTGGTCGTGGTATCGCCGCTAAAGCAAAAGGACTTTTCCCCCTGAACCACGCGATAGGCGACGCCGTGTACCGTGTGATTGACGGGAATCATCTCCAGCTCCCGCGCCCCCACTTGAACGCGCTCGCCGTGTTCCATCGGACACCACTCAAAGGCCGACACGCCCTGAAACTCTAGCTCTTCAAAATTGGGCCAAATCACCCAGTTGAAGATGTGCTCTTTTAAGGCTTCGATGGTTTCTGGGTGGGCGTGTACCTGCAGCGGCTCTACCTGATGACCAAAGAGGGTATCCACCATCAGCGGAAAGCCGGCGATGTGATCGAGGTGCGAATGGGTCAAAAAAATGTGCCGAATACGCTTAATTTCTTCGATCGACAGCGTCGTCAAACCCGTGCCGGCATCGATCAACACATCCTCATCCAAAAGGTAGGAAGTGGTATCTAACTCAGAAGCAATACCGCCACTGCAGCCTAATACTCGCAACTTCATTGAATCCCCCCAATACGATTGAGGCAACCACCCAATCGCTGGATTGCCCAAGGCCATAGTAGCACGCGCCGTCGGCGTTCTATGCCCTTTTACGGTGCTTTATGACACGATTCTGACAGCTTGCGTGAAAATTGTGCACTGATTCACATTTATTCGACTGTTTTGCAGCGAGTTCTCTGGGTTTTAACGAGCGTGGCAATGCGGCTAAACCCTATTCATAAAGTATCGGCTGTGTCATTATCTGGCCTTCTTTTAGGCCGTTCTGACAGATCGCTCGACGCATGAATATTGCACTTTTAGGCTTTGTTACCGCCTTTTTATACATCATCGCCGCCGCACTGCTCGCCATTCACCTCAAGCAGGGGCAACGGCGTACCGCCAACTTAGGTGACGAAAGTCCGCTAGCGGTCCAAGTGCCCGCGATTATCGCGCTGGTGGCTCACGGCATCATGCTGATCAACGATTTTTCCAGCCACGGTATTAGCTTTAGCTTTTTCGGCAGCCTCGCGATTTTCGCCTGGTTGATTACCGCTCTGCTGCTAGCCGCCAGCCTCAAATGGCCCCTCAACGCCCTTGGCGTCATGGTCTATCCCATATCGGGTCTCTGCGTCGTCGCCTTTGGCTTTGCCGCCGCCACCCGCGGCGACACCGACACACTGGCGTTGAGCCCAGAACTCGAAGTGCACATCGCCATCTCCGTGTTTGCCTATAGCCTGCTAAGCTTAGCCGCGCTACAAGCCTGCTTACTCGCCGTGCAAGACCACCAATTGCACAATCACAAAACGGGGTCTTTCGTGCTGGCATTGCCCCCGCTGCAAACCATGGAACGCCTAATGTTCCAGCTAATCGCCGTCGGCACGGCACTGCTAACGCTGTCGCTGGTGAGCGGTTTTTATGTCGTCGACGACTGGATGTCGCACAAGATTCTTTTCTCGATCGTGGCGTGGCTGATTTTCGCGACTCTGCTTATCGGTCGCTGGCAGGCGGGCTGGCGCGGCCGCCGTGCCATTCGCTTTACTCTGGCGGGCATCAGCTTTTTGATGCTGGCATTCTTCGGTAGTAAACTCGTGTTCGAGTTAATTCTTGGACGATAACCACCTTTGGACGACATACACATAGGCGCACTGTTCACTGCGCTCGCACTCCTCTTGCTCTGCTCCGCCTTTTTCTCAGGCTCAGAAACGGCGCTGATGGCGCTCAATCGCTACCGCCTGAGACACCGAGCTAAAGGCGGTCACCGCGGCGCCCGCTACGCTCAACACCTGCTGTCTAAACCCGATCGTTTGATCGGCGTGATTCTGCTGGGTAATAACTTAGCCAACATCTTAGCCACCCAGTTGGCCACTTATATTGGCTTTCGAATGTCGGGCGAGCTCGGTGTCGCCATTGCCACTGGCGCACTCATCCTCGCCATGTTGATTTTTTCCGAACTCACCCCCAAGACCCTAGCGGCGGTTCACTCGGAAAAAGTGGCCTACCCCGCCGCCTATGTCTACCGCCCAATGATGAGCCGCTGGTCGCCCATGACTTGGATGGCGTGGCTAGTCAATTTAGTGGCCAACGGCCTACTGCGTTTGTTCGGCATCGACCCCAAAGCACAGGCCTCACTGGCCCTAAACGCCGACGAGTTGAAATCGGTCCTCAACGAGGGCGGCACAATCCCCAGAACGCACCAGGAAATGCTGGCCAATGTGCTGGACCTAGAACAAGTCACTGTCGACGACATTATGGTGCCGCGCAATGAGCTGGTCGGCATCGACTTAGAAGACGACTGGGAAGACATTATTGAGCAAGTCACTCAATCCCAGCACACGCGCCTGCCCGCCTATCGAGAAAGCATCGACAACATCGTGGGTTTTATTCATCTGCGCAAAGTGCTCTTTTTAATGCACGAGCAAGATTTTAATCGCGAGAATTTCGAGTCGCTGATTCGCGATGCCTACTATGTACCCGAGGGCACTACACTCACCAAGCAATTGCTGTCTTTTCAAAACGAAAAGCGCCGCGTGGGTCTCGTGGTCGATGAGTACGGCGACATTCAGGGCTTAATCACACTAGAAGACATTCTTGAAGAAATCGTCGGCGAATTCACCACCGACCCGCTCGCCACCAAAGAAATTTTTCCTCAACACGACGGCAGTTTTATTGTCGACGGCGGCACCAGCTTGCGCGACATTAATAAAGCCTTAAACTGGGCTCTGCCCACCGACGGGCCGAGAACACTCAATGGACTGATTACGGAGCACATGGAAATGATCCCCGAATCGGGCACTAGCCTGAAACTAGAAGGCCACACTATCGAAGTGGTAATCGCAGAGAATAACGCCATCAAAACCGCGCGCTTGTTCCCCACCAACCACCGCCGCTCTCGGCGCGCTCGCCACTAATGGCCAAAAGCAAAAAGCAATACGCCTGCACTGCCTGTGGCGCCACCACACCCCAATGGTCGGGGCAGTGCAGCGCCTGCCAAGCGTGGAACACCCTCGAGGAACAAGTGCCCATTGCCAGTGGCGAGTCGGCCAACCCGCGCGTGCGCAACTACGCGGGCTCCAGTGGTATTGTCACCCTAGATAGCGTCGAAGCCAGCAACGACAAGCGCACTCCCACAGGCATTTCAGAGCTCGACCGCGTACTCGGCGGCGGCGTAGTTGAGGGCTCCGTCACCTTGCTCGGTGGCGATCCCGGCATCGGCAAATCCACGCTGCTGTTGCAGGCCTTGGCCTCGTTGACCCAAGGAGACAACTGCCTCTATGTGTCGGGTGAAGAGTCGCTACATCAAATTTCCATGCGAGCTCAGCGCCTCGCTATTCAAGCGCCCAGCCTCAAACTCGTGGCGGAGACGCAAGTCGAGCGCATCATCGACTTGGCCAGCAGCGAACGACCCTCCGTGGTCGTGATCGACTCGATCCAGACCATGCACACAGAACTTTTGCAGTCGGCACCTGGATCGGTTGCCCAAGTGCGTGAATCCGCCGCCCAGTTGGTGCGCTTTGCCAAGCAATCCAATACCGCCCTATTGCTGGTGGGCCACGTCACCAAAGATGGTCAATTGGCGGGGCCGCGCGTACTCGAGCACATGGTCGATAGCGTACTCTCGTTTGAGGGCGACACTGCGAGCCGCTACCGCGTGGTGCGCGCAATCAAAAACCGCTTTGGCGCCGTCAATGAACTCGGTGTCTTTGTGATGGCGGAAAACGGCCTACAAGAGGTCACCAACCCCTCGGCCATTTTTCTCTCGCGCCACGAAGAACCTGTGTCGGGCAGCGTGATTATGGTGACGCGCGAGGGCACGCGCCCGTTGCTGGTCGAAGTACAGGCCTTGGTCGATGAATCTCACTTGGGCAACCCACGGCGCGTCACACTGGGGCTTGAGCAAAACCGTCTAGCCATGCTGCTGGCCGTTCTCCACCGCCACGGTGGCATCGCCATGTTCGATCAAGATGTATTCGTCAATGTCGTCGGCGGCATGCGCGTCACTGAAACCGCTTCAGACTTAGCCGTGGTCATGGCGGCACTGTCGAGCTTGCGCAATCAACCGCTACCCAGTGATCTGGTCGTCTTTGGCGAACTGGGCTTGGCGGGAGAAATTCGCCCCGTGCCCAACGGGGAAGAGCGCCTAAAAACTGCGGCGAAACACGGCTTTAAACGCGCCATTATTCCCAAAGCCAATGCCCCGAAATCGGGCCGCATCGATGGCTTACAACTCATCCCTATTACGCGAATCGCACAGATTTTCGACCATCTTTAATTTCGCTCGCGGTACTGCCCCGGCGTCATGCCCATCCAGCGTTTAAAGGCGCGATAAAAAGTGCTTTGATCGGCAAAGCCCAGTAAAAAAGCAATTTCGATGGGGTCGATGAAAGGTTGTCCTATGTAGTGCTGAGCGAGGTCTTTTCGCGTGTCGTCTAAGACGCTTTGAAAATTGCTATCGGCCTCCGATAAACGCCGCTGTAGCGTGCGCGGGGAGCAGGCCATCTCGGAGGCCACCGCCTCTAGTGTGGCCTCGCCTTTAGGCAGCAACTCCGTCAAGTGGCGTCGAACATCGCCTAACACCCCCTCGCGCTGGCCAAATTCACTGAGCAGACGCTCTGCATAGGCGTCCATCATATCCAGCATCACGGGGTCGTGCTGAACCACGGGCATGTCGAGGTAGTCTAGGGGGAAAATCACCTCGGTACACTCGCAGTCAAACGCTAAGCTGCAATCAAATAAACGCTGATACTCTTCGACATACGGCGGCTCGCTGTGGCAAAAGCGCACCTGTATTGGCGACAGCTGCTTAGCGCCAATCCAGCGGGCGTAGGTGATCCAGCTGGCGACATTCTCCTCCGCCATAGCTCGCGAAGGTTTGACGCCGTTCATACTCCAAGTCAATCGCACTCGATCGTCTTCGATATGATAAGTAGAGACGGCTCGATCGGACACGAGATTTTCATAGCGCATGTGCCGCTCAAACACTTCCCGTCCCGTTTTGCAGCTCATGACAACATAGCCGAGCACACCGTATTGTCCCGGCTTAATATGCTCTCCCACATGCAAGCCCACTGCGGCGTCTTTAGCTCGCTTTCCCGCCTCGCTGAGCATGGCGTCGTACTGGGCAATGGGAAGGCGCTGAGTCTGATCGTCCATACTCGCGGGATCAAAGCCAAAGTGCTGCCAAAAGTCGGCGACATCGATTCCGCTCTGCTCAAGATACTCGGCTAAACCGCGCACATAGGCGCAGGACAAACTGCCTCGACCGTCTGTCGTCTGCTGCCAGTCAGCTTGTCGCGCTTTGCCTATCGTCAAAATGCTTTCCTCGGCACACTCAGTCACTATAAACACTATTCTAAGTGGCCAGCGCTCTAAAGTCGCGGCCGGGAGAAAATACTGTGGAATTTCAACCTCAACTGATTTTAATTTATTTCGCACCGATTTTTTTCTTTTGCGTTGCTCTAGAGTGGTGGCTGCTGCACCGCCGCGCTGGTGAGCGCCCCAAACACGTTCAGGACAGCGCCAACTATCAATTTATCGACACCTTTTCCAATGCCTGCTTAGCGGGCATGCACGAGATCGGCGACGCCCTTGCCGCCATTGGCGTGATCGCCCTTTACGAATGGCTGTTTGGCTTTCGCCTGTTTGATATCTCCGCCAGCGTGTGGTCATTCCTTCTGCTCGTGCTGCTGCAAGACTTTTGCTACTACTGGTTCCACCGCGCCAGCCACCGCATCCGTTGGATGTGGGCCTCGCATGTAGTGCACCACAGCTCGGAGCGCCTCAATTTCAGCACGGCGTTTCGCCAGAGTTTTACCTACCCCATATCGGGCATGTGGGTTTTCTGGCTGCCTTTGGTCATCATTGGTTTCGAGCCGATGCAAGTCGTCGCCGCCGTGATGTTGAGTTTGGCTTATCAATTTTTTATTCACACACAGTGGGTTAACAAACTCGGCTGGGCTGAAAAAATCTTCAACACGCCCTCACACCATCGCGTTCACCACGCCCGCAATCCCGAGTATATCGACCGCAATTACGCGGGTACGTTTATTATTTGGGATAAACTCTTTGGTACCTTTGTCGAAGAGCGCGACGACCTACCCTGCGCCTACGGCATTACCAAACAAGTACACAGCCACAACCCGTTCTTCCTGACACTGCACGAGTGGCGCGACATGTTTACCGACGCTTTTAGTGGCGACAAAACACCATGGCAGCGTTTCAAGCATTTCTGGGCGCCGCCCGAGTGGCAACCCGATAGTGAAGAGGCGCCATCCACACCCGATGTAAAGGCGGAGAGTGGTCTTTAAGGGGCGAGCATTCCCACCGAGAAAAAGACAAATTGAACCGTTTCTCAAGCTCGGTTAAGGTAGCCCCTCAGCGACTAGAAATCCGTTATGGCTACACAAAAAAACACTCCTTTCGAAGAGCGCCTCGGCGCATTAGAAAAGCTCGTCGAACAATTGGAAGGCGGCGAGTTGCCGCTTGAGGACGCCCTCAAACATTTCGAAAAGGGCGTCAAGCTAGCTCGAGAGTGTGAAACGGCGCTCAACAAAGCCGAGCAAACCGTCGACGCTCTCAGCCAAGACAGCGACGAACCGCGCCCTTTGGCCCAAGCCAATAGCGAAGAAGAGAGCTAGCAATGGATTTCAAACAAGCTCTGGCGCACTATCAAGAGCGCGTTAACGCGACGATTGAGCGCTACCTCCCCGACCCACAACAAGCGCCTGAAGCACTGCACAGCGCCATGCACTACAGTGCGACAGGTGGCGGCAAGCGCGTGCGCCCACTGCTGTGCTACGCCACAGCGGAAGCACTGGGGCAAAGCGCCGAACAAGTCGACGGCGCCGCAGCAGCGCTCGAGCTCATACACGCCTACTCTCTGGTACACGACGATTTACCGGCGATGGACGACGACGATCTGCGCCGCGGTCAAGCGACTTGCCACATCGCCTTCGACGAGGCCACGGCCATCCTCGCTGGCGACGCCCTGCAAACGCTGGCGTTTGATATTCTCGCCAGCGATCAAGCACTCACCGACGACCCAGCGCGCCGGTTGCGCGCCGTCAAAGTTCTGGCCAGCGCGAGCGGCGTCGACGGCATGGTCGGCGGTCAAGCCATCGACATTGCCGCCGAGGGGCAACAACTCACCCTCGATCAACTCAAGCGGATGCACGCCCTTAAAACTGGCGCCTTAATCCGCGCCTCCGTGCAAATCAGCGCCGCTCTGGCCGGCGAAGCGGAAAACGGTGACACCTACCAGCGTCTCAGCCGCTACGCCGAGTGCATTGGCCTCGCCTTTCAAATTCGCGACGACATCCTCGATGTGATCTCCGACACGCAAACGCTAGGCAAAACTCAGGGTGCCGACGAAGCCCACAACAAACCCACTTACACCTCGCTACTGGGCCTAGAGGGCGCCAAACAACACGCCATCGACACCCACGCCGAAGCCATCGCGTGCTTGGAACCCTTTGGCGAGCGCGCCCAACTATTAAAAAATATCGCCGACTACATTGTCGAGCGCGCCCACTAGTAGGGTAAACTTGCGCTCGGCCGTGCTTGTGACCATTAACCCTTGTCGCCACGCGCATCAATTTGGATAATGACCCACTTGCGCCTATAAGTATGAAGACTATGAATCGCTCTAAATATCCACTGCTGAGTCAAATCGATAGCCCGTCCGACCTGCGTCGGCTCAATCGGGATCAGCTCGCCCCTCTAAGCGACGAGCTGCGCAACTATTTGATTGAATCCGTCTCTCAGAGCGGTGGGCACTTTGGCGCCAATCTCGGCACTGTCGAATTAACCATCGCCTTGCACTACGCCTTCAACACACCCTACGACCGCCTCGTTTGGGATGTAGGCCACCAGAGCTACCCCCACAAAATTCTCACGGGCCGTCGAGACCAGCTCGGCACGATCCGCAAGAAAGACGGCCTGACGCCCTTTCCCAAGCGCAAAGAGTCTGAATACGACACCTTTGGCGTGGGACATTCCAGCACCTCGATCTCAGCGGCCCTAGGTATGGCCATGGCCGCGCGTCTCAATGGCGAAGATCGCAAAGCCGTTGCCATTATTGGTGACGGCGCTATGACAGCGGGCATGGCCTTTGAGGCCCTCAACAACGCCGGCGACCTCAACGCCAATATGCTGGTGATCTTGAACGACAACGAAATGTCGATTTCGCCCAATGTCGGCGCGCTCAACAAGTACTTTACTAAATTGTTGTCTGGCCGCTTTTACAGCACGGTGCGCGAGAGTGGCAAAAAGGCCTTGAGCCCCATGCCTCAACTCAAAGAGCTCGCTCGGCGCACCGAAGAGCATGTCAAAGGCATGCTGACGCCAGGCACGCTATTCGAAGCCTTTGGCTTTCAATATTTTGGCCCTGTCGACGGCCACGACGTCGAAACCATGAGCGACGTGCTCGACAACATCAAAGACATCAAAGGCCCCTGTCTGCTGCATGTGGTGACGAAAAAGGGCAAAGGCTACGACAAGGCCGAGGCCGACCAAGTGAAATACCACGGGGTGGGACAATTCGACCCCGCCGAGGGCATTCAACCCTCGGGCGCGCCCTCGGCTCCAACCTACACCCAAGTATTCGGTCAATGGCTGTGCGATATGGCCGCCGCCGAGCCCAAACTAGCGGGGATCACGCCCGCCATGCGCGAAGGTTCGGGGCTGGTCGATTTTGAAAAGCAGTTCCCCGAGCGCTACTTCGACGTCGGCATCGCCGAACAACACGCAGTGACATTAGCGGCGGGCTTGGCCTGCGACGGCATCAAACCTGTCGTCGCCATCTACTCCACCTTTTTACAACGCGCCTACGATCAAGCGATTCACGATGTCGACATTCAAAATCTCGATGTCTTATTCGCCATCGATCGCGCGGGCCTCGTCGGCCCCGACGGCCCCACCCACGCCGGCAGCTTTGACTACAGCTTTTTGCGCTGTTTACCCAATACCTTGGTCATGGCTCCCGCCGACGAAAACGAGTGCCGAAAAATGCTCAGCACTGGCCTTCAACACAAGGGCCCAGCCGCCGTGCGCTATCCGCGCGGCAAAGGTCCCGGTGTCGCCGTTGAAAACACATTAGAGACTCTGCCCATCGGCCAATCGGAGTTGCGCCGCGAAGGCAGCGGCATTGCTATTCTGGGCTTTGGCGCCGTTCTCGCCGATTGTGAAACCGTCGCCCAAAACCTAGGCGCCAGCCTCGTTAATATGCGTTTTGTGAGCCCCCTCGACGAGCAGCGCCTTATCGAGATGGCTGAAACCCACGATCTCATCATCACTGTGGAAGAAAATGTCATCGCCGGTGGTGCCGGCTCTGCGGTCAACGAATTTTACAACTCGCGCGGCGTGCGTGCGCCTGTGCTCAATATTGGCCTCCCCAACCGCTATATCGAACACGGCCAGCGCGAGGAAATGCTCACCGACGCCGGCCTCGACGCGGCGGGCATCGAAACCCAAATTCGCGAATGGCTGAAACAAAATTGTGATATTGCTCAGAAAAGCCTAATATCGTGAGCGGATAAACCATTCATCTCATACCCACTAATTTTGCATGAAACTTGACGGAGCTTTCATCCGTCAGGGATAACACCCCCACATGACAGACGATTACAGCCCCGATGACAGCCTGCCCGACTGCGCCGCAGAAAGCATCCCCGATGTTCAGGGAAGCGCCGACGGTCGCAACCTAGCCATTGACCGCGTGGGCATCAAAGACCTGCGCCACCCTCTGGTGGTACGTGACAACGACGGCAACAGCGTGCCCACAGTGGCCTACGCCAGCATGTATGTGAATCTGCCACACCACGTTAAAGGCACACATATGTCGCGCTTTATCGCGTTGCTCAACGAACAGCAAAAACCATTGGATCTAGCGGGCCTAGGCCAAATGCTCACGCGTCAGGCCGAGCGGCTCGACGCCGAGTACGCTCGCATCGAATTGCGCTTTCCCTTCTTTATTGAAAAATCGGCTCCCGTATCCGGCGAATCCAGCTTAATGGACTACGACGTGGAATGGATTGGCGAATATCGCAACGGCGCAGTAGACGTGCTGAGCAAAATCGTCGTTCCCGTGACCAGCTTGTGTCCCTGCTCTAAGAAAATCTCGGACTACGGCGCGCACAACCAGCGCTCGCATGTCAGTGTCAGCTTGCGGGGCAGCGATTTAAACAAGCCCTTCGGCATCACCGAGGCCGCTCGCGTCGTCGAGCAAGAAGCGCCCTGTGAGCTGTGGGCGACGCTCAAACGCCCCGACGAAAAATATGTCACGGAGCGCGCTTATGACAATCCCAAATTTGTCGAAGACATGGTGCGCGACATCGCCGCTCGCTTTCTCGCCGACTCGCGTTGCGACTACGTCATGGTCGAATCCGAAAATTTTGAATCGATTCACAACCACTCGGCCTACGCTTTGATCGAATCCGGTGAGCGCCGACTTGGATAAATACTGGCTGGTACTGTTTGCAGTACTCGCTGGGGGGCTCGTCGCCACACAGGGCGGCATCAATGCGCAGCTCGGCAAGGCCCTCCAGCAGCCCGTGCTCGCCGGCTTGATTTCCTTTTCCGTGGGCACACTCTTATTGGCTGTGATTGTCGTGGCCACAAGCGCTCAGCTGCCCACGATAAAACACTTGGCCAGCCAGCCAATCTATCTCTATATCGGGGGTTTATTCGGTGCGGTTTTTGTCACGACCAACATCGTACTGATCCCCAAAATTGGCGTCGCCAATATGGTGCTGGGCGCTTTTGTCGGGCAAATCATCCTCTCCCTGATCATCGACCACTTCGGTTGGTTTGGCGTGCCCCAGCACAGCATTGACGTTAAGCGCCTGTGCGGCGCCCTACTGATGGTATTGGGTCTGGTATTGATCACCCGCTAAGGTGTTGAGTGACCTACTCGGCACTCTCGTTCGAGGTTTCGCGCTTGGCTTTCTTTTTCGCCTTTTCCGCCGCTTTGCGCTCGGCCTCTTCTCGTTCGCGGGCAATGCGGTCGGCTTCTTCAGCCGCCTCTTCATCGAGTTCGGGAGCAACGACAATCACAGGGGGCTCTTTTAGCTTGGGATTGTATTCCCCCAGCTCCTGATTAGCTCGGGGAATGCGCAAAGCGCCATCGGCCAAGCCGCTGTCTTCCGCTACCACGGGAGTGCCCTCTTGGGCATAGAAGTACGGTGGCGGCTCTTTAACCGCCTCATCTCCACCACAGGCGCTCAAGGCCAGACAAAACAAGGAACCACTAACAACAGACAGTCTCATTAAGACAACACTCCAGCCGCGCGAAGCGACTCGCGCACATCATCGTGAAATTTACTGTCGAGTTGAGTCAAAGGTAGGCGCAGCTCGTGGCCAATCATTCCCATCTCCGCCAGCGCCCATTTCACAGGAATGGGGTTAGCCTCGACAAACAAGGTGGAGTGCAGACCACGCAGTGGTGCATCAAGTTCCTGCGCCAGCGATCGCTCCCCTTTGATTGCCGCCATACACATATCGTGCATCTGTTGAGGCGCAACATTAGCGGTCACCGAAATATCGCCCTTGCCGCCCAACAACATAAACTCCATCGCCGTTGCATCATCGCCTGTAATCAGGTTCATGCGATCACCGACGCGATCGAGCAGCTCACGAGCGCGATCTAAATCACCCGTCGCCTCTTTAATCGCCACAATATTGTCGATGGTGGATAGGCGCTCAACCGTCTCAGGCAGCATATCAATGGCGGTGCGGCCCGGTACATTGTATAAAATTTGCGGAATATCGACTTCCGAGGCAATCAGCTTGTGGTGCTGATAGAGCCCCTCTTGGCTGGGCTTGTTGTAGTAAGGTGTCACCAGCAAACAGGCATCGGCGCCCGCTGCCTTGGCAGACTTGGTCAAATGCATCGCCTCGTAGGTGGCATTGGCGCCAGTGCCAGCAATGACGGGCACCTTACCGCCCGCAAAAGACACTGTTTGGCGAATCACTTCGGCGTGTTCCTCAAATCCTACCGTCGCCGATTCACCCGTCGTACCCATGGAGACAATGGCGTCAGTGCCACTTTCAACATGAAAGTGAACGAGCTTTTCGAGCGACTGGTAGTCGATGGATCCGTCGTCGTGCATCGGTGTTACGAGCGCGACCATGCTGCCTTGAAACATAGCAAACCTATCTAATCAGTGGTGGATCAAAGTGCGATAATAAATCGCCGCTGGCCATGCAATCAAGGGAGACCGCTCGAATAGCAATGGCCGTTGCAGTCCGCGGCACATCGTGTAACACTGAAATCGTGTTCCGCTGGGTCTCAAGGGTTTTACAACACCCACCATGCTTAAACGCACTGCCTTACAACATGCATTACTAGGCATCCTCTCTCTAGCGCTGCCCAGCGTCTCTATTTCGACACTCTCACAACGACCGATACCCAATAGGAGTTCTCAATGAGCATTGAGGTTGGCCAGACCATCCCCGATATCACATTGCCCGCCTCCGGCGGACAAACCCTGTCTCTCAGCGATTATCGCGGCAAAAATTTGGTGCTGTATTTTTATCCCAAAGACAGCACCCCCGGCTGCACCACCGAGGGTCAAAACTTTCGCGACAATAAAGCCGAGTTCGACGCCTGTAACACCGTCATTCTCGGTGCGTCGAAAGACAGTGTGCGCCGCCACGACAACTTCATTGCCAAGCAAGCGTTCAATTTCGATCTGCTATCGGACGAAGAGGAAACCCTGTGCCGCGCCTTCGATGTGATTAAACTCAAAAAAATGTATGGCAAAGAGTTTGAAGGCATTGAAAGAAGCACATTCCTAATTGATAAAAACGGCGTCCTTCGGCAAGAGTGGCGCAAGGTCAAAGTCAAAGGCCATGTCGAGGAAGTCCTCGAGGCCGCTAAAGCACTTTAAACATCGGGGCTCATTGAGCCCCTTTTTTTGGTCTTCTACGAGTGAAGACCACCCAAAAAGCGATAAGAAGGAATGATTCTATGGTCAGACAACAACGGCTCTTCGTACTCGACTCCTCTGTTTTAATCCACGATCCCGCCGCCCTGTTTCGATTTGAAGAACACGATATCTACATTCCCATGATGGTGCTCGAAGAACTCGACGCCAGTAAAAAAGGCCACTCCGAAGTCTCCCGCAACGCCCGCCAAGCCAGCCGATTTTTTGACGAATTAATTCGAAATAACGGTGATAAAGATATTAGCGATGGCTTGGAATTAGCAGCTATCGCCCCCAAGCGCCACCACAGTGAACACCTCGCAGGAAAGCTCTACTTTCAAACACAGAGCAATCAAGTCCACCTGCCCGACGGCCTGCCCCACGATATTGCCGATAACAAAATTTTATCGGCGGCGCTGTGCATGGCAGAACAACGCCCAGAACGCGGCGTGGTACTGGTTTCTAAAGACACAAATTTGCGTATCAAAGCCACCGTCGTCGGCTTAAGCGCCGAAGACTACTTCACAGACCAAGCCCTTGATGATCTAGACCTTCTTCACTCGGGCATACAAGAACTGCCCGAGCAGTTTTGGAACAGTCACAGTAAGGAGATGGAGTCTTGGAATGAAGGGGGCTCTACCTACTACCGCATCCGAGGCGATGATGTGAAGAAGTGGTACCCCAATCTTTGCCTGCATGTGAATGACGACAGCGACTTTAAAGCGATGGTGCGCGAAGTCGACGGTGACAGCGCTCTCATCGAGTACGCCAAAGACTACTCCCAGGAAAACCACTGTGTGTGGGGTATCAACGCCCGCAACATGGGGCAGAATTTTGCGCTCAACCTACTCATGGACCCCGAAGTCGACTTCGTCAGTCTCATGGGTATGGCGGGGACGGGGAAAACACTGATGACGCTGGCCGCCGCTCTCACCCAAACCCTCGACCTCAATCGCTACCGAGAAATCATCATGACGCGCGTCACGGTTGCCGTTGGCGAAGACATCGGTTTTCTGCCGGGCACGGAAGAGGAAAAAATGACCCCCTGGATGGGCGCCCTCATGGATAACCTTGAAGTTTTAACGCAGAGCGAACACCACAGCGACTGGGAGCGACAAGTCACCAGTGAACTGGTCAAAAATCGAATTAAAGTCCGCTCGCTCAACTTCATGCGCGGGCGAACCTTTTTGAACAAATTTATTATTATCGACGAGGCGCAAAACCTCACATCCAAACAAATGAAAACACTGATTACGCGAGCGGGACCGGGTACGAAAGTCGTCTGTCTCGGCAACGCCGCCCAAATCGACACACCCTACTTAACGGGCACGACATCGGGCCTAACCTACGCCGTCGACCGCTTTAAAAACTGGGCACACAGCGGGCACATCACCCTCACCGTGGGCGAGCGATCGCGACTGGCTGACTTCGCCGCCGAAGCGCTGTAAAAGTCGTCGAGACGGGGCTAGCCCTCTTCAGCGGCTTGGGCGGCCTCGGTAAATTTGGGCCAGGCCTTTAACACGGCCTGGACCAGCGTTGCCAGTGGAATGGCAAAGAACACCCCCCAAGCTCCCCAGATGCCACCGAAAAAAACCACGGCGGCGATAATCGCCACGGGGTGCAAATTGACCACCTCCGAAAACAACACCGGCACTAGCACATTGCCATCGAGCACCTGTATTACCTGATAGGCGATCAACAAATACAAGAGCTCTGCACTCACACCCCATTGGAAAAAGGCAATCAGCGCCACAGGAATCGTCACCGCAATCGCGCCGATGTAAGGAATAATCACCGATACGCCCACCAGAGCGCTCAAGAGCAGCGCGTAGTTCAAGCCCATAACAAAAAAGGTGGCATAGCTTACGGCCCAAATAATCCCAATTTCGATAAACTTGCCGCGTACATAGTTGCCAATTTTGATATCGACTTCGTGCCAAACCTCTTTGATCAAACTGCGGTTGTCGGGCATAAAACCTCGCATCCAGTCGAGAATTTGCGCCTTATCCTTGAGCATAAAAAACATCAAAGTCGGCACTAAAATCAAATAGATGCCAAAGGTAATCAAGTTGCCCGCCGAGGCAATGGAAAAGCTCACAAAACTTTGCCCCAAGCTACCAATTTCGCCGCGCAGCGAGTCGATCAACTCCGCCATTTGCTGCTCGTTAAACAGCTCCGGATATTCCGTGGGCAGGGTCAGCAAATAGGTTTGAGCGCGACCCACCATGTGGGGCAGCTCCCTGATGAGCTCGGTGATTTGATTCGACAGCAAAGGCACTAGCCCCAGCAGTAAAAACAGGGTTAAACCCAACGCGCCCAATAACACCAACACCACCGCCAGCAACCGTGGAAAGTGGTGCGCCTGTAATTTCAATACCACGCCCTCGAGTAAATAAGTCAGGATCATCGCCGCCAGCAGTGGCGCCAAAATATCCCCCACCAGCAGGATCAACGCCAAACCACCAAGTAATAACAAGGCGAGACTGACCACGCGAGGGTCGGAGAAATGTCGCTGATACCAAGCGCGCACAAGCTCTATCATGATGTCTAACTCTGCCTTTTAGGCGTAACACTTATGGGATATGCTAACTTAAACACTCATAAACGGATATGGAAACAATGAAACGAGCATGGCTGCTTTTAGCGCTAAGCTGGCCCCTGTTTGTCAGTGCAGACATTCAAAAGTGGGTGGACAGCAATGGGCAAGTTCACTACGGAGAACAGCCTCCCGAGGGCACGCGCCTAGAGACGATCGACACGTCGGGAAGCAACGTCATCGACACCAGCGATATGCGCCGCCGCGCAAAGGCGCTCGACAAACAGTTTGAATCGCGTCGGCAATACGAAAAACGCCAGCGCCAAGCTCAGGAAAAACAGCAGAAAAAAGACGCGGTATACTGCCAGCGCGCCAAGCAACGCTTGGGGATTTACCGTCAAAAAGTGCCCGTTTTTACGACCAAGGCCGATGGCTCCCGCGACTATGTCGACGACGAAGAGCGTCGCCAAGTGATCGCTTCACTCAAACGAAAAATACGGCGCTATTGCCACTAGGACCTCCATCATGCATAAAAGACTCTCGACACTGGCACTGCCCCTTATCCTACTCTGCAGTTTGAGTCAGGCCGCCATGTATAAATGGGTAGACGACGACGGTCAAACGCACTACTCCCAAACGCCCCCTGAGGAGCGCTTTGGCGATGTAGAAAACATTGCCCCGCCACCCCCACCCGCGGAGTCTCCGGAGGCGGCCGCCAAACGGCTGAAGAGTCTCAAGGAGTCTCTACAAAAAGACATCGAGAATGAACAAAAAGCCAAGCAAGAAGCGGCCGAAAATCGCACTCAGCAACAGAAAAGTGCCGAGCGCTGCCAAGCGGCCAAAAAATGGCTTCAACAGCTACAAGCCAACAGTCGTATCCGCGAGAAAAACGACCAAGGTGAATATGTGGTGCTGGGCGAAGAAGTGCGTCAACAGCGCCTAAAAAAAGCGCAAACGGCTGTGCAAAAAGAGTGCGAATAAGCCGCGCTTTGCTTTAAAATACGATTCTTTCAACAGCAGCTTCGGCTGCTGTTTTTCTGAGCAATACCAGCGAACAGCGATAAAACGACTATGCGCCTAAGCCAATTTCCTCTATCAACTCTAAAAGAAACGCCCAACGACGCGGAGATTGTCAGCCACCAGCTGATGCTACGTGCAGGGCTCATCCGCCGCCTCGCATCCGGGCTTTACACGTGGATGCCGCTGGGCTTGAGGGTGCTCAAAAAAGTAGAGGCCATCGTGCGCGAAGAAATGAACAGCGCGGGTGGTGTGGAGCTGCTCATGCCCACCATTCAACCTACCGAGCTGTGGCAAGAGTCAGGCCGTTTGGAGCAGTATGGCCCCGAGTTGCTGCGGCTGAGCGATCGCCACGAACGTCCCTTTTGCTACGGACCGACCCACGAAGAAGTCATCACAGACTTGGCTCGACGAGAAATTAAAAGCTACAAACAACTTCCCGTTAATTTCTATCAAATTCAATTAAAATTTCGCGATGAAATACGCCCGCGCTTTGGCGTAATGCGCGCTCGCGAATTTGTCATGAAAGACGCCTACTCCTTCCACTTGGATGCGGACTCTCTACAGAACACCTACGAAGCGATGTACCGCGCCTACAGCAATATTTTTACTCGTCTAGGACTCCGCTTTAGAGCGGTACACGCCGACACCGGTTCTATTGGCGGCAATGCTTCTCACGAATTTCATGTACTAGCCGATAGCGGCGAAGACGCCATCGCCTTCTGCCCAGACAGCGACTACGCCGCCAATGTGGAACTCGCCGAGTGTCTCGCGCCGAGCGCTGAGCGCCCAACAGCAACTGCCGCGATGGAGAAAACAGCAACGCCTCAGGCGAAAACCATCGAAGATCTGTGCCAGCAGTTTGACCTCACCGCCTCGCAAACCATAAAGACATTGATCGTCGAAGCCAGCGAAGAGTGTGACGCCGACTTCGTCGCTCTGCTGCTGCGCGGTGACCATGAACTCAACGACATCAAAGCCGAAAAACACCCCTGGATCAAAGCCCCCTTGAGCTTTGCCGAGGAAAAGGCCATTCGAAAAGTCGTTGGCGCTGGCCCCGGCTCACTCGGGCCCATCAATCTGCCACTCCCCGTCATCGGTGACCGCGCTGTCGCCTCGCTAGGCGGCTTTGCGACGGGCGCTAACGAAGATGGTTTCCACTGGTTCGGTGCGCACTGGGAGCGCGATGTCGATCTACCCGAGCTGGCCGATCTGCGCAATATCCAAGCGGGCGACCCAAGCCCAGATGGCGCGGGTCACATCGAAATCGTGCGCGGCATAGAAGTCGGTCACATCTTCCAGCTCGGCACAAAATACTCCGAGTCCATGGGCGCCACAGTGCTCGACGAAAATGGCAAAGATAGCGTCATGACCATGGGTTGCTATGGCATCGGCGTCACCCGTGTCATTGCCGCCGCCATCGAGCAAAATCACGACAATAAAGGCATCGTCTGGCCCGATAATATCGCGCCCTTCAAACTCGCTATCGTGCCACTTAACCAAAACAAGTCTGAGCGCGTGCGCGACTACGCCGAAGAACTCTACCGCCAGTGCCAGAGTAAAGGCATTGACGTGGTACTCGACGACCGAGATGCGCGCCCTGGCGTAAAATTTGCCGATATAGAGTTAGTCGGCATCCCCCACCGAATCGTCGTAGGCGACCGCGGCCTCGACAACGGCGCACTGGAGTATAAAGGCCGTGGCGACGCAGATTCTCGAGACATCCCCCTCGACCAGCTCGACGAGCTGTTGCAGTCGCTGGTCTGATTCAGTGGGTGCGCATGAGCAGGTGCAACTGGCGGACGCCAACAACAACGACAGTGGCACAGCGCTGCGCAGTGACGTCCGACAAAGAAACCTGATCCACCGCGCCGCCTACATCTTTGTACTGTCTCCCGTGGGCTCACTGTGCGTGCAGCAACGCAGTCAACATAAAGATATTTTTCCCAGCTATTGGGATTTAGCCGCTGGCGGGGTTGTCGAGGCGGGCGAGACGCCCAAAACAACCGCTACTAGGGAGCTAAAAGAAGAACTCAATATCGACAATCAACCGCTGGAATCACATGGCGACTTTTACTACGAAGACGCACAGTGCAAGGTGTGGGGCAGTGTCTACAGCTGCTTGTGGGGCGGGGAAATTCGCGCTCAAACCAGTGAAATCGCCGATTGGCGGTTTGTTGGCGTTGAGGAGGTAGGTCGCTTTATCCGCGAGCAGCGCATTACTCCCACCACACTCCACGCCTACCAAACGCTGCTTGGTCTGGATGCACTGCCGTGACATGGCGCTGCTCCACTCTCTGGATCGCCATCTTATGGCTAATGTGCAGCGCCGTCTGGAGCAAGGAGTCCCAAAACGCGGATTCCCACCCTCCACAGCCCTGCTACGGGCCGATTGAATCACTCCAGTTTGAGGGCGAGAAGCGCAGTCATCCCGACTACCTACGCGACGTGGTCAACTTACCCCTCGGTAGTGACTGTGACAGCCATACATTAGAGCAAGCTCGGCAAGCGTTGATGGATACTGAGTTATTCCGCTCGGTGCGTGCCCACTCCAACCCTAGCGCTGGTGGCACGAGCATCACCTACACCGTGGCAGAAAAATTTTATTGGATTCCCCTGCCCCGTATCACCCGCAGCTCCGACGGAGAGATTGGCCTCGGAGGACAACTCAAGGCCTATCACCTATGGGGGCGCAACCACACGCTCGATTTCACGTCGGAGGTCAGCCGCAAAGACGAGGGGCAAGGCAATAAAACCTACACACACGAAATTGACTATCTTGCACCACGGCTCATCAACAGCAATTTTGGATTTTCTCTAGGCGCACTGTGGAAAGACTCCGAGCGCGATCTGTATGTAGGCCCCAGCGTAGTGGGCGAGGCCAACACCGAAGACCAAGGCGGCAGCGTCCGCCTCATTCACTGGCTCAGTGAACAGCGGGCGGAAGAGCGACTGCGCATAAGCTATTCCTATCGCTGGAATGAGCGAGAGTTTGAACTCACTCAGGGCGCTAGCGGTGGTCAGACTGGAGGCAGTGCCACCGAGTTCAGCGTTGGCCTGCACTGGAGCGATGTCCACTACACAGAGTACCGACGCACTGGCCGCCAAGCACAGGCCATTGGCACACTCTCTCGACAAGCGCTCAGCTCCGATAGTAACCACGAACATCTGCTTTTAATATGGCGCGAGTACAAAGCCCTAGACTGGCTTTATTTAGACAACCTCAACACGCAAGTCGTTCTGGGCTACAGCTCGAACAACCACTATGGTGTAGAGCCTTTTTCTCTTGGGGGAAGTGACTTTTTGCGCGGTCTAGAGGACAACAGCGACCACGGCTACAACTTGTTCCAAGCCAACATTCAATACCTCAGCGCCCTCAAACCCACTCCCACCCTGCGCTGGGGGGGATTCGTCGATATCGGTAATGTATTCGATCGCCACCATTACGACCTCGCAGATATTGAATACAGCCTCGGCGCCAGCTTGCGCTGGAAGGTGCGCTGGCTAGTACGTACCGACATTCGTCTAGACGCGGGTTACCACCCACAGTCCAACACGGGCAAAGTGTATCTCGGTACCAACGCGCTGTTTTAACGCAGCGCAAGGCATCCTCTGCCAGCCTCGATGTTTTGATAGGTTCGGTACCCCAGTGGCCAAGTTAACCTAGGGCCTGTTAACACAAATTTGATGGTCACTGTTGTGACTAAAAAAGCGCCAATCAAGGCGCAAGGAGCGTGGTTTGGTGAATCCAAATGAGCGACGAGCAACGATGAGTGGCGCTTTTTTAGCCACAACCCGAAGGGCTGGAGCTATTTTCCGCCCAGCTGCGTTATCAGTCGTTTGTGTAGACGTACTACACGGCACTCCTTCTGCCTTGCTGGGCAGGAAAATGGCTTCCAGCAGAGATCATCAAATTTGTGGTAACAGGCCCTAGACTACTCTGTGTCACTTTTAGATTTTAAAGCCCCATCTAAAGAGGGCGGCGCTACTTTGAGGACTTCTTCAATCGTTGTCGTACCTTTAGCAACTTCCCGCGCACCCGCTATGCGCAGCGGCACCATCCCCGCCTTTAACGCTTCCTTGCGAATCAATCGCAAGTCCGTGCCGGATTGATTAAGCTCTCGCAACTTATCGTCCATGACAAAGGTTTCGTACAGGCCCGTACGGCCTCTAAATCCGGTGTTACGACACTCTAAACACCCCACCGCTTTATGTGCACCTTTGGGCTGCTCCAACTTCCACGGGGCGCTTAATCCTCTCCATTCAAACTCGGAAATATCCGCAGGCTGCTTGCAGTCGGGACACAGCGTTCTCACTAAGCGCTGAGCGACAACGCCCAGCAAGGTGGCGTTGATCATATACGAGGGCACACCCAATTCGAGCAATCGAGAAATCGCCGATGGCGCATCGTTGGTGTGAAGTGTCGAGAGAACGAGGTGGCCCGTTAAGGCCGCTTGAATAGCCATCTCCGCCGTTTCGTAATCGCGAATTTCGCCGACCATGATGATATCGGGATCTTGCCGCAACATCGTGCGAATACCACTGGCGAAATTGACGCCAATTTTGTGGTTGACCTGCATTTGATTGAAGCTGCCTTCAATCAACTCGATGGGATCCTCCACTGTGCACACATTGACTTCAGGCTGTGCCAGCTGCCTGAGCGTGGAATACAGTGTGGTCGTTTTACCCGACCCCGTTGGCCCCGTGACCAAAATAATACCGTGGGGCTGCTGAATCATTTGCTCCCACTTGGCTTCGTCCTGCTTGGGGAAACCCAACTCGGAAAAATTGCGCAATAACACGGTGGGATCAAATATCCGCATGACCAGCTTTTCACCAAATGCCGTGGGCATGGTGGATAAACGCAATTCAATTTCATCGCCATCAGGCATGCGCGTCTTTAAGCGGCCATCTTGGGGACGGCGTTTCTCCGCCACGTCCAAGCCACTGAGAATTTTCAAACGACTGGTAACCGCAGTCATAATCCCCGTTGGCATATCGTACACTTGGTGCAAAACGCCATCGATACGAAACCGCACACGCCCCACGGTGCGACGAGGCTCTAAGTGGATGTCACTGGCCCGTTGATCAAAGGCGTATTGAAGCAACCAATCCACCACGCTAACCACATGTTGATCATTAGCATCGGGGTCGCTCACTTTGCTCATATCGAGCAGTTGTTCTAAGTTTTGTACGCCTTTCGCCCCACCAGCGTGGCGCTGCTCCGCCCCCTTCACCGATTTACTCAGGCTGTAAAACTCGAGCGCATAGCGCTGAATATCATCGGGCTCGGAAATCACGAGACGAACCGACTTGTTGGTCACTCGCTCAATTTCTTGAGCCCAGCTCATGTCGTAAGGCTCGGCCGTAGCCACCGTCACTGCATCAGCCTCAAGCTTGACGGGCAATATGCGATAGCTCTCAGCATAGCGGTAAGACATGACGGTCGTTACCGCAGACACATCCGTCTTGAGTGGATCAATATTGAAATAGGGGAGTTCCACCTGTTCCGCCAGCCACTGGGCGAGAAATTGCTGGTTAATACGTCCCGATGGCTTTTTCTCATTAGGCCAATTTTTCTTAGCGATTAAACGCAAAGCCCCCTCGCTTCCTACTTCTCTGGGGCTGGCTAAATTACGGGTGATTTGCGCGTTTTCCGCCGACAAATACCCCTGCGACTGAAGCGCTTCTACTAACTCTTCAATGTTTAATTTTCGATTGCCGCGTTGTTGGCTGGCCAACATCAATGCCATTCGCTTTCACTCCAAATATTCTGTGCTGTCTCTAGCACATCAAAACGAGACGCCTCTAAACGAGTATCGACTTCGCGTGATTCTATCTGCTCCACCTGCGCCAAAGGTGGCCCCCGATGTAACTCTTTTTGCAGCCTATGTAACGCCGCAGGCTCGCCTGTAATCAGCATTTCTACACGCCCGTCATAAAGGTTGCGCACCCACCCGACAACACCGAGTTTTAACGCCTGCTCACGGCACCAAGCCCGATAGGCCACACCTTGAACTCGACCACTTACAACGATGTGTAGTGACTCCATAATCCCCTCTACGACCAAGCGAGTCGATTGACCTAGGGCCTGTTAACACAAATTTTATGATCTCTGCTGGAAGCCATTTTCCTGCCCAGCAAGGCAGAATGAGTGCCGTGTAGTATGTCTACACAAACGACTGATAACGCAGCTGGGCGGAAAATAGCTCCAGCCCTTCGGGTTGTGGCTAAAAAAGCGCCACTCATCGTTGCTCGTCGCTCATTTGGAGTCACCAAACCACGCTCCTTGCGCCTTGATTGGCGCTTTTTTAGTCACAACAGTGACCATCAAATTTGTGGTAACAGGCCCTAGTTAATCACATTGCGCCACAGTCTGCACCGATAGATCAATGCTTGAGTCAAAAAGCGTGCGCCCACAAAAAAGGGCCTCGATACGAGGCCCTTTAAAGCGTCTAGAGCGTTAGAGACTTACTGAGCGAGGTAGTCGCGGTCAGAGCTCTCTACTTCGCCCAGTGTCCAAGCGCCGCGAGTTTTCGCGTGCTGAACGGCTGCGTCGAGTGCTGAACCCGAAGCGGCTGTGTCGATTTCAAACACTTGGCCGGGGAAGATCAAGTCGGCGTCGTCAATCTGCGACTTGTTCGCTTTATAAATCAAAGGCCACGCATAGGGGTTGCCGTATGTATCACCTTGACCAGCGATATTCCAAAGATTATCACCGCGCACTACCGTGTAGTCCATGGTGTTGCTGACGGGTTCAGGCTGAGAAGCGGGCTCAGGTTGAGGAGCGGGCTCAGGTTGAGGAGCGGGTTCGCTAGCAACGGGAGTTGTTGAAACGGGCTCGCTTTTTGTCTCGTTGCTCGAGCAGCCGACGGCAACGGCTAATGCCAATGTAGACATACCAACGGCTTTCGCGATAGAACG
>DS990599.1:304544-415414 GCA_000155715.1 gamma proteobacterium HTCC5015 | reverse complement strand
TGCCACTCTGCACCGGCAGTCATTGAAAACAGCGTCAAGAACACCCCAATCAAGGGGCCAAGTGCGCTCTTGAGCATTTGCATTTTTATGTATCTCCTAACTGTCGCAACCGGACACAATCAAACCGGCTTTTGGGACCCGACGCCGCGTCAATTTTCAGCACCAACGCCGTTCAAGCGTGACACTGTGTGATATGACACACCTGAAAAGTCGCGCAATTCTACTAGAAGCCCGTCGGAAAATGAAGCTGAAAACCCGCAAATTTAATCGCAATCCACTACAGCGAGCGGCGCTTACGGCAAGTGAACCGACAGCTTCAGGATCTGGTAACTCAGGGGAACCCCTCGCTCCCCACAGCGATACTGCTCATAGCATGCGAGCGCTCGGCGATAGACACCCACTCCCGTCAGCCCCTTGCTCCCACCTTGCAGCACCCGCTGAGCTCCCACGCTTTTAATAGATCGCATAGCATCAACCGAACTGTCGAAATAACGCACAACCTCCCTTTGCTCTGCGACAACTTGCGCGCTCGGCACCACCGCGCGCACGACATCTAACCACTGCTGCTTTGTCGCAAATGTGTTGATATGCGACTCGACGCTGCCCGCCTCGCGCCAAGCGCGCTCGATTTCGACCAAAGACCCCGGCAGAGGCACCGTAAAGACCAAACGCCCTCCCGGGCGAAGCACACGCACCAATTCAGACAGAGCCGCCTCGGGGCTCGGCACCCACTGCAGCGCCAGATTCGCCCAGGCGCTGCCCACCGAATGCGACGCCAGCGGCAATTGCTGTAAATCCGCCAACAAAACAACATCCAAGTAAGCCCGCGCCCGACACAGCATGCCATGGGCGAGGTCGACACCGACAACAGAACCCGCTCCCGCCGCATAGAGCTGACGCCCCACCCAGCCCGTGCCACAGCCCGCGTCTAGAGCTCGCCCGTCAACGGATTCACCGCGCAACATCCAGCGCCCCACTCGCACCTGTAGCGAAGCGTTATCATCGTAGCGCTCAGCGGCTCGGGAAAAGGCATCAGCGACAGAAGCAGTCACGCACAAACTCGGCAACAATTTCGGGGGCACTCACCATGGGGGCGTGGCAAGCCGCCGTCAAGCGGATCTTTTCGCCACACTCAGACATCATCGGTGCAATTAAAGTCGGCGGCAGCACGCCATCTACCTCGCTGAGTAACACCCCAGACAGCAACGGCGAATTCCACGCCCCGCGCAAATCCATCGATTTCAATAGATGCAAACCCTGACGCAGCGAGACCTCGCCATCCACAGCGGGTTTCAACGCGCGGCGCGCAGCGCGATCGCCGTGGGCCACCAGCGCTAAAAATTGTCGCCGCAACTGCTCGGGCGCCTCACACAACTGGCGCTCAAAACCCTCGACAACAGACCGCGGCACACCCGGCCAACCCTCATCCTCGACAAAGCGTGGCGCCGCCGCCACTACCGCTGCCCCCAAAAGACGATCTGGATAGCGCCTAGACAGCGCCATCACCAGCATGCCACCCAAAGACCAACCTAGCCAATAGGCCCTGCGCGGCACCCGAGCCAACAAATCTTGTAACCAAGCATCCAGCAAACACTCAGTATCGCCTGTACTGAGCGACGGCAACTCGGGCAACGCCAGAGGCAACACATCAAAATCGGCTTGCAGAGCAGCCTGCACCGACTGCCAGCAAGCGACATCCACACCCCAACCGGGCAGCAATACAAGAGTGGGGCGGTCAGTAATCACAGCCCCGCTACGGTCGCTGGCCCGCTCAAAGACTCCATATCCCAGCGCGGCTGAGCCTGCACGGCTAGGCCGCCGTGCTCGCCCGCCAGCAAACGCTGGGCGCCCGCATAGGCAATCATGGCGCCGTTGTCGGTACAAAACTCCACTCGCGGGTAGCGCACTTCAACCCCCTGCTTCGCGCCCAACTGCTCCAACCGAGCGCGCAACGCGCGATTCGCGCCGACACCGCCCGCAATCACCAAGGTTTTCAACCCTGTCTGCTCCAGTGCTCGGCGCACTTTAATCGCCATCACATCAACCACGGCCGCTTGAAAGCTAGCCGCCAGATGAGGGCGCTCTTGCTCCCAATCCTGCTCAGCAATGCCTTGGGCAGCCGTCAGTACCGCAGTTTTTAAGCCGCTAAAGCTGAAATCCAGTCCAGGGCGGTCCGTCATCGGCCGAGGCAGTTTGTAGCGCTCAGCATCGCCGCGCTCAGCCACCGCCGCCAAAGCCGGACCACCCGGATACCCCAACCCCATCAGCTGAGCCGACTTATCAAACGCCTCGCCCGCCGCATCATCCAAGCTCTCGCCAAGGTTTCGATAACGCCCTACGCCATCGACTTGCACCAGCATGGTATGGCCACCCGACACCAGCAGCGCCAGAAAGGGGAAGGCGGGCGGCCGATCCTCCAGCATCGGCGCCAGCAAGTGCCCCTCCATATGATGCACGCCCAACGCGGGCACATTGAGTGCCCATGCCAGCGAGCGCGCCATCGAAGCCCCCGTCAATAGCGCCCCCATCAAGCCGGGCCCCGCCGTGTAAGCGACCGCATCAATATCCTTTTTTCGCAAACCCGCTTGGCTAAGCACGCTTTTTAAAAGAGGCGTGAGACGCAAAATGTGATCTCTCGACGCCAACTCAGGCACCACGCCACCATATTCGGCGTGCATCTGCACCTGAGAGTGCAAAGCGTGGGCCAGCAGCCCTCGCTCACTGTCGTACAGAGCTAAGCCTGTTTCGTCACAGGATGTTTCTACACCAAGAACTCGCATTACGGCCTTCTTTCCTCTTTCTCGACGCCACCGCAAAAGTGGACTGGATTTTTTGTTCGGCTGGGTATTATAATCGCGCCCCTTTTGCAACTAAACGAGTTTGTCGACATGCCTGACGTACGCGTTAAAGAACACGAGCCCTTTGAGGCCGCTCTTCGCCGCTTTAAGCGCTCCTGCGAGAAAGCGGGCGTTGTAACCGAAGCTCGCCGCCGCGAGTTTTACGAGAAGCCTACTGCCAAACGCAAGCGCACAAAAGCGGCCGCAGCCAAGCGCCACGCTAAGCGCCTGTACAAAGAGCAAGCACGCCGCATTCGCCTCTACTAAGAGCGACTTCGACATGCCCGCTGCTTCGAGCCCGCTTAAGCAGTCCATTTTGGACGCCATGAAAGCCACAATGAAAGGTGGCGACCGCCCTCGTTTGGCCGTTATTCGCCAGATCCAAGCTGCCATCAAGCAGGTGGAAGTGGACGAACGCCGCGACCTGAGCGACGAGGACATCCTCGCCGTCCTGGACAAAATGGGCAAGCAGCGCCGCGAGGCCATCGAGCAATACGATGCCGCTGGCCGCGACGACTTAGCGGAGCAAGAGCGCTTCGAGTTGACCGTCCTACAGGACTTCCTGCCACAGCCCCTGAGCGAAGAGGAAGTCAAGGCGCTTATTCAAGAGGCCATTGACGCCACAGGTGCCGAGTCCATGCGCGACATGGGCAAAGTCATGGGACAAATCAAGCCAAAAATGCAAGGCCGCGCCGACATGTCACAGGTCAGCGCTCAGGTGAAATCGCTGCTAGGCTAAGTGTCTCGCACACGCCGCCTCTCACACTAAAAACCAGCGACGCCAGCCAGCGACACAAAGAGATTAAAGTCATGGGTAGTAGCAATACATTCCAATTTCTCGACGTTCCCCGCCAAGATCCCGAAAAGACCTCGGCGGAAGTGCGTATAAAAGAGTTTAAGGAAATCTATAGCGACTTTGACGCCGAAACTGCCGCTCACCAATCCGAGCGCTGCCTCGCTTGCGGCAACCCCTATTGCGAGTGGAAGTGCCCCGTGCACAACTACATTCCCAACTGGCTCAAACTGGTTTCGGAGGGCAATCTGTTCGAAGCCGCCGAGCTATCTCACAAGACCAACTCTCTGCCTGAAGTGTGCGGTCGAGTCTGCCCTCAAGACAGACTCTGCGAAGGCGCCTGCACGCTTAACGACGGCTTTGGCGCTGTCACTATTGGCTCTGTCGAAAAATACATTACCGACGAAGCTTGGAAGCAAGGTTGGCGCCCCGACATGTCAGGCGTCGTACCCACAGACAAGCGCGTTGCCGTTATCGGTGCAGGCCCCGCTGGGCTTGGCTGTGCCGACATCTTGGTGCGCAATGGCGTGAAGCCCGTCGTCTTCGACAAATACGAAGAAATCGGCGGCCTCCTGACTTTCGGCATCCCCCCATTCAAGCTTGAAAAGCACATCGTGCAACGCCGCCGCTCCATGATGGAAGAAATGGGTGTTGAGTTCCGCCTCGGCGTAGAAATTGGCAACGACATCCCCTTCGATGATCTCGTTGACGAATACGATGCCGTATTCCTCGGCATGGGCACGTACAACTACATGAAAGGCGGATTCCCCGGCGAAGACCTCCCCGGTGTTTACGATGCCCTGCCCTTCTTGATCTCCAACATCAATCGCCTGATGGGCCTTGAAAAAGACCCCAGCGAATACATCAGCGTCGAAGGCCAAAAAGTCGTCGTTCTCGGCGGCGGCGATACCGCCATGGATTGCAATCGCACTTCAATTCGCCAGGGCGCCACTAGCGTTCACTGTGCCTACCGCCGCGATGAGGCCAATATGCCCGGCTCCGCGCGCGAGGTGAAAAACGCCAAAGAAGAGGGTGTCGAATTCCTCTGGAATCGCCAGCCCGTCGAAATCGTCGGCACGGACAAAGTGGAAGGCGTCAAAGTGGTTCGCACTGAGCTGGGCGAGCCCGACGCTCGCGGCCGCCGACGCCCCGAGCCCGTACCCGGCACCGAAGAAGTGATCCCCGCAGACAACGTATTGATCGCCTTTGGCTTCCGCCCCAGCCCCGCTAGCTGGCTGGACGACTTCGGCATCATGACCGACGAGGGCGGACGCGTGAAAGCCCCCGCTGGCGCCCAGTACGCCCACCAAACCACCAACCAGAAAGTATTTGCCGGTGGCGACATGGTGCGAGGCTCAGACTTGGTGGTCACCGCCGTTTTTGAAGGTCGAAATGCCGCTGAAGGCATTTTGGACTATCTCGGCGTCTAACAAACCACTTTTTCGGTACACTTTACAAAGCGCAGAGTCGGCACCGCCCTCTGCGCTTTTTTCACAACGGGATCTAGGCCTGTTAACACAAATTTGATGGTCACTGTTGTGACTAAAAAAGCGCCAATCAAGGCGCAAGGAGCGTGGTTTGGTGAATCCAAATGAGCGACGAGCAACGATGAGTGGCGCTTTTTTAGCCACAACCCGAAGGGCTGGAGCTATTTTCCGCCCAGCTGCGTTATCAGTCGTTTGTGTAGACGTACTACACGGCACTCCTTCTGCCTTGCTGGGCAGGAAAATGGCTTCCAGCAGAGATCATAAAATTTGTGGTAACAGGCCCTAGCATGAGCGAACTCAAAAACGACCGATTCCTTCGCGCCCTCGCCCACCAACCCGTAGACCGCACACCCCTGTGGATCATGCGGCAGGCTGGCCGCTACTTGCCAGAGTATCGAGCGACGCGCGCCAAGGCTGGCAGCTTTATGGATTTGTGCCGCAACGCCGAACTGGCCTGTGAAGTCACCATGCAACCACTGGCTCGCTACGATCTCGACGCGGCCATCTTGTTTTCAGACATCCTCACCGTCCCCGACGCCATGGGGCTCGGCCTGTACTTTGTCACTGGTGAGGGCCCCAAATTTGAACGCACCGTCCGCAGCGAAGCGGACTTGAAGCAGCTCGCCACCCCCGACCCCGAGGACGAGCTCGGCTATGTCATGAACGCCGTGCGAACGATTCGCCAAGAGCTCGACGGTCGCGTCCCACTGATTGGTTTCGCGGGCAGCCCGTGGACGATCGCCACTTATATGGTTGAGGGCGGCAGCAGCCGCGACTTCGCCAACATTAAAGGCATGATGTACGGCAATCCTGAGCTGCTTCACCGCTTATTAGACAAAATCACACAGAGCACCATTGCCTACCTAAAAGCACAAATTGCCGCGGGCGCTCAGGCAGTCATGGTATTTGATACATGGGGCGGCGCACTTTCGCCCGAGAACTATCAGATATTTTCACTGCAATACATGAAAAAAATCGTCGCAGCACTGCCCAAGGAAGCTGACGGCCGAGCCGTGCCAAGCATTTTGTTTACTAAAAATGGAGGGCAATGGCTGGAATCGATGGCCGAAGCTGGCAGCACCGGGCTGGGGCTAGACTGGACCACGAACCTAGCCGACGCCAAGCGCCGCGTGGGCGACAAAGTCGCACTGCAGGGCAACCTCGACCCCAGCGCACTCTACGCACCACCCGCCGCCATCCGCACTGAAGTTCAAAAAGTGCTCGAAAGCTTTGGCACAGGTTCGGGGCATGTATTTAACTTGGGGCACGGCATTCACCAGCACATCGACCCCGAACACGTCAGCGCCCTAGTTGAGGCAGTACACGAGCTCAGCCCCGCTTATCATTCATAGTGTTCAAGCGTCTCTTGGCGGCAGTTCTCGCTGCCGCCAAAAAAGCGTCATCCTAGAATAGCGATTGCCCCTGATCGCTACCTTCGTCGCTCTCTTCAGAAGACACTCCACCACCGTAAAGATCCGCCTGTTTGGGCGTTGCCATCTGCGTGGGCAAATTTTCTTCGCGGAAGTACTCAAATATGGCATTGCCCTGCCCGGGATAAGCGAGCAGCCCAGATTCAGGATCAATTTTCGTCGACACCACACCCGCAGGCTGTACTAGGCGAGACTCCTCCACCCCCTTTAAAGCGACTTCCATAAAATCGATCCAAATGGGAAGCGCCGCCCCCGAACCCGTGCCACCATAACCCAGCGTTTTAAGAGAATCGTGCCCCACCCACACTGAAGCCACAATTTCATCGTTGTAGCCGCTGAACCAAGCATCGATCTGATCGTTTGTCGTTCCCGTCTTGCCCGCCAGGTCACTGCGACCTAAGCTCAGCGCCTTGCGCGCTGTGCCGCGTCGGACAACGTCCTGCATCATGGTTCTCGCGATAAAAGCCACGCGCTCATCGATAACCCGCTCAGCCTCATTAACAACGGGGCGAACCTCCTCCCGCTGCTTCGACGCTTTCTCTTCCTCGGATTCAACTGGTGACTCTTCTCCATCATGCGCGATATCTGTCGCGCCCACTTTGAGCACCTCCTTGTCAGCTGTCCGCTCGGGCTCGGCCTCGGACAAACAGCCATCACAAGCGACCACGCGATCGCTGGCATAGACCACGCGACCATCTCGGTCCTCGATACGATCGACAAAATAGGGTTCTACACGGTAGCCATTGTTGGCAAATGTGGCGAAATTTCTCGCCAAATTCAGTGGCGTCGATGAGTTACTCCCCAACGCCAGCGAAAGGTCTCGCGGCAAACGATCAGCGGAAAAGCCCACGCGCTTGGCAAAAGCCCGCACTGGACCGACCCCTACCTGCAGTAACAGACGAATAGACACCAAGTTGCGCGAGCGCGCTAAGCCCTCGCGCAAGCGGGTGGGACCGTAAAATTTGCCACTGTAATTTTCTGGCTTCCATTTACTCTCTAGAGCGGGATCATCAAAGACTACCGGGGCATCGTTTACCACACTGGCCGCGGTATAGCCCTTCTCCAGTGCCGCCGTGTACAAAAAGGGCTTAAAGCTAGACCCCGTCTGGCGCTCTGCTTGCGAAGCTCTGTTGAATTTACTACGAAAAAAATCATACCCTCCGACAAGGGCGGTAATCGCTCCATCGCGCGGGCGAATGGCGACCATGGCTCCTTCAACTTCGGGTGACTGGGACAACTGCAATTTCCCATTGGCATCAAAATCCACCCACACCACATCGCCAACATACAACACATCATTGACCGCCGAAATTTCAGGCCCCACGCCACCACCTGCGTAGCTCTTGCGTGCCCAGGTGACCGCCTCTAAATCCAGCGACGCCTCAACACCTTCTTGCATATACAAGCTGGCGGAGTCCTCTGTCACCTGAGTGACCAGAGCGGCCTCTAAGCCACCTGCTGAAGGCAAGCTGTCCACCACCTTTTGAAAGGCCGCCTCATCAACTCCGCCCTCTTCTCCACGCCATTGCTCAAGTCGAGCTGCGGGCCCGCGATAACCATGGCGCTGATCTACGGCGCGCAACCCCTGCCGAACAGAGCGATTGGCCGCCGCCTGCTGTACGCTATCAAGCGTGGTATAAACGCTTAAACCAGAATCGTAGAGTTCATCGGGAAATAGCGCCCCCACCTGATCCCGAACCATCTCACCGAGATAATAGGCCTCTACTTCGGGAGTGATCGCGTGTGCTTTGGCCGTAATAGGCGCACTGGTCGCAGACTCAAAAGCCGCCTGATCAATATAGCCAAGCTCCAACATACGCCTCAACACATAGTTTCGACGCTCCCTAGCGCGCTCGGGATTATTGACGGGATTATTCGCCGACGGCGCTTTGGGCAATCCCGCAATCACCGCCATTTCAGCCAAACTTAACTCATCAACTGTCTTCCCGTAGTAAACGCGGGCGGCGGCAGCGACACCATAAGCACGTTTACCAAGATAAATTTTATTGAAGTACAGCTCCAACACCTTGTCTTTACTCAAGGTTCGGCCAATCTTTAGTGCCAGCAACATTTCGTTTAGCTTGCGAAGAATCGTTTTCTCGCGGCTTAAAAAATAGTTTCGAGCTACCTGCATCGTAATAGTGCTGCCACCCTGCGAACGCTCGCCAGACGCAGCCCACACGATGGCAGCCCGCACAATGCCCTGCCAGTCGACACCGGGGTGTTGGTAAAATCGATCGTCTTCGGCGGCGATGAATGCCTGCTTGAGCATCTCTGGCGCTGTTTCTATATCGAGCGGTACGCGGCGCTTCGTGCCATACTCCGCGATAAGCTTCCGATCAGCTGTGTAGACGCGCAGTGGTTCCTGCAAGCGAATATCCTCTAGGGCCTCCACCTCAGGCAACTTGGGCTCGAGATAAGCATACAAAGCATAAAGTGAGATAGCGGCAACAAGTGCTCCCACCACGCTAACAATGGTGGCAACTTTTACAACAGAACGAAATTTAGGCACAGATGACTTTCCCGACGACAACAAACTCTTAAGAAAACACTTTAATTATAAGGGTTTAGACCCGCTAAAAGAAAAAACAGTAAATTTGCTAGTATTTTTATGTACTTAGGGCTAGTATTTAACAAACTAGATAATGTAGGCTACTACTAAGTTCAACCGAGAGTGGGTAACTGCCGTGTCTCTATTCGGTAATAAACAACCGCAGATGTTGGGGCTAGATATTAGCTCAACCTGTGTAAAGCTACTGGAAATCAGTAAAAACAAAGGTAAATATCGCATCGATAGCTATGCGGTGGAACCTTTGCCTGCCAATGCCGTGGTCGAAAAAACGATCCAAGGCGAAGAGGGTGTGGAAGCCGCTGGTGAAGCCGTTAAACGCGCGGTCAAGCGCTCCGGCTCCAAAACCAAGCTCGCCTGTTTGGCCGTGCCCAGTTCGGCGGCCATCACTAAAGAAATCAGCATGCCCGCCGATCTGACAGAAGATCAGATTGAGGCACAGATTCAATTAGAGGCAGAACAGTACATCCCCTATCCCGCCGATGAAGTCTATATGGACTTCTTGGTACTTGGCCCCAACGCCAAAAACCCCGAGACAGTCGATGTCCTAATCGCCGCTTCTAGAGATGAAAACGTAGGCGCTAGAACCGGCGCTGTCCGCCCTGCCGGCCTGACCCCCAAAGAAGTGGGTGTCGAGGCCTACGCCATTGAAGACGCCTTTAAGCTTCTTTCCCATCAAGTGCCCGATTACGGCGTGGACAAAACCGTTGCCATCGTCGATATCGGCGCAACCATGACCAGCCTGAACGTGCTGCACGATGGCAAACTGGCGTACACTCGTGAGCAGCCCTTTGGCGGCAAACAGCTGACCGAAGAGATCATGAGACGCTACGGTCTTTCTTTTGAAGACGCAGGCCGTGTAAAAAAGGAAGGCGGCCTACCAGAAAACTACGAACCCGAAGTTCTAACGCCTTTTAAAGAGACCATGTCTCAGCAAGTCGGCCGCTTCTTGCAGTTCTACTACTCTGCGACTGAACAAGAACACGTAGACCACATCATTTTGGCTGGCGGCTGCGCCAACATCCCCAACATCGCAGATATTGTGGAGCACAACCTCGGCATTACCACATCAATTGCCGACCCGTTTGCCCACGTCGAAATCGACAAGCGCGTCGCACAAAACCGTTTGATGAATGATGCCACAGCACTCCTCATCGCCTGTGGCTTGGCATTAAGGAGTGTTGACGAATGAGCACCCAAAGAATCAACTTACTCCCTTGGCGCGAAGAACTCCGCCAAGCCAAAAACCAAGAGTTTGGCATTGTCGCAGCGATAGCGGTTGCCTTGTGTGCAGCGCTGCTTTTTGCCATATACCTCTACTTCCAAGACCGCATTAGCTACCAAGAAGAGCGCAACAGCTATCTCAAAAACGAGATTACCGTCTTAGACTCCAAGCTAGAGACCATTAAAGAACTGGAGAACACCAAAAAAGACCTGCTCGCCCGCATGAAAATCATTCAGGAGTTGCAGGGAAGCCGCTCTCAAGTCGTGCACAGCTTTGAAGATATTGTAACCGCTCTTCCCGACGGGATTTGGGTTTCTAAAATTCTCCAGAAAGGCGACTCAATCACAGTAAACGGCTACGCAGAGTCCAATGCTCGAGTCTCCGCCTACATGCGCAACCTCGATGAATCCGATTGGTTTAAAGAACCCACTCTGGTCAACATCGAAAACGATAAAGACGCTGATGGCGCCGCATTCTCTTTAGAAGTCACCCAAGACTCACCTAACAGCTCTGAGAGCGATCTCGACAATTAACTGAGGCGTCCAGCTATGACTCTAGAAGACATTCAACTGTATTTGGAGCCTGATAATTTAAAGAAAATCGGCTCTCTCCCACTACCCTTTCGGATCGGGGTGATTGTGCTCGCCTGCATACTAGTATTAGGCGCAGGCTATGCGCTGATTGTCTCGAGCCAGCAGAAAGAACTCGAAAAGGTACAAGTGCAGGAGTCTGACCTAAAATCCGAGTTTGATCGCAAGCAGATGAAGGCCTCCAACCTCAACGCCTATGAAGAGCAGCTTGAGGAAATGAAGAAAACCTTCGGCTCGATGTTGAAGAGCCTGCCTGACAAAACGGAAGTGGACAATTTATTGGTGGAAGTGTCGCGAGCAGGCTCATCCAACAACCTCGACATTACCGGCTTCAAGCCAACTGGCGAAGAGAGCAAAGAGTTTTATGCCGAGTACCCCATCAGCATGAAACTGCGGGGATCCTACACAGAGCTCACTGGTTTCATCAGCAGCGTGGCAGCCATGCAACGCATTGTCACCCTGCACAATATTACGATCCAGCCTGGTGAAATTGAGGGCGTCAACGTCAATACTCCCTTAGATGTTGCGTTAACTGCCAAAACATATAGGTACCTCTCCGATGATGAAAGCAGCAAGTAAACTCCTACCACTGGCTCTGCTTATGACGCTAGCAGGTTGCTCATCGGATATGAGTGACCTTGAGCGCTATGTGGAAAACGCCAAGACAAAATACCAAGGCAGCGTGAAGCCTCTCCCTGAGTTTGAGCTCTATCGCAGCTATGAATATCGCCACGAAGGTCGCAACCCATTCTCGCCCCAAAGCGCCGTCGAAAGACGTGAAGAACCTGCTAATGCATCGGGCGAAAACGCACCCAACACCAACCGCCGCAAAGAGGCGCTGGAATATTTCCCGCTCGACTCCCTGCTAATGGTAGGAACACTTAAGCGCGAAGGTTTCCGCTGGGGCCTGATCAAAGACAGCGAAGGCACGGTACACCGCGTTAGAGCGGGTAATTACGCTGGCCAGAACTACGGAAAAATCACTAGCATTACTGAAAATCAAATCGAAATTGTCGAACTTGTCCGAAACGACAACGGCTTGTGGGAAGAGCGATCCTCACAGCTTCGAATCGGCGAACAATGAGCGGCGGAGAAAAACCAATGAGAGTTAAAACAATGCTTAATCAACACATCAGCAAACTTTTGGTTCTGGCCGTGTGCCTTTGCTGCTCCCATTCTGTACTGGCAGCGAACAGTATTACGGACATTAACTTTGAAGCACTGCCGGGGGATCGAGTGCAGCTCGCCATCGAAATGGCCTCCGAGGCCAAGGAGCCGCTGAGCTTTACCATCAACAACCCTGCTCGCATTGCTCTAGAC
The DNA here is from genome assembly GCA_000155715.1 of gamma proteobacterium HTCC5015. GTDB lineage: Bacteria > Pseudomonadota > Gammaproteobacteria > HTCC5015 > HTCC5015 > HTCC5015. Next base: position 403,163 of record DS990599.1, on the reverse strand, counting down.
TTCCAAGAGACGACGTCCAACGTCGGCAAGAGCGCCATTCCTGTCTCGATTGGATCAACAAACTCTATCAACGTGGCCTCTCAAGGCAACCGAACTCGAGTCATTATCAACTTGGCGGAACTCGTCAATTACGAGATGCAGGCCACCGGCAACACGCTCTATGTCACGCTGGCCGATTCTATTGAAGCAGCGACCACGAACGTAAACACCCTCAGCTCCGGCGCACCGAGTACCGAAGAATCGGGCAGCAACACGATCGAGTCCGTTGATTTTAGACGCGGCGAAGAAGGCCAAGGCCTAGTCGTCGTTGAGTTAGGCTCTGCCAGCACTCCAGTCAACGTGGCTCAAGAGGGCTCTAAAGTGGTGACTGAGTTTGTCGGTGCCTCCGTTGCCGAAGATCTGGTGCAACGTCTCGACGTACTCGATTTCGCCACCCCCGCTAAATATATTGATATTGCCCAACTCGATGATGGTGTGCGCATTGTTACAACGCCAACCGATTCCAACTATGAGCATATCGCCTATCAGTCCGACCGCACATTCACGCTCGAAGTGAAACCCATTACCAAAGAAGAGCTAGAGCGTCAGGCACGCGACAAATTCGGCTTCACCGGCGAGCGCTTGTCCCTGAACTTCCAAGACATCGAAGTCCGCTCTGTGCTGCAACTCATCGCCGACTTTACCGGCCTTAACGTTGTCGTCAGTGACTCCGTATCGGGGTCGCTAACCCTGCGATTAAAAAATGTCCCCTGGGATCAAGCTCTGGAAATCATTCTAAAGACCAAAGGTCTCGATAAGCGCAAGTCGGGCAATGTTCTATTAATAGCGCCCGCTGAAGAAATTGCCCAGCAAGAAAAACTCGCGCTAGAGGCCAAGCAGCAAGTTCAAGAGCTGGCGCCTCTACAATCGGAGTTTTTTGAAGTGAACTTCGCGAAAGCCGAGCAAATTTTGAACCTAATTAAAGGTAAGTCAGAAGATGGCGAAGGCCAGAGCGAAGGCGATAGCAAATCTAGCGGCTTGCTGTCGGAGCGAGGCACGGCAACCGTCGATGCGCGCACCAACACCCTGATGGTCACAGATACCGCAGTCGTTATGGAGCAAATCCGCTCAATGCTGCAGCGCCTCGACATTCCCGTCAAGCAAGTGCTGATTGAGTCGCGCATTGTTATTGCGTCAGATGATTTTGACAAACAGCTTGGTTCGCGCTTTGGCGTCAATCGCATAGACCCATTGCCTGTAGGCGAAGGGGCTGTTTTTGGCGGATCAGATACCTTTAATCTTCAGGGGCGACAATCGGGTGGTGACCTAAACATCAACAGCAGGCCCATGAATTTCAACTTCCCTGCCAATGCGGGCTCTAGCACAGGGCAGTTTGCCTTTGCACTGCCGACCTCTTCAGGGAACCTGCTAGAACTTGAACTGTCCGCGCTTCAAGCAGAGGGCAAAGGCGAGATCATTTCGACACCTCGCGTGATCACCGCCAACCAGAAAGAAGCCTTTATTGAGCAGGGTGTTGAGATCCCCTATCTCGAGGCTGCCTCTAGTGGTGCTGTCACCGTCGCCTTTAAAAAGGCGGTACTCAGCTTAACCGCAACGCCACAAATCACCCCCGATGACCGCATCATTCTCGACCTCAATGTCAAGAAAGACAACGTGGGTGAAATTTTCGGCGAGGGCGAAATTCAAGTGCCGTCTATTGATACTCGAGAAGTCGAGACACAGGTTCTCGTTAAAAACGGCGAAACCGTGGTACTCGGTGGTATATTCGAGCACGAGACGCTCGACAGCGTCACCAAAATTCCATTCCTCGGCGACATCCCCGGCATAGGCCGTCTGTTCCGACGCGAGATCAAACAAAACTCTAAGCGCGAAATTCTTATCTTTGTTACGCCTAAAATTGTGCGCGATAGCGTGGAATTTAACTAAGAGGGATGTCGCAATCACTATTTTTGGTCGGCCCCATGGGGGCCGGCAAAACCACCATAGGCCGACTGCTCGCCAAGCAGCTCGGCCTTTGCTTTGTAGATTCAGATCACGCCATCGAAGAGAAGACCGGCGTCAACATACCCACTATTTTTGAATACGAAGGGGAGTCCGGATTTCGGCAGCGCGAGGCTCAGATAATTGACGAGCTAAGCCAACAAAAAAATATCGTGCTCGCCACTGGCGGGGGCGCCGTCACCACACCTCAAAACTGCACCCACCTAGCCGCTAGGGGTACTGTTATCTACCTCACCGTATCCGTTGACGAACAAATCAAAAGAGCGGGGAAAGATAAAAACCGTCCCTTGATGCAAAGCGACAACCCCCGCGAAACACTGACTCACATGGCTCGCGAGCGTGGCCCACTCTATGAGAGTGTTGCCGATTATCGCTTCGATACGGATAATAAAACTGCTCGGCAAGTGGTCCGACACATTCTCTCTGCAATCGAGGCACCTCGTGAAAACTCTTGAAGTCGATTTAGGGCATCGCAGCTACCCCATTCACATAGGCTCTCAACTTCTCTCCAATAGCGACCTACTCAAGCCCCATATTCAGGGCAAAAGCGTCGTTATTGTTACCAACGAGACAGTCGCCCCACTCTACCTAGGAACGCTAAAAACACAGCTGTCCAACTACCGTTGCGACAGTATTGTTTTGAAGGACGGAGAAGCCCACAAGAATCTCGAAACGCTCAACACGATATACACGCGTTTACTGGAGCAGCGCTACGATCGCAAAACCACTTTGATCGCACTCGGTGGTGGAGTCGTTGGCGACATAGCAGGGTACGCCGCCGCCTCTTATCAGCGTGGCATCCCATTTATACAAATCCCCACCACCCTACTCGCTCAAGTGGACTCTTCCGTTGGAGGAAAAACCGCCGTCAACCACCCTCTGGGTAAAAATATGATCGGCGCTTTTTATCAACCCCAATGCGTTCTAGCAGACACGGAGGTTTTAAAAACACTACCTCCACGAGAACTCGCAGCGGGGCTGGCCGAAGTCATTAAGTACGGACTGCTAGGTGATCGCGAGTTTTTGCTCTGGGTCAAAGACAACATGGACGCACTCAAAGACTGTGACAACGCCACTCTTACAACCGCTATTGAACGCTCCTGCCAGATGAAAGCCGAGATTGTCGCCGCCGATGAGCGAGAGGGCGGCCAGCGTGCCTTACTCAATCTAGGGCACACATTTGGCCACGCCATCGAAACCGAAATGGGCTATGGCGAATGGTTGCACGGTGAAGCGGTCGGAGCAGGCATGGTCATGGCCGCTGAAATGTCCCGCGCTTGCGGCTGGATCAAGCAAGAAGACCTCGACCTTGCGAAAGAAGTCATTGCCGCGGCCGATTTGCCTACTCAACCGCCCAGTAAAATGACTCCCGACACTTTTCTCCAACACATGGCGCGAGACAAAAAAGTCATCGATGGCTCTCTACGCCTCGTATTGCTTAAAGCGCTCGGCCACGCTGTCGTCACCGCCGATTTCGATCAAGCCGCTCTCATGGCAACGCTCGAAAGAGAATGACTATGGCCCCGCTCGCCCCCTATGCCTGCAGCGACCAAGAAAGCCGTGGCCGCCACCATGCAGAGCCCTCTCCTCGATTCCGCAACGAATTCCAGCGCGACCGCGATCGAATTCTACACAGCTCTGCCTTTCGCCGACTCGAGTACAAAACCCAAGTCTTTATCAATCACGAAGGCGACCTGTTCCGCACCCGCCTCACCCACACACTGGAAGTGGCGCAAATCGCCCGAACCATCGCCCGCGCTTTGGGGTTACACGAAGACCTCACCGAAGCCATTTGTCTCGCCCACGATCTGGGACACACACCGTTTGGCCACGCAGGCCAAGATCAACTCAATCACTGCATGAAGCCCTATGGTGGTTTCGAACACAATTTGCAGTCACTGCGCGTCGTCGACCACCTAGAGCAGAAATACGCCAACTTTGATGGCTTGAACCTCACCTTCGAAACGCGAGAGGGCATTCTCAAGCACTGCTCCCGCGACAATGCCCAAAGACTAGGCGCCGTAGGAGAGCGCTTTTTGCATGCACAGCAACCCTCTCTCGAAGCTCAACTGGCGAATCTCGCCGATGAAGTCGCCTACAACAACCACGATGTGGATGACGGCCTACGCTCTGGCTTAATTACCATCGAGCAACTGCTTGAAGTCGATTATTTTCGCGAGCGCTATGAAAGCGTTGCACGCGACCACGCCAAGCTAGAGGCCCGCCGTCAAAAATACGAAGTTGTTCGACGCATGATTACAGGTCATGTCAGCGACATCATTTGCACCACTCAAGAGCAACTCGATCAAACAAAACCGACAACACTGGACGAAGTCAAAAATCAGCCCAAAGCCATTGTTCGGTTCAGTGCAACGATTGCCGAACAGAACCGAGAGTTAAAGCGCTTTCTTTTTCAACACTTATACCGCCACTACAAAGTCCACCGAATGACCACCAAAGCCAAAGAAGTCATTCGAAAGCAATTCGACGCCTATATAGACGACCCGCGCCTACTGCCCGACAAATATCAACAACGCGTGCGCGAAGCCGAGGAGCGAGACGGCACCAATGGCCGCGCCAGAGCTATCGCCGACTACATTGCGGGAATGACCGACCGCTACGCGATTGCCGAGCACAGAAGGCTGTTTGATCCACTCTCCACCGCCTAGGCTGCTTCAAAGCCTTTAAAATCAAACACTTACGTTTTTTCTCGCTATTGCTGAAAAGCGACAATATCGGTATAATGTCGCCCCTTTTGCCCAGCCGCAGCCACATTTTAGGCTTCCGCACAGGGCTTGATGGCGCTCTACACAGCGCCGCAGTAAACAAACCGTTCACAGTGTTTGCTTGACAGCAAAACGCGGAGATAAGCGAATGACATCAGCGCGCAAACTACCCACCGAAGGCCTCTACCGCCCCCAATTCGAACGCGATAATTGCGGCTTTGGCTTGATTGCCCAAATGGACGATCAACCTCGCCACGATCTCGTCACTAAATCGATTGAAGCCCTCGTGAGAATGACCCACCGCGGCGGTATTGCCGCCGACGGAAAAACGGGCGATGGCTGTGGCTTGCTGCTCAAAAAGCCCGATGCATTTATGCGCGCTGAAGCCGAAAAACTCGGCTTAAACCTCTCAAAGCGCTATGCCGTCGGCATGGTTTTCCTCAGTAACGACGAGAAACAAGCTCAAGCGTCGCGCGAAGCGCTTGAAGCCCAACTGGAGCGCCAAAACCTAGCCGTTGCTGGCTGGCGCCCCGTGCCCGTTAACCCCGACGTCTGTGGCGATGAAGCACGCGCATCGCTGCCCCGCTTCGAGCAAATACTGGTTAACGCTCCCGACGACATGGAAGAAGACCGCTTCAACGGCCTGCTGTTCACGGCGCGACGCATCGCTGAAAACAACATCAGCAGTGACGACGAAGCCTTTTATGTCGCTTCACTATCGTCCCGCATGCTGTCCTACAAAGGTCTCGTGATGCCCGCGGATTTGCTGGCGTTTTATCCCGACCTCAACGACGAGTCGTTCAAAACGTCCATCGCCGTATTCCACCAGCGCTTCTCCACCAACACATTCCCTCAGTGGCGTTTGTGTCAGCCCTTCCGCTTTATCGCCCACAACGGTGAAATCAACACCATTCAGGGCAACCGCAACTGGGCCAATGCGCGCGCTCACAAATTCGTGACACCACTCTTGCCCAACATTGAAGAGATGCATCCGCTAGTCAACACCTCGGGATCGGACTCTTCCTCGATGGACAACATGCTGGACGTGCTCACGGCGGGTGGGGTCGACATTTTCCGCGCCCTGCGCTGCCTTGTGCCTCCCGCTTGGCAAAACATCCACACCATGGACTCGGACCTACGCGCCTTCTACGAGTACAACTCGATGCACATGGAGCCCTGGGATGGCCCCGCGGGCCTCGTGCTGTCGGACGGCCGCTACGCCATTTGCGCGCTAGATCGCAATGGCCTGCGCCCCTCGCGCTACGTCATCACCAAAGATCGCGTCATCACCTGCGCCTCTGAAATTGGCGTCTACGATTACGATCCCGCCGATGTGGTTAAAAAGGGCCGCCTAGGCCCCGGCCAAATGATGGCCATCGACACCGAAAACGGCGAGATCATGGAAACCGAGGAGATCAACGATCGCCTCAAAAACCGTCAGCCCTACGCCAAGTGGCTCAAGGAAAATACCGTACACCTGATGTCGGTCTTGGAAGACATGGCACTATCCGATGAGCCCATGAGTAAAGAACAGCTGGCAGTTTTCGAAAAGCTGTTTCTCGTCACCTTCGAAGAACGCGACCAAGTACTGCGCGTGCTTGCGGAAGCGGGGCAAGAAGCCACGGGGTCAATGGGCGACGACACTCCGTTCCCCGTGCTCTCTCAAACTCAACGCTCTTTGTACGACTACTTCCGCCAGCAGTTTGCGCAGGTCACCAATCCGCCTATCGACCCCCTACGCGAGGCGATCGTAATGTCTCTGGAGACCTGTTTGGGCCGCGAGCGCAATCTGTTCGAAGAGAGCGACGACCACGCGCGCCGCGTCGTTTTGAACTCTCCCGTTCTATCCCAGCGCAAATTCCAAGCGCTGCTCAACCTCAACCGCGACGATTATCAAGCGCAAACATTCAACCTGAACTACAAAGACAGCGAGGGCCTAAAGCCCGCTATTGAGCGTATTTGCCAGGAAGTGATCAGCGCTGTCGACGCGGGCAAGACGCTCATCGTCTTGTCCGATCGCGGCATCGATGAAGAGTATCTGCCTATTCATGCACTGCTGGCGACAGGGGCCGTTCACCACGCCCTCATCAAAGCGGGCAAGCGCACCGATGCCAACTTGATTGTCGAAACCGCCACCGTGCGCGACTCTCACCACTTTGCCGTCTTGCTCGGCTATGGCGCCACCGCCATATATCCCTACTTGGCCTACGAATCGCTTAACGGGCTAATTGATCGCGGCGAACTCAAAGAGACCGACCGCTTCAAACTGGCCAAGAACTATCGCAAAGGCATCAACAAAGGCCTCTTTAAAATCCTATCCAAGATGGGTATTTCAACCGTAGCCAGCTACCGCGGCGCCCAGCTGTTTGAGTCCGTTGGCCTGAGCTCTGAAATTGTCGACCTCTGTTTCTACGGCACCACCAATCGCATTGAAGGCACGCGCTTTGTCGACCTCGAACTCGATCAAGAAATTTTGCGCACCGAGGCCTACAATCCACGCAAGCCCATCCGCCAAGGCGGCCTTTTGAAATACATCCATGGCGGTGAATACCACGCCTACAACCCCGATGTCGTCAAAACGATCCAGCAAGCTGTGGAATCGGGCAATTACGAGGAGTACAAAGAGTACGCCGACCTCGTCAACCATCGCCCCGTCGCCACATTGCGCGACATGTTCAAGCTCAAAGAAGGCGGCGAGAGCATTGACGTCGATAGCGTCGAACCCATCGACAACATCGTCAAGCGCTTTGACTCTGCTGGCATGTCACTGGGGGCATTGTCTCCCGAGGCACACGAAGCTCTAGCCACGGCGATGAACCGCCTCGGCGCACGCTCCAACTCGGGTGAAGGTGGCGAGGACATCAAGCGCTACGGCACCGAGAAGATGTCCAAAATTAAGCAAGTCGCCTCGGGGCGCTTTGGTGTGACACCTCACTACTTGGTCAACGCCGAAGTCATTCAAATCAAAGTGGCCCAAGGCGCCAAGCCCGGCGAAGGCGGCCAGCTGCCCGGTCACAAAGTCAACGACTACATTGCCCAGCTGCGCTACTCCGTGCCAGGCGTGTCGCTGATTTCGCCACCGCCCCACCACGACATTTACTCAATTGAAGATTTGGCTCAGCTCATCTACGACTTGAAGCAAGTCAATCCCAAAGCCCAAATTTCGGTCAAACTCGTCGCCGAGGCCGGCGTCGGCACGATTGCCGCTGGCGTGGCTAAGGCCTACGCGGATCTCATCACTATCTCGGGATACGACGGCGGCACAGGCGCCTCTCCCCTCACGTCGGTGCGCTATGCGGGCTCGCCTTGGGAGCTCGGCTTGTCCGAAACTCACCAAACCTTGCGCGCCAACGACTTGCGCGAAAAAGTTCGCGTACAAGCCGACGGCGGTCTCAAAACGGGCCTCGATGTGATTAAAGCCGCCATTCTCGGCGCTGAAAGCTTCGGCTTCGGCACGGGGCCCATGGTCGCTCTAGGCTGTAAATACCTGCGTATTTGCCACCTCAACAACTGCGCCACCGGTGTTGCCACGCAACAAAACGTATTGCGCTTTAAGCACTTCCGTGGCGACGCAGAGAAGGTCATGAACTACTTTACCTTCATCGCCCAAGAGGCGCGCGAAATCATGGCCAGCCTAGGCATTAGCAAGCTGACCGATTTAATTGGCCGCACCGATCTACTGGAAATTATTGAAGGCCCCACAGGCAAAACCAAAAACCTCGATCTATCGCCGATTTTGTCAGACGGCGGCCTCGCTCAAGAGGTGCCCAGCTTCTGCGTCGCCGAGCGCAACGAACCCTACGACAAAGGCGAGTTGGCAGAGCGCATCGTCAGCGAAACGCTGGCCGCCGTCGAAGCCAAGTCGGGCGGCGAATTCCACTTTGACGTGCGCAACACCGACCGCTCCGTTGGCGCCCGCCTATCGGGCGAAATTGCACAGCGTCACGGCAACACAGGCATGGTCGACAATCCCATCAAGCTCAACCTGACTGGCACAGTAGGCCAATCCTTTGGCGTGTGGAATGCGGGTGGGCTCGAAATGTACCTCGAAGGCGACGCCAACGACTATGTCGGCAAGGGCATGGCCGGCGGCAAGCTGGTCATCAAGCCACCCACAAACAGCGCCTTTGAAGCGCGCACTACTGCCATTGTCGGCAACACCTGCCTATACGGCGCCACCAATGGCCGCGTGTTTGCCGTGGGCACGGCGGGCGAGCGTTTTGCCGTGCGCAACTCCGGCGCCTATGCCGTGGTGGAAGGTGCGGGCGATCACTGCTGCGAGTACATGACTGGCGGCGCCGTCATGGTACTCGGTCGCACTGGCGTCAACTTCGGCGCGGGCATGACAGGCGGCCTCGCCTTTGTGCTCGACGAAGACGACCACTTCGTCGACCGCTACAACCACGAGCTGATCGACATTCAGCGCGTCACGGGTGAGTCCATGGAAGCCTATCAAGTCTTCCTAAAAGACATGCTGGCAGAACACGTGCGCGAAACCGGCTCTGAGTGGGGCAGCGAGCTGCTCGACAACTTGGAGCGCTACCTCGCCAAGTTCTGGCTGGTCAAACCCAAGGCCTCCTCACTGGAGGAATTATTGGGCACGCTTCGGCAAGCGGCCTAACCCCCACTAAAAGCCCGCAGCCACTGCGGGCTTTTTTCTGGCCCACTCCTCAACAGTGCTTATCCCCACGGCCCAAAGCGTGGCAAAATACCCCTATGGCTGGGCTAATTCCTCGTTACTTCATTGATGACCTACTCGCTCGCGTCGACATCGTCGACGTGATCGACGCCCGCGTTCCGCTAAAAAAAGCCGGGGCTAATCACAAGGCTTGCTGCCCGTTTCACAATGAGAAAACCCCCTCCTTTACCGTCAGCCAAACCAAACAGTTCTACCACTGCTTTGGGTGCGGCGCCCACGGCACGGCGGTGAACTTTCTCATGGAGTACGACAACCTCGAATTCCCCGAAGCCATCGAAGAGTTAGCGCGAACGCTCGGCCTAGAAGTGCCCAGAGAAGAAAGCGCGGGACAGCAACAACAGCGACGCCAAAGCGCCGATCTCTACGACCTAATGCAGCAAGCTAGCCTGCACTATCAGAGCGAACTCAAACGACATTCCCAAGCCATCGACTACCTCAAACAGCGCGGCCTCAGCGGAAGCACGGCCAAGGACTACGGCATCGGCTTTGTGCCCGAGTCTTGGGACTACCTCATCAAACGACTGGGCAAAAATGACCGCACTCAACAGCAGCTCGAAAGTGCCGGCATGTTGATTCGCAACGACAGCGGGCGCATCTACGACCGCTTTCGCAACCGCATCATGTTTCCCATTCGCGATCCAAGGGGCAAGACCATCGCTTTCGGCGGGCGCGTCATGGGCGAGGGCGAACCCAAGTACCTCAATTCCCCCGAAACGCCGATTTTCCACAAGGGGCGCGAACTCTACGGACTCTACGAAGCCAAGCGCCACAACAAAACTCTCGAAAAAATTGTCGTCGTCGAAGGCTATATGGACGTTGTCATGCTGGCCCAGCACGGTGTGCGCTACGCAGTGGCCAGTCTCGGCACGGCCTGTACAGCAGACCACATTCAGCGCCTCTTTCGTCTCGTTGACGATGTCCTGTTCTGTTTCGATGGTGACCGCGCAGGGCGAGACGCCGCTTGGCGTGCGCTCAACAATTGCCTACCCGCTCTGCAAAACGGCAAGCAAGTGCGCTTTTTATTTTTACCCGAGGGCGAAGATCCAGACAGCATGGTTCAGAGCGAGGGCAAAGAGGCCTTCGAACAGCGACTCGCCCAACAAAGCCAGCCGTTGTCTGAATACTTAATTGATCGATTGAAGGCTCAGTGCGACACCCAGAGCATCGACGGCATCAGTCGCTACGCGGCACTCGCAAAGCCGCTGCTGGAACAGATTCAGGCCGACACCTTTAAGCGCCTGCTAACCGAAGAACTCGCCCGTGCCGTTCAGCGGCCCGTCGACCAGCTGTTTGGCCAAGGCGGGCTCAACGCACCGCCACCCACGCAGGGCAACACCACTCAAAAAAAACCACCCAAAGCCCAGCTCAGCATTACGCCGCCTAGGCTTGTCATTGCCGCACTGCTGGCTCAGCCGAGCTTGGCTCAAACCGTCACCGATGAAGATCTCGCTCTGGTCGCCAGCTTAGACGAGCGCGCCGTTCCCTTTATTCTCGAGTTGTTTCAGCTACTGCAGCAACACCCCCAGCTCAATACCGCCGCCCTGCTCGACCGCTATAGAGACACCCCCTTTGACAGCGCATTGATGGAGCTCGCCAGCTACGAGTTTCAAGCCGCCGACAAAATCGCGATCGAGTTCCAAGATGCCTTCTCAAACTTATTAAAGCGCGCCCGTAAACAGCGCCGCCAAACCCTTATACAGCGCCCACTAAGCACCCTCAGCGACGCTGAAAAAAGCTTTTTGAAACAATTTAAAGACTAAGCTGCGAAAAATTCACGCTTCAATCACCTCGAATCGCTATAGTTCGGCTCCGAAGCGGTGTAAAATCATCGGTTTGACTTGCTAGCGCCTAGAGATTTTTAGAAACATGGCTAAAAACTTTATCTTCACTTCGGAATCCGTTTCCGAAGGACATCCCGACAAGCTCTGCGACCAAGTATCAGACGCCATCTTGGACGCCATTCTCGACGTCGACCCCAAGGCGCGCGTCGCCTGTGAGACGGTGGCCAAGACCGGAATGATTCTGCTGGCGGGCGAGATAAAAATTCACGGCGACCACAATATCCCCTACGAAAAGATCGTGCGCGACACCGTCAACGCGATTGGCTACAACAGCTCGCAAGTGTGTTTCGACGGCAACACCTGCGCCGTTATTAACGCGCTGGGTGAACAGTCCGCCGACATCAATCAAGGCGTGGACCGCGGCAACCCTGAGGAACAAGGCGCGGGCGACCAAGGCCTCATGTTTGGCTACGCCTGCAACGAAACCGATGTCCTCATGCCCGCGCCCATCACTTACGCGCACCGTTTGGTTCAGCGTCAATCCGAGCTGCGCCGCAACGGCACACTGGACTGGCTGCGCCCCGACGCCAAAAGCCAAGTCACCGTACGCTACGAAGCGGGCGTGCCCGTGGGCATCGACGCCGTCGTACTCTCCACCCAACACGCCCCAGACATCAGCCAAGCCGACCTTATCGAGGCCGTACGCGAAGAAATCGTCAAACCGGTACTACCAGCGGAGTGGCTCCACAGCGACACGCTGTACCATATCAACCCGACGGGAAAATTTGAGATTGGCGGTCCCGTAGGTGATGCCGGCCTCACGGGCCGCAAAATTATCGTCGATACCTATGGTGGCATGGCTCGCCACGGTGGTGGCGCATTCTCGGGTAAGGATCCTTCAAAAGTCGATCGCTCCGCCGCCTACGCCGGCCGCTATGTGGCCAAGAATATCGTGGCAGCTGGACTCGCCGACAAATGTGAGATCCAAGTGTCTTACGCCATCGGCGTCGCCGAGCCAACCTCCATCAGCATCGACACCTTTGGCACGGGCAAGGTCAGCGACGAAAAAATCGTCACCCTCGTACGCGAGCACTTTGACCTTCGCCCCTACGGCATTACGAAGATGCTAGACCTAGAAAACCAGCGCTACCAAGCCACCGCCTCCTACGGCCACTTTGGCCGTGAGGATGAAGGCTTTAGCTGGGAGCGCACAGACCGAGCCGAGGCACTCAAGAACGCCGCCGGCCTGTAATCACTGAATAGCAAAGAGGAATGACCATGAGCACACCCGCCGAACAATTGAAGCAGGACTACAAAGTCGCCGATATCACACTGGCGGACTGGGGCCGCAAAGAGATTGCCATCGCCGAAACCGAGATGCCCGGTCTCGTCGCTCTGCGCGATGAATACGGTCAACAGCAACCGCTCAAGGGCGCGCGCATCGCCGGCTGCCTGCACATGACGATCCAAACCGCCGTCTTAATCGAAACACTGACGGCACTGGGCGCGGAGGTACGCTGGTCCTCTTGCAATATTTTTTCCACGCAAGACCACGCTGCCGCCGCCATCGCCGCTACAGGCGTGCCCGTATTTGCCTGGAAAGGCGAAACGGAAGAGGAATACGACTGGTGCATTGAACAAACCATCAAAGGCCCCAATGGCTGGACGCCCAACATGATTCTCGACGACGGCGGCGATCTCACGCTCATCATGCACGAGCGCTACCCCGAGCTCATGAAAGACATCAAAGGCGTGTCTGAGGAGACCACAACGGGCGTGCTACGCCTGCAAGAAATGGCAAAAAAAGGCACGCTGGCCATCCCCGCTATCAATGTTAACGACTCGGTCACCAAGTCAAAATTCGACAACCTCTACGGCTGTCGCGAATCGCTGGTCGACGGCATCAAGCGCGCCACCGATGTGATGATCGCTGGCAAAATCGCCGTGGTCGCGGGCTACGGCGATGTCGGCAAAGGCTGTGCCCAGTCACTGCGCGGCCTAGGCGCCACCGTTTGGGTGACGGAAATTGATCCCATCTGCGCCCTGCAAGCGGCGATGGAGGGCTTCCGCGTTGTCACGCTGGAAGATGCCGCCAGCCAAGCCGACATTTTTGTCACCGCCACGGGCAATTACAACATCATCACTCACGACCACATGGCGGCCATGAAAGATCAGGCCATCGTCTGCAACATTGGCCACTTCGATAACGAGATCGATGTCGCCGGCCTCAAGCAGTACGAGTGGGAAAATATTAAGCCTCAAGTCGATCACGTGATCTTCCCCGATGGTAAGCGCATCATCATGCTCGCCGAGGGACGTCTCGTGAATTTGGGCTGCGCCACCGGCCACCCCAGTTTTGTGATGTCGAACTCCTTCACCAACCAAGTGTTGGCGCAGATCGAGTTGTGGAACCACAACGATCGGTACGACAAGCAAGTCTATATTTTGCCCAAGCACCTCGATGAAAAGGTCGCGCGACTCCACTTGGGACGCATCGGCGCCAAATTGACCGAGCTATCCAAAGAGCAAGCCGACTACATCGGCGTCTCTGTCAACGGCCCTTACAAGCCCGAGCACTACCGCTACTAACCCACAATCGCGCCGCTGCCCCGCGGCGGCGCGAACGGATTGACCCATGAGTGACCGACATTTTAGCTTTGAATTTTTCCCGCCCAAAACCGATAGAGGTAGGGAGAAATTGTTAGGCGTCCACAGAGAATTGGCCGAACTCAACCCTGAGTTTTTTTCCGTGACCTTCGGCGCCGGCGGCTCTACACGGGACGGCACCCTAGACACCGTCACTGCGATTCAGGAACGCGGCTCTGCAGCGGCTCCTCACATCTCGTGCATCGGCTCTAGCAAATCTGAGATCGACCAGCTCCTCAACACCTATCAAGAGCGAGGCATTAACCGCCTCGTCGCGCTCAGAGGCGACATGCCCTCGGGACAATACGCTGCGGGAGATTTTGCCTATGCCAACGACCTAGTCGAGCATATACGCACCACCACGGGCGATCACTTTCACATTGAAGTCGCCGCCTATCCCGAGTTTCACCCCCAGGCTAAAAATGCCGAGGACGATCTCACGAACTTTGTGCGCAAGGTCAACGCGGGCGCCAATAGCGCCATTACGCAGTACTTCTATAATCTCGACGCCTACCTTCGCTTTGTCGAGGCCGCGCAGGGCCGCGGTGTCGAAATACCAATCATCCCCGGCATTATGCCCATTACCAACTACAGCAAGCTGGCGCGCTTTTCAGACGCTTGCGGCGCGGAAATCCCACGCTGGATTCGCAAGCGTTTAGAAGCCTACGGCGACGACAGCGACTCCATCAAAGCGTTTGGCCAAGACATTGTCACCCAGCTGTGTAGCGACCTACTCGACAACGGCGCGCCCGGCCTGCACTTCTACACGATGAATCAAACCGAACCCAACCGCGCCATCTGGCAAGCGCTGAATCTCGGCTAACCACATTGGCAGAATTGCCACTGCATGGCGATCACTGTGGCATTTTCTCTACAGGCAGCAACCGTGGCAAAATAGTCCGATGAATAATGAGGAAATGAAAGCGCGGGATCTTTCGGTTTTGTGGCACCCCTGCACACAAATGAAAGATCACGAATGGCTTCCTATGGTGCCGATGAAATCGGGTCGTGGCGTGTGGCTAGAGGATTTCGATGGCAACCAATACATCGACGCTGTGAGTTCGTGGTGGGTCAACCTTTTTGGCCACGCCAATCCTCGCCTTTCCAAGGCATTAAGCGATCAAGCTCACCAGCTTGAACACGCTATGCTAGCAGGGTTTAGCCACCAACCCGTGATTGAGCTGTCCGAGCGCTTGGTTTCTGTAACGCCTAAATCACTGACGCGCTGCTTTTATGCAGACAACGGATCCTCGGGTATAGAGGCGGCCATGAAGATGAGCTACCACTATTGGCTCAATCGCGGCCAGCCCCATCGCAGTTTATTTATTACTCTATCGGGCAGCTATCACGGTGAGACGCTCGGCGCTTTGGCCGTCGGTAATGTCGCACTCTACCGCGATACCTATCAACCGCTACTCATTGAAACTCTGACGGTGACAGCGCCCGACGCTTTTAATCGAGAAGAAGGTGAGAGCCCCGCCGATTACGCTCGACGCTGCTTTCCCGAAATGGAGCGCACTATCGCCGAGAATGCCAAGCGAACCGCGGCGGTTATTGTCGAGCCCTTAGTGCAGTGCGCCAACGGTATGCGCATGTACGATCCCGTTTACCTCTCTCTACTCCGCGAGGCTTGCGATCGGCATGGCGTTCATCTCATTGCTGATGAAATTGCTGTGGGTTTTGGCCGTACTGGCACCTTGTTTGCCTGTGAACAAGCGAATATTTGCCCCGACTTTTTGGTCTTATCCAAGGGTATTACCGCAGGCTACTTGCCATTGTCTGTCGTTATGACGAGCGATGAGATTTATCAAGCTTTTTACGACGACTATGAAAATCTATCCGCCTTTTTACACTCGCACAGCTATACGGGGAACGCACTCGCGTGCGCCGTCGCACTAGAGACACTGAACATCTTTCGCGATGACGACATCATCGAGCAAAATCTAAAAAAGGCCCAGAAGCTACACGAGGCCTTTTCCCCTGTAGCCGAGCACTCCAATGTGATTGATTTTCGCCAGACGGGCATGATTGTGGCGCTCGAACTCGGGGAGGGTCGCCAGCAGCCCTATCCTTGGCAGCAGCGCCGCGGTTTACGCGTGTATCAGCATGCTTTGACAAGGCAGTCCCTACTGCGCCCCTTGGGCAACGTGGTTTACATTATGCCGCCCTATGTCATTAATGACGATGAAATCGAACACCTTGCCACCGTTGCCTCTGAAGGCATTGATATCGCCACGCGAGACAACGACTAATGCGACGATCTCGCCTCTATTGTGATCAAGTTCTTAATGTCGGTGATGAAGTCACATTAGATGCAGTGACGTCGCACCATTTGTGCACTGTATTGCGCGCCCATCAGGGCAGTATCGTTTTATTGTTTAACAACCGAGAAGACGCCGAATACGAAGCCGAACTCATTAAACCGCATAAGAAAAACGCCTGTGTTCGCCTAACCCAGCGCGTCGAATGTTTTCGGGAATCTTCGCTTTACATTCATCTTTATCAAGGCGTCTCCCGTGGCGATCGAATGGACTTTGCCATTCAAAAGGCGACGGAAATGGGCGCCCATGAAATCACGCCCGTGCTGTGTGAGCGCAGCCAAATTAAACTGTCGGGAGAGCGCGGCGAAAAGAAACGCGCACACTGGCAGCAAATCATTATTAGTGCCTGCCAGCAATCGGGGCGCTGCCGTCTCGCAAAACTCAATGCCGTGCAACACTTTCAAGAGGCTCTGTTACAGCGGGACGCCCAATCGGTCGGACTTTTCCTCGATACGCAAACATCACAGTCGGGAGACGCGGCTTTGCGTCAAGCGCAGCGCGTCGATTTATGGATTGGCCCAGAGGGGGGGTTTGATCCTACAGAAGTACAGGCAGCTCAGGATCAAGGGCTGGCCAGTGTCAGCCTAGGGCCGCGCATCTTGCGCACTGAGACCGCAGCAATCGCCGCACTGACTTATTGCCAATTGATTTCAGGTGATATCCATTAAATTCAATCAAATTGATCTAATTGACGCGCATTTTGACGAATGTTTCCAGCGCTGTCAGATTCGGCACAAAACCGTCCATGTCGTCACCCACTTGTACGTGTGAAGCAACCAGCTGATGCTCTTCTCCCTCGCGGCTGATTAAGTCAGTCTCTTGAAGATCTTTAATCTCTGGCAAGCCCTGAATACTGAAAGCGAGATAGGGCATGGTCGAATCTCCCGACTCTGTAAACAGGATTGCAATTCTGGAGTCCTGCCGATAAGTGGGAATAGCGACACCAATGGCCGCCTCATAAGATACGAGTGGCACGGAATAGCCACGCCACTGAATTTTGCCAATAAGCCCTTCGCGCGCCCCCATCACGAGAAGATCGCCACGATTGGCAACCACTTCTGCAATAACACTGTTGGGCACAACAAGATATTGTTCGTGCGATAAAGGTAGGCAGGCGCATTTTAACGTGTCACTCATGGTCTCATTCGCCTAACAAATTAGTGATTTCTTCCAACAGTTCAGCCTCTTGGAACGGCTTACCTAAGTAGCGGTTGACCCCGATCTGCATCGCCCGCTCACGGTGTTTGTCGCCCGTCCGCGAGGTAATCATAATAATCGGCAAGTCTTCTATTTCTTGAGTTGCGCGAACATGAGTCGCCACTTCGTAGCCGTCCATGCGCGGCATTTCAATATCTAACAACATGACATCGGGGCGTACTTCCTGAAGCTGGGCCACTGCATCCATACCGTCTTTGGCAGTAACCACCTCATAGTTATTACGCTCCAAGAAACGAGCAGAAACTTTGCGAATAGTAATGGAATCATCCACCACCATAACGGTTTTCTTCTTCTCTTGAGCCTGCGAGTCGGGTTCATCGATGTCCTCTGTCAGCGACATCATGACAACATCGCCTTGTACCAGGCCACTGATCTCAAGAATCAGTGCAACTCGACCATCATCGAGGATAGTGGCACCGGACACGCCTGGCAGCGTAGACACCTGACGCCCCACCGGTTTAACCACAATCTCACGGCGGCCGAGCATCTCATCGGCGTGAATCGCCACGCGTCGCTCACCCGCTCGAACAAGTAGCAGCGGATACTGCTCTTCGTCATCCAACTCGCCGGGCACACCTTGCTTGAGCAGCGAAGGCAAATAGAAAATATCGTAGTCTTCGCCGGCGTAGCGGTATTGGGGTACATCGCTATCGTATTGTTCAGAGAGCGCTTGGCCACCCACGCGAGCCACACCTTCGATCGCCGTCAAGGGAATCGCGTAGGTATCTTCGCCCGCCAACACCAACAGCGCTTGGTTAATCGCCAGCGTTAAGGGAAGTCGCACCAAGAATGTTGTGCCGTGACCCAGTTCAGATTCAATCCGCAGCGAGCCGCCGAGATGTTTAATCTCACTGTTCACTACGTCCATACCCACACCGCGCCCAGATATCTGAGTGACTTGATCTGCGGTACTAAACCCGGTATGCAGAATGTACTGCATAACCTCTTGGTCGGGGACCTCTTGGCCTTTCTCCATCAAGCCCCGCTCAATGGCTTTCTCTCGAATACGGTTGACATCAATCCCCGCACCGTCATCACTTAAGGTCAGCACAATGAAAGAGCCGTCACGACCAATGTGCAGGTTAATATGCCCCTGCTCACTTTTGCCTTTAGCGGCCCGCTCTTGGGGTGCTTCAATGCCGTGAGAGACCGCGTTGCGCAACATGTGTTCTAGTGGCGCCAACATACGCTCCTGTACCGAGCGATCGACCTCGTTATCAACACCTTCAAACTCAATTTGAGCTTTCTTGTCTAGCTGCTGAGCGGTTTGGCGAACAATTCGGCGCAAGCGCGAGGTCACACCATCGAAACGCACCATGCGCGTTCCCATGAGCCCCTCTTGCAAGTCCGTACTAACGCGCTGTTGTTGGTGCAGCAAAGTTTCCGAGTCGCGCACCATGTTGGACATCGTGTCGCGCAAATCCTCTAAGTCATGTACCGACTCCATCAAAGAGCGCGAGAGCTGCTGCATGTGGCTATAGCGATCCATCTCGAGAGGATCAAAATCGTCGTAGGGGTTTTCCTGCTCCCGGGCGTAGCGCGAATCAATTTGCGCATCGGTTTCGATGGAGACTTGGCGCACTTGCTCGCGTATACGGTCGACGGTCTGATTGAGTTCGCCGAGGTTAAAACCAAAACCGCCGAGCTGCTGTTGCAAGCGCGAGTGGTACACACTCACCTCACCGGCACTGTTGACAAGGCTATCGAGGCGATCGGCACGGACGCGAATCTGTTCAGCCGTTGCCCCTGTCATCGCCGCTGGCGCCGCCGTCTCGGCAAAGCGCTTGGCATTTGCGTCGTTGGGATCGATCACCTTCGCCACAGGGTCTTCTGGCTGATCTGACTGACCCTCTGCGGGTAGCGATGGTTTGTCTTGTGCCTCAGTAATTTCCGCAGTGGGAGCAGGCTCTTCCGCGAGTGGTTCACCGCCATCATCCAGCGCCTCGCCGGCACCCAGTTTATTCAGGCGGTCAACCCATTGTTGGGCGCTGACAACATAGCCGTGCTTGCGGATGCTCGCGAGCATATCGGTCAGCTCGTCGGCCACGGACTTCAGCACTTCCATCGTGCTGTCATCCATCTCAATTTTCTCTTTCTCCACAGAGAGGATTAACTCCTCCATGGCGTGGCTCAAATCACCAATTGGCGTTAAACCCGCCATGCGGGCACCGCCTTTTAGCGTGTGTAATTGACGTTGCAGCTCTTCCGCTTGAGCTTTGTCAAAATCGTTACCCTCCCACTCGTGAAGCAGGTTGTCGCAGGCTTGGACAAGGTCCTCACCTTCCTCAAGGAAGATTTCTACGAGATCATCATTGACGTCAACCGCGATTTTGTCGGCACTTGAGTTAGCCTCGGCACCCTCTCCGGACTCCACCGAATCATCTTCTAAAGCAGCACCACTCTCCTCTGCTGCCGCCACTTCACGAGGTTCCGCTTCATCGCCTAACTCGACTTCCGCCACTGCGCTCACAGCGGGGGACTCACTTGGCGCATCCGTTTGTTCTGTCGCCGCGGGCGCTTCACCTTGGCGAATTCGCTCTAGCCGAGACACCAGAGCACGCGCCGAGGTCAACTGGCCGCGCTCTTGAACTTCTTGCATCATGGCTGCCAGCTGATCTCCCGCCTGACGCAAAGTGGAGGTCACAACCTCAGTGGCCTCAACTTCACCCTGTTGAATGCCTAGCACAGCTTCTTCGAGGGCATGGCTGAGATCGCCCATCGGCGTCAATTCGGCCATACGAGCGCCGCCTTTTAGCGTGTGCATTTGTCGCTGGAGGGCGGCTATCTGCTCTTCTTGGAAACCACTCTCTTCACACTGTTGAAGCGTGTTGTCACACTCATCGATCAGCTCTTCACACTCTTCTAGAAAGATATCAACCAGCTCGTCGTCGGTATCGACGCGGATGGTTTCTTCCTCGGTGTCGAAAGTTGGTGCAGCAGCGGCCAGTTCTTCTTCAGGTTCAGCAGGTGCTTGGTCCTCATCCTGCTGTGATGCTGCTGCACCTTCGTCAAAAGGGTCGGGTTGACCTCGCTCATTCGCCTCAACGCGCGCCTTACTCTCTTGCGCCAAAGGATCAATGCGTGAGAGCAAGCCCACTAAATCCGGTTTTTTTGCACCGGGATCTGACAAACACTCCAGCGCTTTTCGCGTGGCCACCGTCGCTTCGCGCAGCAACCCGACTGAGGCGGCCGGCCACGGCTCACCCAGTTCCTCTTGATCATTACCGTGATATTCCAAGCGACGCGCCACGTCGGCTACCGCGTGCATTTCTGCCGTACGCGAGCTGCCGTGAATGGTGTGCAACGCCCGAGTCAGATCGTGTGAATTCTCAAGCTGATCGTCACTTTCTAGAGCGCCGAGCAGGTTTTCAATGGTCTCGACATGCTGCATCGTCTCTGCGCTGTATATGTCGACCAGCACAGGGTCCATTTCTGGCAGATCCCACTCGCCTTCTGGCTCGTCGGAGCCTGCCAGGGGCAAATCGATCTCGCCCTCTTCATCCGTCGCCAACTGTTCGCTGCTCAAGTCGACTTCCGACTCCTCGGGAAATACGGACTCTAAGTCTGAGACCAACTCGCTGGCACCTGCGGTGCCTGCAGACGACTGGGGCAGCTCCTCGCCAAACAGCATGTCATCAAGCTCTATATCCGCATTTGGGGTAGCCTCTGCTTCATCCCCCATGTCCTCTTCGCTCAATGCGAAACTAGGGCCGTCACTCTCATCGTCTTCCTCATCGGCCTCATCCTCGACCGCGTCGAGCTCGGTGAAGTCCAAGTCGATCTCACCCTCATCACTACTGCCTTCAGAATCTGAGGCCGACAACTCCTCAAGGTCCTCAGACCAATCAAACTCAATGTCATCGCTAGCGCCTTCGCTGTCGAGCGAAGCAGCATTGATACCCTCCTCTTGATCGGCACCTTCGTCGACATCACTCGACTCAATGGCCATATTGGTGAGGTCTTCATCCAGATCAAGCAAGCCCTCGCCTTCTTCATCACTGGGGCTGTCGTCTTCAGAGAGAGCAACACCTGATAGGTCGATGTCTGCACTCTCCTGACCCTCTGCACTGGGCTCGGGCATAGCCTCTTCCTCAGTGACCGACTCATCGGCACTGGCTTCCTGAGGGCTTGCGTCTTCAACAGCCTGTTCTGTCTCGACGGCTTCAGCAGCGGCACTCGGATCCTTACCATCGGCCACAAGCCAAGCTCTCGCCATCAGGTCGTAGGCCTCTTCAATGGGTTCTTTGTTACCCGTCAACTGCTCAACCAGCTGAGGTAAAATACCCACCGTATCTTCCACTACGTTGTAAAGACCATCGGACAGACTGATCGTCTCATCGAGCAGGCGGTTGAGCATATTCTCGACTGCCCAACCAAACTCACCAATTAACTGTGCACCGACCAAGCGGCCACTGCCCTTAAGCGTGTGGAATGAACGTCGGATCGTTGTAATGGCCTCGCTGTCATCGGGGCTTTGACGCCAGCGCGGGAAGAGCTCACTGATGCGCTCTAGCTCTTCAAGCGCCTCTTCAATAAAGATTTCGAGAATTTCTTCATCGACATCCTCTGAAATGATGTCGAGATTGCGCTCAAAGGGTTCAGATTTGGCCACGGGCGCGGGCGCCACGGACTCACGAGGCTCTGGCTGGGACTCGCCGTCCGCACCCGCCAATTCAGTTGAGTCGGACTCTTCACTCTCTAAGGAAAGCGCATCATCCAGTTCGAGATCGGCAACTGGCTCGTCACCCTCGTTGGCTACCGGCTCCGAGTCGAGCTCATCGGCGTCCTCAATACCGGCGACTGAAATCACTTCGGGTTGAGCACCGCCAAGACGTTCAATCGCCTCTTCACCCACCGCAATATAGAGACTGCCATCATCGCGGTTCTCGCCAGCAGCCTCCATGAAGTATTCAATACTCGTCACCAAGTCAGCGATAGCCTCTTGCTCCTGTTCTGGCGGGGGCGTCGCCGTTTTCAGGACTTGGTTATTGAGATAATTGGATAACGTTTCAATTAAAGGCTTAATCGGTTGCAACTGCTCAACAAACATGGCGCCAGAAATCGACGCAAGCAACTCGGGCACTTGCTGCAACTTATCAATTTTAGAAGCATCGCCTAAGTAATCGATAATGGCCTCTTTGGCCTTGAGCATGTCTTTTTGAGCTTCCTTGACGACTGTCGACAGCACCTTGAGGTTCTCTGCCGCACTGTCGCTCACTTCACCGCTATCGCGCCCTTGATCTTTGGCGCCACGGTTACTCACCATCGCATCCAGCGTGTCTTCCGCAGCAAGCAGGCCTGTGCGGCATCCATGAGGCTCACTTCTTTAGCGTCTTGCTCGGCAAACTCGGCTTCCAGAACGGCCGCTAAATCGACCACTCTTTCACGAATGCCACCCAAGCCCAACATGCCCATAGTGTCGCCAATTTTACGCATCACGGGAGGCAATTCCGCCAGCGCATCAAGATTTTTGCTAGGCCCGTGGAGATCAAGGATATCCTTGGCCTGATGCATGTCGTCTTTGATCGCCTCTGATACCGCCTGCAGCAATTCCTCATTGGGACCGGAAATACTGCCGCCCTCATCCTGTGAAGGCATCAATTCCTCTAAGCGGAAGGCTGCTTTGATCTCGCTAATACGACCTTCGCTCGTCTCAGATTGTGCAATGTAGTAGAGCAGGTTTTTAACGGTATCGACGGGTAACTGTTGTGCAAACTCGGCTTCACCCTGGTCCGCCAATGACTTAATCTGACGGTCTACCTGCCCCATCAAAGACTTAACAGCTACGCTGCTGTCTACGCTCTCATTGCTAAGCGCTTCAACTAAGCCAGAGCCAATCCACCACAGGCGTGCACTTTTATCTTCCTGTGATGTGCCGCGCAATTTTTCCAAGACCGCCAACATGCGACGCAGGCCACCCGACACATCACTCTCGCGGAACCAGTTGAGCAGGCCAAATTGATATTGGGGCCGCAGTTTTTTGGCCGCCAATGCACTATCGCCCGTACCACCCTCAGCGCCACCAGCTGACACCGAGTCCAAGTTGGGCAAAAACAGCATGTTTTCGGAGAGTAAGGGAGCCTTGCGAACCGCGCGTAAATCATTGAGTAGCGGCATCAAACGAATGGGCGTATCGGGCTTGCCCGCCGCAATACCATCTAAGTAATCGTTTAATTGAAGAACCGCGCGCAAGAACGCTTCATTGGCATCCTCTTTATTAGAGACATTACCGTCGCGAATTGCAGCCGTTAACGCCTCGATTTCCTCGCTCAGCAAAGCGGCACCATACACCTCTACTAGCGACAAGGTGCCGCGTACTTGGCTCATTTGAGCCGAGACATCATCAAGCTTTTCCGTGTCGTCGCCCGACTCTAAAAAAAGCTCGAACTGGCGCTGTACTTCCTTTAGTAGAAGTCTTAGTTCTTCTTTAACCCATTTAAGGGAATTGAATTGAACGGTATTACCTAAATCCATACCTGAATAGCTCTCTCAGTAGCCTGCCTAGGGCGGACTTATCGCAACATGACTGTGTCAACTTCGTCCGTCTCAGGTAGCTTGAAGCCCGCTACCGACTTACGCAGTTCGTTTGCCAGTTCTGTCATTTGACCAACCGATTTCGCTGTCTCGTTAGTCGACTCAGATGTTTCCATCGTAATGGCCTGAATCACGTTCATAATTTGCGAAATAGTGCGTGCAGACAGGGCCTGATCTGAGGCCTCTGATGAAATGTTTTGAATCAAATCGGCCAACTCTTTGGAAACCGATTCCACCTCGACCAGTGATACACCGGCATCCTCGGCGAGCTTCGCGCCATTTACTACACCCGATGTCGACGCTTCCATGGAGGAGACGGCTTCATTCGTGTCCGCCTGAATCGTTTTCACCAGTGCAGAGATCTGCTTGGTCGCATTACCGGCACGTTCCGCTAGGCGCTGTACCTCATCCGCAACCACCGCGAAACCGCGACCCGCTTCACCGGCTGAAGAGGCCTGAATAGCGGCGTTCAAAGCGAGAATGTTTGTTTGGTCGGCAATATCGGTAATCAGTGCAACGATTTCACCAATCTGCTGCGAAGACTCACCCAGACGTTTAATCCGTTTTGATGTTTCCTGAATGGCGTCACGTACGGTATCCATACCCTCGATGTTCTTGCGCACCATCTCGGCACCCTTGTTGGCGATATCGATCGACTTCAAGGCGACCTCGGCAGACTCATCCGCACGACTCGACATCTCCTCCATGGTCTTAGACATGTTGTTAATTTGAGTCGTGGCTTTCGTAATTTCTTCCGCCTGTTTCGCGGATGACTCCTGCAGACGCGACGTGATTGCCTGCGTCTGTTCCGATGACGAAGAGACTTCAACCACCGTTTGGTTAATCGTCTCTACCAGCGAGCGCAGTGCATCAATCGAGTAGTTCATCGAGTCGGCAATCGCGCCCGTGATATCTTCCGTCACAGTGGCGTAGGCGGTCAGATCCCCTTCCGCCAAGTGAGTCATCTCGTCGAGCAAGCGAAGAATCGCCTGTTGGTTCTGGCGGTTTTGTTCATCGGCCTTTTCAGCCCGTGAGGAAGCCTGCCCGCGCAGCAACATAGCGATACCAAACATAATCGCCACAGCGACGGCGAGCAGTACAAAGCCCGCATAAGAATAGAGCTGACTCTCGGCGTCACCCTCACTGGCAATCATTTCGCGAAGCTGGCCGCCCGCTGCCAAAATTGTGGGACTCTGAGCCTGAACGTTCGAAGTGGCGTCCCGAATATCAAACAATTGCGATGAGGCATCGAGAATCGCCGACACGTTTTCACTCACATCAGCAAATAAAAACTCTGCCTCTTCCAAGCGATCGAGTGCCGCAGGAATGGTGACTGCCTTAATACCGAGGGCTTCATAGCCCACCAACATGCCCTCGAGCACGCGACCAAAAAAGGCCGCGTCGCGACCGAATTGGTCAGCGGCGGTAGCCGCCGCTTCATCACCCGACAGAATTCGGTTCAAGTTATTCTGAATACGCTGCGCAAGCAGCAATTGACGACTGGCGATATACACCGATTGTTGATCGCCGTTCGCTTTTACAATTTCGTTGGCCACTTCATCGGAAAAGGCCAATAGCTGAGGTAGAATTTCATTAACATTTTCAACGTAGCTAGCCACCTGACCAATTAACTCGCGACCATCGATAATGGTCGTGACCTGACGGCGGTAATCGCCCCATTCACTCGCCAAGTTGGACAGCTGTTCCGTCTCATCCAGTGGCGGCAAGCCTGTTTCAGGATTGCCCTCTTGGAGGTAGGTCAGTGTCTCATCGAAACGCTGGCGAAGATCAATCAAATTGTTAAATGCCTCGGGCTTACCAGCGGCCGCCTCGAGGGCACTCGTCGCAATCTGCTGAGTAATCAGCTCCTGCTCACCCACATAGCGCACATACTCAGAGCTGTAGCGCGACTGAGTGGCGTTAATAAGAAACATCGAGATAGAGGCAATGATGAATACAACCATCAATACCGCTAAACTTGACAGCAACCAGTTGGAACCCAGTTTCAACTTGCCGCTTACGTTTTTCAGAACATCCGCGTTTAGAGCCACAATTCCCCCTCCGAAAACGAGGTCTTTATAGTGTTAAGAGGCTTCGGCGATACGCACAAAGGCTTCGCTTTCCGCCAGTAAGTTATAATCAAAGACATCCCACGACTCACCCGAGCGATGAAATGCAAAGCTAACATAAGGCTTGAGCGCTTCATCAAGATCTGAAGAGTGCTCCGTTTGCTCGTCGCGATGAAAGTGCCGCATACCCGCCACGCTATTAACGATCAAACCCGCGTTAGCCCCTTCATCGTGAAAGGTGATAACACGGGTGCTGTTCGTCACGGGTAGCGCTTCGCCAAATAAGAAATGATGCAAGTCCATCACGGGCACTAAGTTACCGCGCACATTAGCCAACCCCTTAAACCATGGCTGCACCCCGGGTAGCCTAGCACAGTCCATTGGGTCGAGAATCTCGGCGACTGCTTGGAGCGGAGTCAGCAATTCATGCTGCCCCACAAAAAAGCCGACTCCCGTCCAAGTTTCCTGCGAGACATCTTCGCTGGGAAGGCCAGCACTGTTTTGCCGAACCTTCTCGTCAATCCCCTGCAGGATGGCAAAGGGCGTAGCCGACATGATTAACCCTGAACTGCCGACTTGAGGCGACTAACCAGGTCATCTTCCTTAACGGGCTTAACGATGTAGTCTGCAGCCCCTTGGCGCATCCCCCAAACCTTGTCAGTTTCGGCGCCTTTTGTCGTTAGCAAAACAATCGGGATGCTGGCGGTACCCCCTTCCTTAGACAGCTGACGCGTCGCCTGAAACCCATTCATGCCAGGCATAACAACATCCATAAGTATGACGTCGGGAGCCTCTTCTTGAGCCGCGCGAATGCCATCTTCTGCCGTGTCGGCGACAACAACATCAATGCCCGCTTTCTCTAAATAGGTCTTGTAAACATGGACCTCTGTGGGAGAGTCATCAACAATTAATACTTTCATCACTCTGTTCTCCGATTTGGTTCTTATAATCTGAAAAAATCTCAGGCTGCCACATGCTCGCGGATAGCCCCCAGCAGGTCATCTTTCGTGAAAGGTTTTGTCAGGTACTGCTCAGAACCCACAATACGACCCCGAGCGCGGTCAAAAATGCTGTCCTTGCTGGACAACATCACCACTGGCGTTTGCTTAAAGATGCTGTTGTTTTTTATCAAGGCACACGTTTGATAGCCATCTAGACGAGGCATCATGATATCGACAAAAATAATATCGGGCTTTTGCTCCGTGATTTTTGACAGCGCTTCAAAGCCATCTGTCGCAGTCACCACATCACAACCCGCTTTGGCAAGTAAACTTTCCGCAGTACGACGAATCGTCTTACTGTCGTCAATCACCATTACCTTCAAACCTGAAAGCTCATCAGACATATTTGGCACACTTATCGTTGTTAGCAGTTGATACCTTGGCCCACCCCTAGAGCCTCTGACGAATTTAGCTGATGTCACCGCGCTAATCAACAGAACCTAAGAAATCACTTGAAGTTCTACAGCCTCGCTCTAAACACGCCTAAGGCCGAAGCGTCGACAACAAACACAGGTGGGCCGCCTTGTTCAATGCTATATACTGTGGCTCCATTTAGACACAAATAGCAAGTGAAAAATGAGCTCAGCACGTCGCATCGTTTTTTTGATGGACCCTATCGAGGACATCAAGCCCCACAAAGACAGCACTCTCGCCATGATGCTAGCAGCACAAGCGCGCGACTGGCAGGTCCACTACGCCACTTTAGACAAAATCTATATGGACAACGGCACCGTACGCGCGGAGGTCACTCAAGCGACAGTGTTTGACGATCAACAGCACTGGTACTCCGACCAAAGGACTTGCGATATTGCGCTGGGAGAGATCGACATCATCATGATGCGCAAAGACCCACCCTTTGATAGCGAATACCTCTACTGCTGTCATTTACTGGAGTTCGCCAGGCGAGCCGGCGCCGTGGTCGTCAACCACCCCGAAGCCCTGTGCAACATCAATGAAAAATTGCTCATTGGCCTGTTCCCAGAATACTGCACACCCACCTTAGTGACGCGGCAAACACAAGCCATTAGATCCTTCCTCGACACCCACGAAGACGCCATTCTCAAGCCTCTCGACGGTATGGGAGGCGCCTCCATTTTTCGCCTACGCAAAAACGACAGCAATGTAGGCGTCATACTGGAGACCATGAGTCAAAATAGCCAGCGCCTCATGGTTCAGCGCTATCTGCCCGACATCAAACAAGGCGACAAACGCATTTTGCTGATTAACGGGCAAGCGGTAGATTACGCACTGGCCCGTATCCCCACAGAGGGAGAAAATCGCGGCAACCTCGCCGCAGGCGGCCGCGGCGAGGCTCGCCCGCTAACACAGAGAGATCGCGAGATCGCCGCTGCCGTCGGCCCCGAACTGGTACGCCGCGGTGTCATTTTTGCGGGTCTAGACGTCATTGGCGACTACCTCACAGAAGTCAACGTCACCAGCCCAACCTGCATTCGCGAACTTGATGCTCAGTGCAACCTAGACATCGCTGGCGACTTGCTTGACGCTATCGACACCCAGTATTTCAGTGCTAACCATTGAACCAAAATCTCGATAGAATGCAGAGAACACAACAACGAGTCACACTATGAGCGCCAATGCGCTAACGAGCACCAACGCGGTCAGTGCCGGCGACCGCCTCAGCCTCACGCTGTTTTTAGCGGCAGCCCTCAACGCCGTGCTGCTGCTCGGCGTCGTTTTTGACCAAGAAGACCAAGCCGCTATCGCACCACCGCCGTCGCTTGAAGTGATTTTGGTACAAGACAACAACAAGGACGACAACCCCGACCAAGCCGACTACCTCGCCCAAACCAATCAAGATGGCGGCGGCACAAGCGAGCAGAGCGATCGCCCCAGCAAGGCCTTCACAGCGGTCGCCCCCAACCAAGAGAAGGGCGTTGCCCCGATACCTCTCGAGGCCGCAAAGCCCGAGCCTCAAGAACAAAACAACCCCATCGTCCTCACTCGACTTCACTCGAATCACAGCGTCGACGACCAACCGAATCAGGAAACTCCCGACACGCAAACGCAAGATCGCCGAGATATCTCGGAGCTCGATATGCAAATTGCACAAATGAGTGCCGAACTCAGCGCCGCAAAAGAAGCCTACGCCAAACGCCCCAAAAAATTGCAAATCACCGCCCGCACTCACGCCTATATCGCTGCACCCTACATGGCGCGCTGGGTCGAAAAAATTGAGCGAATCGGCAATATGAACCTGCCCGATGAAGCGAGGCGCAATGAGCTCAGCGGCGAGTTACTCTTGGAGGTGGAACTGCGGCACACCGGGCAACTGGTCGAGGTTAAACTCATTAGCTCCTCGGGCCATCAAGTGCTAGACGATGCCGCCAAACGCATCGTCGCCCTCGCCACACCCTTCGAGGTATTTCCCGCAAAGTTGCGTGAACAGGCCGACCACATCGAAATTGTACGCACATGGTCCTTTAGCCAAAGCGGCTTGGAGACACGCTAATGCAATCGCTCACCAATCACTTCTTGATCGCCATGCCCGATTTGGAAGATCCTAA
The DNA here is from genome assembly GCA_000155715.1 of gamma proteobacterium HTCC5015. Taxonomy (GTDB): domain Bacteria; phylum Pseudomonadota; class Gammaproteobacteria; order HTCC5015; family HTCC5015; genus HTCC5015. The sequence goes on along the minus strand of DS990599.1, from coordinate 373,642 downwards.
TTTTTCTCGCAGCGTGACTCTCATCTGTCATCACAGTGAAGACGAGGGCGCCATTGGCATTACGCTAACTCGAGCCACCGATCACAGTGTCGAGGAATTGCTCGACCAACTCGACATCCAAGAGGCCAAGCTGGCCGCGACGCATGCACTGCCTCTTTATATCGGCGGCCCCGTTGAACAGGACAGGGGGTTTATCCTACACCCCAACCGCAAGGAGTATCAGTGGGAGGGGACGGAGACCATCTCTGATCACTTGGCCATTACCTCATCGCTGGACATTCTCGAAGACCTCGCCCGCGGCAAAGGCCCCGACAATTGCCTAATCGCCTTGGGCTACGCCGGTTGGAGCTCGGGCCAGCTTGAACAAGAGATAACGGACAACGCTTGGCTCCACGGCCCCGCCGACCCGGAAATCATATTTTCCCTGCCCGCGGAACAGCGCTGGACTGCCGCTGCGCAATCGCTGGGCGTCGATATCCGCCTTATCCACAGCGCGGGCCACGCATGAACACGCTGCTAGGGATCGATTTTGGACTAAAACGCATTGGCATAGCGACGGGACAGACCCTGACCTGCTCTGCCACACCGCTCACCACATTGCCGAATCATGCCGAGCACACGAACTGGGATGGCCTCGATAAAGTATTGAAGGACTGGAAGCCCGACGCCATTGTTCTCGGCCTTCCACTCAACAAAGACGGCAGTGACCACGCCCTGACTAAACAAGTACGCCAATTTCGCGATACACTGGGCCAACATTTTTCAGGCCCTATTCACTGGCAAGACGAACGCGCTAGCTCGCGCGAAGCCGAGCAAAGCCTCACATCACAACGCGCCAGCGGCGACTTGCGAAGAAAGGTCAAAAAAGAGGATATCGATCAGCTAGCAGCGGCACTCATACTGCAACGCTGGTTAAACAAAACGCCATGAACTGCAGCCCCCTGATTAGCAAACTCGCCGACCAGCTCGCCGATCACGTTGACGACAATACCGTCATCGTCGGCATACACACAGGCGGCGCCTGGGTCGCCCAAGCGCTGCAACAACGACTGCCGCACACCCCGCCTATCGGCGCATTAAACATCACTTTCTATCGAGACGATTTTACCCAGAAGGGCTTGCACCCCAATGTACTGCCTTCGGACATCAATTTTGAGATTGAAGGAAAAACCGTCATTTTAGTCGACGATGTACTCTACACGGGGCGCACCATTCGCGCCGCACTCAATGAGTTATTCGATTTCGGTCGCCCATCGCGCGTGCTATTGGCCGTCTTATTAGAACGCAACGGGCGCGAATTACCGATCAGCGCAGACGCGCTCGGAGAATCCATTACCCTAAAGGCCGGACAATATATTAGAATGCACGGACCAGAACCACTTGAGTACGAGATCGTAGAGTGATGCAAACGCCCTTTGGCACGGACCTCAACCCTCAACTAAATGCCAGTGGCGAGCTCCAGCATTTTCTCGATACTGACGGTCTCAACCGCGACATCATTGAACGCATCCTCGACACCGCTGAGACTTTCTTCAGCCCCGTAGACGGAAAAATTAAAAAAGTCCCCCTACTGCGCGGCAAAACCGTCGCCAATGTTTTTTTTGAAGCCAGCACCCGCACCCGAACCACTTTTGAAGTCGCCGCCAACCGTCTTTCCGCGGACGTACTCAATCTAGACATTGGCAACTCAGCCACCTCTAAGGGTGAATCGCTGCTCGACACCATCCGCAACCTACAAGCCATGCAGGTCGATATGTTCGTGATGCGCCATGCCGAAAGTGGCGCCGCTCACTTCCTAGCGCAGCAGGTGGAGCCCCATGTCAGCATTGTTAACGCCGGCGACGGGCGCCACGCCCATCCCTCTCAAGCTCTGCTAGACGCCTTCACGATTCGCCGCCACAAACCCGACATCGCCTCTCTATCCATCGGCATCGTCGGGGATATCCTGCACTCTCGAGTCGCGCGTTCGCAGGTACACGCCCTGCGCCTACTCGGCTGCCGAGACATACGCTTAATCGGCCCACAGACACTGCTTCCAAAAAGCATTGGCGAGCTAGGTGCCACCCGTTACCACGATTTCGACCGCGCGCTCGAAGGCCTCGATGTCGTCATTATGCTGAGGCTGCAGCGGGAGCGTATGGGCACTTCGCTGCTGCCCTCCCAGAGCGAATACTTCCGCGAGTACGGCCTCACTCAGCGCCGAGTCGATCTCGCCAAACCCGACGCACTCATCATGCACCCAGGCCCCACAAACCGCGGTGTCGAAATCGCCGCCGATGTGGCCGATGGCCCCCAGTCGGTCATTTTGGAGCAAGTCAACAACGGCATCGCCGTACGCATGGCCGTCATGTCGATGTGCCTTGGCAACCGCCAAAAGGAAGCTGCCCATGGCTGATTCAACCGTCTCAGTGAAGCACTACCAAAACGGCTGTGTCGCTTCGGACTCGCTGCCTCTTCCCAAAGCGCTCCCGAAGAGCGACTCCGCAGCCAGTTGGCTCGTTATGCCCGGCATTACCGACTTGGCTGTCCACTCACGCGACTTAGAAACGGAAGCCGCAGCCGCTCGCGCCTCTGGTATAACACGCTTTTGCTTGCAGCCCGACAGTCTCAACCAGGTCGCCGACCGTGCCTCTCTGGTCGCTGAATCCCAGTCGGAAACGCCTGAAATACTGGCGCTTGGAGCGACGACTCGCAGCTTGCAAGGCACCCAACTAAGCGACTTGGCGTCGCTAAAAAATGGCGGCTGTATTGCGGCCAGTGATGCCGGCACATTGTGGCGCGACAGCTGTACGCTCAAGCGCGCACTTGAATACGCTCAAAGTGTCGGCTTGCGACTTCATCTACACCCCAATAATGCCGTGCTCTCTGAGGAGGGCTGTGCCCACGCGGGTTCAATGTCGACCCGACTCGGCCTGAACGGTATACCCAGCGCCGCTGAAACCAGTGCTCTGTGCACATTACTCGAGCTCATCGAGGACACAAACAGCGAACTTCATATCGCGCGCATATCCTGCGCCCGTAGCGTGGCGCTTATCGCCGACGCCAAGGCGCGCGGACTTCCCGTTACCGCGGATGTAGCCATCCACAACTTGGTACTAAACGAATCCGCCATTGATGGCTTTAATGCGCTTTGCCACACACTGCCTCCCCTGCGCACAGAAGCAGACCGACAAGCCCTTCTACAAGGCGTGGAAGATGGCATCCTAGATGCCATCGTGTCGGATCACCGCCCCTGCAGTAGCGACGACAAATTAAAGCCCTTCCCCGCGACCAAAGCAGGCGCAATGTCGCTCTCCGTTTTACTGCCTCTGACGCTGTCTTTGATAGCGGCAAAAGAGCTCTCGCTGGAAAGCGCCCTTAGAGCCCTCACAGAGGGGCCCGCTGCCGTGCTCAACAGGCAGCCCAAAGGTACATTGTGGGTAGACACAACGAGCAGTTTCACAGTCGGAGAAAAGCATAGCTTGGGCTCGGGTGACAACTCACCCTATCGGGGCTGGACGCTACCAGGCGACGTGCACATCATCTCTGAGTAATCGTCTCTACGTCCATCGAGACACGCAGACACGCGCCTCTATCATCATTAGATATCGAGATCGCTGGGAAACTCTAAATCGTCATCATCTTTTTGTTTTTTCTTCTGGCTCAATCCCGTCGAACCGCCACCGAAATTAATCTTCCACTCTAGGTTGGTGCGGGAATCCGCCGAGTTGAGAGCGTCATTGATGTCAATTTTTCCATGCTTAAACAGCTCAAAGAGTGATTGATCAAAAGTCTGCATGCCCTCTTGGCCGCCTTTCTCCATGATCTCTTTAATCTCGTGCATCTCGCCCTTGCGGATCAATTCTTGGATATAGGGCGTATTAATCATGATTTCGACGGCGGGAATGCGCCCCTTGCCTTTCTTCGTCGGCACGAGACGCTGAGAAATAATCGCTTTTAAGTTGAGCGACAAATCCATCAGAATCTGATTTTTTTGCTCGGGCGGAAACAGGTTAATAATGCGATCAAGTGCTTGGTTGGCGTTCACCGCGTGTAGCGTACTGACACACAAGTGCCCTGTATCGGCGTATGTAATCCCAGCTTCCATCGACTCTTGGTCACGGATCTCGCCGATCAAGATCATATCGGGCGCTTCGCGCATGGCCTCGCGCAACGCATTTTCGTAGGAATGCGTGTCTAGTCCCACCTCGCGTTGCCCGACAATCGACTTTTTGTGTTCGTAAACGAATTCGATGGGATCTTCCACCGTGAGGATGTGGCCAGCGACAGCCGAGTTGCGGTGATCAATCATCGCCGCCAACGTGGTCGATTTACCCGAGCCCGTCGCCCCGACCATCAAGATCAAACCCTTTTTCGCCAAAATCAGTTCTTTCAGCACTTCCGGCAAATTGAGCTCTTCTACAGAAGGAATGCGCGATTTGATGTAGCGAATAACCATCGACACTTCGCCGCGCTGCATGTAGATATTGACGCGAAATCGACCAATGCCGGCACGACTCAAACCGAGGTTAAGCTCAAGTTCTTCCTCAAAAGTCTCGACTTGGTGGTCTTCGAGAATGCTATAGGCAATTTTCCGAGTTTGACCCGGTGCCAACTTGTTTTTGCTCACAGCCTTCATTTCGCCGTTAAGCTTAATTGAAGGGGCTGCGCCTGTAGTGAAAAAAAGATCCGACGCCTCTTTCTCAGCCATCAATTTCAGATAGGGATCTAGCGATGTGCTCATTGCTACCTCTATTCGTCAGAACCTTCGATTTTCAAACCACCAATGTCGTCCATCAAATCGGAGTCTTTAGCCTTGCCGCCTTCAAGCTTGAGGCGCAGGCGTAAGTCATTGACCGAGTCGGCATTGCGCAACCCTTCCTCGACACTAATGGCACCCTCCTCGATAAGATCAAACAAGGCTTGGTCGAATGTTTGCATACCCGCTTCGCGGGATTTGGACATCAGCCCTTTCATTTCATGAACTTCGCCTTTAAGCATCAAATCTGCCATCAGCGGCGTGTTAATCAATACCTCTACAGCCGCACGGCGCCCCTTGTTATCCGTTGTGCGCAGCAAGCGCTGAGAAATCACCGACTTCAAATTCAAGGACAAGTCCATCAACAGCTGCTGGCGTCGCTCTTCGGGGAAAAAGTTAATGATGCGATCCATGGCTTGGTTGGTACTGTTGGCGTGTAGCGTGCACAAACACAAGTGGCCTGTTTCCGCAAAGGCAATGGCATGTTCCATGGTTTCCCTATCGCGCACCTCGCCAATCAAAATCACGTCGGGCGCTTGCCGAAGTGTGTTTTTAAGGGCGATTTCCCAGCTTTCTGTATCCGTACCTACCTCGCGCTGAGAGACCACACAACTCTTGTGGTTGTGAACGTATTCGATGGGATCTTCGATCGTAATGATGTGTCCAAAACTATTCTCATTTCGATAGTCAACCATCGCTGCCAGCGATGTCGATTTACCCGAGCCCGTACCGCCGACAAAAATCACCAGTCCGCGCTTGGTCATGGCAATTTCGCGAAGTACATCGGGCAAATTCAAGTCTTCAAAGCGGGGTATGTCAGCGGTAATCACTCGAATCACCATCGCCACAGAACCGCGCTGAACATAGGCGTTCACACGATAGCGCGAAACTCCTGGCAAGCTAATTGCGAAGTTGCATTCATTGCTCGCTTCAAACTCACCCAATTGCTTCTCGTTCATAATAGATCGCGTCAGATCCATTGTGTGAGAGGGGCTAAGTTTCTGATTGGAAACCTGGGTCATTTTGCCATCGATTTTCATTGAGGGCGGCGCCCCCGCTGCAATGTACAAATCGGACCCTCCCTTCGCTTTCAACATGCGAAGGAGGTCGTGCATAAATTTTATCGCCTTATCGCGATCCATGAGCCATGCCTCTTGCGTTTACTTAACTTAAATACTGTCTGGGTTTGCGGCTTTAGTGCGCGCCACGTCTCGGTTAATCAGGCCGCGTTCAACCAACTCTTTAAGGTTTTGATCCAACGTCTGCATGCCAATCCCCTGACCGGTTTGGATCGCCGAGTACATCTGTGCCACTTTGTTTTCACGAATCAAATTGCGGATAGCAGGCGTGCCCAACATGATTTCGTGAGCCGCTACACGACCACCGCCGTTCTTCTTCAACAGGGTCTGCGAGATCACCGCGCGCAACGATTCCGACAACATGGAGCGCACCATATCTTTTTCCGCTGCGGGGAATACATCGACAATACGGTCAATGGTTTTTGCCGCCGAGCTGGTGTGCAATGTGCCGAATACCAAGTGACCCGTTTCCGCCGCCGATAGGGCGAGGCGAATCGTCTCGAGGTCACGCAGCTCACCAACGAGAATCGTATCGGGATCTTCCCGCAACGCAGAGCGCAAAGCCTCGTTAAAACCCAAGGTGTCTCGGTGGACTTCGCGCTGGTTAATCAAGCAGCGTTTACTCTCATGCACAAATTCGATCGGGTCTTCTACCGTCAAAATATGACCGTACTCAGTTTCGTTTTTGTGGTTCATCATCGCCGCGAGAGTCGTTGACTTACCCGAACCGGTAGGACCAGTAACCAGCACCACGCCGCGCGGGTACTCGGAAATCTCTTTGAAAATATTGGGTGCACCCAGCTCTTCCAAAGTTAGAATTTTTGAGGGAATCGTACGGAACACCGCACCCGCGCCGCGATTGTGATTAAACGCGTTGACACGAAAGCGAGCCAAGTTGGGAATTTCAAATGAAAAGTCCGTTTCCCAAAACTCCTCAAAGTCTTTACGCTGCTTGTCGTTCATGATGTCGTACACCATGGAGTGAACCTGTTTGTGGTCCAGCGACTCCACATTGATGCGACGCACATCACCATCGACCCGAATCATCGGTGGCAAACCAGCAGACAAGTGCAAATCTGAGGCACCATTTTTCACGCCAAAGGCCAAAAGCTGCGCAATATCCATTGTATTCCCCGCTTGTTAGAATAGATTTTTATCGCCACCACTGGCAGCGAGTGATTTTCACGCTTCTTGTAGTGGCTACGATCATAGATACCTCAAGGCTCAACCACAAGCAATGCCTCACGAAAGCGAAAAGATAATCGACAACTGGCACAATGTACTCCACAGAATCGATCAGGCCTGCCAAACAGCAGACTGCGATACGCCAGTGAAGCTATTAGCCGTCAGCAAAACCAAGCCCGCTTGGATGGTTAAAGCCCTCTATGATAAGGGGCAACGCGATTTTGGTGAGAACTACCTTCAAGATGCCCTAGAAAAAATCGAAGCGCTCGGCACGCTCGACGAAATCCACTGGCATTTTATCGGGCAGATTCAATCCAATAAAACGGCCACTATTGCTCAATACTTTGATTGGGTACACAGTGTCGATCGCTTTAAAATCGCTCGCCGCCTCAGCGAGCAACGCCCAGAGAGGCTATCTGCATTAAACCTGTGCCTACAAATCAACATCGACAATGAGCCACAAAAGGGCGGCGTAGCCCCCGAGGACGCGGCGAAACTGGCGCGGGAAATTGAAACATTGCCCAATCTTCGTCTGCGCGGGCTTATGGCCATCCCCAAGCCTGCGAACAGCGAGGAACAACAACTGGCGTCCTTTAAAAGCCTCGAAGATCTTTTTCAGCAAATTAAAAGCCAACTCAAGAAAGCCGAGGATTTCGATACGCTATCTATGGGCATGAGCGGCGATTTAGAATCAGCCATTGCCGCCGGCAGTACCATGGTTCGAGTCGGCAGTGATATTTTTGGAGCGAGAACATGACATCCACACTTTGCTTTATCGGCGGCGGCAATATGGCTCGCAGCTTAATTGGAGGCTTGGTGGCCAACGGCTACCCCGGCGAGCAGATTCGAGTCGCCGAACCCAATCAAGAGAACCGAACCCGCCTAGAAAACGAATATGGCATTCAGGGTTTTAGCGACAACCAGGCGGCAGTGGACCAGTGCGATGCCATCGTACTAGCCGTTAAGCCACAAATTTTACGCGAAGTGCTCTCACCGCTGTCCGATACCATCCAGCAACAACGTCCCTTGCTGATATCGATTGCTGCGGGCGTCCCGATTGATGCTATTAGCCGCTGGGCAGGCGGCGAGCGCACCGCTATTGTTCGCTGCATGCCCAATACTCCCTCTCTGCTGCAAGCGGGCGCAACGGCTCTTTTCGCCAACCCCGATGTCTCCCAAGCACAACAGCAAATCGCCAACACGGTTTTGGAGGCTGCCGGCTTCACTCTATGGGTGAACTCCGAGCAAAAGCTCGATGCAGTGACAGCCGTTTCAGGCTCAGGCCCCGCCTATTTCTTCGCTTTTATCGAAGCCATGATTGAGGCGGGTGAAAAACTGGGATTAAGCCACGAACAAGCCAGCCAACTCACGCTACAAACCGCACTCGGCGCTGCCCGCATGGTCAACGAAAGCGGTGATTCGCCCACGACTCTGCGCCAAAATGTCACCTCCAAAGGCGGCACGACGGCGGCAGCGCTTGCCGCTTTCGAAGCGCACGGGCTCAAAGATACCGTCGCCAAAGCCATGGAGGCCGCCTGCCAGCGTGCCGCAGAGCTTGGCGACAGCCTCAACAACGACACCTCGGGAGAGTAATCATGGGTGAAGCCCTATTTTTTATTGTCGATACCGTTTTTCTACTCGCTGCCACCCTATTCCTACTGCGACTGCTTGCGCAGAGTTCAGGGGCAGACTTTCGCAACCCGATTAGCCAAGGACTCGTACAAATCACCGACCCCGTACTCAAGCCCCTGCGCAAAGTGCTACCGCGTCTAGGACGCTACGACTCCGCCGCCGCCCTTATCGTCGTACTGTTGATGATCGGCAAAGTGCTGACCTTCGCCGCCATGCGCGGCGTCCCCATTGATGGTGCCAGTACGGCTATCTTGACGGGCTATTTTCTCGCCGATTTAATCATCAACACCTATATTTTCGCCATCCTAATCAGCGTCGTCATGAGCTGGGTTGCTCCCAACCCCTACCACCCTGCCCAGCAGTTTGTGCACGCCATTACACAACCGCTACTCAAACCGCTGCGTCGCTTGATTCCTCCTATTGGTGGCAGCATTGATATCGTTCCCATGATTGTTCTAATTTTGCTCTATGCGCTAAAAATTGCGCTTCGACAAACGCTGCTCGGCGCCTAGACAATCCCCCTTGAGCGCTTGCAGTATCAATACATAGAACCGTTGGCCTAACCAACGGTTCGTGACAAAATGATTCGTTTAGCCATAGCCCAATCGTTGTAGCCTCTAAATCATGCCTACCAACAAACAGCCTCGCTCTCTCGGCATCGTCCAGCCACAAACGTTTAAAAGCCAACAGGCTTTAACGCTGGACTGTGGGCAAACACTAGAGAGCTACGAACTGGTCTATGAGACCTATGGCGAGCTCAACGCTACCGCCAGCAACGCCATTCTAATTTGTCACGCTCTATCGGGCAGCCATCACGCAGCGGGCTATCACAGCGAAAGCGACAAGCGCCCAGGCTGGTGGAACGCCGCCATCGGCCCTGGCAAAGCCATTGATACCGACAAATTTTTTGTCGTCTGCTGCAACAACTTGGGCGGTTGTGATGGATCGACGGGCCCCACCACCCACCAGCCAGACGGAGAAACACTCTGGGGGGCGGACTTCCCCCTCGTCACCGTCCGCGACTGGGTACGCAGCCAGCACCACCTGATGCTACATCTCGGCATTGAGCAGTGGGCTGCGGTCGCCGGCGGCAGCCTTGGCGGCATGCAGGCGTTACAGTGGAGCGTAGACTTTCCCGATTTGCTGAGACATTGCGTCATTATCGCCTCGGCGCCCAACTTAACCGCGCAGAACATTGCCTTCAACGAGGTCGCGCGCCAAGCCATCCTGACCGACCCTGAGTTCTGCGACGGCCACTATGTGCGCGAGGGCAAAGTCCCCAATCGCGGCCTCATGCTCGCTCGCATGCTAGGACACATTACCTATCTGTCCAACGATGCCATGGGCGAGAAATTCGGGCGGCACCTACAACGCGACAAACTGCACTACGACTTCGGCCCCGAGTACCAAGTCGAAAGCTATTTACGCTATCAAGGCGAAAAGTTTGTCGGCACCTTTGATGCCAACACCTACTTGTTGATGACCAAGGCCCTCGACTACTTTGACCCCGCACGGGACTACGGGGGCACACTGGCCGAGGCACTCAGGCGAAGCACTGCCAAGTTTTTATTGGTGTCATTTACTACCGACTGGCGCTTCCAGCCCGAGCGCTCAGAGGAAATCGTCAATGCACTGATAGAAGCTGGCCGAGATGTCAGCTACATCGAAGTCGACAGCCCCAATGGCCACGATGCCTTTTTGCTAGACATTCCCTACTACATGGGCACACTGCGCGCCTATCTGGAGAACATCGATGTCTAAACTGCGCGCCGATCAACAAATCATCGCCAATTGGATTCAGGCCAACAGCCGCGTGCTCGACTTGGGCTGTGGCGATGGCGCCCTGCTGGAACAACTCACCCAGCACCGCCAAGTCAGCGGCTATGGTGTAGAGATTGACCCCAAAGCAATTCTTCAATGTACCGAACGCGGCGTTAATGTGATTCAACAGGATTTAGAATCGGGCTTTGGCCACCTGCGCAATCACTCCTTCGACTATGTCGTGATGAGCCAATCCCTGCAAACCGTGCAAAAAACCGACGAGGCATTGCTTGAAATGCTACGGATTGGTCGCGAGGGAATTATCTCGTTCCCCAATATGGGCTATATCCGCGGACGCTTGCAATTTGCCCTCGGTGGACGAATGCCCGTAACCCGCTCACTGTCGCACACGTGGTATCAGACACCCAACATCCACCTGTGTACCATCCGCGACTTCGAAGCACTGTGTCGGGAGAAGGGCATTGAAATTCTCGAGCGGGTCGTCGTCGACAACGACCACGCAACCCGCCCCGGCATGAACTGGATGCCCAATTTGCTGGGCAAGGTCGCACTCTACCGCCTTAAAAAGAGCTAGGCCCTAGCCTTGAGCTTTTAATTTGGCTTGGATATAGCGGCTGTGTGGCAAGTACAATAAATCGGCGACGCGGCGAATAAACTGTTCTTCATATCGATCCAACTCGCCATCCGCATAGGCCACCCGCCACATTTGCTCGATCACTAAGCCGCGCTCATCTTCATCGAGCTCATCAACCAGCGTGCGAATAAAGCGGTGGTGGGACGTCAACGCCTCGGCCTCGCTCTCCACCTGCTCTAGCAAGACTTCAGCGTCTGCTTGGCTCAAACTCGTCGCGGCAAGCACGCTCTTCAACAACTGATCGCGCTCTTGATCGCCGATATGACGGTCAACCAAGGCCACTTCAAACAACAAAAAAGCCGCCGCCTTCTGCACGAGATGATCGGCAGATTCTGGCTCGGCGACCTCACTAGAGAACCAGTTTTTTAATGCACCCAACATCAGTTAAATGTGTGCCTCGAACTGTATCCAGCGGGGCTGTCACCGCTGATAAAAACATCCATATCGGGGTGAACAACGGGCTGCCCCGAGTCATCAATCTCTAGATGCTCTTCAGCCACGTAGGTCTCGTGCTCATGCTCGTCTACTAGCACATGGTACCAAGGTAACTCGCGGGAAGGCCGCGACACCGCTACCTCTTCATACCAGTCTTCTGTACCGTGATAGTTAGGATCAACATCGACAACGACCCCGCGATAACCGTAATTTCGGTGCAGTACTACCTGCCCCAAACTGAATTTTGCGCTTTGCATAACAACCTGTCTTAGAGACTATATAGGGTTCAACAGAGCCTTGATTTGGGGTTAAATAACTTCAAACCAAACTAAATTAAAGTATGTCATACTCACCAAACAAGCTAAACAACCCGATAAACTTGATATGAAAAAAATACTGCTCGGAAGCATTTCACTCTTATTTTTCGCCTCTATTACCAACACTTGGGCCGCGTCGGTGATAGATGAGCGCTATTACGGCAATCGGATCGTTGTCAAAATGGCAGACGGTGAAAAAGACTCTCCCCAGCTACTCACTCCCGACAAACTCCAAAAAATTGCGCCTCTTCACGCCAGCAAGCTGTCTCACTTAAAGCGCACCCTCAATGGAGCTGAGTGCTACTTCTGATGCGCCCACCTCTCTCAATCCATGGAGACACTCGTTGAGCAATTGACAGCGCGAGGATGTTGTATACGCCCATGTTGACTACAAGCGCTATCCCGCCGTTTTCCTGAAACCGCTCCCAATGACTCTTCTATGCCGACCAGTGGTATCTCCAGTCGACTCGAGCAGGTGCGGCTCGCTTTAATAATGCTTGGCGCCAATCGGGCGGGCTAACGGGAGAAGGAGTACGCATTGCCGTCATTGATACCGGCTGGACAAGGCACACCGACCAACCCAATACCAATGTCACTCTTGGCCCAGACTTTATTGGTCCCGATAACGGCGGCGTTTTTGCCACCGCAGGCGATGGCGACGGCCGCGACGAGGACGGTTCCGATGTCGGTGACCTCGTCACGCAAAATGATAAAGACAACAACCCCGTTTTTCGCGATGATCCCGGCTGTTCTCCCAGCCCCGGCGGCCAAAGCTCATGGCACGGCACCGCCGTAAGCGGCGTTATCGCGGCGACCACCGATAATGCTGAGGGAATAGCCGGAGGCGCCCCGGGGGCGACTGTCATTTCAATCCGCGCCTTAGGTAAATGTGGCGGCTACACCAGTGACATCACTGACGCCTCTCTATGGGCAGCTGGTATTGGCAGCAGCAGTATTACGCCAATCACCGACCCTGTAGACATTATTAACCTCAGCCTCGGTGGAGGCAGCGAATGCACTCAAACCGAGGAAGATGCCTTCCAAAGCATGCGCGATCAGGGGGTAATTGTAATCACCGCTGCGGGCAATGAAGGCGCGGACGCCAACTCCAGCGCACCGGGTAACTGCGCTGCCACCTTCAATATTGCGGCCTCCACCGCAGCAGGTGGAAGAGCGGCTTACTCCAACTTTGGAACGAGTATTAACCTATCTGCCCCTGGTGGCGACACCTGTGATAGCAATGATTGCGGCCTAATTAGCACAGGACACGATTTGGCTGAGCTACCTTCTGGGGATTGGGTCGGCACCAACACACACACCACCTCATCTGAGCTTTTCGTATTTGAAGGCACGAGTTTTGCCGCTCCCCTCGTCAGCGCCGCTGCAGCAATTCTACTGGAAGCTGACCCTAGCCTAACGCCCGATCAAACCCTCTCTACGCTAACGAGCTGCTCTAGATCCTTCCCAGCGGCTCCCGCCGACCAATCCACCGCTTGTACCAATGGCACATGTGGCAGTGGCCTGCTAGACGTGGCCGCAGCCGTTGAATCCGTCGTCAGTGGCGTGGCCTGCAGCGGCAACGGAGGTGGTGAAGACAGCGGTTCTAACGGTGAATGCACCGGAAAAACAAGTGATCTATTTAACTCTAACTGCAACGACACTGGCTTGAGAGAAGGTGGGGGTGGCTCCTCTATTGGGATGTGGCTACTCGCCCTCATGGGACTTATGGCGCCGCTCAGGCTTCGCCATTCAGCGAACCGCAACTAACACCTATCGCGCATCTTGAGGGAGGGCAGCAACTCACTCCCCCACATCACTCCTCAAGACAATCATCGCGCGCGAATCACCCCATAAAAAAGGCCCTGCACAACTGCAGGGCCTTTTTGAAATGATGGTGGCTCGAGGTGGAATCGAACCACCGACACGAGGATTTTCAATCCTCTGCTCTACCGACTGAGCTATCGAGCCATTGGAGGGGCGGTATTAAACCGATACCGCCTCAGATAGTCAAGTGCTGACGACTAAAAAACCATCCAACGTTACTTTTCGGGGGGCACATAGCCATCGATTTTGGCCGCCTCGCCAGCAAATAGGAATTTCTCCATTTCCTCCTCTAGGAACTTGCGCGCCTTGGGCTCTACCGGCACCAAACGATATTCGTTAATTAACATCGTTTGATGGCTAAGCCACGCCTGCCAGGCTTCCTTGGAAATCTCATTATAAATCCGCTGACCCACTTCGCCGGGCCACGGCGGGCGCTCCATTCCCTCAGCCTCTCGATTTAAGTAAACGCAATGTACCGTTCGGCTCATTCTAATCTCCTGTGGAATCTGTAGGCAGCGATTTCAACAGGCGGGCCACCGGTGCGGCAATGCCCCCCTGAGGGCTGCGTGGATTGTACCACTGCTCAGGGCTGTGGTCTGCGCACTCAGTAACGCGGGCGCTATCGATGTCTTGGACCAGCAGTGGCTCAACATCTAAATGAAAATGGCTAAACGAGTGGCGAAACTTAGGCAATGGCACGGCCTCCGCGCCGAGCCAGCCGCGCCGCGAAAGCCAGGCGTCCAAAGGCTCATCGACCCGCTGCTCGGGCAATACCCAAAGCCCACCCCACAAACCTTGAGCGGGACGCTGCTGCAAAAGCACCTCGCCCTTTTTATTAGTGACGAGCCACATGCGAACCGATTTAACCGGTTTGTCCTTTTTGGGCTTTTTCCCGGGGAAGGCCGTTGGCTCTCCACTCCCTCGCCCCAAACAATCTTCAGCCACAGGGCACTCGCCGCAGCGTGGCTGAGTGCGCGTGCACAGCGTCGCCCCCAGGTCCATGATCGCTTGGGCGTACTCTCCCGCTTGAACAGCTGACGGCGTATACAGATCGGCCCACTGCCACAGTTCCCGCGACACAGCGGTGCGCCCAGGCCAACCTGAAACAGCCCTGTGGCGAGCCAAAACGCGCTTTACATTGCCATCTAAAATCAGCGCGCGGCGGCCAAAGGCAATTGACGAAATGGCGCCCGCTGTAGAGTGCCCAATCCCCGGCAACGCCTCTAAAGCCTCGACGTCGTCGGGGAGATCCCCCCAAGCCTCATGGGCTTGCCGTGCTGCCTTGTGCAGGTTTCGTCCGCGAGCGTAATAGCCAAGGCCAGACCAGTGCTGCAGCACTTGGTCCTGTGTCGCCGACGCCAAGTCCTCCAGCGTTGGAAAGCTCGCCATAAAACGCTGGTAGTAGGGAATGACCGTAGCCACCTGGGTCTGTTGCAACATAATTTCCGACACCCACACTCGGTAGGGTGTCTTATCCTGCTGCCAAGGCAGGTCGTGGCGGCCACTGACTCGATACCAAGCCAGTAGCCGCTCAGAGAAAGAGCGCTCACTCATCGCTCAGTATTAAAAGTCGAGCAATTTATTCAGTTCTTCCTTGGCTTTATCTTCAAGTTTCTTTTTTTCCTCGGCTTTCTTGCGCTCTAATTCCGCTTTAGCCTTGGCCTTTTCGGCCTCAAGCTTTGCTTTTGCTTTAGCCTTTTCCGCTTCAAGGCGCGCCTCGGCCTCAGCCTTTTTCGCCTCTAGCTCGCGCTTGAGTTTTTCCTTCTCGGCATCGAGCCGCGCATCGAGCATGCCTTTAACGCAGTCGGGCACAGCATTTTTCGCCGCTTTGGCGTAGTCGATCTCCATCAGCTGCCCCTCTATGCCGATAGGGCAACTGTATTCATCGACACTCAGCGTGTAGACAAAATCCAAATACTCTGTGGGAATATCAAAAGAGCCATCGCCCGCAATCGTCATATTGCCAGACTCCATGTTGAGATCGTTAGTGACTAACTTGCCATCGACAACCGTGGCACTGGCATCGAGCGTTTTAAAGGTCGTCGTCTCGCCGCCCTCACCGTAGAGCTCATCTTTTTGACCAATCAGCTCGGCCCACTTGTCGATTTTTCCGCGGATGTCCCCTTGAATACTGCCGTCGGCAAAGGCCAGCGATAACTTGCCGTTCAAGCCGCGTTTGAGTTCGCTGACACGCTCGCCCCGCGTGGTGATATCGAGCTGAATATTGCCACTGCCCGCCACGGTGTCGAACTGGGCGAAGTCGGTCAGCAACGGCTGAACCTGCACGCCCTGAATCTCCGATTTAACCGCATAGCTCGGTATGCGTCCCGTCGCGTCGAGACGCACAGAGCCATTGAAGCGGCCATCGTAGAGTGCCACCTTCATCGGTTTAAGATGAATAATGCCTTGGTGAGCACTGAGTACCGCTTCAATATCTGAGGTTTTCAAGCCCATGACCTGCAGCTCGCCCACTGTCAGCTTGCCATCCATATCCAAGCCTCGCAGCATCACCAGCGGCAGCTCAATTTTTGGATCGGTATCGACAGGCTCGGGCGCCTCTTCCTCCCAAGCCGTGGGTTCGGGAGCCTCTTCGGGCTCGGGCAAATAGTGATCCACATTGAGTTTGTCCACAGCGACATCAAAGTCGATGGCTGGCTCACTAAAGCCCTTGACGCTCGCCTTACCGTCAATGGTGGTTTCATCCAGCTTGATTTGCAGCTTGGCCAACTCCGCCGTTTCCGCCGCGGTATCCGCAGACACATCCGCGGCCAAACTCAGTGACACGGAACCGTTGGGCACAGGTTCACCCTGCGCTTTTAAACCGAGTTTGAAATCGTTCAAAGCAAATTTATCATCCAGAACTTTGGCCGTCAGAACACCCGAGTAATCAAATTCGGCCAATAATTCGGGGTACTTGTTCTCGATGGTAAAATCGCCTTCAAATGAAATGGGCTCCCACAACACGATAGGGCCCGTTTTAAAGTTGAAGTCCTCCAGCATGGCCGCCATACCGCCACTCAGATCGGAGTAGTTCACTTGAGCATCGCGAACGTGGATACCGCCAAGGCGAATGGGGGGCAGAGAGGCCAGTCCCGTCGCCTGATCGCCTTGGTTCACAGTGGCCGCCCGCGGGCCCTCTTTGACTGAGGCGGGCCTACCATCGGCTTCAACAAAGTCGTCCCAGTTCGTCTTGCCACTCGACTTCACCTCGAGGTTGGCCACTAAGCCGTCCAAATAAATGACATCGGCTTCAACCGCTCCTTTTAGTAACGGCAGCACCTGAATACCGACATCGACTTCGTCGATTTCGGCAAAGACGCGCGCAGTGTAGCCATCGGCATTGGACAATTCCGTATGGCCGATATTGAGTCCAAAGCGAGGCCAGAAGGCCCAGCTGATGTCGCCATCAATGGTCAGCTCGCGCCCCGTGTTTTCAACGACCGCCTGCTCGATCTGTGGTTTAAAGTCATTGGGGTCGACAAAAATCATTAGACCCACAACCGCCAGCACGACGAGCACAAGCACGGCGACAAGCGCTTTAAACAAAAATTTAACGGCTTTCATACTCTTTCCCTTTTCATTCACTGCAACGCATAATAGTCTGACAACCAGCAACCGCAACTCTCAGTTAGAGGAATGGAGCGATCGTGTCTCAACGCCATCATAGCAATTTAAAAAATATTATCTCCCTCACCTTAGTCATTGTCCTTTTGGTTCTGAGCGCCATTGGCTGGTATTGGAGCCAAGAGCCCGATCTCAAACCCATCGCCACGGATCGCAACAAACCGCTGGTCATTGGGTCGACTACGACTCAGGCACTGGTGGATATTATCAACACCCTGCTCGACAAACCCGGCGGCTACTTGCGCAACGATATGTTGATGCCCCCCAGCATCTTTCTCGACAACATGCCCAATTGGGAGTACGGGGCGCTCATTCAAGCCCGCGATATGTCTCGCGCCCTGCGCAACGACTTCAGCCGCTCTCAGACCCAATCCACGGAAGATCAGGCTCTTAGAGAGTCCGAATCCAAGCTCAATGTCGACGATCAGGCATGGATGTTCCCCGCTGCGGAGACCGAGTACCGTCAAAGCGCCACGACCCTCGAAGACTACCTCGACCGCCTGTCTGACACCGACAGCCCCGACGCCCAGTTCTACGCCCGCGCCGACAATCTTAACGCCTGGCTGTCCCTAGTGGAAAAACGCCTTGGCTCCCTGTCGCAACGACTAAGCGCCAGCGTGGGCAAGCCCCGATTAAACACCGACTTAGCCGGCGACACGGCCGCCGCGCAATCGACGGCGGGGAAAATGGAAGTGATGTCAAAAACACCCTGGCTAGAAATTGACAACGTCTACTACGAAGCCCGCGGCGCCACCTGGGCACTGATCCAACTGCTGCGCGCGGTCGAAGTCGATTTTAAATACGTTCTCGAAAAGAAAAACGCCACGGTCAGCCTCAAACAAATCATACGCGAGCTAGAGGGCACCCAGGAATCGCTGTGGAGCCCAGTCGTACTCAACGGCAGCGGCTTTGGCATTTTTTCCAACCACTCGCTGGTGATGGCCTCCTATATTTCGCGAGCGAATGCCGCCGTCATCGAACTGCGCTCACTGCTAGCCGACGGTTAAGCTTTGTAAAAAAACGGCTGGGGCCGCCTCAGCCGCCGTCTGTGGTTTGCAGGCAAAAATGGCAGTTGTTATGGTGAGCCTCCACTTTTATTTGGAGGCACTATGTCGAACGGCTCGCTCCGCACCGCTTTACTCTATTTGCTCTTTGCCGCATCAACGCTTGTCACATCGGCGTTCGCCGCCAATGACAACAGCAGCATGCAGGCACTCAAAGGTGAATTGCTTCAAATGCAGCGCCAGTTTATCGCCTTGCAGCGCAGCACGATTGAAAAACACGAAACCCTTGAAGCCGACCAAAAATCTCTGCAGGCATTAACCGCAGAGAAACTGGCCGAAGCCGGCTTCGACAGTGATGCCAAAGCGCGCATCAAAACACTCAAATCAAAATTGCAAGATCCCGCGACCTCCGAAGAGGACAAGCAGGCAACTAAGCAAGAAATGGGTGAGCTTGCCCGCAGCTTTAAAAGCGCCCGAATGGCCATCGCCAAAGACCAAGAGCTGTTAGCGGCAAAACAGAGTTTTCAACAAAAGCTCATCAATACGATGAAAGAAGAGCACCCAAAGCTGCCTCAGTTATTGCAAGCCATGCAAGTCAAATCGCAAAAGCTGCAACAACAGATCAGCCAAAGTGCCGAATCGGCTAAGGGTTCGGCTGCACCTCAATAGCGGGCAGCTGTTCGGCGCGTCGCCGTTGGCGGCGCTGCCGCTCCTCTTCGCGTACATCTTCCACCTTGCCCTCTAACAGAAAAGATTTCTGTAGAGCCTTCATCAAAATCACCGCCTCATCAATGGCCTCGATCGCTCGACGACTGGTGCGCGGCAACTCGGGCCCCACCTCGGCCAGAACAGGCGTCAACTGTTGAAGCTCTTGACTCACCGCATTCAGGTTATTCAAAAGCTCGGGCATAGGCTCCATGATCGCCGGCATATTTTGCCGCATCACAGGCAACAGCTGATTCATTTCCTGCGCCGACGCCTGCATTTCCCGAAGCAGCTTGGCCAAGCGCTGCTGCTCATTGAACGTCCCCGCCATTGCCGCCATCTCTCGCGACATATTATTCACGTTTTCCATCACGGGCGTGGACTGATCGAGTAAGGCATTCACGCGCTCAAACGTCCCCGCTTCCTGCAGCACCAGCATGGTGTTGTTCAAATCACCCACCAGCGCTTCGATACTGGCGACAAACGGGCCCAGCGTGCGCCCACTCATCAGATCGACGAGATCAAAACTTTCCAGTAGCGGCAAGCTGCTACCCGATGGTAGCGGTGGATTGGCGGGATCCGCCGCCTGTATTTCCAATAGCTTTTCGCCAACAGCGTAGGGGCGCACCATTTGGATCTTTGTCCCCTCCACAACGCGACGGGCATACTCTTCCAAAATGGAGAACTCCACCAGTACCTGCCCCGGCGCTATCAAATCGACATCGTCTACCCAACCTACATTCAGCCCCGACATCTGCACGCGAGTGCCCACGTGCAAGCCTGTGGCAGACTTCACCACCACGCTGTAAGGCGTTTTCTCGGAAAAGTACCCCGTGCGAACCACCAGCATGATACTGACCAGCGTCACCGCAACCAAAGCGATCACCACAAACAACCCCGCCACTCGCTCATAGCGGCTCACTTCAACTTGCATATTCAGGCTCCCGACCATCAGAGGGCACAGCGACTAGCTGCTGGTGCTCAATGTGTATGCGCTTTGTCACGAGTGCATCGATCAAAGGCATGTCTTTGGAGACGAGAAAAACATGTCGCAAACGATGCATTTCGCGCTCTCTTTGAATTAATTGAATAATGCGCTCGCGATCTTCATCCGGCAGCCCCGTCGTTGGATTGTCCAACAACAGCAACTGCGGGCGGAATAGCATAGCTCGCGCCACAATCGCCAAACGCTTAAAACTCTCCGACATCTGCCCTGGCCTCAAGTGTTTCACCGCACTAAGACCAAACCCATCTAGCAACTCACTCACTCGCTGCACGGAGGTGTCGTCATCGAGTAGTGGGTGATAGCGCATGGGCAAGAGAAAGTTTTCTTCCAGACTATAAGCACTCAACAATCCACGATCGCCATAGCCATAGCCGATATTTCGCCGGTAGGGCAAAAAACTCTCAAAGTTCAGCGCCGAGACATTCTCATTGTTGTACACCACTGCGCCCGACACAGGACGAACTAGCCCCGCCAGTAATTTTAAAACCACCGACTTCCCCGCACCGTGCTCTCCTGTCACCTCGACGACTTCACCCATCGGCAGTTCAAGATTCACCGATTGCAACAAGGGCAACCCGCGTGGGGTGTACACCGACAAATCCTCAAAGGCGCAGCGCAGTATCGATTTCACCACCATAAGCGCCCCAAGTATTCGTAGACATAGAACACCACACTGGCGGCCAAGTTAAAAAAGATGATGTACGACAGGGCGTGAATCACTGCACGCGTGGTGGCAATAGGCACCTCGTCGTGGCCCTGCTTAACCTGCAGACCGTAGTAACAGGAGATTGAGAAAATCAATGCGCCACTGACCAGCGTCTTAGTAATAAACAGCACGTAGTCCCTAATCTGGATGGCCTCATCCAGCGCGTAAAAATAGGTACTGACATTCAAATTCGACCAAGGCACTGTAACAAAGTACCCGCCGTACATAGCCGCGACCATAAAGTAAAAAGCCAAACAAATTGTCGCAATCATGCCCGCCATAATGCGCGGAAACACCACATAGGCATAAGGGTGAATCCCCAGCGCCTCCAGCGACTCGATTTCGTGGTTGGCCCGCATATTCGCCACTTCCGTGGCCACGGCTGTTCCAGAGCGCGCAATCACAATGAACGCTGTCACCAGCGGCGCCAATTCGCGCACGACAATCATGATGACAATTTGTCCGATGTGCTCTCGCCCACCCACAATGTAGAGCTGGTTCGAGGCCTGAAAAATCACCAGCGCACCCGCTACTACGGCCAGGGGAGTGGCCGTTCCCAACGCTTTAAAGCCGGTGTGGTAAACCTGAGCGCCAATCACTGCCAACCTGGCCCGCGAGGCGTAGCCCTGCTCAAACCAAGAGGTGCGCACCCCTAAATAAATTAAACGCAACAGTTCGAACAAAAACACCGTGCGCTGCACAACATAGCGGCCCACCTGATCGGATGGCCACAGCACAGTATCAACAATGCGGCGAATAGAATTCGATTGACTCAAACTGCCCGTATACCTCAATTATCCTGTCCAGCAACGCCCCCCCAGCGCTGCTGACATCACTATACTGCGATGCCGTTTGGAATCCCACCTCCAAAATCTGAGAGTACACCGCACTAGGCTGCATCGTCTGTGCGGCCAAAATGCACAGACTCCCCCGAAAAGGGACACGTGAAGGCAAGGCCCACGCCTTTTAAGTGCAAGTGATCGCGGTAGTCTTGGCGCCCATAGACATCATCTCCCAAAACGGGGTGCCCCATCGCCGCTAAGCGCTCCCGCAGCGGATCTTCTGTACCGCGCGTCGACTGCACAGCAAGCACACTCGCATTGAGCGCCGTTAGATAATCGATACGTCGATACTCGCTGTGCTCGTTAATAGAGCCACTTGGCGGCGTCTCCCCCAAGACTTCTAGACGATAGTGGCGAGTGATCTTACCCGCCTCTTCAAGCGCCGATAAATCCGCCGCCGCTCGACGGTTGTGAGCCACCAACACGATACCGCCCACTTCTTGAGCCAAAGCGAATAGCACCAACACCTCGCGCTGACGCTCAAAGTGCAGCCATACCTGTCGATCTAAGGCTTGCCAGTCGCCCCACTCGTCGCCTTCCGACATCATGCCTTCGGGCTTTTGCCACAGACTGTAGTGTGTTCTATCCGCGACCAACTCCAGTCCCAACAGCGGCATTTGAATCAGCGCTTCATTGTAAAACACTGCCACGCGATCCCCTGGCAGCAACTCCGCCTTAGCTCGCCGTAAACGCTCTTGAGAGGCGCCGCGTAACAGCCAAACCGCCCCTGCATTCATGGCCGATTTTATGCGCGACTTAGACAGCGGCAAATGCTCGTCGAGAAAGAGAATGGCCTGAGACCAATCCTCGCTGGTCACTTCGAGCTCGCAGTGAAAATGCTTCGGATCTGAAATTGTCAAAATGGAATCTACCTTTTAATACCTATCGAGATTGTATCAGCGAACTCGGCGAGCGCTGAAAATAGATGGCAAAACAGCAAGCACACGCCAATCATTTGACAATGACTCAATATCCCTCTTGAATGTCTGTTAGTTGGATTTATTAAAAGCGCCGTAGAGCGATCCCATTCAAGGTTGTAATTTTGAGCTCATCTACCCCTGGTTCTGCTGCCCACCAATTGAGTGTCTTTCTAGACAACAGTGGGGTCGTGCATTTAAACCAAGGGCACTACCAAAAAATCACCCGCGAGCGCGTCATAGAAATGGCCCATCGCAACCGCGATATCCTAGGCTACGACCGCAAAGCACCGATGCTGATTTACGGCAACAATATCCTCGGGCTCGACTACCAAGCCGCTCGCGAATCCACCCATAGCCCCTTTGCCGACCACTGTCTGTGCATGGCCGCTGTGGTACAGACTCGCCTAGAAGAGTATTTAAGTCACCTCTACGAAATTCACCGCCCACCTTTTCCATTTAAGGCCTTTAGAAACCAAGAGGCGGCCATTGTCTGGCTCAACAAAAAGTGCAAAGAGCTTGGGCAACCACTGTAAACGGCTCGAAATGCCTCAAATTCCATAGACACAAAAAAGGCCGACGATGTCGGCCTTTTTTGATGCGCTGAACCGATTTTACGATTCGTAAAACGTTTTGGCATTGCGCGCATAGTCCAGCAGCATATCGCACGGTGTAAAACGCATGCCATAGAGCTCTTCGTAGCGCTGTAGGGAGTTGACCACAGCCCCCGCTCCCATGGCATCGATCATGCGGAACGGCCCACCCGAGAAGGGAATAAAGCCAATACCGAAAATCGCACCGAGATCGCCATCGCGTGGCGAGGTAATGGTGCCATCCTCTAAACAGCGCACTGCTTCGTTGAGCAGGGGCAGTAAAGAGCGACGTCTAATTTCTGCATCGCTGATCTTTTTATTGGGCTCAACGCCCAACAGAGTATAAACCGCTGGATCAATTTCTTTGAGTTTTTTGCCCGTCTCTTGATCGTAGAGGTACATACCCTTCTTGGTCTTGCGGCCGAGGCGGTTGGCGTCGAGCAGTTTCTGCGACATATCCGGCGCCTCGAAACGCTCACCGAATTGAGCTAACAGGTTAGGCTGTACCTTGCCCGCCACATCGACGCCCACTTCGTCTAGCAGAGAAATCGGTCCCACGGGGAACCCCGCCTTGACCATCGCCTTATCGAGTTGGTCGAGCGGCACGCCCTCCATCGCCATCCAAGCAATCTCGTTGGCGTAGGGGAACAGCATGCGGTTGACATAGAAGCCCGCACCATCTTTGACCACAATCACTTTTTTACCTTGGGCGCGACCCAGATCGACCGCCGTCGAGACCACCCAGTCCGCCGTCTTATCGTGCTTGACGATTTCCAGCAGTGGCATTTTTTCTACCGGCGAAAAGTAGTGCATTGCCACCACTTGCTCGGGGCGCTTGGCCGCTGCGGCAATATCTTTTAGAGGCAGTGAAGACGTATTGGTGGCGAACACGACATCGTCTTTGCAGTTCGCCTCAACATCTTGAATCATCTGATGCTTGAGCTCGAGATTTTCAAATACCGCCTCGACAATAATGTCGCAGTCCTTGAGCGGCTCGTATTCAATCACACCTTGATATTTCGACAGCAGCTCTCTGTGCTCCTGTTCGGTAATCCCCTGAAATTTCAGCTTCTTATCAGCGGCATCTTTGATGTGTTGATTGGCGTTGCCAATGCCCTTCTCGTCACGATCTTTGATAATCACCGACTTTTTGGCATTGAACAGGCTCACCGTGCCAATACCCGCCCCCATGAGGCCGCCGCCGAGGACACCGACCTGTTGGATGTCCGCACCTTTTGAGCCCGTAAAATCGTGTCGAGCCAACTCTTGGTCGGTAAAGAACACGCGCATCAAGTTGCGCGCCACCTTGGTCATGGCCAACTCGCCAAAACGCTTGGACTCATAGACCAAGCCCTTCTCCAAGCCGTTGTTCAGCCCGTACTCAATACAATCAATAATGGCGAGGGGGGCGGGATAGTTACCCTTGGTTTGCGCTTTGACCATTTTGCGCGCCTGATCGAACACCACTTTTCGACCAATCGGGTTATCCTCTAACAGGCGATCTTTAATGTCCTTTTTCGCCGCCGAGCGATTGGGGTCGACTTTACCCACCATCCCCAAGGCCATTTCAATCGCCGTGTCTAGTAACTGCTCTTTGGGCACGACCTTGTCGACCATGCCCTTTTTAACGCCCTTAAAGGCTTTGACTTGCTTGCCCTGCAAAATCAGAGGCAGCGCTTGCTGCAGGCCGATTAAACGAGGCAGGCGCTGAGTACCACCGGAGCCGGGTAACACACCGAGCATGACCTCCGGCAAACCGACAACCGTTTTACGGCTATCGCTAGCGACGCGGCCGTGACAGGCCAGCGCCAGCTCGTAACCGCCACCCAACGCGGGGCCGTGAATCGCGGCGATAATCGGTTTTTTGCTGTCGGCCATTTTTTGGAAGGTCAGCTGGCCGACGCGGGCGATGTGAGCAGCGCCACCAGCCGAGGTCGTGGCCTGCAACATTTTGACGTCCGCCCCCGCGATAAAACCACTGTCTTTGCCACTGATGAAAACACTGGCTTTGACCTTGGGATCGTTCTCCACTTGATCCAATACCGCGTAGGCTTCGTCGGCAAAAGATGCGTTCAGAACATTCATGCTCTCGCCGGGGACGTCGAGCGTGACAATAGCAACTCCATCGTTGCGAACTTCTACAGAAAATGCGTTTTGATTAGCCACGGTGGCTCCTTACTCTTTAACGATGAGAATTTAGTGTGGGCGCCGAGCTAAAATCAACTCGCTAGAGCACCCATCGGCGCCGTCCTCTCGACAGCGAATATGGCGATAGTATAAACGCCTCGTCAAAAATCTGTTGAGACGCCTAGTAGTGCACCCCATTCATTTGACATTTCTAAACACAACTTAAACCGCTTCACACACGATAGACGCTAGGATAGCGCCACCCTTTAATCACCAAAAGGACAAATACAATGGACCCTTTCGTTCGCCAGTGGCGAAAAGTCATGGGCGGTCTATTTGCCGCGTTTTTCTTTTTGCTCTCAATCGCTCTCGCCGGCATTACCGTTACCGAACTGGCCAGCGGGCTTTTTAGCGAGCAAAACCTCACCGAAAGCCTGATTAAGAGCATCAATATGGCCGTGGTCGCACTGGCCGTCTTTGAGCTGGCTCTCGTTGTCACCGAAGAGTATGCCAGCGGCGAGAGCCAAGCGCATATCTCAACCGTGCTGCGCCGAACCGTGCCTCGCTTTGTCAGCATTGTCTGCGTCGGCCTAGTGCTCGAGGGGCTGCTGATGGTCATCAAATACAGCCAGCTCGATCTCGCGGGCAACCTCTACTATCCCGTGGCGGTTATCGCCAGCGCGGCACTACTACTGACCGCTCTAGGTCTGTTCCTGCGATTCTCCGTCTCTCTGACTCCGCCCCAACCAGCGCTCGACGAGGAGCAGAGAAGCGGGCAAGAAAAGGAAATCGAATACGACCGCTATCAAGATGGTCATGGCGGTCATGCCTCCCATGTAGGCATTCACATTAAAACGCGACAACAACAGCAGGCCGAAGCCCACCGCTAATACGATAGTGGTCACCAACAGTGCAGAACCCACCGTGGAAAAAGCATAGCGCACCGCCGTCTCGGGGCTGTCGCCGTGCTCGCGCCGAGCACGCAGATACTTACTCAAAAAGTGCACCGTATCATCGACGACAATCCCGAGCGTGACACTAAATACAACGGCCACGGCGAGGTTAACCTCGCCCACCATCAACCCCCAAGCGCCAAGCGCCATACCGGCGGGAAACGCATTGGGCAACAAGCTCAACAAACCAAAGCGCAGTGAACGAAGCGCAATTAAAAGCGTGATCGTAATGCCGATCAAGGCTATAGCCGAGCCCGTCATCATGCTGTTGATGTTTTTCATACCGATATGGGCAAACATGACGGGAATGCTGGCACCGTGGGTTTTCATCTCGGGGGCGTGCTCGTCGAACCAAGCCTGAGCCTTGTCGTCGAGCTCGATCAAATCTTGTGGCAGTGCCTCGCGCACGTGCAACAAAATGCGCACAGCGGATTTATCAAAATTGATTTGATTGTTTAAATCCAAACCGTAGGGCAGCGACATTTCATAGAGCAGCTGATACTGAGCCGCCAGCGCTTGGCTATCTGGCAAGCGCAAATAGTCCTCGTCGCCGCCGTGCATGTTTTTGTTGAGCTTTTCGATCACATCGACATAGGTGTTTACAAACACCACGCCCTCTTGTTCGGCGTACCAATTGCCAAAGGCTTTCACCTTGGCCAAAAACGCCGGGTCGTTGACACAGCCGGCCTCGTGACAACTCAGCGAATAGGCAATGCGATCAAAACCCGAAAGATGCTTCGTGTAAAAATCCGCTGCATCGCGCAGGGGCACAGAGGGCTGAAAATACTTGACCGTGTCGTCGTTGAGTTGATTGCGTGGCATCTGTGCCACGAGTGCCAAAGCGGCCACTAGCGTCAACAACGCCACCTTGCCCGGGCGAGCGATAACAAAATTGGCGAGATGTTCCATCAAGGTCACATTTTTTTGCTGACTCAAACGCCGACGGCGAACCAAAGCAACCGACACCGCAGGCAGCAGCGTGAGTGTTAACAGCATCGCCAACATCACACCAAAGGCGCACAGCACCCCGAGCTCTTGAAACGGCGGCGAATCGGAAAACAACAAACTCATGAAGCCAATGGCTGTTGTTAGGCTGGTTAAAAAAATGGGCTGGATGTTAATCGTCAAACTGGTTTCCATCGCCGCGAGGCGGTTATCTCCTAGCCCCATCTGGCGCAGATAAATCACCAGCAAGTGCACGCAGTCGCAAACGGCAATCGTCATAATAATGATCGGTGCAATTGCACTGACTTGATTAAGCGGGATCCCCCACCAGCCGAGAAAACCAATGGAGGAAGCCGTCGATAGCGCAATCAAAGCCACCACGCCGACGACACTGCCCAGCGAGCGCAAGAACACCGCTAACAACACGATGATCATGCCGTACATCAAAGGAATTAAGCTTTTGCTGTCTCTGTCCGCTTCATCCTTAAAGGTCTCGTTAATAATCGGCACACCAAGGAGGTGAATCGTATAATCGGGGTGTTGCTCAAGAATTTGATCACGGACTTGGCGCCCAAAGGCCACCACCTCGGTAAAGGCGTGATCGCGTTTTAAACGCTGCTCTTTTTGCACACTGGGATCGGCATCGGCATCCGCGACGGGAGGCAGTTCTAGTGAGACATTAACGCCGGTAACGTGCCCCTGCTCTGAAATTAAGGCGTGCAGCAACTGCTTTTCCGACAAGGCGATATCGTGCACCTTGGCAAGGCCATCGGCATCGAGTGCACTGGGGTCTGGCACCAAATCCTCCACGACCAGTGTATCGCCGTCGGCATAGCTGTGCTGATAGTTGGTCAACGAGTCAACTCGCACACTGTAGGGCGTTTCCCACGCCGCCTCCGTGATTTGCGCTACGGCCGAGAGCGCCTCACGGCTAAACACCTCGCCATCGCCAGGAGCCACGACAAACAATAGATTGTCGGTCTTTGTGTAGGTGCTCTGAATCAACTCATGCGCCTTGAGCTGTGGATTGCTTTCAGCAAAAAAGACGCGGTAGTCCGACTGAAAGTAAACGCGCTGAGCGCCATAAGAAAAGGCGATACTGAGCACGACACTGAAAAGCGCCAACCACACGCGATAACGCATTAGCCATTGAGCCAAACGACGAGTCATGAGTAAACTACCGTAGTGTAAAAGGGTTAGACTGACCCCGATAAAGGCAACACGCAAGTACGCAAACGCCGCGAAGCCACCGGACTTACAAAAACAGCATGGAATATCACTCTCTGTCGCGGATCCCCATCGAGCCCATTCACCGCTCCATAAGCACCACGCTACTCGCCTCTGCGGGGCTTTGGTTGCTCTCCGCTTTTATCACGTACACACTGGCTCAAGCGGGTAGCGCCGTCCAGCTCCACTTCGCACCCTCAAGCGCTAGTGCGATCAGCTTACCCACCGTGATACTGGTTACGCTCAGTATTGTCTACACCCTCTTTGGCATTAGCTTTGCCAACCGAAGCAAAGGCAGTTGGCGTCACTTACTCGCCGCCTCTATCGTTTACTTTAGCGTGGGGCTATACCTGCTAACCATTTGGGAGACGATCGCCCCAGGCATCAATCACAGCCTACAAGTGACTGGCCGCATGAGCCCCGAGGAAATCGCTGTGTGCAACAACCTAGCACGGGCTTGCATCGTGATTTTCTTGCTGATCGCCCCCGGCCTCACTGTATTGGCGTTAATTCACCCCGACATGCTAAAGCGCTTCCACGTTCACTCGGTCGTACACTCGGGACCACGCAACTTATTTGAAACAGTGCTTATGTGGTACAGCTTTGGCTTAGCGATATTATTTCTGCTCGGAGCCACTTACGATCAACGCACGATTGAATACTGGGGAATCACCTGGTCGAGCCAGTGGCTTTGGTTGAGCGCGGGAATCATAGTACTGATCGGCGGCTTGTGCATTTACATACGCAAACCACCGTGGCTCATCGCCAGCACTACCCTCAACCTCATCGGTGGCGCTATCGCCGCAGGCACTGTGCTGGAAACGCCGCTTATAGGAAATATTGCCGATCTGGAACCGCGCTATGGTGGCGCTTTTATAGCCAGCACGGCTCTCGCCAGCTATAGCGTTTCATTCATTATTTTTATGCTGCTTAATTTGCGTGCCCAGTGGCACAGCTCACGCACCGTTATCTGATCATAAAAAGGGCCGCTTTTGCGGCCCCGATTCGATACCGTGGTTCAATGCTGCGTCAAGCTGTCGAACTCGGGCATCATCATCAAACCATCATCCATGAACATATCCATCTCAGGTGCGAGAATGTGGACGTAGCGATCAAAGTAGAGGAACTGCTTGATCAGCAAAGCAAACTCCCGCGGAAAGCGGATGCCGTGATCGCGACCGATGGCCACAATATCCATCAGTAGTTTATTCACGTCTTGATCCTCGTCGCCCGACAGCAACACGGAACTGTCGCTGATTTGCTCGACTTGACCAAACACCGCGCGAATATCCGATGCCAAGCGATTCACATCCACCTTTTCATCCGTCATGCCAATAGTGAGCATTGAACTCGCCATCACATCAAAGTTGCGGCTGCTCGTGGCTTGGATGAACTGCGTCACCGCGCCCCAGGTTTCGGGGCGAATTCGGCCGACAATACCAAAGTCGATAAAACCGATGCGACCATCTTCCAGCACCATCAAATTGCCCGCGTGGACGTCGGCGTGGAAAAACTCACACATCATCAAACTTTGGAACCACGTATTCATCGCCACTAGCAGCGTGTTTTTAGGATCTTGAGAGTGCTGTTTAATCGAGTCCAAATCGGTGAGTGGGACACCAAAGAAGCGTTCCATGGTGAGTACGCGCAAGCTGGTTGCTTGGTCGTACACTTTAGGACAGACCACTTCATTGTTACCCGTATCCGCTAGGAAGCGAGCGAACGTTTTTAAATTTTCGGCCTCGTTTAAGAAGTCGCACTCTTCCATCATCGTCGTTTGGATATCCGCCACGATATCGCCCAAAGACGCGCGCTTCATTTGCGGCACGAGGCGCTCGAGAATACGCGCACCAAACAACAAAAAGTTAAAGTCGGTGAGCAAGATATTTTTCACACCGGGCTTTTGCACTTTGATGACCACATCTTCACCGCTTTTTAGGCGCGCGGCGTGAACTTGGGCAATCGAAGCCGAGGCCAGTGGAGTGGGATCAACCCAGCTGTACACCTCGCCCATGGGCTGACCCAACTCGGTCTCGATCATATCTTGGATGTAGCGGAAGGGCAGTTTGGCCGTTTTATCTAAACAGCCTTCGAACTCGCGCACGTACTCCTCGGGGAACAACGAGGGCGAGCTCGCGACAAACTGGCCTAGCTTGATATAGGTAGAACCGAGTCGCTCAAAGGTCTGGCGCAACAACTTCGGCAGCGGCGGGCGATCGCCCAGCGCCCAGCGCACGCCGGTACCCGATAGCACGCTCGCCGTCTGGCCAAGCCTGAACGCGCCTTTAATGCCGTAGTCAATTTGATTTAAAACTGCATCCATAGTTTTTCTCATGGGTATTAAAGTGTAGACACCAATTGTAGGGATAAGGCCTAGAGTATAACGCCTAATTTTCTGCTTCTGGGCGACAAAGCGAGGCAATGGCGACAGCGGTATTTGATGTGGATCAAATGATTTCGCGCGCTTTCGAATATAATACAATCGTTACCTTGGAGATATTATGAAAACGCTTTACACCTTCTTAGTCGCCAGCAGCCTTTGGGTCAGCTGTCACTCGGCTGTATTTGCCCAAGACATCGCCGCAGGGGAAACGCTATTTAACAGCAAAGGCTGCATCGGCTGCCACGGCCCCAAAGGCCAAAGTGCCAACGAGGCTTCCTTTCCCACCTTGGCGGGTAAAGAGGCCAGCTATATTGCCGACCAAATCAAAGCCTTTCGCGACTATGAACGCGAAAACCCCATGATGAATCCCATGGTGCAAGGTATCAGCGATGAGCAAGCGGCGCAGATTGGCGCCTACCTAGCGGCTCAATAGATGTGTTATCGAGAGGCGCGCACCGTGTCGAGTTCGCGATCCGCACGGACGAGCAACTCGTCCATGGTCTCGTCTTCTGACATCGTCACTGTGCGCATATGACACTGAAGCTCACTCGCTCCCTGCCACTCGCCCTCCAGCGCCTGTTTTAGGCGCTCGGCAATCACGCGAGCCCCATTGGCACTGGTGTTGGGCAGCAGGCAAATAAAGCCGCTGCCGCCGTAGCGGGCGCCGATATCAACTTGGCGAATAACGCGTTGAACCACCGTTTTCACATAGTTCATCAGCGCATCATCGGGCTCAACGCCCTGCTCCATTGCCGACAAATCCAGCACCAAGACACTGAATAGGCCCTCACCTTCACGGCGCTCCGTGGCGCGCTGGTCACCCCCCACGCGCTCGCGATCGTTACGCAACTGCTGTAGCGACAAAATCGATTGCGCCATGGCTTGCACCCATGGCGTGACCACGCACAGGGGAATCAGAGCCGAGGCGGGCAGGCCAAAGCGCCAGTACTCGTTACCCAGTGGCTGATCCATGACCCACAGCGCAAGCGCACAGCACACCATGGAGGCCGCCGTCACTGCGGCAACTATCATCAGTGTCGCCACGCCGACACCAAAACGCATAATCAATTTTTCCATCGCCCTCTCCCCTTTTCTTATACATTTATCAGAAAGCGCTGAAAAACGACAATCAAAAGGCGACAGATGCGCTTAAATTCTGCCGCCTACAAAGTGTTAGTCGGGTCGACATCGAGCGACCAGCGTACGTTTTTGATGCTGCCCTGTTGCTGAATCGTGTGTACCAAACCCGCCAGAACAACGTGTAGAGCCTTGCGGTTTTGCGAAAGCAACAAAAGCTGAGCGCGGTAGCGTCCCGCGCGGCGCTCCATGGGCGATGGAATGGGCCCCAGCCATTGCACATCGCCATCGGGCGAGGCGGGACACAGCGACTGTAAAAAGCGCATCGCCGCCTCGCGCTCCACCGATTCGGCCCGCAGCAGGGCCGCAAAGCCAAAAGGCGGCAGGCCCAAAACCTGACGCTCCTTTAAAGCCTGCTGGGTAAAGGCCTCGTAGCCCTGAGTAATCAAACAATGCATCAGCGGATGATCGGGTTGAGTGCTTTGGATCAACACCTCACCGGGCTTATCCGCACGCCCTGCGCGGCCGGCCACCTGCAAAATCAGCTGAGCCATATGCTCGGTGGCTTTGAAATCGGCACTAAAAAGACCGCGGTCGCAGTCCAATACCCCGACCAGCGTCACGCTAGGAAAATGGTGCCCTTTGGCCAGCATTTGTGTGCCCACCAGCATATCAACCTCGCCGCGCTGAACCTTCTTTAGCTCCGCTTCTAACGAGCCCTTTCGACGCGTGCTATCGCGATCAATGCGGCTGATGGTTGCCTCGGGAAAGCGCTCCTCCAAGAACATCGTCAATTGCTCGGTGCCCTGGCCCTGGTGCTGTAAATTGCGATGCCCACAGGAGGGACAATGTGGCGGGGGGCGCTGCTCGCTGCCACAGTGATGGCAACGCAAAACACTGGGTTGAAAATGCAAGGTCATGTGGGCATCACAGCGCTCGCAATCCGAGTGCCATCCACATTGGGGACAGATCAATGTGGGTGCATAACCGCGGCGATTAAGAAACAGCATGACCTGATTGCCCGCCGCCAAATGCTGCTCAACCGCGCGGTCGAGACTGTGACTGAGCGGCGATCCAGAGCGATGCTGACGCGCATCGACCATGCGAATGATCGGTGGCCGCGCGCCCCCCGCACGCTGGCTTAAGCGCAATTCGCGGTAGCGCCCCTGACGGACATTGTGGTGGCTTTCAAAAGAGGGCGTCGCGGTGCCCAAGATCAGAGGGATTGCCTCGGCCTGAGCCCGCAACGCGGCCAAATCTCGAGCGTGATAGCGAAAGCCCTCCTGCTGTTTAAACGAGGCGTCGTGCTCCTCGTCAATCACAATCAAACCGAGTGCGGGCATGGGTGTGAACAAAGCCGAGCGCGTGCCCAAAACGATGTGCGCCCTGCCCGCGGCAGCCAGCTGCCAACTTCGCAACCGTTCCAAATCCGTCATGCCTGAGTGCAGCACCACCAAATTGGCTTCAAAGCGCTGACTGAAGCGCTCCAGCAACTGTGGTGTCAGACCGATCTCTGGCACTAACACCAATGCCTGACGGCC
The DNA here is from genome assembly GCA_000155715.1 of gamma proteobacterium HTCC5015. Taxonomy (GTDB): domain Bacteria; phylum Pseudomonadota; class Gammaproteobacteria; order HTCC5015; family HTCC5015; genus HTCC5015. The sequence goes on along the minus strand of DS990599.1, from coordinate 340,366 downwards.
TTGAGCCAAACAGCGTTCAATCCAGCGAAAGTAGACTTCCGTTTTACCGCTGCCGGTTACGCCCCGCAGCAGTGTTGTGGAAAAGCCCTGCTCACTGGGTACACCATCGACAGCGGCGCGCTGCTCTTCGTTTAACTCGGGACCTGGACGAACCACCGCTGAGCGCTCGGGGGGGAGGCTAATCGCCTCTAACCACTCCTTCTCTATCAGGGCTTTGACACTCGAACGCCAATTTTCAAACCGCGCCGACAAGCTGCCCGCATCGCAGTAGCCATCACTCTCGCGCAAAACCGCCACGATGGCGCGCTGCTTAGGCGCACGCTGCAAAGCCTCTAGGGGCTCCTCTCGACCCTGCTGCGTCAAGCGCCATAGACTTCGCCCGCCCTCATCAACCGCACGGCCTTGCATTAACGCCGTAGGCAGCGCCGTCGCTAAAACGTCTCCCAGAGGGTGGTGATAGTACTGGCTGGCTCGCTGCAGCAGGTGCATTAAGCTAGCGGGGATAACCGGCTCGCTATCTAGACAGGCTTGGTACTCTCGAATTTTATCTGCTGCGGTCGCGGGCTGATCAATCGTGCCACAGCAAATACCAATTAACTCGCGATGACCAAAACGCAGCTGTAGTCGACAGCCCGCCTCGGGCACGCGGCTATCCGCGGGTACCGCATAGTCAAACAGGCCGTACAGTGGCACGGGAACGGCCACCTGAACGTAGCGCCGCTGTGGCGACGCCGACACCACTAGCGAAACTCCAAGCCAATGCTGATGCGGTTTACATGCTGATCGTAATCGATCAGCGACTCGCCATAGCCACTGAAAATGCGCGCAAAAAAGTAAGTGTCCTTATTGGGTAGAGGCCAGCTGTAATCGGCCTGGATCGCGCCCTTTCCCGTGCTGGGATTGCCGCGCACCATGCCCGAGAACGCACTGTCGTTACTTTTAGCTCGATAGAAATAAAATTCCGCGTAGCCAAAATAGCGGTGGATATCGGGGTTGTCGTCCCCTTGCGTATCGGTGGGCGATGTTTTGCGATCCTCGGGCAGGCGATACCACAATTTTAAGCTGTATTCGCCGTGATCACTGGACCAGTAAGGCCACAAGTAGATGCGGTTCCAACTGCGCGATGTTGGCAGGGGTTCGCCATTCGACTCGTGCTCTAGGCCAAGATACATGCCGTCCCAGCGCGAAATCGGTGTGAATTCATTGGTAAAGTGGTAAAACACCTCGGGATTGTAGTTCGTTTCTCGAAACGGTTTGGAATTGTCTGAATCGAGATAATCCCAAAAGGAGACTTGGGTATACGCCAAATACATGCGGGGGAAAACCGCCTCGATCTTGGCGCTGAACTGGTAGATAAACTCCATATTGTCGACATTGCCCTGACCGTTGCGATAGCTCAGCGGCAATATGTAGTTTTGCTTGTGCAAACTCACGCCATCGAGCACGAGGCTATCGGCCGCGCGAACCACAGCGCCATCCGCTTGTACGGCACTGGCGAACAGCACGCCGAAAAAAGCCCCGATCGCTCGTCTCATCACTCTTCCACCTCGCCCCCAAAGGCCTTTAACAGCTCGGGAAACAGCGCTTCAAGCTCTAAAGTCATCCGTGCAAAACGCGCATCGAATTCCGCGGCAAAGCTATCGGTTGAATCCTCTTCCAACGATTCCAACACCTCATCGGAAAAGCGCAGCTGCTTCACCGATAGGGCGTCGTCTAGCACAAAGCTTAAGCGATTTTGAAATTCGAGAGCCAGCTTCGTCACCACCTTCCCCGCTTCTATATGCACCTGGATTTCCTCGTTGTCGAGGGACTGGCGACGAATTTGAATCACGCCCTCTTGCTCTTGAACGCCGTGCAGTTCACAGCGCTCCCCCAACTCAAAGCCCGCCTCCACATGGCCCTGTTTCAGCCAGTGGGTAAAGACACTGTGCGGCGCATTGCGCACTTGCAGTGGCAACACCGGCAAGCCTCCCAAACTCTCGCGCAGGGCCGACAACAATTCCTCCGCTCGAGCGGGACTGCTACTGTCGACCACGAGCCAACCGCTGCTCGGCGCGATGTAGGCGTAGGTGTAACGGCTGCGGGTGAACGCTCTCGGCAGCATATCCAAAAGCAGTTCGTCTTTAATGCGGGCTTTCTCTTTGCCGCGCACAGGACGGTGCTCGCTGAGTTCAATCGCCTCGACTTTTTCCTCTAGGGCCTCTCGCAACACGGCGGCGGGCACAAGTCGCTCCTCCTTGCGCAAACACAGCATCATGTAACCATTGGCGGCGTGAACCCGCTGTTCGCCGTGTTTGCCTAGGGGGCTCACCCAGCCCTGACTGTGCGTTTGGTTTTTTGCGCAGGCTTGAAAAGCCTGAGCTGAGAGTTGCCGCTCTAAGGCTTCTGTCGAATGGGAAAATTCAGCAGTAAACCGATAGAGTTGGAGATTTCGAAACAGCATAAAGACCTCACGATGAAACGAGGCGATAGTCTACACCAGAGCTGCTGACAGGTCGGGGATAAATCATAGAGAGTTGAATGCACCCCACAAGGCGGCGATTCCGCACGCTCTGCACTTCCACAGGTCCTCCCAAAAAAGAGACGCAACACGACCCAAATTTTTTCAACGCGCCATAGCAAATTTGAACCTTGCGCATTTTTTGAATCAGGTTCAATATTTGACATCAAATCATTTTACCAGCGTAACAGCCCATAAAAGCGTGAGTATTCAAGAGCGAAAACAACGCCAGTTCGCCGAGCGCGAGCAGCAATTCCTCGACGCCGCCAAGCACGAAATTTGCCAGCGGGGCATTTTGGCTGTGCAAATGGCGCGTATTGCGCGGCAGTGCGACTATTCCACGGGCACGCTGTACCAACACTTTGCCTCGAAAGAGGATTTATTCGTCGCCCTCAATGCCGAGATGGCAGCTCAGCGCACCGCATTATTTGAACGCGTCCGACAGTGGCGCGCCCCAACCCGCGATCGCATGTTTGCCCTGACGCTGGCCGACACCCTGTTCGCCCAGCGCCAGCCCGAGCACTTTCGCCTCAGCCAGTACGTCACCACCGAAGTGATCTGGCAAGCGGCATCACCCGAGCGCCGCCAGCAATGCCTAGAAGCTCATCGCCCCCTAGGCGAAGTCGTCGAGCAGGTGGTGCGCGAGGCCATCGACAAGGGCGACCTACCCAACCCTCAACAGCTAGCGCCTCTTGAGCTGGCTATTGGCCAATGGGCCATGGGCGTCGGCATGCATACACTGGTTCACGCCGAAGGGCTTTTGCAATACTACGACCTCAATCAGCCCTACGAATTACTCCTGCAGCATGTTCAACGCCATCTCAACGCCCTGAACTGGCAACCGCTGTTTGATGAAAATAAAAACACCACGCAAAACGCCGAGCGCTTAAACCACTATGTAGCCGGTATCTGCAACACACTATTCACCGATTTATGTTCGAATCATCAGTGTCGCGACAATGACGCATCCAACGCTAAGAGGAAAAAACCCCATGAATAAGCGCATGATCTTTATGCTGGCCGGTTGTGCTGTGCTATTTGGCGGCATTTTTGGCTTTAAGGCCTTTATGGGCAAAATGATGAACAACTACTTCGATAACATGCCCGTTCAACCGGCGACGATCACCGCCACGGAGGCAGTGGCCGACACTTGGGCGATTAGCATTGGCGCCGTTGGCACCGTCACCGCTATTAACGGTGTGGAAGTCACCTCGCAGGTAGCAGGCGAAGTCGAGCGCATCGAGTTTGACTCAGGCGACAAGGTCAAGGCCGGCGACGTACTGCTGCGCCTCGACGACCGCGCCGATCGCGCACAGTTGCAGGCTCTAGATGCGGCGGCCAAGCTGGCCGAGCAGGAACTCGAGCGCAATCGAAAGCTGTATGACAAGGGCAGCATTTCTAAATCGACGCTAGAGCAGCGCCAAAGTCAGCGCGATCAAGCCGTGGCGACAGCAGCCGCTCAGCGCGAGCGCGTCGCACAAAAAACCGTTCGCGCCCCCTTCTCTGGCGAGCTCGGTCTGCGCCAAGTTGATCTCGGCGAGTATCTGACACCCGGTGCCCCCGTTGTGACACTGCAACAACTCAATCCCATCTATGTGGATTTCTCCCTACCCGAACAGCACCTCAGCAAAATGGCGAAAGGCTTAAAGGCCAAAGCCACACTGAGCGCGTGGCCAGGCGAGCGCTTTGACGGTGAAATCACTGCGCTCGAGCCCGGTGTGGATGCCTCAACGCGCAATTTCAACTTGCAGGCCACCTTTGAAAACGACGATTTAAAACTGCGCCCTGGCATGTTCTCCCGCGTGGACATCCAAATGCCTCAGTCCGAGGACGTCGTTGTCATTCCCCGCACCGCGATTCAATACAGCGCCTATGGCAATTTGGTATATGTCGTCAAGGAAAGCGCTCCAGACAATAATGCCGAAGACGAAGCGAGCGAAGAGGAAGCCGAGGCCAGTCCAGAAGACAAGCAGGAAAAACAGCTCACTGTCGTCAGCCGCTTCATCAAACTCGGTCGCGAGCGCGGCGATTTGGTCAGCGTGGTTGAAGGTCTCGAAGAAGGCGAGACCGTGGCCACATCTGGCCTGCTCAAATTGCGCAACGACGCTACCGTCGTGATTGACAACAGCAATACGCCTAGCGCTAAAGCTGATCCACAGCCCGACAACAGCTGAGGTTTGCGATGAAATTTACCGATATTTTTATCAAGCAGCCCGTGCTGGCCACCGTGGTCAGCCTATTTATCATCCTGCTCGGCTTGCGCTCGGCGACCGACTTAAATGTGCGTCAATTCCCCGAGCTCTCCAACGCCGTCATCAACATCAATACCGTTTATGTCGGCGCCGACTCGAGCTTGATTCAAGGCTTTATCACCACGCCGCTAGAGCAGGAAATCGCCAGTGCCAACGGCATTGACTACATTTCCTCGACCTCGCTAAACGGTGCCTCTAGCATTCAGGCCTATGTGCGCTTTGATGCCGACCCCAACGAAGTGCTCACCGAGGTCGTGGCCAAGGTCAACAAGCTACGCAGTGAACTGCCCGCGAACTCCGAGGATCCCACCGTGGATTTGGCTGTGGGTCAGAGCACGGCGGCCATGTATTTGTCGTTCTCATCTAACATTCTCAATAACAACCAAATCACCGACTATTTAGTGCGCGTGGTTCAGCCCAAGCTCGCCACGATTGCCGGCGTGCAAAAAGCAGAGATTTTAGGTAATCGTACCTTTGCCATGCGCATTTGGATGCAGCCCGACCGCATGGCCGCGTTGGGCATCACGCCATCGGAAGTCTACGCTGCGCTGCAGGCCAACAATGTGCTATCCGCCGTAGGCAGCACCAAGGGCACTATGGTCACCGTCGACCTCAAGGCCGACACCGACCTCAACCAAGTGGAAGAGTTTGAGAAATTGGTCGTACGCAGCGATGGCGACACCATCGTGCGTATCGAAGACATCGCCGACGTCGAACTCGGCTCAGAGTCCTATGCCGCTTCGGTCACCTTTAATGGTGAGATGGCTACGTTTATCGGCGTTAATGTTGCGCCCGATGCCAACTCGCTAGATGTCATTGCCGCAGTTCACGAAAAGCTGGAGAGCGAGGTCTACCCACAGCTTCCCGAGGGCCTAGAGGCAAGCATTCCCTACGACAGTACCGAGTATATTCAAGACTCTATTGACGAGGTAATCACAACAATTGCCGAGGCTATCGCCATCGTTGTCGTGGTCATCTATCTATTCTTGGGCTCGATTCGCTCTGTGCTAATTCCTGCCCTCGCCGTCCCCGTTTCCATGATTGGTGCCTTCTTCTTAATGCAGCTCATGGGCTTCACGATTAACCTGCTCACGCTGCTGTCGATGGTGCTTGCCATCGGTATTGTCGTGGATGATGCGATTATCGTTTTGGAGAATATTCACCGCCACATCGAAGAGGGCAAGGCACCGGTAGACGCCGCTCTAGAGGGCGCGCGCGAACTGGCTTGGCCCGTTATTGCGATGACCACCACCCTAGTCGCCGTCTACCTTCCCATTGGTTTTATGGGCGGCATGACGGGCACGCTGTTTACCGAGTTCGCCTTCACCTTGGCGGGCTCCGTACTGCTATCGGGGATTGTGGCACTGACGCTCTCGCCCATGATGCGTCGAAGATCTCAAAGCCCACGACCACAACATTCAAGGCGGGCGCTTGAGGCTGGCTCGACGAAAAATTTAATAAACTGCAGCACAGCTACCAAAACCAGCTCCACGGCGCCATGAACGACCGCAATGTAGTATTGGTTTTTGGCGGCGTTATTTTAGTGTCTTGCTACTCCTATTTGTCACCTCGCCCAACCGAGCTCGAACCCAAAGAGGATCAAGGCTTTATTATCTCAATGCTGACAGCCGATCCCTACGCCACTCTGGATTATGTCGAGCAGTACACGCGTGAGATCAACACCATTGCCGAAGAAATGGATGATGAAGTAGAGAATCTGTTTTTGCTCAACGGCATCGGCGGCGGTGGCGCACTCGGCGCGAGCAACCAAGGGCTGGCTGGCTTTGTGCTGGAGTCCTGGAATGATCGCGATCGCGACACCAATAAAATTTCCGAAGACCTATCAGGCCGTCTAGGGTCGATTGCTGGCCTCAAAGGCGCCGCCTTTGTTCCGCCATCGCTGCCGAGTGCAGGCGGCGGTCTTCCCGTGCAGTTCATCATTGGCTCAACGGGATCACCTCAGTCATTGAATGAACTGGCGCAACAGATCATGGGCAAAGCCTACGAAAGCAAGAAATTTATTTTTGTCGACAAAGATTTAAAAATCGACAAACCGCGTCAAACGATCGTGATCGACAAGCAAAAGGCGGCAACGCTAGGCATTAGCATGCAGGCCATCGGCCGCGAACTCAGCGCTATGATGTCGGGAGGCTTTGCCAATCGCTTTTCACTGGACAACCGCTCCTACAAAGTCATTCCGCAGGTACAGCGCACGGATCGACTCAGCGCCGAGCAGCTAGAGCAGTTCTACATCCGCTCAGGCTCGGGAGAAATGATCCCCTTATCGACACTGGTGTCGTTAGAGTCCAGCGTTGAGCCGCAACAGCTCAAGCGCTTCCAGCAGCTCAACTCGGTCACCATTTCCGGTATTGCCCGCCCTGGCGTTACTCTGGGTGAGGCGCTGGACACACTGGATCAAGCGGCGGCGGAGATTCTGCCTCAGGGCTACTCCGTCGATTACGCTGGCCAGTCGCGTCAGTTAAAAACTGAGGGCAGCGGACTGATTATGACCTTCTTCTTTGCCCTGGTGATTATCTACCTAGTGCTGTCCGCTCAGTTTGAGTCCTTCCGCGACCCTCTTATCATGCTGATGACGGTACCCATGTCGATTTGCGGCGCCATGATCTTTGTCAGCTTGGGCGCTACCACCATCAATATCTATACCCAAGTAGGCTTGGTGACACTGATCGGCGTCATTTCAAAACACGGTATTTTGATTGTTGAGTTTGCCAACAAGCTGCAGGAACAAGGCATTGCCAAACGCGAGGCCATCGAACAGGCCGCCGCCATTCGACTGCGCCCCGTTCTGATGACCACCGCAGCCTTGGTGCTGGCCATGATTCCGCTCTTGATTGCCAGCGGTCCCGGCGCGGGCTCGCGTTACGCCATGGGCGTCGTTATCGCCGCCGGTATGACACTGGGTACGCTGTTTACCCTGTTCGTGCTCCCCGCCATCTACTTGTGGCTGGGTCGCGACCATCAAGAAGCATCGGCGGCATAAAAGCCGCCCCATCAAAAAAGCCCCTCTCGAGAGGGGCTTTTATATGCGAACTCTGTTCGAGTTAATTAAAAATGATTTGCGCCTGAACCGCGTCGGCGGAATCCTGAATTTCTACCACCTCGGCCTCTAAGTTAACACCCGGGTAGATTTCAATGCCTAGGCCCGCACCGGTTGAGAACTCCGTCGCGCTATCAATCTTATTGGGCACTCCGTTGCTATCGAGTTTTGTACTGCTGTGAACCACACCCGCTTTCAGCTTTAGATACACCTTGGTCGGTGTGCGGTAGGCGCCATAGACACTGACCGTGTTAAAGTCGAATTCCGTGTTGCCCAGCTTGCCCTCTTGGATAAAGGTGCGTGAAAAATTGCTATCCACATACAGGCCACCATAGCGATTGTCCATCAGACTGGCACCCAAGTAGGCAGACACGTTTTGGGGCTCCCGATCTACATTATCGATATTGACCTGCGTCACCCCCATGCCAAAGTAAATATCGCCGGGATCCGACACCGCGCGCGCGAACGCCCCTTCGTCATCCGCAGAAGCCAGCGACGCCATCGCCAACACGGGAATCATTGCACATAGCCTTTTCATAAACGGTTCCTTAACGGTTTGTCATTAGCACAAAACATTCTAACCTAGATTGAAGTCGGCGCAATTGCGCTCAAAACCTGAAAGATCCGTTTTGATGACGAGAATCTCTTTTTTCTGAATACTTTTAGTCAGAAATGACTTCACGCGGTTTTATTGGAAGCAAAAAAAAGCGCGCCCGAAGGCGCGCTTTTAGCTCCTGATGCTTTGTGCATCATCTCAGCTGAGCCGTTTGAACCATATCGGCCAAATTGAGGTCTTGATGAATATTCGCCAAAGCGCGACGCATGTCCAACACTTTTCCAAACTGATTGGAGCTGCGCAGCAGGTATACCCAGACTTCACCGTTGTCGCTGCGGGGCGCGTCAATGTCTGTCGACAGCGCCCAATCGGCGCGATGACTGCCTCCAAAACACTCTAAACCATTTAGAGGCTGTTGAGTGAGAGAAACCATGGGCGCACCCAGTTGACTGGTCACCTCATTGCACGTCACGACAACATCGGCTTTGCCCGATTGGGCCGCTCGACTCACCGTATTGCGATCCGCCACGGTCACGACAGCCTCTACGCCAGCACGCTCGGAAACACTGCGGGCAAATTGCTGGGCAACGCCTTCTAGCGCGCCGGGCTTAAGACCATCGACACTCCAATAAATAGACAGTGGATCCGCTGTAGCCGCACTGGCGACCGTTAACGCAATCCAAGCAAAAACGACTTTTGATAACTGTTTCATAATCACCGGCTCGTTGTTTTTAATTCGGCGGCATTGTCTCCACATCACCGTGACCGAACTGTGATGAACTCGCCAAAACACCACTGAGTGGCGCCTAAATCACTTTTATGGCTACTAGACCAATATGACCAAAGTCTTATCGCGCACTGATGACGCCAATTTGGCGTACTTAGCACAGCCACAACTATTGGCGAGGAGTGGCATTGTAATCGCTAACCTTGCAAACCACGTCGTCACTCGGTCGGGTTTGCCACACCGCTTAGCGGGAAAAGTCCTGAAGAATCAAATGGTTGTCGTATGCCGTTCCTTTTTCGGAATATTTTGTCCTACCGTTTGAATCACACGATTGACATATTGTTGTCATCACAAAAAGAGGACTGATCATGAGCAAAGCAGCCCATTTCCAAAAACCCGAAAACATTTCTATCGATCCCCATCGCATGGGGTTTGAGTTTAATAGCGACGAGCTTCCTCGCGACTGGCTGTTCAACAGCCCGATGCTCACCACGTGGATTGAATCTCTGTCTATCTTGTTCCCCGAGGGCGAGCAATTTTTCGTCGATACCGTTCGCTACTACCGCGATCAGATCGACGATCCAGAAATTCAAAAGCAAATCTCTGGCTTCATCGGTCAAGAGGCCATGCACTCGCTAGAGCACAAGACCTTCAATTCCTATATGAAGGAAAAGAACCTGCCTTCGGACGAGCTCGATGCCTTCGTCGGCGGCCTGCTTGGCTCTGTGCGAAAAGTACTGCCCAAGCGCATGCAGCTGGCAGGGACCTGCGCACTGGAGCACATCACTGCCATGCTCGCCAATATGCTGTTGGAAGAGGAAAATGGCGAAGTGCGAGACAATATGCACGAGCTGATGCGCCCGCTATGGATGTGGCACGCCATTGAAGAAACGGAACACAAAGGCGTGTGCTACGACCTCTACCAGCACGTTGGCGGCAATTACGCCGAACGCACTTTTGCCTTGATTTTGGCCACGTCTATTTTGGCCACCGTGCTCGCCTACTACCATACGCGTATGCAGTATCGAAACGGCACGCTATTCAAAGTGAAAGACGTTCTGTGGGGGCTGAATAAGCTTTATGGCCGCCGCGGTATCGTTACCAAGCTGATCCCCGAATGGCTCACTTATTTTCGCCCTGGCTTTCACCCTTGGGCCAACGACAACAGCAATCTTGTTGAGCGCTGGAAGGACGAGATCCTTAGCCACCAAGCGGAGAAGTACCAGCGGGCTAAGAAAGTTTCAAAATTGCACGCCGCATAAAGCGCGTTCTGCATACGTCGCGCGTCCTCGCGGCACCGGTATGCAGCGACGTCCTTAAAAGCACTAGGCCCTTCACACCGAAGGGCCTTATTTTTTTGCGTGTTGTTTTAAGTGAGTGTGAGCCGCTTTGACTGAGGCCTGTACACGCCGTGCCACGTCTAATGAGCTCTCGCCATCCTCTGGCACAATTGGCTCGCAGTAGTGCACCCAGACGTGCACTTCTGGCACCGACAAGCTGCGCCACAAATGGCGGTAAAAAGGCTCATCGAGAAAACCGATACTGCGCCCTTTTTGATCTCGGGCGTAGTACAGCGCCACCGGCTGGATAGGGCAGCCCCGCTCAACAGCGGGCACCAATAGCCGCTTTTTAAACGGCAGCAAACCCTCGCCGTCGGACGTCGTCCCCTCGGGAAAAACCAGCACAGCATCGCTGTCCAGCACGCGGTACATATCGTGGGCGACGTGCTGGGCGGCGCGGCGGTTGCCTCGCTCAATGAATAACGTTCCGCCCTTGCTGGCGTAGTAACCCAGCAAAGGCCAATGTTCCACTTCAGCCTTGGCGACAAAGCGCGGCTGCACACTGTAGCCAATGGCGAACACATCGTGCCAGGAAATATGATTGGCAGCGTAGAGCACGGAGCCACCTAGCGGCGTGCCCGAAACGTGGACTCGCAAACCGATTTTAGTGGCGACGCGCTGTACGAAATGCGCCATCGCACGATGGCGCGCGGGATTATCTTCGCGATCGAGTTGAATCACCTCGCGCCCTGTGTGGGCAAGCGCAGAGCCCAGACCGACAACGCGGAACAACTGCCTCAGCACGGTTAGGGCGTCGCGCCTTGTAACTGCGCTAGATCGGGGTCTTCGCCCAAGCCGAGGCGATATTCGACATAGGTTTGGTCGCGCAGGCGGCGCAGCCAGAGCTCCTCTTCCTCACTGGCCTTCATCTTGCGCAGCTCTTGCCGCGCCATGCCGCGGCGATACTCGTCAGTTTCATCGTACTGGCGACGCTCCAAGACCTCGACAATATGCCAGCCGAAATCACTGCGGAAAGGTTCGCTCAAGGTATTTAGTGGCAAGGTTTCTACCACTTGGCGAAAGGCGGGCACGTACTCGCGCGGAGCAGCCCACCCCAAATCGCCGCCTTGAGCAGCACTCCCATCAATGGAGTGCGCCTTGGCCAGCTCGGCAAAGCTTTCATCGGCCTCGACAATGCGGCGACGCAACTCGGCTATTTTTTGCCGCGCCTGCTCATCACTCAACACCGCGTTGGGAGTCAACAAAATATGGCGCGCACGCACTTGCTGTATGACCCTTCTCTCATCGCCTCGAACGCCTTTTAACTGTACTAAGTGAAAGCCGCTGGGACTGCGAATCGGCCTAGACACTTGACCCTTTTGAAGCGATTCAATCGCCTCTAAAAACAAACTGGGCACGCGCCCTTGGGGCAACCAACCCAAATCGCCACCGTCTAAAGCGCGCTGTCCATCGCTGTGAGACAGCGCCAGCTGACTAAAGCGAGCGCCCTGTTTGATTTGCTCGTACAAATTGTCCGCCTCTTTGCGAGCGGTATCGACCTGCTCGGGTGTCGCGGCTTCGGGCGTGCCGACCAAAATGTGGCCCAACTGATACTCGACGCTCTCCGAGCCCACTGGGTTTTGTGCAAGATAGTCGTCGACCTCCTGCTCTGACACCACCACGCGATCGTAGACCGTGCGCTGGCGCAACTGCTGAATTTTCATTTCCTCGCGAAGCATTTCGCGGTACTCCACATAGTCCATGCCCTCGCTTTCGATCTTTGCTTTGAACTGAGCCAAGCTCATGCCGTTTTCACTGGCAATGCGCTGCAGCTGCTCGTTTAAAAACGTGTCATCCACATTGATACCGACGCGATCTGCGGCCTGCATCTGCACCTCTTTCACGATCAAATGCTCGAGCACTTGGCGCTTGAGAATTTCATCGGGCGGCGGCGTTTGGCCAGAGGCTTGAATACGCGCTTTCACCCGCGACAGTTCGTCGAGCATTTCCTGTTCAAGAATAATGTCCGTGTCGACCACAGCGGCGATCCGTGCGAGCACCTGAGGTTCGGCCTGGGCGAGAGGTGTCGCAAACAGGAAAAAGAGAATCAATAAACGGGCAATCATTGTCATCATACTTAGCGTTCTTCAGCGTAGCCGAGGATACCACGATCCAGCGCGCGTTCATTGTCGTCGCCCACGCTGCCGAGCCCTCGGAAGGTAAATTGTAGAAGGTAGTCGGTGTCATACTCCTCGACATTCGGCATTGCCGAGTCGAGATCGAGCTGGCGGCGCGCGATAAAGCTCGCCGCCCAGCAACAGCTTTGGTAGGAAAAGCCGGCAAAAGTTTCCAGCGGACGCTCGTCGATCAAGTCGTAAAAGTAGCGGCCAAACCACTGCCAGCGCGTACCCAATGGTAGCACAGTGGCGATTTCCGCCTGTTGACGGGCTTCGCTGTTTGCTCGCTGGACGCCCGCCTCTACCTCGCGGTAGCCGAGATTTAGAATGCGGCGACTGGCATCTTTATAGCGCAATTGGTAGCTGTGACTCAGCAATTCCTCACGATCTCGAGAGTACTGCCAATTGGCATCGGCCCGCCAGCGCTGGGTCAACTGAGCGCGCAGCAGTGCCGCGATGTCTGATGCCTCGCCCGTCTCGGCGGGCTGGCTTTCATCCAGCGTAACCTCGCGATCCCCCAAATAGTAAATGCGGCCAATGCTGGCGCTGACCCGCTCTTCGTAGTTGCCATCCAGCCAGCGCGTCGTAAGCCCTGCGGTCACTTGCTCGGCATCGGCTTGGCGGTCCGCGCTGGTAAAGCGGTTTTCCCGGAACAATTGATCGTAACTAAACGTGTAGGAGCCCGTATCAAACAGCGGAATTTGAGATTGATCCTGCTCTTGTACATACAAACCGTAGAGTCGCGGTTCCAGAGTGTGGAGCAGGCCGCTACGCGTCTGCCGCTCAAACACCAAGCCCGAATCTAAGCTCGCGATCGCCGTGCTGCGGCTAGGCGCCTCTTCAGTGGTCGCACTCAGTTGATCGAGTTGATACGCCGTGTGGCGCACCCCGGCCTTGGGCCGAACAAACCAACCCGGTGTACCAAAGGTTCGGGCGATGCTGGGGTAGAGATCGAGACGCTGACCCTGCACTTTTTGATCGTGGCTAAAATCGACGGTTTCGGCTTTTAAGTTGAATTCGTATTGATGGAAATCGTACACCGCCGTAGAGCGCACAAAGGGCTCTTTGGCGTAGGGGCGATTGACCGCAGCAATGCTCTCATCGACGGTTTGATAGCGCTGCACACCGATTTGATGGCGCCAGATGGCACCACTGTAGCGAACGCCACCTTGAGATAACAAATGCACGGGCTCGCCACCGAGCGGCAAGCCCGTATCCAAGTCGCCAAAATAGTCGCTATCAGACACGCGCTGCGTGTCTAGATACGTACTCCAACCCGCGCCTAAACGCCCGCTGTGTTCAAAGGCAGTCAGCCAGCGATCGTCGCCGTAGAGGCGGTCGTCGAGCTGGCTGCCATTGGCCTGAAATTCGCCCCAGTTATTTAAGTAGCGCATCTCCAGGTTGGCCTGCGTGCCGCGATTTTCGATGTAGCGCGGCGTGATCGTGGCGTCGGCCTGCGGAGCAATATTCCAATAAATGGGTTGAGCGTACTCAAAGCCGCCGTCATCTGAGTGCGCGAAGCTGGGGAACAGCAGACCCGTTTTGCGCTCGTCGTTAATCGGAAACGTCATCCAGGGCCAGTAGAACACCGGTACGCCCCATAGATGTAAACGCATGTGATGAGCCGTGCCCATGCCCTCGTCTTGGTCTAAATAAAGGCGACTCATGTAGAGCGCCCACTCGGGCTCCTCAGGCAGACACGTGGTATACATGGCGCCGTCGAGCAAAGTGACATTGGGCTTGGGGGTTAAAATAGCATCGGCATAGCCGTTGCCTCGAGATTCGTTGAGTTGATAGCGGGCGCCGCGAAAAGAGCCCTCGCCACTGCTCTGATCGAGCTCGCCGCCACTGGCCTCAATACGCATCTGCGCGCTCTCCAACAGCAGGTCACCGTCAAATGTCACGTGGCCGAGTTGACGATCAATCTGTGCCGAATCCGCCTGTAAACGGCGCTCGGCGTCCTCGATCTCAACGTCACCCCGCAGTCGTACGCGTCCATCTTCCAGCGTTTCTAGGTGATCCGCCTCACCGCGATAACTTCCCTCGGGCCACTGTGAACCAGTCGCGGGGGGCTCAAATACGGGCAGTGGCGGGCACACGGCATCGGAGTCCGCCGCCAGCACAGAGCTGGCGGCGCAACACAAAACAGCGATTGATGCGATGCGACGAGCCTTCATGGGCGTGCATTATACGCAGAGGCCACGCAAACTGTCGTGTCTCAGTCGACAAACGTCACGTGGTGGCGCGGGACTGTAGCCACCATGTATTCATCGAGCCCTTGCCTTTGAAGTCTGTCCCCCCGCGAGCGACACAATGAAACGCCTCGTCCAGCTGTTTGAAGGTTGCCTCGGACACTTGAATGCGACCGGGCTCGCCGTGAGATTCCATGCGACTGGCCGTGTTGACCGTGTCGCCCCACACGTCGTAGCTAAAGCGCAGCTTGCCGATGACACCCGCCACCACCGGGCCCGTGTGTACACCCACTCGCAGCGCTAAACGGCTGCCTTGTTCTCGGTTCACCTGCTCGACAACGGCCAGCATTTCTAAGGCAATACCTGCGATCACTTGGGCGTGATCGGAGCGTGCTTGTGGAGCACCACTCACCACCATATAGGCGTCGCCAATGGTTTTGATCTTCTCCGCACCCGCCGCCTCTACAAGACGGTCAAAGCCCGAAAAAATGCGCTCCAACATCGCCACAACCTGAGCGGGCTCGCGCCCCGATGCCCAAGGCGTAAACCCCGACAAATCGGCAAACAACACGGTAACTTGGGGGTGGCTGTCGGCGATTTGAAGCTCACCTTGGCGCATGCGCTCGGCAATCGACTCGGGCAGCACCGCCGCCAACAGCCGATCCGAGCGCTCCCGCGCCTGCTCCAAATCCGCCTCGCTCACCAGCACCTCCCGCTCGTACAAGGCAATAACCAACAGCACACACAACAGACAAGTCACCAAATTCAAAACCCGAATAAAAGCCAGTTGCAGCTCCGCTGGCTCGGGAAACGAGATGAGGGGGTCACCCGCAAAAACTGCCCACCACACCAAAACAGCGACGGGCATACCCACATAAAAAAAGCGCCGCCTAGGCTCTCTCGGTGAATAAAGGGCTCTGGCGAGTGCCGCAATCGCGAAGGTGAAGCCGTAAAGGTTAAGGCTGTCGCCCGTCAAAACAATGAGAGCCAGCGTTTGTGTATTGGCCGCCACCATCAAAATGCCGCGAGACAACTCGTGCCGCCCAAGCGAGGCCATCCACATCGCAAAGAGATAGGCTACCAAGGCCAATCCATTCACCCACATCAGCTCGGGAACCGCCAGCTGCGTAGCAAACACAGGCACTACGAGATAGAGCAGTGTGAGCACCGATGTCAATCCGATACCGTAACGCGACAAGCGGGCGCGCCGCTCAGAATCGCGCTGGCTAGGCTGAGGCGGCTCCTCAAACAGCGCCGCCCAAAATACCCGATCGGGCATGCGCACCCACTCTTTCCATTTGCAAAATCTATCGTTCATCAAGATAAGATCTCGTTCACAAAATAAAACTCAGTGCTACTCTGTATCTACAGATATCATATTGGCACATCTTGTCGGGAGATTGAGATGCTTAAAACGACCACCTTTGCCGTTATGCACTTTGGCGTCGCGTTTTCCATTGCCTACGGACTGACCGGCAACATCGTCGTCGGCGGTGCTGTGGCACTAGTTGAGCCCGCCGTTAATACCGTGGCCTTTTACTTTCACGAAAAGGCGTGGCAGCACTTTTCCCATCGTAACGCGGCTCTGGTCTAGAGGGGCGACTCGCCACGGCGTGTTTTGTGACAAGAACTCACCTCGTGTCATAATCAGATCAACTCCAGAGACGGAGAACACCGTGAACGCCCTCGCCCCAGCCACTCAAGGTCGGCGCTTTACGCCAATAAAGACCTTGCTCATCGCCAGCCTACTGGCCTGCACTTCGTTGCGAGCCGAGGATGTTCGCTTGGCAACCAGCCTGTCGATCGCTCCTTATATTAATAGCGAGACGCAAGCGGGGCCCCAACTGTCGATCGTGCGCGATGCCTTTGCTCTGGTGGGGCACAACGTCACAGGCGTGCTCTTTACCTCAAACGAACGCGCCATCAAACTGCTGCGCACCGGTGCGGTCGATGCCGTCGTCAATATTCCCGAAGGACTCGGCGACATCCACTACTCCACACCCGTGCTTCACTACCAAAACTATGCGATTAGCTTGAGTGAACGCCAACTTAAGATCGAAAAGGTCTCCGACTTAAAACCTTACAGCATCGTCGCCTTTCAGCGCGCCTCTCAGTTTCTTGGTGAAGAGTTTGGAGAGATTGCCGCAAGTAATGAGCAATACTTAGAAGCCGCCAACCAATTATCACAAGTTGGCATGCTGTTTAAGCAACGCACTGACGTGATCGTGATAGATCACCGAATTTTTAACTACATAAGAAGCACACATTTTACTCGGGAAATGGTCAATCAAGCAGTCAGCTTCCACCCCATTTTTCCATCCAGCCCTAGGTCCACGGGCTTTACTAGCGCAGTGTTGAGAGACGATTTTGATCGCGGCTTGCAACAGCTTAAAGAGACGGGCGTCTACGCCACCTATTTAGAACAACTGGACAACGACTCAGCGCCCTAGCGAGTTAGCCCAATCACTTGGATGGATATCGGGCAGTTGATCTGCCACTTCCTGAAATGTGACACAACGCTCTAGCACATCGGTCACCGGCTTAATGGGCTCTGCAAAAATCTCGGGGAAATCGGCTTCGCCCTCAACCACAATGGGAAATGCAAGCCGTTCCAGCGGTGGGGAAAACACCGCATTGACGCCCTCTTTATTGCCGCGGGCATCGATGCGATACCAACCCTGCTGCGGCAGATATACGGCGTTCAATCCGTGCAGACAAAACGGCGGGCGATCCGTCACCGTCAAACGCTGGTAACAAAGGCCTGCGGGAATGCCATTGGCCCGCAACAGTGCAGCTAACAAATGGCTTTTGGCGTAACAGTAACCCGTACCATGCTCTAGTACCTCAGAGGCTTTGCAGGTAACGGGGTTGCGCTGGTAATCCCAGCTGTGCTGAATTTCATCCCGCACATATTCGAAACAGGCTCGGGCAATCGCCTCTTCACCGCTGCAATCTGCAGCCAATGTTTCGGCCATTGCCCGTACCCTAGGATGCAAGCAATCAATATAGCGGCTGGCCGCTAAATACTCTTTCACGAGGCGATTTTTTTAAGAGCCAATGCGTTGATGCAGTAGCGCAAGCCGCTAGGTGCGGGGCCATCGGGGAATACATGGCCCAAGTGCGCCTTGCACACATTGCATACCGTTTCTACGCGCTGCATGCCGTGAGATTCATCGAGGTGATAAGCCACCGCACGATCGTCCGCAGGTTGAGTAAACGAGGGCCAACCCGTACCGCTATCAAATTTTTCATCGGCGTCGAATAATAGCTCATCGCAACAAACACAGGCGTAACGCCCCGGCTCAAACAAGCGGCACATCTCGGAGCTGTGAGGTCTTTCCGTGCCCTGCTTGCGCGTCACGTGATACGCCTCAGCGCCGAGCTGCTCAAACCACTCTTCATCACTCTTAACCACGGTTCGCACAGGCTCAGGATTGCCTTTTGCGGCAATTTCTAGCACGCCATTCCAATTTAAGACTGTATCGTTTTTCATATTATGCTCCTCATAGGCATCGCCCACATTCTCTTCTCGCGCTCGCACATTCCAAGCCCACGCCACTGTCGCTACTAGAACCACACTGAGTGCAACCACGCCTAGCGAAATAGCGACCCAGCTATCCACTGTGGCGCTTTCTCCAATCAATGCGGTTATGGCAAGCGCCACCACCAAGCTCAGAAAAGCGATAATGACCGAGCCAGCAACCCGCATTTTCACACTGAAGCATTCATTTTTTTGGGGCCGCAGACTGACGAGCGGCCACCACATAACATCCATATCCGTCAGCTTATTGATACCGTTAACAACATATCGAGTTAGGCATCGACGTTGATTGATTATTCTCTCAGTCATTTCAACTTTATTTAGCTTGGCCTACCCCGAACGGGTTTTAACCCAACACCCAGTCTGGCCTCACATAGTGACAGGTGTAGCCATGGGGGTAGCGCTCAAGATAGTCTTGATGCTCGGGTTCCGCCTCCCAAAAATCGCTGGCTTCTGTGACTTTCGTAACGACTTTAGAGGGCCACTTACCACTCGCATTGACGTTTTCGATTACTTCTAGCGCGGTCGCTTTTTGCGCCTCATTGGTATAAAAAATTTCTGAGCGATAGCTCGTACCCACATCGTTACCTTGTCTATTCTCAGTCGTGGGATCGTGTATTTGGAAGAAGAATTCCAACAATTTTTCATACGGCAATGTAGAGGGGTCAAATATTATTTCGATCGCCTCTGCGTGACCTTTGTGGTTTCGATACGTCGCGTTTAAAACTTCCCCGCCGGTATAGCCCACTCTGGTATTGACCACGCCATCGAGCTTTCTGATTAAATCTTGCATACCCCAAAAGCATCCGCCCGCTAATATGGCTTTTTCTTGATGATGGCTCATTTTCCTCTCCTCTTGCTGAAAGCTGGCGTTTGTCACCTTTCCATCGTTACTTGGTTACTTCAGTGCATTTTTAGACTTAATCGCTATCGCGATGATTGTGGTAATTAAGCCAATGTTTTATACGAAAATGTCCGAGCATAGCTAAAAAGCTGAAAACTCTTTTTGAAGGCTATATCTCTCTCGGCTTTATAATCAGAAAACTGAGTGTGATAACAAATGCGATTTTCTCATCCAGTCTAATTATCACTGTCGGTAAAACAGGGGGCTTGGGGCGGCTTATCGATGAGCTACGCCAGCAACACAGAGGAAGAGCTCTCTGTGCGCTGACGTATTGCTCTCTTTTTATTTGGGATTTCGCGTTTTATTAAAAAGCTGCCACGACGAAAACCGCTTAAAGCCATGCTACCGCCAAAGCGTTAGCGCGGCATTGGCACCACTAGGCGCTTAGCGACCGATCAACGTTTCAAGCGCCTTGCCCATATCGGCAGGTGAGTCGACAGTGGCAACACCTGCGGCCTGCAAGGCGGCAAACTTATCAGCGGCGGTGCCTTTGCCGCCAGCGATAATAGCGCCAGCATGGCCCATTCGCTTACCCTTGGGCGCGGTGACGCCCGCGATATAGGACACGACGGGCTTGTCGACATGCTCCTTGATAAACTCGGCGGCCTCTTCCTCTGCTGTGCCGCCAATTTCGCCCACCATCACGATCGCCTCGGTCTGCGGGTCGTCTTGGAAGAGCTGTAGCGCATCAATAAACCCCGTACCGGGAATCGGGTCGCCGCCAATGCCGATGCAAGTACTCTGGCCAAAGCCTAAGTCGCTGGTTTGTTTGACCGCTTCATAAGTCAGCGTGCCCGAGCGGGAAACGATACCCACTTTGCCCGGCTTGTGAATGTGGCCAGGCATGATGCCAATCTTGCATTCGCCGGGCGTAATAATACCGGGGCAGTTGGGGCCGATCAGTCGAACGCCCAATTGATCCACTACCATTTTGGCCTCGAGCATATCGAGTGTTGGTATGCCTTCAGTGATACACACCACCAACTCAATACCCGCCTCGGCAGCCTCGATAATAGAGTCTTTGCAAAAGGGCGCGGGGACATAGATCACACTGGCTGTCGCCCCCGTCTGCGCGACCGCTTCTTTGACGGTATTAAACACGGGCAGCCCTAAGTGTTCAGTGCCCCCCTTACCGGGAGTGACGCCACCGACCATTTGCGTGCCGTATTCGAGAGCTTGCTCTGAGTGAAAGGTGCCCTGCTTGCCGGTGAACCCCTGGCAAAGCACTTTGGTATTTTTGTTAACAAGTACGCTCATATGAAGACTCCTAAGCTTTGGCTTGCGCAACCGCCTGCTGGGCGGCATCGGTCAGAGATTCCGCGGCGAGAATGTTGAAGCTGCTTTGATTCAGCAGCTCACTGCCGCGCTCGGCATTATTGCCCTCAAGGCGCACGACCACAGGTACTTCAACACCCACTTCTTCCACCGCCGCGATAATACCCTCGGCAATTAAATCGCAGCGCACAATGCCACCAAATATATTCACGAGTACGGCTTGGACATTGTCGTCGGATAAAATAATTTTAAATGCCTCGGTGACGCGCTCTTTCGTAGCGCCACCGCCCACATCTAAGAAGTTGGCCGGCTGCCCACCGTGCAACTTGACCAGATCCATGGTCGCCATCGCCAACCCAGCACCATTGACCATACAGCCGATATTGCCCTCGAGCGCCACATAGTTAAGTTCCCACTCCTTGGCGCGGTTCTCGCGATCGTCCTCTTGGCTGGCATCGCGTAAATCGACTAGATCCGCATGGCGATAGAGCGCGTTTTCATCGATATTGATCTTGCCATCGAGGCACACCAAATCGCCTTCGCTCGTAATCACCAGTGGATTGACTTCAATCAGCGATAAGTCCTTTTCCACAAACAGGCGTGCCAAACCACCGACGATTTTGCCAAACTGTTTAATTTGATCGCCCTGCAAGCCTAGACCGAAGGCCAATTCGCGTGCTTGATACGGCATTAAGCCAGTCAATGGATTGATCTCAGCCTTTAGAATCTTTTCCGGTGTTTTTTCGGCGACCTCTTCAATATTGACCCCGCCCTCGGTGGAAGCCATCACCACCACGCGCTGACTGGCTCGATCGAGTACCGCGCCGAGATACAACTCATTGGCAATGTCACTGGGCATTTCGACCAACACTTGATTCACCGGTTGGCCGTCTTCATCGGTTTGAAACGTCACCAAGCGAGAGCCCAACATAGCCCGCGCCGCCTCGGTCGCCTCTTTCACGCTGTCGACCACTTTGACGCCCCCCGCCTTGCCGCGGCCACCCGCGTGGACTTGGGCCTTAACCACAACGCGGCTGCTGCCGAGCTCAGATACCGCGCGCGCCACATCGTCGGCATCACTCACCACGCGATGTTGGGGAACGGGCACCCCGTAAGATTGAAACAGTGCTTTCGATTGGTATTCGTGCAAGTTCATGATCGAACGCTCTCCTGTGAGATGTCACTGTGATTAGCAGCAACGTAAATCGACAGCGCACCAAACACTGTCGAACAATGATTCAATTATTTTCGCTTAGGGCGCGGAGCGATGTGAATCGGCTTGCCATCCACCGCCAATGCCGCCTCGTGAACCGCTTCCGACAACGTCGGGTGAGCGAACATCGTTAGCTGCAAATCCTCGGTACTGGCCCCAAACTCCAACGCCAATACCCCTTGGGTAATCATTTCCGATGCACTTTGGCAGATCATGTGAACGCCGAGGACGCGGTCGGTTTTGGCGTCGGCCAAGATTTTAATCTGGCCCGCCGTATTATTAGCGGCTTTGCCTCGACCCGATGCGGCCATGGGAAAAGTACCGGCTTTGTAGTCGACGCCGCTGGCTTTGAGCTCCTGCTCGGTTTTACCCACCCAGGCAATCTCGGGGTCGGTGTAAATCACACTGGGTACGGCCTCGTAGTTCACTTGGGCGTATTCGCCGGCGATGAGCTCGGCCACCATCACACCCTCTTCCATGCCTTTGTGCGCCAGCATTGGGCCGCGTACCACATCGCCAATAGCGTACACGCCTGGCACGGAAGTGCGGCACTGATCGTCGACCAATACGAAGCCGCGCTCGTCTTTCTCCAAATCGGCGTTACTGGTAAACAAGCCGTCGGTAAAGGGATAGCGACCAACTGCCACAATCAAGCGATCAAAGCTCGCTGTTTGCTCGCCCTTGCTGTCGGTATAGCTCACTTCGACTTGTTTCTTCTTGCCGCGACCCTTTACCTCTGCTTTGGTTAAGCGCGCGCCAAGTTGAATGTCCATACCCTGCTTTTTAAATTGGCGCTGGGCATCTTTGGCGATGGTTTCATCGGCCATCGCTAGGAAGCTGTCCATGGCTTCAATCACCGTAACCTCGGAGCCTAAACGGCGCCACACGCTGCCCAGCTCCAAGCCAATCACACCTGCGCCAATCACACCGAGCTTTTCGGGCACGCTGTCAAAATCTAGCGCTCCGGTGGAGTCGACAATGTACTCGCCGTCAAAGGGCGCTACCGACAATTCCACCGGGCTCGATCCCGTCGCAATCACTACGTTATCGGCATGTACACTATAGGCCTTACCCTTGTGCGGTGTGACCTCTACCTCTTTATCCGCCAGCACTTTGCCGTGACCCTGCAGCCACTCCACACCATTGGCTTTAAACAGCTGCTCAATGCCACCGGTTAGCTCTTTAACCACCTTATCTTTGCGGGCAATCATCGCGGGCACATCGACGCTCAAGTCGCCCACGCTAATACCGTGGTCTTTGAAATGTCGCTGGGCGTCGTCATAGTGGTGGGAGGACTCCAGCAGCGCCTTAGAGGGGATACAACCGACATTCAAACAAGTGCCGCCCAACTTTGGCTTTTCATCTTTGCCCAACCACTGCTCAACGACCGCCGTGTTTAAACCGAGCTGCGCACAGCGAATTGCAGATTCATAGCCAGCGGGACCTCCGCCAATTACGATGACATCGTACTGTTCTGACATGTTCATTTCCTTTGCGCGAAACCTCATCGAGTATCGCGCTATTGCTTGAGTGTGTTGTCTTAAATATTAAGCATGATGCGAGCGGGCTCTTCGAGCAGCTCTTTAATCGTTACGAGAAATTGCACCGCCTCTTTGCCGTCGACGATGCGGTGATCGTAGGACAGCGCCAAGTACATCATAGGGCGAATCACAATCTCGCCGTTTTCCACCACGGGACGCTCTTGGGTTTTGTGCATACCCAAAATCGCACTTTGGGGCGGATTCAAAATGGGCGTCGACATCATCGAGCCAAACACGCCGCCGTTGGTAATCGTAAACGTACCACCTTGTAAATCATTGAGGTCGATGGTGCCGTCGTGTGCTTGCTGGCCATACTGAGAAATCGATTTTTCAATATCGGCCATGCTCATGTGTTCGGCATTGCGCAGCACCGGCACCAGCAGGCCGCGGGGAGAAGACACCGCCACGCCGACATCTTGGTAGCCGTGGTAGACAATATCTTCGCCATCAATGGAGGCATTAATTTCAGGAAAGCGCTTCAAGGCCTCTACGGCCGCCTTTACAAAGAACGACATAAAACCTAAGCGCACGCCGTGAACGCTCTCAAAGTGCTCTTTGTACTTGCTGCGCAGATCCATCACAGGCTGCATATTAATTTCATTAAACGTCGTCAGAATCGCCGCCGTTTGTTGAGCGTCGACCAAGCGCTCGGCGATGCGCTGACGCAAGCGGCTCATGGGCACGCGCTTCTCGGGACGATCGCCCTCCGTGGTGAGCTTGGTGGGCGAGAGCACATTGCTTTTGTCTTCATCACTCATCTGACTGGCCATCGCCGCAGACTGGTGGGCAGGGCGCGACTCAATATAGTTCATGACATCCTCTTTCAGGATGCGACCATTTTTGCCCGTGCCCTGAATGTCATCGACATCGAGTTGATGTTGCTCTACCAGTTTGCGCACCGCTGGGCTAAGGCCTGGTGCGGCCTTTTCTTCGCGGGGCGCCTCGGCGCTCTGCGCGGATGCTTGCGATGCTTTTGACTCGGCCTTATCGGCCTTCGCATCGGACTTCGTCTCTTCTTTAGCGTCTTTCTTCGTGCCGCTGGCTTTTTCCTCTTTTGCCGCAGGTGCCTCGCCCTCTTCGAGCTTGGCTAGCACTTGATCCGCTGTCACGGTAGCGCCCACTTCCTCCAAAATATCACCGAGCACACCATCGGACGGAGCGGGCACTTCAAGAATGACTTTATCCGTTTCGATATCAACCAAGTTTTCATCGCGTTTTACCGCATCACCGGGCTGCTTATGCCAAGCGGCAATGGTTGCCTCAGCGACGGATTCGGGGAGTTGTGGCACTTTCACTTCTGTGGTCATGGCCTTTCTTTCCTATTGCTTTACACGCGCTTCGCGCGGGTTGTCATCAGTTATTGGGAATGTCACTAAATGCGTCTTGCACCAATTGCTTTTGCTGTTGCACATGCACTTTGGCCGACCCAACCGCGGGTGAGGCCGAGGCACTGCGCCCCGCATAGTGCAGATACTCGCCGTCGAGCATGGCGCGAATATGGTGTTGAATGCTGTACCAAGCGCCCTGGTTCATGGGCTCTTCCTGACACCAGACAAATTCTTCCGCATTAAAATAGCGATCGACTTCGTAGCGCAGCAAGGCCTCCGGGAAGGGGTAGAGCTGCTCGATACGTACAATCGCGACATCTTCAATCTGTTCGCTTTCTCGGTATTCCAGCAAGTCATAGAAGATTTTTCCGCTACAAAAAACAATGCGTTTGACTTGGTTGGGATCCGTCTTCAACACACTATCACCCAAGATCGGCATAAAGGCGCCCTCGGCCAGATCATCTAGGCTCGATACGGCGCGTTTGTGACGCAGCAAACTCTTGGGCGTCATCACAATTAACGGCTTGCGACAGGGGCGAATCGCCTGCCGACGCAGCAAGTGGAAAATTTGCGACGGCGTCGTCGGATAGCACACTTGGATATTGTGTTCCGCACACAGTTGAAGAAAGCGCTCAAGACGGGCGGAGGAGTGCTCTGGGCCCTGACCTTCATAGCCGTGGGGCAACAGCATCGTCAGTCCACATAGACGTCCCCACTTTTGTTCGCCCGAACTGATAAATTGGTCGATCACCACTTGGGCGCCGTTGGCAAAATCGCCAAACTGGGCCTCCCAAATCACCAGCGAGTGCGGGTCTGAAGTGGCGTAGCCGTATTCAAACGCCAACACGGCCTCTTCGGAGAGCAAGGAGTCGATCACCAAGAAGTTGGCCTGTTCTTTGGCCAAGTGGCGCAGCGGCACATAGGCCGTGCCCTTTTCCTGATGGTGCAATACGGCGTGGCGGTGGAAGAACGTGCCACGCCCCGAATCCTGCCCCGTCAAGCGCACGGGATACCAACTCGTCACCAGCGTGGCGTAGGCCATGGTTTCGGCAAAGCCCCAGTCCAGCGCCATCGCGCCCGAACCCATCTTGCGGCGGTCTTCAAGAATTTTTTGCACGCGCGAGTGCAGCACATGGCCCTCGGGGACATCGAGCAACTTCTCGTTGAGCGATTTAATCGTGTTTAAATCGACGCGCGTATCGCAGGGCTCGTCCCAGTCTTTTCCAAGGAAGGGCTCCCAGTCGACCTCGTAGAGATCTTTGTCTTCAGAGGCGTCGGCAATAATCGGCTGGGCGCACTCGCCGCGATCGAGCTTGTCTCGATAGCCGTCGACAAACTCTCGATCCTCCTCTTCCGTGATCACGCCCTCGCCGATGAGATGTTTGGCGTAGAGCGTACGCGTGGTTTCCAACGCCTTAATGCGCGAGTACATACGCGGCTGAGTGGCCGAGGGCTCATCGGCCTCGTTGTGGCCGTGGCGGCGGTAACAGATGAGGTCGATCACCACATCCTTTTTAAATTTTGTGCGGTACTCGAGAGCCAGTTGCGTGACAAAGCACACGGCCTCGGGATTATCGCCGTTCACATGAAAAATTGGCGCGTTAACCATCTTCGCCACATCCGTGCAGTAGTAGGTCGAACGCGTATCTTTTTGATTCGAAGTGGTAAAACCAATTTGGTTATTGATCACAATATGTACTGTGCCCTTGGTCGAAAAGCCTCGGGACTGCGACATATTGAAGGTTTCCATGACCACGCCCTGACCGGCAAAGGCGGCGTCGCCGTGAATGTTAATCGGCAATACCGCCGACCCAGAACCGTCGCCGCGACGATCCTGTCGAGCGCGCACCGAGCCCTCGACGACTGGCGCGACAATCTCCAAGTGGGAAGGATTGAACGCCAGAGCCAAGTGGGCGGTACCACCGTCGGTTTTAATATCCGAGGAGAAGCCCATGTGGTATTTGACATCGCCCGAGCGGGACTCCGTCGCCAAGTGTCCCTCAAACTCTTGGAACAAATCCGCTGGGTTTTTCCCCATAATATTGACCAGTACATTGAGACGGCCACGGTGAGCCATGCCAATAACGGTCTCTTTCATGCCCATGCGGCCAGCATCCTGCACCAACAAATCGAGCATGGGAATCAAGGCTTCGCCACCCTCCAGCGAGAAGCGCTTTTGCCCCACATACTTGGTATGCAAGTAGCGCTCTAAGCCCTCTGCCGCGGTCATGCGCTCGAGGATATACTTTTTAAACTCGCCGCTGTAATTGGGCTGACCCCGAGAGCTTTCCAAACGCTGTTGCAGCCAGCGGCGCTCTTCGGAATCCACGACGTGGCTGACCTCTGAACCGATGGGGCCGCAGTAGGTCTCGTTGAGCACCTCGAGGATGTCCGCCAAGCTGGTTTTCGTTTGACCGAATAAGTTGCCCGTGTCGAACACCGTGTCCAAGTCCGACAAACTTAAACCGTGATGTTTGAGCGAGAGGTCGGGCACTTCCTGAGGCATTTTACGCCCCAGCGGGTCTAGCTCGGCGTGGAGGTGGCCGCGCGAGCGAAAAGCTTCGATCAAATCGAGCACGCGCACTTGCTTGCGCTCGTGCTCCAACTTGCGGCTATCGCCCGCGGTCGAGGGAATATATTGATCTTTAACTCGTGCAATTTCGCGAAATTCCTTGCGAACTGCCGAGTGTCGCACTTCCGTTTCCTTTGCTTCTTTCCCAGCAATTTTTTGGAAGTGGTCCGCCCATTTGGGGGCGACACTGTCGGGGTCCTCTAACCAATTTTCGTAGAGGACTTCGAGATAGGCGCTGTTGGCTCCATCAAATTCAGAGGAATCCCACAACGACTGCATGCTTTTTACAGGTCCGTTCGGGTTAGACATTCTTAGTTTGGTTTCCAGTGGCTTGTGGCCGAAACACGCGTTGTTAAGTCGCATTAAAGTGGTTCAATAATGCGCTTCAAGGGCTAACCTGTAAAGGCCAGTGAACCGTGCTTCAACTCTTGGTTTCTCTATTTTGGTGCATCTGCACCAAAATACCATTCAATGCATCAATGAAAACGATGCACGACCGCACGCTCACGCCCCATTGCGTGGCACGAACAGAGTCTCAGCAAGCCTTATGCCAGATTTGTGTGAACAGACAGTGAAACCCGAGAGGGGAAGTACAGCCGTTCGATCTACGGCTGGGTTTCGTTGTAGTGGCGCTTCGATTGCGAGAGTGTGCGCCACTCTTCAAAAGGCTGCGGCAAAGCGGGTGACTTTGGCGCTTGCGGCATTTGATCAAACAGCTTTTGCGGTTTGAGCACCTTGCCGTTTTGAATATAGGCGGCTTTGATCAAAACCGTGGCGTGCAACTTCTCGCCCACCACACAGCGCTGATCGATGTAAACGTATTTTTCATCCCAGCCCGCGATCCGCGTCAAGACGTCGAAATGAGTCCCCAAGCGCAGTTCCCGAATGTAACCAATATCGATGCCCGCCACGATAAAATTGATGCGCCCTTTGACCATCGGCCCCGACAGTCCGGTTTGACGCCCGTGATCCCAGCGCGCCTTCTCCAAAAAATTCAGGTACACCGCGTTATTGATGTGCAAATTAAAATCAATATGCCGCAACCCCACTTTGTAACGCTTGCGCACGACATCAAGGGGCTGATAGTTGGCGGGGCGACCACTCAGGGCAATCGTCTTTAGCAGTTCATACAACATAGTGCTGGGCGTACCGTCTTAACAAATCGAAGGCGTCAGAGTGTACCACTCTCTATAAAGCGCGCCTTTGGATGGACATGCCAATACTCAACAATCGGCGACGGCGAACGGCCGAGCCTTCTGCAAGCGACCCGCCTCAGGCTGAGAGCGTCGGCGAAGCTTGAAAATCCACAAAATCGCATTGAGAAACGCGTTCTATCAACGCATCTAGCGAGGCCTTGTCGTAATCCCGCATCGGCACCGCCCCCCAAACCGGGCCAGGCCAAGCGGCATCGTTGCTGTAGCGGATAATGTGATGAATGTGTAGCTGCGGCACCATATTACCGAGTGCCGCCACATTGAGTTTTTCACCGCGAAACACCCGCATCAGCTCGCGGCTGACATTCAAAGACTCTGCGAAATACTGCTGTTGATCCTCAAACGACAACTCGTACAACTCGCGAATCCCCTCGCGGCGCGGCACCAACACAAACCACGGGTACTGTTGATCTCTGATTAACAGCAAACGACACAGAGGAAAATCGCCGACAACACGGCTGTCTTTTGCCAGTTGGGGGTGTAGTGAAAACATGGCTTTAATCCATTTGAAGTGACGAGAAAGCAACAGAAACCCAATCAAGGGGCGATGCTGGCGCGCCTATGGTATGGTTTTGCCCATGAATGTGGAAGCCTATCTTAAACGAGCCGACGATCTTTGCCGCCAACGCGGTGCGCGCTTTACTCCGCTGCGGCGACGCGTACTCGAGCTGATCGCCTCCACCGATAAACCACTAGGCGCTTATGCCCTGCTCGACCTCCTCAAGGAGGACGATGCCCAAGCTCAGCGCAAAGCGGCGCCGCCCACCGTCTACCGAGCACTGGACTTCTTGCTCGAACACGGTCTCGTCCACCGCATTGCCAGTTACAACACCTACATTATTTGCGACCACCCTGGCCACCGCCACGATGGCTTGTTTTTATTGTGCAGCGATTGTGGTGCCGTCAGCGAGCTCGAAGCCAGCACCGTTACTAGCGCCATTCACAGCGCCGCCCAGAAAAGACAATTTAAAATTGGCGAGAGCCACTTGGAAATAACGGGCTTATGCGCGAAGTGCCGCTGAGCCATCGCGAATAATGCGGATTCACCGCTGCCCGTCTTGCGGCGCCTAGGCGCGAAACACGCTTTGCCTTCAAGCTAAGTTACAATGCGCGCTCAGCCACACGGAATTTCCTCATGCAGCACCGCGCCCGTAAACGTTTTGGTCAAAACTTTCTTCACGACGCCAACATCATTGGCAAAATCGTCTCCGCCATTCAGCCAGCCGAACATGACGCCCTCGTGGAAATTGGCCCCGGCCTAGGCGCCTTGACAGCTCCCGCGTTAGAGCGCGTCGAGCACATGGATGCCGTCGAGCTCGATCGAGACTTAATTCCCAAATTGCAGACGCTAGACCACGCCGAACGCCTGACCATTCACGAGTGCGACGCGCTCAAATTCGACTTTGCCGCACTAGGAAAGCTGCGAGATAAACCGCTCCGCGTGATTGGCAACCTACCCTACAACATCTCATCGCCACTGATTTTCCACCTGCTCCATAACGCCGAGTGCATTCAAGACATGCATTTTATGCTGCAAAAGGAAGTGGTCGAGCGACTTGCCGCATCACCGGGCACAGGCGACTACGGCCGCTTGTCCGTGGCCGTTCAGGCGCAGTGTCGCGTGCGCTACCTATTTACCGTGCCTCCGGGCTGTTTCACACCGGCCCCCAAAGTCGACTCCGCCATAGTGCGTCTCGAACCACTGGATGAGCCACTTTGCCCCAAAGCACTTCAGGGCCCCCTAGAAGATTTGCTGCGCACGGCGTTTCATCAGCGCCGCAAAACTTTGCGCAACAATCTCAAAGGCCTGCTCAGCAGCGAGGCTATTGAAGCCTGTGGTATCGACCCATCGCTGCGCCCCGAACGCCTATGCGTCGAAGACTTCGTTCGCTTGGTTAAAGCACTCACTCGTCATCATTAACGACCCCGTCATATTGCGAACCGTAAGCGAAGCTCCCGCTCACACCCCTTACCTGCATCCCTGTAGGCAAGGCAACCTGCCCATCGAACATGCCAACAGATTGCGTCGCTGCGCTCGCAATTGACGACAATGGTACAAATACGTTGGCTTCCGCCCCTCGCAATGACGCGTTCTTACATCACCTTTAAACCTCTGTGATCGATGTGTTCTTTTGTGCCCTTCAGGGTACGGTGGCTTCTGTGTGGGTTTATTCAGAAAGCCGCTGAACTCCCGCCTGCGCGGGAGCGACAGTGGGGTGCCGAAGTGACGGTAGGGGGGGCAGCTTGTGGAGGTTCCTCTGGGCAATGGCCATATAACTCACCTGTGGGAGGCCCGCCCTCGGGCCGACAGTGACAGTGCATCCTCATTGCAAGGAAGCGCAACCGACGCAATCTGTTAGCGAGTCCGGCGAGTAGATTGCTTCGCTGCGTTCGCAATGACGGAGGGGCTATCGCAGTATCGAGCAACAGGGCTCACACAAAACGCTCTGCGGCTAATGCTTCAAACCCTCTCGGGCGTTTACAATGTAAATTCGTTCAAACCGACTGAAATGACATGAGCACACAGCGATTACTGCAACTCAGCGACTGCCATATCACCGCCGATGCCGACACTCAGTTGCGCGGCTATGACACACACGAATTACTGAGAAAGCTGTTAGAGCAAATTAAAAAGCGCGATCGACACTTTCACGCGTTGCTGTTAAGTGGCGACCTCAGCGACCGTGGCTCCGCCGAGAGCTACCAGCGATTAAACGCCTTGCTGAGTTTTTGCAAAAAGCCGATCTACGCCCTGCCTGGCAACCACGATCAATTGCTCGAAATGCGCGACCAGCTGCGTAAAATCGCTCAGTGCGTGCACAGCGCCGATCTCGGCACATGGCGGCTATTGATGCTGAACTCACAACAAGCCGGAAAAACGGAAGGCTATTTGTCGGAAGATGAGTTATCTCGCTTAAAATTATGGCTAGATCACGGTAAGAACATACCCTCCTTGGTAGCGGTTCATCACCCTCCATGCTCTATTCACAGCGCTTGGATGGACGCCATCAATTTGCAAAATGGCGATGAACTCTTAGATATTGTGAAATCACACCATCAGGTCAAAGCCATTAGTTTTGGTCACGTGCACCAAGCCTTTGATCAAACGATCCATGGCGTGCGTTTGCTGGGCACTCCCTCGACCTGCTTCCAATTCACCCCCGAGCGGGACGAGTTCGATATCGACGACAAGCCCCCCGGTTATCGCTGGTTTGAGCTTCACGACAACGGCGAATTCGATACGGACGTGACTTGGTTGGGGGATTAACTCTCTTAGGTCTTAGCCACAGCCCCCTAAAGGGCATAAAGCCGCCCCTCAAAATCAGATCATTTTGAGGGCCTGGTGAATGGCCTCGACTAGGCTACCGTGCTCCGCCCTACCCGTGCCCGCCAAATCCAGTGCCGTGCCGTGATCGACGGAGGTGCGCACAATCGGCAAGCCCAGCGTAATGTTTACGGCGCGACCAAAGCCCGCGTACTTTAAAACGGGCAGACCTTGATCGTGATACATCGCCAGCACGGCATCGGCACCCTCGAGATGCCTCGGCGTGAATAGCGTATCGGCGGGCAGCGGCCCGGCGAGATTCAGCCCTTCGGTGCGAAGTCTGTCTAGCGTCGGTTCGATAACCTCTATTTCCTCACGGCCCAAATGCCCGCCCTCACCCGCGTGGGGGTTTAAACCGCATACGAGAATATGAGGCCGCGCAATGTTATAGCGCTGGCGCAAATCTCGATCGAGTATTCTCAACACTTCACACAGTACATCGGGAGTAACAGCCTCAGGCACCGCGCTCAGTGGCAAGTGCGTTGTCGCCAGCGCGACACGAAAATCTCCCGCCGCTAGCATCATCACGGGATGGGCCTCGGACAGTTCGCCAAACAACTCTGTGTGCCCTGAAAAAGGCACGCCCGCTTCGTTAATCACACCCTTGTGCACAGGCGCTGTGACCAGCGCATCGAATGTTCCTTGCAAACAGGCGCGCGCCGCCTGCGTTAGCGTCTCCACGACATAAGCGGCATTGCGCGGGTTTAGCTCACCAGCCAACACGCTCTCTGGGCACTTGGCAATAGGCCACACTTTAATCCGCTGGCCGTCGTGCGCTTCTTTCGCATGAGTGGCATGCCATTCCACGAATGGCACACTCACACCCAATTGATCGGCGCGCGCTTGCAACACTTGCGGGTCTGCCACCACAACCAACTCGGCACAAAAGGGCTGTTGTAGCGCCGCCAGAATAATGTCGGGGCCAATGCCTGCGGGTTCGCCCGCGGTAATGGCAATGCGAGGAGTGCTTTGTGTCATGCAGACAGTTTATAGGAATACCTAAAAAAATGGGCCGACTAGGTCGGCCCATTGACTCTACACCAATAAAAACCAGAGGTTTAAATACCGCCACTATCGGTCATCAAAACCGTTCCCGAAACACCAATATTGGGATCATTAGGCGCATGGCCGCTATAGCTCGTCGCCGCACCCACGTTATAAGATCCCTGACTGGGGCCAATCAAAAATTGAATATTGGCCTGCCCTTCAAGTAAAACCGAGGTTGCGCATTGACCCGCACCACTACAAGTGCCTTCTAAATCAATAACATGGTTAGGGTTGTTAACTATATTTTCAATGGCCACAAAAGTTCCGCCAGCCAAGTTAAGATTGTAGAAATCATTGCCAACACTGGCATCGATATTCAACGTATCAATTTGATAGCCATTTCCTTGATCTGAAATGCCAATCTGCCCATTTGAAAGTCCACCAACATCACCCTGAAGGTTTGTCGGCAACGTCCCCACAATATTGCTTCCGGCAGTCTGAGGCATCAGATATACCATCGACCCCATAGATAAAAATTTACTTTCTAAATCCGACGCATCGCGCACGGCGTTTTCGACCACCATAAAGTGCAGCCCCGTTTTAATCGGCGCCTCTGCAATAAAACCTTCTACATCGGGATTTGTCGCTTTAATCACCGCGTCGTCCCAGCGCCCCCAGCTAACGCCGAAAAGGCCCTCATATCCGGCATCGCTCAACGTCGCGCCATCTTCGGAAGAGAAGGTGAATCGAGTTTGCTCCTCATCCGTAAAATCAATGCTGGTCAGATCGAACCCGCCACCACTGCGCGCAGTGACAAAGGCTTGTGACCCTGTAAAACCGCCGGCCACACCTTCTCCGACAGAGGCAATCTTAGTTCCATCACCGATAAAGCCCACGAGGGCGGCTTGGTCGGTCAGTGGGTCGCCGATAGGTGTAAAGTAATCTTCTTGCTCGCCTTCACCCGTCTGTTGACTCAAATCATTGGTTAAGCCCTGATCTTGGCGAGCCGTACTGAACTCGTTGTCTGTGTCAAAAAAGTTCAGGCTATTATCATTCGCGAGGTCTTGCGCCGAGGGGTCGGCAAAACCACCGCCCGAGGACTCCTCATCTGAAGAGCCATCCTCTTCCCCTGCTGCAGTCTGTTGCTCTTGTTGATCTTGGCCTTCGCTCGACTCCTCGTCCTCTTGTTCAGAGTCGTCACCAAACACAAAGCCTGGCGGCGCAATCAAGCCTTTGGGTTTGCCACCTTCGCCGGGAACATGGAAGTATTCATCGTTACCAAAAGTGAACTCGCCCTGATCATTTTTAACCACGATTTCACCGTCGACGACACCGCCAAAGAGGCCATTCTCACCATTGCACTCACCTTGGCAGATCGTTAAACCGTAGTGCGTACCACGGATACCAATGGTGGCGACCGCCGTTTTCACGCGATAATTTTGCTTATTGAATTGACCAATGGCGCCCGAAATCGTGCGGAAGCCGCCTTTAATCAAACTAAAAAAGCCGCGCTCTTCACCATTTTGCTCACCCTGATAGTTGTATTCTTCCACTTTAAACTGCGTGTCAGGGCGCAGTGCCAACAACGAACCATCGGAGAAGCGCACTTGCGCGCGGGATTTTTCCGTCTTTAGAGTATCGCCTTTATAAACAACATCGCCACGTTTCAACTCGCGTTCACTACCATTTTCACTAACGGCGGTACTCTTACCGGTCGACACAATTACTCGACCAACTTTATTGCTCTCGTCCGCCGCGTCTTGAGCGGGCGCCGCCTCTGGCATGCGAGCGCCGGGGAGTCTCAAACTCTGCCCCACTACTAACTGGCCTTGCTCGTCAAAGGCATTGGGGCTTAGCCGCTGAGCGAGCCGCTGAACGCGCTGTTGACGCAGTGTTTGGTGAGGAAAGGCTTTTTGCAAAACGCCTTCGATCG
Organism: gamma proteobacterium HTCC5015; assembly: GCA_000155715.1. Classification (GTDB taxonomy): domain Bacteria; phylum Pseudomonadota; class Gammaproteobacteria; order HTCC5015; family HTCC5015; genus HTCC5015. The sequence continues at coordinate 305,791 of DS990599.1, read as the reverse complement.
TGTCGCCCTCCTCCACGGTCCACACGCCATCTTGCGTCAGGGCGGCCTGCAACGGCATGGCCACTAAGAAGATAAGACCGGCTGATGCTAAATTGATTGTCTTCATGTGATTTCCCTCTTGGCACCTTAATCAGTATAGGCGCCGATGTTGTGTATTTTTGTGGTTCAACTCACAAATTAGTGCTCGTAGGTCAGGCGAACGCCGTATACGGCCCGATCGTAATCTCGCAACGGATGATCCGAGCTATTACCGGTTTGAGTCACGTAGCCCGTAAACTTCCAGCCTCGGCTAATTAAATAGTTATAATCTAAACGTAGCTGTGTCATGGTGCTGTCTTGGGTAACGCCAAAGAGCGGGTCCGCCGTATCATAACTGCTATCCTGCCAGCTCAATCCTGCCAGCAAGCCGTTTCGAGCGTTGAAGTTAAGAAAAACGGAGGTGCTCAAGCCGTAAAAATCGCGGTCAAAACGGCTTTGAGCGGTGAGATTATTGTCCTCTTGGGCAGACTCCGTTCCGTAGTTCACACCCACCGTCCAAAGCGGTGCAAATTTCACCCGATATTGCTGCGAGTAACTACCGCCGAGAATCGTCTGATCGCTCTCTAGCGCTGAAGCGGCGGGGTCGGCATAGTCGGTTTTGGTGAGCAAGCCGTAAACACGGAAACGCTGGCGCGTTGAGACCTCTCGCTCGTAGTTCACAGAGAAAACACCCAAATTTCTCAAGTGATCCTCTTGCAACAAGTAGGCTTGATTGCTTAAAGAGTAAGTCAGCTGATTTTTGCCGAAGCGTTGCTTGGCTCCCACGGCCAAGCTCATGTTGGTGTTGCTGTAATCACTCGCCGGATCATCGCTGTACTGCGTGGTGTTCAAACCGCTTTGAGCAAACGCCGACCAGCGGGTTGTCAATGGGAAATTCATATTCAAATTGAAACCCATATCGGCAAAACTCGACTCTTGCGCTTGGCTGCTTTGCGGCAGCGCCAAGTTCAGACCGCTAAATAGCCCATTGGTGATAGCGACTGTACTGTCGTCCACACTTTGGTTCGCGTTGTCGTCGCTGCCAAAACCCAAGAAGAAACGCGCCGTAGCGGTGCTTTTATAGCGCCCCTCTCGCACGCGAATCGCATTGAGGTATTGCGTAATTTTGGATTGCACGCCAGCGGGCGGGTTGCTCTTTTGCACGCGTTCAAACTCGGCGCGCGAGCGGGCGTACTCTTCAAGCAAAAAGTAACCCCGCGCCAACTCTA
>DS990599.1:218418-303153 GCA_000155715.1 gamma proteobacterium HTCC5015 | reverse complement strand
CTCGACAGCTCCCATTGCTTCGCCGCGCCATCGTCGTGCTCTGCGGCAAATAAACGAATTTTTCCATACAGCGTGGCTTCCGCACTGGCCGTTAGCGGCGCCAGCGCAGCGATTGCTATCACAGTCATGGCAACTTTTTTCATTCGGTGACCCTCTAAGCATGAGTGAAATTAACGCGTGCAGTATCTAAGCAGTTTGTTACATATTTATTACATATAAGTCATTTCGTCATATTTAATTCATTTTTCTGCAAAGCAGTGCTCACTCATATCTCAGCTTATATTAAGATTTTTGAGCCACACCCATAAAAAAAAGGCGCCCGAAGGCGCCTTTTCCAGATACCAATTAAACTTAACTTAGAAGCTCAATTTGACACCTACAGCGAAAACGTTGGCAGCAGCATCAGCATCAACACCACCTGTAGTCGTCAAGCCGCCATCTTGTCCAATACCAACAAGCGCATAAGTAGTCGCATTATCAGCCACTTTGTGATCAACACCTGCGCCAATTAGCATAGCGTTATCGGCACCTGTATCGGGATCTAACATACCCAGTTGAGCTTTGTAGGTGGTGCGATCACTCGCAGCCATGCTCAAACCAAAAGTCATGCCCATTGGCGTTGTGTCGTTCGCATCGTTATCCTGCATATTGACACCCGCAACCAATGCAGTACCACCACCTAGGTCCATATTAGCTGTTGCACCCAAAGCCATGTAGTTGTCTGTAACAAACTCTGCACCAACTGCAAAAGACAATGTATCCGACGCACTCATGTCAACGGCGGCACCATAGCGATGCCCATCGAACGAATCGGGGTCATTGGGGTTTTCACTTTGAAAGTCAACAGAAAAAGCCCACTTCATTGCATCATCGCCACCTAAGGCCATGACAGAGTTAGGAACAGAGGCCCCAACCGTTGTTGTTGGCATTAGCGGGCTTTGATCCAAGTAGGTTCCCATGAAAAGGTCGGCTTGATCCATGACTTTACGCAGGGGAAGGTGCTGGTTACCCGCTCGCAACTCATACCCGTCCGTTTTATAGCCGATGTATGAATGGTAGTTACTGGCGAAGCCAGCATTGTTTTGCTCAGGCGTAATAGCAACTTCTGCTTGATAAGTGATTGCACCGCCGTCGTACATTTCAGTTTCACCACCGAATCCAATGCGGTTATCACCCACAGGCGACCCTGTGACAGCAAAAGCATTTTCTTCAGCCGTTTCTAAAGCAACGGCCAAGTCTACTTCACCGTAGAGTTTTGCGTCAGCGGAAGCGGCCATGGGGGCCATAGATGCAGCTACCGCGGTAGCCAGAACTGCTTTGCGTACTAGTTTCATTGATTAAAGCCTCTTATAAGAAGATTGTGATTGCTTAAAACGAGCCCGCTTAAAATCGCTACGAGAGTTGCCCGGGTGCAGCCCTCACCGCTGCGGCGGCAAAATAACAATTTTTTACAGTGCTCGCGCTCGATAATAGGACAGATAACCCAACCCATCAACAAGCAATTACAAACCATTTAAAATGAGCGCTAACCCGCGCTACCAATGGCCTGCACGCTGTCACAACAATGTCATTTTAGACTGTCGACAATACGCATAGCTTGATAGAGTACTGCTCCATGACTCAACCCACCCTCCACTTGATCGCCGCCACCGCCAATCGTCGCGTCATAGGCCGCAACAACACGCTGCCTTGGCGGCTGTCCGCCGACCTTCAGCACTTTAAAGCCACCACCATGGGCAAGCCTATCGTTATGGGCCGAAAAACATGGGACTCGATTGGACGGCCACTGCCTGGGCGAGCCAATGTGGTGGTCACCCGCAATACCGAGTTTAAAGCCGAGGGCGTCGAAGTCGTTCATTCGTTGGACGACGCACTCGCGCTACTGAGTGATCAACGCGACATCATGCTCATGGGCGGCGCCCAGCTCTATCAACAGGCGCTACCAAGAGCGGATGTGCTGCACTTAACGCATATCGACTTAGATATTGAGGGCGATGCCTTTTTCCCCGAGTGGGACGACGGCAGTTGGACGTGCACTGCCGAGGAAACGCATCAGCAAGAGGCCATCGGCGAGCAACCGAGTTTTCAGTATCGTTTTTGTCGCTACGAGCGAGTTGATCGTTAGGTCACTGGCAGCGAAGCCTCAAAGAACACATAGACATCCATCGGCCTCCTCCAATAGACTTTTGTCGGACTGAACTCCGACCTACGACCGCTGAAGCTCTGCGGCGAAGACTCTCTGCCCGATAAAATCGGCACTACCCGGCTTTTTCGGGGTAGCAAGCGGCAAACTGTTGATAGTATTGACGCAATTGGGCGATATCGGCCTCAACATCGCCCGTGGGATAGAACAGCTCACCGAGATAAAACACTTTTTTATCGTAATCAAAGCTTACCGGAAAAATCGGCACGCCCGCTTGATCCGCAATATGGTAAAACCCGCTCTTCCACTGATCGACACGCTCTCTCGTCCCCTCGGGCGTAATGCCGAGATACAGCGATTCCCGCTCTTGAAACAGCGCCACACGCTGAGCCACAGCGCCTAGGTGCTTATCTCGAAAAGTGGGAATTCCGCCCAGAAAGTGCCAAATATATTTAACGGGCCAAATAAAGATTTGATGCTTGCCCATCCATGAAGCGCGCACGCTCAACGCCAACATAGCAGACATGCCCACCACAAAATCCCAATTGCTGGTGTGCGGAGCGCCAATGACCACACAGCGGTTCACATTCGGCAGCTGGCCCTCAATTCGCCAGCCCATCATGGCTAAAATGCTGCGCCCCAGCCAGCGCGAAAACGCATTGCCGCGCGTGGGTGTGTGGCTCTGTGGCTGTGGTACCTGCACGGCAACCCCCCGTTGTTATTAGGGCCTGTTAACAAAAATTTTATGATCTCTGCTGGAAGCCATTTTCCTGCCCAGCAAGGCAGAAGGAGTGCCGTGTAGTACGTCTACACAAACGACTGATAACGCAGCTGGGCGGAAAATAGCTCCAGCCCTTCGGGTTGTGGCTAAAAAAGCGCCACTCATCGTTGCTCGTCGCTCATTTGGATTCACCAAACCACGCTCCTTGCGCCTTGATTGGCGCTTTTTTAGTCACAACAGTGACCATCAAATTTGTGTTAACAGGCCCTAGTATTCAGAGGCGCTCTATGTCGCCTTTATGGCTTTACTATTACACAGCAACGGGCGCTTTGATATGTGGATGTGACTGGTAATCAACGACTTCGATGTCGTCAAAAGTGAATTCAAAAATATTCTTAACGGCCGGATTCAACTTTAATCGAGGCAAGGGCAAAGGATCTCGACTCAGCTGCAACTGAGTTTGCTCCATGTGATTGGAGTACAAATGCGCATCACCCAGTGTATGAATAAAATCACCCACTTCTAGGTCACACACTTGCGCCACCATACAGGTCAACAAAGCGTAAGAGGCAATGTTAAATGGCACGCCGAGAAAGACATCGCCACTGCGCTGGTAGAGCTGGCACGACAATTTGCCATCCGCCACATAGAACTGAAACAAAGTGTGGCACGGCGGCAGCGCCTGTTTGCCGTCGGCGGCGTTCTCGTGAGGCGCTTTCCTCGTATCGGGCAACAGCGCGGGATTCCACGCACTGACCATTAGGCGCCGCGAATCGGGGTTTGTTTTAATGTCATGAATCAACTGTTCAATTTGATCCACCACCTCACCGTTCGGCCCCTCCCAACTGCGCCACTGTTTACCGTAAACGGGGCCGAGATCGCCTTCCTCCGTCGCCCACTCGTCCCAAATCGACACGCCATTGTCTTTTAAGTAGGCGATATTGGTTTCGCCTTTTAAAAACCACAGTAGCTCGTGAACGATGGAGCGAAGATGCAGCTTTTTGGTGGTCACCATGGGAAAGCCCTGGCTCAAATCAAAGCGCATTTGGTGACCAAATACCGACAGCGTGCCCGTCCCCGTGCGATCGTCTTTTCGCACGCCTTCATCGAGCACGCGCTGCATAAGTTCTAAATACTGTTTCATGAGATCACCTCGCGACGCTGCCAGCCGCGTACAAACAACCAAGCGCCATAGGCTAACATAGGCAGAGTCAGCAATTGCCCCATGGTGAACCAGCCCCCTGCGAGGTAACCAATGTGAGCATCGGGCAAGCGCACAAACTCTACGGCAAAGCGAGCCGCGCCATAGCCGAGCAAAAACAGGCCCGACACGGTCATCAAAGGCCGCGGCTTGCGGCTGTAAACCATGAGGACAATCAACAGCAAGAGGCCCTCTAACAGCGCCTCATAGAGCATCGATGGGTGGCGGGCGACGCCCTCGTAAACCATGGCCAGAGGAAAATCCGGAGCGGGCGCCCCCCACAATTCGCCGTTGATGAAGTTGCCAATGCGCCCCGTCAGCAAACCAATCGGCACCATCGGCGCAACAAAATCAGCCAGCTGAAAAAAGCGGATACCAAGGCGCTTGGCGTACCACCACATGGCGGCAATCACACCGAGCAAACCACCGTGGAAAGCCATCCCGCCATCCCAAACCCGCAAAATATTCAGTGGGTTATCCGCCAGCACATCCCAGCCATAAAACAGCATGTAACCAATGCGCCCCCCCAAAATCACACCGAGGGCGCCATAAAATAAAAAGTCGCCCACTTGCTCAGCATTTAGCGGCGTATCGCTGCGGCGGGCGCGGCGCGTTCCCATCCACCAAAATCCGGCAAAGCCCAACAGGTACATCACCCCGTACCAATGGATGCTCAAAGAACCAATGGACAAGGCGACAGGGTCAATCTCTGGGTAGTGCAGCATAGATCATCTCGATAAATTCGAAGGCCGTTATAACACGCGACCTAAAAGGGCTCTAGACCTTCGCGAGCGGGCACCTGAAAAATTTGCGGCACCGCCGTATCGAGGCGCAGTGCGGTCAGTTCTCCTCCCCACAGACACCCCGTGTCGATGGCGTAAAGATCATCGCGACACAGCAGCCCCAGCGTCGACCAATGACCAAACACTATGCGCTGCCCCTGAGAGCGGCGCTCGGGCAAATCAAACCAAGGACGATAGGCGCCTTTGCCCGACTTTTTCGGCGCGCCCTTTTGCTTGAGTTCGAGATCGCCCTTTGGAGAGCAGTAGCGCAATCGGGTCAGGCAGTTTGTAATAAATCGCAAGCGTTCGTAACCGCTCAGCTGCTTATCCCAACGCTTGGGCTCATTGCCGTACATATTGGCCAAAAATTCAACGAAGTGGTCTCCGCGCAAAGCGCTCTCCACCTCGGCGGCTCGCTTGGCCGCCTTTTTCACCGTCCACTGGGGCGGCAAACCCGCATGGCACATGGAAAAATTCAGCGTTTTATCGCAGTGAAACAATTTTTGCTGGCGCAACCAAAGCAGTAATTCTTCTCGGTCGCTCGCTTTTAAGATCGGCTTAATGGTGTCGCCACGGCCACTTTTGCGTTTCGTGTAGGCCGTGGCCAACAAGCTTAAATCGTGATTCCCCAAAGTCACCACGGTATTGGGCAATTGCTTGATGAACCGAAGGGCTTCTAAGGACTTGGGGCCACGATTGACGAGATCCCCCACAAACCACAGTTGGTCGCTGTCGGCATAGGCAATTTTTTCGAGCAGGTCTTGCAGCTCGTCGAGACAACCCTGTACATCGCCAATTGCATAAACCGCCATAGCGCGCCACTACCGGCTCTAGTGCAGCGTCCGCGGAATGGAAAGGACAAACTCGGGAATCGACGCGTCGAAGGGGCGGCCATCCTCATCAATCATGTGATAGGAGCCGCTCATAGTCCCCACATCGGTTTGCAAAATAGCACCCGAGGTGTAAGAAAAGCTCTCGCCGGGCTGAATCACGGGCTGCTCACCAATCACTCCCTCGCCGCGAACCTCCTCAGTGCGACCGTTGCTATCGCGAATCACCCAGTGGCGATTGAGCAGCTTGGCCGACAAAACTCCGTGATTTTCGATGGTAATGGTATAGGCAAAAACAAAGCGCTCTTCGTCGGCATCGCTTTGATCCTCAATAAAATCCGTTTCAACTTGAATGTGAATGGGTTCGCTCATGGCTCTATTCTATCGCGAACTGAGAGCCGCTTCACGCTTTGTGACGCCTCTACCCTGTACATCGCCACTAACATCTTGAGCTTGACTTGCCGACAAGGATGTCGGTAAGAGGCGTAAGCAGGAGCGGAAACTTCAGGATTTCCCAATCGAACCGCCGACGCCATCATTCTGTGCCTTCCATCGTCATCCTGAAATTGATTTGCCTACAGGGATGTAGCTAAGGAGCGTGAGCAGGAGCGAAAGCTTCAGGATCTCCCTATCAAGGCTTTGTTTTGGAGATTCCAGATCAAGTCTGGAATGACGAGGGGGGTATGTAAACTTCAGACCGAGCCTGAGATGACAGGATGGCGTCATCGGGCCATCGAGTGTATCGACAGATTGCTTCAATGCGTTCGCAATGACGGAGTGAGAGGGAGCACAACAGTAAACATCATATTGGAAGGCAGCGTTGCTATCACGCTAACGAATTACTGCCGCTCTGGCTGAGAGCCAGCCAGAGCCAAGGCGTGATGGCTTAGATTTCCACCATTTCAAAGTCTTCTTTGCCAACACCGCAATCGGGGCAAATCCAGTTCTCGGGAACATCTTCCCATTTAGTGCCTGGCGCAATATCGTCATCGGGCCAGCCTTCTTGCTCGTCGTAGATAAAACCACAGACGACACACATATAACGCTTGTATTCCATTGAATTTCACCACAGTCGAAAACGGCGCTATTCTTGCACAGGGGCGCTACACTGTTAAGTGTGCGAAATGAACTGAATCTGTGAGAAAGCGACGATGAATGCCATGGACACCTTTCCCGTAGTGCTTTGTCTGTCGGGTTTTGACCCCAGCGGCGGTGCCGGTATCGGCGCCGATATTGAGGCGCTATCGAGCCAGGGCTGCCAAGCCTGCGGTGCCATTACCGCAATGACCGTGCAGAACAGCCGCGATGTTATCTCTGTGCATCCCGTCGACCCCAATGTCATCATCCAGCAGGCTCGGGCGGTGCTCGAAGACATGCCCGTCGCCGTCATCAAAATTGGCCTCGTCGGCTCTGTCGAAGTCGCCGCAGCCATTCACAGCGTACTGAGCGACTACCCCGATATTCCCGTCGTACTCGATCCAGTGCTCGCCAGCGGCGGCAGCGGGCGCGCCCTCGCGGACGACGGATTGGTCGAGGCCATACTCAATTTACTCGTCCCGCAGGCGACACTCATCACGCCCAATTTGCGCGAAGCACACACCTTGATTGCCGGCGCCGACACGCGTCAGGCCGCCGCTATCGGCTTGATGGAAGCCGGTGCACAAAGTGTTTTACTCACTGGCGGCGACGAACCCGGCGACGATGTGCTCAATACACTGTTTGCTGAGCAGCGCTGGGTTCGCGACTATCACTGGCCCAGACTCCCCCACCAATACCACGGTTCGGGCTGCACCCTCGCCGCCAGCGCCGCAGGGCTGATCGCTCACGGAATCCTCTTAGAGGAGGCCGTTGAAGGCGCTCAGGAATACACTTGGAATGCACTGTACAACGCGGTGAGGCTCGGCATGGGTCAACACCAGCCCGACCGTTTTTTCTGGACGCTAGACGCCACCGAGGAAGATATCGAAGACAACGATGACAATGCCTCACTGAGCCACGGCGGCCACGGCAACACCACATTGCAATAATGCGCGGCCTCTACGCTATCACTCCCGACGGGGTCGACGAGCCAGAGCTGCTCTCGCGCAGCCGCGACATTCTAGCGGCGGGGGCCGTCATGTTGCAGTACCGCGATAAGTCCGACGACACCCAAAAGCGTCAGCGCCAAGCGCAGTCGCTGCTAACGCTATGCCGCGATCACAATGCCCTTTGCATCATCAACGACGACATCGAGTTGGCTGCGGCTGTAGGGGCCGACGGCGTTCATCTAGGCCGCGATGACGACACCTACAGCCACGCCCGCCAGCGACTCGGCGAGCACGCCATCGTTGGCATCAGTTGTTACAATGACATCCAGCGAGCGCAACACGCCCAGCAGATCGGCGCCAGCTACGCCGCCTTTGGTGCTTTTTTCCCCTCGCAGACCAAGCCCCACGCCCCGCGCGCCCAATTAGAACAGCTCGATCGCCAGCGCTCGCAACTCGCGATTCCCCAGTGCGCCATCGGCGGCATCACCACACAGCGAGCCCCCGAGTTAATACGCGCTGGCGCCGATTTGCTCGCCGTGATTACCGCCCTGTACGAGGCCCAAGACAGCGCCGAGGCAACTCGACAGTTTGTGGCTCACTTTGAGCACGACCACTCTAGGCTTGGGCGTGACAACACAGGGGCCACGTAGAACACAGAGCGCGCAGAGTTTTAAAGCCTCCCTCTCAAGCTTTCGCAAAACATCTCGCCCTTCGCCATAAAAGCAACGCTAACATTCCAAACTGGACTTGGAATCCCCTTAACCGTTACCCGTCATTCTAGGCACTCCCCCGTCATTCCAGACTTGATCTGGAATCTCCAAAACAAAGCCTTGATAGGGAGATCCTGAAGCTTCCGCTCCTGCTCACGCTCCTTACCTACATCCCTGTAGGCAAATCAATTTCAGGATGACGATGGAAGGCACAGGATGACGGCGTCGGTGGCTCGGTTGGGGTATCCTGAAGCTCCCGCTCATGCTTGCGCCCCTTACCTACATCCCTGTGAGCAAAGTAATCTGTCCATCGGATACATCCAGAGATTGCCGCGTAGGCGGGAATCCAGCGTCTTTGAGTGAGCAGGGGAGTAAAGCCACTGGGCTCCCGCCTGCGCGGGAGCAACGGTGGAGGCGCTACATGAGAAGTTCAGCTTCGCCTACAGGGATGTCGAGTAAGATCCTTAAAATACCGATTGCTTTTAATCTCTGTGGCCTCAGTGTTTTTTCTTCCCGCCTCGACAAGGAGAACATGCCGCTTACGGCGTGTATTTGCTACACTGCGCGCACATTTTGACCCCATTTCGGAGAGACTATGAGCCGCGCTGAACGCCTTTTTGAACAAGCCCGCGAACACATTCCCGGTGGCGTTAATTCGCCGGTCCGCGCCTTCACAGGCGTCGGCGGCAACCCCGTCTTTGTCGAGCGCGCCGAGGGCGCCTATTTCTACGACAGCGACAATCAGCGCTATATCGATTACGTCGGCTCTTGGGGGCCCATGATCCTCGGTCACGCCCACCCCGAAGTGATCGACGCCGTCAAAACCGCCGCCGAGCGCGGTCTTAGCTTTGGCGCCCCCACCGAGATCGAGACTCGCATGGCCAACAAGGTCTGTGAACTCGTGCCATCCATGGACATGGTGCGCATGGTCAGTTCCGGCACGGAGGCCACCATGAGTGCAATTCGCCTCGCCCGCGGTTTTACTGGCCGCGATAAAATCGTCAAATTCGAAGGCTGTTATCACGGTCACAGCGACAGCTTACTCGTCAAAGCGGGTTCGGGAGCGCTGACCCTCGGCGTGCCCACCTCGCCGGGCGTGCCAGCCGACACCGCCCAACACACTCTCACCCTGACGTTTAACGACGCCGAAGAAGTGCGCCGCGTATTCGCCGAGATGGGCGAGCAAATTGCCTGCGTGATCGTCGAGCCCGTGGCCGGCAATATGAACTGTATCCCGCCAGAACCCGGCTTTTTAGAAGCCCTGCGCGAGGTGTGTGACGCTTCAGGTAGCGTGCTAATTTTTGATGAAGTTATGAGCGGTTTCCGCGTCGCTCTAGGTGGCGCCCAAGCGCACTACAACGTCCGCCCCGACCTCACCACGTTAGGTAAAATCATTGGCGGCGGCATGCCCGTCGGTGCCTTTGGCGGTCGCCGCGAGATCATGGAGCACATCGCACCACTGGGCCCCGTCTATCAAGCGGGTACGCTGTCGGGCAATCCCATCGCAATGGCGGCGGGTCTAACCACACTGGAGCTCATTTCAGAGCCCGGCTTCTACGAGGCGCTAGGCCGCAAAACTCAAGCGCTCACCGAGGGCATCGAAGCGGCCGCTCAGTCCGCTGACATCCCTCTCACCAGCAACCGCGTCGGTGCCATGTTTGGCTTCTTCTTCAGTGACGAATCGCACATTTCGCGCTTTGCCCAAGTGGGCAATGGCGATCTAGAGCGATTCAAAACCTTCTTCCACGGCCTGCTCAAACGCGGCGTCTACCTCGCGCCCTCGGCGTTTGAAGCGGGCTTTGTCAGTGCCGCTCACAGCGATCAGGATATCGCCGACACGGTGGCGGCAGCCGAGCAAGTGTTCGCCGATTTTTAAATCCCCGTGCTACTCTGTGGCTAGGGGGTAAAACAATGACAAAGCAATCGCGGCTAAGCCGCTGGATACCCAAAGACATACGCGCTCTGGGCGAGCGCATGCAGTTCAACACCTCACCCTCGGGCTACGACGCCTGGGGCTTTCACGAAGAGGAGGCGCTGCTCTCCCTCACGGTCAGTCGCTGGCTGTATGAAAACTATTTTCGCGTGCAGTGTCACGGCGCTGAGCACGTGCCCCATTCGGGGCGCTGCTTGATCATTGCCAACCACAGCGGCCAAGTTTTTCCCGTCGACGCGATGATGATTGCCACGGCTGTGGCCCTGCGTGATGAAGCGCCTCGCGCCATACGCGCCATGGCCGAGCGCTTCTTCCCCAAAACACCCTTTTTGGGCGACTTCATCTTTCGCGCGGGAATGACCTTGGGCGACCCCATCAATTGCGAGCGCCTGCTCAATCGGGAGGAGGCGATACTGGTTTTCCCCGAGGGGGAGCGCGGGTTTATTAAAAGCCCCGACCAAAAATACCAATTGCAGCGCATGGGCAACGGCTTTGTCCGACTCGCCATCGAAACGGGTACACCGATCATCCCCGTTGGCGTCGTCGGCTGTGAAGAGCTGACGCCCAATTTTGGCCGAGACACTTGGCTCGCTCCCAAACTCGGCCTCCCCGCACTACCGCTATCACCGCCCATTGCACTTCCCGCGAGAGTGCACCTGAACTTTGGCGCGCCCATCGTCTTTGAAGACGGCAACTACAGTGATGGGGAATACGACGCCATGGTCCGCACGGTGCGCCACGAAATTGAGCAATTGATCGCAAAAGGGCTCCAACAACGCACCAGTATCTATTAGAATCTCTCGCGCTGGTATCCAGTGTCACTCCACCAGTGCTTAAGGAATAAACTATGCATTCAGCAACTGATATTAGAAAACGCCCGTCACAGGAACGCAGTCGGCAACGCGTGGGGAAAATTCTCGAAGTCGCCGCCGAGCGCATTTCAGAAGTGGGTGCCGATCAACTGAAAATGAGCGACATCGCCAAACTGGCAGGCGTGCCTATTGGGTCGATCTATCAGTACTTCCCCAACAAATCCTCTATTATCCGCAGCTTGGCAGAGAGCCATTTGGAACAGCTGCGTGAAGTGGTGCTAGAAAATCTAGCCACCGTCAAAGAGGCGCCCGACGGCGACGATGTCGCAGCGATTCAGCTCATGTCGAATCGAATCATCGACACGTACTACAGCTTCTACCTCAACGAACCTGCTTTTTCGGCTCTTTGGGGGGGCATTCAAGCCGATGCCATGTTGACGGAACTAGAAGTCAAAGACACTCAAGAAACCGCTGACATTCTCCACGAAATCCTCAAGCCGATCTTCCCCCCGATGAGCGAGGCTCGTGGCCACGCCCTAACGCTCGTCATTTGCAATCAAATTGGCGCCACCCTGCGCTTTGCCCTGCAACTCGGTGAAGAACAGGGTCAAGAGCTGGTCGAAATGCTCAAAGAGCAAATTGGCCGCGTTGCTCGATCCTATATCGAAGAACGCAGCGCGCCCTAGACTGGCCCGTTTTCACTGTTTGAATGACACTTCAACACCTGCTTCACCGAGGCAGGTGTTGCTAGTATAGGGCGATCCAAATAAAGGGTTCCAACATGAAAAAGCTGCTATCGACCATTCTTGTACTCGCCGCTATTGGGTTTGCGTTGTATTTAATACGCACCCCTTTGCTCAACATAGCCTTTAGCGATGGCGACACCGACCAACAGACCCTCGACGTGTCCACACTTAAAGGTGCCACCAGCCTGTCGCGTAACGAGCTCGGCATGCCCTTAATCGAAGGCCAAAACTCGGAAGACATTGCATTCGCTCTAGGTTATGCCGATGCCCAAGATCGTCTGTCGCAAATGGTCAGCAGCAAACTCGCCGCTCAGGGGCGCCTATCAGAAATGGCGGGCGAAGTGGCGCTGCCCATGGATCGCTTGATGCGCAGCATTGGCTTACAGGCTCAGGCGGTCAATCTCTATACTGCCAGCGACGATCATGTCAAAAAGCTGCTGCGCCATTACGCCGATGGAGTGAACTACTGGATGGATCACAGCGATAGCCTACCCACGACGTTAGCATTGAGCGATTACCAACCCACAAAATGGACGCCACTGGACAGCGTCTCAGTGTTTGCTTTGTTGAATTTTGGCCTATCACAAAATCTGCAGCAGGAAGTGGCCAACCTCACTCTGCTCAAGTCGATTCCCGCTGAGAAGCTGCCCTACCTCAACCCGATCTATCCCGATGTTGATCTGCCCTTTGCCGAGATCAAAAAACTCCAGGGCATCGCCTTCGGCGACCAAGCGCAACCGCTGTCGGATGCCCTCGCCCGTATGCCCCGCAGCGTACGTCCCGGCATTGCCGCCTCTAACAACTGGGCCATCTCTCCCCAACTGACTCAAAACAATGCCAGTATCGTTGCCAACGACACCCACCTGCCCATCAGCCTGCCTTCCATTTGGAGCATGGTTCACATCATCTCACCAGAGATGAACGGAGCAGGTATTTCCGTGCCCGGCCTGCCCTCTATCGTCGCAGGTTACAACGGCCATATCAGTTGGGGCATGACCATGGTGATGGCGGACACGCAGGATTTATTTTTAGAAAAACTCCAACGCATCAACGGCAAGCTTCACTACTACTACGAGGGACAGTGGCTGCCCACCCGCGAGCGCCTGGAAAATATCCGCGTCAGAGATGGCGAGACTGAGCAACTCGTTGTTCACGAGACGCACCACGGCCCACTGCTCAACGTGGGCAAAAACCACGCCCTAAGCCAAAGCATTTATCCGCTGATGCCAGAGGCCAAAAATCAGCCTTACGGGATTGCCTACCGCAGCCACGACTTTGCCGGCGACCAAACGCTCAATGCATTTTTTAGCCTAATGCAAAGCCGCAGCTTTGAAGAAGCCAAAAACACCGTTAAGAACATCCGCGCGATTCCCCTCAATATCGTCTATGGCGATCGCGACAATATCGGTTGGCAAGTCACTGGCCTGTACCCCACTCGCCGTTCCGGTTTGGGCCTGCTACCTTCGCCGGGCTGGGTCGATGACTACGAGTGGACTGGCGTCGTTGATGCCGAACAACACCCCAACGCACAAAACCCCGAGCGCGGTTTTATCGGCACTGCCAACGAACGCAACGTGGCCGCCGACTACCCGGTTAACCTCAGCAACAGCTGGTACTATCCCGAGCGCGGCGAGCGCATCGACAACATGATTCAAGCCAGCGACGAACACGACCTCGTCACCAGCCAAGCCATGCAACTGGATGACTTCTCGCGCCTCGTCGGCAAGATCCAAACCACGTTAAATCAAACTGAGTTCGATGCGGCTTTGCGCCTTTCCATCAGCCGCCTGCCCCAGGCTGAACGCCGCGATGCCCAGCGCTTTTTAGCCCACTATCGAGCGATCAATGGCGATCTTCACAAAGACAGCGCCAACGGCTTAATCCACCACGCATTCTTGCGCTCTGCGATGATCGCTCTCTTTAGCGACGAACTCGGCGGTACAGAATCCGAGGGCTGGCACGCCCTACAAACCCTACACGACAACAGCTACTCAGCACTGATCGATCACCTGATTGTCGCCGAGCGCAGCGCCAGCCCGTTTTGGGACAATATACTCAGCCCCGAGCAGCGCGAGAGCAAAGCCGATGTCATTGCCCAAAGCCTCGCCAGCGCCCAGCAGTGGCTGAGCGAGCACTATGGCGACGACAGCGATGACTGGGTTTGGGGTGAGGCCCATCAATACCACTTCCAAAGCGGTGCCAGCCAAATGGCCCAACATTTAAGCGGCGTCCAAGCCACAGCGGTTGAAAGCCTCAGCGACTTTCTCGACCGCGGCCCCTACCCCGCCAGCGGCGATTTCAGCACACTCAATGTCACGGGGCACACGCTGGGCAAAGACCATTTTAAACCGTGGCTGATTCCGGAAATGCGCTTAATCACCGACTTTAGCCGCGACGTCCCCTTGGTCGGTATCAACAGCACCGGACAATCCGACAACCCCGCCAGCGACCACTACGACGACGGCATTGAGGCCTTTGTCGAAGGGCGCTATGTGGAGTTTCCCCTCGACAGCGAACAAGCGCGGGCGCGTTACCAACTGCAAACCCAGTTTGTCCCCGTTTCGGGAGATTGATTAAGCGCTTTCAAGTAGAGGCGGCCTTCGCTTTGGAGATTCCAAAGCCAGTTTGGAATGACAAGGCGTAGGCCTCATCTTCTGCTATTGCGGCACAACCATCGCGAGCGTAACGAAGAAAAAACAGGTCATTGCGAGGAGGCGCCGCCGACGTGGCAATCTGTTGGTGTATTCGATAGGCAGATTGCTTCACTGCGTTCGCAATGACGACGCACTGTCGGCCCGAGGGCGGGCCTCCTACACACTGCACCCTCACCGTCACTCCTGCGCTCCCACCGTCGCTCCCGCGCAGGCGGGAGCCCAGTGGCTTGACTACCCCGTTCGCTCAAAGACGCTGGATTCCCGCCTTCGCGGGAATGACGCGTATTTCAGAGATTTGAGGTTTAGAGGAATGACGGACATTTCGGGGGAGACACGGCTAAAAATTCGTCATTGCGAGGAGGCACAGCCGACGCGGCAATCTGCCCACCGAACACACCAGTAGATTGCTTCGCCTGCGGCTCGCAATGACGGCACACTATCGGCTCGGGCACCCAAGGCCATAAAGGCGTCCTCCCACAAATGATTTTTGTGGGGCATTCGATTAGCAGATTACCTCTGCCTAATGCGCAGCGCCCCAGCTGTCGGCAATGTCGCTTTCGACATCGAGGGCGACGCGCAGATCGGCGGCTTCCACCATCTTGGTTTCTACGAGTGCCTGCGTCTGCTTGGCTTGATCTTCAGGCACTTCAAACACCAGTTCATCGTGCACCTGCATCACCATGCGCACATCGGGCAGCTCTTTCTCTAGCGCATCGTGAATCGCGATCATTGCGCGTTTAATAATGTCCGCTGCCGTGCCCTGCATGGGCGCGTTAATCGCCGTGCGCTCGGCGTGCTGGCGGCGCGGTACATTGCGCGATTGAATTTCGGGCAGATACAGACGTCGCCCAAACTCTGTTTCCACATAGCCCTGCTCTCGCGCCTGTTCACGAGTGCGCTCCATGTAATCGCGCACGCCGGGATAACGTTCAAAATAGGTATCGACATAACCCTGTGCCTCGCCGCGGGAAATGCCCAGCTGCTTGGCCAAACCAAAAGCCGACATGCCGTAAATCAAACCGAAGTTCACGGCTTTAGCACGGCGACGCTGCTCTGACTCCACCTCATCTAGTGGCACACCGAACACCTCTGAAGCCGTGGCTTGGTGAATGTCTCGCCCCTCTTTAAAGGCGCGAATTAAGGTCTCGTCTCCCGACAAATGCGCCATGATGCGCAGCTCAATTTGGGAGTAGTCCGCCGCCAAAATTTTGTGCCCTGGCTCTGCAACAAAGGCCTCGCGAATGCGCCGCCCCTCTTCGCTGCGAATCGGAATGTTCTGCAAATTGGGATCGCTGGACGACAAGCGACCGGTGGCGGCAACGGCTTGATGATAACTAGTGTGTACGCGCCCTGTTTTTGAATCGATTAGCTGAGGCAGCTTGTCAGTGTACGTCGATTTGAGCTTGCTCAAAGCGCGGTAGCGCAAAATCCACTGGGGCAAAGGGTGGCCTTGAGCGGCGAGTTCCTCCAGCACATCTTCCGCCGTGGATGGCTGGCCTTTGGGCGTTTTGCGCACCACGGGCAAGCCCTGTTTTTCAAACAAAATCGCCTGTAACTGCTTGGGTGAACCCAGATTAAAGCTCTCTCCCGCTTCGTTGTGTGCAGCCTCTTCCGCTTGGCGCATG
Organism: gamma proteobacterium HTCC5015; assembly: GCA_000155715.1. GTDB lineage: Bacteria > Pseudomonadota > Gammaproteobacteria > HTCC5015 > HTCC5015 > HTCC5015. The sequence goes on along the minus strand of DS990599.1, from coordinate 286,969 downwards.
CCCTCGGCCAACTCTTGGCTTTGTGCGTACAGAGCATCGGCATCGACCTTAACGCCGTTTTGCTCAATCCGAGCGAGCACATCCACCAACGGCACCTCTAGGGATTGATAAACGCGCTCTAGGCTCGGCTCGGTTTGCAACTTAGGCCAAAGCTCGCGGTGCAGCTGCAATGTGATATCCGCATCTTCAGCGGCGTAGGGCGCCGCTTGCTCCAAATCGATTTGATTAAATGTCAGTTGCTTGGCGCCCTTGCCCGCAATGTCCTCGTAGTGAACAGTGTGCCGATCTAAATAGCGCTCCGCCAGAGAATCCATATCGTGGCGGCCCGCGACAGAGTTCAGCACATAAGAGGCCAACATGGTGTCGTGAGCAATCCCTTTGAGCTCTATGCCGTAGCGCGCCAAGACATTTTTATCGTACTTCAAATGCTGGCCGACCTTGGCTTTGCCCGTATCTTCTAGAAGTGGCTTTAATGCGTTTAACACAGCATCGCGGTCGAGCTGTTCGGGTGCACCGGGGTAATCGTGGCCGAGTGGTACATAGGCGGCTTTGTTGTACTCCACCGCAAAAGAGACGCCGACAATCTCAGCCTGCATGTAATTTAAACTGGTGGTTTCCGTGTCAAAGCTAAACAGCTCAAACTGGGCGAGTCGCACAAGCCAGCGATCTAGTTGATCTTGTTTTAAAACCACTTCGTAATCAGGTGGCAGCGCATCCGATTTGACCGCTGAGGCATCCGTCACGGGCTCGACACTGGCACCCTGCTCCGCCACATCGACGGCGCCCTGCCCCGCTTCGAGCTCGCGAATCCACGTTTTAAACTCGCAATCTTTAAACAGCGCCAAAAGGCGTTCGCGATCCGCTTCGACGGGCTGAATCTCAGCCAGTGATTGGGGCAATTCCAATTCACAGCGAATGGTCGCCAAATCGTAGGACATAGGCAAGGTGGGCACAGCCTCCCGCAGATACTCGCCAATTTTGCCTTTGATTTCCTCGGCGTGGTCAATCACTCCCTGCATGGAGTCGTAGGCCTCCAGCCACTTCAGCGCCGTCTTGGGACCGCACTTGTGAACACCGGGAATGTTGTCGACTTTATCCCCAACCAATGCCAAGTAGTCGATGATCCGCTCGGGGGGTATGCCAAATTTTTCAATCACGCCATCGCGATCCATCGTGGTATTGGTCATGGTATTCATCAGCGTCACATGGGGACTGACCAGCTGTGCCATATCCTTGTCGCCGGTTGAAACCAGTGCATCCTGCCCGCTGTCTGTGGCCTGCTTAGCCAGTGTACCAATCACGTCATCGGCCTCGACCCCGTCGACGATCAAGAGCGGCAAACCCATCGCTCGAATAATCTCGTGAATGGGCTCAATTTGAACGCGAAGATCATCGGGCATGGGCGGGCGGTTGGCCTTGTACTCGGCGTAGATCTCGTTGCGAAATGTCGGCCCTTTGGCATCGAACACCACAATCACACGAGACTCTGGAAAGCCCTTCATCAAGCTGCGTATCATATTGATCACACCTTTGACCGCCCCCGTGGGTGCGCCCTTAGAATTGGTCAACGGCGGCAGTGCATGGAAGGCGCGAAACAAATAAGAAGAGCCATCAACTAAGATGACGGGGGCAGAGTCAGTACTCATAGTGCGATCTCAGGCAGTTGGAGCGATTTAAAACAATGCTCGCTATGGTAACTGATTTCTAAGCTCGGCACTTTTGCCAAAACACAATGAACCGATGTTAAATCCCTTTAAATCGGTTCATCCACGCAATGGCTTTACGCTTGGCCACAGGCCAAATTGGCCGGAATAGCGACATCCATCATTTTGGGATTGGGCAAATTTAGATTATGCATAATATCGGCGTAAGCCTCGGGGCCATCCACCTGTAAGCGCGGGTTGTGGTCACGCTCTTCGGCAATGCAACTCATCATCCAACCCTTGTAGTCGTGGCCCGGGTAGACGCGAGTCTCGTCCGGCAACTTAAGCAATTTGTTAAATAAACTATCGTACTGAGCATAGGCATCGCCCTGCTGAAAATCCGTGCGGCCTGTGCCTCGAATCAGCAACGTATCCCCTGTGAAAACCGCCTGTAGTTCTGGATCATTGATATAAAAGCTGAACGAATCGTCGGTGTGCCCCGGCGTGTAAAGCGCCTTTAGCTGGTGTTGGCCAAAGTCCACCATTTCGCCATCGGCGACGCGCTGCGAAATACACTCCGCCCCCGTCTTTTCGCCGATGATGGAGATCAAACCCGTTTCGTCGCGCAGCTCCCCTAGGCCCGTTATATGGTCTGCGTGGGTGTGTGTATCAATCCCTTTGATGAGCTTAATATTCAGTTCTTCCACCAGCCGCAAATACTGTGGCACCTGCTCTTTCACAGGGTCGATGATGACCGCTTCGCGGCTATCGCTATCGGCCAAAATGTAGGTATAAGTTGAAGAAACGGATTCGAATAGCTGTCTAAAAATCATACTTCACTCCTTTTATCAATTCATCACAACAGGCCACACGACGGCGACCGCCGCCATCAGGGCCAAAACGGCAAACAGGCGTTGCACGGTCGAAGCGGGCACCCATCGAACGCACTGAGCACCTATCAACACGCCCGCGATCGCCCCCGTCATCACGCTGGCACTGACGATGACCGGCAGGGCGCGCAGCTCTTCAAGGGAAAACAGCGCGCCCGAAACCGCGGCCGCGGCGATCACCAACAGCGATGTGGCCACCACTTGGTTGAGCTTTGCAGGCGTCAAGCGCAGCAGTACAGGCGTAATCAAAAAACCGCCGCCCACGCCCAGCAACCCCGATAGAAAGCCGGTGGCACTGCCCGTGGCGCTCAGCGCCCCCATGCAGCGCGGCTGCAAACGCACGCGCGTCGGCGAAGTCATCTCACACAAACTCTCGGCGTCTCGCTCGCTATCACCGCGGGCGGCTCGTAGCCACATTCTCCGAGCAATCACAACAGTGACGATGGCAAACAAACTGACGATGACAGCTTCCGATATCTGACCGCTGACCCAACGCCCCATCGGTGCAAACACCACGCCCAATAGAGAGAAAGCGGCAGCGGGCATCCAGATAATGTCTCGATGGCGTCGCACCGCACCGATAAACGCGCCCACTGCGACGGTGGCCAAACTCAAACTAATGGCTGACTGCGTATCTAAGCCCAATAAGAGCGTGAACAGAGGCAAGGCAAAGATCGCTCCGCCCGCGCCCGTCAGGCCCAGAACCACACCCAGGGCCACACCGATAGCACCCGCTAATAGCATGCCTAAGCCCGCTGATTCCAAGGCATTTTGGCAATCAACATCCCCATGGCGCAGGTGTCGGTAACACCGGCAAATACGAGGCCCGCACCGACAAAAGCCGAGAGCGCGAAAAAGCCCGGCGCCACAGCGGCGCCCAGCACGCAGCCCAACACCACCAGTGAGCCGGCGGCGATGCGCACCTGCCGCTCTAGTGACATGACGTCTCTACCGTTGCTGGCTAAAGGCGCCCCCGCGGCAATGCTGTCGGGCGTGCCGCCCTCCACCACATACAGATTCGCCTGAGTATGCTGACGAATGGCATCGGCCGCTTTAGCCGCCCTGCCCCCCTTTTGGCAAATCAAATAAATATCGTCCTGATCGCCATCGACGTAGGCTTGGCAAAAATCCTGTGGATTGAGCTGATCGAGTGGCACATTCTGAGCACCGTCGACGTGTTGGCCACCGTACTCGGCGGGGCTGCGCACATCGACTAATGTCATGCCCTTTTTATAGCGCTGGGCAAACTCCACGGCACTGATTTTTGTATAGCTCATCTCACGCTCCTCGCAGTTTAATGGGTAATAACACAATAATATTAGAATATTCTAAATTAGCAATAGCTAAATTATATGATGCTGATATACAATCACTCAATACCCTTATCTCTCAAAACGCCATGGACCCCAATCAGTTGAAAAACAACGCCGACCAAGCCGCCACGCTCTTAAAGCAGCTGTCCAACCCGAATCGCCTGTGGATTCTCTGCCAGCTCGTCGAGGGGGAGCTCAGTGTCGGTCAAATTCACCAGCGCGTTGAATTGAGTCAATCGGCACTGTCCCAACACCTCGCCAAACTGCGCAAAGACGAATTAGTGAGTACAAGACGCGAGGGCAATAGTATTTACTACACGCTCAAGAGCCGCGAGGTTCAGCACCTGCTAGAAACGCTGCACAAGCTGTACTGCGAAGCCTAGCAGGCTGCTAGAGCCACTTGCACAAACAGCGTTCCTGATCTACAAGATAGACTTCATAAAAAAACAGTTAGGCTCGATGGGGGAACTATGAAGCAATGGACATCCGCACTGGCGATGCTGTGCTTGGGCGTTTTGGTTGGCTGCCAGTCAAACACACAACGATCGGAAACACCCAGTATCGCCGAGCAGGCGAAAAAAGCACCACTGACTATTTTGCAAAACTACAAATGGGTGGTGGAAGATATCGAAGAACAGGGAATCATCGACAAATCGCGCGTGACCCTCGTGTTTTCTGAAGATGGCCGCGTCGGTGGTCGGGCCTCTTGCAATCGGCTGACAGGCTCATATACCGCCGAAAAAAATCAATTGAGTTTTAGCCAAACGGCGACCACCCGCATGATGTGCCCCGAAGCCATTATGAATCAGGAACAGCGGTTTTTAGCCGCCTTAGAAAAGGTTGAGCGCTTTGATATTAGCGAACACGGCGCTCTCATGTTTTATGCGGGCGACGCGGTCTTAATCGAAGCTTTCCCCGACGAGAGCCCTTAAACGCATTTCAACAAGGCATAAAAAAGCCCACCAGATGGTGGGCTTTACGACTGCCGAGAGCAGTATGCGCTAGGCCACTTTTTGCCCGGCTACATGCTCAACTTCGGCTCCGATCAAATACTCTTTTTCAAAGGCATCTGTCAGAATCGCGTCGTAGCGCAGCTTGTCAAACTCGGCAATTTGATCGGCCTCTTCTTGCGTCACAATCTGCTTCTCTACCGCGTCCTTCAAACGGCTCTCGGTATCGAGACCTTCGATCTTGCCCTTGCCAAACGCTTTCATGTAGCGATTGTAAACGGGCTCAACCTTGATCAACGCGTTGTAGGCACACTCCATGCGACCGGTGACATCATCGGCAGACGAGCCAAAGTAAGCCTCTTTGGTCAAACGATCGCGCAACGCGGTGGGCTCCATCATCATAAGAGCAAGCTTGTTGTGCAATTCGTCTGCAGGCTTCTTATAGCTGCGACCCGTTGGGAATGTGACCAGCTTCATAAAGCGAGCAACGAGACGGTTGGGGAAGTTGGCAAAGAAGCCATCAAACGCCAACTGGATCTCATACAGAGAGTGCTGAACCGCCCACTCGGCATGAGGCAGATCTTCATCGGTCTCGCCATTGTCGTAGAAATACTTCAGTACCGCCGATGCCATATACAGCTGAGACAGGACATCGCCCAAACGCGCTGACAAGTTTTCTTTACGCTTCAAGTCGCCGCCCAGAACGCCCATGGTCACATCGGACACAAAGGCCAGCGCCGAACTCATGCGTGTCAGCTGCTTGTAGTACTTGGCCATCGGGCCCGATACCGGCGTATTGGCAAACGCCGAGCCCGTTAAAGCGTAGGTAAACGAACGGATGCCACGGTTTGCTGAATAGCCGATATGACCCCATAACAGCTTATCGAACTCGGACAGGTTGTCGTCCCGAGCCGCTTCCATTTCGGGGAACACGTAGGGGTGGCAGCGAATCGCACCCTGACCGAAGATCATCAAGTTGCGGGTCAAGATATTGGCGCCTTCCACCGTAATCGCAATCGGAATACCGTGATAGCCCGTCGCCACATAGTTGCGAGGACCCATTTGCACCGCACGACCACCGAGCACGTCCATTGAATCGTTCACAATGACGCGCATCATTTCCGTCATGTGGTACTTCGCCATGGCCGTAATAACCGACGGCGAGCAAACATCGACTGCCGAAGCCGTCAGCGTTCGCATGGCTTCCAGCTTGTAGGTCAAGCCGGCAATGCGGCCGTTGGCCTCTTGCACACCTTCAAACAAACCAATAGGCGTTTTGAACTGGCGACGCAGGCGGGAGTGTGCCCCCGTCATACGATAGGCCACTTTTGACGCAGCGGCCGATAGTGCTGGCAGTGAAATACCGCGACCTGCCGACAAGCACTCAACCAGCATACGCCAGCCGCCACCGGCTTTTTCGGCACCGCCAATAATCCAATCGACGGGAATGAACACGTCAGTACCGTTGATGGGGCCGTTCATAAAGGCACCGGGGTAGTGGCGACGACCAATTTCAACACCGGGGTGATCTGAGGGAATCAAGGCACAGGTAATGCCGTAATCCGATTTATTGGGATCGCCCAACAAACCATCGGGATCTTGCAATTTAAACGCCAAGCCTACAACAGTCGCCACCGGCGCCAATGTAATCCAGCGCTTGGCAAAGGTCAGGCGAATGCCCAGCGTTTTTTTGCCTTCGAACTCTTGCTCGCAGACAAAGCCAATGTCGGGAATCGCACCCGCATCAGAACCCGCCTCGGGGCCCGTCAAACCAAAACAGGGGATATGAGTGCCGTCGGCCAAACCGGGCAACCAATATTTTTTCTGCTCATCGGTACCGTAGTGCATCAACAGCTCGCCGGGACCGAGTGAGTTCGGCACCATGGCAGTCACAGCAGCCGACAGAGATCGAGTCGCGATCTTGGTCACAACCGCCGATTGCGCAAATGCCGAGAAGCCTAAACCGCCCCACTCTTTAGAGATCAACATGGCGAAGAACTTCTCTTTGCGCATGTAATCCCACACTTCAGCGGGAAGGTCTTTTTGTTCAAATTCAATCGCCCAATCGTCCAACATGGAACAAAGCGTGTTCACTTGGTTATCCATGAAATCCTGTTCTTCCTTGGTGAACTCGGGGGCTTGGTGCTCCACCAGCAGTTTGTTCCACTGGGGGCGGCCACGGAACATTTCCGCATCCCACCACACATCGCCCGCCTCTAGCGCTTCGCGCTCAGTCGAGGTCATGGGGGGCAGCACGGCTTTAAAGCCCTTAAAAATGGGCGCCGTCAAAAGGCTGCTGCGCAGGGCTTTGATATTCATGATAATGGCTGGCACAGCGAGCACGGCAAAGCTCACAATCCAAGCCGTTTGGCCGGCGCCACTGGCGTAGAGTACCGCGCCTAACAAGGCGGCGGCGAAGATTGTCCACAAACGCGTACCAGCTTCATAGTAGGCCAGTACCCAAGCAACAATCACGGCAGCAATAGTAATCATCAACGCTGACATGTTCGATCTCCGAAGTTTTTAATACGTTATTAACACATCACTTATATAGTGAACGAAGCGTGAAAAATTCGACATTGGGGTAGTGTTTGTCGCTCACGCTGAGGCGACTGTCGCGCAAAAAAAGGCGCTTCGTGCCTGTTTGGTCGGTAACGGATGGCCGATCAGAATATCCAAGCCGCTTTTGGCGGGCGGCCATTCTACGCCAGACGTGAATGACCGCAAAACTCAATTCGTCGAATTTTAACGATTTTCCCTACCAAGTTAGCCAGTTTGTACCGATCTGCTTCGATTTTGCCCCATTTATAATGGTTTTGTGTCGCTTCTTAACGGGTTTCCAGCGGCACCCCTCTCACTGAGCCCGTGCCGTTGGAGAACACCATGAATATTTATTGGACGGTACTATTGGTCGCCGTGGCGGTTGAAATTGCCTGGGCGCTCAGCCTGAAGTGGATTCAGCTGCACCCCGGCGCGCTGTCCATAGGGTCAGCCGCCGTACTCACCATTTTGAATGTGTTTTTGCTGTCCTTTGCCATGCGCGGCATTCCCGTTGGCACCGCCTATGCGATTTGGACGGGGCTGGGTGCTGTGGGCATCGCGATATTTGGCGTGTTGCTCTTCCAAGAGCCCGTGGCCCTGAGCCGCTTTGCCTTTATGGGCCTAATCATACTTGGCGTGACCGGCCTCAAGCTCACCTCGGTGCAGTAAGCAACGAGCTGCCTACTTAAATAACGAGTCGTTCCCGCGCAGGCGGGAATCTAGCGCCTTTGAGCGAATGGGGTAATAAAGCCACTGGGCTCCCGCCTGCGCGGGAGCGACGATGGGGACGCAGCAATCCTAGCGAGCAAACCAGTGTCGGCTGCGGTTCACCACGGCGACCAGCGCCAACATAATCGGCACTTCGACGAGCACCCCCACCACGGTAGCCAGAGCGGCGCCCGATTGAAAACCGAACAGACTGATGGCCGTGGCAACCGCCAGTTCAAAGAAATTGCTCGCTCCAATTAAAGCCGATGGCCCCGCTACGCAGTGCTGCTCGCCCAGCCATTTATTCAAACCATAAGCCAAAATGAACACACCGATCACCTGTAGCAAGATCGGCACCGCCAACAGCGCAATGATCAACGGTTGCTCTACCACTTGCTCGCCCTGCAGACCAAACAATAAAACCAGTGTCAGCAACAGCGCCCCCATACCAGCGGGGCCCAGCTTAGCCAATAGCGACTCCAGTGCCGGTGCGCCCCCGCGCTTGAGCGCCATCGAACGCAACATCTGCGCAACGATGACGGGAATCACAATATACAAACCGACAGAGATCGCCAGCGTGTCCCAGGGCACGGTAATCGCCGACACCCCCAGCAAAATTGCCACGATGGGCGCAAACGCCACCACCATGATGCCGTCATTCAACGCCACTTGTGACAAGGTGAAGTTGGCATCGCCCTTGGTCAATTGGCTCCACACAAACACCATCGCCGTACAGGGTGCCGCCGCCAACAGAATGAGCCCAGCCACATAGGAATCGAGTTGATGGGCGGGCAAGTACTCGGCAAATACGCCCTTAATGAATACAGCCGCCAACACCGCCATGAGCACCGGCTTAATCAACCAGTTCACGAACAGCGTGACGCCCATACCGCGCCAGTGCGCTTTGACTTCACTGAGTGTGGAAAAGTCCACCTTAACCAGCATGGGAATCACCATCAGCCAAATTAGAACGGCCACGGGCAAATTCACACTGGCCACTTCCAGTGCCCCCAGTGTCTCGAAGGCGCTGGGAAACCACTGACCCAAAACCACGCCACAAACAATACAAAGAAAAACCCAAATGGATAGATAACGTTCGAAAAGATTCATAATCGCTCTAAACGGTTTAAATGCTGGTATTTAATGATGGCCCACGGCTTAGGGCCTGTTAACACAAATTTTATGATCTCTGCTGGAAGCCATTTTCCCGCCCAGCAAGGCAGAAGGAGTGCCGTGTAGTACGTCTACACAAACGACTGATAACGCAGCTGGGCGGAAAATAGCTCCAGCCCTTCGGGTTGTGGCTAAAAAAGCGCCACTCATCGTTGCTCGTCGCTCATTTGGATTCACCAAACCACGCTCCTTACGCCTTGATTGGCGCTTTTTTAGTCACAACAGTGACCATCAAATTTGTGTTAACAGGCCCTAGACCGAAGCGTGAATATCCTGACAAGCCGACGCCACCTGCTTTGGCGTTAGCAGTGCCAGTTCCAAACCCACGAGCTGTTCGATACGCTGTCGCATGGCCTCGTAGGTTGCTTCAAAGGCGGCCTCGATCTCGTCCTCTGTCCCCTCGGCTTTGGCGGGGTCGGCAACACCCCAGTGAACCTTGGGAACATCGCCCATCCACAGCGGGCACGACTCCCCCGCCGCGCTGTCGCACACTGTGATCACCAGATCAATTTTTTGCTCGGCAAAGCGCTCCCAACTGTCCGAACTCGGCTCGGCAACGGGAATACCGTGGCGCTCCAATACGGCCAAGGCGCGCGGGTGCACACGCCCCGTCGGCTGACTGCCCGCTGACAGTGCACTAATGCGCCCCTCGCCAAGATGGTTGGCGAGCATTTCTGCAATGATGGATCGACAGGAATTACCTGTGCATAAAAATAGAATTTTCATCGCTAACAACAACGGCTCTCTTGCTGAGGTTTAGGAGTACAGCAAGCACTGCCCTCCGACGAATCCGCCTGTTCATTAAAGGTGGGAATGGAATCCAGCGTGTGAAACGCCTCCCAAGCCACACCGGCGGGATCTTGCGTCCAGTACTTGTCCGAGCGCGCATAGCAACACGCCGTGCCGACCTGCTCTTCCATCGGCGCATCTGCCGCCGCAATGCGAGACTGCACCTGGGCCAACTCTTCGGGGTTTTCTACCTGGATCCCCAAGTGCTCAACGCCGGCTTTGGCGCCGCGCGCCGAAATTGCAAAATTGACTCGTGGGTCATCGAGTTCCCACTTGGCGTAATCGTTTTTTTTCACAGTCGGCGACTCGCCAAATAAGTGGCTATAAAAGTGAATGCCCTGTTCGAGGGTTTCAACAGCAATATGTACATGTAGGCGTTTCATGAGGCCTCCTTAATGGATGATGGGCCGCTGCAACAAGCGTCGGGGAGCTCGGGCAACACAGCGGGTTGCGTCAATTGTTGAATCACGGCAAAAGCCCACTCGGGCAAGTCGGCGTTCAACTCGTAGTGCATCCACTGCCCCGCGCGCCGCGCACTTAAAATCCCGCACTGCCGAAGCTGGCTGAGGTGTCTCGACACCGTTGACTGGGGCAAGGCCAGTGCCTCGACTAGATCGCATACGCAAAGCTCGCCGTGACGCGACAACAGCGCTACCACGTGAAAGCGCGTGCTCTCACCCAAGCATTTACAGAGTTCTGGCGGCTGAATATTGGCTGATTCCATATGCATATATTCGCATATCCGAATATACAAATTCAAGCCGCCAATTAGGGGCGCCCCTTGTATTTTTCGCAAATGAGAACTATTATCGCCTTTGATTTCATTGGCAGGTTTTTTATGCGTCACCCTTCTATTGTTATGAGATTGGCATTCATTGCATTGCTGCTCGGCACATTACTCACATTCACTGCACACGCAGACACCCCCACAGCGCCCGCCGCTAGCGAACCCGCCCCCGTTATTGAAGCGGGCGACGACAATGCTGCCCCCGAGCCAGAAGCCGCTGCCGCAGACGAACCCCATAGTGTCAACGCCTCTCTGCCCCACGATCTCTCCCCCATGGGCATGTATCGCCAAGCCGACTGGGTGGTCAAAGCCGTGATGCTCGGCTTGCTGTTTGCCTCGGTCGTCACTTGGACCGTGTGGGCGGTAAAAGCCCTCCAACTCATGACGGTCAAGCGCCACGCCAAAGAGGCGGTGCAACATCTACAGCAGGCCAAATCACTCAAAGAGGCACTGCTGGCACTGCAGTCCTCCAAGGGCGCCATCCCCATGCTGGCCAAGGCCGCGCAGCACGAGCTACACCTCTCCTCCGACCGCGCCATGAGCAAAGACGGCGTCAAAGAGCGCACCTTCTCGCGCCTACAAGACATCGAGGCCATCACGGGCCGCCAGCTCAATCAGGGAACGGGTCTGTTGGCCACCATTGGCTCCACCGCGCCTTTCGTGGGTTTGTTCGGCACCGTGTGGGGCATTATGAACAGTTTTATCGGCATCGCCGCCGCCAATACCACCAACCTCGCCGTGGTCGCTCCCGGCATTGCCGAGGCCCTGCTCGCCACCGCCATTGGCCTGCTCGCCGCGATTCCCGCAGTGATTATCTACAACCACTTTGCGCGGGGTATGGGCGCCTTTCGCGGCCAGCTTGGCAACGCCTCCTCCGAAGTACTGCGACTGGTCTCCCGCGATCTCGATCGCGGCGACATGGGCGCCATTGAAAAACAAGACGATGCCAGCCAGTCGGAGGCCGCCTAATGGCTATGATGGGTGGTTCTCCGCACTCGGGCGGTGACGACATTCAAGAGAACAGCGAAATCAATGTCACACCGTTTATCGATGTGATGCTGGTACTACTGATTATCTTTATGGTCGCCGCACCCTTGGCCACCGTCAGCGTGCCTGTCGATTTACCCGCCGCTCAGGCCGAGGCGCAGCCCAAGCCGCCAACCCCCGTCTACGTCACCCTAAGCGCCGATTTGACCCTCCATGTCGACGAGCAAACGGTCGAAGAGGGCCAGCTGCTGGCCGCACTGGACGCCGCCACCCATGGCAACAAAGATCAGCGCTTGTTTTTGCGTGCCGATGAAAGCGTCGACTACGGCGACCTGATGGAAGCCATGAACCAACTGCGCCAAATCGGCTATCTCAAAGTCGCGCTGGTGGGGCTCGAACAAGTCCAGTAACCATGTATCAAACCACTCAGGCAAAAAGCAGCTGGCTGATCGCTGGCACTTTGGTCACCCTCACGCATATTGCCGTCGGTGCCGCGCTATTACACGAAAGCAGCCAGAAAACGCCTCAGGTGGCACCGCCACAAGCGGCCGTCATCGAAATCAACATGGCGCCCCCCGCACAACCCGAACCCAAGCCGGAGCCCAAGCCCGAACCGCTGCCCACTGCGCCCCCCGAACACGATGCCGTATTGCCCGAGCCAGAGCCCCAACCTGAGCCAGAGCCCGAAGAAAAAGAACCCGAGCCGCAACCCGTGGAAGAACCCCCACCGCCGAGCGAGCCCGTACAATCGGAAACAATTGAAGGGGTCTCGCAACCGCAACATCAAGTCGATGCCATCGTCGACTGGCAGGGTCGTTTACTGATTCACTTAGAAAACCACAAGCGCTACCCGCGCCTTGCTAGGCGGCGCCACTACGAAGGCACCGCCATCGTCAGCTTTACCATCGACCGCCAAGGCCGCGTCAGCAACGCCGCGTTAAAAACCAGCAGCGGCCACCGCAGCCTCGACCGCGAAACTCTCGAACTTTTAGAGCGCGCACAACCCCTGCCCAAGCCCCCCGAAAGCGTCGAGGGCAACGCCATCAACATGAGCGTGCCAGTGGAGTTTGAGCTGCGTTAAAGCAAGCCATCCAAACGATGCTTTAGATAGGCCTCTTTCGGCCAAAAACTTTGCTGCTTAGGCAAAATAATATCCGTGCCATCGAGTTCGATTAGTTTTTGATTGTCGGGCAAGCGCTTGTCGATTTGCTTGGAAATGTGCCATTTGTAATCGGGGCCGGGAGCGATAAACCCGCGATCCATTACCCAGTGAATGTCTTTACTTAAAGCTATACCGTTTTGTGGCTCGTCGTTGCCTCTAATGCGAAATTCTTCGAGATGTGCCGCCTCAACTAATACCGACTCATCGGGTAATATCAAGCGCGTACCGGTTGCCGCGCATCGGTAGTCATAAGCCTCTAAGACCACACGGCGAAAAGCGGCATTGCGTACCAGGTATTCGGGTCTCTGTAAGGCTACTTTTCGCTCGGACTCAGGTGAGCGAAGCAGCATTTCGTACTGATTCACTTGCCGATTTTTATCCAGCATGCGTTCTATCTCGCCTTGCGTGCGGTCAAACCAATGGTCTATCAATACACGCGTTAGGCGTTGCCTGTTCTCTTTATTTTTCAGTATCTCGAAAAGTGCCTCTTCGAGATACGCATAGTCGATGTTTTCTCGAATATCCTTTGGCGATGTTGCCGTTTTAACCCGACCCAAGGCCTCCTCTCGATTCGGTAACGCTTTTAATTGCCAAAAGCCTTCCGACTTCAAGTGAAAAAAGGGCATATACGGGTTGGGACGATCCCTTTCTCCCGCAGCGAGATCGAAATAGGAACGATAACGTTCTAGCAGGTTCGGTGAAAAACTCAGTCGGTTCTCTGCCTGCGGTGTCGCATCAAAGTAATCGATCACTGCCAACAACATACAGGGCTTATGCGGGCTCGGCTCGCCACCGCCGCGGTTCACGCGCAGTGACTGAAAAGCCCTCTGGTAATAATCCAAATCATTCATATTGCATTTTCTCAGGGATCACGCCACGCACTCCGCCTTTGGGCTCTTTTGTGTCGCCATCGTATCGGGGAATCAGGTGGCAGTGCATGTGAAATACCGTTTGCCCCGCAGCGGCACCGCAGTTCATACCGATGTTGTAACCATCGGGGCGATGCGTTTTTTCAATCCATTGCTTGCCCTGTTCCAGTAGGTCATTGATGGCGACTTTTTCAGCATTGCTTAAATCGAACCAATCCTCGGCATGGCGCTTGGGGATAATTAACAAATGGCCAGGACTCACGGGAAAGCGATCGACGCGACAATAGGCGAGGTCGTTTTCAAGTACCGCGTCTTGTTCGCAAAAAATACAACTCACTGTGATTTCAATCCATTCAATCGAAGTTGTATTCAATCTAAAGGCTTTTGAACAGACTGACCAGCCCAAGCCACTCAGCCAACTGGCGACTCGTTGGCCATGCCGCGTGTTGGCAATTACTTACCCTGTTTTTCCAGCCAGGCGAGAGTGTCGATGTAGGCGGCGAAGTGGCGCAGGTAGTGGGGGGCGGTTTTGTCGAGCTGGCGCACGGCGCGGGTGACGAGGCGGCGGCTGTTGAGCGGACCAGCCTCTTCGGGGGTTTCGTCAATGGCGCGCTGGATTTGTTGTTCGATGTAGTGCTCGCTGCGACTTTTGCGTAGATGAGCGAGGGCAGGCAGTTCTCGCTGGGCGTGCTCTGCACCAAAAACACGGCGCATTAAGCCCTCGAACTCATCGCCGTTTTGAGACGGGCTAACGGTGCGAGGCGCTCGCTGACTGAGCGCCTCAACCAGTGCCTTTAAGGGCGATGGGGAGTGCTCTTGCGGCTGTTTTGAGGCAGCTTCCGATGCCATAGCATTGCGCAGTGTTGCCAAATGTTTTTCTAAGCGCTGCCACTGGCGGGGCGCCACCCTCGCACTGTGCAGCAAACGCTGAGACAGGCTTTGCACAAAGCGAAAGCGCGCGGGATGTTGTCGCGCCGCGCCCTGTTCGTCGAGCTGCTGTAGTTCGCGCTGGAGCTGCTGGCTGTCCATCAGTCCACTGCGGCCTCGTGTTCCCGCCGCGGCACGGTGGAGATTTCAACGCGTCGGTTTTTAGCCCGCGAGGCGGCATCGCGGTTGGGTACGGTGGGCGCATTGGCGCCAAAGGCGGCGGCGAAGAGGCGATCTTGCGGCAGCCCCTGCTCTACCAAGGTGCGCGTGACAGTGAGTGCCCGCTGGGCGGAGAGCCCCCAGTTGTCGCGGTAGAGGTTGTCCTCGTGCAGCGACAAATCATCGGTAAAACCACTCACCATCAGCAATTCGTCGTGCTGGCTGAGATACACCTTCAGCGGCTCGGCGAGATCTTGCAGCACTTGGTTGCCCCCGCTTTGCAGGTCCGCCGAATTGATGCGAAACAATAAATTACCACTAATGCCGATACGACCGTCTTGAAAAGTGATGCGTCCACTGGCGAGGGGATCGGCGAGGGCGCGCTCTAGCGCTTGGCGCCGCTGCTTCTCGGCCTCCAGATCTTGAGTGAGCTCAAACTGGATGGCGATCACCCAAACCAAAATGAGGGCGAGTATCCCCACTAGGGCGGCCATCAAATCGGAAAAAATCGCCCAAACGGGTGCCGACTGGCCATCGAGTTCTTGCAGCTCGTCCATCAGGACGCCTTACCCTTGGCCAAGGCGCGCAAGCTATCGACCACTTCGTGTTGCGATTGCGTGCTGTAGTCAATCACCTCGCGCGCTTGCTCGACATAGTAGGCCAGTTGCTCATCGCTGCGCTGTTGCGTGGCGCCGAGCTGCTCTTCGATGCGGCTAAAGCCATCGAGCAGGGCTTGGTTGGCTTGACTGAATTGCTCCAGCGCCGCCTGCAGCGCATCGCTCAAGCTGAGAATTTCACTGCCGCCGCCGCGTACTTCATCAACGGCTTCGCTGAGGCGCTCGCCCTGTTGCTCCATTTGCTGGCGGAACAACTGCTGCACATCGGCCATGGTTTGACCCGCACCATCGACAAACTCCTCCAGTGCGCGCTGCTGAGCTTGGGCGGCCTCGCGCTGCTCGCCAATAAGCTGCTCCAGCTCGCTAGCCAATCGCTGGCGCTCTTCGAGGAGGCGGTTTTCCTGTTGCTCGGTATCGACATATCGCTGTCGCAGGGCTTCAATCACATCACTAGCCGCCTGCGGCGCCTCGGCGGCGCGCTCTAACATGTGTCCCACGGGCGCTTCCAGCGCCTGCCCCAACTGTCCCAACTGCTCAGCGGTATTGGCTTCGAGCTCGGTAAAATGCTGTTTGAGTTGCTGCATCAAAGCGTCGACACCATCGCGCCAGTGCTGACTCGCAGCTTGACTATTGTGCTTAAAGGCTTCGCTGGCGTTTAACAGGCTGCCATTGGCCTGCTCTAGCAGCTGGCGCTGTTGCTGTTCGGCCGCTTCCCGCCAGCTCGCCATAGTGCGTTCGAAAAAGGGCGTTAAGCTCTCGCTCAAGGCCGTACCGCTGTCCTGCACATTTTGCCGCAAACTACTGGCCACGGAATCCGCCAGCGCTTGATAGTGTTGAGCGGTGCTTTGATGAAAGTCTTGTTGCTTTTGCTCCAGCGTTTCACCGATGCCCCGCCCCATAGATTCCACGCTATCCGCCACACTTTGCATACGCTCAAGCAGCTGCGGCATTTGCGCGGCCTGTTGTTCCAGAGCCGCATCGGTCTGACGGCGTTGGTACTCGGGGTTTAAACTCTGTAGAGAGCGGCTCGCGAGAGCGTCGATATAGCGACCGAGAAACACGCGCTGGCGGCGGCTCAAGGCGCTAGCCAAGCCCAGTGCCGCCGAGGCGGCAACACCGGCAATGGACGTGCCAAAGGCCAAACTCAGGCCCGCAATGGGCGCGGCTAGCGCGCTGCGGATATCGTCGAGCTCACTGCTGCTATCGAGTGCCGTAGCGGCGCCGCCCAGTGTCACAATCATGCCGGCAAACGTGCCGAGCAAACCCAACATCACCAACAGCCCCAACAAATAGGGCGTCATCATAGGTCCGGGCAGTGCCACGGGGCGACCCTGTAGGCGCTGGTAAACGGGCGGCTGTAGTGCGGCGGGCAATTTGGCCAACCAAGCGTCGACGGCATCTACCGCGGGCGCTTGCTGCAACTGCTGTTCAAGGCAATCATTGGCGTGACGAAATTGACGTAGCTCGCCGATGCCCACAGCGTAGGCAATCGCAATAACCGTGGTAACGACTAGGGCCAAGTGATCGGTGCCAAAAAATCCTAGGCCAATCCAAGCGATAACGCCCGCGCCGAGTAGCAATGCTAATACATAGAGAAAGCGGTTCATGCGTTCGATCTTTCCTCGTCTTTCAATGTGTCCAGTAACCCTTCAAGGGGCTTTATGCGCAGGGGCAACTCTGCCAGCAGGAGCAAGTGGACTTCTCGCATCCACGCTCGATGCCACTGTTCGGCCCGCTCTTCGCTGTAGCGCTCTAGCTGCTGCTGGTAGCGGCGTTTTAAAACACGGCCCAATGCAGCAAAGCCTCGCCCGCTAAAATGCCCCACCGTCTGTTCAAACAATTCATCGAGCTGAGCGAGCTGCGCCAAGTTCTCGCTTTGGCCCGCCAGCTGTTGGCGCAAGCCGTGACGCAATTGCTGTGCGCCCACAACAAGGGGGCGCTGCTGTGCAACATAAAACTGCTGGTAGGGCGTCGAGCCGCGGTCGGGGTGCTCGGGCAGCTCAAACTCAGCCACGGCCTCGCGCCACTGCTGCTGACACTCCTTACAAAGCTGGTCGAGGCGCTGCTGCCACTCGCTTGCGGAGCGCGGCTCACTCTCTGATGGAGTCCACTGAGGCGCGGCCAACGCGAGGTCTAAATCCATGCTGTTACCAATGCCAAACAGCTCACCCAAGCGGTCGGCAAAGCCCGTGTGAGCCGTGCGCGGCACCAGCGCTTTCATCGCTCCTGTGAGCTGAGTAATGCGCGCGGCCGCCGCAGACAGGGGCATTGTCTCTGGTCGGGAGCTAGGCATTGGGTGATCTCATGCAGGTGCGAATCAATATGGCCCGCCCGTCAGGATTCGAACCTGAGACCTTCGCCTCCGGAGGGCGACGCTCTATCCAGCTGAGCTACGGGCGGATGTTTAGGTACTACTTTTTTGCCTCTAGGGCACTCAAGTCTGCAATGCTAAGGCATTGCGCGACGCTCCCCGAGACAAGCTCGGGTCCAGCCGTTCGCGAATACGCTCACGGCGCGGTGCTGGGCAAAAGCCGTGCTCTTGCTAATCCAGCCATCCGTTCCTGCCGTTCGCGAGTACGCTCACGGCGCGGTGCTGGGCAAAAGCCGTGCTTTTGCTAATCCAGCCCCGCCCAGCTGAGCTACGGGCGGATGTTTAGGTACTACTTTTTTGCCTCTAGGGCACTCAAGTCATACTTTTATAGCCCCAACACACGGCGATGTTGGGTCGCGTAGGATAGCCGCTGGGAATCAGCCTGTCCATGTGCCTGTTCAGCGCGGCCTTGTGGCGCTATAATTGCGCCCGCCCAAGTAAAACTGGGCCCAAACTACTATATTGCAAGACTGAGGAGAAACTCGTGGACAATCACGAAAACATGTCTGATTCCAAAACTTGGGCCATTATTGCAGCGGTCGTCGTTGTTTTGGTAGCCATCGCCATTGTCGCATTCGCGGTCGCCAATGTTGCCGATAATGCGGTCACTCACCAGCGTTCTCAAATGGACATGGAAGAAACTCAGGCTCGCATCAACCCCGTTGGTCAGGTCAATTTAGCCAGCAACCCCAACCCCGATTTGGGCAAAGTGGAAGTGGCTGCTGCCGATGAAGCCCCCGCTGAGTTCTCTGCTGAAAGCGCTTACAACACAAGCTGTGCTGCCTGCCACGCCGCGGGCGTTATGGGCGCCCCCAAAATGGGTGACGCAGGTGCTTGGAGTAGCCGTATTGCTCAAGGCAAAGCCACTTTGTATCTACACGCCATTAACGGTATTGGCACTATGCCGCCCCGCGGTGGCAGCAGCTTGAACGACGATCAAATCAAAGCCGTCGTCGACTACATGGTAGAGAAAAGCCAATAGTTCGCAGCGTTTCTCTTGCTGTATAAACGCCACCTTCGGGTGGCGTTTTTTTATCGAGTCGCAAACACTTCCCCCGACGCTCAAATAACAGCTATATCAAGGATCTGCACTGCAGATGCAGTAGACAGTTTGCCTTTTTGCCGTCATTCCTCCAAACCTTAGATCGCGGATGTCCAAAATACTCGTCATTCCAAACTTGATCTGGAATCTCCAAAACGGAGCCTTGATAGGGAGATCCTGAATCAAGTTCAGGATGACACGTTTGATTACACTGCGGGCGCAGTGGACAGTTTGCCGAGGGTCGCGTGGGTCGGATTTATGCCCTTTAGGGTGCTTCAGTCCGACACTGCCAATTAGCTGCAGCTAGCGCGTTTGCCTCATCAATTGCCCATCGGCACGTTACTGTCGGGTCGGGCAAGCTTTTGTGGCTTCGGTTTAATGTCGGCCTAAAGGCCGACCCACGGTCACTGCTCGACCCGATTGCGGCCTTTTTCTTTGGCGCGGTAGAGCGCTCTATCCGCCCGCTGAATCAACGCTTCGATATCTGTCGGCTGTTGCGCTTGGCTGGCGGCGACACCGAAACTGGCGCTGACCCCAATAGACGCGCCCTCGTCGCTCAATACTTGAATCGTGGCCAAGCTTTGGCGACAGCGCTCGGCCATGACCACGGCGCCGTCGACATCCGTGCCCTGTAGTACCAACAAAAACTCTTCGCCGCCGTAGCGTCCAATCTCGTCAAATTCGCGCAGGTTATTAGCCAGTACGCTCGCCGCACTCGTGAGTATGCGGTCGCCCACGGGGTGACCCCAGTTGTCGTTAATCGCTTTAAAGTGATCGATATCCAGCATAACCACTGCGATTGGACTGCCCTCGCGTCTATGTTGACTTAGTGCTTGATCGAGCACTTGCATAATGCTTAAGCGGTTATGAATTTGGGTGAGCGGATCGACCAAACTCAGCTGACGCACCTCAGCTTCGCGCAAGCTCCAGCGGCTTACCACATAGCCCATCAACACGAAGGCCAACAGGCTTAAGAACGTAATAAAAAAGTACGAGCTGGCAACCCAAAACGGCGAGCTCAGCTGCCACGCCGTGCCCTCGACAGAAATCAGAGGCGCATAGGGCAACACCTCAAACGCCGACAAATAGGCCAGTCCCACCACCGATAAGAGGCAGCCACTAAACACCTGCAACAACACGCGGCGCTCAATAATCAAAAAGCCAATCACTGGCGAGCACAGCAACATCGCCCCCGTAGGGATATAAAGTATGCCGAGGAAGTAACCAAAGCCCACCAAGCCCTGTCCATAGAGGTGTAAAACCAGCGATTGAAACCAATAGGCGTAGCGGTTAACCCGGCTGAGCCAGCGCCCTACCGCCAGCAGAATGACGCTCAAAAGCACCGCTCCCGCAGAGATGTAGAGCATCTGCTCAGCAACACTTAAATTGATGATCTCGTCGGCATCTTGACGCTGGGTAAGATACAGGAGCCAGCCAAAGGCATTGACCGCCATGTAAATCCACGTCAGTAGTACAAAACAGGCTTTGCTGACAGGCGACCATTCGAGGATCGACTGAATCACCTGCCGCCAAGTGCTGATGCGAAGAAACTCACCGAGCCTGATGTCGCTAAAACGCCGCGCTATTGATCGACTCGCGGGGCGCTGCTGCCGGACTGGCATTGCTGCCAGCAATGCATCGTCAATGTCTTGTAACACCACCTGATTCCGCCCTGCATTTTTCGCGCGATAAAGCGCTGCATCAGCAACTTGAACGACGCCATCACTGACCAAAGGGCGCTGGCTCTGACCGCTATACCAAACCACGCCAAAGCTGCCACGCAAGGCAATCGCCTCGCCGTTTTCCGAATAGCACTCGACGCGTTCGAGGCTTTTCCGTAGCGCCTCACAACGCTGCTGGCACTGGCTACGAGAGCAGTTTGGCATCACCAACATGAACTCCTCGCCACCAAAGCGCCCCACGCTATCGCCCTCGGACAAGCCCTTCTCTAATACAGCTGCCGCCGCCTTCAGGGCAGCATCCCCCGTAGGGTGGCCATACTCATCGTTAATGCGCTTAAAATGATCGAGATCCAGCAGCGCCACCGCCAGTGGCTCCTCCTGCTTGTGGGCGTGGGCCACTTGCCGATCGAGAATTTGAAATAGGCTGCGCCGGTTGTGAATCCCCGTGAGCGCATCCGTCAACGACTGGCGAATGGCCTCTGCTTCGCGCAGGCGCCATTGCCCTAAAATTAACGCAGCCACCGCCACCTGAAAGAAAATATGCGGCGCGGCAAAGAACAAATGGGTATTGATCCAAGCTAAAACACTAGCGCGATCGCGAGGCTCCACCATAAGCGGCGCATAGGGCATCCAATCGAAGGCACTGGCAAAGTTAAAGTAGAGCAGAGTGCTAAACGACACCAAAAACGCCACCACTACGACGCGGCGCTCAAGCAATAAAAACCCCACTAACGGCGCGCCGATGAGTGCGACACCCGACGCCAGACTCAAGCCCCCTGTCAGATAACCGCCCCAAACCAACACCAAGCCATAGTAATTAGCCGCACAGTGCTGAAACCACATAGACGGCCAGCGACGCCAATAGATCAAGCCGCCAACACCGAGCAAAACGGCGGCACCCATCGTCAAATAAGTCGCCGTGGGCAACAGCGATTCAAAAACCGTTAGATTAAAAGGCGAGTAACCACCGTTCCAGTACGGTAGCCAATAACCCCAGGCAATATAGCTGCTGAACAGCCCCACCAGCAGCAACAGGGGAAGACAGCTGCGCACCGTGGCATCCCATTCCATTATGGGGGAAATGCTTCGGTACCAAGATTCGCTCTTGAGTAAATCCTTCTGCAATGCTTAAACCAGCCGCTTCGTCGCTTTATTGCACTTTATGAATACTGCTAAACCACGGTTCGAGGGGTGCCACCAAAAATCGCTTAAAGGCCGCTTAATACCCCACAAAGCCGTTTAAATCATTTATTTTAACGCAAATCAATCACGGCTGCCGAAAGCTTAGAGCCTCGGCGACATCGCTACTGCGAATGGCATCGCTCCCCGACAAATCCGCCAGTGTCCTCGCCACTTTGAGCACGCGGTGGTAGGCCCGCACCGACAAGCCCAAACGGCTCATCGCCTGCTGTATCAAACTTTGCCCTTTTTCATCCAAGGCGCAGAAGGCCTCGACCTGATTGCTGTCGAGATGTGCATTGCTACAGCGCTGGCGCCGCTGCTGAAAGGTCCGCGCCCGAGAGACCCGAGCTGCCACGCTGGCACTGTTCTCCCCCAGCGGCGCTTTGCCCATGATTTCCGCTTCGCTCAATCTGGGCACTTCGATGTGCATATCGATACGATCGAGCAGCGGGCCCGATATTTTGGCGCGGTAGCGATCGACTTGATCAGGGGTGCAACGACAGGCTCTTTTGGGGTCGCCCCGATAACCGCAAGGGCAAGGATTCATCGCCGCCACCAACTGAAACCGCGCGGGAAAACACGCTTGCCGCGCAGCGCGAGAAATCGTCACGCGTCCCGTTTCAATGGGCTCGCGCAGCACCTCCAGTGTCGTCCGAGCAAACTCTGTGAACTCGTCGAGAAACAGTACGCCACCGTGAGCCAGTGAAATTTCCCCCGGCATGGGCACCGTGCCTCCCCCAACTAAAGCCACACCAGACACAGTGTGGTGCGGCGCACGAAACGGGCGAATGGCCCAATTTTTGACATTGAACCCTTGGCGACTGATCGACTGTACCGCCGCCGTTGAAGTGGCCTCGCCATCGCTCATCGCCGGCAGCAAGCTGGGCAGGCGCGAGGCCAGCATGGTTTTCCCCGTGCCCGGTGGCCCCACCATCAGCAAGTGATGACCGCCCGCAGCGGCCACCTCTAGGGCGCGCTTGGCTTGACTCTGCCCCCGCACATCCCCCAAGTCAGGCAGTGTGGGCGCTTCGACTCGACGCTCTACCTCGCCCATTTGCAAACGCTCCATGCCGCACAAATGAGCGCACACCTGTGATAAGTGGCGCGCGCCGTAGACGGTTAGCCCCTTCACCAAGCAGGCCTCGGCGAGCGCCGACTCGGGAACAATGAGCGCCCTGCCCGCGCGCTTGGCCGCAAGGGCAATCGGCAAGACGCCGCGCTCACCGCGAAGCTCTCCATTGAGGCCGAGCTCCCCTACCAACTCATAGCTTTCAAGCTCCGCCGCAGGCAATTGACTGGAGGCACTGAGAATACCGACGGCGATGGACAAATCGTAGTAGCCCCCCGTTTTAGGCAAATCCGCGGGGGCGAGATTAACGGTAATCCGCGTCATGGGAAATTCGAATTGGCTGCTGATGATAGCGGCGCGCACGCGATCGCGGGACTCTCTAACAGCCGCCTCAGGTAGGCCGACAATGTGAAAAGCGGGCAAACCGTTGGAGAGATGCGTTTCTACACTGACGAGTGGCGCATCAATGCCTTGAGTAGCACGAGTATAAGCCGTAGATAACATGATCACTGTCCTTGTGATTGGTGTCGAAGGGGCTAAAAGAAGCCTCAATAAACGCCGCATCCTGCAGCGTTTAGTAGTGTGCCACTAAGCTCCGAACGAGTCACTCCAAACCTTGTTAAACCCACGGTCAGCTCGGGCAGGGCCGACACGGCTCAAAGATGCATTACTGTTGTGTGGCTCAGTCTGTCGCAGCGAGCACCCAAGGGCATAAAGGCACCACTCCCACAAAAACTCTCGTCATTGCAATGACGAGTTTTAAGCCTCGCCTACTTTAAAAAATAAGTCATTCCCGCGCAGGCGGGAATCCAGCGTCTTTGAGCGAATGGGGGTAGTAAAGCCACTGGGCTCCCGCCTGCGCGGGAGCGACAACGGGGGCGCAATAACAAGTGCCACGCCTCGTCATTCCAAACTTGATTTGGAATCTCCAGAACGAAGCCTCGGCCCCTGCCCACCATGGGCATAAAGGCGCAGCACCCACAAAGGTTTCGCTCAACGAAAACGGCCTCCTAT
Organism: gamma proteobacterium HTCC5015; assembly: GCA_000155715.1. GTDB lineage: Bacteria > Pseudomonadota > Gammaproteobacteria > HTCC5015 > HTCC5015 > HTCC5015. The sequence goes on along the minus strand of DS990599.1, from coordinate 263,094 downwards.
GAGGAGGCCGTGAATCCAACCCTAAATCGTTTATTTAATTTTGGGGTCGAGGCTGCCATTGTCGTACAACGACACCATTTCCTCGAGTGAAATGGGCTTGAGCTTGGAGGCGTTGCCCGCCGTACCAAAGGCTTCGTAGCGATCGATACAAATATCGCGCATCGCATCGCGCGCGACGGCGAGATATTTGCGCGGGTCGAACTCTTTGGGGTTTTCAGCTAGGAACTTGCGAATCGAACCCGTAGACGCCATGCGCAAATCCGTATCGATGTTCACTTTGCGCACGCCGTGCTTAATGCCCTCTTGAATCTCTTCCACGGGCACGCCGTAGGTTTCCCCCAAATCGCCACCGTACTCGTTGATGATTTTCAACCAGTCCTGAGGCACGGAGGAGGAACCGTGCATCACCAAGTGGGTATCGGGAATGCGCGCGTGAATGGCTTTGATGCGCTCAATCGCCAAGATGTCGCCCGTGGGAGGGCGTGTGAACTTGTAGGCGCCGTGGCTGGTACCAATGGCAATAGCCAATGCGTCTACTTGCGTTTTCTGAACAAAGTCCGCCGCTTCTTCGGGATCGGTCAGCATTTGATCGTGGCTCAGCGTGCCCTCAGCACCAATGCCATCCTCTTCACCGGCTTGCCCCGTTTCCAGCGAGCCAAGGCAACCCAGTTCCCCTTCCACAGAGACGCCGCAGGCGTGCGCCATTTCCACCGCGCGTCGAGTGACGTCGACATTGTACTCGTAGCTGGTCGGCGTTTTGCCATCTTCACCCAAGGAGCCATCCATCATCACCGAGGTAAAACCCAGCTGAATCGAACGCTGACACACAGCGGGGCTGGTGCCGTGATCTTGGTGAACCGCCACGGGGATGTGCGGCCACTGCTCAGTCGCCGCCTGCATTAAGTGGCGCAGAAAAGGCGCACCGGCATATTTACGAGCGCCCGCAGACGCCTGAACAATCACGGGCGAATCGGTTTTATCCGCCGCCATCATGATGGAGTGCATCTGCTCTAAGTTGTTCACATTAAATGCGGGCACTCCGTAGCCCTGCTCGGCGGCGTGGTCCAACATTTGGCGCATGGAAATCAGCATGGCTTGCTCCGTCTTGTCTTTAAATAGTCGATCGAGTCAATCGTTTCAAAATTGGTTCGCGCCGCTACGCTTGGGCGCGCTCTTGTAACACGGCTACAGCGGGTAGCGTCTTGCCCTCGAGAAACTCGAGGAAGGCACCACCCCCAGTGGAAATATAGGAAATCTTGTCGGCGACGCCGTACTTATCAATGGCCGCAAGGGTATCGCCTCCACCGGCAATAGTGAAGGCATCAGAGGCGCCAATCGCAGCGGCTAAAGCCTCGGTGCCGCCGCCAAACTGGTCGAACTCAAATACGCCAACAGGACCATTCCAAACAATCGTGCCCGCGGACTTTAAAATTTCTGCCAGCTCGGCGCGACTTTGCGGACCGATGTCCAAAATCATCTCGTCGTCCGCCACGTCGTCGACCGAACAAGTGCGACCGACCGCCTCGGCGGAGAACTCGGTCCCTGTCACCACATCGACGGGAACGGGAATATTACCGCCCTGCTCCTTAGCCTGAGTGCTCAGCTTGGTGGCCTCGCACACCAAATCGGCTTCGTACAGAGAATTGCCAACGGGGTGGCCCTCGGCGGCAATAAACGTATTGGCGATACCGCCGCCGACGATCAATTGATCCACTTTGTTCGACAACGACTCCAGCACCGTGAGTTTGGTCGATACCTTGCTGCCACCAACAATCGCCACCATGGGGCGGGCGGGGTTATCCAGCGCTTTGCCCAACGCATCGAGCTCAGCTGCCAACAGTGGCCCCGCGCACGCGGTCGGCGCATATTTGGCCACACCATGGGTCGATGCCTGGGCGCGGTGAGCCGTGCCAAAGGCATCCATAACAAACACATCGCACAGTGCGGCGTAGGCTTTGGCCAACCCCTCTTCGTCCTTTTTCTCACCGATGTTGAAACGGACATTTTCCAGCAAGACCAACTCGCCGTCTTCAAGCTCAAGGCCACTTTGCCAGTTTTTAACCAGCTTCACCTCGCGGCCTAGCTTGTCCGATAGATAGTTGGCGACCGGCTGCAGCGACAAACTCTCATCGTACTCGCCCTCTTTAGGGCGACCGAGGTGGGACATCACCATCACTTTCGCGCCTTGCGCGATGGCGGCTTCTAATGTGGGCAGGGCGGCGCGCAAACGGGCGTCGGAAGTCACCGCGCCATCTTTTGTCGGCACATTTAAATCTTCGCGAATTAAAACGCGCTTACCGGCTAGGTCTAAGTCGCTCATGCGGAGAACAGACTGACTCATGGTGTTTAATGTCCTTTGCTTTCTTGAGGTTGTACAGAGGTGGGGAGGCCGTGCCACGCCGCGACCACATCGAGCATGCGGTTGGCGTAGCCCCATTCGTTATCGAACCAGACCAACACGGTCGCCAGTTGGCCGCTGACTCGACTCTGGCCGGCGTCGACCACGCCAGAGCGCGGGTCGTGGTTAAAATCGCAAGAGGCGAGAGGCTCTTCGGTGTAGCCCAACAAGCCCGCTAATGGGCCTTGCTCACTGGCCTCTAACAGCACGTTGTTCAGTGCTTCGGTGTCCGCGTCTTTGTCGAGCTGGACGGTGAGCTGCATAGCCGACACATTGGGCGTGGGCACGCGCAGAGCACGCGCCACAAAGCGGCCATCGAGCTCGGGCAGTATTCGCCCCACTCCAGAGGCCAGCCCCGTGTGCACGGGAATAATCGACTGCCCTGCCGCGCGGGTTTTTCGCAGATCTTTGCGGTGGTAGGCGTCCAACACCGGCTGGTCGTTCATGGCGGAGTGAATCGTAGTAATCGTACCCGACACAATGCCAAAAGCTCGGTGCAACACATCGATCACCGGCACGATGCCGTTCGTGGTGCAGCTGGCGTTGGTGGCAATACTCGCGTTCTGTTCCAACAAATGGTGATTGACACCGTAGACAATGGCGGGCATTTCAAAGGCACCTGGCTGAGACAGCAAAACGCGCTTGGCACCCGCCGCCAAGTGGCCTTCTAAATCGGTGCGCTCATCCCAGACACCGCTGCACTCAAGCACCACATCGATGTCGCGCTCGGCCCAGGGCAAATCGGCAATGTCCGTATGGTGCGTAACGTCGATAGATCGACCATCGACAATCAAGGCGCCATCGCCCTGCTGAACCTCTCCTTGGAAGCGACCGTGAGTCGTATCGTACTTGGTCAGATGCTCAATGCTTTTTAAATCGGCGGGCTCGTTGATCGCCACTACCTGCAACTGATCGCGCAGGGGCGATTCGTGCAGGGCGCGCAGCACGCAGCGGCCAATGCGGCCGTAGCCGTTAATGGCGAGCCGCAAGCTCATTTAAAAGAGCGACTCCACAGCGGCTTCCACGGCATCCGCGGTCAAACCAAAATGTTTGAACAAATCGCCCGCGGGGGCGGATTCACCAAAGGTATCCAAACCCACGGCAACGCCATCAAAGCCGATGTAGCGATACCAGCCCGCCGTGGCGCCCGCCTCTACAGAGACGCGGCGCGTTACCGAGGGCGGCAAAATGCTGTCGCGGTAGGCGGCGTCTTGCTGCTCAAAAACATCCGTCGAAGGCATAGAAACGAGTCGAACCGCTTTGCCTTTGGCTTTAAGGGCCTGAACTGCCTCGCGGGCGATGCCCACCTCCGAGCCGGTGGCAATCACAATGGCCTCGGGTTGACCCTCACAGTCTTCCAGCGTGTAGCCACCGCGAGCGATATTGGCAACGGCCTCGGCATCGCGCGCTTGGTGGGGCAAGCCCTGGCGCGAAAACACCAAACTGGTGGGGCCATCCGTGCGCTCGATGGCGCGCTTCCACGCCACTGCCGACTCCACCGCATCACAGGGGCGCCAATTCACCATATTGGGCATTAAGCGCAGAGTCGCCAATTGCTCGACGGGTTGGTGCGTGGGGCCATCTTCGCCCAAGCCGATGGAATCGTGGGTGAATACGAACAGGCTTTGCACTTTCATCAGCGCCGCCATGCGCAAGGCATTGCGGGCGTACTCAGAGAACATTAAAAACGTGGCGCCGTAGGGGATAAAGCCACCGTGCAAGGCGGCGCCGTTCATGATCGCCGCCATGCCAAACTCGCGCACGCCGTAGTACACATAGTTGCCGCTGGCATCGTCGGCGCTAATGCCTTTAGAGCCCTGCCAAATCGTCAGATTGGAACCGGCCAAATCCGCCGAGCCGCCGAGCAACTCGGGCAACATCGGGCCAAACGCGTTCAAGGTGTTTTGCGAGGCCTTGCGCGAGGCGATGGTTTCGCCCTGATCAATCACCGAGCGAATATAGGCCATGGCGTCCGCCGCCCAGTTCTCGGGCAGCTCGCCTTTCATGCGGCGCTCAAACTCGGCGGCCAGCTCGGGGTGAGCACTTCGATACGCATCTAGGGATTTCTGCCAATTTTGTTCCGCTTCTTGGCCTTTTTCGCGGGCGCTCCAAGCGGCATAGTGCTCATCGGGAATTTCAAACGGGCCGTAATTCCAGCCCAGCGTTTCCCGCGCCAGCGCCACTTCGTCTTCACCCAGCGCGGCACCGTGGCAGTCTTCTTTGCCCTGCTTATTGGGCGAGCCAAACCCGATGACCGTTTTGCAGCAAATCAAAGTGGGCTTATCGCTTTCGGCGCGAGCCTGCTCAATGGCGGCTTTGATCGCGTCGGCATCGTGGCCATCGACAGCGGGAATCACCTGCCAGCCGTAGGATTCAAAGCGCTTGGCGGTATCGTCGGTAAACCAGCCCTCGACTTCGCCATCGATAGAAATGCCGTTGTCGTCGTAAAAGGCGATCAATTTGCCCAGACCCAGCGTGCCCGCCAAGGAGCTCACCTCGTGGGAGATACCTTCCATCAAACAGCCATCGCCGAGGAAGCAGTAGGTGTAGTGATCGACGACTTCGTGGCCATCGCGGTTAAACTGAGCGGCCAGCGTTTTCTCCGCCAGCGCCATGCCCACCGCATTGCTGATGCCCTGACCCAGCGGCCCCGTGGTCGTTTCCACGCCTGGTGCATAGCCGTACTCGGGGTGACCCGGCGTTTTCGAGTGCAACTGTCGGAAGTTTTTCAGTTCGCTGATCGGCAGGTCGTAACCGCTCAGGTGTAGCAGCGAGTAGATCAACATCGAACCGTGGCCGTTGGACAGCACAAAACGGTCGCGATCCCACCACTGCGGATTGCTGGGGTTGTGTTGTAAATAGTCGTTCCACAGCACTTCGGCGATGTCCGCCATGCCCATGGGGGCACCGGGGTGACCGGAATTGGCTTTTTGAACAGCATCCATACTGAGGGCGCGAATAGCGTTGGCAAGTTCACGGCGAGAGGGCATAGAGACTCCGAGGTGCTGGATTCGTGAGGGCGCAATTATCGTGGAAATAACCTTGAATTGCCACACGGGAGAAGACGTTTTGTATTTTCTCGCTTAGCCACAGAGAACACCGAGCGCCCAGAGCGTTTGAAAAAATCGTCGCCAGTACTTTTATGCGGAGATTCCCAATCAAGTTCGGGGTGACGCTGAATCAAAAGCCTCGGTGTCGCCCGACCACATCCCCCTCTCCCCTTGCGGGAGAGGGGCTAGGTGAGAGGGGCACTCACTCCCGCCACTTAATCGAGCAGCCCATGCTGGGGATCTGATCTTCGGGGCCTTGGCCCGTGAGCGCCACGCGCTTCATGGCCTCAAACAGGTCTCGGCGCACATCCTCTGGCGCCGCTTCTTTGCGGCTGGCGTCGAGGCGGCCTCGGTACTGCAACTTCAGATCTTGGTTGTATCCGAAAAAATCTGGCGTACAGACGGCGCCAAAGGCCTTCGCCACCGACTGGTCTTCATCGAACAAATAGGGAAAATCAAAACCCCAATCGACTGCCGTTTTTTGCATATTTTCAAAGGAGTCCTCCTCGTAGACCTCGGGGTCGTTCGAGGAAATAGCCACAGCGCCGATGCCGTAGGCTCTCAGCTCCTTCACGTCGCGCACAATGCGCTCATGCACAGCCTTAACATAGGGGCAGTGGTTGCAAATAAACATCACCAACAAGCCGTTGGGGCCGCGCACATTCGAGACGTTATAGCGCTTCCCATCGACGCCGGGCAGATCAAACGCTTCGATATTTCGGCCAAAATCGCACACGGGCGTTTCTAAGCTGACCATGCTATCTCCTAAAAAAATTTGTCAATTTACTTGCATTATCACGAATATGGTCTAAATAAGTCCCTTTTTGCGTAAAAGGCACGTTCGTTCGGGGAAGAACCAAGGGAGAATTCTCCCACCTAAGCCCCGAACCTAGCAAACCATAGCGGGCTTAATGTAGCCAACGGCTATGACAACGGTGTCACAGCAGTGTGTGTTTCGCGCACGCACTCGGTGAGCTGTGATAGAATCCGCCGCCCTCCGCGCGTCAGCATTACATAAAATAGGTAGTTATGAGCGACAAAGACGAAACTCAGCAAGGCAACAAGGTTACCAAAGAACAGCAGTCACAAATTAAGCTGCTCATTGCAAAGGGTAAAGAACAAGGCTATCTGACCTTTGCCGAGGTCAACGACCACCTACCTAATGAGATTGTCGATCCAGAGCAGGTCGAAGACATCATTCAGATGATCAACGACATGGGCATCAAGGTGCTAGAGAGCGCGCCCGATGCCGAAGAACTGTTGATGATGGAAGGCGATACATCCAACGACGAAGACGCCGATGAAGCCGTCGCCAACCTCGCCAACAACGACAGCGACTTTGGCCGCACCACCGACCCCGTGCGCATGTACATGCGCGAAATGGGCACCGTCGAACTGCTGACGCGCGAAGGCGAAATTGAAATTGCCAAACGCATTGAAGATGGCCTGCGCCAAGTTGTCACCGCTCTGTCGACCTACCCCCACGCCGTCAACGCCCTGTTCGAAACCTACGATGGCATCATCGAGCGCGAAGGCCGCATCACCGATTTGATCGGCGGCTTTATCGACCCCGATGACGACGAAGTGCAAAACCCCAACGCCCCGAAAAATGAAGACGAAGAGGCCGAGGAGGACACGGGCCCCGATCTTGAAGAAGTGGCCAAGCACATCAATCAGATGCGCAAGCAATACGAGAAGGCCACCAAAAAGAAAGACGGCATCTACCAGCGCGAGGCCAAAGCCAGTGAAAAGCTGAGCGAGCTCTTTATGCAGCTCAAGCTCGACAACAATTTTATTAACCGCGAAATTCAGTTGGTTCGCGATGTTGTCGGCCGCGTGCGTCAACTCGAGCGCGATGTTATGACCATTTGCGTGCACCGCTGTGGCATGCCCCGAAAAACCTTTATCGATTCGTTCCCAGAAAACGAAACCAACCCCAACTGGGTTAAAGACCACAGCAAGAGCAAAAAATTTGGTGAGAAAATTGCCGCCCACGCCAACGACCTCAACGAATTACAGCAACACCTAATTCGCATTGAGCAGGAGTCGGGCTTGAGCATTTCCGACCTCAAAGAAATCAACCGCAAAATGTCTATCGGCCAAGCCAAAGCGCGCCGCGCCAAAAAGGAAATGGTCGAGGCCAACTTGCGTCTCGTGATCTCTATTGCCAAGAAGTACACCAACCGCGGCCTGCAATTCCTCGACTTAATTCAGGAAGGCAACATCGGCCTGATGAAAGCCGTGGACAAATTCGAATATCGCCGTGGCTACAAGTTCTCAACCTATGCCACGTGGTGGATTCGCCAGGCGATCACTCGCTCCATCGCCGACCAAGCGCGCACCATCCGTATTCCTGTGCACATGATAGAGACCATCAACAAACTCAACCGCATCTCGCGCCAAATGTTGCAAGAGATGGGGCGAGAAGCCACGCCCGAAGAGCTGGCCGAGCGCATGGAAATGCCCGAAGACAAGGTGCGAAAAGTTCTCAAAATCGCCAAAGAACCCATCTCCATGGAAACCCCCGTGGGCGACGATGAAGATTCGAGCTTGGGCGACTTCTTGCAGGACGTTAACGCCGAGTCTCCCATTGAAGCCGCTGTGGGCGAGGGCCTGTCCGAGTCCACTCGCGACATTCTCGCCGGCCTAACCCCGCGCGAAGCCAAGGTACTCCGCATGCGCTTTGGTATCGACATGAACACCGACCATACACTGGAAGAAGTCGGCAAACAGTTTGATGTCACCCGCGAGCGCATTCGTCAGATCGAAGCCAAGGCCCTGCGCAAGCTGCGCCACCCCACCCGCTCTGACTCACTGCGCAGCTTCCTCGACGAGTAAAGCTCGCAACCGCTTGGCATTGCGACGCCAAGTCTCTACAATCAACGCCCCCTCTTCGGGGGCGCTGTCGGTCTCACGACCCTTCCGCACTCCAAGGGCCCATAGCTCAGCTGGTTAGAGCAGTCGACTCATAATCGATTGGTCGTAGGTTCAAGTCCTACTGGGCCCACCACTCCCTTCGGTCGCGGGTAAGCCTCATCGGACTATTCCTGCCAATCGCCAGAGGCGCTTGGCGTTTCGACCTCGCGAAGCCGCGCTTCGCGTGCCTACGGCAACGGTCTTCACCCTACTGGGCCCACCACTCCCTTCGGTCGCGGGTAAGCCTCATCGGACTATTCCTGCCAATCGCCAGAGGCGCTTGGCGTTTCGACCTCGCGAAGCCATGCTTCGCGTGCCTACGGCAACGGTCTTCACCCTACTGGGCCCACCACTCCCTTCGGTCGCGGGTAAGCCTCATCGGACTATTCCTGCCAATCGCCAGAGGCGCTTGGCGTTTCGACCTCGCGAAGCCATGCTTCGCGTGCCTACGGCAGCGGTCTTCACCCTACCCTAGTGGGTCTCCCTCCCCTTGGCTTGCAAATAACGCCCATCGAGCTATTCGGCATTTGAAATACGCCTGTGCTTAAATCATGCTCTAGAACTCGACTGGCTATCAACATTTGCCACACATCCTACGAGGAGTAACCCTGATGAGCTCTGAAAGCACTCTGCAAAAACCCTGGCTAATTTACGGCGCCTACGGCTACACCGGTGAATTGATTGCCCGCGAGGCGGTGCGGCGCGGTTATCGGCCCGTGTTGGCGGGGCGGCGTTTAGAGAAGGTTCAAGGTATCGCCCAAGAGCTGGGACTAGAGGCTGTCGCATTCTCGCTGGATGCGCCTGAGCGCATTGCCGAGCAACTCGGCGAGTTTTCCCTCGTATTAAATTGTGCGGGCCCCTTTTCCGCCACCGCCGAGCCGATGATGAAGGCTTGCCTGATCGCGGGCGCACACTATTTGGACATTACCGGCGAAATCGCTGTTTTTGAAACGGCGCAGGCGCTTAGCCAGCAAGCACAAGCGGCGGGGGTCGTGCTCTGCCCCGGCGTGGGTTTTGATGTTATTCCCACCGACTGTGTCGCCGCAGCCTTGGCGGGCGCCCTCCCCGATGCCACGCATTTGTCGTTGGGCTTTGACTCTCGCTCGGGTTTTTCACCCGGAACGGCCAAGACCTCTGTCGAGGGCTTGGCTCAAGGTGGCATGATTCGCCGCGATGGCGTCATCACGACCGTGCCACTGGCTTATGAAGTGCAACGCATTGATTTTGGCGATGGCGAAAAAGATGCCATGACCATTCCCTGGGGCGATGTCTCCACCGCCTACCACTCCACGGGCATTCCCAACATCAAGGTATTTATGCCCGGCTCACCCAAGCTGATTAAGAGCGCCAAGCGAGCCAATTATATTCGCCCTATCTTAGGTTTTTCGTGGGTTCAGAAACTGATTAAAGCCCGAATTGCCAAAACGGTAAAAGGCCCCAACGAACAACAGCGAGCCAAAATGCCAACCTTTGTATGGGGTGAAGCGCGCAATGCCAAGGGCAACGTTAAAACGGCGCGCATTCAAACTGCCAACGGCTACAGTTTAACGATTACGGGTTCGCTGGCGGTGATCGAGCATTTAATGGCGCACAGCGTACAAGGCGGCACCTATACACCGTCCACACTCGTTGGAAGCGATTTGGTCTCGCAGCTGCCCGAGTCTGGATCGCTGGTGATTGAGTAGAGGTGGCGGGGACCGCATTTTGCGGTCATTGGAGCTGTAGGCGAAGCAATCTGCCCACCGAACACACCAATAGATTGCCGCGTCGGCTGCGCCTTTATGCCCTTGGGTGCACGGGCCGAGGCTCCGTTCTGGAGATTCCAAATCAAGTTTGGAATGACGGGTAGGGTTTGGAATATCATGGCAGCGCGGGTTAGCCGCAGGGTGTAACCCACCAATGCTTGTGGGAGGACCACTTCGGACAACGACCATGAAACTCACTTGTGGGAGGCCCGCCTCGGGCCGACAGTGCGCCGTCATTTCGAACGTAGTGAGGCATTCTGCTCATCGAACACACCAACAGATTGCCGCGTCGGCTGCGCCTCCTCGCAATGAGGACGTACTGTCGGCCCGAGTGCCCAAGGGCATAAAGGCGCCCTCCGACAAGCTACCCCACCGTCGCTCCCGCGCAGGCGGGAGCCTAGTGGCTTTACGACCCCTCGCACTCAAAGACGCTGGATTCCCGCCTGCGCGGGAATGACGAGTATTTTAAAGATAAGAAGCGTGACGGGTATTTCGGGGAGGCAAAGCCGACGTGGCAATTTATAACCTCTATCATCCTCTTGCTCGTCCCCACCGCCGTCATCTTGAACTTGATTGGCCTACAAGGATATCGATAAGGAGCGGAGGCCTCAGAATCTCCCAATCAAAGCTTCGTTTTGAAGATTCCAGATCAAGTCTGGAATGACGTGGGGGTGGTTGCGGGGATTCCAGATCAAGCCTGGAATGACGGGGGTTGGTTGTGGAGATTCCAAATCCAATTTGAAATGACAGTAAGAGGCTTGCAATGACGAATTAATCGCCATTGCCTCTGTAGGGTGGTGCTTTCATCACTCGAGTTTTTGAATACACTCAAAGTGACTGGGGTCGCGCTGGCAGCGAATTTTTCTCATCATATTGAGCATGTCGCCATCGTAGATATCGCGATCGCGCAAGCGCATGCGCGTTTGACGCATAATAGAAGTGAGGCCCGCCACTTCGCGCATGGGCAACTCTACCCAGTGACGCTCGGGAATTTTCTTTTCCACCATGTGTACGTACTGCAACGCAAAGCCCATGTAGCGATAGCTAATTTCGCGCAGCTTTTGACCAAAACCTTCGGGGAAGCGCTTGTGGCGAATCACCATTTGGAAAGTGAGCTGAATCAAAGGCGTGCGAATAATTCCGCCATTGTTTGCCAAGCCTTTGTACAACTCCATCGGCTCGTAGGCGACGGCAGGGGCAAAGGTAATGTCCACTGCACCGTTGTTAAACATGCCCGAAAATGAGGTGGTCGTTACGACAACAGGGTTCGCGCCCATATTGCGTACCATTTCGTAGGAGACGTTATCCCCTTCAAACACGCTGACTTTCTTGCCTTGCAAATGATCTTGCAAACCCTGCGTAGCCCATTTTTTTCGCTTCAAGAAGGTGTAGACATTACCCACGGGCAAAACACCCGCCACCTCGTATTCACCCTGAACCAATTTATCTTGCAGGCCCGGGTTGGTCATGGTTTTCATCAACAAGTGAACGTCTTCGTAGGCGGGCAGGGCCCCCACCGCCTCAATGGTGGCCGTGAACTGGTTGAAGGGCCGCACCTTCATACCCGTTACCGCAATCGAATCACATTTCCCCGCTTTAAATTCGTTGACGATCACGCTTTCGCTGTCAAACGGCTTGAGTTCTAAATCGACGCCCAAATCTTTCACTGTGACTCGAAAGTCTTTCAACATGGCGTACATATCGCCACGCTCGCCAACGGGGTCAAACAAACACAAACTGCGCTGCTCGGCCGACGCCTGTGTAGAAAAGATCGCCACCAGTATCGTTGCGAGTGCAATAAAAACGCGATGAGTGTGAATCGACATAGTCAGTTAAGCCTTATTTATTAGTGATTTTTACCATTGTCGCCATCGCGTTTGGATTGAACAGTGCCAGAGGTCACAGGGGTTTAGAAAATGAGTGCCACAAAAAAGGGCAGCCTTGAGGCTGCCCTTTCGTTGTTGCAATGACTTCAAATCGTTTTATTCGATTTTATCGACGCATTCAAAGTGGCGGGGATCTCGCTGACAACGTATCTTGCGCATGATGCTCAGCATGTCGCCATCGTAAACGCCTTGATCGCGCAGCTTGACGCGGCTCTGGCGCATAATTTCCGCCATGCCCGCCACTTCGCGCAGAGGCAATTCAACCCAATGCTTTTCGGGGATTTTCTTTTCCGTCATGTGCACATACTGCATGGCGTAACCCATGCGGTCATAGGCGAGTTTGCGCACCTTGGCGCCGAAGCCATCGGGGAAGCGCTTGTGACGAATGACCATTTGGAAGGTCAGCTGAATCATTGGCGTGCGAATAATACCGCCGTTATTGGCCAGCCCCTTATAGAGCTCTAGGGGTTCGTAGGCCACGGCAGGCGAGAAGGTAATATCGACCGCGCCATTGTTAAACTTGCCCGCGAAGGAGGTCGTGTCGACCATAACGGGCGTCGCCCCCATGTTGCGCACCATTTCAAAGGAGACACCGTCGCCTTCAAACACACTCACCTTTTTGCCTTGAAAGTGCTCTTGCAAGCCCTCTTCCGCCCAAACGCGGTTGCGCACAAATGTGTACACGTTGCCGACAGGCATAATGCCCGCTACCTCGTACTCACCCTGCACCATTTTTTCTTGCAACTTGGGGCTCACAACGGTTTTCATCAGCAGGCGCACGTCTTCGTATTTAGGCAGTGCACCCACGGCTTCAATCGTGGACGTGAACGTATTAAAGGGGCGAGCTTTCATGCCTGTCACGGCAATCGCATCACACTGGCCCGCTTTTAGCTCGTTAACGATGACGCTCTCACTGTCAAAGGGCTTCAACTCAAGTCGAACCCCGAGGTTGAGCACTTCGGCCTGAAACTCTTTGAGCATGGCGTACATATCGCCGCCTTTGCCCACGGGGTCAAACAAGCACATAGAGCGCTTGACGGCATCATTGTTTGCCATCGATAAAGCGGGGGTGAGCGCAAATAGCGCTAAAGTGATTTTAAGCAGTGTATTCATAGTGGCCTCAGTGGTTATTTTCTATTCGTGGGCTGATTGGAGCATAGAGTTCCCGTTAAAACCAGCCTTCCTCTTTAATTTTGATGACAGCTTGAGTGCGATCGCGCACACCGAGCTTAAGCAGCACGCTAGATACATAGTTTTTTACCGTGCCCATTTTCAAGTCGAGACGGAAGGCGATTTCTTTATTACTGGCGCCCTCGCTCATCAATTCGATTATGTTCACTTCGCGAGCCGTCAAATCGTAGGCGTCGCCCAAGCTAGCCTGGCTGCGCGAAGCCGCCGACACATCATCGGTGCGGTGATTAATGCGATTATCAAACACCGATTGACCCGCCATCACTAGCTCCAAGCTGGCCAACAGGTTATCGAGTGTCACATCCTTGAGTAGATAGCCTTTGGCACCTAGACGAATAGCCTGTTGCAAGGTGTCTTGATCTTCAAAGGTGGTCAGCAAAATCACCGGCGGCGTGTTGTCGTCAGAGGCGCGCAGCTTGCGCAGTACATCTAGGCCGCTCAGACCGGGCATTCGAATATCCATCAGCACGACATCGGGGCTGACTTGGGGGATAAGATACAGCGCGCTTTCACCATCGCCCGCCTCGCCGACCACCTCAACCTTGTCCGACATGCCCAACAAATTGGCAATGCCGTGTCGCACTAACGTTTGATCATCGACGATAACAACGCGAATCACACGACGCCTCCCGAGAGCGGAATGCTAAATGTGACCTTGAAACCTTGTTGGTACTGCTGATCGACCGACATCGTCCCGCCTAGGTCTTCGACGCGCTCTTTAATGCCATTTAGGCCATTGCCGTATCGCAGCGATTTTTTAGCCCCTTGGCCATCATCCATAGAGCGAAACTGCAACCAGCCCTCGCGCTCTTTGAGCTGCATAAAAAGCTGTGTGGCCTCGGAGTGCTTGAGCGTATTGGTGACGATTTCCTGAGCCGAGCGCAATACGGCCTCCGCGGTCGCCGCATCGCGAATCACCAAGTTTTCATCGAGGTCGAGGTCAATGTCGATGCGCGGCGCGTGGTTAATCAGTTCGGCGAGTATGTCCGAGACAGGCAGGGCGACATCCATACGGTACTCGCTGACCGCAGCGCGCACCTTGTCCATCAAATCTCTAGAAATCCCCAAGGCCTCGGTCACTTCTTGTTTTATCTCACCTTCGGTTTTGTGACTGAGCACCTCCAAATTGAGAGTCAAAGCAGCCACATGGTGACCCACCAAATCGTGAATATTGCGCGCAATTCTCAAGCGCTCATTTTGTCTGGATGCCTGACTCAGCAAGGCCTGTGTGGCGCCGAGCTCATCGTTGCGGCGATAGAGATCTTCTTTGGCAAATTTTTCGTTGGTAACGGCGCGTGTCATCCATAGCAAAACCAACTGTTGGAGCACCGCGTAGCCCGCGGTAATGGGCGCCAAGTCGGGCACATAAAAGGCCGCCACACCAAAAGTGGACAGCGTAATCAACAACAGACCGAGAGGAATGGGCAAGATACTGGCCAGTGGCGCGATGGTCACTAAAGGCATCAGCATGTGCGAACCATCGACATCAACGCTGTTAACACTCGCCGCCAGCACAGGCATCAATAGATACAATAAGAAAATACTTGCCACCACCGCTTTGTGGCGGTGCATCATCTTGAAAGGGTAGCGGTAGTAACCAAGATAGCTGGCGCCAACGACGATTCCGACCAAGGTGAGCACGCCCACAAACGTGCCGAACAGCGACCACGCCCAAATGATCTCCTGTTGCGAGCTGGCGCCGAAACGGCCAAACCAGTAAATCTCATAGGCGACAACCCACCAAATGAGTGTGCCCGCACCGTAAAAGAAGCTTAGGCGCACAAGGTCTCGAGCGCGATCCGGATCACCGATCCATTGGAACCGCCCCATGAACTCGAAAAGTGCAGCAGGTGCGAATAGTCGTAGCGTTTGTTTAATCATTGTGTCGCCATTGGAACAGAAAAGCGTGTGGTTGCGTATATGACGATGGTCATTCATATTTTGTGACCAGTGGCACTTTTCTCCCCGCGTGCCTGAGCATAGTCTAATGCAACTTACAGGCTTGTGCCCATTTTATACATGCTCAATCGGTTTACATTCATTTTAATAGCCTTACTCGCGCTGGCTAACACCGCGCGCGGTGACGTCTATTTGGGTGCCGATTTGCTACAGGACTACCCCGAGGGTATGCAGTACTATTACGAAGGCGAACAACTGCAAAAAAACTGGGGCAAGCTGCACTACCGAGACTCCGTCGACTACCCCAGCGCCGACCAACTCAGCGCCCTGCTCTCTCCCTTTTTTGGCACCGAGCACCAAGACGAAGCACTGCCCGATCAATTTAACGGGGACTTCAGCCAACTCGCGCCCAGAGTCGCTGAAGCTTGGCGCCTGTACCACGCAGGGCAATATAAAAGCGCCTACGAGTTAGCCGATACCCTCGGTTTAGCCGGGGCACTGCCCAAGCTGCGCAGCCTCTCTATTCACCACCACTTTTTTGTACCGCCGGGTGATGCCCGCCGAGACGCCTTTGCTGGATTGATTAAGCACATGGAGCGCATGCAGGAAAAATTCGATCTGGAGATGCCCGCCTTTTACCTACTAAAGGCGTTTGCCATCGGTCGCTACGGACAGGAAATCAATCCCGTTTCCGCTTTCACCAAGGGTTTAGGCGGCAAATTGAAAAAGAACATCTACCGCGCCGCTGAATTAGCACCCAACAACGTTGAGGCCATGATGTTTAAGGCGGTGTTCCACTCTGAAGTCACCCAACACGCCGGATTTACTGGCCGCCTACTCTACGGCTCCAATCGCGACCGCGCTTTAGAGGACTTTGAAGCCGCCACCAGCGAGTCGCCCCAAAGCACGGCTCTGTTATTGGAGTACGGCAAGGCCTGTCTAAAACTTTGTGAGAAAAATCCCGAGCAGCAGAGCGCCCACATTCTGCATCAGTTGGTATCCATCCCACCTAAAGACATGACGGACCAGCAGAACATTCAGCTCGGCAAGCAAGTGCTTGAAAAGAAACTCGCAAAAAAAAAATCTAACTCCGTCAACGGTTAAGCCCATCGACTAGCCTCTAGCAGGCTGCTGAAAAAGCCCCATTGGGACAACGCCCCGCCTGCGTTAAGATAGACCTCTAGAAACCAGTTGAGACAGCGCTATGAACACGGCCCAAAGCGGTATTCTGCCCACTCCCAATAGCCACGCCTACCTCCTGTGTCTGAGCGCCAAGGAGCCACAATCGCTTCAATGGCTGTTGCGCTTTTTTCACCGCGAAGTGAGCAATTGGTCCCAGCGCTTCCCCCGAGCCCAGTTAAGTGGCGTCATCGCGATCGGCAGCGAAGCTTGGGAGCGTGTGTTCAACGGCGACAGGCCAGACCAACTGCGCGCTTTCCCCGAGCTGGAAAATAACGACGGGAAAATGCCTCACACGCCTTTTGATGTGCTCATTCACTTGCGCTCCGAGCGCCACGACATCAATTTCGAGCTCGCCCGTGAACTGATCGAACAGTTTGGCCAAGACCTAACCGTTGAAAAAGAGACCCACGCATTTCGCTATCTCGATAGCCGCGACCTAACCGGCTTTGTCGACGGCACGGAAAACCCCGAAGGGGAGCATCGCGCCGAGGTTGCACTCACACCCGGCAACGATGCACTAAGTCAGGGTAGCTATATCCACTTGCAACACTATTTGCACAACCTCCCCGAGTGGGAAACCATGGATATCGAAGAGCAAGAGGCCGTCTACGGTCGCACAAAAATCGACGACGTCGAGTTTGATAAAGTCGACAAACAAGCCACCGCCCACACCCTGCGTGCCAACCTCAAAAATGACGATGGCAGCCCGGTCGAACTGCTTCGCCACAGTCTGCCGTTCGGCACCGTTCGCGAATACGGCCTAGTGTTCATCGCCTACGCCCATCGCGGCGACAACTTTCCCCGCATCTTAAGAAGCATGGTGGAAGGCGATGGTCACGGCCACACCGACAAACTGCTGCAATTCACTCAGGCCGTTACTGGGGCATCCTTTTTCGCACCGCCCGTTGAGTTTTTAGAAGACGAATCCCACTACCGCTAGGCAAACGCTGCCACGAGGCTCCCTTGCTGTATCCCCAAAACGCCCTACTCGGCGCGGCGCTCATCGTCGCCGCCGAACTTCTTTTTGCCACGATGGGCGCCGCCGTCAAAGCCGCCTCGGTGGGCCTGCCCAACGAGATGATTGTGTTCTTCCGCAATGCCATCGCCACACTTCTTTTGTTACCACTCGCTCTCAATCAGGGCGGCCTCGACAACTTGAAAACGCGCATTCCCCACTGGCATTTACTGCGGGCGGGGATTGGCCTGTCGGCCATGTACTGCTTCTTTTTTGCCCTCGGCCACCTAGCCTTGGCCGAGGGCATGATTTTAAAAATGACCACGCCCTTATTTATGCCGCTATTTGCCTGGCTGTTATTGCGCGAGACCTCGCCACCCATCGTACTCATCGCCATCCCCATCGGCTTTGCCGGCGTCTGGGCCGTACTCGACCCCACCGGGGCGTTTAATTGGGTTTCCCTAGTGGGCTTGGCGGGTGGCGCACTCGCGGCTCTAGCCAAAGCGGCGCTGCGGCGTTTGGGCCGCAGTGAACCCGTCGCCCGCACCGTGTTTTACTTCGCCGCCCTATCCAGTGTGATTTCCTCCATACCCTTGATTTGGGCGTGGGTCACACCCTCGGCCCAACAGCTGGGGCTTTTGGCACTCCTCGCCTGTGCGGGAACGGGAGGACAACTGCTCATGACGCGCGCCTACGCCATTGGCGAGGCTTCCCGTATTGGAGCGTTCACCTATTGTTCGGTTTTGTTTGGCGCCGGCTACGGCTACATTTTTTGGCAGGAAACCTTGAGCCAGCAATTTGTCATCGGCGCTTTTTTGATTGCCCTCGCCGGCGTACTCGCCCTGCAAAAACGCCGCACAATTAAGTGAGAACGACAGCAAACTTACAGAGGCGACAAGACCACTCACTGCATGCGACAGGCGGTCGGCAAAGGTGTCACAGCCTCTATCAAAACGCATCAAATTCGACACACTGCAAGAAACCACAACGCAGGAAGAGATAAGATGTCAGAACAAGCACTCAACGACAGCCAAAAAGTGCAGCGTATTCGAGCGGCGGTCAAAGATGAGGAGAAGCGATTGCGCCAGCGCTACCCCATTCTCGACCGCCAAAACGCCATTGGCTTTGGTATTTTTTGTTTTGCCATTGTCGGTATTATCGGCTCGGGCTATCTGTATGTAACCGAGGTGATCCCCGCATGGCTGTGTGTGATCAGCAGTGCTCTATTCACTTCGTTGCTACACGAACTCGAGCACGACTTAATCCACTTTATGTATTTCAAAAAAACGCCCTTCATGCAAAATTTGATGATGGCGGGTGTTTGGCTTTTCCGCGGCAACATTATTAACCCTTGGGTGCGCCGCAAAATCCACCTACACCATCACAAAGTCTCGGGCACAGTGGACGACACGGAAGAGCGCCTACTGGGCAACGGGCTCAAGTACGGCTTCGCACGAATGATTATTATGTTTGACGCCGCTGCCTCGGGCTCGATTTTCCGCCACCTGTTCCGCGATTTAAAAACCTTTAAATCCGATTATGTGCAGTACGTCGGCGGTTTTCCTCTGGGCTTTCTCTTTTATGGCACTTGGTATGCTTTCTTGGCCTACCACGCTGTGACGCTCATCGGCCCTGAGCTGGGCTACACCATCTCGCTACCCGCTTGGATCAGTGAGCAGGCCATGCCCATTGTGAATGTGATTGCCGTCGCCAATATCATTCCCAATATTTTGCGCCAGGCCATCCTGAACTTCATTACGACCAACATGCACTACTACGGCGATGTAGATGGCTTAATGAAACAAACCCAAGTGTTGAACCCTTGGTACTTCATGCCACTACAGGCCTTTTGCTGGAATTTTGGCAGTACGCACAGCATTCATCACTTTGTAGTGAGCCAGCCCTTTTATCTGCGCTCGCTGTGCAAGAGCCGCGCGCACGAGGTGATGCGCGAATGCGGTGTTCGCTTTAACGACTTGGGCACATTCAAGCGCGCCAACCGCTACGCCAAGGCCGCTTAATAGGCTGCTGGAACCACGATTGCAGGACACAAAAAAAGCGCGGGTTATCCCGCGCTTTTTTTGTTCCACCTATCAGCCATCAAGCGCGCTTTAATTCTAGTGGCGTTTGCAAAAACTCCAGCGCACGATCCTCGGGCAGAGGCCGCGACATGTAATAGCCCTGGCCGTAGTGGCAACCCAAGCGTTTAAGCAAGGTGTACTGATGGGCTGTTTCGATCCCCTCGGCCACTACCTCCATCTTGAGGTTGTAAGCCAAGTCGATAATGGCGCGGATAATATCGAGGGCGCCCTGGTCTCGCTGCATGTCCTGCACAAAACTCTTGTCAATTTTTAGCGTATTGAGCGGTAGGCGACGAATCCGCGAGAGCGATGAATAACCGACGCCAAAATCGTCAATACTGATATGCAAACCGCGCGCCGCGAGAATGTTAAACATTTCCAGAGCGCGACTGGAGTTCTGCATCAAAATACTTTCTGTCAGTTCTAGTTTCAGTCGGCCACTCAAGTCTTTGCTGCTGAGCAAATTACCGATATGCGACAGTATTGCCATGTTGTCGAAGTGCAGGCCTGACAAATTCAAACTCAAGAACAAGTCGTTGGCTTGGCTTTCCATTTGGCGCCACTGGGTCAGAGTGTTTGTGGCATTGTCCAGCACCCAGCGATCGATATTGCGAATGTAGCCCGTCTCTTCGGCCATCGGCACAAAGTCGTCGGGGAACAGCAAGCCTCGGCTGGGGTGATGCCAGCGGACCAAGGCCTCAAACCCAGCCACTTTGTCCTGTGCCAAATCGATAATCGGCTGGTAATGCACCCGCAGTTGATTGGCTTCGACAGAGCGTCTTAAATCGGCCTCCAGCTGTAGGCGATCGAGGGCGCGCTGATGCATTTCCTGACTAAACACTGAGTGCTGTGCCTTGCCGTGGTTTTTAGCGTGGTACATGGCGCTGTCTGCATCGCGAATCAAATCTTCCACATGCTGGTAGCCTCGGCTGCTCAAAGCAATGCCAATGCTGGCACTGGACACGGCCTCGTGTTCACCGAGATGCAGTGTTTTTTGCAACTCGCGCTGTATATCACTGGCGATGTCCGAGGCATCCATATCGTCGCCGATACCATCGAGCAAAATAGCGAACTCGTCGCCCCCGAGGCGAGCGACATAGTCGCCTGCTCGCACCGCTTCGACGAGGCGCGTCGCAACCTCTTGCAAGACGCGATCGCCCTCTTCGTGGCCGAGCGAATCATTGATGACTTTAAAGCGATCGAGGTCGAGCATCAGAACGGCAAACTCATACTGCGTATTGCGCTGGGATTGCTCGAGCGAGTGGGACAATAACTTTTTGAAGAATTCGCGATTCGGCAAACCCGTGAGAAAATCGTGGAAGGCATCGCTATGCTGCTCCGCCTCGGACTCGGGCACAATTTGCACCTGGACAAACACACTGCCACTGCGATCGGGGGCGTAACTCCACAGCAGTGCTGGCGTTACCGCGTCGTGTAAAACGCTCTCAGGGGTTGTCTGTGCAGCCACCGTTTGAACCAATCGGCGATGCTCTTCGGGGCGAGATAGCTCCTGTTTCCAGATCTCATCGAAACTGGCGTTGCTCGACTGCAGCTCACCCTGCGAGTCAAACACAGCAAAGGGTAGTGGGTTGGCCTCCACCGAGTTTACTGGTGCACTCTCGGTCTCTTGCTCCTGTCTCAGTGAAGTCAGCACGCGCTTGAATAGCTGCTTTAACGCGCTGTAGTCGCGCTCACCTAACAGCGGCACGGCATTTTCCCAAAACAGCAGCCAGCGGCCCTGTTCAAAGTGCAAGGCCAGTGCGGGCTGCTGTTGTAAAGCGGGATCGGGCACCGCCAAACCCTCGGGGAAAAAGGCGATGGGCTCGCCCTCAAAGGCAGTGGCAACAGGCGAGGCATCGCTCCCCAAACGCTCAACGGCCTCGCGCAGGCGAGGGTGGGGCGTATACCACGTTGCCTGACCTTGGCTGGGCCAAAAACACGTCCCACTGGCACCGAGCCAGTGTAGCGTCGACGCCAAAATATCTTGCGTGGAATCGGCGGCGGTCGACAAGGCCTTCAAGCGCGCGGCCTGTGCCTCTCGCTCTGCCACCGCACCGATCAAATCAGCCAACTGTTTAAGCAGGGCCAACCGCGTTGAATCCGCCTGTAAGCCCTCGACAACAACACCGCCCCAGACACTGCCGTCGGCGCGAATCGGCACGGCACAGATGTCCTTCTCTTGCTGCGTCTCTCCGGCAAACACGCCCTTCAACAAGCGAGTTGACGGCGCAGAGGCCTTTTGCCCCTCGGCTTGCCACTGCTGACTCCAAGCCACGGTGGCCGCTTGCTCCTCGGCTTGCGACGCCGAAAAGCGAAAGCACGCTAGACTGCGCGCATCTAGCGCCACACCTACACGGTTTAATACGCTGGCATTCGCGCGGCGCCAGTCGGGCGCGTTAAGCAGGCTGTCGCCTACATCCATCAAAATCTGCAAATAACTGTTGTTATCCTCAAGCCTCTCGGCAGTCGCGCTAACACCCTCTCCCAATTGGCCCGCCAGCCAATCCGCCAGCAGCTGTAGCCAATTCAAGTCATCGGCGTCTAGCGGCATGTACGACTCGCGAAAATACACCGCCAGAACCCCTTCGAAACTCGGGCCTTTAATGGCTAAACACACGCCACTGACCACGCCGCTGCCCAGTGCAATATGGGAGGGCGAGAAGCGTGTTTCGCTCTGCATTTTTTCGATCAGAACGGGCTCTTGCCGCTCCAGTGTAAAACTCAGCTCATGCTGCAATTGCCCGTGCAAGAAACGGTCGCTCGGCGCATTGAGCTTCCACCCCGCACCCGCCACCATGGCGAATTGATTTCCCTTGCGCTCGAACAATCCAACGACATCCGACTTCAATAGCGCTTGTAGTTTTTGGGGAATCGCGCGCTGCCAACTTGAACTCGACGTCGCATTGAGCGCGGACTGGATAAAATCGTGCAATAGGCCTCGGCGGGCCTCGGCGTGTTCGGCGCGGGCCTCTAAATGGCGGCGCGCACCGATCTGACTGACGCGACCGAGGATACCCGTCACGCACTGGCGCTCGTGACTCCAAATGGGGTGCCCCTTGGCCTCTACCCACAGAGCGCGCCCCAAATGATCTATCAAGCGAAACTCACAGGCGGCGCGGCGATTGCCGCTGAGTGCTTCGATCCAATCTTGCACCAAGCTCCGATCCTCTTCCTCCACCAGCGACCAAACGCCGTCCTCGCGCTCGAGAAAATCTCTCGTTGGGTAACCACTCACATCGACAAAAGAGGAAGAAATCCAATCGAGTATCGGTGGCCGATCCTGCTCTAAGCGGGCGCGAAAGAAGAACACATCGCCAAAAGAGCCAATCGCGCCCATAACCTGCCCTGCCTGCCGCTCCTGACGGGCCAAGGCACCTAGACGCAAAGCGACGTTGAGATAGTAGGCCAACGCCTCACCACTAACGACGGAAAGTGGAATGGCGTCGAGCGCGCCAATCGCGCGCCCTGTGTTGCGCACCTGATCGTCGGCCTCGTTGCTCAACAATACCGTGGCGATATGCTCGCCTCGCGCGCGGAGGCGATTGAACGCCTCAATCAATTTAACCGTTAACAAACGGCGATCACAGAGGACTAAATCGAAGCGTGCCGTTTCGAGCTCGCGAATCACATCGTCGACGCTGTGCGCCATCGTCATGCGAATATCGCAGCCGCTCACCTGATTAAAACCACCGGCAAAAAGACGCGCTTGATCCACCTGCTTGTGGGCCAGCAAAACCTGTGCGTGCTCTGGCTCTAGAGTAGAAAGATCCATGCAGTAACCGTTGCAATTTTTATAGTGAAACCAGCTTAAGGCCTTCGAAGAAGCTAGTCCATACGAAGGCGCTCATTCGTGGAAACGGGAGTCGGGTATTTGTGGACAATCCAATAGGAAGAGACGACGAAGGTGATCAATGTCGACAGCTGCACCACATAGGAGGCGGAATCGCTCATCACGCCAGCCTGTACGGCAATAACCGCGATCAATAGAGAAAACTCGCTCACTTGCCCCAAACGCGTACCCGCCTGCACGGCGATCTCTTGACGCTCTCCCTGCCGTTTTAAAAGCTTTGCAAAAACCCAGGGCTTAAACAGCATCAGCAACACCGCCAACAAGCCAGCGGGCAGAGCCACTTCGGCAAACATGGTCGGGTTAAACTGCGCTCCCAGCGAGAAGAAAAACATCACCAGAAAAAAATCTCGCAGCGGCTTTAAGTGCTCGGCGATATAGCGGGCAATGGGCGATATAGCCAAACTGACACCGCCGACAAAGGCACCAATTTCGTAGCTCAAGCCCCAATAATTAGCCAGCTCAGCCATCGTCAAGCACCAAGCGACTGTGAGCAGAAAAATATACTCTTGAATTCGATCAAAGCGAGCCAGTAGGTTCTGCAAAATGTAGCGAGACGCCACAAAGGCAACGAGTACCAAGGCCGGCAGACTCAACGCCAACTTGAGTAGCGCCATACCTTGGGCGGCCTCACCCTGAGCGCTGCCTTGGATCACGATAAGCGCAATAATCGCCAGCACATCTTGTAGCAGCAGAACACTGACAATAATTTCGCCCATATGCTGATGGTGCAACGCGGTCGTGGGCAACAGCTTTAAGCCAATAATCGTGCTAGAAAAAATGCAGCACAAACCGATTAGCAATGAATCAATCCAACGAAAACCAAAGGCATTGGCCAGCGCCGTGCCGACGAGTGCAAAACTGATGGCGCTCAGCAGAGTGACAATGGTGGCCGAGCGCATCATCACCAGAAGACCGCGCAGCTCTAAATTCAAACCCAGCAAAAAGAGCAAAAAAATGATGCCGATATGGGAAATGTTTTCGATGGTTTGGATATCACTGGCCCACCCCAAAGCATAGGGCCCCACCAAAAAACCCAGCACCATATAAGCCACCAAGAGCGACTGCCGCACGGCCAGCGCCAGCGTAGCGAACACCGCCGCGCCCGCAAAAATAATAAAAATCGAAAAAACGATATCTTGATGCATAAGCCCCTTCCTTGGTTGATCATAGGCGAGTCTTTAAAGTCGCACCATGCCGCTCGTAGTGATTTTTCTCCATTTGCACACATTTAGTGCCCGTCCTATGCGTTTCTTAGCCATTTTTTCTGTTTCTCTCTGGCATAATGTTTTTTTGTTTTTCCAACGATGAGTCACTATGCGCAGCGAAGCACAACCCACCGTTTACCTGAAAGACTATCGCGCACCGGACTTTCAAGTCGATCGACTGCACTTGCGCTTTGAACTGAGCCCAGAGGGCACCCGAGTCACCGCCACTAGCTATTGGCAGCGTCGAGTGGACAGTGCCCCTCTGATCTTAAATGGCGAGCACATGACACTGGAATCCGTTGCCATTGACGGCACCCAACTCTCAGACCGAGACTACCAACTGAGTGACAACGAGCTGCGTATTGAGCCCGAGCAAACCGCGTTTGAGCTCACCGTCGTGACGCGCCTCAACCCCGCTGCCAATACCGCTTTGGAGGGCCTCTACCAATCCAGTGGCAACTACTGCACACAATGCGAGGCCGAGGGTTTTCGCCGCATTACCTACTACCTCGACCGCCCCGATGTGCTGACCACCTTTACTACGCGTATCGAAGCCGACCGAGATCAGTGCCCCGTGCTGCTGTCCAACGGCAATCTCAGCGACAGCGGCGATCTCGATAACAATCGCCACTACGCCGAGTGGCACGACCCACACCCTAAACCCTGCTATCTATTTGCACTCGTGGCGGGGCAGCTCAGCCACATTGAAGACCACTACACCACGGCATCTGGGCGCGATGTCACCCTGCGCATCTACGTGGAATCGCACAATATCGATAAGTGCGATCACGCCATGAACTCCCTTAAAAAAGCCATGCAATGGGACGAGCAGCGTTTTGGCTTGGAGTACGACCTCGACATCTACATGATTGTCGCGGTCGACGACTTCAATATGGGCGCCATGGAAAACAAAGGGCTGAATATTTTTAACTCTAAATTTGTTCTAGCGCGGCCCGACACTGCCACGGATACCGACTACTTAAATATTGAGTCCGTTATTGCGCACGAGTACTTCCACAATTGGACGGGCAATCGCGTGACCTGTCGCGACTGGTTTCAGCTCAGCCTCAAAGAGGGGCTCACCGTATTTCGCGACCAAGAGTTTAGTGCCGACGTCGGCGCACGCGCCATCAAGCGCATTGAAGATGTGCGTATGCTGCGCACCCTGCAGTTTGCCGAAGACGCGGGCCCCATGGCCCATCCAATCCGCCCCGATCACTATTTGGAAATCAATAACTTTTACACACTCACCGTTTATGAGAAGGGCGCCGAAGTCATCCGCATGCAGCACACACTGCTGGGCGAAACGGGCTTCCAAAAGGGACTCAAGCGTTACTTTGAACGCCACGATGGACAAGCCGTCACCTGCGAAGACTTTATCGCCGCCATGAGCGACGCCAACGATGTCGATCTCGAGCAATTTAAACAGTGGTACATTCAGGCGGGCACGCCCGAATTGAGTGTAGAGTCGCATTACGATGCCCGTCGTCAGCGCTACTCGCTCCACATAAAACAACACACGCCCGACACCCCGGGACAAACGGATAAAGCGCCGCTGCACATTCCCTTTGCCCTCGGCTTAATCGATGCCGACGGCAAGGCAATGCCATTAAATGAACAGGGCGACACCCACCGCGTTTTCGACATCACCCAAGGCGAACAAACGCTGGAATTTGAGGGCATCGCCCAACACCCCACGCCCTCTTTGCTGCGTGGCTTTTCCGCGCCCGTCAAACTGCACTTTGACTACAGCCGCGAACAGCTCGCCTTTCTGGCACAGCACGACGAAGACAGCTTTAACCGCTGGGAAGCCGCCCAGCGGCTGGCCCTCGACATCCTCCTCGCCTTGCTGAGCGATGGCGCCGAGCGGCGCGAGCTCACGCTCGACCCACTGCTCATCGAGAGTTTTGAACACGCACTCTACGAGGGCGGGGAGGACAAAGCGCTCATCGCCGCCGCTCTGACGTTGCCCTCTGAACAATACATTGCCGAGTGCGTCGATGTGGTCGATCCAGCGGCCATTCACCGCGTACGCGAATTTGTGGCCACTGAGCTGGCCAAGGCATTGCGCAAGACGTGGCACGAGATCTACCACGAGAACAATGCACAGAGCCACTATCGCATTCACCCCGACGATATCGCCGAGCGCCGTTTAAAAAATCTGTGCTTGAGTTATCTCATGCGATTGTCTCGCAGCGATAGCTTCGAACTGTGCCTCAGCCAAGCACAGGACAGCGACAACATGACCGATCGCTTAGCGGCTCTCAGTCTCTTGTGTGAAGAGCCCGGCGCGGTCCGCGACGAAGTGCTCGAACAGTTTTACACCGAATATCGAAACGACGCCCAAGTGCTCGACAAATGGTTTGCACTGCAAGCGGCTAGTCACGCCGCCGACACGCCAGAGCGTTTGCGCGAGCTGATGAGGCACGAGCAGTTTACACTCAAAAACCCCAACCGCCTGCGCGCCTTGATCGGTACGTTTTGCCGCGCCAACCCCCTGCACTTTCACCAGGCCGATGGCGCGCACTACCGCCTCGTCGCAGACATTATTTTAGAACTCGACGGCATTAACCCTCAGGTTGCCGCACGTTTAGCGGGCGTGTTCAGCCAGTATCAACGCTTTACCCCCACACTTAAGTCCGCCATGCAACGCGAAATTGAACGAATTCACGGTAGCCATGGTCTCAGCAATGACGTGTTTGAGGTAACCGACCGAGCGCTAGCCGCCAATCAGGAGTAACTATGTTTTTCCGAAGTACACCGACAGCCACACCGCCCGAGAATCCTGAGCAGGCTCAGGCGCAACTCGCCGACCTCAAGCTTTACTACTTTTCGAGCTGCCCTTTTTGTCAGCGCGTTCTGCGCCACCTTCAAGCGCTAGAACTGGAGGTCGAACTCTGTGATATCAGCGCCAGTACCGCGCACCGCAACGCGTTACAGCAAGGCGGCGGGCGCACCACCGTTCCCTGCCTGTACATTGGCAAGGAGGAGCGCTGGCTCTATGAATCTAAAGACATTATCACGTTTATTGATCAACGCATTGCCGAGACCAACTAGCGGTCATCAACGGTGAACAATCGCGTTTTTTTCCGTTACAATGATCCCTCTAACAACAAGGATGGGTTGAACTCGAGTAGGGCTAAAAAACAATGAGTGACAAAATACTACCCCGCATTCCTCTTCCCGTCTTCGCCAAAATGGTGAAGACCATGCCGGTTGAAGAGCTGCGAAAGCTACCCGCTTCCAAGCTGCCCCGGGAAATTCCTCAAGATCTATTGCGCGGCATTAGCGGCGAGCGCCGCGAGATTCTCGACGACCTTTTATTCGAGGCCAACTCCCACCACGTGTCTGAGCGTCTCGCCCTAGAACAAATCTTTGGTGCCGAGCTCATTCCCGCTCTCGACCGAGTGAAGGTCGAGCCTGAAGACATCGTCCCCCCCCCTTTTAAAGAGTCGGTGGAGCGCCTTGAAGAGCTGGTGGAAGAGCAGCTCAGCAACCCGTCCCACAATAATGAAGAGATTATTCAGGCGCACATCAAGAGTATGCGCAGCTCTATTATTGCCGCTGGCGCGGAGATGCAAAAACTGCAAGAACAGTTTGATATGCTCCGAAACGGCTTTCATCTTTCCGGGCAGTATCAACCTGAGTTTAAAGATGCCATCGCCGTGATAAAAAAGCAGCTGGAAGTGTCCAACAGCTGGCTGGCGCGCATCAACGAGAGTCGGCTTAAGCTCGTCTGCAAAGAGCTGAATGAAAAGGCCGTGGAAGTTGAAACCAAACTGAAACGCTTGAAAGGCATTTACTGGGAGATCGGGGAAATCCAAAAGCGCATCGAGTCCTCTACCAAAGCCATGGGGCTCAAGGGCACTGAGATCAACCAGAATCACTTCATTCAAGAGCTCCGCACGGAGTTACAACTGATGGAAAGTGAGAAGCCGAAGTATGACTTGATCATCCCCGAGCAAGATCTTACACAGTGGATGGATGTTGTGATCGACGCCCATATCAGCCCCATTGAAGGCGACGAGTCTCTCAATCAAGCCCAGAAGAACGCACAAGATAGCTTGTTCAAATTGCTTCAACGCTACTGCGAGGCTCAAGTCGCCGCTGCAGAGCAAGTCGCTACTCGCGAATTCACCACGCTCGATCGCGATGCCAACCGACGCTATATGCTGGAAACCGAGCGCTTTGTTCTGAAATATTTTAAAAACAAAGATGTCGATGTGAAAGGCTGGGGGGTCAGCGAAGATACCCTCTCTCGCCTTGAGCAATTTGAAAACGAGGTTCTCGACCTGATTCGCGACAGCACCGCTGACGCCGAATAAGCGACCGCTTGTCGCCTTCTGCCCCTATTGCGCCCAAAGTGGCGCACATTTTGATTGATTCCCTGTGTAAGAACCGTCTTAGCCGCTTTTTCGACACAAGACAGCCATTTTTGTCGAGGCCAAGACAGTTCTGTCGAAGATCAAACAAAAGGAAAAACAGGGGACGGTCTTATGGGAAGCGTACACCACATCAATAAAGCCCAATTGCCTCAATCGTTGTTTTGGCGGATGTTAAACTCGATGAGCACAAATGATTTAGCCTCTCTGCCCATTGAGCAATTTCCAGATCAAGTGCCAGATGAGTGGCTCGACCAACTCAGTGAAGACAAGCGGGAAGTCTTAGAAAATCGTATATTCGAGTCGGCTTCTCTGCGTCTGCGACACCGCATTGCTCTGTCTGAGCGCTATGGCGAACTCGTTGCCGACGCCGTTGCCATGGCCGCCGAAGGCAATAGCAAAACGCTGAAACAACGCTTTATCCCTCGGCTTGAAACCCTACAAATTGCCTATACGCACTGGCAAATTCACGCCGATAGCCACTCCCGCCAGCAACTCGACTCGGGCTTAGAACAACTCGAAAGCGTTAGCCGCGACCTTAAGTCTGAGGCCCAGAATATTGCGGCATGCAAGGCGGCATTGGATAACATTCCGGACATTAACGCAGATGACCGCAAAGAAATTCATGCCGCTTCGATTGATTTACAGCATCAAATGAACGCGACGCAGCAGGCCATCAGCGAGTACTTTACACTGCGCCTGCTGACGCAGGGCTTGGAGTTGCAGCGAGCCAATCAGAACGCCAATAAAAACGAGGCGGACATTCGCTCTTTGGAGAGAGAAATCCGTATTCTAGATAGAAAAGCCATCGACTTAGTCCATGTCTATCAGCTCTCCGATGAACAGGCGAGAGCGAATAGCGACATCCAAATGCTGCGCAGTAAAGCCCAAGATCTGCGAGAACAACTAAAGCAACTACAGGGCTTTATCAGCGAAGCTCAATTGCTCGAGTGGCTCGACATGGTTGTCGACGCCAGTATCAATAGCCTTTCCTCTACTCAGCATGCCGAATCATTTCAACAAGCCCAAATGGCACTGTTTCAACTTCTCGTCCGCTACTGCCGCGCTCAAGAAAATGCCGCTAGAGAGGTGGCGAACGCGCCGTTCTGTCAAGTGGATCCCGCCGATACCATTCGCTTTATGTTCAAATCTGAAGCGTTTATTTTGAACTACTTCAATAGTAAACGGAAAGAGCTGGGCGATTGGTTGGGCGACGCAGCGAAGAGTAAGCAGCAGGCATTAGATACTCTGCAAGAGCAATTGCTTCACGATTTACAACAAACACTGGAAAACGAACCCTCAGAGCACACGGCGCGCCCTAGCTGATAGGGCGAGCTAGTCGCTATAATAGCTGCCTCGAACGAGGTAACTATGAAACCGTCTGAATTGTATCTTTCGAAAAAAGCGGAACTCCACTTAGAACCTGACTCAGGCCAGGATCGCCTCATGCAGGAGTACGATGCCATTCAAGCAGCACTCTGCTACGAGTCTGAAAATCCTCTCAAGCGCCCCGTCACTCGACGCGCTAAACCCCGCCGTCACGATATTCGCGGGCTCTATATTTGGGGCGGTGTGGGTCGTGGTAAAACCATGCTGATGGATATTTTTTCCCAAGCCGCTCAACGCCCTGATATCTGGCGCATGCACTTCCACCGCTTTATGGCCTACGTCCACGACGAGCTGCGTCAACTGGGCCATCAGCCCGATACACTCACTGCCGTGGCGCGCAAAATTGCGAAGCAAGCCCGCGTTTTGTGTCTCGACGAATTTCATGTAAATGACATTGGCGATGCCATGATACTGGGCACACTGCTTGAGGCCTTATTTCAGCGAAGGGTTACGCTGATTACGACCTCCAACCGCCCACCCGACGATTTGTATAAAGATGGTTTACAGCGGGCGCGCTTTGTACCCGCCATTGAGGCACTGAAAGCACACTGTTCCGTAATCGAACTGGACAACCAGACCGACTATCGACTGCGCACTCTACAGCTTGAGAACACCTATCACAGCCCACTGGACTCCAACGCTGAAGCGGCAATGAAACAATGCTTTCGAGCCATTGTCAGTAACACTCACTATCAAGCCGATTTTATTTCCATCAATGGCAGAGACATTGCCCATCACGGTGAATCAGAGGGTGCTATTTGGTTTGAATTTAGCGAGCTGTGTGAATCCGCCCGCTCTCAAGACGATTACTTGGAAATTGCCGCTGAGCACCACAGTGTATTCATCAGCAATGTGCCTCAAATGAACGATGACAATAACGATGCCGCTCGCCGATTTCTGAATCTACTGGATGTTTTTTACGACTGCCGCGTCAAGGTCATTATCAGTGCAGAGGCGACAGCTAATGAACTCTATACGGGTAAGCGATTAAGTTTTGAGTTTGATCGCGCCACCAGCCGATTGTTGGAAATGCAATCCGAAGAGTATCTAGCTCAAGAACACCAGCCCGCTGCCGCGGGCTAGTGTAAGCAAGCTAAAGAGCTACCAGCAATTTAAGCCGCTCGTACCACCTTTAGTACCCGTCGACTGATAGGTGATAGTCGCGCAATCCGTATCCTCAGCCTGATCGCCAATCGCCGTTGCCGTTAACTGAACACACTGTGCGATACCAGCACCACAGGCAGCAGCCGTTATATTGTAAGTGGCATCTTCTGTCTGAAAAGCCCCCCCTACCACATCTAACTGCAAGCCAGTGCCAGCCGCACCACCCAGAGTGGTGGTGTAGCTGTATGTGCCGGAGTTGTTATAAAAACGCTCCTCCGCCTGCATGACCATCAGCAAGGCCTTGTGAGCGTCGCCTCGCCTAGACTCTAGGACATATTCCACATAGCTCGGATAGGCCACAGCGGAAATAATGCCCAAGATAGCAACAACAATCATCAGCTCCAGCAAAGAAAAGCCTTTACTTTTTACGCTTGACCTCATGACTAGCGCTCCTCAAACCAGAACTGAACTTTAGAGCTTGTGTTACTGCTATCTCTGTCTTTCGTATTTCCATTATTGCTTCCGTTACCACAGGAAGCATCAGCGATGCCACAACCATCTTGATCCTTAATCACTTCCGTACCAACAATGATCTGCGGCACTTGAGTGACCTTGCCATCTTCCTCTTTGCGCAGGAATAAGACCGTAGGCTCTGGCGCAATACCTGGTTGCTGCAGCTCTTGGTTGTCGAGCGTGCCGTTGTTGGTCTGGATAGTGGTCGTACCCGTCAACACATCGCGAATATAGAGTCTATTGGTACCCGTATCTGGACCACAACCGGTACCTGAACCACCCGGTGAAAAGCTGGTAAAAATGATTTGACCATTAAAGGTGAGTGATGCACCTAATGATTTTTCACCGTCTACATCATAGTCCATATACCAGCCATTAGCTTTGCTGATATCTGACAATACCTTCGCTTGCTCAGTCGTGCTTAATGCATCCATATTGAGCGATGAAGAATTATAAAGATCAGACTTTCTTATCGTGTCATACGCTACTTTTCCTGAGCTATCTTTAGGCGCACTTGTAAAGTCCTTCTGCTTGATCATGAAGAAGGCATCTTGCACCTTCTTGCTCAGCGGGCTGGGACGAGCGCCTGAACCCAAAGCGATGGACAAGAAGGGCGTAACCCCTTCTTTCTGAATGATCGACACATCGGGGCTAGCAAAGAACTTGACAGGCTCGCCC
Source organism: gamma proteobacterium HTCC5015 (assembly GCA_000155715.1). Lineage (GTDB taxonomy): Bacteria > Pseudomonadota > Gammaproteobacteria > HTCC5015 > HTCC5015 > HTCC5015. The sequence goes on along the minus strand of DS990599.1, from coordinate 230,670 downwards.
GATTGGCTCAACTCGGCAATTTTACCGCCAGTCACCTTCACATCTTCACTACCCTCGTTTTCATTATCGATGTCAAAGCGCCATACGTTACCCCCTACATCAGGCGCAACGACCATATTCACATAACCGTCACCCGTCGTATCGACCACTGCTGGTGTCGCAGGGAAACTGTACTGCATGCCAGATAGCTGCAAGTCGTGGGCCGCCGTGGGACCAGCAGACCACAACAGTTCGCCGGTTTCTGCATCAACCATATAAAGCGCTCGACCGACATCATCAGCGACAACATCGGTGGCATCGTCTTGATCTTCATCGTAGCCACCAGTAAAGAACAGCACGACTCTTGGATCGCCATCGTCGCCACCCCATTTCACAAGAGAGACCAATGGCTTGGACCAAGTTTGGCCGAGCTCTTTAAACGCCGCAGGTTGCGACCACGATAGATAGTGGCTGTCATCCCCTGAGATATGCCACTTGAGTACAGGCGCATCGGGCATTGTCACATCCAGCGCATAGTAGCTTCGGCCACCTCGACGCATACCCGCATAGATATAGGCACTCTCCTGCTCGCTAGTACCCGCACCTTGAATTGAGCCGCCACTGGTATGCAACGAACCGTCTTGGTTGAGGTCGTTCACCCAGACGCCTATCTCTGCATCCATACCGTAAGGCTTGGTATCCACCACTACCGCATCTTTATCGGCGCGATATGCATTGAGATTACCCAGCAACTCTTTCGGCATAAAGGCAAACTGTTCTGCCCCCGTTTCGGCATCAATGCCGTGGACAAAACCTTCATTGCTGCCAAAGAAAATCGTCGAATTCGACCCAGTGGCAGTTTGTGAGTACGTCACGAGCGTTGGCGATGAATGCAAAGGATCGCCAATGTAACCATAGACGTCAGACGTGGAGCCGTCACCATCGTCGTCCTCTGTGTCATAACCTTGCGCCCAACGGAGCACTCGCGTTCTCAGTGCCGTTTGCGAGGGGCCAAGCCCTAAGTCCTCTGCTTCGATATCAGAGTTGCCGGGCTCAAGCTGAGCTGAAGGCATCATCGCGAGAGAGGCATCTTTAGGCGCAGAGCCATCCGTATAAGTATAGACTTTGCGCGGCACGCTCTGCCTTGAAGCCGCACCGCCGCTCTCAACTTCATTGCCGTCGTTGCGCAAACTCCAGTAGCTTCTCGCCGATGCCTTAAAGAAGCCCGTCGCCTCATCAACTGCAGGCTGGCCATCTTGATCGACAATGGTACCGTCGTTGGTAATTTTATAACGCTTCAAATTCCCGCCCCAGCGATCGCTCTCTCTAGGTAGGAAAAGGGCGTAATAAATTTCTTCCCGGTTAGTGAGGCGGCCGTAGTTGTTCACCGCAACACCGGGCGTTGTAAAGGTACTGCTTTCCGATTTGATCTTGCGAACAATATCTTTTAGAGCCTGAGTCAGCTCGACAGAGTCATTCGCCTGGAAGTAGTTGCCCTGACCTTTAGAGGCCGTATCTTGCAGGAGTTCTTGGTCCGACTTAAAGCCAACCGTGAAGGTCTGTGCCGTTTGATCGCCGTCTAAGCCAGAACTCAGGTCAAAATCGCGCATAAACTGAGCAATTTCAGGCAAGCAGTAGCGCGTGTAATCGTTACCGTTATCCCTATAGCTAGTACAGCGTCTCGTGCCGTTTTTCTCATGGACGGGCTTAATCATATCGTGGATGACATTATCCGTTCCATAATCTGTCGGCTCACCATCGGTGAGTAACACAACCGCATTCGCTTGACACTCATTGAGAATCGGGCTGTCGTAAGTCTTACCATCCGATTCAAATGCACTAGACACACCACGCTCCCCATAATAATAGGTGTCTCCCATCAGGTAACGCCCCGATTCATGCAGTGCTTCTTGCAACGGCGTGCCACCATTGGCCTCCAAGTCATCCACTGTTTTCAGAAGCTGTACTCGGTCGTCGTTCACTAAGCTAACAGGGTAGATAACGCGGCCTTTGCCATAAAAATCCATCAGACCAAAGTTCACATTATCCATGCCGCCAATGACATCGTGCAGCACATTTTGCACCGCTTTCAGGCGCGTGACCGTCTTCTCATCATTGTGGTTTTCTTGCCAGTTCAGGTAATTGCCCGTCACAACGCGCGCGCTGTAATCTTCAGACGACCAATTTAAACGATCTTCAAAGTCTTCACTCGACGTGTACGCCGCACTGGGCAAATCACCACCGGTTGAATTATCAAAGCTTCCGTTGATCGCTGCGTACTCCGTCACAGAGTTGCCCACTTCGTCGCGTTCACAGTCGTAGGCGACCTCATCATTGCTATGATTCTCTTCAATAGTCTCCCATCGACTCGGCTCACTATAAGTGGTGGTTTGGTCTTCACAGCGTCTCTCGCTGCGAATACAAAAACCCCAAAACCAACGAGTACACACATTTTCACAAACTCGTTCGGTGACGGTCCTGTTTTCACCCTCGACCAATCGAGCCATATTGCCATCAAAAACACCATTGCTCGCCAATTCAGCGGCGGCCGCATCACACTGGTTCAAGGATTTATCCATGCGGTGAGCATCACAACCGTAGCGCCCACAATTCACCAATGCGTACCAATCCCCCGTGTCAAAGCGGCCACTATAGGTTTTCGTGGCGTCATAGGCTTCGGCAGGCACCGTCACATCTTTTGTGCCCATACTGCCCGAGGTATCAACCACCATCAGCAAGTTGGGGACGCTGCTCTGCTGTGTGGCTGAGGCGCGGAAAATTTCAATGTCATCCGCCCAAGCAGGCACCGACATAACGGCTGTAACAAAAAAGATAAAACTGCTAACTATTGGTAAAAAGCGTTTCATGATCCACCTCCACTGAGAGCGCGGTTAGCACGAACGGTATGCAGCTTCTCCTCACCCTCTTCGATTCTTAAAACCGCTGAAACACCACCCAATGCCTTGAGCTGCTTTAGCGATATTTCAGTATGATGCTGATCGACAAACTGCGTCTCTTCATCATATTCCACGCCCTTATACTCACAGTCTTCACACACTTTATAGCGAATGAGACCTTTATCCGAGTTCTCTGGCACCACCATGATATTGACTGCCTCGATCACCGTGCGGTCTCCAGGTACCATCTTCATCGTTTGGTACTTGACCTTTTCAGCCGCGCTCGCCGAACCGGCCAGCACCACCATTAACATTGCAAACACTAACTGTTTCATTGCCATCTCCTGTGCATTAACTGCCTTGATTAACATTGACATCGCCCTCAACACCGGGGCCTACTGCACCAAAACCTGCTTCTTGGTTATTGCTTAACCCCGTGCTACCTAGCTCGCCACCTGCTTGAATGAGCATTGCGTAGCAACTAAACGAGCCAAGCGATGAATTACACCAGCTGGGGGCGGCATAAAGCCTACGGCCGTCGTCGTCTTTCACGCCGCCACTTGTTCCATAACTCGTCATCGTGGCCTGATTGACGTACTTTGCGCTTTTCACGCCCAGAGACAGAGGCTTGCCAACTTGGTTGTTGGCGTTTTCCGCCGCCGTGATATCCGTATTGCCGACACTCGAGTCAACGGCCAACTCCCAGACGTGCGCCCTCAGCTCGCCTTGCACAGCCTCTCTTAACTCTGTCACTTGCTGCATATTACCCACCATTTTTTCATCAATGCCGGTCGATCGCATGGCGGTTACTGCCAGCAAAGTCATCACGGCCAGCAGAACCATACTGACGACGAGGGCCGCACCGCTTTGTTTGTTTAATGACTGTAGTTTCATTCTCTACACCGCGTTATTTAACTGAAATGTCTCTGTAAAAATATAGTGGATCTGACCCGAATCATTGCTAACGGCTGGGCCATCGAGCACTTGGTAGTCAGTTTCAACCGCCTCATTCTCCATATTGTTCGATGTGGTATTACCCGCTCTCACCACCATGCCAATCCTGACACTAAGCAGGCGCTCGTTGAGTGTATCCTGATCGCCCACAGCTGCCGCCTGCCCAGCATTGGCGTACGTCGTAACCGAAGGCGTGCCAGTGGCGCCAGCGGCACCCACCGCCACTGGCTTCAGGCCTAATTGAAACTGAAAATCTCTGATGCCATCGACTACATCGGCCCATCCGCCCAAAGCATTCTCCGTTTCTGCATCAAAACTGCGACACCGCAGCACATAACTGTCGTCGGCTGGATTGGCATCGACACTAAAGGTTTCAATCACGCGTCGAGTCGGAGACCCCGTATTTAGCGTCGTTCCATTACACGTGATGAATTCCCATGCAGCCGTTGGATTATCAATGGGCAGGTCGTATTCGATGGACAGCTGGTCTGATGTAGCTCCATTGCTGGAACATAGCTCGCCTCCACAGCCCACCACTCTCACGGGCGTTGAAAAGCCACTGGGGCGATCGGCGCGGTAATAATTATCGAAGCCCGCCAATGAGAGGTAGCGATCGAAGACCGCCATCGCAAAACGCCCATTTTCCTGAAGGCGACTCAGCTGCTCAACGCTAGAATACGTTTGGTTAGAGGACACAAACAATGTCGCGATACCCCCGACTAAAAACGCACCAATCAGCATTGAGATGAGCAACTCAATCAAGGTGAAGCCGGCTGATTTTTTAACCCTGTTCAACATCATTTGCTATAGCCTCGTAGACAATGAAACACGCTGCGTGCGATCTGCGCCAGCACTGTCTAGTTGATTTCTTCTCGCCGTAAAATCTACATCGACCGTTACGACACTTTGAATAAAATCGCAGGGCGCTGGATTACACGTCACCGTGACCGTGGCATCGGGTATTTGTTCGCCCATGCCCGAGTTAGCGCTCCCGCCCGAACCACACATGGTGCTATAGGCATCAAAGGCCGCCAGCTGAGCCTCCGTACAATTCGCCCCACCTGTGCAAGAATTCGGGGCTCCGCCGTCGCAATCAGCGCCAGAGTAGGCGCCAACATAGGCCTGGGCCCCACCCGCATTGGAGCGCATTTGACTAATGACCGAACGCGCAACAAGCAGTGCCACTGAGCGCTGCGAGGCTTCATTGCTGGACTTCAGCGTCTGCATTTGCAGCGCCGCCATACCGATAACACCAACGCTCAACACCAATACCGCGACCAGCACTTCAATCATGCCAAAACCCGATTGCTTTTTAATCACTCGCTGTTTCATCAGCATCCACCACCCGCATCATCTACAGAAGGTCGGCCCGACCGAGAAATCGTGATATGCCGCTGCGCTGTATTGCCGTTGATGTCAGCACACACCCAGATATCAATCGAAGCCAATCCACTTTCCATTAAAAAACCGCTGCCGCCATAGGCAATCCAGTTTTGGCTTGGCGCTACGCTGATGGTGACGCCATCCGCTACCTCATCCGCATCTTCGACCAGCACATCTTGTGCCGCCGAGTAGTTGGTATTACCAGAGGCAGGGCTGTCTGCATCGCTATACACCTGCCAACCGTCACTCCAGTCTGTACCACTGCCTTTAGAGCCCACATTAACGGCCATATTTCGCTTAATCGCCTCACTGCGAGCCAAGCTCAAACTAGAAATAATTCGATTCGCCTCATTAGTCGCGTTGTTGGAGGCGACCATGCCCAACATAGATGGGGTCGCTATTGCCAAGGCAATAGCTGCAATCACAATCGTGATCACCATCTCGACCAATGTAAAACCGTGTTCTCTATACATATCCAAAACCTTTTGGCTCAATCCTATTATGAAACAGGCACAAACAATCGCCAGCGCCAGCAGACAGACGCTGCACTTTAGCGCGACAAGCGGAAAAAATCAGGTGATTTACGCGATGAGCGGTGCTTAGAGGCGGGCTTTTAAGCGCGAATCTCGCAGTTCAATTGGCAGAGAAAAGGTCACGCCCTCGGGGGCGCGATAGAGGCCGTCTTCCACTACAGCGCCCTCAGCCTTGAGGTAATCTAGCACCTCTCGCACCAACACCTCGGGGGCGGAGGCGCCTGAACTCAAGCCGACGCTACGCTTTCCTTCGAGCCAGTCTGGGTCAATTTCTGATTTATTATCGACCAGATAACTGTCCACGCCATTTTTTAGGCCAATTTCAACGAGCCGCTTGGAGTTCGAGCTATTTTTAGAACCCACAACCAATAGCAGATCACATTGTTTAACCATAGATTTAATCGCGTCTTGGCGATTTTGCGTGGCGTAGCAGATGTCTTCCTTGCGCGGTGAATCCAGTTTAGGGAATTTCCTCTGAAGCGCTTCGATCACTTCTGAAGTATCGTCCATCGACAGCGTGGTTTGCGTAACAAACGCCAAGTTATCGGGATCGTTAACTTCTAGTGCCAAAACGTCCTCGGGGCTCTCCACCAAGTACATCTCACCCTTGCCGCCCGATTTAATATAGCGACCCATGGTTCCCTCCACTTCGGGATGACCCTCGTGGCCAATCATGATGACTTCTTTGTTTTTCTTGGAGTAGCGCGCCACTTCCATATGCACTTTGGTGACCAGCGGACACGTAGCGTCAAACACTTGTAAGCCACGTCGCTCCGCCTCTTCCTCAACAGCGCGAGACACGCCGTGCGCACTAAAGATGACCGTGGAATCATCGGGCACTTCGTGCAGCTCCTCAACAAAAATCGCCCCTTTCTCACGCAAGTCGTCGACAACGTATTTATTGTGTACGACCTCATGGCGCACATAGATCGGCGGAGGAAAATGCTCCAACGCGCGCTCGACAATGTCGATGGCCCGATCCACGCCGGCACAAAAGCCGCGTGGATTGGCAAGATAGATAGTGGCGTTATTGAGTCGCTGAGTCATACGGCGATTATGCCATAGTGTGGCGAGGGAAAAACAGCGCAGGGCACCAAGCAGGCTACAAGGGCAATTACTGATCCAATGAACTATGTCGAGCGGAGGGAAAGAAACTCAGCCAAATCAGCCACGCGGCACCACAAACAATCGCCGAGTCTGCCACATTAAAAGCGGGCCAGTGGTAACGGCCATAGAAAAAGTCTAAAAAATCCACCACGTGGCCATAGGCTAAGCGGTCGATTAAGTTTCCGATAGCACCGCCCAGCACCAGTGACAAAGGCCACGACATCAAGCGCTCTGCTGGCTTAATACGCCATATCCACACGATCAACACAACGGCGGCCACGAGCGCCAACGCCGCAAAAAACCAGCGCTGCCAGCCACTGTGATCGGCCAAAAAGCTAAAGGCAGCGCCCTTATTATAGGCGAGAGTGATATTAAAAAACGGCGTTACGGGCACAATCTCTCGATACGCCAAGGCGCTGTCGGCCCACAATTTGGTGACTTGATCCAAGGCGATGACAAACCCCGCCAACGCATAGCAATACCAAGCAATGAATTTAGATTCATTTTTTTGCAAGGAAGCCACCCTAGGTAAATTGGCGCTGCTCGCCAGCACCGTCGACATTCTCGACACAGCGGCCACACAGCTCGGGATGATCCGCGTGCTGTCCCACATCAGCGCGGTGGTGCCAGCAGCGTGCGCACTTAGCCTCTTTAGAGGCCGCGGCCACTAACTTCAGGGCCTCGCCTGAGGCCAGCTCAATATCAACCGCCTCTGAGGGCGCCTCACTCAAACTCGCCACCTCGGCGGTTGAAGTCAACAACACAAAGCGCAGCTCGTCACCCAGAGCACCCAAGCTCTGCAACAAAACGCCATCCGTATAGAGCGACACCTCCGCCTGAAGTGACGAACCGATAGCACCCGATTTACGCAATCCTTCCAGTTCGCGGCTGACGCCCTCGCGCACACTCAGCAAGCGCGACCAGAACTCACGGTTCATGGCTTCACCTTCGTCGAGCTCGAACAGACCGTCGTACCACGTTTGTGTAAACACCCACTCGTCGCGCTGACCGGGCATGGCACGCCACGCTTCATCGGCCGTGAAGCTCGTAATCGGCGCCAACCAGCGCACCATAGCTTCTAGCACATGGAACATGGCCGTCTGACAAGAGCGGCGAGCCACGGAGTCAGCCTGAGTGGTGTACTGGCGATCTTTAATAACATCCAGATAGAAACTGCCCAACTCCACGGAGCAAAAGTTGTGAATCAACTGGTAAATCGCGTGGAAGTTGTAGTGCTCGTAGTGCTCGATCACTTTTTTCTGGAGCTGCGATGCCGCGTCGACCACCCAGCGATCCAAGGCCAGCATATCCGCCTACGGCAAGGCATTCTCGGGCTCAAAACCGGTGAGATTGGCCAACAAAAAGCGCATGGTATTGCGCATGCGGCGGTAGGAGTCCGCCGTGCGCTTCAGGATTTCTTGAGACAGGGTCATCTCGTGGGTGTAATCCGAAGAGGCCACCCACAGGCGTAAGATATCCGCCCCCAGAGAATTGATAATCTCTTGGGGTTCGATGCCATTACCCTGAGATTTAGACATCTTGTGACCGTGGCTATCCACGGTAAAGCCGTGGGTCATAACCTGCTTATACGGCGGTATTCCGCGCAAGCCCACGCCCGTCAGCAAAGACGACTGAAACCAGCCGCGGTGCTGATCCGAGCCTTCCAAATACAAATCGGCTGGCACATCTAGGCCTTCGCGGCGTTCGAGTACGCAGGCGTGCGTCACGCCAGAGTCGAACCACACATCCAAGGTGTCGGTCACTTTTTCATAGTCGTCCGCCTCAGCGCCCAGCAACTCGCTGGGCTCCAGCGAGAACCAAGCCTCGATACCTTCGGCCTCTATGCGCTCGGCCACACGCTCGAACAAGGCCTCCGTATTGGGGTGCAACTCGCCCGTTTCCTTGTGAATAAACAGAGCAATCGGCACGCCCCAAGTGCGCTGCCGTGAGATACACCAATCGGGACGACTTTCGATCATATTGCGAATGCGCGCCTCGCCCCAGCTAGGCAGCCACTGCGTTTGCTCTACCCCGCGCAGGGCATCGCCCCGTAGATTCGCCTGATCCATGGCAATAAACCACTGCGGGGTAGCGCGGAAAATCACCGGCGTTTTGTGGCGCCAGCAGTGTGGATAGCTATGCTCCATTTTGGCGGCCTTAATCAGCGCCCCCTTTTCCTTGAGCACTTCGATGACTTTGGGGTTGGCCTTGTTGATGTGCTCGCCGCCAAACAGTGGCAAGTCGGACTGATAAACGCCGTTACCCATCACCGGGTTAAAAACGTCCAAGTCGTACTCTTGCCCGACGGCAAAATCTTCCTGACCGTGGCCGGGCGCCGTGTGCACCGCGCCCGTACCCGCGTCGGTCGTAACATGATCGCCTAAAATAGTAGGCACTTGGCGATCGTAAAAGGGGTGCTGCAACGGCATATGCTCTAGTGCAGCCCCCAGCGCGGTTCCCAGTGTGCGCGGGTTCTCGATGTCGTAGCGCTCAAGCGCCGCCTCGGCCAAGTCACTGGCCAATACGAGACACATATCGCCCGTGTCGATGAGCTGGTACTCCATCTCGGGGTGCACGGCGACGGCTTGATTGGCAGGCAATGTCCAAGGCGTAGTCGTCCAAATCACCAGTGCAACGGGTTTGTCGCCAGTGGCGCCAAAGCGCTGATGCGCGTCTACTGGATCGACGGCATTAAATGCCACATCAATCTGGCTAGAGGTCTTGTCGTGGTATTCCACTTCGGCTTCCGCCAGCGCCGAGCCACAATCCATACACCAGTGCACGGGCTTGTAACCCTTGTGCAAGTGCCCCGCTTTGACCAGGCGACCCAGGCTGCGCACGATGTCCGCCTCGAAGGCGTAGTCCATGGTCAAATAGGGTTTATCCCACTCGCCAACGATACCCAAGCGAATGAAATCTTTGCGCTGCCCATCCACTTGTTGAGCTGCGTACTCGCGACACGCCTTTCTAAAATCAGCGGCGGACACCTTCTGCCCCGCCTTGCCAATTTTCTTTTCAACCTTGAGCTCAATCGGCAAGCCGTGGCAATCCCACCCCGGCACATAGGGGGCGTAGTAGCCATCGAGGGTTTTCGATTTAACAATGATGTCTTTAAGAATTTTATTCACCGCGTGGCCGAGGTGAATATCGCCATTGGCGTAGGGCGGGCCATCGTGCAAATAAAATGGCGTCGCACCCTTGCGCGCCTCGCACATTTGTTGATAAACCCCATCCGCTTGCCAGCGCTCCAGCATTTCGGGCTCGCGCTTAGCGAGATTTCCACGCATGGGGAAATCGGTTTCGGGCAGGTTTAAAGTGTGTTTGTAATCGCTCACGGCAATGGGTCCGCAGGGTTGAGTTGCATCGACAAGAGGCGAATCTTAACGATTTTTGCAGAATTTATCAGTATTTGGGTTTTAGCCACAGAGAGCACCGAGAACACAGAGGCTTTTCAGTGGGCGTAGGGCGGATGCAGTATAGCCACTTCCGACAAACACAGGGCGATGTGCCGTTGTCACTGTCGCGCTACAAAAATCTAGAAATTCCGAATAAGCGCTACGCGCTTTTCGGAATGACCCAAAACCCTCTGTGCTCTCAGTGCTCTCCGTGGCTAACGAGCAGACGCAAACCAAGCGCGGGCGCAGCGGGCGTCGTCGTCGATGGCGGCGATGAGGGTTTCCATGGAATCAAACTTTTCCTCGTCGCGAATTTTGTGCAAGAACTCGACCTGCACATGCTCGCCGTAGATGCTGCGGGCAAAATCAAACAGGTGCACTTCGAGCACGGCCTTGCCGTCGCCTTCGAAAGTGGGCCGCACGCCAAGGCTGGCAACGCCGTCGACCGGTCCCTCTTCGAGGCCGTGCATGCGCACGACAAAAATGCCCTGTACCGGTGTTTTTTGGCGGTGAATGTGAATGTTCGCCGTGGGGTACCCCATGATTCGGCCTCGCTTGTCGCCGTGTGCGACGCGACCCGACATGGCGTAACGGCGGCCCAGTAGCTCGGCGGCTTCATCCAAATCGCCCCGCTCTAACAACTCGCGAATTCGCGTGCTACTGATACGCTTGGCGTCTTCCGTTACCGTTTGCGTGTCAATCACTTCAAAGCCGTAGCGCTCGCCCGCCCGCTTCAACAAAGCGAAATCCCCAGCGCGATCGCGACCAAATCGAAAGTCGTCACCCACCACTAAGTAGCGTACACCCAAGCCCTCCACCAGCACTTGCTGAATGAAGTCTTCGGGACACTGCTGTGCCAAACCGTCGTCGAAGGGCATACACAAAAAACGCGCTACGCCCAATTGATCCAACTGCTCGGCCTTTTCGCGAAAGCGCGTGAGGCGCGGTGGAGATTGCCGACCCGCAAAATACTCCCGTGGCAGCGGCTCAAAGCTAATCACAACGCTAGGCAGCCCCAAGCGAGCACCCGCCACCTGCAAGCCCGCAATCACTTTCTGATGACCGCGGTGAACACCATCAAAATTGCCGATCGTCGCCACGCAACCCTTTTGCTCGCGGCGATGAGCACCGGGAGCAGGCGCGCGGCGAAGAATTTGAATAGACAGAGAGGAATTACTCAAAATATTTGGAGCCTAATCTTTTGTGCTGGGACGCTCCAGCAAATCGCGGGGGCGCAGCCCCATTAACCACTGCGCGATAGCATATACCAGCGCTCCTAAACCGACAAAAGCCAGCAGCCAAACGGCTCGTTGCCACCACAACCATGCGCTCCAGTTCGCTCCTGAGGCCTGCGCCTCCAACACCAGCGGCACTGCCCAGTACAAGGCCGCCGCCATCGCCCCACTGGCCAACAACGTGCGCCCCCAAAAAGCCAACCAGCCTTTTTCAAGCTGATACACGCCCTCGCGGCGCAAGGTGCGATACAACCACCACGCATTTAGCCACCCCGATGCCGCCGTCGCCAGCGCCAAGCCCGTATGGGGCGCTTCAAAATCCCAATAGATCATCAGACCGACAAAGATTAGGTTAAATAGCATATTCACCGCCATGGCCTGCACACCGATGCGGACGGGGGTTTTACTGTCTTGGCGCGCAAAAAAAGCGGGGGCAAAAATTTTAATGAGAATGAAGGCGGGCAGGCCCAAGCTGTAGGCCATCAAGCTCCAAGTCGACATTGCCACACTGCGCTCACCAAAGGCATCGTATTGAAATAGCGTCGACAACATCGGCCCCGACAACACCATCAAGCCCACCATGGCGGGCAGCGAAATGACCACCACCCACTTCCAGGCCCAATCCAACGTGTGAGAAAAGCTCTCGGGATTGTTGGCCGCGTGGCGCTGCGACAAAGCGGGCAAAATCACCGTACCCACGGCGACGCCAAACACCCCCAAAGGAAATTCGACCAAGCGATCCGAGTAGTACAACCAACTCACGCTGCCC
>DS990599.1:216440-218398 GCA_000155715.1 gamma proteobacterium HTCC5015 | reverse complement strand
TCAGGCAGCATATCAATGGCGGTGCGGCCCGGTACATTGTATAAAATTTGCGGAATATCGACTTCCGAGGCAATCAGCTTGTGGTGCTGATAGAGCCCCTCTTGGCTGGGCTTGTTGTAGTAAGGTGTCACCAGCAAACAGGCATCGGCGCCCGCTGCCTTGGCAGACTTGGTCAAATGCATCGCCTCGTAGGTGGCATTGGCGCCAGTGCCAGCAATGACGGGCACCTTACCGCCCGCAAAAGACACTGTTTGGCGAATCACTTCGGCGTGTTCCTCAAATCCTACCGTCGCCGATTCACCCGTCGTACCCATGGAGACAATGGCGTCAGTGCCACTTTCAACATGAAAGTGAACGAGCTTTTCGAGCGACTGGTAGTCGATGGATCCGTCGTCGTGCATCGGTGTTACGAGCGCGACCATGCTGCCTTGAAACATAGCAAACCTATCTAATCAGTGGTGGATCAAAGTGCGATAATAAATCGCCGCTGGCCATGCAATCAAGGGAGACCGCTCGAATAGCAATGGCCGTTGCAGTCCGCGGCACATCGTGTAACACTGAAATCGTGTTCCGCTGGGTCTCAAGGGTTTTACAACACCCACCACCCCACCGCCGTGATCACAAAAAGCACGGTCGCCAGCGTGCCGCTGGTCCGCGCCACCAGCGCCTGCAGCTCGTTAAAACTGCGCTGCTCTTTGTACTCGGTCAAAACGGGCACAAAGGCCTGAGAAAAAGCGCCTTCGGCAAACAGGCGGCGAAAGAAATTGGGGATCTTAAAAGCCACAAAAAAGGCGTCTGTCGCCCCATCGGCACCAAATAAACGCGCCAGCAAAATATCGCGCAACAAGCCCAAAATGCGCGAGAGCTGCGTCATGCCGCTAAAGATCAGTGTCGAACGGAATAAACCTCCGCGCTTTTCGCCGGTGGCGTCAGGTGCTTTTGTTGCACCAGATTTAGAAAGCTCTTCGCCCACGGCGATCCTCAACAGCGTGTCAAAGCGCACAGTATAGCGAGGCCGAGCGACAAGGCCCAAGCCCGACACAGAAACCCAGTCAAAAGACCAGAGACCCTACATCTTGTGTGGACACAGAAAGCCGTACACTATCCGCTCCGCCCGCTCGCGACGACCACCCAGATTGGTTGACACACAGCGCACATATACGGATAATCCGCCATCCTAATTTTGATCCAACGATTCCGTAACGAACAGGAACGAAACTGTGGCAAATACTATTCAAGCTCGCAAACGCGCCCGTCAGGCCGAAACGCGCCGCCAGCACAACATGGCATTGCGCTCTCGCATGCGCACTTACCTCAAGAAAGTGCAAGCTGCCGTCTCTGCGGGCAACAAAGAAGCCGCTCAAGAAGCGTTTAAAGCTGCGCAACCCGTTGTCGATGGCATGGTCAACAAAGGCCTCATCCACAAAAACAAAGCAGCTCGTCATAAGAGCCGCATGAACGCCAGCATCAAGGCACTGTAAAACCCCTTGTGCTTTCGGTTTAACCGAAAAGGCCGATCTCTCGCGAGATCGGCCTTTTTGCGTTGTTTTGAATCAATCCGTTTTCAAACCAATCCACAGCAAGAATGCTACAGCGATAACTATGAAAAAAACGGTCATTGGCGAGCCGCAGGTGCGACTTAAAACTCGTCAGCAATAACGAGTTTCTTTAGATTAACCGAGATAGAAAGCCCGTCATTGTGAGGAGGCTCAGGTGGGAGCCTAGTGGCTTTACTACCCCGCTCATTCAAAGACACTGGATTCCCGCCTTCGCGGGAATGACTCGTTTTTTCAAGTAGGCAAGACTTAAAACTCGTCATTGCGATGACACGTTTTTTGGAGGGCGCCTTTATGCGCTTGGGGGCTTGGGCCGACCTTACCCCACACACCGTGGGTCGGGTTTATGCCCTTCAGGGTGCTTCAGCCCGACATTAAACCGAAGCCACAAGAGCTTGCCCG
>DS990599.1:45845-216155 GCA_000155715.1 gamma proteobacterium HTCC5015 | reverse complement strand
GTGAGCTTTATAGCCGCTGTCCGGAGCGAGGCACCTACGCGCTGCACCCCACCGTCGCTCCCGCGCAGGCGGGAGCCCAGTGACTTTACTCCCCCTGCTCACTCAAAGACGCTAGATTCCCGCCTGCGCGGGAATGACGGAGTATTTTTAGCCGCAACGGTGGATTGCACTGCGCTAATCCACCCTATGTTCGTCGGCTCGGGCACCCAAGGACATAAAGGCGGCCTCCCACAAGTGAGTTGATGGCCGTCTCCGATGCTAATCAAGCGGGCACTGACTTGGCCAACACCGCCTCTAAGCGCGCTTGTAGCGCCTCTCTATCCTGCATAGAAACGGGCCCTTGGGCGTACCACTGGCGGCGCAATTCATTGAGCTGAAGAGCTTGATCCTCGGGCTCGCTGTGCAGCCCCATTTCTTCGGGTAATTTGTCGAGTTGGTACGCCATGCGCTCCCCCTTAAAATCAGGAGGCGTCTCAACATCCATTAAGACTTCCATTTCAATGGCCAGCTTTTCCAGTGTGTCTTTGGCCGTTTCACTGGTTTGATCGGATTTATCGGATTTTAAGGTCGCTAGGCGATCGCTTAATAATGTTTGATCGGCTTTAGGCAACGCGTTAACGGCCGCCTCAACGGCATCTACATCCACACTGCCGCCCGCTATCGCATGGCTCTCTTGCTGATCAAATTGAGCCGCCACATCGGCCAGTTGCCGCATTTGCTGTTGCTGCTGGCGATCGGCGATACCCGCCAACTGTTGCTCATAAGCCTTGTGGGCGCGCTGCATTTTATCCGCCAACGCTCGGGCCACTTTGGGCGGCATATCAATTTGATCAAAGGCCTCCTGCAACTCATCGGCCTTGGCGTGAGCCTCGGGTAGTTCAGCATCCGAGAGCTTGGACAAATCGCGCATTTGATCGACGAGTGCCTCAGCGCGGGCAATGTGCTCATCATTTTCCGCCCGCTGCTCTTGGCGCTCGGCATCGCGGCGGGCAAAGACGGCATCACACGCCTTTCTAAAGGCGCGCCAAACTTTCGGGTCGCGGGAGCGGAAAGTCGGGCCCACTTGCTTCCAGCGGTTTTGTAAATCAATACAGCGCTGAATAGCCTCGTCCAAATCGTCCATCTCCACCAAGGGCTTTGCTTGTTCTAACAGCTTTTGCTTGGCTTCAAGGTTGTCCTGCCAATAGTTTTTCAAACGCTCGTTCAGGGGGTTAAGCGTGGCAAAGAACAACGCCTGCACGGGCTTGGCGTCGGCAAAGCGCACGGGTTCATAGGATTTCCACTCGTCTCTCGCCGTTTTAAGCGCTTTGTCTAGGGCCTTCCAATCGGGGTTTTCCCAATCGAAGGCCGCGGCAAACTGCTCAAGCTGTTCGCACAGAACTCGGCGCTTTTGCAAATTGTCGCGCTGAATTTGGTCCAGCTGTGCAAAGTATTCCGCACAAGGCGCCCAGGCTTTTTCTGCGGCGGCCTCAAAACGCAGCGTAAGGGGATCCTCTTTATCGAGGTTGACCGCTGTTTGCTCGCGCCACTCTCCGCGCAGCGCCTTCACCGCCTCGGCGCGATCGAGCGGCGCCAGCTCGCCTTCCACCAAGGCCTCCATCCGCTGACAGAGGTCCTCTTTTTTAGGCTCGGTACTAAAGCCGTGCCAGTCGCGCAATTTTTGCAGTTTTTCTTCCAGAGGCTGCAAGCGCTGTTGTTGGCGCTCTAGCTCGCGCTCGTCGTCGAGCTTTTTCAACAAGTAGTGGATGTGACTGTGAACGCGGTTGGCTCGGCCGAGCTCGCCCTGCTCAATATGAGCATCGAGCTGGCGACGGCGACTGGCCAGCTTGCGAATTCGCTCGCCCTGCTTTTCTTGGCGGGCGCTTTCAATCTCTCGCAAACGCTGCCACGACGATTGCCAGTGGCGAATAACCGCAGGAGCGGCCAACTGCTTGGGCCACGTCATGGCGCTATCGAGCTCGGCATACTCGGCTCGCAACGCCTCTAGCTGCTCTTCGCCGGCCGCTTCATCCAAGGCATCCATCGCCGCTAAAGCGGAATCGATATCCTCGCGCTGGCGCTCGACCAGAGCCAGCGTGTTGGCACAGCGATCCAGCGTTTTCATCAAGTCGTCTAAACGCCGCTGCTGGGCCTCGCTAGGCGTGGCCAGTTGACTTAAACGCTGCCACTCGCTGCGCGTCTTTTGCTGGTGCTGCTCTAGCTGCTCTCGCCCCAGCGCGACATTTTCGGCGGATTTTAAATCGCCAGCCAATCCCGTGAGCAACTGGTCCAACTGTTCCTGAGCCACTTGCCGGTCGCGCTGAGCCCGCTCGGCGGCCTCAATCGCTTCGACGTCACTGGCGCACGCTTTGCGGGCACTGTTAAAACGCTGTTGCTGCTTCTCGCTAGCCTCGCGCTTGAACGGCTGCCACTGCTTGTCCGCCTGTTCAAATTTGCTCAAAAACAGAGGGTCGATATCGCTGCGCCCCACCAGTTTTTCCATGGCATCAATCACGCGATCGATCTCAGCTGAGCGCTGCTCTTGAGCTTGGCGCTCGGCTTTAACGCCTTTTAAAGCGTCACGCACATGCCGCTGCACCGCCTTGTCCTTAGACTCCTTGGCCAACACTTCCAGCAAGCCGGGCTGGGCCACCTGCTCGGCCGCTGCCAAGCGCACCTTGGCCACTTGGTGTAACAAAGCGATATCTAATAAAGTCGATTGCTCGCCCACGGCTTTGACTTCATCCAATTCAACCGTATTGATCCGCTGCCTCATCAAAGCGTCGCGAGTGCCTTCATCATTGCTGGCCTTGATCAAACGATCCAGCAACTCGCGATCTTTAATACGGCGGACGGCGGCCAAGCGGACGCGCGATTCGCTGTCATTTTTGACGACTTCAACCAGTGCCTCGCGGTCGCGGCTGCGCGCTGGATCGAGCTTTTCCAATGCGCCAAGACGAATATCGGGGTTGGCGGAACGCCACTTCGGTTTAAATAAACTTGCCAGCATGGCCCAATCTTTCTTGCTTTTAGATTCGGCGAACCATAGCCCAAGCCCCACGAATCGACAACAGCCCACCTTGAATTTGTCACGCTTATCCGCCGAGGCACCCAAACAGTGCCCTCCTCTCAGCCCAAGCGACGGTGTTATCATAAGCGGGATTTTTCGATCTCACTGGAAGCGCTATGAACCGCCAGATTCTTCACCGCCGCCCGCGCCGAATGCGCCACAACGACTTCTCTCGCCGACTCATGCGCGAGCACCGCTTGAGCGCCGACGATTTCATCTACCCCGTGTTTGTCATTGAGGGCGAGGCACAACGCGAAGCCGTCCCCTCCATGCCCGGCGTCGAGCGTTTGAGCATTGACCTGTTGATTGAACAGTGCCGCCGCTGCCTTGAGCTAGGCGTTCCCGCCATCGCGCTATTTCCCGTGATCGACCCCGCCGCCAAAACCGAAGATGGCCGTGAAGCCTACAACCCCGACGGCCTCGCTCAGCGCGCCGTGCGCGCGATTAAGGCGGCCTGCCCCGAGCTCGGCGTCATCACGGACGGCGCTCTCGACCCCTACACCACACACGGGCAAGACGGCGTCATCGACGACAGCGGCTATGTGCTCAACGACGAAACCGTCGCCATTCTGGTTGAGCAGGCCCTGTCCCACGCCGAGGCGGGGGCCGATGTCATTGCTCCTTCAGACATGATGGACGGCCGCATCGGCGCCATTCGCGAAGCCTTGGAAGACGCGGGCTACATCCACACCCGCATTCTCTCCTACGCCGCCAAGTACGCCTCCAGCTTTTACGGCCCCTTCCGCGATGCCGTGGGCTCGGCGGGCAATCTGGGCAAGGCCGACAAAGCCACCTATCAAATGGACCCCGCCAACAGCGATGAAGCCCTGCAAGAGGTCGCCCTCGATCTCGACGAGGGCGCCGATATGGTCATGATCAAACCGGGCATGCCCTACCTCGACATCGTGCGTCGCGTGAAGGACGAGTTCGGCGTGCCCACCTACGCCTACCAAGTCAGCGGCGAGTACGCCATGCTCAAAGCCGCCGCCCAAAACGGCTGGCTGGACGAGCGAAAAGTGGTACTGGAAGCGCTACTCGGTTTTAAACGCGCGGGCGCCGATGGCATCCTTACCTACTTTGCACTCGATGCCGCCGAGTGGTTACAGGAGGCACCATGAGCGACGACTACGCCGTATTTGGCCACCCCATTGAACACAGCCTAAGCCCCCAGATTCACCATGCCTTTGCCGAGCAAACCCAGCAGGCGCTGGTCTACCAAAAGCAACTCGTCGAACCGGGCGAGTTTGTCGAAGCGGTCAACGCCTTTCGGCAGCAGGGGGGGCGCGGCCTCAATATCACCGTGCCCTTTAAAGAAGAGGCGTTTAACGTCGCCGACGAATTAAGCGATTTAGCCCAACGCGCGGGCGCCGTGAACACGCTGGTTTTTAGTGGCGATGTCATCGTCGGTCACAACACCGATGGGCTGGGCCTGTTTCGCGACCTCACCGAAAATCACGGTGTCGATCTACACGGCAAAAAACTATTGATTCTCGGTGCCGGCGGCGCTGTGCGCGGTGTCATTCAAGCCCTGCTGAGCGCAGACCCCGAGCAACTGGTCATTGCCAACCGCACGGAATCTAAAGCCCACACGCTGGCCGAGCACTTTAAAGACTTGGGCGCGATTCGCGCCTGCGGCTATGCCGATCTCGATGGCGACGCCTACGATGTGATCATCAACGGCACCTCCAGTGGTCTCAGCGGTGAACTACCGCCTCTGCCCGACCAGCTGCTCAACCCCAACGCCACCACTTACGACATGGTCTACGCCAAAGAACCCACCGCCTTTGTTCGCTGGGGCCGCGAACACGGCGCGGCGCGGGCACTCGACGGCCTCGGCATGCTAGTCGAACAAGCCGCCGAGGCCTTCTCCCTATGGCGCGGCATTCGCCCCTACACCGCCCCCGTTATCCGCCAACTCCGCGGTAGTTAGCCATACTATGCTGGGTCGGCTTTGAGGCCGACGATCACCCCGGCAAAAAAACACAGAACGCACAGAGGCCACAGAGATCACGGAGCTTTGTCTGTGTCATTTCGGCCCTGCTTCAAGCGACGCCATTAATCCTGCTGCCACCACCAATAAGCCGCACCCAGAGCGAGATGGATAGCGGCCGCCAGCCACAGAGCGGTGAAACCGAGGTATTGATACGCCAACGCACCGACGATGCCGCCTGTGACAAAGCCGCTCAGCAGCGACACCAACAGGCCCAGCTTCCACAGGGCGATATCCCGATGGCGCAGCAAATGGCCGATGAAAACACCGATGTCGGTAATCAATCCCGTGGTGTGAGTGGTGCGAAGAGTCAGCCCACGATAGCTAGCCGCCATGCCATTTTGTAAACCGCACGCCACCGCCGCCAAAGCCAGCGCCAACAAACTATCGGGCTGCGCCATCAACGCCGCCAGTGACAACAAACCGCCCTGCAGTACCAGCGCACTGCCGTAACGTCGGCCCTCGCGAAACAAACTGCGGCCAATGATCAAGCCGCTCAGCGCCGCACCGCTGACAAAGCCCAGCAAGATCATCACCAGAGGCGCCAGCACCGTCCACTCCATCGCCAACAAATAGCGGCTGAACTCCGACACCGCCCCCGTAGTGTGACTCACTGGCACATGGTAAACGCCCAGCATCAGCACATTCACATAGCCAGCTAGAAAAGCCAGCGTCGTTCCACCCAAAAACACCCAACGCGCTGCCGTGGGAACATCGTGCTCGTGAAACGCTTTCTGATCTAAATAAGGCATGGCGCTATTCTACCTTATGGACTTAGCCACAGAGGACACAGAGCACACAGAGCTTTTCGGGTCATTCCGGAAAGCGCGGAGGGCTTATCCGGAATCTCTGTCAATCAGTAGCACCGTAGGAGCCTGCCAGCAGGCGAATCACTATCAAGGCTGCCGCCTCGTTCGCGGGCAGGCCCGCTCCTACGAACACCGATATCCCTGTGCGCTCTGTGCCCTCTGTGGCCAACCCAACGAATCCAGTACAATACGCTCAATTAAACGGAGACCATCATGAGTGAAGCCCCCCGCGTTCTGCTGGATATTGAAAACGGCATTGCCACCGTCACCCTGAACCGAGGCAAAAAATACAACGGCCTCGATTTGGCCATGTTTACCGCCATCGTCAAAACCGCCAAGCAAATCAAGAAAGACCGCACGGTGCGAGCAGTCATTTTGCGCGGCGACGGCCCGGCCTTTTGTTCTGGGCTCGATGTGATGAGCATGAAGAAAACGCCGTGGATGATTCCCCAGCTGCTGATGAAACCCGGCACCAAAATCAGCAATCTAGCCCAGGATGTCTCACTGATCTGGCGCGACCTGCCCGTGCCCGTCATCGCTGTCACTCACGGCAAGTGCTTTGGCGGCGGTTTTCAAATTGCCTTAGGCGCCGACTTCCGCTTTAGCACGCAAGACTGCGAATTCTCCATTATGGAAACCAAGTGGGGGTTGATTCCGGATATGGGCGGCTCGGTCACGCTGCGCGAACTCGTGCGCGCCGATATCGCCAAAGAACTCACCATGACCGGCCGAGTCTTCGACGCCGAGGAAGCTCAGAAAATCGGCATCGTCACCCGCGTCTGCGACGACCCGTTAGCCGAGGCCAAAGATTTCGCCGCCGAGCTCGCCACCCGCTCCCCCGACGCCCTCGCCGCTGGCAAAAAGCTATTCCAAGAAGCGTGGACCTCCGACCTCAAAACCGCCCTCAAATGGGAAACCGAGCTGCAAAAGAAAATCCTCGGCCGCTGGAACCAACTCGCCGCCGCCAGCAAAAACTTAAGCAAGAACCCGTGGGACTATAAACAACGTCGGAAAAAGTACTAATCATATAAGGCTTTAGGCAAACTGTTGTTTGCCTACATAAACGCCCCTTTGTTGGGGCAGGGCCATTGTCTTGAGAAGGCCATGGCAATAAACCAATTGGCGGACATATTAAAGGCCGAGGACTGACCCGTTTCATGAGTGTCCGATTGAACTTGATCGCCGTACTGAATGATGGCTTCGCGCAAATCACTGAGCGTTACGGTAAAGCTTTTCCCATGTCCCACCCGAGGCAGGCAATACTCACTGCCCAGATAGGTGCCCTCTTTTGTGTAGGCGTCAATAAACCCTGAAAAATAGGCGCTGCACCAGCTCTCATCTTGTTTGCAATTTGTATAGAGCTCTTTGCCTTCGCTGGCGTAGGCGGGGCTCGCCGCCACCAACATCCACAATAAAAACAGAGGCGCTAAATATTTCATGATGCTTCACAATGCGTTGAAAACCCGATAGTAAAATAACCGTAAGCATCTATAAATGGTTGACTCCACCGCGGGCAATTCATCGGCGACTGCCGGCCTAGCGCTTCCGCTCCTGATCACGCCCCTCGCCTGCGTCCTAGTAGACGAAGGCCGACCGACTAAAACGCCGTGCTCTTCGTAGCCCTGTGACTAATCTTTTCTAAAGCCAATCGAAGCCACCAAAACGGCAATGAGGGCCAAAACCCAAACAATGACGGGGCTGGTGGGCCAGTCCATCAGGGCGGATAGGGAAAGGCCTGCGGCGTAAGCAGATAGGCCGATGAGAAAGCCGGCGATGTGCGCTTTTTTCGTTTGAAGTGGCTTCATGGTCAAGGCGGGGACAATCAAGCTGGCAAAGACCAGATACACGCCAACCAATTGAACCGATACCGTCACGGCGACGGCGAATGTCGTGTAAAAAGCGAGGTGCCGATCCCAGCGATTTAGCACATACCAGAGCGGCCCCAGAGCCGCTGTGACCAGCGCCGCAACAGCCACTTGCTGCCACGACACCCAGAGTATTTGCCCCGCTAGCAACTCTTTTAAATGCTCTCCGCCATGAGGGTTGCTGTGCAACAGCAAAATAGCGGCGGTGGCGGCGAGAACGAAGACGACACCAATCATGGCCTCCTGTTCTTTAGGCCAGCGCTTGCCCAGCCAGTGCAAGGACCAGGCGCCGAGCAAGGCGGCGCTCATTGCACAAAGCTGCACCTCCCAGCCGTGATGGGTGTGCCACAAAACCTCGGCCAAGATAACGCCGAGACCGGCAATTTGGGCAATCGCCAAATCGATAAAAATGATCCCCCGATCTAGAACTTGGCGGCCCAACGGTACATGGCTCAATAGCACGACCAGCCCAGCGAGAAACGCGGGGCCCAGCAGGCTGATATCCAGTGCGGCAAAGTTCATACGATTTTCTCTGGTTTCCTGTTGTATGCCTCGTCATTGCGAGCGAAGCGAAGCAATCTTTTTGCTCCCCCTCTCCCCGACCCTCGCTCCGCGACCCCGGCCACTGACTGGTAAGTCAGTAGCGTTACGGCGGGCAAAGCCATGCTTTGCTGATCCGCCTCCACCCCGCAAGGGGAGAGGGTGTTCAATGGCTTGAACCCCCGCTTCGCGGACCCGGCCACTGACTGGTAAGTCAGTGGCGTTACGGCGGGCAAAGCCAAGCTTTGCTGATCCGCCTCCACCCCGCAAGGGGAGAGGGTGTTCAATGACCTGAACAACTCGCTGCGCGAATCCAGCCATTGGCGTTGGCCCATGTCATAACAATGACGAATTTTTAGCAATGTCTCACCAAAATGTTCGTCATTCCCCCAAACCTCAACTCTCTGAAATACTCGTCATTCCCGCGCAGGCGGGAATCCAGCGTCTTTGAGTGAGTGGGGTCGTAAGCCACTGGGCTCCCGCCTGCGCGGGAGCGACGGTGGGTGGCCACATGAGACGTTCGGCTGCGCCTCCTCGCAATTGCGAGCATAGCGAAGTAATCTGCTTAACGGTTTTGCAGATCGTCGCTGCGCTCTCCGCGACTTAATCCAATTTTGCTTGTTCTAATAGAATCGACAAGGTTTGTTCGTACAAGCTAAAAAGATCACTAGACGCTTCATCACCGCCCACAGTATAGGGAAGTACAACAGCGGGCACGCCACTGCGTTGTTCCAGCCACTCTGCCGAACGCGGGTTAAAGTAGGCCGCCACCAAGGTGGCTATCGGCTTTTCTTTTTGAGCAATCTGCAAAATATGCTTTAAGTGCCCCGCTGTCGGCGGCAAGCCCGGCTTGGGCTCTAAATCGCAAGCCTCATTCAACGACAGCCAGTCGGCCAAGTAGCGCCAAGTGGTGTGCTGAACACACACGGCCTGCCCTTTGAGGGGCGCCGCGCGCTGCTCCCACTTCGGTATCGCGGCCTGCCAACGTTTTTCAAACGCTAAAAAGCGCTCGGCATAATAGGCCTGACCCTGTGGGTCGATACGCTGTAAGCGCTCGCTGAGCGCTTGAGCAATCACGAGTAGGCGGTTTGGATCCCAGTGCACATGCGGGTTGCCCGCCGCGTGAACGTCTCCCATGGATCGATCGACCACGGCCGGCACATCCAGCAAGTCCACCACATCCGTCGCCATAAAGTAGCCGAGGCTATCGCGTTGAATATCACTGTTACCCGAGCGGCGCAACAGCAGCGGCAGCCAGCCGACTTCCAGCTCTGCCCCGCTGCACACTAGCAAATCGGCACTGCGTGTTTTAGCAATCAGCGAAGGACGCGCTTGGATGTGGTGCGGATCTTGAAAAGCCGTGGTGGCGGCGTGAACATCCACGCGATCGCCACCCAGTGTCTTTGACAGCGAGGCCCATTCAGGCTCGCAGGCAAAGACATCCAACTGCGCGACTGCGCCACCCGTTGGAGCAAGGAACAAAACACTGACCCATAACAAAAATCGGCGCATGGTGTGTCCTCTTAGAAACTGTGAGCGCCGTGGGCGCCTAAGCTCATCAAATACTGCAAGCTCACAACTGAGCCACTGCTCACTTCGCCGGGGTGATTGTGCCCCGTATCGAGGTCGGTGTACTGCAAACGAATACGGCTAAAGTGAGAGTGCGAGTAGTCCAGCATCAAGCTCGTCGCAGTGGGATCGTCGGCGTGATCCGTACCGAGGCCCGTTTCCTCTTCAAACTCCTCTAACTCCAGCGCTGTGCCGTTGCCATCTTCATCACCCACAAAACCGTTAAACGCATTGTCTGCACTTAATTGATCATAGCGAACGCCAATGCGCCACTTGGGTTTGAATTGATAAACGGCAGCCAAATAATAGCCCGTTTGCTCGCCATCCAGCTCAGCCTCTGCTTCTTCCGCACCCTCTGCCGCGTGAACATGAGCGGTTTCGTTGCGGACAAAAAACTCGCCATAGATGGCCAAATTGCGTTCTTTAGGGTTGCCGTTTGGCGCCCATTTATAGACAAAGTCGAGGCCTTGCAAATCGGTTTCACCCTCGTGCTGATGCCACTCTAGGTGAGCGCCGCCGCCGTGACCGTGTTCATGACCCCCGCCATGGTGGTGACCACCGGGCTCTCGGCCCTCAAACTCATTGGCGTAATAGCTCAAGCCCAACTGCCAGTTGCTGCTATCGCCGATGTCGCCACCCCACTTTACAAAGGCCGCATTCGCGTTGTTTCTATCTTCAGTGCTGCCTCCAGGGAAGGTTTCTCCACTCAGCAGCTCCGCGCCCAGCTCCATATAAAAAGGGGTTGGCGCCAACCAACGCGCTTGCACACCCGTGTCGGCCAGCTTGCCGCCAACCATCGCTTGATACACCAAGGGGGAGTCTACAAAGTCATAGCTGTGCTCGTGCTTGGCATTGAGGTAGCCAATGCCCGAAAAGAAGCGACCGCCTTTGACAGTAAAGCCATTGCCGAGACCGAGTGTCTCAATAAACGCCTCTTCGAGTTCCAACTCGGTTGCGCCATCGTGCTCGACAATGGCCGCATTGAATTGTCCGTAAAAGCGATCATCCACATTGGCACTCATTGCCAGCTCGTTATGTCCGGTAGAAAAGCCGCGCTGCGTTAAGCCCGCTTCGCCGCCAGCGATAAAGCCGGGTAAATCGAGGCTTAGGCCCTCTTCGTAATCGGTGTAGCGGCCGTCCAAGATAAGACTGACGGCGGGATTAAACTCGGTGCTAGACACCTGCCCTGCGTTAGAGAGTTGTGCCGATACGGGGGCAACAGCCAGCAGCAAAGCGGCGGCGCCAAAACTAGAGAGTTTTGTTGCGAATTTTAATAACATTGCATGATTCCTAATTGGGTGCCTTCAATAGGCACACGGGTGAAAACCCACCTCGTTAAAAGGTGGATGGATTCGTTAAGAAATCCGTGCAACAGGCGGCGCTCGACTGCGCCAGTGGGAAAGCGTTTCAAACGAAGCGAAAAAGAGGGAAGGCCCCGCAAACAACCAGCTCCACAGGGCGATAAAAACGAGGGCAGCAGAGACGCTGGGCAAAGGTGCGTTCGCCGCCTGGCAACCGTGCAGTACCTGACACTCGACCGCCTCGGCGTCGTGTTCTACCGCTTGCCCATGCAACAGCGCTGCCGTTTGCAAAAGCAACAACAGGAGCGACAGCAGAATGACTCGACCTTTAAGCATCGGCATAATGTTATATGATAACAAAACCGACTGGCAAGGTTTTTCAGTCGTGGCGCTGGCCAGCCTAGGGCCTTTTCAACAGATCGCCACGCCGCTGCGCGGCTCGAGATGACGAAGAAAACTCTGTGCCCTCTGAGGGCTCTGTGATCTCTGTGTTTAGGTCCAGGCACAAAAAAAGCCCCGAACCAGAGGAACGGGGCCAATTAGTACGCTATTGCTAGCACAGCATTCACTCCCGGATGAACACTGCAAGAACGGTATCCCTGCCATTCGCTTCCACCGACAATCAAATCAGCGGGCGGCGATTTTCTACGCCACCCAATGTCATGTCAATGTAATATAAAGCCAGCGTCGCCAATTGTCTGTTCGCTGTCGGTGGCGAGCCCCCTCTCAACAGCAACCACAATGTCATATACTCCCCCTACACTAGGTCGTTTAACGCAACTGGGTGAAACCCATTTAGCGAATGTTACTTCCTAGTATTTGCCGTTCATAACCAACATGAGTGATATTTTGACTTCGACCCTGCTTGCCAAACCTCTGCGCGACCCAAGCTATTTTACCAACCGAGAACTGAGTTGGCTGAGCTTTAACCGACGCGTGATGGAACTGGCTCACGACGCCAAAGTCCCCGTTTTAGAACGCCTGCGTTTTTTGTGCATTTGTTCGGCCAACCTCGACGAGTTTTACGAAGTTCGCGTCGCGGGGCTGCAACAACAAGTCGCGCTCAATGTTCCCCAACCCGGCCCCGACGGCCTAAGCCCTCAGGAGCAGCTGGCGGCGATTTCTCAAATGGCTCACCACTTGGTGAAGCAACAGTACAAGGCGTTAAACAATGAAGTCCTGCCTAGCCTAGAAGAGCATGGCGTGCGCTTTTTGCGTCGCAGCGAGTGGACCAAAAAACAAACCGACTGGGTACGCGATTACTTTTTCAACGAAGTCATTCCCGTGATCAGCCCGCTGGGGCTCGATCCCGCGCACCCGTTTCCCCGCCTGATTAACAAAAGCCTCAATTTTGTGGTGACGCTCGATGGCGTCGACCCGTTTGGCCGCGATATTAATGTGGCGGTATTACAGGCGCCTCGCGTACTGCCACGCATTATTCGCCTGCCGAAAAAAATTGCCGATGGCCCTGATGATTTCGTCTTTCTCTCATCAGTTATTCACGCCCATGTCGACGAGCTGTTTCCCGGTATGGAAGTCACGGGCTTTCACCAGTTCCGCGTTACGCGCAACACCGATTTATTTGTCGAAGAAGAAGAGATCGACGACCTGCTAAGCGCCATTAAAGGCGAGCTACCCCAGCGCAATTTTGGTCAGGCCGTTCGCTTAGAGGTGGCCGACACCTGCCCCGACGATGTAGTGGATTACCTACTGGCTAAATTTAAATTGAATCGCGGTGACTTGTTTCAAGTTAAGGGTCCGGTCAATCTCAGCCGCCTCGCCGGCGTGCTCGACCAAATCGACCGCCCCGAGTTGAAATACCCCGTGTTTAAGCCCTCTTTACCGCGTTCGCTCAGGGGAGAAGCTCCGCTGTTTGAGGCGATTTCACACGGCGATATACTGCTGCACCATCCCTACCAGTCTTTTGCCCCCGTGATCGAGTTCATCCGACAGGCGGCGCGCGACCCCAAAGTGCTGGCGATCAAACAAACCGTGTATCGCACGGGCAATGCCTCTCCCATTATCGACGCTTTGATGGATGCAGCTCGCGCGGGCAAAGAGGTCACGGTCGTTATCGAGCTGCGCGCACGCTTTGATGAAGAAGCCAATGTCAGCCTCGCCGATAAACTTCACCACGCCGGCTGCCAAGTCGTCTACGGTATGGTCGGTTACAAAACCCACGCCAAACTCGCCATAGTGGTGCGCCGCGAGGGCAACACATTGGTTCGCTACGCCCACCTCGGCACAGGCAACTACCACGCGGGCACGGCGCGCGCCTACACAGACTACGGCTTGCTCACCCGCGACGAAGCCATGACCGAAGACGTGCACAAAGTGTTTATGCAAATCACCGGCGCGGGGCAAGTGGGGGCGTTTAGAAAGCTGTTGGTCTCTCCCAACAACCTGTTGACCTCGATGGTAGCCATGATTGAGCAAGAGGCGGACAACGCCCGCGCGGGCAAACCCGCTCGCATTGCGGCGCGCATGAACTCGCTGATCGAAGCCAGCGTGATCGAAGCGCTCTACAAGGCCTCACAAGCGGGGGTCAAAATTGATCTTGTGGTACGCGGCATGTGCAGCCTGCGCCCGGGCATCAAGGGCGTTTCGGAAAACATTCGCGTGCGCTCGGTGCTCGGCCGATTCCTCGAGCACTCTCGCGTTTTCTATTTTGAAAACGGCGGCTTATCTCGCATGTACCTATCCAGCGCCGACTGGATGCCACGCAATCTCTACCGCCGCGTAGAAACCGCCTTCCCCATTGAGCTAGCCGAGCAACGACAACTGATTCTCGATGAGAGTATCGACAACTACTTTCGCGACAACAGCCACGCTTGGGAGCTGCTGCCCGACGGAGAGTACCGCAATATCGAGGCAAAAGAAGGCGACCCACTGCACAGCGCACAGGACTTCTTGCTAGAGAACAACGCCTAGGCACGTCTGTACATCTGGCTTGTGGGAGACCAAGTACATTCACGCCATCGCCGCCATTCCCGCGCAGGCGGGAATCCAGCGTCTTTGAGTGAGCGGAGCAGTAAAGCCACTGGGCCCCCGCCTGCGCGGGAGCGACGGCCCATAGGTCACACCGAGAAGCGCAGGCAAAAATGGATGAAGCCGAGGACGGACTATCTAAGAAAGGAGCGAGGGACGAGCGAGTTCCACAGGTGCCATAACCGCCACCCGTCATTCCAGACTTGATCTGGAATCTCCAAAACGGAGCCTTGATAGAGAGATCCTGAGGCTTTCGCTCCTGCTTACGCCCCTTACCTAGTGATTGCTTAGTGGCGCAAAAGAGGGTTGCGCCCTCTCGCTATGAAGGGTTGATTTAGGCACTGTCGGCCTGAAGGCCGACCCACGGGCACCGAACTTAGGATTGAAACACAGAGGCCAATGAGCCCTCCGAGTGCACAGAGTGATTCCCCATCACATCAAGCCGCCGTGGGTCGGACTTCAGTCCGACCGTAGCAGTTGCGAGGAGGCGCAGCCGACGCGGCAATCTGTTAATACCTTCGATGGGCAGATTGCTGCGCTCGCAATGACGAGTGCCTTCCTTATTTCAATGTCACCAACTCTTCCGCTAGCGTTGGGTGGATGGGAATGGTGTTGTCGAAATCGGCCTTGGTCGCGCCCATGCTCATGGGAATGGCAAAGCCCTGTGTCATTTCGTCGACGCCGGGGCCAATGGCGTGCAAGCCAACAACCGTCTCTTCTTCACCGGCCACAATCAGCTTCACCATAGTCGGAGGCTTGATGTCTGAAAAGGCGTGACTCATGGGGTTAAAGCTGCTTTTGTATACCGTCACAGCATCGCCATACTGCTCCCGAGCATCGGCTTCGCTCAAGCCAATGGTGCCGATGGGCGGGTGACTAAACATGACGGTGGGTATCAAGCGGTAATCCAATTTGCGACCTTTCATGCCGCCAAAAATTCGATCGGCCATGCGACGGCCTGCGGCAATCGCAACTGGGGTCAACTCGGCCTTGCCATTGATATCACCCAAGGCGTAAATGTGGTCAACATTAGTCTGCTCCCACTCGTTGGATGAGATCTTGCCATTGCCCAACACCTCGACACCGGCGGCACTCAAGTTGAGATCGGCGGTGTTGGCGCGGCGGCCAATTGCCCAAATCAAGCTGTCGACGCCATCGAGCGTGCCGCCATCTTTGAAAGTCACAGCCAGCGTGCCATCGCTTTGCCGCTCGACCTTCTCGACCTCACTGCCCGTGCGCACTTCGAGGTTGTGCTCGGCCATACCGCGCACCAGGGCATCGCCCAAGTCGCGATCGAACTGCCGCAGAGGCCGATCACCGCGCACCGCCAGCGTTGTCTCCGTACCCAAGGCATTAAGCACCCCGGCCAGTTCAACGGCGATATAGCCTGCACCAACCACTAACGCTTTACGGGGCTGCGTTTTCAATTCAAAGAAACCGTCCGAGGTAATGCCGTGTTCAGCGCCGGGCAGCTCGGGCCAAACGGGCTGTCCACCGGTGGCAATCACAAAGCGATCCGCCGAGTATTGCTCGGTGCCGCGATCGCTCTCTACCTCAATTGTCTGCGCATCAGCAAAGCGGGCAAAGCCTTCGATATGTGTCACGCCATTGCCCTCTAAGCCCTTGGCGTAGAGCCCGTTTAGACGTTTGATATAGGCGTCTCGACGCTCAACCAAGGCGCCCCAATCGAAGCCCTTGAGTTCCACGTCAAAGCCAAAATCCGCCGCATCGTGGATGGCCTCGGCCGTAGCGGCGGCATACCACATCACCTTTTTAGGCACGCAGCCCACATTGACACAGGTGCCGCCCAAGCGATTGGCCTCGACTACCGCGACTTTGGCCCCACGCTGGGCCGCTCGATTGGCCGTTGCAATCCCACCGGAACCGCCACCGATGCAGATCAAATCAAAATGCTGACTCATGAACTCTTCCTTACAGATGTGATGTTCGTTTGTTGGTAGGATAATGCCCTATCAACTTAGCGAGTAAAATGGTCTCTACCAATCATGTCGATTCAGCAAAGCTTAAACCAATGGTTTAACGCCACCCCACAGCGCCAGCGACTTGCCGACCGCGCCTTGCAGTACAGCTATCTAACGCGCCTGCACCGCCGCATCGGCATTTATTTAGTGATGTGGCCAACGCTGTGGGCACTGTGGATTGCCGCTGAGGGCATACCCCCTTGGGACATTCTCTGCATCTTTGTGGCAGGCTGCGTGCTAATGCGCTCGGCGGGCTGCGCGATTAACGATTACGCCGATCGCGATTTTGATCCCCATGTGTGGCGCACCGAAGATCGGCCTCTGGCCAATGGCAAGGTCTCCCCCAAAGAGGCCCTCGCCGTTTTTGCCACACTGTGTGGTATCGCCTTTGTGCTGGTGCTGTTCACCAATCCGCTCACCATTTATTTGTCGTTTGCCGCGGCGGCACTGGCGGCGGCCTACCCCTTTGCCAAGCGCCACACCTATCTGCCACAAGTCGTCCTCGGCGCTGCTTTTTCCATGGCCATTCCCATGGGCTTTGCCGCCGTATTAAATGAAGTACCCGTCATGGCCTGGCTCTTATTCACAGCCAACGTGGTGTGGACCGTCGCCTACGACACGATGTACGCCATGGCCGACCGCGAAGACGATTTAAAAATTGGCGTTAAATCCACGGCGATTTTATTTGGCGAGGCGGATGTCTTAATCACCATGAGTTTGTGCGGCCTATTCCTGCTAGCGCTGTACTTCGTCGGCCAGCGCTTTGGCTTAAGCAATTGGTTCTACCTCGGCATCGTCGTGTCCGGCGTTATGTTCACGTGGCAGTACACATTAATCGCCACGCGCGACAAACACCTGTGCCTCAAAGCCTTTCTCAGCAACCACTGGATTGGCATGACCATTTTTGCCGGCATTGCCGCGCACTACGCGCTGGGCTAACTGCCGACGGGACCGCCGTCCTCTTTTTGAATCGCCAGCGTCGTCGAACGGGGGCGCCCACCCGCGACAGCGGGGTAGTGTCCCCCGGGGTGTTGAACATTCACCCACAGCGTGGTGTTGTCGGGGCTAAAAGTCAGCCCGGTAATTTCACTGCCCCAAGGCCCCACTAAAAAGCGTTTCACCTCGCCGCTATTGGGGTCGCAGCACAGTAGCTGGTTAGTTCCCATGGCATCGTAGAGAGACTCTTCATCACCGAAATCCGTGCCAATCCATAGACGCCCCTGATGATCAAACGCCAGTGCGTCGGGACAAGCGAACGTATCGACCTGTGCATCGCCAACTTGGGCATGGCTCTTGTGGGCCATTGCAAAAATCTCCCACTCAAATTCGGTCGCCGCTGGATGCTCCCCTCGCTCGCGCCAGCGAATGATTTGTCCATAGTGGTTTTCACGACGCGAGTTAGCCGCATTGACAGGCTGCTTTGAATCGACACCTCGCTCCTTATTGTTCGTCAGTGTGGCGTAGACCCACGGGTGCCCCGCGTATGCGGCCACCCACTCGGGGCGATCCATCGTCGTGGCTCCCAAGCGATCCGCCGCGCTGCGCGCGTGAATCAATACACTGGCTTGATCTTCAAAGCCGTTGTCCGCTGTTAAGCCGCGCTGACCGTGCACCAACGGCAGCCATTGACCGCTGCCATCATCATTAAAGCGCGCCACATAGAGCGTGCCTTCATCCAAGGCGTTGCGATAACGCCCTTGCTCTCCGCCTTGCCAACGCTGTTTAGGAACAAACTTATAGATATATTCGCCACGCGTATCGTCGCCCGAGTAAAACGCCATGCTGCCGTCCGGATGCAAAGACAAACTGGCGCACTCTCGCACCAAGCGCCCCATGGCCGTGCGTTTCATCGGTGTACTGGCAGGATCAAAGGGGTCGACTTCTACCACCCAACCAAAGCGATTCGGCTCATTCACATAGCCACCAAAATCTCGGTTGCGCTGAGGTGTGGCATTAAATCGTTCATCCACCGATTCCCAAGCGTAGTAGCGGCTGCTTTGGCCTTGAGTAATTCCGTAGCGATGATGCGCCAAGCGCCGAGCGTAGTCCTCTGCATCGCGGTTCACAAAATAGTTTTTCCAGTTTTCCTCACAGATCAGATACGTGCCCCACGGCGTAACGCCCATGGCGCAGTTATTGATGGTTCCGAGCACTTGTCGCCCCGTTGGATCGCTCGCCGTTTTCAATGGATCGCTGCCTGCGGCGGGCCCACTCAATTGCATGGGCGTCATCGCCGTTAGGCGACGATTGTAGGGACCTATTGTCGTCCGCCACTCTTGTCGAGCGTCTTTTTGAATTTCGATAATACTGAGACCGTGGGCGGCCTGTTCCTTGCGCACTTCATTCAGTGGGCGCTGGCGACGCCCCCGAGCGTCCAGAGTTTCTGTGAATCCATTGGGGTGAAGTGTTGGATTGATGTACTCGTGATTGACCACCAAAAGACCCGCTTGGTTGGGCGAGTGCTCAAATGGAAAGAAGTGCATCCCATCGTGATTCTGGCCCGCCTGTTTGAGTTGCTCGCGCCAATCGTTGCTCGCATCACCGCGCCATGGAGCGGCGCCATCAAGCACCGCATCGCCCCAAGAGAACAGCGGGCGCACGCGGTAGCCTCTAGCAACTTTCACACCGTCAAATAGCGGATCGTGCATCACGCCAACGGATTCAAAGCCAAGCAGCGAAGGCGATGCCTGAGTTTTCAGCGCCAGCTCGGGGCGATCGATGACATCATTGGCCCTCCCCCCAAAGCAAGCGGCCAGAGCCAGACTCAAACCACCCACAACAAATCCGCGTCGACCCAAATCAGGCACATGGCAAACATGGTCGGGCGAATCATCAGCCTCATCGATAGAGTCGTGAAACTGTCGATGTTGGTGGGCGCGGCTCACGGCGCCCCACCTTCATGAGAGGCCGACAATCGTGATTCCACTTGCTGCCAGGAAACCAGTTTAAAATTTTGAGGCTGCTGCGGCATCACATTGCGTCCATCCTGAACCACCAACACTCCCGTCGGAAAATCTGGCCCTAGCGGCTGGCTGGTCACCGCTAAGCCGTCTGTCTCCGAGCTTCCATCGATCCCTCTCTGGGCATTGATGCCGATGCGAAAATGCCCGCGCTCGCGCCAGGGGGCCTGAGCCTCAAGCACTAAATAACTATCGCTGCCCTGACTCGAAATCACCAGCAAGGTCTCTTCTTGGGCGTGATACAAAGCCAGGCCCTCGACATCTGCCGTCAGAGAACCGCCCACTGCTTTCACCTGTCTCGGCACCGCCTCGGAATGCGGCTCGGCTCCAACCCACCATACGCCGACTGCCTCTTCACCCACAAATAAGCGCTGCGTTTTATCATCTGCCACACAGCCCTCTGGCTGAGAAGCTAACTTAAACTGGCGCAGTGGTCGTGCCTCATTGGCGGATTCCAAGTCAATGCGATATTGAACATAGAGACCGCTTTTATCGTTGGCAAAAGCGTACAGCCCACCATCCACAGGCGAGTGGTACAAACAAAACCCATAAATTTCTGGCAACGGCGTCGCTATGCTGCTGATGTGTTCGAGTTTTCCGCTCGAACGGTTAATCGCCAAGACGCTGATGCTGTTATCACTGCGATTCGTCGCCGCTGCCACATCAATCGAATCGCCGCCATATGTCCAGTCGACGGACCGAACATCCACATTATTGAGATGGCCCAAGGGCAGGAACTGGCGTTGCCGCCCCTGCAAGTCGTAACTGGCTAAACCGCCCTTTTTATTGGTGCCCAAAATTAAAGACTGATCCGCGCGAGTGGGATTTACCCAAATGGCGGGGTCATCGGCCACATCGCCAAAACCTGGCATGGGCTCTGTCTCTATATCGGCGACCACTTGCGGCAATGGCACCACACGCTTCAACGGTTCACTCCATCTCAGCTTGAGCGCCTGAACTTGGCCCAAGCCCTCATCGTAAACCCAAGCGTTCACAAACTCTTGAGACACCGTGCCCAGCGACAATGTGCTGACTTCATCGCTGTCTTTCAGCGCCTGTTCAGCGGCGCGTACGGGCACGCCGTTGCGCCAGTGAAATGTCACAAGACGCGCGCCACTGTGTGCATCATCGAGCACGGCAAAGCCATTGCTTAGACGATCTACATCCATGGGTTTTTCCAGCGACCCACCCCAGGGCTGAGTGGCCGCCAGTAACTGACGTTTAAAATCGTCCTCGGGGTGGGCGGGATAGGCCCAAATACCCAGCCCCTCTTCCACCAACAGCAGAGATTCACGCTCGTCGTCGACCGCGCACTGGCTGGTTTCGGGAGGCACAGACAACTGGCGAACGGGGAGAGATCGAATCGTTTGATCGGCATCCGTTTGGATCCACCATTGTTCGGCGCGGCCATCGCCATCAAGCAACCACAAGTAGAGCTCACCATCGTGACTGTTTTGCAAACACAGGCCATCGATTTGAAAATTCGGCGACGACAAAGGCGATACCGACACTTTGTCAGCGTCACTGATGCGAATAAAAACCGGCTGATTGTTTTCGATGTCGTAACTGACTGCCAAGTGATGGCCTTTATAAAAACGGCGATCTAACAACTCAAAGCGCCCCTCACTCAACACGTGATGTGTGGCGGCGCCAATAATCTGTAAGCCCTGGGACTCACTGGCTAACAACCACTGTTCCCGTATCGGCAATATCTGAGCATTACCCTGAAACTCATTGTTCAGCGATGACGGCACAGCCACTGTGTGTGCGGTGACCATCTCATCACTGTGTGCGCAAGCGCTTAGCCCGACGACACATAACATGGAAAAAATTATTTGCTTCACAATATTCTCTCTTAAAAAAGCGGGGCACGGTGTGCCCCACAAAACGCTGACGAAAGATGACTTAGAAATTAGTCATCGAGAAACCAATACGCAGCGTAGGGTCGTACTCTTCGTATTGCGCGTTATAAGCCTTGCTGCCTGTGTAGGCGTAGTAGGGCTCGTCATTGATATTCAATACTTCAACAAACACCCGCATATTGCTTTGCGGATAATAGTTGGCACTCAAATCTAACTGCGTATGCTCCGCTTGATACAAATCCAAATTGGGGTCGCCCAAATCCGCCACTTCAATCAAGTACTCGGATTTATAATTGTTGCTTAAACGCACGCCAAAGCGCTGCGTTTCATAGCCTATGCTTAAATTGGCTGTGGTATCAGATTGGTTGGGCAAGGGGATTTTCCGAGCGCCAAGATCGGCATCGGAATCACTAAAGGTGGCATTAGCACTCACTAATAAACCGTTCCAAGGCGCGGGCAGCTGTCTGAACTGTTTGGAGTATGCCAACTCAATGCCGGTTAAATCGGCCTCGCCTCCGTTGTTAAATGTAATGGCTTCGCTAAAGCTCGCCCAGCGACCGGAACCCGCCACATCGTTTTGGTAAATGAAGTGATCGATTTGCTTGGCAAAGGCAAAGGCCGACAGAACACCTGCGTGGCCAAAGTAGTGCTCCACACCGAGATCTAAGTTGACGGATTCCATCGCTTTTAGCTGGGGGTTGCCAAACTCAGCCTCGTCTTGATCGATGACCACACCGGGACTGAGCTGTTCGAAGCTGGGTCGAACAATGGACTGCGTAAAAGCCGCTCGCACTTGAGTGCTGTCGTTAAAGGCATAGCGCATATGCAGAGCCGGCAAAATATGATCGTAGTCATTTTTTTCACTGCGAGTCGATATATTGCCATCCACCACTTGATTGCCCTCGGCCTCAAACTGGGTATCTTCGTAGCGAAGACCCGTTAGCCAGTGCATACCACCGACATTGAGGCTCGCCATGGTGTACGCGGCATTGATGGTTTCCTCTTGCCGATAATCGGCAATGGCCGATGCTTCATCATCGACATAATCCGCACGATTTAAACTCGATATCGCTTGCCGAATGGCCGTGGAATCAATTTCGGGCCCGAACTGCCCCAGAGAATAATCGGCCGAGCGCTGGGTGTAGCTGGCCAAACTCAACTGAGCATCGCTAAAACCCGCTTGATCTAAATCTTCGTAGACGGCGATGTCCTCATTATTGCGCTTTTCGCGCAAACTGGTTTTGACGCCCATTTTGAGCTGGCCGTTGTGCCCACCCAGAATAAAGTGGCGCAGCGCATCAAAGCGGTAGCTTTGCTCATCGTCCTCGGCCAGCGTATCGGCCACTTCCACTTCCGCCAGCTCAAACGAACCCGCCTGATAAGCACTGGCGGGCGCCAGCACTTGAGGGCGACGCGTGTTACTGAAACCGACATTGGCCACATCGGCTTCAAAGACGGCGCCATCAACCGCATCATTATTCTCTTCGCTGGCCTCACTAAAACCTGCTTGATAGCTCAAATCCCACTGCTCAAGCTTGTGCTCACCACCGAGGGCGATGGAGTGGATATTTTGCACTTCCTCTCGGTGTTTTAGCTCTCGCGCCCACTCGGCGTCACCGCGCGTGCCAGCCGCCTGAGCATCGGCAAATTCAATGGCATTGCCCTGTCGGGTTTCTAAATCGCTAAACTCACTGAACAGCGTGCGGATATAGTATTGGTCGCGGTCGCTGGCACGGTAATCGAGGTTGAAAACCGCCCCCAAGCGCTCGCGGTTGATGCTGTAATCGCGCTGTTCCAACTCCTCCAGCAGCGCGGGATCGCTATCAAAGTCCCAGGCGCCGCCCGTCTCGACATTGTCGGAGCCAAAATCGCGATCGTACCAACTGATCGCAGCGGCAATGCCCAAGTTATCAGCGCCGTCTCCGAGATCAAAGCGATCGCTGTAGGTCGCCGCCAGTTTAGGGCTAGTCTTCTCCACCACCCCATCCTGGCTGGCCTCTGCGCTGACCTTCCAATAGGTGTCCTCTTGATCAAAGGCCGATAGGCTTTTCACATTGATCGCCCCTCCAAGAGAATCTGCATCCATATCGGGTGTGAGTGCTTTCGTCACCTCCAGTGACTGCAAAAGATCCGAGGGCACAACATCCAGTGCCACGGCTCGCGTGCCCGCCTCCGGTGCGGGAATTTTGGTGCCATTGATACTGACCGAGTTAAACGCCGGCCCCAAACCGCGAACTCGCACAAAGCGACCCTCACCTTGATCGCGTTCAATCGACAGGCCGGGAACGCGACTCAGGGCCTCTGCCGTATTGGCATCGGGAAATTGACCAATCGCATCACTGCTAATCACATTCGTAATCGTGTTGGCGGTGCGCTGTCGATTGAGCGCACGGTTAATGCCCGAAGCGCTGCCGCGAGCCATCACCAGCTCCATCTCTTGATCGCCGCCACCGAGCGACACATTTTCCACCACATCGGCACTGCCAATCGTTATGCTGCGCGCGATGGGCTCGGCGCCGAGGTAGTCAACAGTCAGCGTGTACTGACCCGCGGGGAGAGAGGGGAAGCGGTAGCGCCCATTGCGATCGGTCGCCGTTGTGCGGTCGAGCTCTTCGATGCGAATTTGCGCCCCTTCAAGCTGGGGTCCGCCCGCCTCGCTGGAAATCTGGCCTGATAAGCTGCCATCCGCTAGCGCGCTCACACTAGCGGCGGCCACTAGGCAGCCCACGAATAGGGATATTGTCGGTTTCATGTCTTGCCCTTTTGCTGTGAGTAGGTGCTGGCATCCTTGCGTGACTTTTTTTCAGCTCTATGACGGCATCTCGCAATGCACCTGAAAAACCCCACCAACGCCGCCTGAAAACCCCACTTTTGAGCGAATTTGACCGCCCCGAAACCAACACCCGACAAAGGCTTAAGAAAACACCCTCAAAAAAATCACGCCAAAAGCAAAAAAGCCGTGAGCCGATTTGACTCTATTTCACATTTGTCACCCCTGCGTCATGTTGCGCTCGCACAGTGTGTGGACTGAAACACACAGCGAGTCACCCAAGGTGTTATCGAACCACCAAAAAGGATTGGGCGTAGCGATTTTAGCGCTCACGCAACTACTACTTTGCCTGATGACTGGAGAGGTAAAGCTCTGGGCGGACATCGACTGGATGGACATTGTCGGCGAGGGCGGCGCTGCGATTTTTTCCCTGAGCTGGATTGTATTGATTTTAAGCAGCCGCCCCACTGGCCCCGTCACCAACTACCTGATGGGCGGGCTGGTGTTGATTTTTGCCTCCACATGGCAAGATTTTCTCGACGAAGTCACCCACCTGCCCGAGACCTTAAACTGGGGCAGCAGCTTAGAATCCATCGCCATGCCTCTGGGCATCATCGTGCTCACCATTGGCCTTTACCAATGGCGCAACGAGCAACTGGCCATCCGCCAGCAATTACTCAAGCGCGAGCGCCTCTTTCGCAACCACCATCTGATCGACTGGGTCACACAGGTCGGTGGTGCAGATTATTTGCGCCGCCAACTGAGCATTGCCATGCAAAGTGCCCAAAGCCATAGCCAGCCCACCAGCCTATTGCTGCTAGACCTCGACGATTTTGCTCATTTCAACCATCGATACGGTGCCCGAGAGGGCGATCGATTACTGCATGAACTGGGCGAGCTGCTCATGCTGAATCTGCGACGCAACGACATTTTGTGCCGCTACGCGGGCGATCGCTATGCGGCCATTCTGCCCAGCACCGATGCGCGCAGTGCCGCACTCGTCGCCGAACAGCTACAGTTAGCCGTGGCCCACTTTGCCTTTCACTTGGGCGAACAGGCCGACGCCTATTTTCCCCGTGCAACCATTGGCGCAGCCACACTCAGCCAAATGAATCCCACGGCTCTCGAAGAGAGAGCCAACCGATCTCTAGAGTGGAAAAAGCGATGCCGAGATTCTTTCAACACGCTCCAGACCACAGAACCATGCTAGCCAATAATCACTGGTGCGGACTGAACGACCGCTGGATTTCCAGCCAGTACTTACCAGCTCTGCTCGTCGATATCGCAGAGCGCCGAGGTGTACATCGTGATCTTGTTCTCTCGGGGACAGGGCTGTTTGAAGATCATTTTCTGCGAGAAGGGCACTGCATTAGCACAGCACAGCTAGAGCGCTTAGTCCTCAATGTACAACGTCGTATCGGTCATGGAGAAGCAGGCTTTTTACTAGGCAATGCACTAGCCGATGAGCCCTCTTCTTGTCTTGCTAGCCTCGTGCCGTATAGCCCATCAATACACGATTTATTGTGTTGCTTACGCAACGTCTCGGGTATTTACTCACCAATGATGTGGGTAAATGCTCATGTAGACCACGAACGCATTTACTTAGTTTGGCGGCCCCGCGTGTCAGCTTGTGCCCAAACCCGTCAATTTTGGATGGATGCCCTATCGACACTGATTACCGCCAGCTCAAAATCGATAGTCGCCGCACCACTCCCTTGGCAATTTGAATTTTCGGCACCGATGACAAAACACTCTGAGCAGTACCGAGTCCACTTGGGAGACAACACACGATTCGGCTGCCAAGTGGATGCCATGTCTCTGCCACGCCAATATCTACACGTAGCACATCGTGCTCACACAACGGCCTTTCACGTCGCTCAACACACGATTTATCGGCAGCATGAAAAACTATCAGTACCCCTAGGCTTTTATCAAACAATGCATCGTTATTTGCAATGCCGCATTCACGCGCCACCACCACTCGCAGAGGCAGGGAAAGACTTTTGCATGAGTCCAGCCACCTTTAAGCGCCATTTGTACAGTCACGGCATTCGCTATCAAACGCTAGTGGACCAAGTACGGCGAGAGATGTCTATTTATTTGTATCGCATCAAGGGCTGGAACCACGATCAAGTTGCCACTTATTTAAACTACTCCGACATGTCGAATTTCCGCCGCTCCTTTAAACGTTGGACGGGGCATTCCCCCGTTGAATTCATCGCAGCAATCAAATCAATGGCTTGATACATTCTTCACATTTGTGGTGTTATAAGTGACTTAGTGGCTGGCTCGTGTCGCCACCCTTTCGCAGGGATTCAGCGAATTGCCGACCTAAACTAACGAGGCGATTCACATGATAATAAAGATAATTGGGGCTTTTCTAACGCTGTTTCTTGCCGTCAGCGCACAGGCGCGAGACTACGCCTTTAGCGTCATAGACACCGACGGCGAACCCATTGCCAATGCCCTCGTCATGCTCGACGGCGAATTTAGCGGCGAAGCCAGCGAGCAACACGCCATCATGGATCAAATCGATCAGGCTTTTGTGCCACGAGTACTGGCTGTCACCAAAGACACGGTGGTCGACTTTCCCAACAGCGATGACATTCGCCACCATGTGTACTCGTTTTCGCCCGCCAAAACCTTTGAACTCAAGCTGTACGAAAAAAAGCCCGACAACCCCATCACCTTTGATGAGCCCGGCATCGTCGTTCTAGGCTGCAATATCCACGATCAAATGATTGGCTACATCGCCGTTTCGGATACACCTCACTATGCGCTGACCGATGATCAGGGCAGAGCCACGATCTCGGCACCCGACACCCAGTCTGCTCGAGTTTGGCACGAGAGCATGGCCGTCAATCAACACAAGGTTAAGAGGCTCACACTCACCGATACCAACGAGCGCGGTGAATATGTGCTGACCGTCGCCAACCAAGCGACAACATTCCCTCAACCATCGGAGCAGGAAGCACCCGGGTTTAACAACCAGCGGTTCCAGCAGTATGGCGACTAAGCCCTTTAGAACGCGCCTGCTCGGGCAGTTTATCGGCCTATCCATCACCATTGGTTTGCTGATTACATTGGCCGTTCTATTTGCCACCGAACGCAACGTGCAAGCTCGCGTCGAGCAGCAAATGCTCGTCGGCGAAAAGGTGTTACAGGCACTGATAGAAACGCGACAGAATCTACTCACTGGCTCGGCGCAAATTCTCACGTCTGACTTTGGTTTTAAAAAGGCCGTCGCCGTCGGTGATCGCGCCACCACCGAGTCGGCACTGAGTAATCAAGCGCGTCGTATCGGCGCCGACCTCATGCTGTTGTTATCACTTGAGGGCGACATCATGGCGCGCGATAGCAACACCGCCATCGATAGCCAACAAATGCCGCCTCTCGCCAATATGGCCTTGAGCAAGGGCAAGGTGGCCGGCTTCTCTCGCATCGGCGACGATCTCTATCAGGTGATCGTACTGCCCGTCAAAGCACCCACGCCGATCGCTCTAACCGTCGTCGGCTTTCGCGTCGATCAAGAGTTAGCAGAAAAACTCAAAGAGCTCACCAACCTCGACATCGCCTTTATCACCCACGCCAGCCGCGATGAAGTCACCGCGTCTACACTCGACGAAAGTCAGGTGTTGAAAGCCGACAACGAAATCCACGGCCTGAGTTTTTTCAGTCAACGCGTGTCACATATTAAATCGAGCAGCGAATTTGATTTGCTGTGGGGCGGCAGTATGGATGTGGTGCTATTGAGTCACCTCGACAGTGTCTATCGGGACTTTGATCGCCTGTCCCTACAAATTGTCGGCACCGCCTTAGTCGCCGTGTTGCTCTCTTTAATACTCGCCGCGATCTCCTCTAAACGACTCGTCGAGCCCGTCTCCAAGCTGGCATCAGGGGCGCGGCGCATCGCCCGCGGCCACTACGAAGAGCCCGTCGAAGCGGATTCGGAAGTCCTCGAACTCAGCGAACTGTCTCAAGCCATCAACGGCATGCAGGATGAGATTCGTCAACGCGAGGAAAAAATTCTCTACCAAGCCAATCACGACCACCTCACTGGCCTGCTACTCAGCGCCAAGCTACTACAGAGCCTGCGCGGCGAACTGTCGAACCTTCGGGAATTCGCACTGCTCACCATAGGTTCGCCCCAACTGCGCGACATTAATAACGCCTTTGGTCACGAAGTGGGCGACGCCTGTCTCGTCGAAGTGGCGAAACGCCTTGAGCCCTTTACCGCTAGCCAAAGCCACGCCTGCCGCATTCGCAACTACTTTAAACTGCGCATCGACGATGTCTCGAACCTCGAAACCTTGATGCACGACGTCATCGCCACCCTCGAAATGCCCTATTGGGTTCAAGGATTGCGCCTACAGATGAATTTCAACATTGGGGTCGCTCACTACCCCGACCAGGCCGATGACGCCGACAGCGTGTGGCGGCGCTCCAATATGGCACTCGACACCGCCACCAGCGAACAGCTAAAAATCGGCTACTACCGCGATGGCGAAGATCAGAAGCGCACAGCCCGCGTCGAATTGATCAACGACCTGCGCAAACAACTCCAAAACAAAGAACAGGGCGAGGTTTTTATGGCCTATCAGCCCAAGCGCCGTCTCGACGACAACACAGTCAGCCACGCTGAAGCGCTTATTCGCTGGGTACACCCCGAACTCGGCTTTGTCTCGCCCGAAGATTTCATCCCGCTGGCCGAGCAAACGGGTTTGATCAACGAGCTCAGCCGCTGGG
The DNA here is from genome assembly GCA_000155715.1 of gamma proteobacterium HTCC5015. Lineage (GTDB taxonomy): Bacteria > Pseudomonadota > Gammaproteobacteria > HTCC5015 > HTCC5015 > HTCC5015. Next base: position 187,724 of record DS990599.1, on the reverse strand, counting down.
TGGTCAGCCAAGTGGCGGCTCAAATCGCGCGGTGGCGATCACAAGGCATTCGCATGTCCGTCGCCATTAACCTATCCGCCGAGGATTTATTCAATGCAGAAACCCGCCTGCACATAGAAAAAGTGTTACACGACTTTGATCTCGAACCCTCGGCCATTTCTTTTGAAGTCACCGAAAGTGCGGTCATTCGAGATAATGGCGACGAGAGAAACCTTATTGGAGATTTGCGCGACAAGGGCTTTTCGATTGCTGTGGACGATTTTGGCACGGGCTACTCGTCGTTGGAGCAACTCAAAAAAGTCCCGGTGAGTCACCTAAAAATCGACAAGAGTTTTGTGCTGCAACTGGCGCAAAATCGAGAGGATCAAATCATTGTTCGATCCACCATCGAGCTGGCACACCAGCTCGGCCTAGAAGTAATCGCCGAGGGCGTTGAAGACGCCCAGTCTGAACAGCTATTAAAAGAGTATGGCTGCGATTGGGTTCAGGGTTACTATTTAGCCAAGCCGATGAACGCCGATGACTTCAATGAATGGCTAGCTTCCCACAATGAGACCGCATGATATGAAATGGTTGCACCGCCCATACGCCAGCATGATGTTCTTGGCACTGTTAGTCGGCACACCTAGCGCCCAGGCCGAGCAGGTCACGGGCAAACTTCTCGCCGCCCCTGGGGTCACTCAGGTCGAAGGCTCGGGCGGCGGAGGCCTAGTTCCCTGGGCGGTACTGGCGGGCTACGACTCCCGCGAGCAAACCTCGGGGACCGTGTTTAGCACCCAAGTACACCTACCCGACTACCGTTTAAACAGCCAAGGTGTGGCTGTGAGCTTTTACGACCGTGTAGAAGTGAGCTACGCCAAGCATCGCTTTGATTTGGGCACCCTCGGCGGCGCCTTGGGCGTGAATGACATCGAACAAGATGTGCTGGGTGTGAAGGCCCGGCTCTACGGCGATTTAATCTATTCGCAATGGCCACAAGTCAGTGTTGGCCTACAGCATCGATGGCTGCGTGATCGCGCCGTGGCGCAGGTGGTCGGCGCCGATGAGGCCGATCAAGGCACCGATTTATACGTGAGCGCAACCAAGCTGTGGCTAGATGCTTTCTCTGGCGTCAATGTGCTCGGCAACTTAACGCTGCGCGCCAGCCGCGCCAATCAGTTTGGCCTCCTCGGCTACGGCGGCGATGTGGAAAAGAGCCATAGCATCAACGCCGAAACATCTATCGCTTTGCTGCCACACCCGCAGTGGGCCATCGGTGCCGAGTATCGCCAAAAGCCCGACAACTTATCCGCCTTTGAAGAAGAGGATGCGGGCGATGTCTTTGTCGCCTATTTGCCCAATGAGCATTTCAATGTGACGGGGGCTTGGACTAACCTCGGCCAAATCGCGGGCTCGAAAGAGCAAAAGGGCTTTTATTTATCTCTCACCGGCTACCTCTGGTAACACTATGAAAACGCTATTGATCGCAGTCATCAGCGCGCTGCTCGTCGCCTGCGCCAATGCCACAAAAACGACTCAAGACGACAGCCTCTACCGCGCTTTGGGCGAGCTTGAAGGTATTGAATCGATAACCCATCGCTTTATCAATGAAATCGGTTTTAATCGAGAAATCATTACGCATTTTTCCGATACTGACCTAGGCCGTTTTAAAGAAAAGTTCATCGAGCAAATTTGCTTTGAAAGCGGCGGCCCCTGCGAGTACACCGGCGACTCCATGCAGCAAGTGCACCGCGGCATGGACATTACCGAGGGCGAGTTCAACGCCACCGTCAACGCGCTCACCGCCGCGATGGACACCGAGGGCGTGGACAAACGCACGCAAAACCGCCTGCTTAAAAAACTCGCACCCATGCGTGGAGATATCATCTATCAATAGGTGGTGAAGCCTGTTGGTAAACGCGAGCCATCCCTGCGCGCCCCCGCAATCTGCCATGGTGTTGAGGAGAAGCTTTGGTAAACTCTGACACCATGGCTGATATGCACACCTACGCCGCGATTGACCTCGGCTCTAACAGTTTTCATATGATCATTGCTCGCGAAGAGTCCGACGGCCACTTGCGCGTGCTCGACAGCCTGCGCGAAACCGTACGCCTCGGCGGTGGCCTCAACAAGCAGGGCGATATAGACGAGGCCACAACGCAGCTGGCACTCAACACCCTGTCCCAATTTGGCCAGCGTTTGGCGGAGTTTGATTCGGGGCGCGTGCGCTGCGTCGGCACCAATACACTGCGCCGAGTAAAAGCCGAGTACGGTTTTTTAGAGCGCGCCGAGAAAGCGCTCGGTCATCCCATCGATATTATCTCGGGCCGCGAGGAAGCGCGCTTGATCTTTCTGGGAACCACCCACAGCACCGCCCCCGTCGAGGGCAACCAATTAGTACTCGACATCGGCGGAGGCAGTACCGAAATAATTCTCGGCGCCGAGGGCCGCCCGCATACGCTGGAGAGCGTCAACATGGGCTGTGTGTCTTGGACCCAGCGGTTCTTTGATGGCGGAAAAATCTCCGCCAAAGCCTATGACAAAGCCATCACTCAGGCTCAGCTGCAAATGCAGCCACTGTTGTCGACCTACAAAAAGCTCGGCTGGTCGAATACGCTGGGCTGCTCGGGCACCATCAAAGCGGTAGAAACCGTGGCGCAAGCTAACGACTGGTGCGAACAGGGCATCAGCGCCAAGGCACTCAAAAAATTGCGCAAAGCGCTGATCAAAGCGGGGCATATCGACAAAATTGATATCGAAGCACTCAAAGACAATCGACAGCCGATTATTATTGGCGGCGTTGCCGTTCTCGAAGCGGTGTTCAAAGCACTCGATATTAAACACATGGATGTCTCGCAAAGCTCTCTACGCGAAGGGCTGCTCTACGATTTAATCGGTCGAACTCACAAGGAAGACATTCGAGAACAAACCGTGCAAACCATGGTTCAACAGTACGCCATCGATTCAGAACAGGCCGAGCGCGTTGAAAATACCGCCGTCTATTTGTTTCGGCAGGTGGCCGAAGCATGGCAATTAAATGAGGAACACGAGCAGGAGCTGCGCTGGGCCTGCCGGCTGGCCGAAGTGGGCTTAAATATCTCCCACAGCAAATACCACCGCCACAGTGAGTACATCTTGGCCTACGCCGATATGCCCGGTTTTTCTTGGCACGAACAGGCGGTGCTGGCCGTTTTAGCGCGCTTGCACCGCAGCAAATTTCACGATGAAAAATGCAACGCCGTGCCCTCTCAGTACCAAAAGCCCCTGCGCTATTTAGCCGTTTTGCTCCGCCTATCTGTCTTGCTACATCGCAGCCGACAAGAGGAGCCGCTGCCTGAGCTCACGCTATTCGCCAGCGATCAATCGCTATTACTGCGTGTCGATGAAGCGTGGATCATGGCGCATCCTCTCACTTGTGCCGATTTGCTCAGTGAAATGAAACAGCTCGAACAGGCCTCATGGAAGTTCACCTTGGACTGGCATCAGCCCTCCCAAACCCTGCGCGAATTCTGGCAAGAGCTGTCGAGCTAGCCGCTGTAGCGACCACAAGTCGGCCTGAAGACCGACCGACGGCCATTGGAGGGCGACACCGTGGGGCGGGCTTCAGCCCGACTGCACCAGTGCCACCGCTACGAAGGTCTGAAGCTTCCGCTCTTGCTCACGTCCCTCATCTAAATCCATGTAAGCGAATCAAGTGTGCCGATTTGATCAGTGAAACGAAACAACTCGAACAGGCCTCATGGAAGTTCACCTTGGACTGGCATCAGCCCTCCCAAACCCTGCGCGAATTCTGGCAAGAGCTGTCGAGCTAGCAGCTGTAGCTAACACAAGTCGGCCTGAAGGCCGACCCACGGCCATTGGAGGGCGACACCGTGGGTCGGGCTTCAGCCCGACTGCACTAGTGCCACCGCTACGAAGGTCTGAAGCTTCCGCTCTTGCTCACGTCCCTCATCTAAATCCATGTAAGCGAATCAAGTGTGCCGATTTGATCAGTGAAACGAAACAACTCGAACAGGCCTCATGGAAGTTCACCTTGGACTGGCATCAGCCCTCCCAAACCCTGCGCGAATTCTGGCAGGAGCTATCGAGCTAGCCGCTGTAGCGACCACAAGTCGGCCTGAAGGCCCACCCACGGCCATTGGAGGGCGACACCGTGGGGCGGGCTTCAGCCCGACTGCACCAGTGCCACCGCTACGAAGGTCTGAAGCTTCCGCTCTTGCTCACGTCCCTCATCTAAATCCATGTAAGCGAATCAAGTGTGCCGATTTGATCAGTGAAACGAAACAGCTCGAACAAGCCTCATGGAAGTTCACCTTGGACTGGTACCAACCCTCCCAAACCCTGCGCGAATTTTGGGAAGAACTGTCGAGCTAGCAGCTGTAGCGACCACAAGTCGGCCTGAAGGCCGACCCACGGCCATTGGAGAGCGACACCGTGGGTCGGGCTTCAGCCCGACTGCACCAGTGCCGCCGCTACGGAGGTCTGAACGCCGACCCACGGCGGGCTTTAAGCCGCTTTCGCTTTGCGCTTGGCCCGCACTTTGATATTGAGAAACTCCACACCCACGGAGAAGGCCATGGCAAAGTAAATGTAGCCTTTGGGCACATGCAACCCCCAGCCCTCACCCATCAGGGTAAAGCCGATTAAAATCAAAAAGCTCAGCGCCAACATTTTGAGCGTGGGATGTGTCTCGATAAAACGGCTAATCGGCCCCGAGGCCAACATCATAAAAATCACTGCAATCACGACTGCCGCAATCATGACCGAGATCTGCTCAACCAAGCCCACCGCCGTAATCACAGAATCTAAAGAGAAAACCACGTCGATCACGGCAATCTGACCAATCACAGACGCAAAGGAGGCGCCGCCCTTGGCGGCCATATTGTCGCTCGGATCTTCCTCCAGCGCGTGGTGAATTTCCAGCGTGCTTTTGGCTAATAAAAAGCCGCCACCGAGTATCAGTATTAAATCGCGGCCGCTAATGCCATTGCCGAACACGCTGAACAAATCGTCGGTGAGGCCCATAATCCAAGTCAGCGAGAGCAGAAGCAGAACTCGCAGTATCAAGGCCATCGCCAAACCAATATAGCGGCCCTTGTCCTGCTGCTCTTTGGGCAGGCGCCCCACCAGAATCGAAATAAAGATGATGTTGTCGATGCCCAGAACAATTTCTAACGCGGTGAGCGTAAAAAAGGCAATCCAAATCTGTGGGTCGGCGAGCCATTCCATATTCTGGGTCTCTTGCAGAACTTCGAGAGCGAGAACTATGGCGAAAAGCGGCGCTGGATTCAATCGGCCTCTATGACAAACCGCCAGCGGAACGGACTTGCGTGCCGCAGTAATTTCACTCGCAATCACAATGCGCTAGGCTTCCAACATGCCCAAGAAAGCCTTCATTCCCGCCAACCACCCCGATTTTTACTATCGCGATCCCGTCGATAGCCGCGTTTCCACGTACTACGACCGCATGGTGCCACCCTTCGCTCGCTACCACCGCCACCGCGTGGTCAACGGCGAGAACTTGCCCCGCGAAGGTCGCTGTCTATTGGTGGTCAATCACAGCTTAGCGACCTACGACACCTTTATTCTGTCGTCCTACATTCATCAAAACTTGGGGCGCTTGGCTCGCAGCCTGGGCGATAATTTCTGGTTTAAGATCCCGGGCTTTGGCGAGTTTGCCGCTGATGTTGGCGCCGTTAGAACGCGGCCCGATGTGGCTCGAGAGCTGCTAGAAGACGAGCAGTTATTACTGGTGGCGCCCGGGGGGATGCGCGAGGCCTTAAAGCCGAGCTCGCAGAAAAACCAATTGCTGTGGGACTCGCGAAAAGGCTTTGTGCGGCTCGCTATCGAAACGCAGACACCGATTGTACTGGCCGCCTGCCCCGAGGCCGACGATATTTTTACCGTCTACGAAAATCGCCTGACCAAGTGGGTGTATAAAAAATTTCGCCTGCCCGTTCTAATCATTAGAGGCATTGGCCCCACGCTTATCCCACGCCCCGTTTCACTCACCCACTATCTCAGCGAACCCTTGCAGCCGCCCAAAGTGGATTTGAACGACAGCAAAGCCGTCAACCGAGCGGTGGAAGAGTGGCACAGCGTGGTTAAATCGCAGATGGCATCCATGCTGAAAGAGTACGCCGCCCACTCGCCAAACACCTAGACATAGTCGCCAGTGCTGTTGTCCTCGCCCCGCTTATCTTGGGTACGACACTCAAAATCGCTGGCATCGTGGCGCTCGTGCAACTGTTCTTTAGCCTCGCCCCAAAAGCGATTCACCATGCGTCCACGCTGTACGGCGGGCCGCTGGTCGATGTCCTCCGCCCAACGCAGTAAGTGGTGATACTCCGACACCTGAAGAAACTCTGCGGCGTCGTAAAGGCGTCCCAATACCAGCGCGCCGTACCAAGGCCAGTTGGCGATATCGGCAATACTGTAGTCGTCGCCCCCCATATAGCGATTCTCGGCTAGGTGCTGATCTAACACATCCAACTGCCGCTTTACCTCCATGGTGAAGCGATCAATAGGATACTTCATCGGCTCGGGTGCATAGGCGTAAAAATGCCCAAAGCCGCCGCCTAAAAAGGGCGCGCTGCCCATCTGCCAAAACAGCCAATTTAGCGTCTCGGTACGAGCGGATAGCTCTCTGGGCAACAGCTCGCCAAAGCGCTCTGCGAGGTACAGTAAAATAGAACCCGACTCAAACAAGCGCACGGGCTCATCGCGGCTGTTATCGGTTAAAGCGGGAATTTTAGAATTGGGATTCACCGCAACAAAACCACTAGAAAACTGATCGCCCTCTAAAATATTGATCGGCCACGCATCGTATTCGGCCTCGGCGTGCCCCAACGCCAGTAACTCCTCAAACATGATCGTAACCTTGACACCATTGGGCGTAGCCAGCGAGTAGAGCTGGAATGGATGATCTCCAACGGGCAGCGTTTTCTCGTGCCTCGCCCCCGCCTCAGGGCGATTGATACCAGAGAAGCGACCACCACTGCCTTCGTCTGGCACCCAAATACGAGGCGGCTGATAGCAGTTATTTTCGCTCATGGTAGTACTCCTAGGATCTTTTGACATTCTGCCGCTTTAGCGCACGTTAATGTGCGTACTGTATAAGCTTCACTCTGTGCTGAATAGCACTCGATCTTTGTGCATCTATACGCGGGCTCAGGTCGCCATTACACTCATTGCATGACTCAACGATATTTTGAACAACACGCCCCCAGCGTTGCCGACGACGCCTACATCGACGAGGCCGCCACCGTGATTGGCCGTGTGACACTGGGTGATCGCGTCAGCGTTTGGCCGGGCGCGGTCATCCGCGGCGATGTGAATTGGATAGCCATTGGCGCCGACAGCAATGTGCAGGATGGCGCCGTATTGCACGTCTCCCGCGAGGGCCCGTTTAAGCCCGAAGGCGCGCCACTTCGCATCGGCCAGCGCGTCACCGTCGGCCACTTGGCCATGCTGCACGGCTGCACCATTGGCAACGACTGTCTGATCGGCATGAACGCCACGGTAATGGATGATGTGGTTATAGAAGCGGGCACCATGGTGGCCGCAGGCGCGCTGGTCACGCCGGGGAAACACTTAAAAAGCGGCTGGCTCTACGCGGGCAGCCCCGCCAAAGCCGTGCGCGAATTAAAGGACAGCGAGCGGGACTTTATTCGCTACTCCGCCGAACACTACACCCAGCTGGCGCAGCGCTACACGGCTTAGAGTCTAAGGCGACCCAAAACCAGCGCGGCTGCAGAGCCGGGCCACACCACCGCCTCAGACTGACGTGCTTGCGGGGCAAACCGCTACCGTTACAATTTATAGTGCTTCGACTCCCAGCAGGACAGGGTATGGCCTTTTTAAATATTGGAAACAAGGATGCGCACGGTCGCCAAACTCGCATCGAGCACCGCGGTCGCTACCTGCGTGCTAGCCGCACAGGTGGTGTTGCCATAAGGGCGCAGGCCAAAGCAGCGGGTGTCAATGTTACCGCCAATTCCAGTCGTGGCTTTCGCGTCTCTACCACGCCACTAAAAAACACCCAAATCGCCCTGCAAAACGGCCGCTTTGTACTGCGTGGGCGCTATGGCAGTGGCCCGACCAAGCTCAACCTATCCAAAACGGGCGCCAGCGTCTCCACCCGTAACGCCTTAGGTAGCTTTAACTGGATAAAACCTCAGCGCAGCTCCGCAAAAATTGCCGGCATCCAGCTGCGCGGGAAAAATGCCGCCACCCTCCAGGTTATCTACTTGGCCTTCATGGCAGCCTTTATGCTAATTCAAGGTGCACTGTGGTTACTCGCTCTTGTGTTACAGGGCATCGCTTCTCTGGGTGTTCTACTCTATCGTTTGCTGCTGGCATCACCCGATGTCGCCTCCCTCGCCAAGCGTCACTGGCGCAACTGGCGCCTGAGCCAGCGCATCCAAGATACTGATGCCCTGTTTCTGCCGCCGATATCCCAGTGGTCAGCACAGCACTGTGGGGCTGCTTTACTCTTGGCTCTAACGGGCTGGGGTCGTGGTCTAGAGCCAAGTGATACCGTGGTAGATGTATTAAGAACACTGGGTTCGCCGAAGCACGCAAACCCACTGCTAGCTACCATGCCCCGTATTCTTCCCGAGGTGGCCAACAGCCTAGGCGCTGCACGGGAAAGCAACACCAAGGCCTCCGACCCTCGGGCTATCGTCGCCCTGTTAGCACAAAACCTAAAACAGCAGGCCCCAGCCGAGGAAGCTGCCGAGCTATTAATGGCTATCGATGAAATTGTACTCACCATAGGTAACCGCACAGTGTTGCAAGAGCTGCTTATAGAAGTTGCCGCCGACTTCATCGGGCTGCGATTTGAAGAGCCCACAGGCGAGCCAAAGGCTCATCAAACCGAAAAGAGTAATACTGGCAAAACAGGCGCTATCAACCTCAACACAGCCTCTTTGAAAACACTAGAAACCCTGCCCCACCTCGGCCCCGAGCGGGCACAGGCCCTAATCGACCTGCGACCCATCGAATCCCTGGGCCAACTGACCCAAATCGACGGCATCGGCCCCGGCCGCCTGAAAGACATCCGCGACAGCGGCGTGTGTCTATAAATTTTATTTTTGGCGACAAAGGCAAGAAATCTAGTACTTTTCGCTTTGCTAAAAGCTTTCAATGTATCTAGTATCAATTCCAACACGGCCCCAATCGGTAGATCTGCGAAAGCAGTGAAGCTGCTGCGGGGTTTTTTATTGCCTGCTATTTGGGGAAGCACTCCCAATCCATCCACTCTTCCGCTACACCAAATGCTGCCCAACTAACCCCCAAGGACTCGTCCTCAGGAAATTCTTCAAATAATTTGGCAAGCCTTAGCCACCAACTGGACGCTGGATTAATACCGCTCAACAATTTTTGGCAGAGACACAACAACAGAAACGGTCGGGCAACGATATGCTCATTGCCGGATTCCCAAGCTTGGTCGAATTCCGGAACAACACCTTTTGGGGGCTTTTGCGGCTGGTCAATGATATTGCGATTCCAGAGTCTGCTGTGGTGCGCACAAACATTGCGCAGGTAATTGAGGCTCCGCAGCCAGGAAGCCAAAGTACGGCCGTTTTGGACTCCATACTTTTCGGCAATCGCGTCCTGGTCTTTAGGACGCATGCCGTCATAGAGCTCTGAAAGCGTGTTGAAGTCCCATACCTCGCAAGCTATCCAGATAGGCAGAGGGTGACCATACTTGTTTTTATTGTGCTTGATGAAGTCTTCTTTAGAGCGCGCGATTTGCGTCGCTTGCTTTTTCATCCAATCCACATGCCTAGGCAAGCCTGTTCTACTATCTGCTTCCTTTGCAAACCCTTCAAATAGAAGATCAGTGTTCAGATAGGCGAATGGGTCATATTTCCCCAATGAGTGGGATATATCGACTCGCAAAGCCACCTCAATACGCTCCAGCGCATCCAAGGTTAAAAGTCGCAACTTCTTGTCGAAAACATAAAGGCGCACGGCGGCCTCGAAGGTCGAGCCCGACTTGAAGCTGTCCAGAGCCGCAGTGGTGGGCTTTGTCTTTTTTCCTTTTGGGATGCCTTTGCCGATGGGGCAGAACAAGCCTGAGCGCTCACGAAACGGGTGCCAGTAGCCGCTCAACCGGTAGTAGCCAATGCGCTCCAGGTATTCCAGTGCCTTCGGCTCATCGGTAACCGCAAGTCCCCGGTTCTTTAATTTATCGAGCTGCTCGCGGTAGCTAAGCCACGGTTTTTCGTACACTGCGCGGTCATCCTTTTCCGGTTAGTTCAGGGCGTTTTCAACCACGGCTTCGGCCAGCTGGCAGCGGGTTTTGCAGGCCTGGTTCAGGCGTTCCTTGAGTTGGTCGCAGAGGGCCATGAGTTCATCGACTTTTTGGACGATGCGTTGCTGTTCCGCCTTCGGGGGCAGCGGGATAACTATGCTTCGGCTCTTGGTTACGGAGATATTATCCTGGCCTGCGGTTCCGATGAGCTCTATCGTTTTTAAGAAAATCCCAGCCTTGAGATATAGGTGAATGAATTGGTTAAGCTCGATTTCTATCGGACGAAATCGCACTATAGCTTGATTGCAATTCCATTCAGGGTGGTCGTCGGGGATGATGGCAGTCTTTCCCAGCGGTGGGCCTACAATATTCATGACCACGTCACCTGGTAAAAGCTGGGAGCGCTTGAGGGTGGTCCTATGGTAATTTTCAGTGACATATTGAGGTTTGTAGTCGAAATCAACACGCTGTGAGCGAATGTTGTAAACCTTCAAGTAGGGAATCCCAAAGGCTTCGCTGAATTCTGATTTTGGTGGTGTAGAGCCAGATGTAACTTCCGTACAAATATCGTCAAGCCGCGCATATGCCCAGAGCGGTGGGGTCGAAAAGGGCTTTTCTGGCTCCGTTATATCAGGAAGCTCCTTTTGCTTTTTTATGAGCTTTTCGGAAAGCAATTGAGATTTTCTTTCTTGGGCCCTTTTGATAACTTCCACCGCCGGCTCATCCGCCGCCTCCTGCTCCACCAACCGCCCCATCACGGCCAGTTGCAGGATGGCCTGCTTGAGCTTGTCGATGCTCTGTTCGGTGGTGAACAGGGTGTCGAAGTGGGCGGCGAGGCGGGCCCAGTTGTCGGCCAGTTCGGTGGCGTTTTCGGATTGAGTGAGGGTGCCGAGTAAGGTGTCCACGAGGGTTTCGTGGGCTTCGAGCTGGTCGCTGGTTTGCTGTTCCAGCCGGTCGCAGAGGGCCATGAGTTCATCGACTTTTTGGACGATGCGGTGTTGTTCTTCTACCGGTGGCAGATAAACGAAGGGCATCAGAATGTCGTTCAGTTTCAGATACCTTATCGCTGAGCCCCTGTTGTTCTCTGTAATTCGTTCGATTTGAGAGACTGTCAGGTAATACAGAAATTTCAGGCTGATTTGGATCGGTTCAATGACATAAGTGCGCTGGTACGCATTGAACTTTCCCTTGTAGTATTTCAAATTGAAGTCACCGTTACCTGCCAATAAAACTGCCTCGCAGTCAAAGGCGTAGGTATCTATGGCAGAGGGAGTTCTTGAGCAGGTAAAGAATGGATACTGACCGTTCTCATCGGCTGCATTTGCATCAAGTTTACCTGTCGTCACGGCTACTATTTCACCATAGCGTGTTGCTTCCCAGCCTAACGGAACGTCGAACGGTTTTTCGTCATCGCTTAGCGGTGGAAGTTTTTTGCTTTTTTTACCAGAGAGTTTTTTCTCGCGCGCAATTCTCTCCAGTAACTTGCATGCAGGCTCCTCAGAGGAGTCCTGCTCTACAAGCTTCCCTCGAACTGCTAACTCCAGAATCAATTCCCGAAGTTTATTAATTCCAGTCAACTCGACCTTGCCATTACTTCCTCTGCCACTGCTGGACTTCTTCGTAACCGCCCCGGTCCACAAATCCAGATGGTCGATGACTGCTCCTGCCACATCGACACTTCCGCCCTCCCTGGCGGTCGCTCGTACTCCCTCCCGCGCACTCACGCCGCACCTCCGTTGGTGTTCTCATCACTGTTGTGAGAAAGCGCATCGGCCAGGATGTCCCGCAGTTGGTGGCGGATTGCCTGGATTTCGGCCTGTTGCTGCTCGTACTGGGCCAGGAGTTCGCCCGGGTCGTGGCTGACCTGTTCGCCCTCAAAGGGGTTTTTGATGTCCAGGTTGTAGTTGCGGGCCTTGATGTCGTCGATGGACATTTTCCAGGCCTGCTCGGTTTCTTCACGGCTGGCGAAACCGTCCGCCTCGGTGCCCCACCAGTCGATCTCGGTCTGGAACTCCGAGAATTTCATGGGCTTGGTTTTGCTGTAGCTCTTGTAGCCTTCCGGGTAGGGGTGTTCGTAGTACCACACGGTTTCCGTGGGCTTGCCTTTGGTGAAGAACAGCAGGTTGGTCTTGATGCCGGTGTAGGGGTTAAACACGCCGTTGGGCAGGCGCACGATGGTGTGCAGGTTGCACTCTTCCAGCAGCTTTTCCTTGAGGCGGGTTTTCATGCCCTCGCCGAACAGGAAGCCGTCTGGCAGCACCACGGCGGCGCGGCCACCGTCCCGCAGCAGGTGGATGAACAGGGTCATGAACAGGTCGGCGGTTTCCCGGGTGCGGAACGCGCTGGGGAAGTTGGTTTCAATGCCGTCTTCTTCCTGGCCGCCGAAGGGCGGGTTGGCCACGATGACATCCACGCGCTCTTTGGGGCCCCAGTCCCGCAACGGGCGGGCCAGGGTGTTGTCGTGCTTAATCTGGTCCGGCACTTCGATGCCGTGCAGTATCAGGTTGGTGGTGGCCAGCAGGTGCGGCAGGGGCTTTTTCTCGACCCCTGCAATGGTGTTTTGCAGGGTGGCTTCCTGTTCGGGCGTTTCTACATAGTGCTTGCGCTTGTAGTCGATGGCACAGGTGAGAAAGCCACCCGTACCACAGGCCGGGTCCATGACGGTGTCTTCCAGCTTGGGGTCGACCCGATTGACCATAAATTGCGTGACCGCCCGGGGGGTATAGAACTCCCCGGCGTTGCCGGCACTTTGCAGGTCTTTGAGGATTTGTTCGTACATCGTCCCCAGTTCGTGGCGCTCGCTGGTCTTGTTGAAGTTGATGCCCTCTTCCATTTTGTTGATGACCTGGCGCAGCAACTGGCCGGACTTCATGTAGTTGTAGGCGTCTTCAAAGACATTGCGAATCACAATGGCGCGGCGGTCCTCGCCCTGGGGCGTGAGCTCCTTGAGCTGCTTGAACAGCTTATTATCGACGAAGTCCTTGAGCTTTTCGCCTGTCATGCCCTCTGAATCTGCGGCCCAGTTTCTCCAGCGGAGTTGCTGGGGAATGGGGGATTGATAATCCGGGTTCATCAGCTCCCATTCTTTTTCGCGGTCGTCGAAAATTTTCAGGAACAGCATCCAGACCAGCTGGCCAATACGCTGGGCGTCGCCGTCGACGCCGACATCCTTGCGCATGATGTCTTGAATGGATTTGATGAGGGTACTGATGCTCATTGCGTTTCCTGTGAAGTCATTGGGGTTCCGATCATTTGAACGGGTTCAAAATCGTTTGGGTTAGTTTTTATTCAGACAACGGTTTGCGTCATGCGGAATCGTACAACTCCGATTCCAGATCGCGAATGGCTTGCTGATAGTGCTGCATGTCGCCAAAGGCACTGACCAACTCCATGGGTGTGCCCAGCTGGCTGAACGGTGCCAGATTCAGCACCTTGGGATCTTCCACCGAAGTAATGCCCACATCGGTGTATTTTTCCAGCAGCGCATTTAACACTTCCCGCGCTTGCCCCTGATAGTGGGCAAAATAGTCGCGCTTGCGCACTTGTTCGGCCCGCTCCTTGCGAGTGAGGGGCGGGCGATCGTAAACGATGTGGCAGATGACATCGAAGGGGTCTGGCTCTTCGCCCAACTTCTTGGCTACCTTGTCAATCAAGTCTTCCCAGAATACGCCCTGCTCGGCCAGTTCTTCGATGACGGCCTGCTTGCGTTCGGCGTCGTTCCAGTGGCGGAGAAAGTCCTTGAGCGTGGCGTATTGCTCGCGCACCTTTTTGCGCGTGTAGTCGGTGAGACTTTCGGTGATCAGTTTGCCACTGGCGTCCAGGTACTGAACCCGCTCGGCGGCGACATCAATCTGTGTACCGGCAACTTCATAGCGCTTGGGGCCTTCGCCCTCTTCTTCGTCGCCCCCGGTATCGTCGTCGGTGTGCCATTCGCCGGGTTCTTCGCCCTGCTCTGGCGGCTCCAATTCACCACCGCCCTCGCCATAGGGTTGGTCTTGTGGATCGTCCTCGGGCACCGGGCTTTCGCCGAGGTCGGGTTTATACACCTGAACCGGGTCGCCATCAAAGGCGGGGTCGGCAAACAACTCGGTGGCCTTTTTGAAGTCCATGATGGTGAACCAGTGCTTGTTGTAGTCCTCGTCGATGCGCGTGCCCCGGCCGATGATCTGTTTGAACTCGGTCATGGACTGGATGCGCTGGTCGAGCACAATCAACTTGCAGGTTTTGGCATCGACCCCGGTGGTCATCAGTTTGCTGGTCGTGGCGATGACCGGGTAGCGGGATTCCGGGTCAATAAAGTTGTCCAGTTCGGCTTTGCCCTCGTCCTCATCGCCGGTGATGCGCATGACATATTTGCGGTTCTCGGCGACCTTGTCCGGGTTGAGGTTGACCAGTGCCTGGCGCATGCGCTCGGCGTGGTCGATGTTTTCGCAGAAGACGATGGTTTTCTGATATTCACCGGTGCGCTGCAAGTATTCGGTGATTTTCAGGGCCACCAGCTGGGTGCGTTCGTCGAAGATAATGTTTTTGTCGATGTCGCGCTGGTTGTAGATGCGGTCTTCGATCAGGTTGCCGTACTTGTCCACCTGGCCCTTGCTGGGCCGCCAGCCCTTGAGGTCGATATCAAAATCGATGCGAATGACTTTGTAGGGCGCCAAAAAACCGTCTTCGATCCCCTGCTTGAGGGAGTAGGTGTAGAGCGGCTGGCCAAAGTAGTCGATGTTGGAGACCTCTTTGGTTTCCTTGGGCGTGGCGGTGAGCCCCACATGCGCAGCCGCCGAAAAATATTCCAGAATCTCACGCCAGGCCGAATCCTCAGCGGCGCTGCCCCGATGGCATTCGTCAATCACGATTAAATCGAAGAAATCCGGTGAGAACTGTTTGTAAATGTTCTTCTCTTCTTCGTTGCCGGATACCGCTTGATAGAGCGCCAGATAAATTTCGTAGGATTTGTCGACCGTTCGGTTGGTCACCTTGGTCATGGCCTGACCAAAGGGTTTGAAATCGTTGTTTTTGGTTTGGTCCACCAGAATATTGCGATCTGCGAGAAAAAGGATTCGCTTCTTCTGGCCGGACTTCCACAGCCGCCAAATGATCTGAAAGGCCGTATAGGTTTTGCCAGTGCCGGTGGCCATTACCAACAGGAGGCGATCTCTGCCCTTGGCTACCGCCTCGACGGCGCGGTTGATGGCCACCTGCTGGTAGTAGCGCGGCGTGCGGCCGCTGCCGTCGTCGTAATAGGGTTGCTCCACTACGGGTTGTTCCTGGTGGCCAATACCTTTCCACTGGCAATAGCGCGCCCACAGGGTGGCCGGGCTGGGGAATTCGTCGAGGCTCAGCTGGGTTTCCGTTTTCTCGGCCAGTCCGGTGCGGTCGTGAAACAAAAAGCCATCGCCATTGCTGGTAAACACAAAGGGCGTATCCAGCACATCGCTGTAGGCCAGCGCTTGTTGCATACCATCGCCCAAGCTGTGGTTGTTGTCCTTGGCTTCTATGACGGCAATGGGCTGGTTTTTCTGGTAGCTGAGCACATAGTCGGCCCGGCGCTGCTTACCCCGGGTGTGCATGCGACCACGCACAATAATACGGCCCGCGGTGAAGCCGTACTCTTCTCTGATCTGGCTTTGGATATCCCAGCCTGCTCTTTGCAGGGCGGGGGTAATGAATTTGGTGCAGATGTCCCGCTCGGAGAGTGCCTTTTTATTCATAGCTTTTTAATGCGTCCTTTTCCGAGTATTTCCCCAATGTGGCGCCCGCTTGAGTGTATCTCAGGTTTTGTTGGAATTCATGGGTGCTCTGTGGTTCTGAGGTCGGCGTTGCTATACTGCCGACCTCTTTTATTCATTTCTAAGCTTTTCATTTTGTTATGAGCGATTTTCGCAGCGATTTTTTGGCTTTTGCTATCGACCAAGGCGTTTTGCGCTTTGGTGAGTTCACTCTTAAGTCGGGCCGTGTAAGCCCTTACTTTTTTAATGCGGGTCTCTTTAAAAGTGGGCAGGCCTTGGCACAGCTAGGTCGCTACTACGCTCAGGCCATTGTCGAATCGGGCATTGAGTTTGATGTGCTGTTTGGGCCCGCCTACAAGGGCATTCCACTGGCGGCGGCGACGGCGATTGCGCTGGCGACGGAGCACGGCCGCGATGTGCCCTATTGTTTTAATCGCAAAGAAAAGAAGGACCACGGCGAGGGCGGCACTTTGGTCGGCGCGGAGCTCAAGGGTCGCGTGCTGGTGATTGACGATGTGATTACTGCGGGTACAGCGATTCGCGAGTCGGTAGAAATTATTCAAGCCAACGGCGCCGAACTGGTGGGCGTCTCGATTGCCCTAAACCGCCAAGAGCGCGGTCGAGGCGAGCGCTCGGCGATTCAAGAAGTCGAACAGGAGTACGGCATTCAAGTATCAGCGATTGCCGATTTGAACACCTTGATTGAGTTTGCCAGCCAGCGCCCCGAACTGGCGCAACACGGTGAGGCCATGTCGGCCTATCGCCGCGAGTACGGGGTATAGCATGACCGCGAGCGAGCGGGTTCCCCTAGTCGAAGCACTCCGCCTGCCACAGACGTGGCGGCTGTTAATTCTCGGCTTTTCGGCGGGCCTGCCACTGCTGCTGATTTTTTCGTCACTCTCTCTGTGGCTGCGCGAGGCGGGCGTCGAGCGCTCGGCGGTGACGTACTTTTCCTGGGCGGCTCTGGGTTACTCGTTTAAATTTGTGTGGGCACCACTGGTCGATCAACTGCCCCTGCCCTGGCTCACTCGCGCGCTGGGCAGTCGGCGCAGCTGGCTCGTGTTGGCTCAACTGGGTGTTGCCACCGCCATATTTCTGATGGGCGCCATCAACCCCGCTGGCGATGGCTTGGTGTGGATGGCATTGGCCGCCGTGTTGCTGGGCTTTTCCGGTGCGACGCAAGACATCGTCATCGACGCCTACCGCATCGAGTGCGCCCCGCCACGCTATCAAGCCTTACTCTCCGCCACCTATATCGTCGGCTACCGCTTGGCGATGATTGTCTCGGGCGCGGGCTCGCTCTATTTAGCCGCCGAGCTGGGCAGTGCCACCGATCACTACGACTACCGCGCTTGGCAAATGACTTATTGGGTCATGGCGGCGGTAATGGGTTTGTGCTTGCTGGCTACGCTCTGCATGCCCGAGCCTCAACGGCACCAGCCCGCACTGCGCAATAAAGGCAGCGACTACGGCCGCTTTTTGCTGCTGTTTGTACTGGCCACTGGCGCCTTTGCCAGCAGCTTTTTCTATATCGGCCAGTCCTCACTCGATCTTCATGCGTTACTCGGAGACAATCCCCTCTGGCGCTTCTTAACCGAGGCACTGCGCTTTTTCCTCGCGGTGGGCATCGCCGCTGTCGTTGTCTGGATCGCGCTGCTCTTGAATCTGGTGAACAAGCCATTGGTGGATGTTACTTATGTGGCTCCCGTGCGCGATTTTTTTACTCGATACCCCATCAAAACCGCCCTCTTGGTGCTGGCCTTGATTGGCCTTTATCGCATTTCCGATATCGTGCTCGGTGTGATTTCCAATGTGTTTTATCAGGACATCGGCTTTAGCAAGAAAGACATCGCCGCCGCGGTTAAAGCCTTTGGCGTGGTGATGTCCATTTTAGGCGGCTTGCTCGGCGGTGCGCTGGCGCTGCGCCTAGGCGTGATGCGCATACTCATGCTGGGCGCGGTGCTCTCGGCGCTCACCAATTTATTGTTTATTGGCCTCAGCTTGCAGAGCACGATTGTCGATGTGCTACCGATTAACTTCGGCTTTGAACACGACCGACTGTGGTCGCTGTACGCCGTGGTCGCGCTCGACAACCTCGCTGCGGGGCTGGCCAGCGCGGCCTTTGTGGCCTTTTTGTCCAGCTTGGTGAATGTCTCATTTACCGCCATGCAATACGCCATTTTTAGCTCGATGATGATGCTCGTTCCCAAGCTATTGGGCGGCTACTCCGGCGGCATGGTCGATCAACTGGGCTACCCCGCCTTTTTTGTCGCCACCACGTTAATGGGGCTGCCCGTTATTGCCCTAGTTTGGTGGGCTGGGCGACACTTGCGCATAGAATCACCTCAACCCTCTGAACCCAACACACTTTAGGAGCCACTATGAGTTTTGCCACTTGTGACCTCAGCGACGACCACCAAAATGTCAGCGTTGCACTGCCCGGATTTCGCGATTTCGGTGGGCGCATCGCCTTTGGCGGCCCCATCACGACGCTGAAAGTATTTGAAGACAACACCCTCGTGCGCGAGCAACTCGAAAAGCCCGGCGAGGGCCGCGTGCTGGTTGTCGACGGCGGCGGCTCCATGCGCTGTGCTCTCGTCGGCGGCAACCTCGCCGAGCTCGGCGTCAAAAACGGCTGGGCGGGCATCATCGTATTCGGCTGTATTCGCGACAGCAAAGAGATCGGCGCACTCGAGATCGGCGTTAAAGCCCTCGATACCATGCCGCAAAAATCGGTGAAGCGCGGCGAAGGACAAATCGATTTGCCCGTAACCTTTCACGGCGTGACGTTCACTCCCGGTGAGTACACCTACGCCGATGAAGACGGCGTTGTCGTCGCACCCGAGAAGCTGGCCTAACTTTCGTCTGCCTGGACAGTAAAAACACAGGGCTCACTAAGCTTACTTGATGTCGCGGCTGCCCCGTCATCAAGCAAGCTGTCGCTCTGAACTAGCAGCGGTCACTGCTACGGTCGGACTGAAGTCCGACCCACGTCGGCTTGATGTGATGGGGAATCACTCTGTCCACTCGGAGGGCTCTTTGGCCTCTGTGTTTCAATCCTAAGTTTCTGCCCACCAGTGACCGTGGGTCGGCCTTCAGGCCGACAGTGACCCAATCACCCCTCCATAGCGAGAGACCGCAGCCCTCTTTTAGCCCACTAACCAATCACTAGGCACAGCGTGTAGTTGGAGCTGGCGTCGTAGCTAGTGTCACTGGCGTGGCCGCGCACTTTGCCCGTGGTGGGCACGCCGTCGTCGAGCTGTGTGTCGATATTGCGACTGGCATCGCCGGGCACGAGTCCGTAGCACAGCGTATTGGCCTCGCCCAAGGCAAAACCACTGATGGCACTGGAGGTCACACCCGTTTGGCCACCCCAAGGGTTACTCGGCAGCAATGTGCCGCCCGCGGTGTCGGCGCTGCTGCCCGTCACCATATCGGCGGCGCGCAGGTGGTACCAAAACTGCCGCGACTCGTTGGTGTCGTCACTGCTGGCGTAGCTGCCGTCGACACGCCCATCACCATCGCCGTTGAGTAGCGTGGTGTTGCCGAGTAGTGTTTGTGCGCGGTTGTCATCCCCGGGCCAGCTTTTGTATTGATCTCGGTAGGTCAGTACGGCGGCGCTGATATTTTTATAATCTTGTATGGCTCGCTTCATGCGAGCGCTGTCGATCATCGCCTGCCCCTTGAGCACGCCACCCAGTAACAGACCGACAATAACCAGCACTATGGCCAATTCGACGAGGGTAAATGCTCTTTGCTGATTCCATTTCCTTTCGTTTATTTCTTTCATATCACTCTCCTTGTTGTGACCGTCGTGGTCTTAGTAACCGGGCCGAAGCCCACCTTGCCAAGCCAGCTGTGCTGAAGACAGCCAACTCACTTGATCGTCGAACTGAGTGTTCCAAGGCCGTGTTTCGAATACGCGATCGCCGTCGGCGTTTTCGCTCTCGCCACTGCTGCGAGCACCCGAGTCTGCCCCGCGACTCCAAAGCACAAAGGGCGCGTCGCGCACGCGCCAACTACCCTCGGCCGCACGAATATCAATGGCGCCCAAGCTACACAGGGTAAAGCTCGGCTGGGGCAGTAAGCTGGCGCTGGCCTTGGGGCACGCCAAACCGGAACTGCGGGGAAATTCGGTGGGATCATCGAAGCTGGCCGTGTCGGCGTAATGCAGTGTCACGGCGTAGTGGTAGCGCTCGCCGTGGGCGTTGCGAGCGGCGGCACCGACGTCGAGCCACGGCAGGCGGCCCGCGACAATACGCTGGCGCTGGGCGTCACTGGGCGAGCTGTTAATAGCAGTCTCGCCACAGCTGCCGTTGCCGTTGTCCTCTCGGCCATCGCCATCGCGGTCGGGACAGGGCAACCGCCCCTGCCGCACAGCGTAGGCCAGTAGCAGGTCTCTCGCCGTAGCCAGCTGAGCTTGTTCGCGCTCGATCCACTGCTGCCTGAGAAAGTGGCGCATCGGGTTAATCGCCGCGCCCAGCAACAATCCCAACACGGCAATGACTAACGCCAATTCCAGTAAGCTAAAACCGCGCTGCTTCATTGTATGACTCCACTTGCGATTTCAACGCGCTGCTGAGGCCCCACTAACTGCACGCGCTGGCTGGACAACTGTCGATACTCGATGTGCGCCAACCACTGATTGCGCAACAGCCACGCATCCATGTCGTCGGACTCGGGCCACGGCAGAGCGAGCGATGTGGGACATGCGCTGGGCAATTCGCCCACCGACACACCGGCTTGGCACACTTGGCCCGCCAGCGGCGCCGCGCTTGGGTAGTGATGCTGATCTCGATAAAAACCATTGAGCCAGCCCGCCACCGCTTTTATGGCAACCTGCTCGGCGCTGTACAACAAACGATCTGCACCGAGGGCGAGTGCCCGATCATTGCTGGCGGCTTGCCGCTGCCACTGTTGAGGACCCAGCGCGCTCCACTCTAGGTAGTGCGCGATTTGGCTCGCGCCATCGCTGGCGATGTCTCGCTGTTGCTGAGGCAGCGGGGCGCTGGGAGATATTAACCAAGCCACGGCAGCCTGACCGTCCAGCCACACTCGATCGGTCTGATCGGGGTTGAGCACCGCTTCCACACCGCCCGCACGATTGGCCCAGGCGGGGGCGAGCACATACCAAAGCCGAGCACCGGTACCGTCTTTGCCCTCGGGCAACCCCAAACTGCGCCAGGGCAACCAGCCAACGTAGGCGGTGCAGTCGCTACCCGTGTAATCAATCGTGGGATTGATCACGCCGTCGCCATCCACATCGGGGCAAGGCAATTCACCCATGCGCAAACGCTCCATCTGTACGCCACTGCTGTGAGCTTGGCTGGCGTAGGCCACTAACGCCTGTAGCGCTTCCTGCAAAACCCGCTGGCTGCGCCGATGCTCCGCCTCTGGCGACACACGGGGTTGCCACAAACTCAGTATGGCAACGGCCATGAGTACGATGAGTGCCAGTAACGCCATGCCCGATTGCCGTCTCATGGCTGCACTCGCCGAATAGGCAGCGCTGGATCGCGCCCCCATTGCTCTATCGATTTCGAGCCCTTTTTTAAATAGCCCGCGCCTTGAATTGCTGGGGGATGGACAACTCGCTCTGGCTCTGTGCTGGGCGCACTTTGTATCGACTTCTCACGATTGATTGGTTGATCCATCAAAGCCCGCTCTTGCGGACTAAAGAACAGCGTCAACGCCAAACCGATCACAATGGGGGCATTATTCATAAACCGTCCTCCTTGACGCCGCGTGCCACTGCCAGACCTCGATTTGACAATCGAGAGTCAAAGGGCGCGATTGCGCTTGGATATCCTTATCGGCCAAGCGCTCTACATGGCATTGCGGCCATTGCAGTTGATCGCCCCACTGAGCGCGCCAGTTGTCCCACAATGTAAAAAGATCCCGTTCGTGGGCCACCCGCGCTTGTAAGTGAAAGCGCTGGCGCGACCACTGTGCCAAACGCTTATCCCGCGGTGGCGTCGGCACAGACCGCCAAGACACATCCCGCCAGTGTCGCTCCAGCGCGCGGCGTCGAATGTCCTGCCACAGCGTTTGCTTAGCTTGACCTATGGCTTCGTCTCTTTTCAGCAACGCTTGAACGGGTGCGCGCTGATCCATCCACCACTGCAAGTCGGCCCTGTGCTGCCGATGCCGCTTGAACACGGCGCTCTGACGATCTTGCCAGCCGCGCCACTGCTGCCAGTACTCATAGGACTGACCGATCAATAACAAGCTGGATGCGGTCGCGACCACGCCCAACAAACACAAACAGACCCAAGCAATGCGATGCATTAGCGACCTCGCCATTGCGCGCTCCAGCGCAGTCGATAGTCGGACGGTGCTTGACGATCCAGCGTCATGGCCGGTGGCGCACTCAACCGCTGCCAGTGCAACCCAGCCTGGGTCGTGGGTAATAGCTGCTCTAAAGTTTGGACGCGAACCTGCTGCCGATAGCGCTGATAAGCGTCTTCTGAAGTGGTCCACCCCGACCAGCGAAAGTGCCAGCGCCCCTGCCGCCTTTGCCAGAAAACCTCGTTTAAGCGCATCGAACTCAACTGCCACTGAGCCAGCTGCCTTAACCATCGCTCGGGCTCTAGCGACGGCCGTTGTTCTAAGCGCTGCTGTCCCGCCAAACGCTGTTGATAGTGCGGCATTTTCTCGGGCAGCGACAGCGCCACGGTGGACAGCGTTTGGGGCGGCGGATAGTGGCGTAAACCGACAACACCTCCGATCATCAAAACGCACCACAACAGCAACATACCCGCTCGCCGCGGCCACTGTTTCGGCGCCACCCAGCGCGCGGGGCGGCGCAGCCACGCCGTAATCAGCCAACGGCTTTGGGCGTAGCGGCGCGCCGCCTGCAAAACCTGTTGCTGCGTCCACTGTTCACAAAGCGTCACTTGGGCAATGCCTTTTTGCCGCAGCGCCTGAATCAGTTGATCCGCTTCGATCTGGGCCGCCTCAGATGTAGAACATTGTGCCGTATCGAGAAAACGCGAGTAGACCAAGTGAGCACCTTGGTAGACGGCAAAGCGCCAGCCACTGTCCAACGGGAAGTACACCAAACGCGACAAAGTGCGTTTAACGCCTGCGCCGCTAAGCAGTGCCATCGTGAGCAACAACACGCCCCTATCGCGCGGTTCGCAATCAATGGCCGATGCATGCACGCTAACGCGGGCGCGATGCCAACCGCGGATATCCCAACCTATCACCGATTTTTCATAGCGATCTTCCATCGCCTGTGGCGCTTTGGCTTGAAACCGATACAAGCGCCATACATGCCATGGATTGATCCAGCCTAAGCGTGTGTACTGAACTTGCTCACTGGCGTCGTCCAGTAACACCGTGCCCATCGCGTCGCGAGGATGCCGTTGAATCCAATGCCTCACACCATGACCTCCATGGCATCGTAGAGCGGCAGAAAGACCGCCGCCACAATCCACAAAAGCAGCAAGGCCAACATCACGCTGACACTCGGCGCCAGCATCGCCTGTAATTTTTGCAGGCGTCGCTGCGCCCGCTCACTGTGGTAGACCTCCAGCTGCGCAAAGCTCTCCTCTAAACCGCCGCTGTGCTCGCCAACGCGAACCACCCGTAAAAACAAAGGAGAAAACTGTCGAGTCGATTGCAAAGCTTGAGATAGAGATTGGCCGCTCTCTAGTGCCTGAGCCGCGACGCCTACCGCGCCACGGCGGTCTACCAGCAACGCGCCAGCGCGCTCTAATGCACGGGGCAACGCCATGCCAGCGGCGTAGAGAACGCGCATTTGAGCGCTGAATTGACTCAGCGACAACTCGTGCAACACCTTGCCCACCCCGGGCAAAAAACGCCACACCGAGCTGATCCACAGTGCGGAAAAGAGCAGGGGCAATAGAGGCAACAGCCAGAGGCCGTAGAGCAGCAGCCAATCGCTGAAGGCAAACAAAAAGCGGCTGTAAAACGGTAGGTCGACACCGAGTTCGCGCAGAAAAGGCGCTAGCTTAGGTACGAGATAAAGCAGCAGGAACCCCGCTGCCGCCAGCGTTGCTAACGCCGCCACGGCGGGATAAAACAGTGCGTTGATTGCCTCGGAGCGACGCGCCTCGCGCCACTCCAATATTTGCGCCAATGTGTCTAATTGCCGCTCTAAGGTGCCGCTGTTCTCTCCCGCTTGAATTAAACTCATCGACGGTTCGGGCAGATGCTCTTCGAAACGAGCGAGCGCTTGAGAAAGCCGTTGCCCCGCGCTCAAGTCGCGGGCTAAATCTTGCAACAACTGCGCCCACGCCACGGGCTCAGCCTCTTGAGACAAGGCATCCATGGCCTCCGCCAGAGGCACACCCGCCGCGCTTAGCTGCCTTAACTGTCTCACCACCAAGGGCCAAGATTGCCGCCACTGTCGTCGGGAGACCGCGTGGCTGCGCGGCGCTTTCAAGCGGATTAAAAACGCGCCATCGCAATTGAGTTGCCGTCGAGCTTGCCCCCGCGACGGTGCCAAAATCTCACCTTGATCGCGTGTACCATCGGCGCGAAGCACTGTGTAGTGAAAGCGCTTCACGCCTCGGCTCCCGCTCTGTTGGCGACGCTCCGTTCAGCGAGCGACTCGCGGGGCAAACGTCCAAAGACGCGCTCAAACTCAGCGCGATCGATGCGCTGCTCGCGCAGTGCCTCTAGGGCCACCTCCAGCAATCCATCTGCCGCAAAACCATCGAGTACACCGCCCTCTTGCAGCGCTTTTTGCAGCGGCTCGTCCAGGATCAAAATATCCATCAGCGCCTGCCGTCCTCGATAACCCAGACCGCCACAGCTCGGGCACTGTCGATCCTCTCGATGACCGCAGGCATCACAGCGACGCCGCACCAGTCGCTGGGCGATAATGCCATTGAGTTGCTCCGCCAGCGCCGCCGTACCCACGCCGAGCTCCACCAACCGCCTTAGCGCCCCTCGCGCGCTGGCAGCGTGTACGGTAGTCAGCACTCGGTGACCCGTCATCGCGGCACGAAAAGCCATTTTGGCAGTTTCTGTATCGCGGATTTCGCCAATCAATAAAACATCGGGATCTTGCCGCAACAGCGCTCGCACACCATCGGCAAAGCCCAGCTTGGCGCCGCGGCTTAAATCGGTTTGCCGAATGCCATCGAAGGGATACTCAACGGGATCTTCTAGCGTCGCGATGGTGTTTTGGCGGTGATCGAGCAGCGCCAACAAGGCATACAATGTGGTGGTTTTTCCCGATCCCGTCGGCCCACAGACAAGGGTCATGCCCTGTGGCTTCTGAACCAATGCCTGCAATTGCTGGCACTGCGGCGAACTGACGCCCAGCTCATTGAGGGAGAGATAGCGCGCCGAGCGATTTAACAATCGCAACACGAGTACCTCGCCGTGCAGGCTCGGCAGCACAGAAGCCCTGACATCGATATCGCGCCCATCGATGCGGCGTTGCAATTTGCCATCTTGGGCGGCGCGCTGCTCCCCCATATCCAAATCGCACAGCACCTTAAAGCGGCCCAGCAAAGGCTCCCATTGCGAGCGGCGCAGTACACTGAGCACACGCATCACACCGTCGACGCGCAATCGCAGGCGGGCGTAGTCGCGCTCGGGTTCTAGGTGAATATCCGAGGCCCCCGCCTGCACGGCCTCAATCAGTACGGCGTCGGCCAACTCCTGAGCCCAGCGATCTCGCTGTCGATACTGATCCGCCAGCAAGCTAACAACCGCCTCCTTTCTGCGATCGGCATAGAAGCGCTGCTGCCACTGCTCAATTTCCGACGGCAGCGCCAACTGCCAGCGCGGCACAATTTGCAGCGGCCTGAGTTGCTGCAGTAGGGCATCGCGCATCAACACATCCTGTGGGTCGGTAACCGCTAGCCACAGCCCTCCGTCTTGCAGCGCCATTGGCATCACTCGATATCGATTGGCCACGCTGGCCGGTACACACGCTAGGGCCCGCGCGCAGGGGTTGAGGGCATCTTCGCTGGCGCACTCGCAGGCCAGACTTCGAGCCACAGACTGCTTAATCGCGTCGCGATTAGCAAAGCCCAGAGACTCTATGGCATCGAGTTGATCTGCCAAACCGAAACCAACTTCTTGTCGGACAACCTGAGCTTGATCCTCGGATAACAAACCCGCCGCGCAGCCAACCGACACCGCTTCCACTGACTCACTCACCGCAACAGCCCTCCTTGGCAACCCGTACACCCTGTGATTCATAAACGCGCCGAGCGCGCAGCAAAATGACTAACTCCGATTTGTTCCAGCGCTCCTCGCGCCCTTTAAACAATTCCCCCAGCCAGGGAATTCGACTCAGAACGGGCACCGCGTAGTGTTCTTCGCTGCGGCGCTCCTGCATCAAACCGCCGATCAGAGCCGTTTGCTCGCCGTCGAGTCGCAACAGCGTTTCCATTTCGCGCACCTCGACTTCGGGCACGCGACTGACGATACCCTCGGCGGCCAGCGCGGGGCTGGGGTCGTCGACAAATCGAGTGATGCGAGACAAGCTGGGGCGCACACTCAACGTGACATCGCTTTGAGTCACAAAGGGCGTGACACTCATGGTAAAACCCACGGGCAACGTGTTGATGTGGGTTTCAACGGTGCTGGTGGTGGCGCCACCTGAGGCAGTGGTGTTTTGCACATCCAATGTAAAGTACACGCGCTTATCTATCACTTTGAGTAGCGACGGCTGATTGTTTAACGCCACGATGCGTGGACGCGAGTGCACGTTGACGTCACCAAACTGCTCTAGCAACGTAACCGCGGCGCGCGTAACGCTGTCTCGACTTTGCTTTTCGTGTTGAGCGAGCAGCGTCATGGGAGAGGCCGCCAAGCTCGGCTTGGTCATCGATTGTTGCAGCGTCCACTCGCCGCCGTTCATCACGCGCTGCCAATCGACGCCCGCTTGATAGCTTTGGCTTAAGTCGATTTCTACAACCGTGGCCTCGATTAAAACTTGGCGGCGGCCGCGTTCAACCACTCGATCGACAAACCCGGCAATCGCCCGCTGTTGCCGGGGCTTGGCATAGACACTGACCATGCCGACATCCCGGTTCACAATCAGGTTGAGATGCTCAAACTGAGCGAGGTCCGCTTCGAGATTTTGCCAAAATCGATGTTCACTTTGCTGCACCAATTGAGGCTCTTGGGAGGGAGAAAACTGCTCGCCCTCTAGGCGTGTATGGCGTTCACTCAGACGATCCACATTCACATAGGGCACGCTATAGTGCCGCCAATAGGCCTCGGCGCGATCTACGAGCAGCGTGTCCCCGCGCCACTCGTAGCGCAAACCCTGACTCGTGGCGATACGCTCTAAAAGCTGCGGCACGGTTTGCTCGCGAGCGACTAAGGTCAATCGCCCCTCGGCGGGGGCACGCAGGTCGAGATTAAAATCTGCCAACTCCGCCAGTCGGCGCAACACCTTTGCCGTGGGCAGCTGCTGCACACTCAGCGAGTAGTGTTCTGCGTCGCGGTCTGGCGCGACAGCGCGGCTCGAATGAGCATCGTCTTGCCGTGGCGCTGGGCGTTCCGATGAGCGATCCGTGGGGCGCTCGGCGACCTCGCCGATTGGCGGTGCCCCATCCAAGGCTTGATGACTGTGGCTTTTCGCTTGATGAGACTGGCAGGCCATCAACGCAAACAGCGCCGACGCCAGCAGTGCGCAGCGAAACCATCCCTGTTTTTTCATAACAACCTCGCCTGCCCATCCTTGGCAAGCCGTCCGTGGTAATAGATCGCATCATAAAAGAGATGCGTTCAAAATCTCAAGACTCTAATCTTTTAAGCCCAAACGCTCCATACGGCTGTAAAGCGTGGTGCGGTTCATATTGAGCAATTTAGCCACCTTAGAAAAATTGCCCCCCGACTGCGCAATCGCCGCTTCGATGTACTGTTTTTCAAAGGCGCGCAACTGGCTATCGAGATCAAAATCGCCCGACAGCAAATCGGCACTGGGATCAAAGCCCGCACCCTGCGATTCATCGCTGCCGTAGTCGTCGGGTTCGATCTCGCCCATAAGCTGCTCGGCACTGATTTCCGCATTGGGATACTTGGTGCCGAGGCGAATTACCAAGTTGCGCAGCTCGCGAATATTGCCGGGAAAGCGATAGCCTTGCCACAGAGCCTTGGCCTCTTTGCCCAGTGAAAAAGACGGCACCGTCCCCGATAGCTGATCTTGAAAGTGCGCCAGTAACTGGTTGCGATCATCATCGCGTTCACGCAGTGGCGGCACGCGCAACGTCAGAATACCCAAG
This sequence comes from gamma proteobacterium HTCC5015, assembly GCA_000155715.1. Lineage (GTDB taxonomy): Bacteria > Pseudomonadota > Gammaproteobacteria > HTCC5015 > HTCC5015 > HTCC5015. Next base: position 159,537 of record DS990599.1, on the reverse strand, counting down.
CGGTGGTAGAGATCTTGGCGAAAGCGGTTTTCGGCAACTTCGCGGCGCATGTTTTTATTGGTCGCGGCGACGATACGCGCTTGCGACATGCGCGGTTTGGTCTCGCCCAGTCGATAGAATTCGCCACTTTCGAGTACGCGCAATAACTTCGCCTGCAGTTCGAGCGGCAGTTCGCCGACTTCATCCATGAACAAAGTGCCTTCACCCACCGCCTCAAAAAAGCCCGAGTGATCTTTGTTAGCGCCGGTAAATGCCCCTTTCGCGTGACCGAAGAGCTGCGCTTCGAGCAACTCTTTGGTGAATGCGGCGCAGTTAATCACATAGTAGGGTGCACCCGTGCGCACGCCCTGTTCGTGCAACTGCTTGGCAATCAGTTCTTTGCCGCAGCCGGACTCCCCTTCAATCAGTACGGAAAAAGGCGAGTCGGCGTACTGGCGAATGTGTACCGCCAAATCCGCCATCGCTTGCGAGTTGCCGATGAGTTCGCTGACTTGACCGCGCGGAACGGGGTCCTCTTCTACCTCGCGCAGTAACAGTTGGTGCTCGAGGCGCGTTTTTAGCAGGCCCGGGTCGCAGGGCTTGGGAATAAAATCCACCGCGCCCAAAGTCATCGCATGCTGTATATTCCGCTTGTCGCTCTGCCCCGAGAGAATCAAAATTTTGAGATTGCTGTCGTTGGCCATGAGCTCGCGCACTAGGGCAAAGCCCTCCTCGGCCGTGTGGGGCTGGGGCGGCAAGCCGAGGTCTATCAACGCCACGGCGAAAGCGCGAGCACTTTTGGCCACGCACGCCCGCGCCTCGTCGCGCGTTTGCGCGGTCGCTACTTCAAAATCTTCGGCGAGTACGAAGCCCAGTGTTTCGGAAATAAGAGGGTCGTCATCGACCAGTAATAGTTTTGGTTTTGCCATAGTCGATATTCAATACTTTTATGCAGATTTTCATAGGGGGCGAAAAGTGTCAACGCCGCGCCGCCGTATTGGCCACAATCTTTAGTAGAATACGTACACCATGTTTCATATTGCACTGTATCAGCCCGAAATTCCGCCCAACACGGGCAATATCATTCGCCTGTGCGCCAATACGGGGTTTCAGCTTCACTTAATCCACCCCTTGGGCTTTGAACTCGACGACAAGCGCCTGCGCCGCGCGGGTTTGGATTACCACGAGTTCGCCTCGGTGCGCGAACACGAAAGCTGGGAAGCCTTTTGCCGCGATTTTGTGCAAGGCGGCGATGCCAACCATCGCTTATTTGCCTTGAGCACGCGGGGTCGACAGCGCTACAGCGATGTCGCCTTCCGTGAGGGCGATGTGTTTTTGTTTGGCCCCGAGACCCGCGGCCTACCTCAAGACATTCTCGACGACTTGCCCGAGGCACAACGTCTGCGCTTACCCATGCGGGCCAGCGGCCGCAGCCTGAACCTCTCCAACACCGTGGCCGTTCTAGGCTACGAAGCCTGGCGCCAACAGGACTTTATCGGCGGCGATTAAACGGCGCTGATATCCATTCGTTTGAGATAAAGTAGGCGGGCAAATAAAAGGGGCCCGAAGGCCCCGAATCTTTCTTATTGTCATTTATTTTGCACAGTTAAGGCTGTTGCTTAAGCCTAGCTCCCCATGCGGTTCTGGCTTGCATAACTAATATTGCAGAGGGCGTGCCAACTTTTTCAGAATGGCTTTAAAAATATTTAAAATTCCTTTAAATACAATGACTTAATTTTTTGAATCGATTTAAACCGAGTTACTTCAAATCAGTGCGGCTCGCTGAAACTGTTGAGAACGCAACAATTGTCGACGAATCATCAACAATCTGTTGGCTTTTCAACACCTAAACGGCCCATCACAGTGTGGTAGTCTGCGTGTAGCTCCAAACAATAGCGATAAGGTAAGAGCCCAGTGAATTTTCTTAGCCGCGTCTATCAATCTCAATGGCGCAACGCCCTTTTGGCCCTCACTCTATTCCCCCTGCTCGTCGTCGCCTGGAATTGGAGCGATTCCGCTTGGATCAACCGCAGTTTGCTCGTTGTGCACAGCGCACTGTTCATCGTCTGGATGCCCTTTTGGCTGGGCGAACTTCAAATTCGCATGCAGCCCTCTTGGCTGTTGGTCGCAATCTGCTCCCTCGTCGTTGCTATCGCACACCCAATTGTGACCAGTGTGTGGTTGGCCCTCGTCGCCAGCATGGTTGTCGGCGAGCCCTTCCAGCGTTTACTCGAAAAAACGGCCCAGACCATCACCCTGAGCCTGTTGGCGATCACGCTTTTTATTACCCTAATTCCTCGCAGTTTGGAGCTGTCCGTCCCACCCACAGTTGAAGTCGCTGCCGAGTTTTTATGCTTTGGCTTACTCGTGTCCCTGCTGCCCATGCTTCAAGCGCGCAAACATCAAAATTTGCGTCAGGGCGACATCATTCTGAGCCTGTTGTTTTTCCAAGTCCTGTCCACCGTTGCCATGGCCAGTGTCATCATTGATCTGTATAGCTCGATTCCCTACTTTGAGGCGCTACTCTCCTCACTGGCCGCGGTTTGTGTGGCCGCGGTATTGCTCAACCTCGGCTGGCGCCGCGTCACCGGCACCGGGGCACTGTCCTTTTTTTGGAAGCGCTACCTGCTCGTTTTAGGCTCGCCCTTTGAGACCGTACTGGTGAAGTTTTCCGCACTGGCCAAAACCACCCAGTCGCCCGGTGACTATCTGAAAACCTGCTTTCATGAAATGCTTAGCCTCGACTGGCTCAACGGCGTGTCGTGGCACGCGGCATCGGGGCGCGGTGACGTCGGCGAACTGACGGGCTACAGCCTCGACGTCGAGATTGCCGACCTGAGTGTCACGCTGTACTCCGATCAAGAACTGCACGGCAACCTCGCTATGCACGCGCGATTGCTGGTGCACTTGATGACCCACTTTTACCACGCCATCAAACGCGAGCGATCGCTCGCCCACCGCGCCCATGTGCAAGCGGTCTACGAGACGGGGGCGCGCCTGACCCACGACATCAAAAACTTATTGCAGGGCCTACAAACCCTCGCCGCCGCCGGCGAACACAGCCGCGACCCCGCCGCCTTTCACGCTCTGTTTATGAAACAGGTGCCGCATATTAACGAGCGCCTGACCACCACGCTTAGAAAGCTCACCGAACCCCAGCAGGGCCAACGCGAGCGACAATTAAAATTGAGCGAGTGGTGGGAAAAGCTGCAACAGAGCTACAAGGGCCGAGATATTCAATTTTCCTCATCCATCGAACTCGACGCCCCCGTGCCAACGGAGTTGTTCGACAATGTGGCTGAAAACCTCCTGGAAAATGCGCGCAACAAACGCATCGAGCAGCGGCGTTTAGAAATTACCGTGGAGCTCGCCGCCAATGCCGATGGCGTAGTCTTCAGTGTGGCGGATAACGGCTCGCCCGTGCCCTCCAACAAAGTCGACACGCTGATGAGCGAACCCGTCACTTCGGAGTTTGGCCTCGGCGTGGGTCTCTACCAAGCGGCGGCGCTGGCAGAACACCAAGGCTACCGCTTAGAACTGGAAACGAATGTACCCGGTATGGTTTGCTTTAGCTTAAGCAAACAGCGCTAGCAGGCTATTCCACTTCGTCTTTTTGCTCGCGCTTGAGCAAATCGATCACCGCCTGCTTGGGATCTTTATCCTCGTAGATAATCGCGTAAACCTGCTCGACAATCGGCATATCGACCTCATGAGCCTGTGCCAACTCCCAAGCGGCCTTGGCCGATTTAATCCCTTCAACGGCTTGTCCGATGGACTGCTGCGCCGCCTCGACGCCCTCACCGCGCGCCAGCGCCAGACCGAAGCGGCGATTGCGAGACTGGTCGTCAGAACAGGTCAAAATCAAATCGCCCATGCCCGCCAGCCCCATAAAGGTTTCGGTGTGCGCACCCAGCTCCACACCGAGCTGCACGATGGTATTGAGCCCGCGGGTGATCAAGCCCGCTCGCGTGTTCATACCAAAGCCGAGGCCATCGGCGATGCCCGCGGCAATCGCCAACACATTTTTGACAGCGCCACCCAGTTGCACCCCAGTCATGTCGTCGGACGTGTAGGCGCGAAACCAGCTGTGATTGTGCAAATAGCTCGCTACGCGGCGCGCGTAGTCTTCATTGTTCGAGGCCACCGTCACCGCCGTGGGTAACTGGCGTACCACTTCTCCCGCAAAACTCGGCCCCGAGATCACCGCCATATCCAGCGTTTGCCCCGTCTCTTCGCAGGCCACATCGTGGAGAAACTGATTCGTGCCGTACTCGAGCCCCTTGGTCGCCCAACACAATTCGGGGTGGCGCTGAAGAAAGTCGCGGCTGGCGCGAACGGTTTCCCGAAACGCCCCCGACGGCGTGACGATCTCCAGCTGATTCGCCTCGGACAGGGCGTAGTCTAAGTCGGCGGTGAACTCCAAGCCCTCGGGTAAATCGAGATTCGGCAAATAGCGTTCGTTGCGATGGCTCTGCTGCATGGCGGCCATCTGCTCGGCATTGCGCCCCCACAAGATGGTGCGAATACCGTTGGCCGCCGTGACACTGGCCATGGCGGTGCCCCAGGAGCCCGCTCCGAGTACGGCGAATACGGGGGCTGGCTTCGCCATTAGTGCGCAGTCTCCGTAGAGGCCGCCTGCGTTTGCTGCTGGCGCTCAAGGTGCTGGCGGTACATGGCATCGAAGTTCATCGGCTGCAACACCAACTGGGGGAAGCCCGCGCGCTCGACCAAGCCCGATACCGCTTCGCGAGCAAAGGGAAAAAGCTGTGTGGGGCAAAAGGTGGAGACCACTTGACGCTTGTGCTCATCGGGCAGGCCGCGCAGCGTGAAAATGCCCGCTTGGGCGATCTCGACTAAATACAGCGTTTTATCGTCTTGGGTGACGGTCACCGTCAGCGTCAACACCACATTGGTATTGCCCTCACCCATATCGCTGGCCTCGGTGTTGACCTCGACATTCACATCGGGCTTCCACTCGCCGCCGCGGAATACCTCGGGGGCATTGGGCGACTCCAGCGAGGCGTCTTTTAGATAGATTTTTTGCAGGTGAACTTCGGCCTGCTGTGTTTTGGCTTCTTCACTCATGTTGGATTCCGCTGTGATTTATTTTTCAAGGGGCATGTTGTCAGCCGTCCAGGCGGCGATGCCACCCGCCAGCACATAAACCTGCTCGTAACCTAATTGCTTAAACTGGCGCGCCGCATCGGGGGCGTGCATGCCATTTTTGCAACACACCAGCAGGGGCTTTTGCTTATCCGCGTCCAGCTTTTCTGCTTTCTCCGACAACTCGGTAAAACTGATATTGCGCGCGCCCGTAATGTGCCCGGATTTAAACTCGCCGCTGGGGCGCACATCCACTACCGTGCTGCCGTCGGCGTTGATGACACCCGTCGCCAGCAGCGGGCTGACGCGCTTGGCCCCCGCGGCATTGCGGCGCCACTCGCCCGCGGCCAGCAGCACGAGAATCAGTAAAAACAGACCAATCATAATCGGGTGATTGGTGGCGAACTCTATATATTGGGCCATAGGGGATAAATCCGAGGGTGTGTTTCAGACGGTGCGCAGAATCATATATGATAGCCAGCGCCATTCCAACGAACTCTAAACACTGTGCGCCCACTGCTGTCTCTCATTTTCCTCTTATTCCTACCGATCGGCTCCGCTGTGGCGGACTCCGAACGCGAGGAAACCGAGCGCAAACTGGAAGAAGTCCGCGAAGAAATTAACGACTTGATGGAAGACATCGAGGACGCCCGCGAGGACAAGAGCGACACCGAACAAGCCCTATTTAAAGCCGAGCAAGCCCTCGGCAACGTGCGCAAAAAACTGGCTTCGCTCAATGGCGACATCGACGCCAACAAAAGCCGATTAAACCGATTAGAAACCCAACAAAGCGATTTGCAGCGCGAACTCGCCAGCCAAAAGCAGCGCCTCGCCAATCAAATTCGCGCCAGCTATATCTCGGGGCAGCGAGAACAGCTCAAGCTCATCCTCAACCAAGAGGACCCCGCCACCCTGAGCCGCATTGCCACTTACTACGACTATCTCAACCGCGCCCGCAGCGAACACATTGAAGAGGCGCGGGAAACGCTGCACAGCTTGGCTCAAGTCGAGCGCGAGATCGAGCACGAGAATCAGCAACTCGTGAAGCTCGTACAGCAGCACGACCGCGAGCGGGAGCGACTCAGCAAACACCGAACAAGCCGCGAAAAAGCGCTGGTGGCGGTTCGCTCCCAGCTCAAACAGAGCGGTCGCACCCTGTCGAGATTGCGCGGCGACGAAGAGCGCTTCGAAGCCCTGCTCAAGTCTTTGTCGAATTTGTTGGCCGATATCCCCGACGCCCCCAGCGCGCAAATTCCCTTTAAAAAGCTGCGCGGCAATTTGGGCTGGCCCACGCAGGGCGAACTCAGCCATCGCTATGGGGAACCTCGCAGCCCCGGCGGCCTCAAATGGCAGGGCGTCCTGCTTAAGGCGCCCGCTGGCAACGAGGTTCGCAGCGTTTCCAGTGGCCGCGTGGCCTTTGCCGATTACTTCCAAGGCTTTGGCTTGATTGTTATCGTCGACCACGACGATGGCTATATCAGCCTCTATGGCCACAACCGATTGCTCTATGTCTCCACGGGAGATTGGATTGAGCGCGGTGATGTCATCGCCGAAGTCGGCGACTCCGGCGGCCTTGAACGCAGCGCTTTGTATTTTGAGCTGCGCCATCGAGGCCAACCGATCGACCCCGCGGGCTGGCTGGCCAAACGGTAGTTCTCCGCCCAATAGAGGTGCTAGACTAGGATCGCTTAAGGCTACCGCCCAGAATTCAACGAGATCTGATAAACATGACCAGTAAAAAATCTTTTGTCGCTTCCCTTTGCCTCGGCGCCGTGCTCGGTGCAGGGCTCACTTTGCATCACGACGCCAATGCCGTGCGCAGTGATGGCGAAGCCAGCGAAGCGAATCTCGACCTTCCCATCGAAGAGTTGCACACTTTTACGGAAGTTTATCAGCGCATCAAACTGCAATACGTCGATGAAGCCGACAGCAAAGAGCTGATCGAGAACGCCATTCGCGGCATGCTCAGCGGTCTCGACCCCCACTCCAACTACTTGGATAAAAGCGAATACCAAGAGTTGAAGATTGGCACCACGGGTGAATTCGGCGGCCTCGGCATCGAAGTCACCATGGAAAACGGCTTTGTCAAAGTGGTCTCACCCATCGACGACACCCCCGCTATGAACGCCGGTGTCGAAGCGGGCGATCTCATCATTCGCCTCGACGACAAGCCCGTCAAAGGCCTCAGCTTAAGCGAGGCGGTCGATATTATGCGCGGCAAGCCAGGCGACGCCATTGAGCTGACCATTGTTCGCGAAGGCGAAGACAAACCCATTGAGCTTTCCATCACGCGCGACATCATCAAAGTGCGCAGCGTGAAACATCGCACGCTAGAACCCGGCTATGGCTACATCCGTATCTCGCAATTTCAATCACGCACCACAGACGACCTGCAAGAAGCCATCGACGAGCTGCTCGAAGAAAATGAAGACAGCGAGCTCAGCGGCCTCGTGCTCGACTTGCGCAACAACCCCGGCGGCCTGCTCAACGCAGCGGTTGGCGTGGCCGACACCTTCCTCGACGAAGGTGGCATCGTCTCAATCAAAGGCCGCCACGAGGGCGAGCAAGTGCGCTATGGCAGCGAAACCGTCGTGCGCGGTGACCGCCTCAACGGCGCGCCCATTGTGGTCTTGATCAACGGCGGTTCGGCCTCGGCCTCAGAAATTGTATCGGGCGCGCTGCAAGACGACAGCCGCGCCGTGATTATGGGCAGCAAATCCTTTGGTAAGGGCTCGGTGCAAACCATCAACGAACTGCGTCAAGGCGGCGCGGTTAAAATGACCACCGCCCGCTACTACACGCCCAGCGGCCGCTCGATTCAGGCCGAGGGTATTGAGCCCGATATCAAACTCAGCCGCATTAAAGTGGAGCTGCTCGAAGACCTCGGCTACCAGCCCGTCACCGAAGCCGACCTCACCGGCCATTTGGAGAACGACACCTCTGAAGACGAGGGCGACAACAAAAGCGCCAAGGGCAATGAGCAAGACGAGCTCGCGCGCCGCGACTACCAGCTCTACGAAGCGTTGAACCTGCTAAAAGGACTGCAAATTCTGCGCACTGCTCAGAAGTGATGAGTGACCTAAAACGCATACTGTGCGCCGCGCTATTGGCGCTTCCTCTGCTTGCGCCCGCCGCCGAACCCGAGGCGGTGGGCGCCATCATCATCGACGACATCGGCTACAACACGGTCTCGGCGCGGCGCATTGCCGCTATGCCTTGGCCGCTAACCTGCGCCGTTCTACCCGAGGCCGTGGCCAGTGAGCGCGCCGCACAAATTCTCGCCGACGCCGATAAAGAACTGATGCTGCACCTGCCCATGCAGGGCCGCTTGGGCGAGGCGCGAGAGCCCCATGTGCTCAACATCAACATGGACCGCCACCACTTTCGCCAAGAAGTGCTGCGCCAACTCGATCGCTTTCCCCGCGTCGTCGGCATCAACAACCACCAAGGCAGCGTGCTGACCACTCGCCAGCAGCCCATGAACTGGCTGATGGACGAGCTGAGCACCATCGAGAATTTTTATGTGGTCGACAGCCGCACGGCCAGCGACTCCCTGTTACAAGCATCCGCCCAACACTATCAATTGCCCAACAGCACGCGCGATGTGTTTCTCGATCACCAGCGCAACGAGGCCTATATCGCACGCCAAGTGCTGGAGTTTGTGCGCGTCGCCAAAGCCAGCGGCAGCGCCATCGCCATCGGCCATCCGTACCCGGAAACACTCAATGTGTTGGAAAAGGCACTGCCCTATTTTGAGAGCGAGGGCGTGAGACTGCTGCCCGTTTCACAGCTGATTCGCTGGCAAATGGCGCAAAAATCCTCGGAGAAAGAACCTGATCCCACCGCGGTGGCCGCACGCCACCGCGACACTACCGTACAATAGACCCACCCAGCGCCTCGGTTACCATGCCGAGCGCCCATCGAGACAATGTAAAAGGAGCCCCCATGAGCGCAACCCCGTCGGCTGGCCGCCGCTTTCGCCAAGCCATTCAAGAAGAACAGCCCCTACAAATTGCCGGCACCATCAATGCCTACACCGCCCTGCTCGCCGAGCGCAGTGGCTTTAAAGCCATCTACCTCTCCGGCGCCGGCGTGGCCAACGCCTCTTTTGGTCTGCCCGATTTGGCCGTGACCACGCTGAACGATGTACTCACCGATGCCAGCCGCATCACCGGCGCCACCGATACACCCCTATTGGTCGATATCGATACGGGCTGGGGCGGCGCCTTTAACATTGGCCGCACGATTAAAGAAATGATTCGCGCCGGCGTCGCCGCCGTACACCTAGAAGACCAAGTCTCGCAAAAGCGCTGTGGTCACCGCCCCAACAAGGCCATTGTCTCTAAGGATGAAATGGTCGACCGCGTAAAAGCCGCCGTCGACGCCAAAACCGACGACGACTTCGTCATCATGGCGCGCACCGATGCACTCGCCGTTGAAGGCCTAGAGTCGGCCATCGACCGCGCTGCCGCCTGTGTCGAGGCCGGCGCCGATATGATCTTTGCCGAAGCCATGACCGACATGGCGCAGTACCAACAGTTTCGAGATGCCTGCGGCGTACCCGTCTTGGCCAACATGACCGAGTTCGGCCAATCGCCGCTCTACACCACCGAGCAACTGGGCGAGCACGGCGTCGACATGGTGCTCTACCCGCTGTCCGCCTTCCGCGCCATGAACCAAGCGGCGCTCAATGTGTATCAAACCATCAAGAAAGACGGCACTCAGGACGCGGTGGTCGACACCATGCAAACGCGCAAAGACCTCTACGACTATCTCGACTACCACCGCTACGAAGAAGCCCTAGACAAACTGTTTAATTAATTCGATAGCGCCTGCGTACTAGCCCAATGGCCCATCGCGCCTACAATACGGTGGCTCCCTCTCTTTGAGAGGGGCCGCTTAATAAATACTACGATGGAAACCGCCATGGCCAATGACATCAGCCACTACCGCGATTTTGACCACACACAACAGTGGTCAGACGACGCCACCGCGCTGGCTTTGCAGGCCGTGATGAAGCAGTGCTTTAGCGGCATCAGCCCCGCAGACTACTTTCGCAAATACTTTCTCTCAGACGATTACTTCAAGCGCGCGCTGCGCATTTTTTACGCGCCCAATGAGTCTGGCACCGCCGACACCGTCGTCGGCTACTGCCTGATCACCTTTAAAAAACAGCGCATCGGCCGCAAGCGCGTCACCCTGCTCGGCGCCTCCGCGGGCTTCCTGCCCGACTACCGCAGCGGCAACAACACCGTGCCCTTTTCGATTCGCCAGGCACTGGGCTACTGGGCACGCCATCCCTGGGAAACCATCTACTACGCCGATACGATGCTCAGCCCCGCCATGTACCGCGTCATGGCCAAAAACATGGCCACCATCTATCCCCACCCCGACCACACCACCCCGCCAGCGGTGATCGAACTGTGGCGACAACTCAATCCCAAACCAGAAAACCCACAGCGCCCCTTTGTCCTCAAAACGGGGCGCTACGCCGACTACAGCAAAGACGATTTAAAACGCTTTAAAACCAGCGAAAAGCCCGAGATTGCCTTTTACCTGCGGGAAAACCCCAACTTCTTCAAAGGGAACGCCATCATCACCGTCATCCCCATCAACGCTCGACAAATGCTCAAAATGGCGCTCCAAAAAATCGGCCTATAAAGCCCAACCTTGAATTCACAATCTACACCGCCTGTGCTAGCTTGAAGCCACTAAAGCAGGGAAGCGCCTAAATAACCGCACTTCCCAAAATATTGACACTAAAATCAACCAGATACAGAGCAACAAGGCACAAGAAGTTAACGGCCCCGCACCGCTAACCTCAAACAAAAAGCCCTACAAGAAATCGATAAATGATTGTTTTTGAAAATAAAAGATCTTTAAACCCGAGCCGTTATCAGCAATTTAACGGCATCGAGATTAGCGGCCTTGCGCCGCTAACTTAACTGTTAAGTGTCTCTATGGAAATCGAAGAAATATCCAAGGTTGAAATACTGGAGAGCGGAGAAATGCTTCTCGTACTCGCCAGCGGTGGAAAACCGATTTATCAACACATATATCGGGAGGCTGCCGAGGTGTACTGGGATAGCGAGCGCAAGGCATTCAAAGCTCCGGCACCAAGAAAGTGGAGCCACGCGGACTGGTATAAGCATATTGTTGCGGTAGCTGCGTCGGGATTGGGGCTTTCACTTAGACTTTCAACAAGCCCAATTTGGGTAAATGTCTCCGGGTCAATAAAGGAAGAAATATGCTCAGAGCAAAACACTTAACAAGCAAAGGCAGCCTCGCCCCTACGGGGCTGGACCTCGCTTCGCTCGGCCGCTGCTTTGGGCGTTAAATTTCAGAGGATATATGAAAGCTATTGCTTCAGTTGTTATTGCTTCGTTTGGTTTCTTTGAGGGGATAAATATTCTTCTTCACTACATTACTGGTTTTTTAGCAGATGGCGATTTTCCTTTATATTTAGGGATGGTGTTTGATCACGGAGTTTATTGGGGGCTGCTACTTACGGGTATTCTTGCATATAAAAATAAAAACTACGCCAAGCATTTTGCTTTGATTTTAGTTACCTATTGGGCATACATGCACTTTAATCAACTTACTTGGCCTCTAAATAAACCAGGGGTTTTTGGAAATACAGGTTGGTTAGCGTGGAAACGCGCTATAGATATAGTTAGTGTAGGCGTGGCGTATTCTATTGCCTTATATGTGGCAGTATTTATCCTTTACCGCGAAAATTTAACAAGGCGCTCAAGCAAGGACGCCGAAAACGGCGCCGCTTAGCTTGGCGTTAGGCGTCAGAAGAGATCTGGATGAATAGTGCAGTCCAAGACAATGTTGATGGATGGGAGATTTCGTTCAATCGGAATGCTCATATGTACTGTCATGCCTTGTCGGTCGAGAAAGGGGGGCGCAAATTCAGTATTGATTGTGAGGATTTGCCAACCCGAGAAAAGACTATTGGAATCTGGCTGTATAACCTGAAAGCGACAGATGGGATAAAAAATGAGTTGCGGGACGTGCTGCTCAAATGGGCCAATAATTTTGAAGTGATATTCAAGATATACGTGAGCAGAGATGAGTTCTGTACCAACAGCTACGGCGCCTAACCAGGCAGTCAACCGGACGCCAAAAGCGTGGCGCTTTTGGTGCCCTCCGCTGCGCTACGGCGCCGGTTACCGCAGGCGTTAGAGCTATCAAATAAAACAAACCGATGAGGTAGAACATGGATAAAGACGAAGTTCAAAAAAACTTGCTGGAGATGAATGAACTCATCACCAAATTAGATCCTGCAATTCGGGGCGCGGCTTTCGAGATAATGACTCCCTATTGGTTTGACAATATCCCGGTTGCAAAGACGGCCAAAAATCCCAAAACCGAAAAAGAGGAAACGAAAGAAGAAGTTGATACAACTGATTTAGGGTCATTTATCAGCGGCTTCGAGCACGACAAACCAAAAGACAATGTCATGCTATTAGTTGCGTGGCTATATTCTCAATACGGAGCCTACCCAATCCAGGCCAAAGAGATAAAAGAGCTTGGTGACGCTTGTGGTCTTGTTATCCCTAGTCGCGCAGACAATACGATGCGTCAGGCTAAAGATAAAGGTAAAGGCCTATTTAATCAGCAGGGCAAAGGCTGGAAATTGACAGTAAGCGGCGAGTTATACCTTAAGAGCACTTACAGCGTAACAAAAGGAAACAAACCCGCACCAAAGGATTAGTAAGTGACAATAGTAGAATTCTTGCACCCGATTAAATCAAAAGGCATTAAAAACATATGCCTTGCTGCGATGTATTTTAATCAGCGCTATCAATCCGGCGAGTCTCTCACGGTCGAAGGCTTGAGGGCGCTTTTAAAAAGGGCGAAGATTCCACGAGCTGCAAAATTAAATTTGGCCGCTACTCTGTCACAGTCAGCACCATATGTTGACACTATTGGGAAAGAGGGCAACCGTTTTTTGTGGTCTATCACTAATAGTGGCGAAGCATATGTCCGTGAACTACTCGAACTCCCGGCAAATGATATAGAAATCGAAAACGATGTTTCGTCTCTGGAAGTCTTAATTTCCACAATTAGCGATAAAGATGTTTGTGATTACCTGAGCGAGGCAGTCAAATGCCTTCAGGTAAATGCACTACGGGCATGTATCGTTTTTTTGTGGTCTGGAGCAGTTAAAAAGATAAGAGACGATGTGTTTTCATGTGGTGTAAATAATGTCAATCCGGCTATCGCTAAATTCGATCCGAAAGCCAAGCCGGTCAAAAAAGTTGATGATCTGGTTTTGGTTAAAGAGTCTACACTTATTCTAGCATCTCAGGAGTTAGGTTTATTTGATAAGAATCAAAGATCAGTTTTGGAAGATTGCTTAAATCTAAGAAATAAATGCGGGCATCCCGGAAAATATAAAATCGGCCCCAAAAAGGCGAGTAGCTTCATTGAAGATTTAGTAGGTGTCGTATTTGAGTAAAAGCTCTAACAAGTACAGCCAGCAGGACAAAAATTCCGCTGCGCTCCATTTTTGCCTCTGCTGTAGGCGTTATATTTTCAGAGTGATCCCATGACACGGAATGACATTGAGAGAATTGAAAAAGAAACCGGGCTGAATTTCCCAGCGTGTTATGTGGAAGTGGTTACTAAGTACCCCTCCGAATTATTGGGTTCTGATGCTCCTGATTTTGGTTTGCTTGATGACCCCGATGAAATCATTGAGGAAAATCTTGATGTTAGAGAGAACGGTTACTTTGGTGAAACGTGGCCTGAGCGTTATTTAATTATCGGTAAAAATGGTTGCGGTGATTATTACGTGATTACCCCAGACGCAAAGGAATTTTCCTTAGGGTTCTCTGATCATGAAAAAATGGAATGCAACCTTTATGCAAATACCCTTGAAGAGTTCATTGCGAAGTACCTCAGTGAGCAAGAATAAAAATATAACAAATCGCTCAAGTAAGGACGCAGCAAAGCTGCGCCGCTTAGCTTAGCGTTAGCTCCGCTCTTGGCACGGAGCAGGCTATCGATTCATGCTCAAATCAAGTGTTATTAGCAATCCTCTTTGAATTATATTTTATAGCCCCTATAAAATCTTTTATATAAAAGTAACTACGTACCTTAAATAGTCTGCTACACTCTATTTATTAGTTTAAAGCCTATTTAAGGTTCGTTATATGGACTCTGAGCGCGTTTCAGCAATTATTGGTCAGCGAGTCAGGCAGTATCGCTTGAATCAGGACTTAACTCAGGAGGACTTAGCGACCTTGGCGAAGGTCTCACTAAACGCCGTTAAATCTGCGGAGGGTGGTAAAAGCACCTTACCGACCTATGTCGCTATTCTTCAGGCTTTGGGTCATATCGACAACTTACTGGCCGCATTCCCAGACGAGGGCGTTTCTCCTGTGCAACTGCTCAAAAGTAGCACCAAACAGAAAAAACGGGCGAGCGGTAAAACGCGTGTGAAGCCTGCTGACAATGAGGCGCTGGACTGGTGATGAATACCATTGAAGTTCGCTACAAAGGTGAGCCTGTTGGTGCCTTAAGTTATAACAAAGGCGACACGGCTGCGCGGTTCGAGTACTTATCTGAATTTGTCGAAAAAAACATTCCGCTTGCGCCTTTAACCATGCCCGCCGAGAAGGGGCGAATTTACGCCTTCCCGGGATTAAATTGGGATACCTTCAGAGGTTTGCCGGGCATGCTGGCAGACTCTCTGCCCGATGACTTCGGTAATGCGGTGCTGAACCAATGGATTGCGCAACAGCCCGGTCGCACAGAACCTCTGAACCCGCTTGAACGACTCCAATACACCGGCGAGCGGGGCATGGGCGCTCTTGAGTATCGTCCTGCACGTAAGAATCAAACCAACGCCAAAAATAAAGACATTGAGCTTGAGGGTTTAATGAAATTAGCGCAGGAAGTGCTCGATGCGCGGAAGGGCTTTCGTCAACGCACGCACTTTGACGACGCGGCAGATAAAGAAATGATGCAAGCCTTATTAGCGGTTGGCACCAGCGCCGGTGGGGCAAGACCCAAAGCGGTATTGGCATTTAATAAGGACTTCAGCCAGGTTCGTTCTGGCCAGGGACTTGTGCCCGAAGGGTTTGAGCATTATCTGCTGAAGTTTGACGGCGTAAAGGAGCGCGACCCTTCTCAGCAAACCTTTGGCGACCCGTTAGGTTACGGGGCTATGGAGTATGTGTATTACTTAATGGCCACGCAAGCCGGCATTCATATGATGCCATGCCACCTGCTGGATGAAGGCAACCGGCGCCATTTTGTGACCAAGCGCTTTGACAGAATAGGCAATGAAAAAATGCATATTCAAACGCTTACGGCCATTAAGCACGTGAACTATCACGACATTGGTGCGTTTTCTTATGAAGAGCTATTTCAGGTTGCACGACGACTAAGGTTGCCACGGGCGGACGCCATAGACTTGTTTCGCCGTATGGTCTTTAACCACGTAGCAACGAACCACGATGATCACTCCAAGAACTTTGGTTTCATGCTGGAGGACAAGCAATGGCGGTTGAGCCCGGCTTACGACGTTGCCTTTAGCTACAAGCCTGGAAACCCTTGGGTAGAGCAGCACTGGATGTCTTTAAATGGCAAGCGCAGTGGCCATACTCGCGACGATTTTTACGCGCTGGCAGACGCTCAGCTTCCACGGGTAGAGCGCAACGAAATTGATACCATTATTGATGATGTGATTAACGCGGTGTCTCAGTGGCCGCAATTGGCTAAAGCGCATGACGTACCGAAAACGCTTGCCCATTCAATAGAGGGTCATCTCAGGCTGAAAGATTTTGCCTGAGAGGCGCTTAGGTGCTCTCTGTCTAAACCTGCTGAATGAGCTCACGCATAACGTTTTGTTGTCAGCATGAACAATGTGTCGTGACTTAAACCGTTGTGGAGGGTCAATAAAAACAATGCCCCCCCGCGAAAAGCTCGTGATTGCGGGTGTGAGCCAGTTCGAAGGCACCGTTATCATAACTAGAGCTTCTTTGAAGCTGTTGGCACTTTAGGCCTTCAGCCGTAGAATAAAATATTCTCTCTTATCGGAGTATAGCTCAGCTTGGTAGAGCGCTGCCTTCGGGAGGCAGAGGTCGCAGGTTCGAATCCTGCTACTCCGACCACTATCGCCTGTGCCGATATTGTGGCTTCACCGTCCATTGCCATCGCGTGCAGGGCACGCTCCTACTCGCTGTAAATTTTGCGTGACGAGCGGCTTCAAGCAATGTCGGACCGGGCACCCCAAAAGCGGGAACCAGTCCGACCCACGGTGGCTCGATTGGGAGATTCTGAAACTTCCGCTCCTGCTCGCGCCCCCACCTACATCCCTGTAGACAAATCAAATTCAGAATGAAGGCTGGTTCAGCCCGGCGCGAGTACAAGCCATATGCCACACCGAGAAGCATACGGAAAAATGGATCAAGCCGAGGACGAGCTAGCGAAGAAAGGAGCAAAACCTCAGTGCTGCGAGTTCTGCAGGCGCCGTTTTGGCCGAGCACCGCAGGGCACCCGAGGATGTGGCAGTTGGGTTAATTACTCGACTGTGGCTTGGTATTGCAGGGTAAATGAGCTGCTTGGGTTCATGTCGCCGCTCATCATCACATCCCACACGGTGATGTCGCCATCCACCCCGGTGGTGAAGTTGACGGTGCCCAGTGTGACGCCAGAGCCGGGGCAGCCCGCCGTACAGCTGAAGCTGCCCGTATCAAGATCGGTAAACGGGCTGAGTGTATCTTCAAGATATACATTTTGTGCCACGCCGCTGCCCGAGTTGGTCACGGCTACCGTATAGGTTATTACGTCACCGGGGTTGGCACTGGTGACATTGGCCGATTTTAAAACACTTAAGTTGGGCGGACGAAACACGGCAAAGTCTGTATAGCTATCGTGGCTTACTAAACCTTCCGTGCCTTCGTACGCTGTCACATCCGCGCGCCATGTACCTAAATTGGGGAAGGCGGGCACGTTGTAGACATATTCATAAATTTTTGTAGCGGCGCTGGAATCAAACACTTCGGTCATGGCGGCGGCGTTGACTTGAACGTTGGAAGCCGCATCCGTCAACGTGATGTCTGCTGCCGTAATATCAAATGAACCAAAAGGGTCGCTCACTTCAATGCGAACGTAGGCCGTATTGCCCGCCTCGATACCAGCCACTGGAGTGGCTGATGGGTTGGTGGCATAGCTTTGTGAGTAGACACCGATCTCATCAACATTGATGACTGTCTCTGCTGGCAACGTGATTCGCGAATGTTCATTAGATCCATTGGAGGGATCTACATGCAAGCGCCGAGTACCCCAGCCATTAGTGGTGTTTTGAATGCGTAGCGAGATGCTTTCACCCGATACCAGCGAGCGGGTGCCTGTAATAGGTATATTAACAACATACTCTTCGTAGCTACCCGTGAGCCCTAAACTCGTTGTTCCCACCGCCACAGTACCCGATATTGACCCTGATATCTCCAGTTCAATATCGCGCACGTTGCCGCTCCCCGTTTCCCCTAAGTAGAGTGTTACGGGCACTTCCGTTGCCGAGTTACTAATCTCTAAATTTGTTTGTAGCGCCGGTGTCAAAGTCCATATTTTTGTCTCGCCTTCCAATAAGTCGTCATCTGACTGGTTACTGGTGGGTACGACACGAGACAAATCTAAATTGTCGTACAAATACAAGTCTTTATTACCGGTCGCCGGTGGCGGCGTATCTACATACACCTCTGAGGTTTCATCCGTGGTGATCGACTCTGTGCTGGGGAAGACGGCGGTTGCCCCACGAATAGTCACTTCGGCTGTTCCCAGCGTAACGCCCTGAAAGTAAGGCGAGGCACCGGCAGTTTGCGGGCCGATGACTACCGTGTCCGTCACGCCGGGATTGTACGTTCTCTCCAAGCCCGATAAGTCGTGCCCCAAATTATTGGACCAATCGCCGGAGGACAGACTAAATGCTTCGTCACCCGTATTGGTGATAACGTAGCAGGTATATATGTTTTGCCCCGAAGCCACGCTGAGTACATCCACTGTATCTGAGCAACTGGCATTCGTACTGACCCACTGATCGAAAATAAGAGAGGCATTTTCAATATGGATACAGGCTTCATTCATTCGGCCCGTATCTTGAGAAACGGGGTCCATAAAACGAAACTGCCATGTACCAATAGGGTCTTGCCCTGAGTACGCGCTTAAGTTGTTAGGCGCCCCATTGTGAGGTCTGTAGCTGCCCGAATATGTCGGGTTAGAAAATGTACAGCCGCTATTTTCCATTCTGCTGCCCGCCGAATCATCAAACCGAACATCCAAATTATCTCGGCTACAACCGTAGGGGCCAACGTCTTGATCGAAAGGTGCGGTCGTCCTAGGCCTTTGAAATAAGCTGATTTCCGTGCCCTCAGGGCTGGTAATAAAAGCACTCAAGTCGCCAATATAGGTGTGTGATATATCCACTTCTACATCAACATCAATCACTAAACCGTCATCGGCAAAGTTGTATGGAATGCTGATCGTAGTTTCAGAGAAGTCATTGATCGGCCAGCCTGAGCCACTATTGTCATTACAAATAGTCTGAGCCGCCCAAACTGGCGCATGTAGAACAAGACCAAACAATAAAAGTGGGAGACGGCTTTTCATCATTGATCGTCCTCACGCAATTTGAACGTGTTTTGATCAAACTTATAACGCAGTTTCAGGTATGGGCCTTCTGCGGTATAGCCATTAAAGCGGAAGTCTTCATCGTCGTAACCTTCCCAGTTGTAGCCGATGCTAAGCCATAAGTTCTTAGCTAAATCGAAGCCTGTGGATAGGCCCCAAGACTCTTGGCTTAAGCCGAAATTGTCCACGCCTAAATAGTGATACTGGGCACCGATGTCCCAGTGTTCATTCAGGTCGAAGCGGGTTTCGGTACCTAACAACCAGCTGTCATTGTCGATATCGCCGCCCGCTAGCTCTGTGCGTACGCGTTTAAGGCCTAAATGCGCAGCCAGCTGCCAGCGGTAACTCGGCGTGTAGTTAATCGCTAAGTTTTCAACAATTTTCCGAGACTGTGTTCCAGAGGCCGCCGTGTCGTCTTCTTTGTGCTTGTATTCGAGTCGGTTAAACCACATCCAGCGGCTGCCAATGGGGCGAATCACGGTGGAGTAGCGCAATTCGCCATCGACGGTTTCGCCGCCTTTATCCAGCTCTGTATCAAAAAGTTGTAGACGCAGAGCGTGACCGACGCCGCGCTCAAGATCGCGCTGCCAGCTGGCGAATACGCCGGTGCGCGTATCGCTGCGGCTGTCACGATATTCAAGACGAGAGTCAAACAAATAGAGTCCCGATTGATAGCCCACACCCGAGGTGGCGGCCCAGAAATCTTCCGTTTGCGGCATCGCCGATCCCGATGGCAACGGCGCATTGGGGTTTACCGCTGGGTAGGTGTTCTGTTTTAGCGTGCGCGATTCATCGTAGCTAAAGCTGGCTTTCCAGCGCGCGTTTAAAGGAATCGTCTGCGTGAGTCCGTAAACGGCAAAAGTGCGCTCGTCGAACTCGCCCGTGTTGCGCTCTAAGGAGCTGTTCAACACCGCGTTGCTCCAAGGGCGTGCACGCAGGCCCGCGCGATTGGCGCGAGTCTCAAGCAAATCGCTGTGCGTCCACTCATGCTCGGTAAACACATCTACGGCGCTGGTTAACGCGTAGTCGGCGCCAACGATATGGCGGTTGGGATAATGGTTGGCGCCCTCATCGTCGTTTAATTGCCACTCGGTATCCGCGCGCAGTTCTAGGCGATCATCCACCAACAGGCGACTGGCGCCGAAGTTGAGCAACTCCGAGCGATGTTTGCGATCGAGCTGATCTTTATCCTGCGCCAGTGTGGCGCCGCCACGCAAACTCCACTGATCTTGTTCGTACTCGGCCTGCGCTCGCACTAAATCGCTTTCGGCACTCGTTTGCAGGTTGTCTTCGTGGCTGATTTCACTGTCAACGCTCCAGCGCTCGTCGACGGTAATTTCGGTGGCGGCTCCGTAGCGACGAGTGCCTTGGCCAATCTGCGATTGCTGACCCAAACCAAAAGCGGCCTCTTCTTCTCGTACGAAGACTTGGACATCAGCCACTTCGCCATCGCGAACCCACTCGGCACGGTAGGCATCGCCTTTGGCTGTCAGGTTGTTGGCCTCTACGTCGGTGGTGGCGTACTCGGCGCGCACCTCCATGTTGTCGCTAATCTCTACGCGAGCATCTGTGCCCACCAGTTGGCCATCGGCACCCGTGATATTTTCGTGCACGGCGCTAACGCCCAGTTCGATTTTTTCGTCGTTGAATTTAACCGCGGCGCGACCACCAGCTACGATATCTTCTTCGCTTAAGTTTCTCGTCTCGTACTCGGCCACGATAAATACTGGGTTGAAGCCATCGGCATTCGCCGCAACAGGCTTTTTAAAGTACAAGCTGCCATCTTGATAATCGAGGTAGTAGTCGCTAAAGCGCGATAGCGTCTCTTCGCTAATCACCTCTTGTGGGTTAAAGCGATCGCGCACTTCAATGCGAATTTTTTCACTGTTGGCCACAATGTTGCCACGAGACAATTGGTAAAGACCCGACGTACCATTACCGCGAATTTCATCGCGCTGGTAGGACTCGAGTGTCTCGGCGGCAAAACTATTCACCGAGAAGCGCTCCGACTCGTAAACGGCTCGGGCGCCCGTGAAGCTGCGCGAGTAACGGCTCAGTTCGGTTTGTGTCATCTCGGTATTAAAATCACCAAACATCGCGTAGAAGCGATCGGCATCGAATCGGATATAAAGCTTTTCACGGCTCGCCGCGTCAAAACCTTGTTCCGTATTGTCACCGTAGAGCGTGTAGTAGTCCTCAGGGTTGATGAGCTGCATCAAGCGTTCGTCTTCTTGTCGCTCTTTGCTCGAATCAAAAGCAACCGTTAATAGATACTTGCCTTTGATTTTACCTTTGGCATAAAAGGCCACTTTTCCTTCATCGTAGTATTCATCTTCAATATCATTGGCGCTGAGCTCTTCAACATTGCCGCTTAGGTCATTGTAGCCAAAGGTAGCATCGGCCAAGCCCACCATGACCCAATCTCTATAGTGCGGCTTAACCTGTATTTTGATGTCTTCTTCTACGTCGTTGTACTTGAGAGTGACTCGGTACAGGCCCGCTTGACTCACGGGTTCAAAAGCAACGGTGCCGTCTTTATTCACTTCAAGTAGCTTGTCGCTGTCTTCTAGAAAATCAATGCCCTCTTCTTGTGTTTCTTCATAGGGCCTTAACTGTCCCTCGACGACTTGCAAGCCGAGTGCGGTATTAACGGCATCGCCCTGTTTGTCCAGAAGCTTAAGCTTGGCGCGCACAGGCGTTTTACCATCGGCGACATTGCCCTCAGCGGCGACGAGTTCAATTTTGTCGATTTCGCCCGTCCGAACATAGGGAACGATTTGCTCAAAACGCGCATTGCCAAATGGCCCGATACCTTTGACGGTTAACTCGTGGTTGCCGCGCTCGCCGAGATCCACACCAAAGAATGTGTAGAGCGCTTTGTTGGTTTTTCGATCCACACTTTGGAAGCCCACTTTTTCAGCGGGGATAAGTTGATCGTCGCGCCACAACTCTAGCTTGAGACGCGCGTCGAGCTGGATGCGTACGGCGGAGCTGTTATCGGCAATTTTCTGCCCCTCTGTAATGTTGAGAATGCCGTCCTGTTTTGGCTCGGGAGCGGCTTCTTGCTGAGCCTCGATCATTTCTTTTGCTTGATCGATGGTCACTGTCTCTTTGAGCGCCGCCGACTCGGGCTTGGTCAAGGTCGTTTGCCACTTCGCATCCGCATCGCCCACATGAGCGACAACGCGGTTGCGCTCGCTGCCTTTTTCAACCGTTACATCCCAGCTCGCTTGTTGGAACGCATTGCTGAGCCGCGTGCGAATGGCATCCGCTCGCGCTTGAGCCAGCGACTCGCTATCCGCCGATACGGCGAGCTCAAACTGGTGGACACTTTGGCCTTCTAGTAGCGCCACTATATCGCGCACTTGAATATCCGCAGCGCCCGTCAGCGTCGATTGCTCGGCGGCAAACGGTAGATCGAAGGGGTAGCGCTCTTGCGTTTTCGCCTCGGGCTGAATGGACAAAATGGTATCCACTGGAGCGCTTTCGTACTCTGCCATTGCCAGCCAAGCGCGGCTGCGCAAATCGCCTTTGGCGTTTTCGTTGATGGCTGCACGGAAGTTCACACTGTACTCACCCTCTCGCTGGGCAAGTGGCACTTTCACCTGTTGACCCTGTTGCTCGGGCTGCACTTCCCGGCCATCGACGCGCAACGATTGCATATCGAGTGTCAACGCCTCTGCTAGATCAATGTGCAGCCAGCCTGCTTGCTGGGCGTCGTCTACTGACACTGTGTAATTTAACGTATCGTCTTGGCGCTGTGCTTTCATTTGCAAGGCCAACTCGCGCTTCTCTTGAGCTTTGGGGCGTAGGTGGAAATTCGCGCGCCAAATTAAACCATTAGAGACTTCAATAAATCGCGAACTGGGGTTTTGTGCAAAGCGAGTATTGCTCTCACACAAATAGGGCTCAAAGCCTTCGGGAATCGAGTCGGGATCAATTTGCACCACATGGGTACCCGGCTTGATGGCCTCAAAGTGGTAGCGTCCCTCGGCGTCTGTTTCAACAAAGCGACCATCTTCCATAATCAGTCGAATGCCTTGCAACCCATCCGCTTTGCGATTGAGGCTGTTTTTCAGTGGCACCAGTTGCTCACCGAAAATGTCTTTTCGCTCTGTATCCGCAACGGCTTTGAGCACTTGCGTTTGCGATTTAGAGGCCTGCTGCAAACTTTCGATCACAATTTCGACTCGGCGGTTGGCGGCATTGTCCTCACCGCTGCGGCCTTTGAGCAGGGGAAAACTATCTCCTTTGCCCAACACGTCGACTTTGTCCGCTTCCAAGCCCAAACGTTGGCGCGCATACTCGGCCGCTACATTGGCTCGAGCTAAAGACAAGGCTTGGTTATCGGCATAAATCGATTGGCTGCGTGCACGAATGGGTCTTGTATCCGCATGACCTATAACGGTAATGCGTTGAACGCGCTGTTTATCTACCTGTGACAAAATTTGATCAAAGTGCTGTTGATCCTCTTCTCCCAGTTCGGCGCTAAATGATTCAAAACGAGGCCACAAACTGTAGCGCTCAATTTTTTGATCGCGGGTTTGATGGCGGTAGGTGTTGCTCAGCAACTCCGTGCGACGGAACCCGAGGCCTTCTAAGTGATAGCTAGCCATCGCCATCACTTCGAACTCGCCGTAGTGTCCTGTCTCAGGCTGTCCATCAAATTGCAATTGATAGCGACCATTGCCAGGCACGGTGCCCAAATCAAAAATGTATTGCCCCGCTTTTTCTTTCAAGCCTGAAAAGGGCTGTCCATTTAATTGCACGCTATTCGCGTCAATATTTAATGTGGCGGGCACATCCAGCAGGGCATTAAATTTTTGCAGATCGACGCCTTCGGTCTGGAATGTCATGCGGTAGCGCAAGTGGTCTTGTACTAACTCTGAGCTCAACTGCATACCCAGTAAGCCCAAGTGATTGGGGGTCACTTCACAAGCGTTGGCCATAACTCGTCCAACAACATGGGATTCCGTGTTGATAGGATCGGCTTTAACCACCGTGATAGCCCGAGCATCGTTTGAACTGGCACCGTCGCCTTGGGCACTCGCTGGGCTAATGCTTTTGCCCTCGGGTGCGGCGGCGGTAACATAAGCGATGTATTCGATAACCATCGTTTCTTCAGGGCCTATGGTGCCAATATTAAAGGTCAAGTCGCGTCCATTTTGCGCGATCACAGGGTCTTGATCTGCTGTTCCTCCACGCTTAACTGTTCCGCCCATAAAACGCATGCCAACGGGCAGGAAGTCGCTGATGGTAACATTGTTAATAGTGCCAACTTCATATTGGCTGCTGACGCTTAAGCGGTAGGTCACTACTTCATCGTGGTACACCACGGCACGGTCAACATCGTTTGTTAAAAACAAACCGGATACCACATTGTTAATTTTTATCTGAAGCCTCTCTTCCGTAATAACGGCTCCGTTGGCGTTCAGCGTAAAAGAAATCGACTCAACGCCAATTTGTGCATCGGGTGACGCGGACAAAGTTGCGTTTAGGCTGACACTTTGCCCAACTAAAATGGGGTTTTTCAAAATAATTTCCCAGTCGCCGTTCGGCAACTGGCTTACTGTGTAGGCGGGGCTATCTTCTAGTGAGAAGCCAATACTATTGGGCAAACTTACGACGATACTCGGGTTATTTAAATCATTAAGCCCTGTGTTGCTAATAACAATCTCTAGGCCTTCTGAATACCCACGATCAAGCGCGACCTCTTCTAGGTCAAAAGTGATGTCTGCCTTGTTGTAGTCTGGTAGCAAGGCATTGATCAATACTCTCGCTTCAACTGACCCTGACACTTGATCTGCCGTTAAATAGGCAGGCTCATTTAGTTGTACTTCTAAGGCGGCATGAGCCGTTGTGCTGATAAAAAGTGCCGCCCACAGCACAACACATATCGCACTGTCCAAACAGCGCGACATGAATTGAGCGAGTGGGCGGCTTACTTTCAACATGGCAGTGTTTAATCCACCATCACACGGAAGGTAACGACTGCACTTTCACCGGGATTTACCGTTCCTGCAGCCTCACCGGGACTATTAACTGCCATACCGGCAATCAGTGGTGATGCAGGGCCAGCGTCATCGGCAACCGCATTGCCGTTTAGCTCGGTAGAACCCGCTACGTAGGTTGTAAAAACTGGCAGAACATCACTAAATTCCACACCCGTTAAACTTGAACCTGCGGGAGCAATTAGGCGGATTGCGTAGCGCAGCGTATCGCCTGACTCCGCTCTAACATTACTCGCAGTGGTGTAAAAGTTTTGGTCGTCAATGCTGTCGCCATCAAAGTCGATACCTACTGGCGCACCACCATTAACATTTGTTTCATTAGTGACAAATTTTTCAAATGCCAGCTCTGTAACATTGGTAATGGTTTGATCCGTACTGCTTTGTGCAGCATCTGATTGAGATGTTGCTGTCGTGTCTAGTTCAACACTCGCGGGGGTACCAGAGGTGGTTATTGTTCCAACATCATCAATTGTTGCATCAAAGCTTTGTTGCTCAAAGATCGGATCACCAACAGCTACCACTGTCGTAAGATTACTAGCCAGCGATATAGTTGCTGTCGTGCCATTATCGGCTACTCCATTGATGACATAAACATTGCCATCAATTACAACTGTGTCGCCACCTGTTAAGCCATTGACACTGCCACCAGCTGAGCCATCGCTTGGAACCGTAATCGTATTGCTGCCTACAGCAGAGCCAACCCGGGCTGCGGTTGCACCGAGTGTAATACTCGCCACACCAACACCGCCTTGGGTAAAGGCAACGCTGGGAGCCGCTGTTAAATTATTCAAAGCGGTCGACGATGTCAGTTGATATACATCATTACCATTTGCATTGCTGGTAATGTTGTAAGTAAAAGTTGACGCTTGGTTTTCTGCCACTGTGTTATCGACAGGCGCTGATAACGTTGGCGCAGTCGGCGTCAAATCAATCGTCACTGAGACTGTAGCCTGAATGGGTGTACCCAAGCCCGTATAAGACAGTTCAGCGGTATTACGCAATACGCTATTAGCCGGTGCAGCAGCTAATAGTTGACCTGCAAAGCCCGTCACTGCAATAGCGACCAGTGCTTTCATCCAAAATTTTCTATACATCGCTTTCTCCTTTTACAAAGTTAGAAAGCGCCCCGCCTAAACGAAGGCGGGGCATCTTCGTTTAGTCGATGGTGACTTGGTATTTAACCACCGAGTTTGAGGATCCAGCGATGTTGCCACCGGTGTCGGTATCTTCATCACCGCCCGTGCCAGCAAACACCTGAATGCTGCTGCCACTTTGTGTGACGATGCCGCCCTCGCTGTCTGCTTCGGTTTCATCACCGGGCAGTGCTACATCAAAGGTGCCGTCACCATCGGTGTCGACTTCAATACTGCTCGTCACGTAACCCGTGAACGCAGGTAGGGTATCGTTGAATTCAACACCCGCAGCATTACCGGCGGTGGCGTTATCGATAACAACGAGGTACTCCAGTGTTTCACCGGGGTTGCCCGTCACGCCAGTGGCGTAGTAGTCCACACTGTCAAATGTGATATCTGCCGCACCGGGGTTTTTGGCCGCCGTTGTCACGTTG
Source organism: gamma proteobacterium HTCC5015 (assembly GCA_000155715.1). Taxonomy (GTDB): domain Bacteria; phylum Pseudomonadota; class Gammaproteobacteria; order HTCC5015; family HTCC5015; genus HTCC5015. The sequence goes on along the minus strand of DS990599.1, from coordinate 133,227 downwards.
CGAACATATTTATCAACAGTCAGCGTGACGCCATTCACTGTGGTGACCCAGCCACTTACCGTGTCGGTACTTTGCGTATTGCCGCCAGTTGCTGTGGTACCTGTTGCAACAATTGAGTGATCGTGGGTACACGACGCGGGACCACCTGATAACGTACCCGCAGTACCGGTTGCACCGTAGCTAAACTCAGCGCGCTCACCGATTTGTAAACCAGCGGCGTTAAAGTCGCCGGTGTGAACACCGGAAACCACGAGCTCATCGTTGTCCGTAGCCGTGGCACCAGCCGTTGCACTAACAACCGTGTATTCCGTTGCGCCATTGTTGATCACAACAATATCGCCAGCCGTAAAGTCAGCGACCGTCATGTTACTAACTTCAATGGTTGTATTGGTGCCGTCGTCTGTCGCCGCTGCGGCAGAGACTGTCGCACCCAATACCACAGGTGTCGTAAAGGCGAAGGACTCAGCCGTTAGCGTGCCACCAGCACAGGTTTCGCTAGTGTTATCAGTGATGTTGTAAGAGTCACTGCCGTTACCGGTGTTGGTTAAATCAATGGTATAGGCCGACGGCAAAGTGTCGCCCGATGACGTTGCTTGCCCAGCAGGAGCAGCACCCCAAGCGACATCTGCCACGTGGTCTACTGTGACATCAACACTATCGCTAATTTGCGCTTGTGCCGTGCCGCCTGCATCGGTGTAATCGACGGTTACAGCATTCTGTAATGTGGTGCCTGCTGAGGTATTGGCCTGAGCGACCCCGCTGGCTAAAACACCGCCTAGCGCTAGCAGCACCGCAGTGCTTAAGCGCTTGCTTGGCCATCCTTTCGGATGCTGTTTGAGTATTTTCATTTTCTAGTCCTCTCATTGAGATTGGATACTGCTTTTAAAATAATTAACGACGTTACTTTCAGGGTTGATTTAAAAGACTGCGCTACGGTGGCCCCTGAGCGAGATTGCTCTCGCTAAGCCACACACACGCACACAAAAGCGCAGGTCCAGCTCTAGCTAGACCCGCCATACGGTAGTAATAAGATTCTGAGAGCATCGGCACTGTCCTATGCTCTACAGTTAGCCCTACAATTCACTGTAGTGTCGCGACCATTAGAAGGCACCTTTTACCTTGTGCCTTCTGCTCCCCTGTCTGCCATTCAATCGTATTTTTTTGCGTTAATTTCATTTTTATTATCAGCCCTTTTATTGTTGGTTAGTTAACGGTCACGCTATACCCCACTTGACCTTCGCTGCCCGCTGGCACGCTGTCGACTACCCAGCGAATGTGTGTGTAGTTTTCTACACTGGCTTCTTTTTCTTCTTTCTCACCATCGACACTTTCTACTTGGTACTTCAGCATCGAAGGCTTTTTGAACGACTCGGCTTGGTCAATCGAAAATTCGATCACCGCGCCGTCACCCCAAGCGCTGCCCGCCTCGTAGGTGGTATTCTCGGGAAACGCATCTTTCAGCTTGATGTTATTCGCCACTGAATCGCCGACATTGCGATAGGTCAGCGTGTAGAAAACGACTTGCCCAGGCTCAACCTTTTCCGCCACAACCCGCTGTACTTCGGTTGTGCCATCGGTTTCTACCTCGATTTCTTTTTCCGCTTTGATCTCTAGTTCGAGCTGAGGGGCCGCCCAAGCGACAGAGCTAGCCACACTTGCAAAAATCACTAAGGCCACTTTAAAACTATGATGAACTGTCATCTTTTCCTTCCTCTTTTTGCCCAAATATCAGTCACTTGTCTGATATTCGTCGAATTCTGTTTAAAAATCGTCAAACACGCATAAAAAAGCCCTATTAGGACTTATCTTCTTATAACATAAACCTAATAGGGCAATTTACGAGCCAATTCTTACTGATTTTGCGGGTATTGGACGAAAACTTGATGCAGCTCAAGTTTTACTCGCTAGATGAATTCAACTTCTCCCGTTTCCAGCGAATATTCCGCCCCGACGACCAGTAAGCGTCCATCGCTCACCAGCTCTTCTAAGCAGCGGGAACCGCGCTTGAGAAAATTCACCGACGCTCGAATGTTGGCCCGCACCGACTGCTTTGTCAGTTCTTCGGGATGCTGCCGCAAAATGCTGGACTCGTAGAGCGATTCCACCGACGGCTTGATGCGATCGACAATCGACATGAGATTGGATGACGCCGTCTGCTCTGGGTTTTTTAGGGCCTCGAGCGTTGCCTGAATTGCGCCGCAGTGGGTATGGCCCAGTACCACAACCAGCTGCGTGCCAAAATTTTCAGCGGCAAATTCGACGCTGCCCACCTGTGAGGGCGCGACTACATTGCCCGCCACGCGGATCACAAACAAATCGCCCAAGCCCTGATCGAACACCAGCTCGGCGGGGACGCGGGCGTCGGAGCAACCGACAATAATGGCTTTAGGTTCTTGAGTTTGCGGAAGCTCTCGGCGCATGCCGCTCAGGCACAGGTCTTCGCGATTTTCTTGAGCCTGCACAAAGCGGCGATTGCCCTCCTTTAAATCCTCTAAGGCCTTTTGGGCATTCATAACGGGCATAGCTATCTCCTACATCGGTTCAATGGTTAAATTCAAAGCTATCGAAATGAAAGGCCTCTTCGTTGAGTCCTTGTTGTTTCAGTGCGTGTTTGGCCGCTTCGATCATGGGCGGCGGTCCACAACAATACACTTCATGATCGCTTAAATCAGCATAGTGGCGAATGACGCTGTCGTGTACCCAGCCGCGCTCGCCGGTCCACTCGCGATCGGCGGCGGCCTCGGATAGCACCGGTGTGTACTGAATCTGATGGTGCTTCTTTTGCCACAGCTCGGCGAGATGGTTGAGATAGAGGTCGGGCTGATTTCGCACGCCCCAAAATAGGTGAACGGGTCGGTGATCATCGGTGTGAATCATGTGCTCAATCAAACTTTTTATCGGCGCAAACCCCGTACCACCGGCCATTAAAATCAAGGGTTTATCGCTTTCTTCGTTCAAATGAAAACTGCCGTGGGGACCTTCGATGCGCAAGAGATCCTTCTCTTTTAAGCGCTCGAAGACAAAACCCGTAAAAAAGCCCTCATCGACGCGGCGGATATGCAGTTCCAGCAGCGCGTCGTCGTGGGGGGCATTGGCGAGCGAAAAGCTGCGCCGCTGGCCATTTTTCAATAAGAAATCGATGTATTGCCCTGCTAAAAAAGGCAAACGCTGGGTGGCGGGCAGTTTTAAAAATAAGCGGATGACATCGTCTGCTAGGCGCTCGGCGCGGTGGACTCGCACGGGCAGCGTTTTGATTTGAATGTCTTTAGCCGCGCCAATCTCCCGAACTTCGAGCTCCAAGTCCGAACAGGCGCGCGCCTGACAGAGCAGCGCTTTGTCATCGGACTCGCCCTGTAGCGTCATGCCCACATACACATCGTTGGGATACTCCACTTGGCCCGACACAATGCGGCCCATGCAAGCGCCACAGGCGCCGTTGCGGCAGCCGTAGGGCACGGCAAAACCGCTTTGCAACGCGGCCTCGAGCACACTTTGGCTGGAATCGCATTCAAACTGGTGGCCGCTGGGCTGAATTGTAATTGTGTGGCTCATTGGATTAGGGCCTGTTACCACAAATTTTATGATCTCTGCTGGAAGCCATTTTCCTGCCCAGCAAGGCAGAAGGAGTGCCGTGTAGTACGTCTACACAAACGACTGATAACGCAGCTGGGCGGAAAATAGCTCCAGCCCTTCGGGTTGTGGCTAAAAAAGCGCCACTCATCGTTGCTCGTCGCTCATTTGGATTCACCAAACCACGCTCCTTGCGCCTTGATTGGCGCTTTTTTAGTCACAACAGTGACCATCAAATTTGTGTACAGGCCGTAGGTTTACTCGCCGCGTTTAGACTCTCTACAATAGCGTTTTGCATCGAGTGGAGATTGTAGCAAATGCTGATCATTGGTTGCGGCGATGTTGGACAGCGCTTAATCGGCTTGGCCAATCCCGATCGCCCGTTTATCGCCTGGGTTCGCAGCGACGACAGTGCTCGCGCCGCCGTGGCCGTGGGCGCCACCGCCGTCACCTTGGATATCGACGGTGATTTTCAATTTCCCGACATGCCGCCGCAGGCCCAGTGGCTCTACAGCGCACCGCCGCCTAGATCGGGGCAGTGTGACCTTCGCCTGCAGCGCTTTTTAGCCCAAGTGCCCCAAGAGCAACAGCCCGCCCGCGTTCAGTACATTAGCACCTCGAGTGTCTATGGTGACTGCGGCGGTGACTGGGTGGATGAGACGGCGCCACGCAAGCCTAGCAGCGATCGCGGCCAGCGCCGCGCGGACGCCGAAGAGCAATGGCAAAGCTGGTGCGATAGCCACGGTGTGGAACTGCAAATTCTGCGCGTGCCCGGCATCGTCGGTAGAGGGCGCGACAAACTGGAACGACTGAAAAAGGGCGAACCGATTTTAAACCCCGACGAAGCCACTTGGACGAACGTGATCGACGCCGACGATCTTGCGCGCCTACTACTGGCACTGGCCTCCAAAGCCCCTGCGGGTATTTACAACATCTCCGACGACTGCCCCACGACGTCCAGTGAACGAGCGCTGCGCCTGTGCCAAAAACTCGACATTCCCCCACCGCCGTTTATCACTCGACAGGAAGCCGAAGCCACTTGGAGCCCGATGCGTCTAAGCTTTTTAAACGAATCGAGACGCTTAGACATTCAAAAATTAAAATCGACGCTGGGGGAAGTGGCCTTCAAACACTGGGTTCAACACCGACCCGCTTGATGTAGGTGGTGTCTGGTTAGCTGGGGTGTGTTAACACAGAGTTCACAAAGACCACAGCACCCTGAAGGGCATAAACCCGGCCTACGCAGGAGTAAACATTAAGGTGTGGATCGCTTGGAGTCGAGCCATTCGATCAGTGGCTCCCACTCGGCAATATCGATACGGTTGCTGGTGCCGGGCAGCTCGTGAACGCCCATGCCTTGGGCAACGGCGCGAATGTAGTTATTGCTATCGCGCAGAGCCGTCACATATTTTGTGCCCTTAATTTTTTCTAGGTACTCGTCGAGCTCTAAGAAAATATTGCTATTGCCGTTACAGCGATTGGCCACCACACCAATTTTGGCTTTTTTACCGGTGATGGTCGGCGTACTCCGCAGCTCTTCAATAAAGTGCTTGCAGGCGCGAATATCTATTGGCGATGGCATCACGGGCACGATAATGGTCTCGGCGCGCTTGACGAGTTTTTTTAAATCGTCGCCGTGCATGGCAGCGGGCACATCGACGATTAAGTACTCGGTACTGCGCGGCACGCGAAATGTTTGATCGTGGGAAGCCACGCCGTGAATGGGCTGGAGTTCTTCGTTTTTATTGCGCTCTAGCACCCATTCCAAACTGGATTCTTGGGGATCAAAGTCGGCAATGGCCACCTTTTTGCCTTGGCTGGCGTAGTAGGCCGCCAAGTTGGTCGCGACCGTCGACTTGCCCGCCCCACCTTTTGCATTGAGTACCATGATTTTACGCATTGAAGCTTCTCCCATTCATTAGGAACTCAATCAATGTACCAAAGCCTTAGAGACTTCTCCAATTATTGGAGTTTAGCCACAGCACCCTAAAGGGCATGAGTGCTCAGAGCTAAAGTTTTCAAATACTCTGTGAACCCTGTGTTCTCCTGAACTCTGTGTTTTTTCTACCTAAGCAAGACTAGGGCCTGTTAACACAAATTTTATGATCTCTGCTGGAAGCCATTTTCCTGCCCAGCAAGGCAGAAGGAGTGCCGTGTAGTACGTCTACACAAACGACTGATAACGCAGCTGGGCGGAAAATAGCTCCAGCCCTTCGGGTTGTGGCTAAAAAAGCGCCACTCATCGTTGCTCGTCGCTCATTTGGAGTCACCAAACCACGCTCCTTGCGCCTTGATTGGCGCTTTTTTAGTCACAACAGTGACCATCAAATTTGTGTTAACAGGCCCTAGGATGCTGTGGCTAAATGTCACGGTTTGTCGGGGCCTTCGGGGATGCCGAGTTGGTCCCAGATGTCGTCGACGCGGGCTTTGGTGGTGGCGTCCATTTCGATGGGACGCCCCCATTCGCGCTGGGTTTCGCCCTCCCACTTATTCGTCGCGTCCATACCCACCTTTGAACCAAGGCGCGGTACCGGTGAGGCAAAATCGAGATAGTCGATGGGGGAGTTTTCAATAAAGGTCATATCCCGCTGCGGATCCATGCGCGTGGTCATGGCCCAGATGACATCTTTCCAGTCTCGCGTATTCACATCGTCGTCTACGACGATGACAAACTTGGTATACATAAACTGGCGCAAAAACGACCACACACCTAACATCACTCGTTTAGCGTGGCCCGCGTATTGCTTTTTCATACTGACGACGGCTAAGCGATAAGAGCAGCCTTCGGGGGGCAAATAAAAATCGACAATCTCGGGGAATTGCTTTTGCAGTATCGGCACAAACACTTCGTTTAATGCCACGCCTAGCATGGCGGGCTCGTCGGGTGGGCGCCCCGTGTAAGTGCTGTGATAGATGGGGTCTTTTCGGTGAGTAATGCGCTCAATAGTAAACACGGGAAAACGCTCTACCTCGTTGTAGTACCCCGTGTGATCGCCATAGGGACCCTCATCGGCCATATCGTCGGGGTAGATGTGACCCTCTAGAATGTACTCACCCGAGGCGGGCACTTCCAAGTCAACGCTCAGGCAATCGGTCAGCTCGGTTTTAGAACCGCGCAATAATCCCGCAAAGGCGTATTCACTTAAACTGTCGGGAACGGGTGTAACCGCACCGAGTATGGTGGCGGGGTCACAGCCGAGTACCACCGCAATGGGGAAGGGTTGGCCCGGGTTTTCCTTTTGAAATTCTTTAAAATCCAACGCGCCGCCACGGTGTGAAAGCCAGCGCATAATCACGCGATTTTTGGCGATCACCTGCTGGCGATAAATCCCCATGTTCTGACGCTTCTGGTGAGGACCTTTAGTGACAACAAGACCCCAGGTAATTAACGGAGCCGCGTCCTCGGGCCAACAAGTTTGAATAGGGATTTTTTGTAAATCAATTTGATCGCCCTCTAACACCACCTCTTGGCAAGCCGCTTTGCGAATTTTTTTGGGCGCCATGTCGACGACTTTTTTGTACTTGGGTAGTGTGGCCAGAGCATCGCGAAATCCACTAGGTGGCTCGGGTTCTTTTAAAAAGGCCAGCAGTTTACCGACATCGCGCAGAGCTTCGGTGCTCTCCTCGCCCATACCGAGAGCGACTCGTCGAGCGGTGCCAAATAGATTGCCCAACACGGGGGTGGAGTGGCCTTTAACATTTTCAAACAACAGCGCGGGCCCGCCTTGACGCAAAGTACGATCGCAAATCTCCGTCATTTCGAGCACGGGATCGACGGGCAGCGTGATGCGCTTTAGTTCACCCATGGCTTCTAGCTGCTGGATAAAATCGCGAAGGTCTTTGTATTTCATAGTGGGTAAAGAACCTAGTCTATAGTGTACGTAAACTCAGCGACCACGGGGGCGTGATCACTGGGTTTTTCTCCCGCTCTGGGCTGTCGATCAATCCAACACCCTTTGAGTACTTTTTGCAGTGCTTCGCTAGCGAGGATTAAATCAATGCGCAGGCCGCGACCGTTTTCAAAACCTTTGGTGCGAAAGTCCCACCAGCTGTACTCGCCAGAATCTTGGTTGAGCATGCGAAAGCAATCTTTTAAGCCATTGTCTTTAATGCGCTTTAAGGCATCGCGTTCGGGTGTGCTGCAGAGAATTTTTTCACTCCATGCGATGGGGTCGTAAACGTCCTCATCTTCGGGGGCAATATTGAAATCGCCCAACACAATCAGTTTTTCGTATTGTTGAGACTGCTGCTCTATGTAATCGCCGACTTTCTTTAACCAGTGCAACTTATAATCGTATTTGTCGCTACCGACTTCCTTGCCATTAACCACGTACAAATCGATCACTCGCACATCGCCAATCGTCGCGGCCATGATGCGTCGCTGTGGATCGACGAGGCCGGGAACATCGGTGACGACATCACGCAAGCTTGCCGCATTTTTCTTGAGTAAAATGGCAACGCCGTTGTAGGTTTTTTGCCCAGAAAAAGCGACCTCGTAGCCCGCCTCTTCAATAGCTAAGTCGGGGAATTTATCGTCGGTCAGTTTGGTTTCTTGCAAACACAATACGTCTGTATTCGTTTGCTCTAACCAGTCGAGTACATAAGGCAAACGCACTTTGAGCGAGTTGACGTTCCAACTGGCTATTTTCATTACCACACCTTCATGCCGTTAAAGCGCGCTCGAACTTTACTTTCAATCAATCGCTTGCCGACTAAAAAGCCCACGACCAAACCCACGAAACACAGCGTGATGGCCGTAACCATCGATTCCAAACGCTGCTGTTCGATAGCTTTTGGATCGCTCACCGCTTTGAGTGCCTCGTTGTCCTCTTTGAGTTCGGCGATGAGTTCGCCCATAGTGAGCTTTTCAGCTTCGGCGGCTTTTAAAGCCTCTTTTAACTTGTCCATACCACTGTCGCTGGCCATCATCTCAATTTGATCTTCCAGCTTTGCAATTTGGTTTTGCGCGGATTGCATGGTTTGAACAAGGGTTGGGTTTTCTACAAGATAGCGATTGCCGACCCAGCCCTCGCGTCCGTCTTGCGTTTTCACTTTACTAAAGTCGGCACCCACTTCTAGCACGCTGAGCGATTCGCCCATATCGAGTAGCCCCAAACCTTGAGATTGCGAGTTGGGCTGGCTGTAAAGTCCGACTTTCCAATCATCTTTGATATACAGCGTTTGCGCCAATAGAGAACCACTGAATAGCATCAATACTGTCAAAGCAATACGTGAGATATACGATTTTCTCATTGCGATTAAGCCGCCAATCCACTGTGTCGTAATAAAGGATCAATCGAAGGTTCGCGACCGCGAAAAGCCACAAACAAATCTTTTGCCGATACCGCACCGCCCTGCTCTAGCACGTGGTGTAAAAAGTCGCGGCCAGTGTCGCGATTGAAAATGCCCTCCTCTTCAAAACGCGAATAGGCATCCGCTGAGAGCACTTCGGCCCACTTGTAACTGTAGTAACCCGCTGCATAGCCACCGGCAAAAATATGCGAAAAACCATTTTGAAAACGATTGTCGCTAGGCGGCTGAACCACTGCGACGCGCTGGCGCACTTCATCGAGCACCGATTGCACATCGGTTTCACCTACTTGGTAATCGCGGTGTAAATAAAAATCAAACAGCGAGAACTCGAGTTGTCGCACCATCATCATGGCGGATTGAAAATTTTTCGCCGCGATCATGCGCTGGTACTGAGCTTCGGGCAGTGGTTCGTTCGTCTCGTAGTGGCGAGCGAATAAATCCAACGCCTCACGCTCCCAACACCAGTTCTCCATAAATTGGCTGGGCAGTTCGACGGCATCCCACTCGACACCGCTAATGCCCGATACGCCAGGTACATCGACCTGAGTTAGCATGTGGTGCAAACCGTGGCCAAACTCGTGGAACAATGTAATCACTTCATCGTGGGTGAGAAGCGCGGGCTTGCCTTCGATGGCGGGTGTGGCGTTGCAGGTTAGATAGGCCACGGGGTACTGCAAGCCGTTGGGCTTTTTGTATCGCGAGCTACAAACATCCATCCAAGCGCCGCCGCGCTTATCTTTGCGGGCGTAGAGATCGAGATAAAACTGACCGCGCTTTTGGCCCTCGCCATCGACGATATCGTAGAAGGTCACATCGTCGTGCCAAACGGAAACGCCTTGTTGTTCCCGAATATGCAGTCCGTAAAGCCGCTCGACGACATCAAACAAACCCTGAATCACATTCATGGCGGGAAACCACGGTTTCAAGGCTTCTTGATCGAGTTGATACTCCGCCTGCTGTCGCTTCTCGGACCAATAGGGCACATCCCAAGCTTTTAACGAGCTTTGCCCCTGTTCGCTGGCGAAGCTCTGAAGTGCTTCAAATTCATTCTGCGCTTGCGGGCGCGATTTGGTCACTAGCTGTTCTAAGAATTCCGAGACCTCATCGGGGGATTCCGCCATCTTTGTGTCCAGCGAATACTCGGCGTAATTGGCAAAGCCGAGTAGCTGGGCCTTTTCGTGGCGCAGGGCGAGTATTTGATCAATGATGGGCGCATTATCCCTTTCGCCGCCATTCTTCTCGAGAGAGGAAGCCCGCGTGTTGAAGGCGCGATACAAAGTCTCGCGCAGCTCGCGATTATCGGCGTAGGTCATCACCGCAATGTAGCAAGGCGGTTGCAGGGTCAGCAGCCACCCCGACTTGTCTTCCGCTTTGGCACTTTGCGCCATTAGGCCGAGCGCCGACTCGGGTAACCCACTGAGCTGGTCGGGGTCTTCAATCAACATCGACCAATCATTGGTGGCGTCGAGTAAGTTTTGCTCAAATTTTGAACTCAATTCCGACAGCGATTGTTCGATGGCTTTAAAACGCTGTTGTTTGTCTTTGTCCAAGGCAATGCCACTTAAGCGAAAACCGCGCAGGCTGTTTTCTAGGCTGCGTTTTTGCGCTTGGCTATAGCCTTCAAATTCTTTTGAGTCGACCAGTGCTTGAGTCAGTTTAAACAGGCCCTCGTGCTGTCCCATTTCGGTGGCGTATTCCGACAGCAGGGGCAAACACTGATCGTAGGCCTCTCGCAGTGCCTCGCTGTTCATGACCGAGTTTAAATGCCCCACGGGAGACCAACTGCGCTCGAGGGCGTCTTCAGCGAGGTCCAGCGGTTCGACAAAACTGTCCCAAGTCGGCGCTTTGTCGGCGTGTGCACGGATGACGGCATCGACAGTTTGGCGACACTCGTCGAGTCTTTGTTTGATCGCAGGGACAACATGCTCGGCACGAATTTGGGAAAACAGCGGCAGTGTGCTGTTGGTGAGAAGCGGATTTTCACTCATGAAGTTAATTCAGCTCAGAATTTAAGTTAAGGCTCAAAGAAACGGCATCATAGCCGACTGAGCACAAATCGAGCAAAAGCCAACGCACTTCTCAATGGATGCCATGATCTGGCTCAACTGATACAACAACAGCGGCGAAGCGGCCCTAAAGGCCGCTGAATTAGAAGTCAGCCGACTCGATGCGATTTAGACGTCGAGGTTGGCAACCGACAGTGCATTGCTTTCAATAAAGTCGCGGCGCGGCTCAACGTGATCGCCCATTAGTGTGGTGAACACTTCGTCCGCAGCCACCGCATCCTCGATGCGCACTTGCAGCAGGCGGCGAGTTTCTGGGTCGAGGGTGGTCTCGTGCAATTGGTCGGGGTTCATTTCACCGAGACCTTTGTAGCGCTGAATCATTTGCCCTTTGCGAGCGTCTGCCAACAACCACATCAACGCGGCGCCAAAGGTTTGTACTTCTTGAATTTTATCGCCACGCTTAATGAAGGCGCCCTCTCCCAGCAAGCCATCGAGGCGGTCGCCGAGATCGCCGATAAGCTGATACTCACCACCAAAGAAAAACTCGGGTTCGTAGCGTTCAATGTGGGGCACGCCATGAACAATGCGCTCAACGCGAACCCCTAGACCCTCTTCCCGTTTTTCCACCGCCGTGGTGTAGTCAACTGAGGGTCCTGTCTCACGGTTAATATTGGTTGAAAGGCTTTCAACCCACTGATCCATAAAGGATTTATCAGAAATATGACTTTCTGTCACTTTTGGTAAATCCATCATCGATTCCAATACCAACTTGTCGTAGCGCTTGGACATGCGCTCGATAATGGCATTGGCCGCCATATAGCGCTGAGCCAGTTCGGCAAACGCTTCAGCACTCAAGGCGGGTGCGTCGGCATTGACATGGAACTCGGCCTTTTCCAACGCTTGATTGAGCAAGTAATCCGTGAGGGATTTATCGTCTTTTAGATAGCGCTCCTGCTTGCCCTTTTTAACCTTGTAAAGCGGTGGCTGGGCAATGTAGATATGCCCGCGCTCAACCAGTTCGGGCATTTGACGGTAGAAAAAGGTCAGCAATAGAGTGCGAATGTGAGAGCCGTCGACATCCGCATCCGTCATTATAATAATGCGGTGGTAGCGCAATTTATCCGGATCGAACTCTTCTTTACCGATACCACAGCCCAGTGCGGTAATCAGCGTGCCCACTTCCGCCGAGCTGAGCATTTTATCAAAGCGCGCTTTTTCGACATTGAGAATCTTACCTTTGAGCGGCAGTACAGCTTGAGTGCGGCGATCGCGACCCTGCTTGGCTGAACCACCCGCGGAGTCACCCTCCACAATAAACAATTCAGATTGTGTCGGATCTTTTTCCTGGCAGTCGGCGAGTTTCCCCGGCAGGCCGGCAACATCGAGCACGTCCTTGCGGCGCGTCATTTCGCGGGCTTTTCGGGCGGCTTCTCGGGCGCGGGCAGCGTCGACAATTTTATGTGCAATCGCCTTGGCTTCATTGGGGTGTTCGAGTAAGAACTCTGAGAGCTTTTCCGTCATGGCCGACTCGACCACAGACTTCACCTCAGAAGACACTAACTTGTCTTTGGTCTGCGAGGAGAACTTGGGGTCGGGCACCTTCACAGACACTACGGCCACCAAACCCTCGCGGGCGTCGTCACCACTCACCGAGACCTTGGCCTTACTAGCGACACCTTCGCGATCAATATAGTTATTGAGTGTTCGAGTGAGTGCACCGCGGAAACCCGCTAGGTGCGTGCCGCCATCGCGCTGGGGAATGTTGTTGGTGTAGCAAAAAATATTCTCTTGGTAGGAGTCACTCCACTGCAAAGCCACTTCTACACCGATATCCTCTTTAGAGGTATCAAAGTGAATAACTTGCTCGTGTAGCGGGGTTTTGTTTTTACTGAGGTGCTCGACAAAAGCACTGATACCGCCCTCGTACTCGAAAACATCTTCTTTGCCCTCGGCGCGCTCGTCGCGAAGAACGATGCGAATACCCGAGTTAAGAAAAGACAGCTCGCGCAAACGCTTGGCGAGAATGTCGTAGTGATAGGTCACATTGGTGAAGATTTCTTCGCTGGCGCGGAAAGTGATTTTAGTCCCTGAACGATCTGTATCACCTGCCACCTCTAGTGGAGCGTCGGGAACAGAATCGGTGTAGTGCTGAATGTGCCGTTTGCCATTGCGCAGGATCTCCAGCGTCAATTTATTCGACAGCGCATTCACCACAGAAACCCCCACACCGTGGAGACCACCGGAAACTTTATAGGAGTTGTCGTCGAATTTCCCCCCCGCGTGCAGCACGGTCATAATCACTTCGGCTGCGGAGCGCCCCTCTTCGGGGTGAATATCCGTGGGAATACCGCGTCCATTATCGGAGACCGACACGGATTCGTCGTTGTGTATCACCACTCGAATTTCCGAGCAGTGCCCCGCTAGGGCCTCATCGATGGAATTATCCACCACTTCGAAAACCATGTGGTGTAAGCCGGTGCCATCATCCGTATCCCCGATATACATGCCGGGGCGTTTTCGTACTGCGTCCAAGCCTTTTAAGACTTTAATATTCGACGAATCGTAATTATCGCTCATAGTGTCTCCAATCTACTCGCCACCGACGGCGAGCGCGGCCTATTATATCACTGCCTGAACCTTACCATGTTCCACGTGGAACAACTTATATTCTTTCCATGCGTTTAGGGGAATTTGCTCCGCCTCAACGCATGTTACCAAGACTTGGGACTGCATATCCGCTAAAAGTCCCATCAATGCATTTCTATGCTTTTCATCGAGCTCTGCGGGCAAATCATCCATCATAATCAAACAGGATTGCCCACTCTGCTCTTGGTACAAAGCCGCTTGAGCCAAACGCAGTGCTGACACCAGCATCTTTTGTTGGCCTCGGGAAATTTCCGCCTGCGCTTTGTATCCGTTTACTTTAAAACTTAAGTCAGCCCGATGAGGCCCCTGCTGTGTATGGCCGCGATATCGATCCTTTTCGCGATAGTCACGCAAAACCGTCGCCAGAGTTTGCTCCGAATCCCAGCCAGGTTGATACACCATCTGCACCTCTTGTTGCCCCATCATAGCCGCCACAAAGCGGGGCAGTATGCGATTCAAATCGGCCACATACTCTTCGCGCAGTTCGTGAATAAAACTCGCGGCACGACTCAACTCTGAATCCCACGCCCCATCCATGCGAGCGTCTTTCTGCCTCAATGCACTATTGCGCTGTTTCAAGGCGCGCTGATAGCGCACCCAAGCAGGATAGAATCGATGTTCCACGTGGAACACTCCCCAATTCAAAAACTGTCGGCGATAACTGGGGCCAGCAGTCAGCAAAAAATGGGAGTCGGGGTGAATCACCTGCGTCGGCAGCCAACGCGCTAATTCAGACACGCGCTGCACGCGCTCCCCGCCCACCTTCATTAGCCACTCTCTCGCACTGCGCTGAACACCAATTCGACACGCTCCGTCGGGCTGGTGGACGGTTGCCGCCACGACGGCCTGCTTAGCCTCGTGACTTAGACATTCGGTAAATCGAGACGTACGGAAGGAGCGCCCCGTTGAAAGCAAGTGGATCGCTTCGAGTAAGCTGGTCTTTCCCGAGGCATTTAAGCCATAGATCACATTCAGGCTCGGCGACAACGCCATTTCAACCGTGGCCAAGCGACGAATATTTTGGATAGTGAGTTGTTGAAGGCTCATTGCAAATCAGCGTGGGAGCCCCGAGTAAGAAGTGACAAAAAAATACGAGGTGCCGTTTGGGTGGCGCGGGCAACGCCACCCGTGAACGATAACTACAAGCGCATCGGCATAATGACATATTTGGCGGTTTGCTCACCGACCTCTTCCACCAAACAAGAGCTGTTGGCATCTTTCAACGCAATCGTCACCAACTCCTCTGTGAGATTATTCAGCACGTCCAGCATGTAGTTGACGTTGAAGCCAATTTCCATGTTCTCACCCTGATACTGCACCTCGAGCTGCTCTTCCGCCTCTTCCTGCTCGGGATTGTTGGTTTGGATAGTCAGCGCACCGTTATCCGCCACGAGGCGCACGCCTTTGTACTTTTCATTCGAGAGTACCGAGGTACGCGTCAACGCCAGTTTGAGATCCTGCTTATCGGCAGACACCACTTTGTCGCAGTTGGCGGGCATCACGCGCTGGTAGTCTGGGAAGCGGCCGTCAATGAGTTTCGATGTAAAGCGCAAATTGCCCAAATCCACTTGGATGTGGTTGTTGCTCAAACTCACTTCCGCGTCGCGCTCTTCATCATCGAGAAGACGAGACAATTCCTGTACCCCTTTACGCGGTATGATTACCTGCTTCTTATCACCAATATCGAGGCCGGCATCTGTCTCACACAAGGCTAAACGGTGACCATCGGTGGCAACGGCGCGAACGGTGCTGCCATCGAGCTCCAACATCAAGCCGTTGAGGTAATAGCGCACATCCTGTTGAGCCATGGCAAATGACGTTTTGTCGATGACTTTGCGCAGAGTGCTTTGGGGCAATGTGAATTGAGTCACGCCTTGAACCGCTTCAAGCTGAGGGAAATCCGCAGCGGGCAGTGTCGACAATTTAAAGCGGCTGCGACCAGAAGACAGCGTCGCTCGCTCGGCGTCGACTTGCAGTGTGATATCAGCGCCATCCGGTAAGTTTTTGCAAATATCCAACAACTTGCGCGCTGGCAATGTGATATCGCCCTCTTGATCCACTGGCAAAACGCTTTTGGCCAACAGTTCAATCTCTAGGTCGGTTGCCGTCATTTGAATTTCGCCGCCCTGAGCTTTGATCAAGACATTACCCAACGCTGGCATGGTGTTTTTCCGTTCAACCGCACCAATAACTTTCTGTAGCGGTGTAAGCAAACTTTCTCGTGACAAATGGAGTTTCATAGTCCGTACCTAATTAATAGTAAAACCTATTAGTTTTATTAATTGTTATAGTTATTAAGTAAGCATTTTCTTGTGGATAAAATAAAAAAATCCTTAATTATCAACTATTTATTTAATTTCTGCCTGTTTGTAAGTCGTCGAATAAAAGACCTTCGCAGCTGTGGACAAAATGTCGATAAATTCAGCGATCGATTTGCCACCAGTTTGTTCCGCGCTCTGTGCACAAGCTTATACCGAGTTTATCCACAGCGCCTCTCGGCCTCAATACAGCGGGGACAAACCCCTAGCTGCTCAATATTCGCAGTAAATTTTGACAGTCTTCGTTCATTCGACCGTCTTCGGCGCGCAGAGCCTGTATTTTTCGACGGGCGTGCAACACCGTTGTGTGGTCTCGACCGCCAAAGGCATTGCCGATTTCCGGCAGACTGTGATTCGTCAACTCTGCGGCGAGTGCCATGGCAATTTGCCGAGGCCGAGTAATAGAGCGGCTGCGGCTTTTCGAGAGCAAGTCAGCCACGCGAATATTGTAGTAATCAGCGACCGTACGCTGAATATTTTCCAGTGTCACTAAGCGATCTTGAGAGGCGATTTGGTCGCGCAGCTGTTCGCGGGCAAAGTCGACGGTGATTTCGCGGCCGGTGAACTGGCTGTTGACGATGACGCGCTTCATCGCGCCCTCGAGTTCGCGGACATTGGAGCGCACTTTTTGAGCAATGAAAAAAGCGACGTCATCCTTCATGTCGACATTGGCAATTTCCGCTTTGCTTTTGAGAATGGCCACGCGCTCTTCCAGTTCGGGCGGCTCAATGGCGACGGTTAGCCCCCAGCCAAAGCGCGATTTAAGGCGCTCTTCTAACCCGTTTACTTCCTTGGGGTAGCGATCACAGGTCAGAATCATCTGCTGTTTGCGTTCGAGCAGGGCGTTAAATGTATGGAAAAACTCTTCTTGGGAGCGCTCCTTGCCCGCGAAAAACTGGATGTCATCGATTAAAAGCGCATCGACGGAGCGGTAGAGCCGCTTAAACTCGTCAATTGCGTTGTGTTGTAGGGCTTTTACCATGTCGCCGACAAAGCGCTCGGAGTGGAGATAGACCACGCGAGCTTTGGGGTTGCGCTCGAGAATGGCGTGTCCAACGGCGTGCATAAGGTGGGTTTTGCCCAAGCCAACACCGCCGTATAGAAAAAGTGGGTTGTAATAACCATCGCCGGGCGCCTGTGCCACATGCTGAGCGGCGGCCTTGGCCATTTGGTTGGATTTGCCTTCAACAAAGCTGTCGAAAGTATGGCCCGCCTCTAAATTGTGATTAACTGGGGGCTGGGAGGGCGGTTCCGCAGGCTTCGGCGCGGGTGCCGCACTGGACTGCGAGGACTGAGATGTTGTTGTCACCACGGGATCGCGAGCGGGAGCGGGTTTGGCGGAAAAGCTACCAATGGAAATGCGCAGTTGAGTGATTTCTGTCTGCAGGCTGTTGAGTATCTCCTGGATGCGCGTTTGATACTTTTCCTGAACCCAATCCCGCACAAAGGGGTTGGGCGCCATTAGGTTGAGCGTCTGGTTGACCACCTCTGCGTGCAGCGGACGGATCCAAACATTCATATCGTGATCCGTCAGCTCGTTTTCGAGCTGGCTGAGACAACTTTGCCAAACCGCTTGGGTCAAGGATCTACTCCCGCTAGAGGTGTGTAAACAATATCGAACCGGCAATTTTACTGTTCGGGAGCCCGATGCGCCATACCTATATATAGTGGTTTAAAAATGGCTTGAGGCACTAGAGGAGAGTTTGTCGAGTGGGCGTTTGAGCCATTGCCGCTAAATCCCTGATTTTGCTTGACAATAGGCGGCTAATCCCCTAATTTGCGCGGTCTTTTGAGGCCGATGCTCAAAACATTGAGCCGCTGTATTTTAGCGATTTGTCGTTTTAAACGTATCGCAGCAAGTAAAGGTTAATCACCATGAAACGCACATTCCAACCCAGTAATATTCGTCGCAAGCGCACTCACGGTTTTCGCGCTCGCATGGCTACTAAAAACGGCCGCAAAGTGCTGGCTCGCCGCCGCGCTAAAGGTCGCCACAGCCTGTCAGCCTAAGTTTTAAAGGCCACCTAGGTGGCGCTCGGGGTAGCAAGTGACTCTCACACGCCAGGCAACACTGACCGGCCCCGACGATTTTAGCTTTGTCTTTGCCAAAGCCAAAAAGATTTACGGCCCCCATTTAACCGTACTGGTTCGCCCCAACGGGCGGGGGGCAGCTCGATTGGGCTTAGCGGTCTCAAAAAAGCACACTGGCAACGCAGTCGTTCGCAATCGTGTTCGGCGCATCGTTAAGGAAAGTTTTCGCCACCACCGTGAACAGCTAGGTGGTCTCGACATTGTGGTATTGTCCAAGCGCGGCGTGGCAGAAGTAGAGCGCCGCGAGTTGCGTCAAGCCATCGATCAACAGTGGCAGAGTACCTTAAAAAAATGCAGACGGTCCTAGCCCACATTCTTTTACTTTTGGTTAAGGCTTATCGCTATGGCGTGTCGCCTTTTACGCGCTCTACTTGTGGCTATGTTCCCACTTGTTCTGAGTACGCCGTCGAGGCCATCCAACAGCACGGCCCTTTTCGTGGCACTTGGCTTTCCGCTAAACGTATTGCCCGCTGTCACCCGTTAAAAACGGGGGGCTACGATCCCGTTCCCGACACCCACTCCCATTCTTGCCACTGCTCAAACAAAGGTTCGTCCCGTGGATAATTTGCGTATTTTTCTTTTGATCTCTCTCGCTCTCGTGGGCGCCATGATCTACGGCCAGTGGCAAGACGACTACGCCGACCAGAAAGCGGCTGTCACTCAAACGGAATCGGCCAGTTCATCGGTGACGACGCCCAACCCTCAAGCTGCGAAAGACTTGCCCTCGAGACCCGTCAGTGAGAACAGCTCCACGACGGCTGATACTGCGGCGGAAACACAGGTTGAAAATCAAAGCATCCGCGTTAAGACAGATGTTTTAGACATCGCCATCAATACGCGGGGCGGTAATGTGGTGGAATCGCAGCTGTTGCAGTACTCGACAGAGTTGGGCGAGGAAACGCTGGTTAAACTTCAGAGTTCACAACCCCAACGATTTTTCAGTGTGCAGTCCGGCTTGTTGGGCAATGCCGGTGTCCCTGCTCCCGACCACCATGCGGTTTATCGCAGTGAAAAAACGGAATATCAATTGGGGGCCAAGGATACGGTCACAGTCCCTCTCGTATGGGAGCAGGATGGTCTGCGCGTGACCAAGCGCTATACCTTTTACAAAGGCAGCTACCTGTTTGATTTAAGCTTTGAAATTGATAACCAGACACCGCAAAACTGGTCGGGTCACCAGTATCGCCAGTTGCAGCGCGCGGAGTTTGACGACAGCAGTTCTCCCTTTTTGGTGACCTACACCGGTGGCGTTATCTACAACCAAGAAGATCGCTACCAAAAACTGGATTACGACGAGTTAGAAGAGTCTCCACTCAGCCAGAGTTTTGATCACGGCTGGGCGGCGATGATTCAACACTACTTCTTGACGGCTCTCGTGCCGCCTAAAGAGACGGCGAATCACTACTACAGCCGAGGCGTTAGTAAAGCGGAGGGCAAGCGCTATATTTTGGGCATGACCTCGCCTGAAATTGCTGTGCCCGCGGGCGAATCGGCAAGTCGGACGACACAAGTGTTTGTCGGACCGAAACTTCAAGATCGCCTAGAAGAAGTGGCCGAGGGCCTGGATCTAACCGTCGACTACGGCTTTTTAACGGTTCTTTCTAAACCCCTCTTCCATCTTTTGTCTTGGTTACATGGTTTTATTGGCAACTGGGGCTGGTCGATTATTGTTCTGACCGCCATCATCAAATTGTTGTTCTTCCCGCTCTCTCAGGCGAGCTATCGCTCCATGGCGAAAATGCGCCAGGTGACGCCTAAGTTGCAGCAAATTCGCGAGCGCTACTCCGACGATCGACAGCGTCTGTCCCAAGAGATGATGAAGCTCTATAAAACCGAGAAGATCAACCCCGTGGGTAGCTGCCTGCCGATGTTGATTCAAATCCCGGTATTTATTGCGCTTTACTGGGCGCTGCTCGAATCCGTTGAGCTGCGCCAAGCGCCTTTTATTCTTTGGATCAACGATTTATCAACAAAAGATCCCTTTTATGTTTTGCCTTTGATCATGGGTCTCACCATGTATCTACAGCAAAAACTGAACCCAACGCCTCCCGATCCAATGCAGGCCAAAGTGTTTATGATGATGCCGGTCGTGTTTACGGCATTCTTCGCCTTTTTCCCCTCGGGTCTCGTTCTTTACTGGGTGACCAACAACACCTTATCGATTATTCAGCAGTGGTGGATTACGCGTCAGCTTGAAGCTGAATCGGCTAAAAAATAGTACAGAGGTGTTTCGTGTCTGAGCACAGGGATACGATTGCTGCGATCGCAACGGCGCCGGGAAGAGGTGGCGTGGGCATTGTGAGAGTATCGGGCCCCCAAGCTCGCAGTATGGGTGAACAGCTGACTCGGCTCTCCGAGTGCCGGCCTCGCTATGCCCACTACGGGCCCTTTTATGATAGTGAGGGTCAGGTGCTCGATCGGGGTATCTCTCTGTATTTCCCCGGGCCCCACTCCTACACGGGAGAGGATGTTTTTGAGTTTCAGGGGCACGGCGGCCCTGTTGTGCTTAATCTATTGCTTAAATCGGTATTTAAGCTCGGTGCTCGCCCCGCTCAGCCGGGTGAGTTTACCGAACGCGCGTTTCTCAATGACAAGATGGATTTAGCCCAAGCGGAAGCCGTGGCGGATCTTATTGAGAGTACGACAGAGCAGGCCGCATTAGCGGCGACGCGCTCCTTAAGTGGTGCTTTTTCCTCGCGAATTCAAACGCTGCTCGACTCGCTGATTTATATCCGCCTCTATATTGAGGCCGCGCTCGATTTTCCCGAGGAGGAAATCGATTTTCTCGGCGATAGCGAGCTCGCCCAGCGTATGCAGCAACTGCGTTTGGACGTGGCCTCGGTCAAGCAATCTGTGCGCCAAGGTAAATTGCTGCGCGAGGGTATGAGTGTGGTATTGCTCGGTCAGCCCAACGCGGGAAAGTCCAGTTTATTGAATGCCTTGGCGGGCGATGATACCGCCATTGTCACCGATGTGGCGGGCACCACGCGCGATGTGTTGCAACAGGCGATACACCTAGACGGTCTGCCGCTCAATATCATCGATACGGCGGGGTTGCGAGATACTCAGGACGTGGTTGAAGCCGAGGGCGTTCGGCGCGCCTGGGCCGCTGTCGAGCAGGCCGATCGCGTATTGTTGTTGATCGATGCAGAGCGCGGTTTTGATCATGGCGACCAAGCGATTGTCGATGCTTTAGATCGACACAGCACGAATTTTGACTACCTTTGGAATAAAATTGATCGATTGGGACAAGCGCCTAAAATTGAGAAAAAATCCGGGCAGTGGCACTTATCGATCAGTGCCTCCCTCGGCGAAGGTATTGATTTGCTATCAAAGCATTTGAAAGAAGCCATGGGTTACAAGCAGGAAACAGAGGGCTTGTTTATTGCACGACAGCGGCACATTGAATCGCTAGAGGCGGCCAGTAAAGCAATCGAGTGCGCTGCCGATCAGCTCAGTGTTGGAGCGGGGGAACTCGCCGCTGAAGAATTGAGGCAGGCTCAAGAGAGCATGTCTCAAATTACAGGGGAATTTAGCTCGGACGATCTGTTGGGTGAGATTTTTTCTCGCTTTTGTATCGGAAAATAGACCGCTGGTACCCCCAATTTAGAAAACAGGTCAATTTTCTGGCATTTGATGGGCGAACTCTGCTATGAATGATTTGTCAGACAAATAATTACAAAAAGCCGTTAAAAGGGCTAGTTGGCCATTAAAATATAAGTAAGACAGTCAGGCTTAAGGGGAAGCACTATGAAGTCCACCACCGCAGCTTTCATTGTTGCCATTATGCTCACGCTGATGGGAGCGGTGGCTCGAGCGGATCTTTTGTTGACGGCGGCGCCGCTGTTTGACAAGAAAACCTCAGAGGCACTCTACCAGCCCTTGGCGGAGGCAATGAGCGAAGTGCTTGAGCAGAAAGTGATTTACGAACACCCCGACGATTGGTTGCAGTACGCCAAAGTGATGCGAACGGGGCGTTACGACCTAATTTTTGATCAGGCTCACTTCGCCGCATGGCGATTGATGCCACAAAATATTTTTCACGAAACCGTGGCGCGTCTTCCGGGAGAGAACCGCTATTTGGTCCTGACGAAAGCGGAGGATCCCGCTTTTGGTATTAGTGACTTGCTGAGCCGGGAAATTTGCGCCCTGCCCTCGCCCAGTTTGTCGACGATGGTTGTGCTATCCCAGTTTAACAACCCGGTTCGGCAGCCTGTTATGGTTGAAGCGCAGGGCCGCTTTGAAGACGTCTTTAAAAAATTCAAGCGCGGAGAGTGCGAAGCAGCCGTGGTTTCTCAGCGCTATTACGAGGAAGAAATTGTCAGCACGGAGGATCAGGAATTAACCAAAGTGCTCTATACCAGCAACCCTATTCCCAACCTTGTGTTGACGATCACCAAAAAACATCCCTCGTACGTTCGTCAGGATTTAATAACCGCTTTAACCGATGAGTTGAGTCCCAAGGGCTCGGATAAAATTTTTGAAACATTTACCAATGGCGAGGCTAGCCGCTATATTGAAGTTGAGAGCGGCGAACTCGATCCACTCAAGAATATGCTTCAAGGCGTACTTTGGGGCTGGTAAATAATAAGAATAGGACATCAAGCCATGAAAAAAACACTGTGTTTAATTGCCGTTTTGTTGGCGCCAGCGTTAGCTAACTCCACGCTTGTGCTGTCGATCTCGCCCAATTTGGGTGAGGCCAAGTACAAAGAGCTTTATCAGCCCTTAGCGGACAATCTGACCACGTTGCTACAAGAAGAAGTGATTCTCGATTACTCTGGGGATTGGCTGACTTTTAGCAAGCGCATGCGCCGTGGAGACTTTGATATTGTTATCGATGGTCCCCATTTCGTGGCTTGGCGTCTGGTATCTATCAACCTCGGTCACCGCGGTTTGGTGCAATTGAGCGGCGAAGACCGTTTTAGTTTAATTAAGCTAACAGACACTAAGGGCAGCACGCTCAAAGACTTTGATAACAAGGTGATTTGCAGCCGCAATTCGCCCGCTCTAGAAACTGTGCATTTCCTAAGCCGCTTTACCAACCCCGTTTTGCAGCCTCGAGTACATCAAATTACAACGCCGAAACAGGGCCTAAAGGCTCTCCGCAACAAGCGCTGTGATGCTTTAGTACTGCGCCAAGATCAAATTCCCGCTGGCGAAGAGTTTTCTGTCGTCGCCGAGTCACCTGCATTTCCCCGCCCCGCAATGAGTGTGCGGGGGAATGTACCCGCTTCGGTGCAAAACTTGTTGATCGATTTCTTTGTCGGTTCTGAGGAGTGGGCCAGCAAGTTGGGAGCGACTTGGAATTATCAAGACGAGTTAGAAATCCAAGCCTTTAACGGGGATCGATACGCCGATATGGATCTGCTTTCGGCCAAGGTTTGGGGTTGGTAATCGAGCAAAAGCTCTAGCAAGTTCGCAGAATCATTGCCGAGCGCAAGGCTCGGGCACTAAAATACCCGTTTGCGCGGGTATTTTTTCGAGGCGAGTATGCACTATCCCGACCCATTTGATGTGATTGTGATTGGCGGTGGCCACGCGGGTACCGAGGCCGCACTGGCCGCGGCGCGCAGCGGTGCGCGCACTCTATTGCTGACCCACAATATTGAAACCTTGGGTCAGATGAGCTGCAACCCTGCCATTGGTGGCATTGGCAAAGGGCATTTGGTCAAGGAGATCGACGCTCTCGGTGGCGCCATGGGGAAAGCCGCGGATTTGGGGGGCATTCAGTTTCGCACGCTCAACTCTCGAAAGGGGCCTGCGGTACGGGCTACGCGCGCTCAAGCGGATCGCGTGTTGTACAAGGCGGCCATTCGTCAGATATTGGAAAACCAAGAGAATCTGAGTATTTTCCAACAGGCGGCGGACGATTTATGCGTCGAGGGCGACCGCGTTACAGGTGTTGTTACACAGAGCGGTATCGTATTCAGTGCCAAGACGGTGGTGTTGACCGTCGGTACCTTCCTCGGCGGCCAAATTCACATCGGCCTCAAGCAGAGTGCGGGTGGCCGCGCGGGCGATCCGCCCTCTAACGCGTTGGCCGAGCGCCTACGCGCTCTGCCCTTTCGCGTGGGCCGCCTAAAAACGGGTACGCCGCCGCGCATCGACGCTCGATCGGTGGACTTTTCTCAGCTGGAAACTCAGCCTGGAGACGACCCCGTCCCCGTTTTTTCCTTTATGGGCAGTGCTCAAGATCACCCCGAGCAAGTGCCCTGTCACATTACCTACACCAATGAGACCACCCACGACATTATTCGCCAGGGTCTCGATGAATCGCCCATGTACAGTGGTGTGATTGAGGGTGTCGGCCCGCGCTATTGTCCATCCATTGAAGACAAGATCATGCGCTTTGCCGATAAAGATCGGCACCAGATATTTATCGAGCCC
Organism: gamma proteobacterium HTCC5015; assembly: GCA_000155715.1. Classification (GTDB taxonomy): domain Bacteria; phylum Pseudomonadota; class Gammaproteobacteria; order HTCC5015; family HTCC5015; genus HTCC5015. The sequence continues at coordinate 108,893 of DS990599.1, read as the reverse complement.
GAGGGGCTGAACACCCACGAGCTCTACCCCAATGGCATTTCCACCAGTCTGTCTTTTGAAACACAGATGGCCTTAGTGCGCTCGATTAAAGGTTTTGAAAACGCCCACATCACTCGGCCGGGCTACGCCATTGAATACGATTATTTCGACCCTCGCGACTTGCGCAATACGCTAGAGACGCAGTTTGTCGACAATCTCTATTTCGCGGGACAAATCAACGGCACTACTGGCTATGAAGAGGCGGGTGCCCAAGGTTTGCTCGCGGGTATCAATGCCAGCATGCGGGCACGAGAGGTGGGTGAATTGACGCTGGGTCGCGATCAAGCCTACATCGGTGTGCTGGTGGATGACTTGATCACTCGGGGTACCAAAGAGCCCTATCGCATGTTTACTTCGCGCGCGGAGCACCGCTTGCTACTGCGCGAGGACAACGCGGATTTGCGCCTCACCGAACTGGGGCGGGACGTTGGTCTCGTCGACGATGCGCGCTGGACGGCGTTCAACGACAAGCGCGAGGCGGTGGCGTGCGAAAAACAGCGTCTGCAATCCTTGTGGGTACAGCCCCATTCTCCCGCAGGGAAAAGTTTTGCCAAAGTGACGGGAAAGGCGCTAAGCAAAGAGGCAACCGCTGCAGATCTACTGAAGCGTCCCGAAATGAATTACTCCCAGTTAATGTCGCTCGATGGCATCGGCTCGGGCACAGAGACACCCTCGGTCGCCGATCAAGTGGAGACGCAAATTAAATACGCGGGGTATTTAGCGCGTGCCGAAGCGGATATTGAGCGCAATCGGGCTCAGGAGAATACGGCTCTACCCGATGACATTGATTACCCGAGTATTCGCGGTCTCTCCAAAGAGGTTGCCCACAAGTTGGCCGAACACCGCCCCAACACACTGGGCCAGGCGGGCCGTATTCCCGGCGTCACCCCGGCGGCGATCTCTCTGCTGCGCGTGCACTTAAAGCGTCGCTCTCTGCCGCGCAGTGCCTAATGAGTGTTGCTGAGCGCTTGCAGACAGGCCTAGAGGTCCTCTGCCAATCCAGTGTGTCGCGTGGTTTTGCGCCCCAGTTTTGGTTAGACGATGGCAAGGTGACCGCTTGGCGGGACTATCTCGCGCTGCTGGAGAAGTGGAACAAGGCCTACAATCTCACTGCCGTGCGCGACCCGAGCAAAATGGTCTCTCACCATTTGTTGGATAGCTTGGCGATTGCGCCCTTTATTCAGGGCGAGTGCATTCTGGATGTGGGGACAGGCGCGGGGCTGCCGGGTATCCCGCTGGCGATTGCCTTTCCCGAGTGGCAGTTCACTCTGCTCGACAGCAATGGCAAGAAAACACGCTTTGTGTCCGCGGCGAAACGCGAATTGGGGCTGACCAATGTCGATGTCGTACAAGCTCGGGTGGAAACACTCGCAGTCGAACGCGGTTTTGATACGATAACCAGCCGCGCCTTTAGCGAACTTCAGCCTATGATGGAGTGGACGCAGCATTTACTGGCGCCAAACGGTAGAATAGCCGCCATGAAAGGGCCCCGTGCCGAGCAGGAACTGGCGCCCATCAGGGCGAGCATCCAAGATCTCGCTATCGAATCCGTGGATGTTCCCGGTCTGGAGGGGCAGCGTTTTATGGTGTGCTTTCAACCCCGAAATCATCAACAGCAAGAGGCTTAGTCGATGTCGACGCCCGTCAATTTTCACAAAGTGATTGCCACCGCCAATCAAAAGGGCGGTGTGGGTAAAACCACCACTGCCGTTAATTTGGCGGCCTCGTTGGCGGCGACGAAACGGCGCGTCTTGTTGGTCGATTTGGATCCCCAAGGCAACGCCACCATGGCCTCGGGCGTGGATAAGCACGATTTGAAGAACAGCGCTTGCGAAGTGCTGTTGAAGGAGTGCGACATCAAGGATGCCATCGTCCAATCTGAGGAGGTGGGCTTTGATGTACTGGGCGCCAATGGTGATCTGACCGCCGCCGAAGTGAGTCTGGTCAATGAATTGGCCCGTGAGCAGCGCCTTAAAATCCAATTGAAAAAGATAGAGCAAGACTACGAGTACGTCATTATTGACTGCCCGCCCTCATTGAATATGTTGACTCTCAATGCACTGGTGGCGGCATCGGGCATTATTATCCCCATGCAATGTGAATACTTTGCTCTCGAGGGACTGACAGCGCTGATGCAAACCATTGAAAATGTGGCTGAAACGGTCAACCCCGATTTAGAAATCGAAGGCGTGCTGCGCACTATGTACGACCCGCGCAATAATTTAGCGGTCGATGTGTCGGATCAATTAGCCGAGTATTTTGGCAGCAAGTTGTATCGAACCATTGTCCCGCGCAATGTGCGTCTAGCCGAGGCCCCTTCACACGGCTTGCCTGCCCTGCAATACGATAGAACCTCCCGTGGCGCTCTCGCCTATTTAGCGCTGGCGGGAGAAATTTTGCGCAAGGACGCCCAGTCGCGCCAGCGCGCTAATGAAAACCAGGAAGCACTGAGCTTATAACTATGGCAGAAAAACGACGCGGACTAGGCCGCGGCATGGACGAACTTCTCAAAGGTTCCCGCGCCGCCAAGAGTAAACCCGATGGCGAGCCTGTAATCGACGAGGCGGCGGGTGATCAGCTCAAAACGTTGCCGGTCGACAAAATTGATCGCGGGACTTATCAGCCGCGTCGCCACTTCGCCCAAGAGGCGCTCGAAGAGCTGGCCGACTCGATACGCGAGCAGGGCGTCTTGCAGCCCATCGTGGTGCGACCCGTGGGCGCTCGCTATGAGATTATTGCGGGCGAGCGCCGCTGGCGGGCGACGCAGCTGGCGGGTTTGCAAGACATTCCCGCCGTGGTCAAGCGCCTTGATGACCAAGCCGCGGCGGCGGCGGCGCTGATTGAGAATATCCAGCGGGAAAATTTAAATCCACTGGAGGAGGCCCACGCGCTACAGCGCTTGATTGACGAATTTGAGCTGACCCACAGTGAAGTGTCTCAAGCGGTTGGCCGCGCTCGCGCCTCCGTCACCAACTTGTTGCGTCTTTTGGAGTTGGCCGACGAGGTCAAGAGCCAAGTGGATCAGGGGTTGCTCAGCATGGGGCATGCCCGCGCTTTACTGTCTCTGTCCTCCGTGCAGCAACAGCAGGTGGCGCGCGAGGCCGTGCGTAAAAAGTGGTCGGTGCGGGCAACGGAGCAACGCGTTAAGCAGTTGCTCAGTGGCGATAGCGGCAAAAAGGAGGATGCAGGTAAAAACAAAACCGATCCCAATATCCGACGCCTAGAGCAAGATTTGGCGGATACACTGTCGGCCAGCGTGTCTTTGCAGCATCAACAATCTGGCAAGGGTAAGTTGACCATTCAGTACAACAGTCTCGATGAGCTAGAAGGCATTCTTAAGCACATCAAGTAGTGTAAGTGCGCTTAAATATCGGCTTTTGGCGACAACGGCGTCGCGGCGCTTTTTTATTTTTCCAAAAAATTGATAGAAAACGGCTTAAATTTTTTCAAATAATACTATTTATAGTGTTTTCTATAAAAACAAAACACTATAAATAGTGATTTGAGTGAACGCTCTAGTCCCGCTGGACTCGCGTTGCCAGCTACGCCAAATGTCTATATAATTCGCGCCGCTTGAAGGGCATCGAAAATTGCATTCGATGCCTTATTTGTAGCCAGCGGGTACAGCATGACAGCGACAGGCAAACGCAACGCAATCATTGTCGCCCGCCTACTCGGCACACAGGCAGTAATAACGCTTTTGGCCGTGGTCATTAGCTTCGCTCTGATGGGACAGCAGGGCATGGCGCCAGCCGCTTTTGGCGGTTTGATAGGGATCATCTTAAGCGCTTACTACGCAGTTCGTTTTTTCCCCAAGGTGGTGAAACTCACCGAGGGCTACGCAGTAAAAGGCATGATGGCGACCCAAGTGTCTAAATATGCCTTAGTCATCGCGATGTTTTATATCGCGTTGAAAATGTGGGAAATGCCGGCCGAGCCGCTTTTCCTCGCCTTTATGGCCACGCAAATGGCCTATTGGCTGATTTTAATGTTTAACCCAAACAGGTAGCGATTACATGGCTTCAGGCGGCGAACTGACCCCTACCGGTTATCTCAACCACCACCTTACCAACCTTGGTATGTGCGAGGCTGAAGACGGCGGTCTCATCGTTGGCGATTGCACCAACGGCGGTTTTTGGACGTTAAATCTCGACACGCTGTTTGTCTCTGTCGCACTGGGTGTTTTGTTTTGCTTCTTTATGTGGCGCATGGCGAAAAGGGCTTCCGCCGACGTTCCCAATGGTTTTATGCTGAATTTGGCCGAAGTGCTCGTCGACTTTGTCGATCAGCAGGCCAATGATATATACCACGGCAATAGCAAGCTGGTTCGCCCTCTCGCACTGACCATCTTCCTGTGGGTCATCCTGTGGAACTTCATGGACATCATTCCTGTGGATCTGCTGCCTTGGGTTGCCCACAATGTATTCCATCTCGAGTACACCAAAGTTGTGCCCTCTACGGACTTAAGTGCGACGTTTGGTCTGTCCATCAGTGTCTTCCTGCTGATTATATTCTTTAATTTGAAATCGAAAGGTTTTGGCGGAACGATCAAAGAAGTCTTTTCCGCACCCTTTGGCCCTGCGCTCTTCCCTGCCAATGTTGTGCTACGCATTGTAGAAGAGGTGGCCAAACCGATTTCTCTGGCATTGCGGTTATTCGGTAACTTCTACGCCGCTGAAATGATTTTCTTGCTCATCGCGCTATTGCCCTGGGGTGCCCAGTGGTTCTTGAGCGTGCCTTGGGCGATTTTCCATATCATCGTTATCCCCTTGCAGGCTTACATCTTCATGGTGCTGACGCTGGTATACATCAACATGGCGGAGGACTCTCACTAGAGAGTTTTCCAAACAGTACTTTTTTAACCGCAACACCTGTAAACAATTGGAGGCAACAATGGAAGCAATTCTGTCTAACTCTGCTATCGCCGTCGGCATCGCCATGGCTTTCGCTGCTCTGGGCGCCGCTATCGGCCTAGCTATTCTCGGTGGCAAGTTCATCGAAAGCTCTGCTCGCCAGCCCGAGCTGATTTCTGAACTTCAAGGTAAGTTCTTCATCGTCGCTGGTTTGGTCGATGCGATTCCAATTATCGTTATTGGTCTGTGTGCTCTGATTCTGTTTGCCAACCCATTGTTGGGTCAGTTGGGCTAAGGTCTAACTAAACTGAATTAAAGACCCTCGCTTCAGGAGGTTATCGTGAGCATTACCGCAACATTACTAGGCCAGATGATTGCTTTCGCAATCTTCGTGGCGTTCACCATGAAATTTGTATGGCCACCGATCATGCAAGCCATGGAAGAGCGTCGCCAAAAGATCGCCGAAGGTCTGGCCGCAGCCGAGCAAGGCGAAAAAGCGCAGGAAGAAGCGCGTGCAGAAGTGGACCGTTTGGTCGCAGAAGCGCGCAGCCAAGCTGCGGAAATCGTCGCTCAGGCCCAGAAGCGCGGCAACGAGATTGTCGAAGAAGCCAAAGGCACCGCGAGTGCCGAGGCCGACCGCATCAAAGAGAGCGCTCAAGCTGAAATTGAGGCCGAGAAGGTCAAAGCGAAGCAAGAGTTGCGTGGTCAGGTAGTGAGCATCGCTATCGCAGGGGCTGAAAAGGTCCTCGAGCGCGAAGTGAATACCGAAACCCATCAAGATGTGCTCGACAAGTTTGTAGCGCAGTTATAGCCGACAGATATAGAGCTGAGTTAAATGTCTGAAATCACCACAGCTGCCAGACCTTATGCCAGAGCCGTATTTGAGCTCGCGCATAAAGACGAAAGCTACGAGGCTTGGAATGGACAGCTGCAGTTTTTAGCTGCAGTGGCCGCCGAGCCCCGTGTTCAGTCCCTGCTGACCTCGCCCAGCATGCGAAATGAAGAGCGCGCCGATGCGTTCATCAAATTGTGTGAGGGGCATATCGATGACAATGGTGCGAATTTGGTTCGCGTTATGTCTGACAACCGGCGCCTCGCCCTGCTACCCGCAGTGGCGGAGTTGTTCCGCGAGTTGAGCGATGAGGCCCAAGGGATTGTGGACGCGCAAGTCACCGGTGCTTTTGAAGTGACCAGTGACCAGCAAGAAGCGATCAAGAAGGCACTGGGCGAGAAGCTCGGCAAAAAGATTACTCTCGATTGCGTCACCGATGAGTCCCTAGTGGGCGGCATTGTGATTCGCGCAGGCGACATTGTAATCGACGGCTCCGTCAGAACGCGCGTTGCACAACTGGCCGCGCAATTGGTGAAATAAGATAGACCCCAGGCCGACAGGCCACAGGAGAAGACATGCAACTGAACCCATCAGAAATCAGTGACCTGATTAAACAGCGCATCGAGAACTTCGAAGCTGATAATCAGGCGCGTAGTGAAGGCACAGTCGTTAGTTTGAACGACGGCATTATCCGTATCCACGGTCTCGCCGATGCCATGCAAGGTGAAATGATTGAGTTGCCTGGCGACACATTCGCACTGGCGCTGAACCTTGAGCAAGACTCCGTTGGTGCGGTGGTTCTGGGTAAAGCCGATCACCTTGCCGAGGGCGACACGGCTCGCTGCACAGGCCGCATTTTGGAAGTGCCCGTTGGCGAAGAACTGCTCGGACGCGTTGTCAACGCACTGGGCGAGCCCATCGATGGCAAAGGCCCCATTAACACCACCACTCAGTCTCCAATTGAAAAAGTGGCTCCCGGTGTTATTGAGCGCCAAGGCGTTGACCAGCCGGTACAAACGGGCATCAAATCTATCGATGCCATGGTACCGATCGGTCGCGGCCAGCGTGAGTTGATTATTGGCGACCGCCAGACGGGTAAAACAGCCGTTGCGATTGATGCCATCATCAACCAGAAAGACACGGGCGTTAAGTGTATCTACGTCGCCATCGGCCAGAAGCAATCTTCGATTGCCAACGTCGTGCGCAAACTTGAAGAGCACGGCGCCATGGATCATACCATTGTCGTTGCCGCTGGTGCTGCCGACGCAGCCGTAATGCAGTTCATCTCTGCTTACACCGGTTGCGCTATGGGTGAGTATTTCCGCGATCGCGGTGAAGACGCTCTGATCGTTTACGATGATCTGTCGAAGCAAGCGGTGGCCTATCGTCAGGTCTCGTTGTTGCTGCGTCGTCCCCCCGGCCGCGAAGCCTTCCCCGGTGATGTTTTCTACATTCACTCGCGTTTGCTTGAGCGCGCCGCGCGTATCAATGCTGAAGAAGTCAAGCGTTTGACGAATGGCGAAGTGAAGGGTCAAACCGGTTCACTGACCGCTCTGCCCATCATTGAAACTCAGGCGGGCGACGTATCGGCTTTCGTTCCCACGAACGTAATCTCGATTACTGACGGCCAGATTTTCTTGGAAACCGATCTGTTTAACTCAGGCATCCGCCCTGCAATTAACGCCGGTCTTTCAGTCTCTCGCGTGGGCGGTTCCGCTCAGACGAAGATTATTAAAAAGCTCGGTGGCGGTATTCGCTTGGCATTGGCTCAGTACCGCGAATTGGCGGCTTTCGCCCAGTTTGCCTCTGATCTAGACGAAGCGACGCGCGCCCAGCTAGAGCGTGGACAGCGCGTTACTGAGCTGATGAAGCAGCTTCAGTACTCGCCGATGTCTGTAGCCGATATGGGGCTGTCTCTATACGCCATTGAAAAAGGCTTTATGGATGACATCGAGCTCGAAAAAGTACTCGATTTCGAAAAAGGTCTGCTCGACCACTTTGCATCAACCGCAGGTGAATTGCGCAATCAGATCAACGAAACGGGTAGCTACGGCGACGAAATTGAGGGCGGCCTCAAGAAAGTTGTTGAAGACTTTAAAACCAACGGCGCCTGGTAAGGCGAGGTAGGTAGCGCAAATGGCTGGCTCAAAAGAGATTAAAGCCAAAATTGGCAGCGTTAAAAATACGCAGAAAATCACCAAAGCCATGGAAATGGTGGCGGCGAGTAAAATGCGTAAGGCTCAGGAGCGCATGCTTGCATCGCGCCCTTACGCTGAAAAAATGCGTCAGGTTATTGGTCACTTGAGTGAGGCCAACCCCGAGTACCAACACCCCTACGTTTTGCCGCGTGAGGACGTGAAAAAAGTTGGCATTATTGTTGTGTCGACAGATCGCGGTCTCTGTGGTGGTCTCAATGTGAACTTGTTCAAGCAAGTGCTCAAGACCATGAAAGAGTGGCAAGACAAGGGCGTGGAAGTTGAGTTAACCACGATTGGTAAAAAGGCCAGCGCCTTCTTCCGTCGCTTCGGCAATATCGCGAGCCATGTTGAAGGCCTAGGCGATACGCCCCATCTCAACGATATTCTCGGTGCCGTTAGTGGCGCGCTAAAGGCCTACGACAAAGGCGATATCGATCGACTCTTTATCGTCCAAAATGAGTTCGTGAACACCATGACGCAAAAGCCCAAGCAGCTTCAATTGCTGCCCGCCGATGCGTCACTGGGTGAAGGCGATTTAGAGACCGAGCACAGCTGGGATTACATCTATGAGCCCTCTGCGGAGGAATTGCTAGATGGCATTCTCAAGCGCTATGTCGAGTCGCAGGTTTATCAGGCTGTTGTTGATAATGTGGCCTGTGAAATGTCGGCTCGCATGATTGCGATGAAGGCCGCCACCGATAACGCGGGCGATCTTATTCGATCGCTAAACCTGCAGTACAACAAGGCCCGTCAAGCGGCAATTACCCAAGAGCTGTCCGAGATTGTCGGCGGCGCCGCAGCGGTATAACGAATTAACAAGTTAGAGCTTAAGACGAAGAGGAACATACGATGAGCACTGGAACCATTGTCCAAGTGATCGGCGCGGTAGTAGACGTTGAGTTTCCCCGCGGCTCCGTGCCAAAGGTGTATGACGCACTCAAGACCGAATCTGGTTTGACGCTAGAAGTTCAAGGTCAGCTAGGCGACGGCGTGGTTCGTACCATTGCCATGGGCGTCTCTGAAGGCCTGAGCCGAGGTGTTAATGTTGAAAACACTGGCAGCGCCATTTCGGTTCCAGTTGGCCAAGGCACCTTGGGCCGTATCATGAATGTGTTGGGTGAGCCCATCGACCACGCGGGCGATGTGAAAAGCGACGAGACTCGCGCGATTCACCAAGAGGCACCCAGCTACGAAGATCAGTCAGCCAGCTCCGAACTGCTCGAGACGGGCATTAAGGTAATCGATCTGCTCTGCCCCTTCGCGAAAGGCGGTAAAGTAGGTCTGTTCGGTGGTGCCGGCGTTGGTAAAACCGTGAACATGATGGAACTCATCAACAACATTGCGAAAGAGCACAGTGGTTTCTCTGTATTCGCAGGCGTCGGTGAACGTACTCGTGAAGGTAACGACTTTTACCACGAAATGAAGGACTCTAACGTTCTCGATAAAGTTGCGCTGGTCTACGGTCAGATGAACGAGCCACCGGGTAACCGTTTGCGCGTAGCTCTGACAGGCCTGACGATGGCTGAGTTCTTCCGTGACGAAGGCCGCGACGTACTGCTCTTTGTCGATAACATCTATCGCTACACGCTGGCCGGTACCGAGGTATCCGCTCTGTTGGGTCGTATGCCATCGGCGGTGGGTTACCAGCCGACACTGGCGGAAGAGATGGGTGTACTCCAAGAGCGCATTACTTCTACGAAGACCGGTTCCATTACTTCGGTTCAAGCCGTCTACGTACCTGCGGATGACTTGACGGATCCCTCGCCGGCGACGACTTTTGCTCACTTGGACGCAACGGTCGTACTCAACCGAAGCATCGCCGAGCTGGGTATTTACCCCGCGGTTGATCCCCTCGACTCAACGTCGCGTCAGCTCGATCCTCTGGTTGTGGGTGATGAGCACTACGAGATTGCCCGCGCCGTTCAGGGTACTTTGCAGCGCTACAAAGAGCTAAAAGACATCATTGCGATTCTGGGTATGGACGAGCTGTCTGAAGAAGATAAGCAAACTGTTGCCCGCGCTCGTAAGATTCAGCGCTTCTTGTCTCAGCCCTTCCACGTTGCCGAAGTCTTCACAGGCGCGCCCGGTAAGTACGTGTCTTTGAGCGAAACGATCCGTGGTTTCCAAGGCATTGTTAACGGCGAGTACGATCACTTGCCCGAGCAGGCGTTCTACATGTGTGGCGGCATCGATGAAGCCATCGAGAAAGCAAAAGACATGTAATTACTCGGCGGGGCCTGCTATGCATGCGCCCCGCCCTGAACCGTTAAAGGTTGATCTATGTCAACGATTCAAGTGAACATCGTCAGCGCAGAAACCGAGTTGTTCTCCGGTGAGGTCAGCTTGCTGGTGGCGCCCGGCGCACAGGGCGAGTTGGGTATTAAGCCAAAGCACGCTCCCCTGCTGACAAACCTGAAACCTGGTGAAGTCCGCATTAAGCGCGATGGCCAAGAGGACGAAAATATTTTTGTCTCCGGCGGCTATCTCGAAGTGCAGCCCAATGTCGTTACGATCTTGGCGGATACTGCGGTGCGCGCTCACGATATTGACGAAGCGGCGGCCATCGAGGCCAAGCAACGTGCGGAAGAAGCGCTCGCCAATCGCAAAAGCGATATGGATGTAGCCCACGCCCAAGCCGAGCTGGCCATTGCGGCGGCCCAGTTAGAATTGCTGCGCAAATTGCGCCGTTAAAAGTGCACTAAGGTGCGATGAGAAAGCCGCTCACAGAGCGGCTTTTTCGTTTCTAATAGCGCACATAAATACCACTGATATCAGTGCTTTGTGGCACAATGCCAGCCAAGGAGACACTATGACTTGCAACATCATCATATTGGCGGCGGGCAAAGGCTCGCGCATGTACTCAGACACGCCCAAAGTGCTGCACAAATTGGCGGGCAAGCCCATGCTAGGCCATGTTATCGATACCGCCCAAGCGCTATCGCCACAGCAAGTGGTCGTGGTTTACGGTCACGGCGGTGACCAAGTACAACGTGAAATGGCCGTTTACGAGGGACTGGATTGGGCCGAGCAGGCCGAGCAGTTGGGCACGGGCCACGCCGTTCAGCAGGCACTGCCCAAGATCGTGCCCGCCGATGTCTCTCTGGTGCTCTACGGCGACGTACCCCTAATTAAGGCACAGACCTTACAAGCGTTGCTCGATCAGGCGGCCAGCGGCGCCCTCGCGGTGCTCAGTGTCGAGCCCGAGAGCCCTGCGGGCTACGGCCGTATCGTCAAGGACAGCAGCGGTGTGGTTACGGCCATCGTTGAAGAAAAGGACGCCAGCGACGCGCAAAAAGCTATTAGAGAAGTTAATACAGGGGTCATGGCCATCCCCGGCGCCCATATCGAGCAATGGCTCGGCCAGTTGAGTAACGACAATGCTCAAGGCGAATACTATTTAACCGATTTGGTCGCCATGGCCAGCGAGCAAGGCGTGGGCGTTACATCGGTGGTTTGCGCGGATGAAAACGAAGTCGCGGGTGTCAATAACAAAGTCCAGCTCGCCGCTTTGGAGCGCCACTATCAACGACAGACCGCACAGGATCTCTTGCTGGCCGGGGCGACATTGGCCGATCCGAACCGTATCGATGTGCGCGGGCAGTTACAGGTCGGTCGCGATGTCTCCATCGATGTCGGCTGTGTTTTTGAAGGTAACGTCACGCTGGCCGACGGCGTCCGCATTGGCCCCTATTGCCAGATTCGTGATAGCGATATTGCCTCGGGTGCACAGATCGAAGCCTATAGCAGTATTGACCGCGCGAGCATTGGCCAAGCTGCCACGGTTGGACCCTATGCGCGCTTGCGCGAAGGCACGGTACTCGCAGAGAACAGTAAAGTGGGCAACTTTGTCGAAACCAAGAAAACGCATCTGGGCAAGGGCAGCAAAGCGAATCACCTCAGCTACATTGGCGATGCCGAAGTGGGCGAAGCCGTTAATATCGGCGCGGGTACGATCACCTGTAACTACGACGGTGTTAACAAGTTTAAAACGACGATTGGCGACCGAGCTTTTATCGGCTCTAACAGCAGCCTAGTGGCTCCGATTGATATTGGAGAAGGCGCCACGGTGGGCGCGGGCTCTACCGTGAGTAAAGAAGCGCCCGAGCAACAATTAACCATAGGTCGCGCCAAGCAAGTGACGATCCGTAATTGGAAGAGACCGGAGAAAAAGTAATGTGTGGCATTGTCGGCGGCGTGACAGACCGCAATATCGTACCCATTCTGCTAGAGGGCCTGAGGCGCTTAGAGTATCGCGGCTATGACTCCGCTGGCCTGGCAACACTCAGTAGCGAAGGATTACAGCGCCGTCGCGCCATGGGGAAAATTGTTGAGTTAGAAGGCGTTTGTGACGCGCAGGCCATCGATGGCCATATCGGTATCGCCCACACGCGCTGGGCGACACACGGCGCGCCCTCGGTTGCCAACGCCCACCCTCACAGCGTGGGTAAAATTGCCGTCGTTCACAATGGCATTATTGAAAACTGGGCCGAACTCAAAGCCCAGTTAGAAAAAGACGGGCGAGCCTTTGAATCGGAAACCGATACCGAAGTGATTGCCCACTTAGTCGAGAGCGAATACAACAAAGATCAGGATTTTGTCGCTGCCTGCCGCCGCGCCATTGCTCAGCTCGAAGGCGCCTACGCCCTAGGTATTCTCTGCCGTGATGAGCCCAATACTTTAATCACCGCCCGCATGGGCAGCCCGCTGTGCATCGGCCTCGGCGTGGGCGAGCACTTTATTGCCTCAGATGTTCAGGCGCTACTGCCGGTTACCTCGCGATTTATCTTTTTAGAAGAAGGCGATTTTGCCATTGTGCAAAAGGCGTCTGTGGCGATTACGGATGCCCACGGCGAATCGGTAGAGCGCCCCGAAAAGCAATCGCAACTCAGCGCCGACGCCGTCGAAAAAGGCGATTATCGCCACTACATGGAGAAGGAAATCCACGAGCAGGCCAGCGTGGTAGCAGAGACAGTTCGCGGCAAGACATCGGCGGGACGCTTTTTAATCAATACGCTGGGCCCCGAGGCGCCCGAGCTGCTAGAGGGCGTTAAGGGTGTTCACATCATCGCCTGCGGCACGAGCTTTCACGCGGCCTCGGTCGCTCGCTACTGGATTGAACACTACGCTCACCTGCCCTGTCAGGTCGAGGTGGCCAGCGAGTACCGCTACCGCACCACGGTCGTGCCCGAGGGCACGCTGTTTATGACGATCTCGCAATCGGGAGAAACGGCCGATACGCTGGCGGCACTGCGCCACGCTCGCAGTTTGGGTTATTGCGGTTTTCTCGCCATCTGCAATGTGCCCGAGAGCAGTTTGACGCGGGAGTCCGACCTCGTCTTCTTAACACAAGCGGGGCCGGAAATTGGCGTGGCATCGACCAAGGCCTTTACCACGCAGTTGGCCGCCCTGCTGTTGATTACCGATGGCCTAGCGCAGTTCCACGGTCGCGATAGCCTGCCCGACTTGTCGGGGCTCGATAACATCGAGTCAGCCATTGGTCAGGTTCTGGGCTTGAGCGAGCGCATTCGCAAGTTGTCCGAGCAGTTTGTCGATAAACACCACACGCTATTCCTCGGCCGTGGCCCGCTCTTCCCGATTGCGTTAGAGGGCGCGCTCAAACTGAAGGAAATCTCCTACATTCACGCCGAGGGCTACCCCGCCGGCGAGTTGAAGCACGGCCCGCTGGCACTGGTCGATGAAGGCATGCCCGTCGTCGCTGTCGCCCCCGACAATGCCCTGCTGGACAAGTTGAAGTCGAACCTTCAAGAAGTGCGCGCTCGCGGCGCCACGCTGTTGGTATTCGCCGACGAGAGTGCGGGCTTTGAGTCCGCGGATGGCATCGAAGTCGTCGGCCTGCCCCATTGCAGCGAAGCCATCGAGCCTTTGATCTACACCCTGCCCCTGCAGTTGTTGTCCTACTATGTTGCCGTGCTGCGCGGAACCGATGTGGATCAGCCGCGTAATCTGGCCAAGTCGGTGACAGTGGAGTAAGCCTTTCTTTAAAGGGTTGGGTCGCCCCTTTTGATACGTCCCGTATTGAAAGGCGCGACTTTCAACAGGGTCGTTGCTTAATGCCGCGTGTCGCTCAACAATCCTAGATAGGTTTTCCTAGAGCAGGGGCATGCAAGGGTATGCGTTTAATAAGATTGCTGAAAAACGATTTAGCGCGAGAAGCCTCTGACTGGGTTGACGATGAGTTAATCAGTCGACAACAGGCTGAGGCGATTTGCCAGCGCTACGACGTTGACTTCCACCAAGCTCAAAATCACTCCTTAGGTTATAGGGTACTCATCGCGCTCGGTCTGCTGTTCATGGGGACGGCACTGATTATTTTAATCGGTGCCAACTGGGAGGATATTCCTCGCGCCCTGCGCATGTGGGGCATGATTGCTCTAACCGTGTCGACTCAGAGCTTTGCGGTCTTTCGATATCGCAGTAACGAGTCAGCGGGCGTCGGTCTTTTCCTATTGGGCAATGTTTTTTTTGGCGCCTCTATTATTTTGATCGCCCAGGTTTACCATCTAGGCGAGCACATGCCCGATGGTATTTTTTGGTGGGCTTTGGGCAGTTTGCCTTTTGCTTTGATCACTCGCTCGGTTTGGCTGATGTTGTTTAGCCTCGTGCTGGCTTTGATCTGGTTTTTTGTCGAAGCCCATATGGGCTTTAATCCAAGCGCCTTTCCCGTTTTCTTAGTCGCCGCCTGTTTTGTTCTCGTCGTTTCTCGACAGAGTATATTGTTGTTGTTGAGTACCGTATTTGCGCTGTTTGTTTATATTCAATACCAGTTTACGCAATATTGGTCGCACCACTTTTCCTTAGATATATGGGCGGCCAATGCCTTTGTGAGCGCAAACTTGTTTCTTGCGACTTATGCGCTGAGTCATCGCTTGCGGATGAGTGCGGCTGTTAAAGCGCAGGACTATGCGGCCGTTCTGTCCATTTGGGTGTTGCGATTTGCCCTGCTGGGCTTGTTGATCATGAGTTTTGAAACGCCTTGGCGAGAGCTGGCTGAGGAGATGAATCCCAGCCATACATCGCTGCTCTATGTGCTGTGTGCTTTGATGGCTCTGGGAGTGATGCTCGCTCTTAACACCGCTCGATTACGGCTTGTGCTGCTGCTCAACATGGGGCTGATAGGACTGGCGGCTGTCTTGATGTTCTATAGCGTGCCAGACCTAGCCACGGTGCTTCAGGTGCTCAGCAATATCGCATTGGTGGTGACGGGTATTGTATTGATTATGCGCGGCATTCAGCGAGGCATTTCCCACTACTTCTTTTTGGGCGTACTCAGCTTGTTGCTAACGGCACTCTTGCGCTATGCCGATTTAATCGGCGACTACCTTGGGGGCGCCTTACTGTTTTTATTTTTCTCCGCTCTGCTACTGGGGTCGGCCAAATATTGGAAATCGCAACAAATAGCGCAGGAGTCGACCGATGAAAACTAAAGCTTTGTGGGCTGCCATCGCCTTTCAGTTTTTCATTCTGACGGGTATGTACGCCCAAGCGCATTGGCCCGTGCTGGTGGGTGTCGAAGTCTCATTAAAAACTGTGCCGGTGGATCCGCGCTCTTTATTTCGCGGCAACTATGCGCGCATGAATTACGATATATCGCGTCTGAGTGATGAGGATCTCGATCTGTCGATGCCACTACGCAAAGGCGAAGTGGTTTATGTCCTCTTGCAAGAGGCTCAAAGTGGAATTCACGAGGCGGCTTCGGTGAGTCTTGAATCACCGGATGAGGGTTTGTTTATTCGCGGTCGCGTCCGGTCACATCACTCGGGACAGTTGCACATTCGCTACGGTATCGAGGCGTATTTTGCCCCCAAAGAAAAAGCTTTGGCCTTAGAAAAGACATTGCGCCATTCCGCCAAAGCCGAGCTTATGATTGCACCTTCGGGCAAGGCGCTGTTGATCGATGTTGTGCCACGGCAAGATGGCCCAAAGTGAGGTCTAGTATTTAATCCGCTGGTGTCAGCCTTATAAGGGCACCATTTTGGGCGTCGGTGAGTATTACGATGGCACCGTTTTGATCGACGTCGACATCGCGAATCCGAGCTTGCCCCTGCAGGTAGCGAGCCTCGCCGATAACGCGCTGGTCTTTGATTTTTAGGCGCACCAGTGCGCGGCTGGCGAGGCCGCCGATGAGCAAGTCGCCCTGCCAATCGCTGAATAAATCACCTTGATAAAACACCATATCGCTGGGGGCGATGACGGGATCCCAGTAGTAAACAGGTTGTTCCATGCCGTGCTTAGCGGTGAGGCCCTCGCCGACTGGCTGGCCGCTGTACTCTTCGCCATAGGTAATAATAGGCCAGCCGTAGTTGCGCCCTGCTTGGGGGCGATTGAGTTCGTCGCCTCCGCGTGGGCCGTGCTCGGCAGTCCACAGTGCGCCATCGGGCCCGAGGGCGGCGGACTGCACATTGCGGTGGCCGAACGACCAGATCTCGGGCTGTCCGCCCTCGATGTCGGGGTTGCCGTCGGCGGCGCCACCCTGCGGTTTGATGCGCAGAATTTTGCCGATATGTGTGCTTGTGTCCTGTGCCAATTGTCGGGATTTGGGCTGTGAGCGATCGCCGGTGGTGATAAACAATTGGCCCTTGTGGTCGAAGACCAAGCGCGAGCCAAAGTGTGCGGTAGAGGGCCAAGCGGGCTGTTGTTGAAAAATTACGCGGGCGTTTTCAATGCGGCGCTCGTCCTGTGACAGTGTACCTGTGGCCACGGCGGTTGCATTCCCCGCTGCGCCGCGCGGCTCGGCATAGCTCCACCAAATTTGCCGCGTTTTGGGAAAATCTTTCCAAATGGCGACGTCCAGTAAGCCGCCCTGCCCGCGAGCATCCACGGTAGGTAGACCCTCAAGTGGCGGAGATAACTCGCCTGTTGTCGAAACTAAACGCAGGCGTCCGAGCCGCTCTGTGACGAGCCAGCGGCCATCGGGCAGTTGAGCCATGCCCCAGGGGTGGACGAGACCGTCAGTGAGGGTCTCTTGGGCTAGGGTTGTGCTGTCTTTAAGCACGGGTGCGCGAGTTTGCCCCTCAAAGGCGGGTTCTTGATGAGGTGCATTGGGGGGCGCTCGATTAAAGTCTTCAGTTTGGGAACAGGCCGCACTGGCCAATAAGACTAGGAAAAGCCCGATAAACGGAGGCGACTTAAGTGGAATGAATAGAGACAGAGTCATTTGATCTCCCCGTTAGCTTAAAGAAAGCATAAGCCGTGCTGGTCGAGGCCACAATAACGCGAAGCGCGCCGTATTCACCACAGCTATCTTTGTCATCGCACTATTCAATAGGACAAAACGGCAAAAAGGGACTACAACTAAGAACACGTTTATTGAAACGCTCAATCACTAAGGAGATAACCATGGCTAAGAATCAATGTCCCTTTCATCACGGCGGCAATACTGCGGTGAGTGGTAGCACCACCGAAAGCCACTGGTGGCCCGAGGCTCTCAATTTAGACATCCTCCACCAGCACGATCGAAAAACCGATCCCATGGGGGGAGATTTTGACTACCGCGAGGCGGTCAAAAGTCTGGATGTTGTGGCCTTGAAAAAGGATTTACACGCCTTGATGACCGATAGCCAAGATTGGTGGCCAGCGGATTGGGGCCACTACGGCGGCTTAATGGTTCGCATGGCGTGGCACGCGGCGGGCACCTATCGGCTGGCCGATGGCCGCGGCGGTGGCGGCACGGGCAATCAACGCTTTGCACCGCTCAATTCGTGGCCGGATAACGCCAGCCTAGATAAAGCGCGCCGTTTGCTGTGGCCGATTAAGAAAAAATACGGCAACCAGATCAGCTGGGCAGATTTAATCATTCTGGCGGGCACAGTGGCCTACGAGTCTATGGGGCTGCCCTCTTTTGGCTTCTCCTTTGGTCGCGAGGACATTTGGCACCCCGAGAAGGACATTTACTGGGGTGCTGAGAAAGAGTGGCTGGCGTCGTCGGATGAGCGCTACGCGGATGTGGAATCCCCAGAAACGTTGGAAAACCCGCTCTCCGCGGTGCAAATGGGTTTGATCTACGTAAATCCCGAGGGCGTTAATGGCAAGCCCGATCCCGTCAAAACCGCCGAGCAGGTGCGCGAGACCTTTGCCCGCATGGCGATGGACGATGAGGAAACGGCAGCACTGACAGCGGGTGGCCACACGGTGGGTAAAGCGCACGGCAACGGCGACGCT
Source organism: gamma proteobacterium HTCC5015 (assembly GCA_000155715.1). Taxonomy (GTDB): domain Bacteria; phylum Pseudomonadota; class Gammaproteobacteria; order HTCC5015; family HTCC5015; genus HTCC5015. The sequence continues at coordinate 90,792 of DS990599.1, read as the reverse complement.
GAGGCGTTGGGGCCCGAGCCCGAGGCGGCGGATGTGGAACAGCAGGGCTTTGGCTGGCACAACCCGAATCAAGGCGGCGTGGGTCGCCACAGCGTGACATCGGGTATCGAGGGTGCTTGGACCTCCAAGCCCACAGAGTTCGACATGGGTTATTTCGATATGTTGTTTGGCCACGAGTGGGAGCTGAAGAAAAGCCCCGCCGGTGCGTGGCAGTGGGAGCCCGTCGAAATCCACGAGGACGACAAGCCCGTCGATGTAGAAGACGACTCGATCCGCTACAACCCCATCATGACTGATGCGGATATGGCCATGAAGGTCGATCCCAGCTATCGCGCCATCTGTGAAAAGTTCATGGATGACCCCGAGTATTTTAAAGACACCTTCGCTCGCGCTTGGTTTAAATTGACGCACCGCGACCTCGGCCCCAAAACGCGCTATATCGGCCCCGAGGCCCCGAGTGAAGACCTGCTTTGGCAAGACCCCATTCCCGCCGGTAATCGCGATTACGATGTTGCGGCGGTGGCCGCCAAAATTGCCGACAGCGGCCTGCACATTGCCGAGCTGGTGAGCACGGCGTGGGACAGCGCCCGCACCTACCGCGGTTCGGATAGGCGCGGTGGCGCCAACGGCGCGCGCATTCGTCTCGCGCCACAAAAAGATTGGCCCGGCAACGAGCCCCAGCGCCTCGCCAAGGTGTTGGCGGTGTACGAAGAGATCGCAGCGAGTACGGGCGCCAGCGTGGCCGATGTGATCGTACTCGGTGGCAACATCGGCGTAGAGCGCGCTGCCAAAGCGGCGGGTTACGACATTCAAGTGCCCTTTACCCCGGGCCGAGGTGACGCCACGGCGGAGATGACGGATGCGGCATCCTTTGCGCCACTGGAGCCGCTGGCCGATGGCTTCCGCAATTGGCAAAAACAGGATTACGCGGTTAAACCCGAGGAAATGTTGCTCGATCGCGCCCAGCTGATGGGACTGACAGCCCCTGAAATGACGGTGTTGCTCGGCGGCATGCGCGTACTCGGCACCAACCACGGCGGTGCGCAGCACGGCGTACTGACGGATCGGGTCGGCGCGTTGAGTAACGACTTTTTTGTTCACTTAACCGATATGGCCTATCGCTGGCAGCCCACTTCGGACGGCCACTACGAAATCCGCGACCGCCAAAGCGATGCGCTGAAATGGACGGCCACGCGGGTGGATTTGGTCTTTGGTTCCAACTCCGTACTGCGCTCTTACGCGGAGGTTTACGCCCAGGACGACAACGCGGAAAAATTCGTTAAAGATTTCGTTAAGGCTTGGGTGAAGGTCATGAATGCCGATCGATTTGATGTGCAATAGATCGACGCGATATCAGTGCAATAGAAACGGATAGAGGCATTTTGAAGGGAATATGACTCGGGGCCATCTTATCGATGACCCTGAGTTTTTTAGGCGAGCTGGAATCGCTCACCCGCGACCGAGCTAGCGGGGCAAGCGCTGTTTGAGGCCTTGTCGATACAGCTCGGCGGCCTCGCTGCTGCGACCTAGCTTATCGAGCATATCGCCGAGTTCGGCGCAGATTTCGGCGTCGGGGGCGAGGTGCATCGCCTTGCGGTAGTACTCTTCTGAGCGACCCCACAGCTCCTCGCGGCGGTTGATTCGCGCCAGTGCCAGCAACAGAGCGGGGCTATTGGGTTGCTGTGACAGCCAAGCGTCGCAATGCTCAAGCAGTTTGCTGTTGTTGGGCACATCGAGCTGGCCGTAGAGCCGTACCAAATTTTCGTCCCAGTGCTTGACCAAGGTCGAGCGAATCAACTTTTCAGCCTGCTGGTGATCGCCTTGAGACACCAAGGCATTGGCATAGACGGCGACGAGGCGATTGTCTTTTCGCAGCACTTTGGGAAGGCTGCTCCAGGCGTCGCCCAGCGATTGGTCGACGCGGTTTTTGGCGGCGTCTTCCAACATGCCCTTGTAGGTGTCGAGTTGTAAGCTCTCGAGCTGCTCTGGGGTCAGCACATCGCTCTTTTTCAGTTCGGGGAGTATGCGAGCCAGCTTGTCCCACTCGCGCAACTGGTGGTGCAGGCGCGATAGCAGTTTAAGCACATAGCCGTGGCGCGGTGCAATCTGGCGCAAGCGGCTGAGCGTGGCTAGAGCCTGCTCGGTTTGTTGGTGGCTCAGTTGCAAGTCGGCTTGAGTCAGCAAGATGGCGACATCGGCCTTGCCGTCGCTCTCGTGTGCGGCCTTTAGGTACTGATCGCGGCGCTCAAAGGCGTTTTGCTGGGCGGCGGCGCGAGAGGCGCCCAAGTAGTTAAGCAGCGGCGTCTCGCTGTAGTCGATATGGGCGAGCAGCTGCTTTTCGGCGCTGGCCCAGCGACACTCGATTAAATCGATCAAACCCTGTGACAGGCTTTTGTGCGCGGCGGCTTGCCGGCGTTTTTCGCTGTAGGCGGCGAAGTTGTCGGGCAGTTTCCAAGCCGTTCGGGCAATGCGTAGCGCCAGCCAGAACACGCTAAACAGCAGCAGGGCTAAAATCAGTAGAACGATTAAATTGTCGTTTTCGATTTGCCAGCCGCCGAGGCTGATTAAGAAGTAGCCGTCGAGATTGGCCAAGGTCCAAGCGAGGGCGATGCCCAGCGCCAGACACAAAACAATCAGTAGTAGTGCTTTCATGGTGCCTCGGACTCCTCAGCCAGCGCGTAGCGCGAAGTGGCTTGATTGAGCTCGATGCTTGAGCGGCTGATATCGGGCAGTTGAGGGAAGACAACGGCGCCGACCATGGCTCGCAGTTCTTTGCCGATCATTTTAACCAGTTGAGAATCGGGGTCGTAGTAGTTGTCGATGACCGAGAGCGCGCTGTCGATGCGCTGCTGGTAGTCTTTGCGATCAAATCGCAACACGGCGTGGCGTGCCGCTTCAATTTCGAGGCGCAGCAACTGATCGGCGTAAAAGGCCTCTTCCTGTTTGCTGGGTACAAAATAGGGGCGGTTGGTTTGGCGAATGCCCAGCCAGCGCACGATATCGCTCCACCACGCTTTGCCCTCGGCCTCCGCTTGCGCGGCATCGGCGGGGTCGTCGCTAACGACAATGGTGGCGGGGGGCAGGCGATTCACCATTTTGCTAACACTCATTAACTTGAGGGCAATGCCGTTGCTGTCGATGGCGCCCACCGATTGTAGCTCGCTGATTTCTTCCGCCAGCGCCTCACGGGTGGCGAAAAAGGCGGGGTCGCGCAAACTGGCGAGCCGCTGATCGGCGCTTTTCAAAGCGGCGACGGCACTGTCGACATCGCGCAGTAAATTGAGCCTCGCGCTGGCCATGTTCATCAAATAGCGGACTTCGGCGAGTACCCAGTCGCGCTGGTTGCGATGGGCGGCCGCGGCGGTTTTGCTCACCAGCTCTTGCAGCGTTTCCAAACTTTGCTGTTGTTGGTGGTCGCTGTCGTTCAAGGCGTCAAAGCGCTCGCTCAGCCGTTGCTTAAAGGTGGAAAAGCTGTCGTTGGCATCCAAATTATCGAGCTCGGCCCCTTGGGCATCGACGGTTTCTTGCAGTTGTCTCAACTGCTCGTAGCCGAATAGAGAGGCGACCACGACCAAGACGATGGCGAGAAAAGCCAGTGTTTTAGCCAGCCCTACGCCCGCCGCTTTTTCGCGTTTTTGAGGCTTTTGGGCTGGGGCGCTGTTGTCGGAGTTCTGAGGAGGTGTATTGTCACTCATTGTCTTTTTACTCGCGGTATTTTTTGCTGTGGGCGCATCGGTCGTCGGTGAGCGCCGTCCTTGTTGAAATTCTAGCAAGGCGTCAAAGATCGACTCATCGGTTGCATCTTTGGCCATTGCGGCAATTTGAGTAAACCCCAGTTCGCGGGCTTTATCCTGCATAGTCGCGCTGACGGCGATCAGAGGCAAGCTTTTCAGGCTTTTTGAGGGACAGGCTTGGCTTAAAAGAGCCAAGCTCTCGCTGCTGCTGGGACAAATCACATCGAATGCCCCGCTCTCAATCGCGTCTTGCAGCGGGCGAAAGTCGCCATCGCTGAGCTGGCGGTGATAGCACTCGACACTGTCTACTTGGGCGCCGCGCTGTTGAAGCGTATCGCGGATGAGTTGTCGCCCGCCGTGGCCGCGCACAATGAGAATGCGCTCGCCATCGACGTTTTGCAGTGACGGCAGGGCCAGTAGCGCCTCGCTGTTAAAGTCGCTCTCGGGGCAGTCGGCCACTGAGTAGCCCGCCTGTTCGAGGGTTTGTCGAGTTTTTCGGCCAACACAGGCAAGGCGTGCTTCATCGGGGAGTGAACCCAGAGCGGCGAGCCCGTGTTCTACGGCATTGGCACTGACAAAGATAAAGCGGTGATATTGATCCAGTGCGGCCTTGGCCGCTGTGACGCTGGGGTCGCCGTAGTCCGCCTCGATACTGAGAACGCCAGCGGGAGTGCCCATACCCCCCTCGGCCTCAATCAGGGTCAGCAAAGGCTTGGCCTGTTTGGCGGTGCGCGTGATCAGTACGCGCAATCCCTGCAGGCGCTGAGTCACTACGAGGATTCCCCGCCTAAACCGATGGCGCTAAGCACGGCGTTGGCACCTTGGCTGAGCAGGTCTTCGGCCACGGCGAGGCCAATATCTGCGGCTTGGTCGCGCGGGCCGCGTCGTTCGCTGGTGTACAGCTTGCTGCCATCGGGGGCACCGACTAAACCGCGCATAGACAGTTGGTCGCCCTCGAGTTCGGCATAGCCCGCGATGGGGACTTGGCAGCCGCCTTGCAGCCGCGCATTCAGGGCGCGTTCGGCTTTTAATCGCGTCGTGGTATCGCGGTCCGCCAGTGGCGCGAGCAATTTGTTGAGCTCGGTATCGTCTTTGCGGCACTCGATGCCAACCGCGCCCTGGCCAATGGCGGGCAGGCTGATTTCGGGGGGCAGCTTGGCGGTGATACGCTCCTCGAGGCCGAGGCGCATCAGTCCCGCGCTGGCTAGAACGATGGCATCGAATTGGCCATCGTCCAGTTTGCCCAATCGCGTGCCGACGCTGCCGCGCAACACCGCGGTTTTCAAGTGCGGGTAGCGCCCCAGCACCTGACACTGGCGGCGCAGGCTGGCAGTGCCGACGACGGCGCCCTCGGGCAATTCGTCGAGGCTGTTGTAGCGATTGGAGACGAAGGCATCGCGAGGGTCTTCGCGTTCCAAAATCACTGATAGATGCAGGCCTTCGGGAAATTCGCTGTCGACGGGCACATCTTTCATAGAGTGCACGGCAATATCGGCGCGACCTTCCAACATGCCGACTTCGAGCTCTTTGATAAACAATCCCTTGCCGCCAATTTTGGCCAGCGGGGTATCGAGAATTTTATCGCCTTTGGTGGTCATTTTGACCAATTCGATATCGAGGTCGGGGTAGTGTGCTTTGAGTTTGGCAGCCACATCTTCGGCTTGCCACAGGGCCAGCGGGCTTTGCCGCGTTGCAATGCGTAATGTTTTCATGGGAGCATTCTATCAGCCTGTCAAAAGTTAGCCACAAGACGCCGTGAGTAATCGCTTTCGCCTCCATCGAAGTGTTTTGCGCGATGGTGGTAGTTCAGTCGAGTAGGGATGGGGCAGCTTCTCGAGACAGGAGTGGCACGCCCAACTCGGTGGAATGCTCTCTCGCTATATCAAAAGACCAATAGAGATCCAGCGCGCTTTAATGCTCTTGGTGGTCGCGCACCATGACGACGGGTTGGCGGGGGTCTTCGCTATCGAATTCGTTGGAGAACAGACTCAACCAATTCTCCGCCTTTTCAACACTGTGAAAGATGCGGAAGGGATAGGGTGGATTGTGGTACCACTCGTATTGTTGCACGAGGTGTTCTTGCAGCGTGCTGTGGGGCACAAAGGCGAAGGCGCTGATTCGCCCTATCATGGCTTCAGAGCTGGTGAAGCGCGCCGCACCGTAGGAGACGCTGAGCATGGATGGCATATCGATGAGTAGGGGAAATTTTTGATCGTCTGTGTAATCCAACGCAATATCGTGTTCAAAGCGCGAGAAGGCGGTTTTCATAAGATCGCTATTCAAACGGTTGTGACCTTCAAATCGAAAGATCAATACGTGGTGATCGTTTAGGCTGACATGAATTCCATCCATGTCTTTGACTATAGACAAAATAAAAAGCGCCACAGAACAGTGGCGCTTTATCACAATGCTTAATGTTTCTCGGTGATTATTACGTTTTGCCGCGCAGCAGTTTGCGCACGGTGGAGAGGTGTCTGCGGCTGACTTCAAGTCGATCCTCGCAGTTTTTTAATACCACTCTATGCGTGCCGTCGGCGTTTTTTTCTAGCCCCTGCAGTTGCTCGACGGCAATCAAGCAATTGCGGTGAATACGCAAAAAGCGATCGCCGAATTCTTTCTCTAAACCAATGAGGGCCTCTTCAATCAAGACTTCGCCACCGCGGTGACGAAGCGTGACGTACTTGTGTTCGGCGAAAAAATAAAAAATATCGTCGATATCCACGAGCTCTAAGTTGCCACGGTTGCGCACGCAGATGTGTTGACGGCTGTCGCTGTCACTGTCTTCGGCCACGCTTTTGACTTGGGCGAGGTTGCTGCGCTGGGCGGCCTCTAGGGCTTGGTCTAAACGCTCTTGGCGAATGGGCTTGAGCAGATAGTCGATGGCGTGGCTCTCAAACGCTTGCAGGGCGTGGTCGCTATAGGCCGTGGTGAAAATAATGGCCGGTGGCGTCTCGTGTTGGGTGAGGTGCTGGGCGGCTTCAATGCCATCCATGACGGGCATGCGAATGTCGAGCAAGACGATCTGCGCCTGTGTTTCATTGAAGCGTGCGATAGCGTCGATGCCGTTGCCCGCCTCGGCTACAACTTCGTAGCCCGGGGTCTTTTCAACCAGTCGCACCAAGCGTTGTCGCGCTGGGGGTTCGTCATCGACGATGAGTACGGAGATGGCCATAGCGTTTCCTAGTTTGAGCTGTCCGACAGAGGTAAATGTAAAGTAACACGGTGGCGGCTGTCACTGTGTTCGATCTGCATATAGCCCTCTGCTCCATAGGCTAAGTGCAGGCGCTGGCGAATATTGTTGAGTGCGACTTGATTGCCCTTGCTGCGCCGCTCGGGAATATTCTGTGGGACGGGGTTTTCCACAATCAATTCGATGGCTTCTGGCTGGCGTTTAAATTGCACCAATATCTGGCCGCCATTGGGCTCGGGCTCAATGCCGTGGTAGATGGCGTTTTCCACCAGTGGCTGCAGCATCAAAGCGGGCAATTGTAGGGTGGGCAAAATACTGGGCACTTGCCAGTCGATGTCTAAGCGCTCTCCCAAGCGCAGCTCTTCAATATTGGTGTAGCGCTTGGTAATGGCGATTTCTTCGCTCAAGCTGACGTAGTCCTGTTTACCCAATGAAGAGCGAAATAATTCGGATAAATCGATGATCGCATCCTCGGCTACGTTGGGGTCGGCGTGGATGAGGTTGGCGATGGTGTTCATGCTGTTGAATAGAAAATGGGGTCGAATGCGCGCTTGTAGCGCTTCAATACGCGCCTGATTCTCCGCCTGCATACGCTGCAAGCTTTGGGTTTGCAGGAAGAAATAGCGCATGGCGACCGCGGTAATAATCATGCTGATGAGCAAGTTGCTGGCCAGCAACTCCAAGTGGAAGGGTTCTGCGGTGTAAAAGCGAATGCCCGTTGAAATGGCGATGCGGTAGCCCAACTCAGAGATCAGCAGTGTGACGAGTTGCAGGGACAGATAGATGGCCGCCATCATTTGGGCTGCTGGCAGCTTTTCAAAAAGGCGTTTGCCCCAGCAGAGCAGAGCGATATCACAGAGGGTGATCCACTGAATAAACAGCGAGGCGTAACCCAGATAGACGAGGCCATCTAAGTTCCAAGAGCTGGCTCCCACTGTTAAAACAATGGCCAATAGCTCGCCGATCAGCATGGCGGTGAGCACCGTTTGATTGGTGCAAAAGTCCGGCAGCACGCTGGGGTGTCGGGATTCAGCAGTGTCGTTTTTATTCACGGTAACGATTGTGCCTAATATTCGAGCGCGTAAAAAGCTATAATCCACGCTCCGCAAGATCTCAACAGGAATAATTCCATGACCGACCAGCGCCTGCAAGACGATCAAGGCTATAAACCTTGGGGTGGCCGCTTTAGCGAGCCAACGGATGCCTTTGTTGAAGCGTTTACCGCCAGCATTCAGTTTGACCAGCGTTTGTACCGCCACGATATTGCTGGATCGCGTGCCCACGCTCGCATGTTGGGCCATGTTGGTGTGCTGGATAGCGCGGAGGTTGACGCTATATTGAATGGTCTGGATGAGATCGAAGCCGATATCGAGCGCGGTGGTGTCGAGTGGTCGATCAGTCTGGAAGACGTGCACATGAACATCGAGGCGCGATTAACCGATAAAATTGGTATCGCGGGCAAAAAGCTCCACACGGGTCGCTCGCGCAACGACCAGGTGGCCACGGATATACGCCTGTATCTACGCGATGAAATCGATGCCATCTTGGTGGAAGTTGAGCGCTTGCTCCGCGGTTTGTTGGAGTTGGCCGAGAAAAATGCCGATACCATCATGCCGGGCTTTACCCATTTGCAAGTCGCGCAGCCCGTGACCTTTGGCCACCATTTAATGGCGTGGTTTGAGATGCTCAAACGCGATCGGGCGCGCCTGTTGGATTGCCGCAAACGAGTTAATGTTCTGCCGCTGGGTGCAGCGGCTCTGGCGGGGACGACCTACCCTATCGACCGCGAGTTCGTCGCTCGCGAACTGGGCTTTGATAGCGTCGCCGAAAACTCTCTCGACGCCGTTAGCGATCGCGATTTTGCCATTGAGTTTTGCGCGGCGGCGGCGCTGGCCATGACCCACCTAACTCGCTGGTCGGAAGAGCTCGTGCTGTGGTCGTCGGCCCAGTTTGCTTTTATTAAACTGCCCGATCGCTTTTGCACGGGCTCCTCTATCATGCCGCAAAAGAAAAACCCCGATGTGCCCGAGTTGGTGCGCGGCAAAGTGGGTCGCGTCAACGGCCATCTAATCAGCTTGTTGACGCTGATGAAGTCTCAACCACTGGCCTATAACAAAGACAACCAAGAGGACAAAGAGCCCCTGTTTGATGCCATCGATACATTGCGAGGTTCCATGCGCGCTTTTGCGGACATGGTGCCGCACCTTGAGGCGCGCGCCGACAATATGCGCAAAGCGGCAAAACAGGGCTTTTCCACGGCGACGGATTTGGCCGACTACTTGGTGCGCAAGGGGATTCCTTTCCGCGATGCCCACGAAGTGGTGGGCAATGCCGTGGCTTGGTGTGAAGAGGCGAACTGCGACCTCGCCGATATGCCGCTAGTGGAGCTGCAAAATTTCTGCGATGGCATTGGCGAGGATGTGTTTGAAGTCCTCACGCTTGAGGGCTCCGTTGCCGCTCGCGATCACATCGGCGGTACGGCGCCCGCGCAAGTGCGCGCCGCTGTTGAACGCGCCCGCGCCAGCCTCGCCTAATCGGTTTAGGCTAGACCCCAAAAAAGGCAGGAATAAAGCCATCGATCGCGCGAAGTTCGCAGTGATTACTGAAACACTCGGTGTGCTCAGTGTTCTCTGTGGCTACGATGAGTCGCTAATAGCAACCCGCTTAAACGACTTGCTCGCCCTCAATGAGCTGCTCAAATGTCTCGCGCTGGCGGATGACTTTAATGTCGCCAGCGTCGACCATCAGTTCAACGGCGCGAGGGCGCGTGTTGTAGTTGCTGGCCATGGTGAAGCCATAGGCACCACAGGACTGCACGGCGAGCAGATCGCCCTCCTCGAGTACGAGCTCCCGATCCTTGCCGAGAAAATCACCGGTTTCGCAAATGGGGCCGACAATATCGTAGGGTTTGGCGTTGCCTTCTCTTTGTTCCACGGCGTCGATGGCCTGCCAAGCGGAGTATAAAGAGGGACGCATTAGGTCGTTCATGGCCGCGTCGACAATGGCAAAGTTTTTGTCGTCGCTGTGCTTGAGGTATTCGACTTGCGTCAGCAGTACGCCGGCATTGCCGACGATGGATCGGCCGGGTTCAAACAAGAGTTCAAAGCGGCGCTCGCCCAGTGTGTTGGTGAGTGCCTGCATGAGCTCGGCGACGGCGGGGGGTTGTTCGTCGCGATAACAAATACCCAAGCCGCCGCCGAGGTCGAGATGGTGGATCTCAATATCTTCTGCCGCCAGTTGATCGACCAGTGCCAAAACGCGTTTGAGGGCATCGACAAAGGGATCGATGGTGGTCAGCTGAGAGCCGATATGGCAATCGAGACCGTGTATGGCGATATTCGGCAGTGCATCGGCTTCGCGATAGACGGCCAGCGCTTGATCGACGGCGACGCCGAATTTGTTTTCTTTTAAACCGGTGGAAATGTAGGGATGGGTTTGCGCGTCGACATCCGGGTTGACCCGCAGTGAGATCGGCGCGGTCTTGCCCATCTCTTCGGCCACGCGGTTGAGGCGTAGCAGCTCGGCGTGTGATTCCACATTAAAGCAGCGTATGCCGACGTCCAGCGCGCGGCGCATTTCCTCGGCAGTTTTGCCAACGCCGGAAAAAACGATGTTCTTTGCCTCGCCGCCCGCGCGTAAAACCCGCTCGAGTTCGCCGCCTGAGACGATATCAAAGCCGGCACCTAGCTTGGCCAAAACACTGAGCACCCCCAAATTGGAATTGGCTTTGACCGCGTAGCAAATCAAATGAGGCCAACTACCCAGAGCTTCGTCGTAGGCGCGCCAGGCCGACTCGATATGCTGGCGAGAGTAGACATAGGCGGGCGTGCCGTAAGTGGAGGCAATGCGCTTAAGAGAGACGCCGTCGATGCACAGCTCGCCATCGACGCGCTGGCTGGCAAAATCTAGGAGGGATTGCACGGGGTTTCGGCCTTTTTGCAGTCGTTTTGTGGAAGATAGAGGTCGCCTTTATTGCCGCAGCCGCACAACAGCAACACGATTGTGCACAAAGCGGCGTAGAACAGTACAATAGGGCGCAATTTCATGGTTTCACCATCTGGTTTGTGCGGGAATTATACGGGTAGAGATGGGCCTCTGCCCACCCGTGAAGGAGAAGAATGAATGTCTCAAACGATATACATATTGGCGGGCTTGGTCGCTTTCTTGGGCTTAATATTGATATGGCGGGGCCTCTCCAACGTATTGACCAGTGATTTGCACAAGTTCCGCGGCTTGATTCAGTGCATTGTCTCCATCGTGTTTTTTGTGTTTGCCGGTGTCGTCGTTGTGGCGAGCTTTAACTTGTCGGCCTACAAGCACTTGCTGATGGAAGAAACCGTGGCCACGCTCAGTTTTGAGCCTCTGCACGAGCCGCAGCGTTACATTGCCCACTTAAAAGTACCGGGTGAGCCTACGCGCCGCTTCGAGGTGCGCGGTGACCAGTGGCAGATTGAAGCGCGCATACTCAAGTGGGACGATCGAGCGGCGGCGCTGGGCTTAACGCCGATGTATCAACTTGAACGATTAAATGGCCGCTACAACTCGGTGAGTGACGAGCGAGATCGCCAGCGCAGCGTCAACGATTTACATCGCGAAAAAGGCTTGGTTGACTTGTGGTCGCTGGCTCAAGAATATCCCCAGTACTTGCCCTTTATCGACGCTCAATACGGCTCGGCAACTTTCCTGCCGATGATCGAGGGCGCGCGCTACGATGTGCGTCTGACGCGTACGGGTTTGATTGCCCGCATTGTGGTGGAATAGGCTCGCGGCGCTTGAAGTGTTGGGCTTAGCCCAATTTCTTGAAAGCGCTCTGTTGGGTTTCCAGCAACATTTCTTTGGCGGATTCCAGCATCGGTGAGAGCCGATAAGATTGCTCCAGAGTGGTGCTGATACCCGCCGCCAGCTGGGGAATAAACAATACATTGCCCTCGATGGCGATGGGGTGTTCGGCCAGCCGCGAGCGCACGCGCTCAATCGTTCGCTGTGAGCCCTGCTCGTCGGTATTTTGTAGCAGTAGTCCAAAACAAACGCCATTGAGTCGGGCGATGCTGTCTTCTAATCGCAGTGTTTTGGTAATGCCCGCTCCCGTGCTCAAGATGGCCTCTTCAACCTGCTCCATGTCGCCGCCGCAAATATCCTTCAACTGAGAGTGGTTGCTTAGGTGCAACAACACCAGTGCCATCGGTGTTTGATGGCGTTTGGCAAAGGCCAGCATAGAACCGCCGTGGCTGAGAAAATAATCGCGATTGCCAATGCGAGTGTCGGGGTTGATGGTGGCCGCCCAGGGGCGTTTGGGGCGTTGCTGGTGCGAGGTGATGTGTGAGCGCACGCGGGTTTTGAGCAAAATTAAGTCGAAGGGCTTGAGGATAAAATCCGTTGCACCCGAGTCGAGCACTTTATTGAATTGATCCTGTTCGCGATCGTTGCCGGTGAGAACAATCACGGGCAGCTCGCGGATGTGGGGGTTGAGTGCTTTACGCACTTTTGCCAATAGCTGGCGGCCCGAGAGTAAGGGCATTGTGGTGTCGGTAATCAGGGCGCTCAGGTCGTCGCGGCTTTTGATGATTTCCCATGCCTGAGCTCCGTCCTCGGCCTCGACAAGGGTGTAGAGCGATCCGAGTGATTGCCGCACAGCGGCGCGAATCACTTTGGAATCGTCGGCGACTAAAATAATAGGCTTCTCTGCCATGAGTGTTCACCTCACTCGGTGATGCCCTATGTGGAACCGCCCAAAATAGCCTAAAAATACAAAATTTGTCAAAAGACAAGCAGCGGTTGGCGCGTGAAAAAAGCGATTACACGGGGAAGGAAGCCCATTTGGCGGATAAAAAAGGGTTTGAAGCGGTCAAAAACCACGTTTTTTAATGGCAAGTCTATATAATGCCGCCTTTCTTTTTTGCCCCATTTACGGAAAGGCTTATGAACACCGAACAGTTGCGCAATATCGCGATCATCGCCCACGTCGACCACGGCAAAACCACACTGGTCGATCAACTCTTGCAGCAGTCGGGTACTCTAGGTCGCAAAGATCAGAACGCCGAACGCATCATGGATTCCAACGATCAGGAAAAAGAGCGCGGCATTACGATTTTGGCAAAAAACACCGCCATCTCCTGGAACGATTACCACATCAATATCGTGGATACCCCTGGGCACGCCGATTTTGGCGGCGAGGTGGAGCGCGTGCTGTCCATGGTCGATTCTGTACTGCTATTGGTAGATGCCGTTGACGGTCCCATGCCCCAGACGCGCTTTGTGACGCAAAAAGCGTTTGCCCAAGGTTTGAACCCGATTGTTGTGGTCAACAAAATTGACCGCCCCGGCGCCCGCCCCGACTGGGTGATCGATCAAGTGTTCGATTTGTTTGATGCACTCGGTGCCACGGACGAGCAGCTCGACTTCCCCATTATCTACGCCTCCGCACTCAATGGTTACGCCTCTGAGGACGACACCGTTCGCGATGGCGATATGGAATCTTTATTCCAAGCTATTGTGGATAGAGTGCCCGCCCCCGATGTCGATCTCGATGGCTCGTTTCAGCTGCAAGTCTCTAGCCTCGACTACAACAGCTATGTGGGCGTGATGGGGATTGGCCGGATCAAGCGCGGCGTGCTCAATCGCAACCAAGCGGTGTCGGTGATCGACCGCGAGGGCAAGACGCGCAATGGCAAAGTCCAGCAGATTTTTGGTTACCACGGCCTTGAGCGCGTGGAAGTCGAAAAGGCGCAGGCAGGTGACATTATTGTGTTTACGGGGCTCGATCCCCTGTATATTTCTGACACGCTGTGCGACCCCGCAAATGTGGAGGCATTGCCCGCCCTGACGGTCGACGAGCCGACCGTGACGATGACCTTCCAAGTGAACACCTCGCCCTTTGCGGGACAGGATGGCAAGTATCTCACCAGCCGCCAAATTAAAGAGCGCTTGGAGCAAGAGTTGCTACACAACGTCGCACTGCGCGTTGAAGAAACGGACGACCCCGATAAATTCCGCGTGTCGGGTCGCGGCGAACTGCACTTGGGCGTATTGATCGAAAATATGCGCCGCGAAGGATTTGAGCTAGCGGTGTCGCGCCCCGAAGTGGTGATTCGCGAGATCGACGGCGAATTGCAAGAGCCCTACGAGCAGCTGACGGTAGACATCGAAGAACAGCACCAAGGGGCGGTGATGGAACGCCTAGGCCAGCGCAAAGGCGAGATGACCAATATGCAGATGGACGGCAAGGGCCGCATTCGCATCGATTTCGTCATTCCCTCGCGCGGTTTGATCGGCTTCCAAACCGAATTTATGTCACTGACGTCTGGCACGGGTCTGATTTATCACAGCTTCGACCACTACGGCCCCAAATTGCAGGGTGGCATTGGCGAGCGCAAAAATGGTGTGCTGATTTCTATCGGGCAAGGCAAGGCGCTGTCCTACGCGCTGTTTAACTTGCAAGAGCGTGGCAAGCTCATGGTCGGTCACGGCGATGAGGTGTACGAGGGCATGGTGATTGGTATTCACAGTCGCGATAACGATTTGACGGTTAACCCACTTAAGGCCAAGCAGTTGACCAACATTCGCGCTGCGGGTAGCGATGAAAACTTAATCCTCACGCCGCCCATCCGCCACACTCTAGAGCAGGCGCTCGAGTTTATCGATGACGACGAGCTGGTCGAGGTAACACCCGAGTACATTCGCGTGCGCAAGAAGTTTCTCAAGGAGCACGAACGCAAGCGCGCCTCCCGCGCCTCCTAAGAGGTGTGGGTTGGGCGGGTTACCCGCCCTCACTTCTGAGTAAAAACACAGAGTGCAGAGAGGTCACAGAGGTCACAGAGGTCACAGAGTGTTTTAGGGAATTGATGCGGGGCTCTTTTGTTGTGGTTTTCCGCTATTGAAGCACTCGGTGTTCTCTGTGGCCTCTGCGCGCTCTGTGTTATTTCATCCAAGTATCTTTTTGTAGGGGTTAGTCGTCCTCGCGACGGGATTCGCCTTCGATGGTGACGCCGCCGCTGTCGTTGCGCTGGGGCTCTCGGCGGCGCTGGTCGGCAGCGTGCTCAAAAGGTTGATGGCTGTGGAAGTGACCTTGGCTGAATGTAAAACCACCCTGCCCCGAGCGCATGGCCATATTTTGCATGACGCCCTTGCGAATCAGCGCGCCCGCCATGAGCGAGCGCGATCCGGGAAGCAGTAGGGCAAAGCCGATGGCATCGGTAATAAAACCGGGGGTAATCAATAGGGCGCCGCCCAGCAACAACATCACGCCCTCGACCATTTCTCGGGCGGGCATATCGCCCGCCTGTAATTTCTGGTTCAAACGCAACCAAGTCTCTAGGCCCTGAATGCGAAACAGCACGGAGCCAATCATCGCGGTTAAAACGGTGAATAAAATGGTGGCAATCCAACCGATTTGGTCGGCGACCGCGCCTAGCACCACTGCCTCGAGCAGTGCAAAAACGAATATAAACAAAAAAACGCGGCCAAAGCCCATAGTTCACCTAATTAACAGTATGTCCCACATTAGTAGAGATAGACGGCCAAAGTTCAAGGCAGTGGCGCCATTGTCAGCAAAACTTCACAGAAATTGCTTAACGCTCACACAAAACACATAAATCTCCCACAGAGGCTTTTTACAGTGATCTCACTTTTCATCAAAAGGGAGATAAACCATGCTGTTCTTTCAACAACATCTCACAATGGCCCGTCGCGTTGGCCTGATATGGGTTTTGAGTGCGCTTTTGACCGGGGCTTTGGCCTCGTCGCCACAGCCACTTGCTGTTAAAAGTTTAAACGATTGGCTCAATCAGGTGGGAACGGGTGAATTGTTGCTTAAACCCACTGAGTCATCCGCGGGCAATAGCGCCATAAACGGCTGGGATTCGGCTGTTCACCTCGGCGCGGAGGTGGATGTTAAGGTCAGTGGGCCTGTGGCTGCGGTGACGCTCAAGCAAAGTTACCGCAACGACAGCCCACACTATGTCGAAGCCATCTACGCCTATCCGATAGCGGAAAGCGCGGCGGTTCACTACATGGAGGTCATTGTGGGATCGCGGCGCATCGTGGGAGAGATTCGCGAAAAAGCTCAGGCTAAGGCTATCTATCAGGACGCCAAAAAGCAGGGCAAGCGAGCCGCGCTGGTGGAGCAGCAAAGGCCCAATCTATTTACCTCGAAAGTGGCCAACATTGCCCCGGGCGAAACCATCCACGTCGAGTTGCGCTATACCGAGGCTTTGGCCATCGATGGTCGTGAATTTTCGCTGCGTTTGCCTACGACGATGACATCGCGTTTTCATCCTCAAGAGTCGTCCATTAAACCCGTTGAACAAGGGCCGATAGTGCCATCGTCTGCGGTTGGCCAGAGCAGCCACCTCGCCGATATCACCGTGGATATAGATGGTGGCTGGCCTATCCAAAATATTGAAAGTCCCAGCCATCCTTTCGTTGAGCGCAGCCTCGGCCGTGGTTATCGCGTCCATATGGGCTCTTCTTTCAGCGACAAAGTCGCCATGGATCAAGATGTCGTTTTGCGCTGGCAGCTAGATCCCGTGGCCAGTGCCAGTGGCGCCGTTTTTAGTGAGGAGTACAAGGGCGAGCACTACGCTTTAGTGATGTTGCGCACCCCCGATGAGATGACTTCAGGGCCGCGCATGCCTAGAGAGGTCGTTTTTGTGATTGATACGTCAGGGTCTATGGCGGGGCAGCGCATGTACCATGCGAAGCAGGCGCTCAGTCAGGCGGTTGAAAGATTGAGCCCAGATGATCGCTTTAACGTGGTCGAGTTTAATAATCAGCACTCTCGTCTATTTTCGAGTATGCGTTCTGCCAGCGCGATCAACGTTAAACAAGCCTTGAACTGGGTGGGACGTTTGCAAGGCGGTGGCGGCACGATGATGCTGCCCGCCGTCGAGGATGCTCTGTCAGTGAGGTCAGATCCCGCTTATCTGCGCCAAGTCATCTTGATCACCGATGCCTCTGTCGGTAACGAGGCTGAGATTCTGCGAGTCGTTGAGCGCCAGCGAAAAGGGGCGCGCTTGTTTACGGTGGGCATTGGTGTTTCCCCCAACAGCTACCTTTTGCGAAAAGCGGCACAGGTGGGTCAGGGGGACTATGTTTACATTGCTTCAGGACAAGAGGTGAAGGCGCGCATGCAGCGGCTGTTTGCCAAGCTCGAAAACCCAGTGCTGAAGCAGTTGAACATCGATTTACCCGAGGGCGCAGAGGCCGAGGTCTGGCCCAATCCCCTGCCCGATTTATACCATGGCCGTCCTTTGTATTTGGCGATGAAGCTCGATAAGCCCATTGATCATTTGGTACTCAAGGCGCAAACGGATCGACTTTGGCAGCAGCGCATTGCGCTACCAGAGCCCACCGAGGCCACGGGTATACACACACTGTGGGCACGCGAGAAAATTGCCGCGCAACTCGATGGTTTGCGCCAGGGAAAAACTCAAGAAGAGGTGCGTCAGGCCGTTTTAGCCGTGGCTCTGGAGCACGCGGTGATGAGTCCTTACACGAGTTTCGTTGCGGTTGAAGAGACGCCCGTTAGACCGGCTGGCGAGGATCTGAAAAAGGCGTCTGTCCCCAACCGTCGACCTGTCGATCAAGCCTATCCTAAAACGGCCCTCGGGCTAACGCAGCAGTGGTATTTGGCCAGCCTGTTAATGCTCGTGGGCCTGGCCTTACTTGTTAGAGTGAGGTTGCGGGCGTGAAGCGTTTTCAAATAGCGATGGCAGGAGTTCTATTGCTGGCGGGCTTGGTCTTCGCCGGCAATGGCCTTTGGATGCAGACAAAGGCTCAGTTGTCACAGCTGTTAATGCAGGCGTCTTGGCAGTATTACCTAGACAGTGGTGATCACATCAAACCCTGGCCTTGGGCCGATACTTGGCCCGTGGCCAAGTTAGTGACCCCCGCGGGTGACGCGCTGTATGTGCTGCATGGCGTCAGCGGCGAGGCCCTCGCATTCGGGCCGGGCTGGATGCCGAGCAGTGCCGAGCCCGGTGGACTGGGAACGGTGGCGATTGCGGGCCATCGGGATAGCCACCTCGCCTTTGTGCAAGATATCGAGCGCGGCGATATGCTACAGCTAGAAGTTGCCAAGAACGAGCGCTATTACTATCGAGTGGCTGAGACCCGCGTGGTGGATAGCCGCAAGGAAACGCCACAGTTTCAGTTTGATGTAGGCGAACTTCAGCTAATGACTTGCTATCCTTTTGATGCGATTAGCAGCGGCGGGCCGTTACGGTTTTTAGTCACGGCTTGGCGGGTCGACTCGCCAGGCGGACAACATGCGGAGCGTGTGGCTGGACTTTAGTATTTAATAAGAGGCTGATGTGTGAAACCACAAATACTCATCGTCGAAGATGAACCCGCCATTGCCGACACCTTGCTCTATGCTCTAAAGAAAGAGGGGTTTAATGTCCATTGGGCGCAGTTGGGTGGTGAAGCCGAGGAGTGGCTTAGTTGTCACAGTGCCGATGGTATTGTGCTGGATGTTGGCTTGCCAGATACCAATGGTTTTGAACTGTGTAAACGCATTCGACAGAACAATACACAGGTGCCCATCATATTCTTGACCGCGCGCAAAGAGGAGGTCGACCGCATCGTTGGCTTGGAAATCGGTGGTGATGACTATGTGGTAAAACCGTTTAGTCCAAGAGAGCTCGTGGCGCGTATCAAGGCCATACTGCGCCGCGCTAGCCGCTCAGACGATATCGCCTTTCAGTCCGTCGCCCCATCGCTAATGCAACACGACGCCAATCGTCAGTGCATCGTATTTAGTGGTGAGGCGGTTGATCTGACGTTGTACGAGTACCGCATATTGTTAGCCCTGTTGGAGCGCGCGGGTCATGTGCTCAGTCGAGCGCAATTGATGGATGCGGCGTGGAGCGACCCCAGCGCCAGCTTTGACCGCGCCGTCGACACTCATATCAAAGGTATTCGAGCGCGCTTAAAAAGCATTCGACCCGACTTAGATCCGATTCGTACGCACCGCGGCCTTGGCTACAGCTTGAGTCTTTCGTAATGGGTTTGGGTGTTCGCGTTTTTCTCGTTTGTTTTTTATTGGTGGGCTTGGGCACGAGCCTGTTCTTAAACGGCGTGATTGAACAGCTACCCTCAACGGTTCGTCAGTCCAGTGAAGAAGCGTTGGTTGACACCAGTCACTTATTGGCGGAATTGGCGGCTAAAGATTTTGATCACGGCTACGGTCCCGATTCGGAGTTTTACCAAGCGCTGGAACGCTATCGCGAGCGCCAGCTCAATGCCAATATTTGGTCGCGCTTTAAGAAGACGCCCAGCTTTGTGGTTTATATTACGGATATGCAGGGCGTAGTCGTTTTTCACACTGACGACAGCCAAGTGGGTCAAAGCTATGCCAATTGGCGAGATGTGGCGCTCACCATTAAGGGCGAGTACGGCGCTCGCACGACGCGCCTGAATGAACAAGACCCCACCAGTAGTTTGATGTATGTAGCCGCGCCCCTGAAGGTAGATGGCGTACAAATGGGGGTGCTCAGTGTCGGCCAGCCGACAGCAAACTTTCAGCCCTTCCTCAGCTTGGCCAAATCCCATGTGTGGAAACGCAGTGCCTGGGTTTTGTTGTTGTCTCTCGTTTTGGGTGGCTTGTTCTCTTTGTGGCTCAGCCGTTCTATTGGGCGCTTGTTGGATTATGTAGAAAGTGTGCGCAAAGGCGAACGAATTGCTGTACCAGAATTGAAAGAGCCCGAGCTCAACCGCTTGGCCAAAGCGACTGCTGCCATGCAAGAGGAGATTGATGGCAAGCACTATGTAGAGGAGTACATTCACTCCATGACGCACGAAATGAAATCCCCGCTATCGGGGATTCAGGGCGCTGTTGAACTATTGATGGAAGAGGACGTGGATGCCCAGAGCAAACAGCGTTTTTTAAACAATATTCACAACGAAAGCCATCGATTAAAACGCTTAGTCGATCAATTACTGTCGCTGGCCTCAGTGGAAGCTCAGCCGAGTTTAAGTCACATCGAAAACCTTCCTGTCTATACATTGATTAGTCACGAGGTTGAAGCCAAGCAGTGGTTGGCGCAGAAAAAATCGTGTCGATTTACGATCGATGGCGATAAAAGTGCACACATCAAAGGCGAACGCTTTTTACTACAGCAAGTGTTTAGCAATGTACTGGACAACGCCATCGACTTCGCTGATGAAGACAGTGCGATTCATATCGATATCGAAGCGGGGAAAAATACGCTCAATATCGCCGTTTACAATCGAGGTCCTCATATCCCCGACTACGCCAAAGCGCGCTTGTTTGAACGCTTTTACTCCCTACCCCGCCCCAGCGGTGTGGGTAAAAGCAGCGGTTTAGGTTTGAGTTTTGTCGCCGAGGTGATGCGGCTTCACGGTGCTCGGGTGCAAATTAACAATACCGAGCATGGTGTCGTTACCGAGTTACTTTTTACGGCGTAAATACGACAAAACGGCAGAAGTCATTTTGCCATTGGAGTGCGCCACTGAGCCGGAGGTTCTTTGAACGTCGGGCCTTCGCACGATCCCACATAGAGTTTAGCGCGGTATTTCCACAAAAATGCGATTTTTGCGGTCGGGCTAAAGCCCGACCCACGGCGATCGGCCAACCCGCGCCCTGCAGGTCTAATGAGCAGGTTGAGTCGATTTCTGTGCTTATTACTTGGTGTTAGCCAGTGTTTGCAGTGTCTCTCGTCTAATCATCAGGTACTGCCCCTTCACATTTCTCAAATAGTGGCGCCCTCGGGCAGTCAGCTGGTAGGGGTGGAGATCTGCGGTACTTGAGAGCACTTTCTCGCACATCCAGCCCTTTTGTAGAAAATCTTCGTAGGTTAAACCGTATTCAAACAAATGATCTTCCAGCGACACCCAGCCCTTCGCTTCCATTTCACGAATGGCAATGCCCAAGATATTGAAAAAATCGCCGCTTAGTGACACGGGTAGAAGCTCCCTTGGGTCGAGTAGGGCATAGAGCGAAGGCCACAGCCCATCGACAACCATTGGAAATAGTCTACTATAGCGGCAACGATGTGATTGGGGCCCTGGATCGGCATTTTCACGGTAAGTCGCATCACGCCCGCAGCAGACCAGTGTTGCGGGCTTTTTATTGCCTTCATGACTGCTATCTCTCTGTGCTCTTTTATGCCCGTTAGGGTGCGGTGTCCTTTTATACCCTTCAGGGTGCTGTGGCTATCACACCTGGCCGTCAGGGACTCACGATTTCCACTTCAAATCAAAAAGATCCGTGCGGCGGTCGCGCATATTGGTGACGGAGCCCTCGCGGTGGAGGAGCTTGAGTTTTTCTAGGTCGAGGTCGGCGAACAGCAGCATTTCGGTGTTGGGCGTGGCCTCGGTCAGCGTGGCGTCGTGGGGAAAGTAAAAGTCGCTGGGTGAGAACACGGCGGATTGAGCGTACTGGATATCCACATTATCGACGCGCGGCAGGTTGCCGACGCTGCCGGCAATCGCTACATAGCACTCGTTTTCAATCGCCCGCGCTTGGGCGCAGTGTCGGACGCGCAAATAACCGTTCTTGGTGTCGGTCCAGAAGGGGACAAAGAGAATCTCCATGCCCTGCTCTGCGAGTAGGCGGCCGAGTTCGGGGAATTCGACGTCATAGCAAATTAAAATGCCGACTTTGCCAGCGTCGGTGTCGAATACGCGCAGTTGGTCGCCACCCTGAATGACCCAGTCTTTGCGTTCGTGGGGTGTGATGTGAATTTTGTACTGGCTCTCCATTGAGCCATCGCGGCGATACAGGTCGGCCACGTTGTAGACGTTGTCATCTTCAATGAGAGGCATCGAGCCGCCGATGATGTTGATGTTGTAGCTGACGGCCATTTCGCTAAGGGCGCGGCGAATCTCCTCGGTGAATTTGGCGAGATGTCGCACGGACTCCATGGAACTGAGTTCAGGCTCTAAACCCATCAGAGGCGCGCTGAAAAACTCGGGTAGCACGGCAAAGTCGGCCTGATAGCCCGATAGCGCATCGATAAAGAATTCGACTTGGTTGAGTAGATCTTCGAGGGAGTTGGCCGCGCGCATACGGCGTTGCACCAAGCCGAGGCGGACGATAGAGCGGCGCGGAAATTGAGGCGCTTCGGCCTCGGGATCGTAGAGAATGTTGTCCCACTCCAGCAAAGTGCCATAGCCCTTGGAGCGAGTGTCCTCGGGCATGTATTTACTCATCAAGCGCTTTACATCAAAGCCATTGGCGAGCTGGAACGACAGTATGGGGTCGTGCAGTGTGCGCTGTTCGACGTGCTCGATGTACTCGGTGACCGACAACTGATCGGCGTGTTGTTGGTAGCCGGGCAGGCGGCCGCCCGCTAAAATGGCACGCAGATTTGCCTCGCGGCACAGCTCTTTTCGTGCCTCGTAGAGGCGGCGGCCTAGGCGATAGCCGCGATATTCGGGATCGACAAACACATCGAGACCATAGAGCGCATCGCCCTCGTCGTTGTGGGCGTGAACACGATCGTCGGTAATCAACTCGTCGTAGCGGTGGGGGTTAGAAAAACGGTTGTAGTCGACTTTAATCGTCAGTGCGACGGCGACGAGGTGGCCGTTGTCCTCGATGCACAGCTGTCCCTCGGGAAATTCTCGCATGAGTTGACGCACGATCGCCTCGGGCCAAGCGCCCCCAATATCGTGATAGACCACATCCATAAGCTGGGCGAGCTGAGGATAGTCCTCGCTGGTGAGGGTGCGTGAGGTGAGTAGAGTTTGGTCGTCGGTTGCCATAGTGTCGTTCAATGTGAGTGCAAAGAGTTTGTGCTAGTTTTTCACGATGCGATATCAAAACATAGTGATTTTAACAGGGGCGGGCGTATCCGCTGAATCGGGTCTCAATACGTTTCGCGGCGCCGATGGCTTGTGGGAAAACCATCGGCTCGAGGAGGTGGCGACCCCCGAGGCCTTTGCCCGCGACCCACAGCTGGTGCAGCGCTTTTACAATCAGCGGCGGCATCAACTGAATTCGGTTGTACCGAATGCCGCGCATATTGCAATCGCCCAGTTACAGCGTGAGCACTCGGGCGCCGTTTTTCTGATCACTCAAAATGTCGACGACCTACACGAGCGCGCTGGCAGTGAGTTTGTTTTACATATGCACGGTGAGCTAAAGCGCGCCCGCTGCCAGAGCACGGGTAAGGTGGTGCCCATTGAAGACGATTTGTCTCCCGATACCGCCTGTACCGTATGCGCCGCTTCGGGGTGTTTGCGGCCCAATGTGGTGTGGTTTGGCGAAATGCCTATCGGCATGGATGCGATTGAAGTTGCCTTAAATCAGGCCGATCTCTTCATCAGCATTGGCACCTCGGGGAATGTGTATCCCGCTGCGGGCTTTGTGCAGCTAGCTCGACAGGTGGGCGCGCATACGGTGGAGTTAAATTTGGAGCCGTCTCAGGGAGCCAACTTGTTTCAAGAACACCATCACGGGATGGCAAGTGAAGTGGTGCCCGCCTATGTGGCGGAGTTGTTGGCGGGAAGCTAGTGGCCTGTGTAGGCGAGAGCAGAAACGGACGCTTTAGGATCTCTCGGCCGAGATCCGTTAAAGCGATTCCAGATCCAGTTTAGAACGGTGAGCTTTAAACTATCGGGCGGTGGCCGCCAAGTGGTTTTTCGATGGTTCGGTATCGTCGGCGGCTTTGAAAACGGCACGGTTTCGGCCGCCATCCTTGGCCTCGTACAGTGCTTGATCTGCCCGCTCAATCAGCGTTTCAAGGTTGTCATTGGCGGACATTGTCGTGGCGCCAATGCTGACCGATAAAGACAGGCCTCGGGCTTTTAAAAACGCTTGATGTTCCATGCCAAGGCGGATTCTTTCTGCGACCGCTTTTGCACCTGCTGCGTTCGTGTCGGGGAGTAGGCAAATAAATTCCTCGCCACCGTAGCGCGCGCACATATCTTCCTGCCGCATAAAACCTTTAATCACATTGCTGACTCTCTGCAGCACACGGTCGCCTACAGGGTGGCCAAAGCGATCATTGATCGATTTAAAGTGATCGACATCCAGCATAAGCAGGCTGAAGTGGCCAGAATTTTCGCGACAGCGCTTATCCCATTCGTTGGCGTGGTCGAAAAAATATTGGCGATTATATAGGCCCGTTAATGCGTCTTTATTGGCCAGTTCCTCGAGTTGCTTTTGCACGCGAAGCAGTTTTATATTGGATTTTATCAGGTTGTGAACAAGCGGTGTGCCAACAAAAAATGGAATAATAAGCGCGGCGGGGACGGCGAAGTTCCAGACCTTTCCTCCGATGGGAAAGCCAAGCAGTATCAAACCCAGTGCACAACAAACGGTGGAGCCACTCACAACGGCAGTCATTAATAGTGTTGTGGCTACATTGGCTCCATATCGCTGTATAAACTGGTCCATAGCAAAGTCCTTATTTTTCTAATTGTTGGCAATCACTAAATAGTAATTACGGTGTTCCTTGTGTTTTTTTAGTATAAAAAGGGCGATTAGTAAATAGGCCATTTCATGGCGCTCTATATAAGAGCGCCATGATGCAGTCGGTGTGAATTTGCCGTGCATTAGATGGGAGCATTGACCGCGTCGCCGTTAGGGTTGATGGTTTTAATCAGTTGAGTCCCTTCTGCTGTGCCATCGGTGACCCAAGGCTGGTAGTAATGGTTGCCCTCGCCATCGGCAGTTTGGGCAAAAAACACGGCCTTACTATCTAACGATATAAACTGGGTGGGGTAAGAGCCTTCTCTGGTCGAGCTGCCATCGGGTACGACAATATCTTTTAACAGTTGTGTTCCCGCTTCGGTGCCATCACTGATCCAAACCTCAGCACCGTGAATGCCATCATCGGCACTGAATACAACCGATGCGCCGACGGCGGTCAGTCCACTCACATAGGCGGGGCCCGTAGTATTGATTTCTCGTTCAACGGTACCCGCTTCGCTGCCATCGCTGACCCACAGCTGATTACCGTTGACGCCGTCATCGCCTCGGAAAAATAGCTGGCCGAGATGGGCGAGAGGCGTTGAAGTGAATCCATTTTGAATGCCGATATTAATGTCATTTACCAGTTGCGTGCCCGCCTCAGTGCCGTCGGATGTCCACAGCTCGGCGCCATGCGTGCCATCGCTAGCCTTAAAGTAGAGCTTGCCGTCCATAACAGTGAAGCGGTAGAGATTACTGCCACTCGAACCCGAGTTGATGTCTTTCACCAGTTGCGTGCCCGCCTCGGTACCATCGCTGACCCAGAGTTCTGAGCCGTGAGTATCGGTGTTTCCGATAAAATACACCTTGTCGCCTAGGCGAATGCCGTTCGAGGCAGAGTTAAGACCGCTGCTGCCATCAATGGCTTGAGTGCCTGCGGGGGTGCCATCGGTGATCCAGAGCTTGCCGCTTTTGGTCTCGCTGTTGGCACTAATAAGGGTGGTGCTGCCCAGAGTGAATACTTGAGAAACACCCGAGTAGACCGTGATTAAGTCGGCTAAAAACACCGTGCCCGCTTCTGTGCCGTCGGAAATCCACAGGCTGCCCTCGGGGTAAGTACTGGTATCGACGACACTGGCTAATAACAGTTTGTCGCCCACGGTACCGAGGATCTTTGTGAGGCCATCATCAGCGCCAGGCTTGCTGTCTTTTACCAAGGTAGTGCCTGCTTCTGTACCGTCGGTCACCCAAAGCTCGGCGCCGTGACTCTCGGTTTCGGCAATAAAGTAAGTGCGTTGGCCGATAGTGGTAAAGTCGGACGGGTCGCTGCCGATGGGGCCTGCCGCCGCTGGGGTCTTTTTGATTGCCAAGGTGGAGGAGAGCTCTGGTACGAAATCTACATCAATGTCCTTCACCATCACCGTGCCTTCGGCAGTGCCGTCTGTCTTCCATAACTCGTAGCCGTGCACGCCGTCGTCGGCAGAAAAATAAGCCACGGGAGGGGTGTTTTCCTCGGGGTCTGGTGCGGGATCAGGTGTAGGAGAGGGTTCGGCGCCCGCATTGGAGCTACCACCACTGCCGCCACAGGCAGTCAGTGCGGCAATGGCAATGAGAACAGCGATGCCTTTGGTAGAGCTTCTAAAAAGGGGGTGGTGGTGTATGAACATGGCATTTCCTCCGTGATGGATGTAATGCCATCTTCGGACAACGCCAAAAAAGTGCATCATACTCAAGTATGATTTTGTCGCCGACCTTAAATGTTTGCGCCGTTGGCCTGATTTTCATACTTTAGTGTGATGGAGGGAAGTCCTCTAAAGGGATAATGGTCGTATGAATATCTTACATTTGGACGATCACCAGCTGTTTGCCGAGGGCTTGCGCGCCGTGTTGCAGCAGCCGAGTGTGGGACACCGCGTCGTGAGTGCCTACGATGTGGAGTCCGCGCTGGGCGCTTTGGAAGAGCACGGCGATATAGACCTTGTGCTGACCGATTTACAAATGCCTGGGCTCGATGGTCAGGCTTTTATTCAAGCGCTGTTTCAACGGGGGCTGATGATCCCAGTGTTGGTGATGTCGGCAGTAGAGGATCTGTGGGCCATTCGACGCGCATTGGATGCGGGCGCCATGGGCTTTGTGCCCAAGGCGTTAGAGACTCAAGACATTGTTTCGATTATTCAGCGCGCCCTAGAGGGCGAGCCCTACTTGCCAGCGGGCATGGTGGATAAGTTGCAAGCCATGCCTAGCGATGCGCCTGAGAACGATATCGAAAGAGTGGCTAAGCGCTATCAAATTACGCCTCGCCAGCTCGATGTGCTGCGTTTGATGCGCGATGGTTGCAGCAATCGGGAAATTGCCCAAGTGCTCAGTATTTCAGAGCACACGGTTAAATCTCACGGTCAGGTGCTCTTTCAGGCCTTTGAAGTGAGCAATCGCTTAGAGTGCGTACGCTATGCTGAGCGCGCCGGGCTTTTATAGCTCGCTGTGTTGTTTGCGCGCATAGTTCAACGCTGTGCGCAGTTCGCCGGGCTTAACGGGTTTGCTCAATACCATCCAGCCCGTCTGCTTGGCCTGCTCGAGCTCGGGGTGGTTGAGTTCACCCGAGATGATGACGGCGGGTATGTTGCGGTTGCATTGCTTTCGAAGGGCTTCGATAGATGTCAAACCGTTTTGGTCGCCACTGAGATTGAAGTCGCTGATGATGATATCGGGTGTTTGCGTTTCGCACAGTTTGAGCGCCTGATCGAGTGATTCTGCGCATTGGCTGTGGCAGCCCCACTTTTCTAATACGGTGTTCATGCCTTCGAGAATGGCGCGATCGTCGTCGAGTACCAATACGTGGGTATTATCGAGTTGCCACGGTGTGATGGTCGGTTCGGCAGCGGATCGTTGTTCTGAAACGTTTTCGTTGGCCAGTGGCAATTTGAGGTAAAAGCGGCTGCCCTGCCCCACTTCCGATTCGAGCCAGATTGGGTGTGCTAGCAAATCGCAAAAGCCTTTGACAATGGCTAGGCCTAAGCCACTCCCTTTAGAGCGGTCGCGTTGTGGGTTGTTGAGTTGGTAGAAGGCTTCAAAGATGCCCTCTTGCTCAGATTCTGGAATGCCAGGCCCCGTATCTTCTATGCTGACTTCTATCGCTGTATCAACGCGTCGAGAGCGAATAACAACGGAGCCAGAGTCGGTGTGTTTGATGGCGTTGACGATAAGGTTCGATAAAATGCGCTCCAGCAATTCGGGGTCGCTGTGAACTGCGGCATCTTTGGTCAAGAGCTCTAGCGTTAATCCTTTTTCTTTTGCCATGCCGTTAAACCGCTGGTGAAGCTGGGTGAGCATGTCTTTCAAATCCATATTTTTCTTATGAGCTTGAATACCACCTTCATCGAGGGTGGTGATTTCTAGCAAATGGTTTAAGAGAGTCGATACGCCGCTAACACTGTTGTTGAGATTGTCGAATAAGTGCCCGTTATTACTATTGCGGGCATTGGATTCGATCGCGCTTACAAACAAGTTGATGGCTTGTAGTGGCTGTCGAATATCATGGCTGGCGGCGGATAGAAATCGCGCCTTAGCCGCGTTGGCTTGATTCATGGCGGCATAGGCTTTGTCGTAATCTATGCGCAGTCGAATGTTGCTGACTAAAATGCGATTAAATTTAGTGGCTTGAGCCAGCAATAAGGCGCCGTAGGCTAGGGCTAGAATCGCTAAAAACCCACCATTGGCAATATCGTGCTGCCATACTGCCCAGCTGAGTGTGCCGAGCACGGGTACAACAAAGACAAAACAAGCGGGCAAGTAAGAGGCCAGCGCAACGGCGCCGCCCGTACTCACCCCCAGCATCATAATAATGAGAACAATGTCCTTCAGGTACGTATCAGAGCCGATAAACATCGGTGCTGCTACCGCTCGGCACAGAGCCAAAATAAGCAGTAAAGCGACGATGAACTGTCCCCATTGTTTGGCAGAAAATAAATGCTCGTGCTTTAGGTAGTAGTAAACAAAAATGGCAGAAATGAAGGCAGAGAAAAGGCTAATTAACACCCATGCCCACAAGGTTTCTCGGCTAGCGTGGCTGTAGAAGACAAAAAAGATGAATATGGGTATCAGCTGCCCGCCGTACAGGTGGGGTACAGTGCCCTTTACCAGCGTGGTAATGCGCTCGTGCTCGACCTCTTCCTCTAGAGGCTGAAAACGAAAGCGTTGGAGTCGGTTGAGAATTCGGTGGTTTGCCATGTGAAGTCCAATATCGGCATGTATAACAGTTATTCTTTACCACATCGCGACGATAAAAAAAGCCTTACAGAATACTCTGCAAGGCTTTTTGGGATTTCAGCCTAATTGAATTTAGGCCTTTTTAATCAAAGTTATTGCCCATGATCCAGTGAGAGGAACCGTTGAACAAAGCCTTGTAGACCACAGCAGCGTGACCTGATGCGCCAAATGACACCTGAGGGCTCGTGCTGCTATTGGTTCCGTCGCTAAGCTCTTCGCTCGTGCCCCATGCATCGTTGACCACAGAGTAACGGCGGCTTCGAACACTGGCGCCGCCGGTTCCACTTTGTTCCCAAACAACAATAGCGTTGCCTTTGTCATCCATCGCCACTTCCGGGAAGTAACTATTGTTATCACCCTCAAGGGTAATCAAACCCTGCCAGCTATCACTTGAGGAAATGTAACGATTGGCTTTGATCTCAATATCTCCACCATAGTCGTGATGCCAGACGACAATAGCGTCTCCCGTTGAACTCATGGCCACTTGAGGCGTTTGTGCCTCTCCGAAGTTATCGGACTCAATCAGTTGGGGAGTGCCCCAGGGGTTGCCGACAGTGATCGAAGCGGCGAAGATGTCGTACAAGTCGCCTCCAGTACCGTCATGTTCACGCCACACGGCCATTCCATTGCCATTACCATCAAATGCGATCTGTGGTGATTCTGAATATACTGTGCCGCTGCTGATGGTTTCCGGTGTCGACCATGAGCCATCTCGATAGTCTTGCCCTGCACCATAGGCTGCGAAATACCATGCTGATCGAATACTCGTGCCAGAGGTACCACCCTGTTGCCAGACCACATAGGGTACACCGGATGCATCAACGGCTATTTGGGGGTCTTCATCTGATAGGCTGCTGGTATCCAAAATCTGCTCATTTCCCCAAGCATTGTCAGCTGCCGAATAGGTGTTGGCGTAAATACCATCGCCTCCACCTCCAACTACCCCGTATTGCTGCCAGACGACAACGGCATTGCCACTGTTATCAACGGCTATCTGAGGATTGAAACCAGAGCCACCCAGTGATTCAATCCGTTGGGCGGTTCCCCAGCTATTGCTGCCAGCGGAATAGTGATTCACCCAAATATCGTGATTAATCGTTGCACCATTACTGGTTCCATTGGACTGCCCCCACACAGCAATGGCATTACCGTTTGCATCAAAGGCGACTTGAGGGTTGTAAGATGGTGACGTGTCGCTATCAATGACGCGAGTTGCTTGCCAAGACCCATTAGAGGCTGAGTAATACCGCGCTAAAGTGCTTCCATTGCTTTGCCACACAGCCATAGCATTGCCTTCATCATCGCTCGCCACTTCCTGATCTCGCGTTATTACACCACTGGAATAAAGGAGGCTTGGCGATGCTTTCCAGTGTCGGCAAGCCACTTCAATATTATTCACATCAGAAGAGGCGACGGTGCCACTGCCATTTTCAACGCCACAAATTTGTTGATCGGGGTCTTGGCTGACAGTGACGTCATAACTATTGCCACTGCTCAGCTCAGTGGCGAACTCAAAGGAATTGCCAGCGCTTGCGAGAGTGTCGCCACCGTTATTTTCAAGTTCGAGTCCACTGTTGATCAGGCCAGTGATCGTTCCCCCAATGGTATAAGTGGCGGCAGTGACGTCAATTCGAACAAAGTAGGATGTGAGCGAGTCTGTGGTTCCATCATTGACTTTGAATAGAAATTCATCCGTACCGGTAAAACTGGTGTCGGGGGTATAAGTGAGGTTGGGCGCGGTGCCGCTTAGTGCCCCGTGTTCAGGTTGCTGGGTCACGATGAACGTTAAGGCGTCACCTTCGGCATCGCTACCTGTGAGGGTAATCGCCAAGGGCGTGGCGTTATCGGTGCTCAAATTGTTTTGACCATGACCATTTGGGGGCGTGTTTACGGCGTTGACGGTAATGTTAACGGTGGCCGGTGATGAATCGGTGGTTCCGTCGTTGGCGATAAAGGTAAAGCTGTCACTGCCGCTGAAGTCGGCGTCGGGTGTATAAGTCAGATTGGGTGCAGTACCACTCAAGCTGCCGTTGGTGGGTTGTGTGGAGACATTGTAAGTCAGGCTGTCGCCCTCTGCGTCGTTACCGCTAAGCGTGATCGGCAGGGGCGTGTCTTCATCGGTGCTCAAAGTTTGTCCGTTGGCCTGGGGAGCATCGTTGACAGCATTAACCTGAATTTGCACCGTGGCATCACTGGAGCTTTGTTCGCTATCACTGGTGTAGAAGGTGAAGCTGTCGTTGCCGGAGAAATTGGCACCGGGGGTATAAATTAGGTTGGGTGCAGTGCCGCTGAGGCTGCCGTTTCCGGGCTGGGTACGCACGTTAAATGTGAGAGTGTCACCATCCACATCGCTACCGGTGAGATTAATGGCAATCGCTGTGTCTTCGTTGGTCGATGTGGATTTTGCATTGGCTAGCGGGGCATCGTTAACGCTGTTGACTGTAATGAAGACATCAGCGGGACTCGAGGTGGCGATACCATCGCTGACTGTAAAAGAGAATGTGTCCGACCCATTGGCATTCGCGTTGGGAGTATAAGTTACGTTGTTGCCGGTTCTAGTAATGCTGCCAATGGAAGGGCCGCTGGTAATGTTGTACGTGAGCGTGTCCCCGTCGGTGTCACTACCAGAGAGCGTAATAGAAAAGGCCGTATCTTCATCGATACTAAGGGTCTGGTCGACTGCAGTAGGCGCCGTATTATCTCTGATAACGTTGATGGCAACGGTGGCTGCTTCAGACGCTTCCGTTCCATCGTTGACGATAAAGCTAAAACTGTCACTGCCACTGAAGTCGATATCGGGCGTATAGGTGACATTGGGTGCATTGCCACTCAAGCTGCCGTTGGCAGGTTGTGTGGATACACTGTAGCTTAAACTATCTCCATCGGCGTCGCTGCCGCTGAGCGTGATCGGTAGAGCGGTGTTTTCGTCGGTACTCACATTTTGATGGTTCGCTACTGGGCGAGCATTACTATTAACGCTGGCAATGTTTAAGCTAATGGTGGCTTCCTGTGAGTCTACCTGACCATCGTTTACTATAAATTTAAAATGATCTTCGCCCGTGTAGTTGGCATTGGGTGTGTAGGTGAAGGTCGGTGCATCACTTGTCAGGCTGCCGTTACTCGGCGCCTTGGTGAGCGTGTAAGTCAGTTCGTCACCATCTGCATCGCTGCCAGTAAGAGTAATTGAGATGGCAGTGTCTTGGTCGAGGTTGATATTTTGACTATTGGCAACTGGCGCAGAGTTTTTACTTTCTTTATTGGTATTGCTGCTATCCCCGCCGCCTCCGCTACTACAGGCGGTTAGGGTGATAAGTGAGGCAATGAGGGTGAGTTCTTTTATGGATGCTTTTTTTAACATGGCACTTCCTCCTTTATGGGTGGATAAGTGCCATTTTCATAGAGGCTCCAATAAAGTCATCATACTCAAGTATGATCTTGATGGATGAGGTAATCGCTAGATGGTGACGATAAAAAAAGCCAAAGGTTTTTATCCACCTTTGGCTTTTTATGGCTAGCTGATCAAAGCGTTAAACATTAAGCCATGATGACTAAGGGTTGAATGCTTTTAGTAATTTTGTCCCCTCTGCTGTGCCATCTGTGATCCATAGCTGGACATGGCTGGCACTGTCTTCTGCGGTGAATAAAATGCCATCTCCTCTTTGGGCGATCAATTGGGGGGAGGATGCTTGCCCGGCGTCGTTATTGATATCTTTTAAGAGCTTTGTGCCCGCGTTAGTGCCATCCGTCACCCAGGGCTCGCGGCCATGTACGCCGTCATCGGCGACAAAGACGGCCTTGCCATTGACGGCGCCAAGCAGCTTAGGTTGTGAGTCGCCCGTTGGGTTGATGTCTTTTAATAGTGTGGCGCTATTGGGGTTGCCGTCACTGGTCCATGGCTCCACGCCATTAACGCCGTTGTCGGCTTTGAAAAATAACTGTCCGTTAAATACCGATAACGAGCCGGCTTCACTAGAGCCAGTGCCTGTTTGAATGTCATCGACTACCGCTGTAGCGACAGGGTTTCCGTTGGTTATCCATAATTCGTGACCTTCCGTGCCATCCTCGGCGCCGAAGTACAGGCTCTGGTTAAACACTGTGAGGTCTCGGGGGTTGTTGGCCAGCGTGTTCGCATTTCCTAGATCGACGACTATGCTGGTACCTGCTGTGGTGCCATCCGACTTCCAGAGCGCGCGTCCGCTGTTGTTGTTACTAGAGCCAAAAAAGAGAGCGCCATTAAACTCCGTGAAGTTTGCGGGGAATCCGTGGTCGCTGCCAGCGTTCGTGTCTTTAAGTAACTGAGAGCCTATCGTGGTTCCATCGCTGATCCACACTTCAGAACCACTGGTGTCGTCTTTGGCTGAGAACACCAGCTGCTGTTGAAAGACGGTGATGTCGGGATAGAGGTCGAGGCCACTGATATTGACGGCGATGGTGGTGCCCGCTTTCGTGCCATCGGTTTTCCACAGAGTGTCGTTGGGAAAATCATCGGCATTTTTTGCGCGGTAAAAAAGCTGATTCTTGTAAATCGTAAATTGATTAGGCGAGCCTGAATTGGCGCCTGTTATGTGATCTTTTAGCAGAAAGGTTCCCGCTTCTGTTCCATCGGTTACCCACAGCTCCGAGCCCTCATCTTCGGTTTTGGCTCTAAAGTAGGTTTTTCCGTTAAAGGCAAAAAAATTATTGGGTTTGCTGTCGTTGGGTGCGACGCCTTCCTCGTCGGGGTTGATGTTTTTGACCATGACGGTACCCGCTTCCGTTCCATCGGTTTTCCACAGTTCCTCGCCATACACACCATCATTGCCAGAAAAGTATGTGATCTCCGGTGTTGAGGGAGTGTCTGCTTCTGTTTCGGGAGCGGGAGTTGTTGAGGCGCTATTGTTACTGCCACCGCTGCCGCTACCACAAGCGGATAGCACGCAAATGAGAAAAGCGATAAGTGCGGTATGGGCACTTAAGGTTTGAGAGCGAATCATTGGTATTTCTCCATGATGAGAATCGATAGTTCATCATGGAGGTTGCTCTGAGAACTGCATCATACTGGAGTATGATTTGGCTCGGCGGTGGTTCAGTAGAACAGGGCTAGGCTGACCAGTGTGGCGACAAGAAATACCAGTGTCATGGGGATGCCGACGCGAAAGTAGTCGGCATTTTTGTAGCCGCCAGCGCCCATGGTGAGCACATTGACGGGATGGGTGGGCAAGATAAAGGCATTGGACGTCGAAATAGCGATCGCGAGAGCAAATAGCCGAGGGTCGCTATCGAGCACTTGGGCGGTGTTGATGGCGATCGGGACGAGAAGCACGGTTGCGCCGATGTTGGAGAGTAGCAGTGAGGCGATGGCACTGAGGATGCACAGTGCAGTCAATGGAGGCCAGATGGAATCGGTGCTTTGAAACACAGAGAGCAAACCGCTGGCGAGCCACTGGGCTGTGCCCGAGTGCTCAGCGGCGAGCCCGAGTGGAATAAGTGCGGCGAGTAGAAAGATGGTTTTCCAGCTGATGGCGCGGTAGGCCTCATCCATAGACAGAACATTAAAGACCACCATGGTGATGGCGCCAATCATCAGTGCCACTGAAAGAGACAAGGGGCTAAACCAGACCAGCACCAAAGTAAACAATAGGCAGCTCAGTGCCGTCTTGATGTGCTGCTCGCCCTCTTCTTCCGTTTTCTTGCGCTTTTTGCTGCGCGGGAAGTGGGTCGTCATCAAAGCGAGATGACGATTGCTTTCAATTTGTTCGATGTTACGCCATTTTGAGTGGCAAATAAGCAGATCGCCCGGCCTTAAAACCGTTTCGCGCAATTTTTTATAAAAGGTTTTATCGCCCCTTCGAATCGCCAAAAGCGCGAGATTGAGGCTGTTGCGGAAGCCGACTTCACCGACGGTTTTGCCGACGAAGTCTGAGGTGGCTGGCACCACCAGCTCAGCGATCCCCGCCTGCTGTTGGCGCAGTGCATCGGCAAAGACATTGAGTTCGCCCGAGACGCGGCTGTGGCCGTGGTGGGAAAAGCGTTGGATATTGTTTTTCAAGCCGAGCACGGCAACGACAGTGTTGGGCGGCAGGGCAAGGTCTTTGGCGGGCGCAACGCGCGCCTGGCCGTTCACCTCGACGCCGACAAAGCGAATGCGGAAAGCGCGCTCTAATACGCCAATTTTGCGGCCTGCGAGGGGGGAGTCGCTGGGAATTTTCAGCTCGTAGATATCCGCGTCAATGCCGTAAAACTCTTGAAAAAAGGTCGATGTGCGCTGGGCCGTTTCGGGCTTGGATAAGTGGGGCAGTAAGCGGCTGCCAAGCGTGGCGAAAAAGAGCAGAGTGGCCGCCAGTAATACGAGACCCATCGGGGTGACTTCCAGCAGGCTGAAGTGCGCCATTCCCTCGGGGATGAGGTCATTGAGCATAATCAAAGGCCCCGAGCCAATGGTCGTTAGTGTGCCGCCAGCGATCGCCGAAAAGGCCATGGGCATCATTAAACGACCGCGGGGTATTTTGGCCTGTTCCACTAAGCGCGTGACCAGTGGTGCCAAGAGTGCGGCGGAGCCGATATTCTGCAACACGCTGGAAATGAGGCCGGCACTGCTGGAGACCATAAGCATCAAATGGCGCTCGCCGCGGTGCTGGTAGTTGAGCAGGTAGTTCAGTAGATGGCGCATCAAGCCACTGCGCTGTAATCCCGCGCCGATAATCATGACGGCCATGAGTGAGACAACGGCATTACTGGAAAAACCGCTAAACACTTCTTCGGAGGCGATCAGTTCAATGTTAGGCAGTAGTTGGGTGAGGCTGAGCAGCGCCAACAGCAGCAGGGCGCAAACGTCCACGCGCCACCGATTGCTTGAAAACAGCAACACGGCAACGCCAAGTAATCCGAGGGTGATGCCGATTTCTAGGGTGAGTGCCGGCATGGATTACGTTGCACACCGTTGATAGAGCAAATCCCATACACCGTGACCGAGACGCTGGCCGCGTTGTTCAAATTTGGTCAGAGGACGCCACTCGGGGCGCTCAATAAAGGGCGGTTGGCTAGCGGTGTTCTTAAACTGTGAGTGGGGCTCGAGTATTTCAAGGCAGTGCTCGGCGTAGTCTTGCCAATCGGTGGCAATGTGCCAGTGCCCTTGGGGCGCGAGTTTTTGGGCGACGAGATCGGCAAAGGGCGTTTGTACAATGCGCCGTTTGTGGTGGCGCTTCTTGTGCCAAGGATCGGGGAAATAGAGCTGGAGCCGGTCGAGGCCAGCGTCTTCGATGCATCGTTCTAGGACTTCGACGGCGTCGTGGCGGTAGACGCGTACATTGGTGAGTTGGTGCTTCTCAATCGCCAGCAACAGGTGCCCGACGCCGGGGCCGTGCACCTCAATACCAATAAAATCGCGCTCGGGTTCGGCTAGGGCCATTTGAGCGAGCGAGTCGCCGTTGCCAAAGCCGATTTCCAGTGTCGCGGGGGCTTGGCGGCCAAAAGTGGCCTCTAGATCCAGTGCTTGGTTGGGGTCGAGGCCAAACTGAGGCCATAGCTCGTCCATCGCGCGCTGTTGCGATGGCGTCATGCGCCCTTCGCGCAGCACAAAGCTGCGAATACGGCGATGCCGTTTCTCGACGGAATCACTCATTAGAAGAACGTTCCATCAATGGGTGATGATGCCGAGGCGTAGCGGCGGCGCGGCATGCGGCCCGCCAAATAGGCTTCTCGGCCCGCTTCGATGCCTTTTTTCATGGCGGAGGCCATAAGCACAGGGTCGTTTGCCTGGGCAATGGCCGTGTTCATGAGCACGCCGTCGCAGCCGAGCTCCATGGCAACCGTGGCGTCCGAGGCGGTACCCACGCCGGCGTCGACGATAATAGGCACACTGGCGTTCTCGATGATATTCAATAGGTTGTATTTATTTTGGATGCCGAGCCCTGAGCCGATGGGGGCGGCGAGAGGCATCACGGCGACGCAGCCGAGTTCTTCGAGACGCTTGGCGAGAATGGGGTCATCTGAGGTGTAGACCATGACATCAAACTGGTCGTTGACGAGTTCTTCCGCCGCTTTCAATGTGGCAGTGACATCGGGATAGAGCGTTTGCTCGTCGCCCAGCACTTCCAGTTTGACGAGATTGTGTCCGTCGAGCAGCTCGCGGGCGAGGCGGCAGGTGCGCACCGCGTCCTCGGCGGTGTAGCAGCCCGCGGTATTGGGCAGAATGGTGTAGCGCTCGGGCGGGATGACATCCAATAAGTTGGGTTCGCTGGGGTCTTGACCAATATTACTGCGCCGAATGGCGACAGTGACGATATCGGCGCCGCTGGCCTCAATGGCCGCGCCCGTTTCATTGAAATCTTTGTATTTTCCTGTGCCCACGAGCAAGCGAGAAGCAAAATCTCTCTTGCCAATGGACAGCGGAGCGAGGGGATCGATCTGCATATTAACCACCACCAATAGCGTGCACAATTTCGATCACATCACCGTTCTCTAGCGCCGTTGCGGCATGTTCACTGCGAGGCACAATCTCGCGATTGCGTTCGATGGCAATACGGCCTTGTGCCATGCCGAGCTGCTCGACTAGGCTCGACAGGGTAGTTTGGGCTGCTGTGGAAAAGTGCTCGCCGTTAAGAGTAATCGTGATGAAATCGCTCATAGAGCAGTAGATTTTACACCAGCTGAGAGGGCTAAAGTAGCCTTGAATCTGCCTTTAACCCTTGTTTCTAATAGCTTTTGCGGGTTTAATGGGCGGCTAAATAAATCTGGCGATTTAAATTGCCTAAGTGTTATCTGGGGGGAGGCCATAGGCCTTTGCATATGCAGTTTTTAAAAGTTGTCACCTTTGGCGTGGCCTCTGCGCTGTTTTTCGCGGGCTCTGTGCAGGCAGCGGACAGTGAATGGAAGCCGAACACACAAGCGTATTTTGCAGCGGGCGATGATCGATCCTATTTTGGTCTCGCTGGACTGATTCCCTTTTATCAAGATGGAAAGCGTCTCGGTTACGCCGATCTGCGCTATTCTTCGTCGGATGTGGATACGGACGAAATCAATCTAGGCGCGGGTTTCCGTAGCCTGAATGAAAACGAAACGGCGATCTACGGTTTTTATGGCTCCTACGACTTGCGCAAAAGTGCGACGGAGCGGGACTACAGGCAGCTGACCTTTGGTGCCGAGCTCCTGACGGACACATGGGATTATCGCAGTAACTTTTATTTCCCAACGGGGGATGACAGCTACCAGGTGGGTAATGCCGAGGACGATGTGACGGTCGAGAGTGAGTTTGTCGGCCACGACTTGGTGCGCACAACAACGACCGTAGGCGGAGGCACTATCTTCGAGGAAGCCTTGAGTGGCGCTGATATAGAAGTGGGTCGCCTGCTGAATTTTGATAACTTTGAGATGCGAGGTTATCTAGGTGCCTACCACTTTTCAGCGGATGTTATTGGCGGCACTACGGGCACCCGCGCCCGCCTCGAAATGAGACCTCTCAAGAACTTTAATCTCAATTTTGTAATCGAAGACGATGACTTGTACCGAACGCGCGGTTTGATGGAGTTTCGCTGGGCTTTCGGTTGGGATGCTACACCGGGCGGCGTGCGCAGCTTGCACGAGCGCATGACTCAGTTTGTCTATCGAGACATCGACATTCGCGAAACTTCGCGCATTGAGGCCGAAAAGCGTACCGTCAACGATGGCGAGGTGACGGTCGAGGTTGATACGCCGATTGAAAAAATTGCCCACATCGACAACTCCTCTTCGGCGGGTGGCGATGGCACGGCGGAAAGACCCTATCAAACGATTGCCGAGTGTCAGGCCGCGGGCGCCAATACAGTCGGTTGTAGCTCCAGTGCCAATGTGACCGAAACCATTTTTGTCCACACCGGTGAGTCGGTATTGCTGGATGAAAATAATCAGCCTCTAGAAGATCAGTCGGCAGCCGTTGTTTACGAGGGCAGTATTGATCTCAAAGAAAAACAATTGCTCGTTGGCGATGGCGCCAAGGTGGATGGCAATGTCTTTGAGCTCGTCACCACCGGTATTGCACCAATCATCGGTTTTGACTCCGCCAGTGGCAATAATTACGTGATCAAAGCTGGCAACCAAGCTGAAGTATTTGGGGTTCAAGTTGGCACTACTGATTCAAATGTGTCTTGGACGGCAACGGATACGGCGATTTTGGTAGAGGATGTAAGTAGCTTCAATGCGCAACGCGTCTTTATCAACAGCGATCGTGCGAATGGCCGCATCTTCGACAAAGGGGTGCACTTTGTCGCCAGTGCGGGGCAAACATTGCTGCGTAATACGTTAGATGATGTCGGCATTAACGGGGCCAATACCGGTATTTTGATTGAAGCGACGGGCGCGGGTAATGCGACTTCTGGCTTTACTGAACAGCGCCTGAGTTTTGAAAATGTCACAACCGCTGGCGGCAATATTGGTGTCAACATGAAGGCGCTAGCGGGCGGTGCTGTCAAGCAAGAACTGTTCTGGGCGGAGAATACGCGCGAAGATAACGCCTTCCAAAACATTATCCAGAACAACGCTCGGCAGGGTCTGTTGGTCGAGGGGCCAGGCACAGGTGCAGCCGCTGATATGACGGATCAAGACGTTGAGCTGCGCAATGTGTCTATTTTCTCTAATGGGCAGGCGGGTATTGAGATGGAGCTCGAGAACGTGATTGATGGAGAAGACTCTACTCTGGAACTGAAGCAAACAAATATTCTCGGCAATGAAGGTGGCGGTATCTGGTTTAAAACCGATGGTGGTGTGGGTGCGCTTGTCTTAGAAGAGACTCAGGTTATTGCCAATATTGCCAACCCGGGGACTAACACGGCGCCGGCGCCCCAAGCGGGACTCGGTATTGTGATGGAGGCCGAGTCGACGACTCGTGACACCACTCAGTCGCTGTCGATTTTGGGTGAAGAGCGCGATGACGATGATGAAGTGACACGCGAGGCCTCGGTGATTTACGGCCATGGCGTAGGCCGCCCGCAAATTTATTTTGATGCAGCAGTGCCTGGGGCGGGACTGACCGTGGAACAACAGCTGGTTATCCAAGATACCGCAGATATTCGGGATACAGCGGCGGTGTTTGTTCAAGATGACGGAAGCTTTGTGCTGGAGCAGCGCCTCAATAGCACGCATCCCCAGGTGAATGTGTGTGAATCCGGTACAGGCGCTGGTACGGTTGTGCAGCCTAGCAATGCGCCGCAGGGAATTAGTGTGGTAGAAAACTGCCTATGATTTGCCTTTAAACCGCTCTATTAAAAGCCGAGCGAATGCTCGGCTTTTTTATGCCCCCCTATTCTGGTCTGTTATCACGGGGTATGCTGAGTGGTCGGTGATTCATTGTGACGCAGGAGGATGAACACAATGAAAGGTCTAGTGGTAGCGCTTTTGTGCGGTCTTTTGTCGAATGCGGCGATTGGAGAAGTGACGCGTTATCAATTTGCCGCCCTCCCCCCTGTTCAACACACGTCCCTTAAGTGCGGCACCAACAGCTTTCCACCGTTTGGCTATGAGCGTGAGGGGCGCGCTGCGGGCGTCGAAGTAGATCTTGTTAAAGAGATGGGACGTCGCTTGGGAATCGCTGTCGAAGTGGATATTTATCCGTGGCCGCGCATGCTCAAAATGATGCAGAATGGCCAGCTCGATTGCATGTTTGCCGCTTTTTACACGCCCGAGCGCGAGCAGTACATGAGTTACACGCGCATGCCGATCCACGTTTCGCGGCTGGCTCTTTATACGCGCAAGGATCGTGTGTTTGAGTTTCGAGCGTTGGAGGATTTGAAGGGCAAGCGCATTGGCATACTAAGAGACTTTAAAACGGTCGCTGTACTCGACCAGCGCCTCGATGAAGGCTTTGCAGATGTGATTTATGGCAAAGATTTCAACCAACTGTTTGACTTGTTAGAGGCCGATCGCGTGGAAGTGGTGATCGTCAATCACCATGTGGGGGATCACTTAATCAAAACGAAAAAGCTCAGTAGCGTGGTCGAATTGCCTATAGCGCTTTCGTCTAACTCGGCGTTTATTACCTTTACCAGACAGCGCGATTACCAATCACTCATCCCCAAATTTGAATACGCCCTGTTTGAAATGATGGCGGAGGGCGATTACAGAGATACGTTTGAACGCCACATCGAGCGCTATTATCAGTCAGGCCAATAGGGCGTTGACGGCTTCGGCGAGATCGTCGTAGACGGCGACGCCCTCCAGCCCCTGCCCTTTTTTCAGCGTGCGCTCGCCCTTGCCGGTTTTGACCAAGATGGGTGTACAGCCCATGGCCTGTCCCGCCTGCAAATCGCGCAGGGAATCGCCGATAACTGGCACGCCCTCTAAACTATTGAGTTCGAAAGCTTCTTGAATTTGCTCAAACAACCCCGGCAGAGGTTTGCGGCAGTGACAGCCCTCATCGGGCGCGTGTGGGCACAAAAAGATGCCGTCGACCCAGCCACCGACTTGGTCCAGCATGACGTCCATTTTCTCGCACATCGTCTCAAAGTCTTCGAAACTGAAGAGGCCGCGTCCGATGCCCGATTGGTTCGTGGCAATGGCCACGCCGTAGCCCGCTTGCTTGAGGCGGGCAATGGCCTCGAGGCTGCCGGGAATGGCAATCCACTCCTCGGCGGATTTGACGTACTCGTCCGAGTCTTCGTTAATGACGCCGTCGCGGTCGAGGATAATCCATTTTTGCGCGCTCACCGCCCTACTCCTGCAGTTGTGAGAGATCGGCGATTTGCAGGAATAAGCCGCGAAGTTGAGCCAGCAGTGCGAGGCGGTTTTGCCGCAGCGCTTCGTCCTCGGCCATGACCATAACGCCATCAAAGAAGGCGTCGACAGGGGCTTTGAGCTCAGCCAAGGTCTTGAGTGCGGTTTCGTAGTCACTGCGCTCAATGCACAGTTGTGAGCTTTCCTGCAGCTTGATCAGCGTTTGATGCAGGTTCTTCTCGAGTTCATCTTCAAACAGTGAGGCGTCGACGTTGTTTAATACGTTTGCATCGATTTTTTTGAAGATGTTGCGGATGCGTTTATCGGCGGCGGATAAGCTGTCCGAGGCGTCTAGTTCAGAGAATAACTGAACCGCGTGCAGGCGCTTTAGCAAATCGGCGGGTCGGCTGTATCCGACGGAGGCGGCGGCTTCGAATTGCAGGCGGCTGTAGCCTCGATCTAAGCACAGCACCTTGAAGCGCTCGCGGAAGAAATCCAGCAGAGCCGCTTTGTTGCTGGCGGCGTCTAGCTCAGGGGGATAGCCGGCGATCGTGGCATCTAAGAGCGCGTCGAGATCTAAATCGAGGGGTGTTTCGCCGAGAATGCGTAGTACGCCGAGCGCGGCTCTGCGCAGTGCAAAGGGATCTTTACTGCCCGTCGGTTGCTTGCCGGCAGTCCAAATGCCCACCAGTGTGTCGAGGCGATCGGCTAAGGCCAGCGCTCGACCGCTGTCGCTTTGCGGCAATTGGTCGCCAGCGAACTTGGGGCGATACTGCTCCTCGAGTGCTGCGGCGACATCGCCGGGCTCACCGTCGTGCTCCGCGTAGTAACGCCCCGCTATGCCCTGCATGGAATCGAATTCCAGCACCATCTCCGAGGCGAGATCGGCTTTGCACAGCTGCCCTGCCCGTTCGGCGCAATCGACGTCGTTGCCCAGTTGCTGAGCAATGTCTCGTGCGAGCTTGGCGACGCGTTGGGTTTGTCGTAGACCGTCCCCAACTTTTTCTGAAAGACAATTTTTTTCAGGGCGTCGTTATTGTCTTCGAGACGATGTTTGCGATCTTGATTCCAAAAGAATTCGGCGTCGGCAAAGCGCGGGCGAATCACCCGTTCGTTGCCTTCGCGCAGCAGCTTGACGTTGCGGCTTTCGATATTGGCAATGGTGATAAAGTGCGGCATTAGCTGACCATTGTCATCGAGCACGGCAAAGTACTTTTGATTGTCTTCCATCGTCGTAATGAGCGCTTCCTGTGGCACATCGAGAAAGCGTTGTTCAAAGTGGCCGGCCACGGCGACGGGCCACTCCACTAGGGCGGTGACTTCGTCGAGTAGGCTCGGGTCAATCACGGCCTTGCCGCCCAAGGCCTTCGCCTCGGCGTGCACCTGTTCTTCGATGCGTGCGCGTCGAGCGTCGAAGCTGGGTTCAACCTTGCCGCGCTCGCGAAGCACGGCGGCGTACTCGTCGGCGCGGGTCAGGCGCAGCGGCCCTGGCGCGTGAAAACGGTGCCCTTGAGTATCGGCGCTGGCGCTCTGTCCCATGATCTCCATGGGCAATACGCGATCACCGTGCAATGTGACTAACCACTGCACAGGACGCACAAACTGATAATCGTTGTCGCCCCAGCGCATGCGCTTAGGAATCGGCAGGGCGGTTAGTGCTTTTTCAATGATCTCTGGCAGTAGCGCCGAGAGGCTCAGGCCAGGCTTTTGGACTTCGTAGTACAGCTTTTCGACTTTGCCATCCTGAATGCGACTCACCTCGTCGACACTCACACCACAGGAGCGGGCAAAACCCTCGGCGGCTTTGGTGGGGTTGCCGTCTTCGTCAAAGGCCGCTTGAACGGCGGGCCCTGTACGTTTAATGACTTGATCGCCTTGCTCTTCGGGCACGGCCTTCAGCAGCAGTGCCAAGCGGCGCGGTGCGGCGAAAGATTCACTGCCTTCGCCTTTTAATTGCGCGGTTTCTAGCTGTTCGATAATGCTGGCCGAAAACGCGTTGGACAGCGTTTTAAGCGCCTTGGGGGGCAGCTCTTCGGTGCCTAGTTCAATGAGTAAATCTTTAGCCATGTCGTGCACTTATTCGCTGTGGTTTTTTGCCATGGGAAAGCCCAGCGCTTGGCGGGCATCGAAATAGGCTTGGGCGACGGCCCGAGCCAGTGTGCGCACGCGCAAAATATAGCCCTGTCGCTCGGTGACAGAGATCGCGTGGCGGGCATCGAGTAAGTTGAAGGTATGGGAGGCCTTGAGCACTTGTTCATAGGCGGGCAGAGGCAGATTGGCCTCAATCAGCTCGCCACTGATGCGCTCGCAGTCGTCGAACTGTTGGAACAGTGTCGCGGTGTCGGCGTGTTCAAAATTGTAGGTCGATTGCTCGACTTCGTTCTGGTGAAACACATCGCCGTAGGTGACGACATTGCCTTGGGGGTCCTTCGTCCAAACCAAATCGTAAACGCTCTCGACATTTTGCAAATACATGGCAATGCGCTCGAGGCCGTAGGTGATTTCGCCGGTGACGGGTTTGCAATCGAGGCCACCCACTTGCTGAAAATAAGTAAATTGCGTGACTTCCATGCCGTTGAGCCAGACTTCCCACCCTAGGCCCCAGGCGCCGAGCGTGGGAGATTCCCAGTTGTCTTCGACGAATCGAATATCGTGCACGAGGAGATCAATGCCGAGAACGCGCAGGGATTCTAAGTACAGCGACTGGATGTCCAGCGGCGAGGGCTTAATCACCACTTGGTATTGATAGTAGTGCTGCAGGCGGTTGGGATTGTCGCCGTAGCGGCCGTCCGTGGGGCGGCGCGAGGGCTGAACGTAGGCGGCGGCCCAAGGCTCGGGGCCAATGGAGCGCAGAAAGGTCGCGGGGTGAAACGTGCCTGCGCCCATTTCCATATCGTAGGGTTGGAGAATCGTGCAGCCCTTGTCGGCCCAATAGGACTGCAAGGTCATAATCAGACCTTGAAAGGTATTGATGTCGTAGCGGCTTTCGGCGGTCAAAGCGCTCTCCACTGTGGTTCCGTTAAAAATGGCCATGAAGTATAAAGCTTCGGGCCCGTTCACACTATGGTTGAGCGCGTTTCCGAGCGATTTCCCCCATTTTGTTGCCAACCCATAGAAACTCATGGTGTAGGCGTGATTTTGTGATCGGGAATTGGTTACAATGCAGGCGAGCACAAAGCCCAATCGCACTAACATGGTGCATTTGCAAAACAATGCACCATGTTAGTGCGTATAAATGACGGGGTCGGCGCTAAGCCCTTGATTTCTGGCTTTTTAAAAATTGGCATGCTTTATGCTCTACTTTGGCGCAAGTAACAGCGAGAGTATCGCTGGCCTTGAAAACGACTCGATCCCAATGGAGGACATCATGTCAGCAGCTGACGTATTAAAGAAAATTAAAGATGAAGGCATCAAGTATGTCGACTTCCGCTTTACCGACACGAAAGGTAAAGAGCAGCACGTAACGGTTCCCGCTCACACTGTGGAAGAAGATACATTTGAAGAAGGCAAAATGTTTGACGGCTCTTCGATTGCCGGCTGGAAAGGCATCAACGAATCCGACATGATCATGATGCCCGATGCGTCATCTGCGGTATTGGATCCTTTCTTCCAAGACCCCACGTTGAACATTACTTGCGACATCATCGAGCCCGCCACTATGCAGGGTTACGAGCGCGATCCTCGCTCGACTGCGCGCCGCGCTGAAGCCTATATGCAG
Organism: gamma proteobacterium HTCC5015; assembly: GCA_000155715.1. Taxonomy (GTDB): domain Bacteria; phylum Pseudomonadota; class Gammaproteobacteria; order HTCC5015; family HTCC5015; genus HTCC5015. The sequence continues at coordinate 45,847 of DS990599.1, read as the reverse complement.
TC
>DS990599.1:0-45502 GCA_000155715.1 gamma proteobacterium HTCC5015 | reverse complement strand
AGACGAAATTATCGACGGCAACACGGGTCACCGTCCCGGTGTGAAAGGCGGTTACTTCCCCGTTCCCCCCGTCGACTCACACCAAGATTTGCGCTCGGCCATGTGTAACACCATGGAAGAGATGGGCCTCGAAGTCGAAGTCCACCACCACGAAGTGGCGACAGCCGGTCAAAACGAAATCGGTGTGAAGTTCAACACATTGGTTGAGAAAGCCGACGAAGTTCAGCTCTACAAGTATGTTGTGCACAACGTGGCTCACGCCTTTGGCCACACGGCGACTTTCATGCCCAAGCCCCTCGTTGGCGACAACGGTAACGGCATGCACGTTCACATGTCGCTAGGCAAAGACGGCGAAAACTTGTTCTCTGGCGACGGCTACGGCGGTTTGAGCGAGACGGCACTGTACTACATCGGTGGTGTGATTAAGCACGCCCGCGCGATTAACGCCTTCGCCAACGCGTCTACCAACTCTTACAAGCGCTTGGTGCCCGGTTTTGAAGCACCTGTTATGCTGGCCTACTCGGCTCGCAACCGCTCGGCGTCGATTCGTATTCCCTATGTTTCGAATCCTAAAGGGCGTCGTATCGAAGTGCGCTTCCCCGATTCAACCGCCAACCCCTACTTCGCCTTTGCCGCGTTGTTGATGGCGGGTCTCGACGGTATCCAAAATCAAATTCACCCCGGTGATGCGATGGATAAAAACCTCTACGACCTGCCAGCAGAAGAGGCGGCCAACATTCCACAGGTGGCCTTCAACCTCGAGCAGGCGCTAGAGGCTTTGGATCAAGATCGCGATTTCTTGAAAGCCGGTGGCGTGTTCTCTGACGACTTGATCGATGGCTACATCGAACTCAAGCAGGAAGAGGTTGAGCGTTTGCGCATGGCCACTCACCCCTGTGAGTTCGATATGTACTACAGCGTGTAAGCATTTTCTCGCTGCTATTAAAAAGCCGCCCCAGGGCATCGCTCTGGGGCGGCTTTTTTTGGTTTGGGGGGTATAACACAGAGTTCACCGAGTTTTTAAGAGAAAAGTATTTGAATGGATTCAATATAAAACGCCCTATGTTCTCTATCTCTACTTCCAGTGCAGTCAACGCGGTATGGCCAGTTTATGGCTGCAGGCCCTAGGGTGGGCTTTCTGTAGAGCCATGTTGTTAGTGCAGGGTAAAACTTGAGCAAGACACTGACATGCACTATTTTGGTGCATGTGTTGGCGCGTCGGAACAGGGCGGGCCAATAAAAAGGCGTTAAAACGCCCAAAAATAGGTTGGTACACCCTTTGCATAAGCATTGAGTAATAGACGGAGACGACATGACGCCATCACCCCAAAAAGTGCTCAATCACTTAAACCACGCCGTTGTTTTAACCGACGAGCAGTGTCGAGTGGTGTACCTGTCGCCTTCTGCGGAGGCCATGTTTGGTATTAGCCGCCGCCGAGCCCACCAGCTCAATTTGGCGGATATGCCCGTGGGTGACGGCGAGATATTTGGTGCGTATCTACAGAAAACCCTCGACAGTGGTCGCCCTTTCACACACCGCGAAATGGTGATCGTACTGCCTGTTCAGGGCACGACGGTGACGGTCGATTGCACCGTGACGCTCGTTGTTGAGGAGCTGCCGTATTTGTTGATTGAGATGTCTCAAGTCGATCGCATCATGCGCATCGCTCGGGAAGAGCAATTGATCAATCAACACCAGGCGACGCGAGAAGTGGTGCGAGGCTTGGCTCACGAGATTAAAAATCCGCTGGGCGGCATTCGCGGGGCCGCCCAGCTTTTGGCGCGCGAGCTAGAGAGCGACGAGCAGCGCGAGTTCACCGACATCGTGATCGCGGAAGTCGACCGACTGCAAAGTTTAATCAATCGCATGCTCGGCCCCAATCGACGACCTCAGTTGGAAAAGCAAAACATCCTAGAAGTGCTGTCCCACGTAATGCGTTTGCTCGAAGTGGAAACCCAGGGTGCGATTCAATTTATAAAGGATTACGACCCGAGTATCCCAGATTTCGATATGGATCGAGATCAAATGGTACAGGCGCTGCTCAACATCATTCGAAATGCCTGGGAGGCCAAGGGCGAGGGTTGCGTCATCACCGTTCGAACCCGCGCCATGCGCCGATTCACCATCGGCTATACCCTGCACCGATTGGTGCTTTGCCTAGACATTATCGACAACGGCCCCGGTATTCCCGAGGACTTAATCGAACAAATTTTTTACCCCATGGTGACGGGGCGGTCTGAGGGAACAGGCTTGGGATTACCCATCGCACAGTCACTGATTAGTCAGCACGGCGGTTTGATCGAATGCGAGAGCCAGCCGGGCTCCACCCAATTTACGATTTATTTGCCATTGGAAAGAGAGGCCAGCCATGGCACAACAAAATGACATTGTTTGGATCATCGACGATGATCAATCTATCCGCTGGGTACTTGAGCGGGCTGTCGGCCAAGCGGGGTACCGCTACAACACGTTTAAACGCGCCGACGAGGCACTGGCGGAAATTGCCAAGGGTCACCAGCCCAGCGTGGTGCTGTGTGATGTTCGCATGCCAGGCACCGACGGCATGAGTTTTTTAAGCCAGTTGCAGGCCGATCAAGCCCATATTCCCATTATTATTATGACGGCGCACTCCGATCTCGATAGCGCGGTGTCCGCCTATGAGGGAGGGGCTTTCGAATACTTGCCCAAACCCTTTGATATCGACGAGGCCACGGCCTTAATAGAGCGCGCTTGCGAGCATCGCCGCGATGAGATGAGCGATTCCAGCGAAGACGAAGTCGAGCTCGACGTGATGCCCGAGATTATTGGTGAGGCGCCCGCCATGCAGGAGGTGTTCCGCGCCATCGGTCGTCTGTCGCGCTCCAATATTACGGTATTGATCAACGGCGAGTCGGGCACCGGTAAAGAGTTAGTCGCACAAGCGCTACACCGTCATAGCCCCCGCGCTGACGGGCCATTTATTGCCCTGAACATGGCGGCAATTCCAAGAGACTTGCTGGAGTCAGAGTTGTTTGGCCATGAGAAGGGCGCTTTTACCGGAGCCAACACTCAGCGAAAGGGGCGCTTTGAACAGGCCAATAGCGGCACGCTCTTTCTCGATGAAATTGGCGACATGCCCGCCGAGTTGCAAACGCGATTGTTGCGTGTGCTCGCCGATGGCGAGTTTTACCGAGTGGGCGGTACCACTCCTGTCAAAGTGAACGTGCGCATCGTCGCGGCCACGCACCAAAACTTGGAAAACCTAGTGCAGGAGGGCGCCTTCCGCGAGGATTTATTCCACCGGCTCAATGTCATCCGCGTCCACTTGCCCGCACTGCGCGAGCGCCGCGAAGATATTCCGCTGTTGATGGAGTTTTTCTTGAGTCGCTCGGCGAAAGAGCTCGATACGGAGGTGAAAACATTGAGCGAGCCCGTTAAGCAGTGGCTGTCGTCACAGAATTGGCCGGGCAATGTGCGCCAGTTGGAAAATTTAAGTCGCTGGCTGACGGTGATGGCGTCGAGCAAAGAAGTACAAATGTCGGATTTGCCGTCGGAAATGATTCAAGCCGAACCTGTGCAGGAGACGGGCAAAACTTGGCAAGAAGGGCTGCGCCACTGGGCCAAGCAGTGTCTACTGCGCGGCGATAGCAGCTTGCTGGATGTCGCTGGCCCCGAGTTTGAACGGCAGTTGATCGAAGTGACTTTGGAGCACACCAAGGGGCGTCGCCAAGATGCGGCCAAGCTGTTGGGGTGGGGGCGCAATACGCTGACGCGCAAGATCAAAGAACTGGATATGGAAGCCTAAAAAACGTTGGCTCGGTCGCCGTGGTTTTAATCGAGTTGGATCAATGCAAAAAAAGCCCGGCCAATGGACCGGGCTGAATGAGCTCCTGATGTAAAGCCTTAAGGGGCGGTGAAACCGCTCCACTGTCCTTCGCTATTTTGATCGCTGTAGTTGAGCCAAACGGAGCTGGCGCCCGCAGCAGATTTTGCCGCGTTGAGCTGGTTGTTCTCAAAGGCGTTGCCGGGCACGGCAAATTGATACTGGCCAGCGGTTTCGTTGGCACAGGTGCTGGCGCCTTGCGACCACGAGCCGCTGCCGTTGGTCACATACCAGTTGTGCGTACCCGCTTGGCGGCAGGCAAAGCGGCGCACCGCGCTGCAACCGATGTCGTTAAAGCGACCGTCATTGCGGCTTTCGGCACAGTCCTCAGCGCCGTTGTAGTTGTTGGGTTCATTGTAGCCCCAGCTCCAGATGGCGCGCTCTAGGCGCCCGTCGTCTTCGTCGAGCTTGTCAAAGCCAATCACATTAGCGCCACAGGCCAAAAGCTGTTCGATATTACCCGTGGTGATGGGCTCGCCGGGGTTGCCGAATGCCGCCGATAGATTGGTGCGATCTTCGTAGTAGCGAACGAGAGCGCTGTCGTGACCACTGCGGCTTAAGCCATCGCAGTTCGCTGCATTGGCCGTGTTGCGGGTGTTGAAATTTTGTCCCCAGACACGGGCGTCGTACTGCGCATTGCCGCTACAGCCACCGCCCGTTATCACCACAACATTGCGCCCGCTGTTGAGAATATCCTGTTTGGTCAATTGGTTGGGCAGCCCCTGACAGCCGCTACCGTGTTGGCTGGGGCGGTACAGGTATTGGCCAATGCTGTTATCGAGAATGTCGGAGGCCCAAGCGTACTCGCCATCCATGTGATCTTCGATGTAGAGCAACACGACTTCGTCTCGGTTGGCAGCGATGAAATCGCGCAGCTCGTTGAGCCCGTCGCGGAAATAGCGATCAGCCGAGCTGCATCCTAGGTGATTGCTCTGGCCGTGGCATAGCAACAGTTGGTCGTTAGAGGTCCACTCCCACGCCCACGGGCTGCCGTGAGTGTCGAATTTGTTGGTCATATGAACATCAAACTCTAGGAAGCGGGCGCCCATATCCAACTGAGCGCGAATACTCTGATTTTGGTTGGGATCGATATAGCGTGTGATGTCGGCGTAGGCCGACGAGTTATAGCTGTTGTGCGTGCCGACGAAAGTGGCTTGGCGCAGCGGTGCGGCCTTGTCGAGGTCGCGCTCTAGGTCCAGTGCGGTGCGCTGCCAGTCTAGGCCCGAGTACTGGACGGTGCCATTGCTCGGCGCTGGCGCGGGCTCTTCAGCGGGGCTGCCGCCGCTGGCGAGGGCGGCAAAGCTGTTGCTGAGCAGAAACATTGCGGCTATATATTGTCGTGATTTCATTGAGTATCCCCTGTTGTCATTTTTGAACGGCAATAGCTTATTACGCTTTAACGCAAATGATTTATTCGCAGCTGCCAAAAAATGATGTGAAGCTGCCTAAAGTGACAGAAAGTCGCTTTAAATCCGCTCGGTTTGTTTCAAATGCGCCGCTGTGGCGTCGATGGCGTTGCGAGAAAGGCGTCTCGGTGCATAATGAGGCAAGGGGAGGACACGATGGCCAGCGTGTGTACATTTTATACCGATAATTTAATCGATGCCGTGGAAGAGCGGGGTATTGCCGTTGAGGTGCTGCTGCGCGAGGCCGGTTTGGCACCGCAGGCGCTCGACGACCGCGAGGGGCGCATTTCCTACGACGACTATTTAAATTTGTGGCAAGTGGCGATGCGCCTGTGCGACGACCCGCTGCTCGGTCTCGCCGTCGGGCGGCGCTTCCACCCCGGCTATATGGGAGACCTCGCCAGTATCTTGGCAACGGCACCCGATCTACAAAGTGCGATCAAAGAGCTCGTGCGCTACGAAACGGTACTCCAAGATGGCATTCAAACGCTGTTTGGCGTGGAAGGAGACGAGGCCTATATCGAGTATCACTGCGAGTGGGCCAAGCCGGAAGTCTTGCAACCCGTGGTGGAAAAAGATGTGGCAGAATCTCTCGCATTGGCCGAATTTATTGTGAGAGAGGGTAGGCGCGATCACAACTTAGTGGCTAACCGCATAGAGTTTCGCCACCCCGCCCGAGGCAGCCAAGAGGCCTACCAAACTTATCTCAAAGCGCCCGTGTATTTTGGCTGCAAGGCCAATCGCTTGTATTTTGATGCACAGCATCTCGGCTTGCCCACACACTCGGGCAATGCGGTGTTGTTTGATAGCGTGGTCGAGCAGCTCGCCCAGCAAGTGGATGACAGCGTATCGAGTCAGCTTCGCCAGTATCTCGCGGCGGCCTTAGTCGATGGCGTGCCCGATATCAAAGCCGCCGCAGCGCACTTTAATCTCAGTGAGCGCACATTGCAGCGGCGGCTCTCCCAAGATGGCACGTCCTATAGCGAGCAAGTCAGCCGCGTGCGCCAAGATTTGGCCTGCCAGATGCTGCGCTACCAAGACTGCAGCATCGGCGAAATTGCCGATCGGCTCGGCTTTGCGGAAGCCAGCGCGTTTAATCAAGCCTTTCGCCGCTGGGTGGGCAAATCCCCCAGCGCCTATCGTCGCGACCCCGCCTAGCGATACAATGGTGCTCTTCAATAGGAGTGCCCATGCTGTCTATCAACGAACCCGGTAGCGAGACCGCTAGCTTTTTTCAGCGCATTGGCGGAGAGACCCATATACGCGAGCTGGTCGATGCCTTTTACGATGTAATGGATGAAGACCCGCAAACCGATACAGTGCGGCGCATGCACCCCGACGATTTAAGCGGATCTCGCACAAAGTTATACGAGTTTTTAGTGGGCTGGATGGGCGGCCCGCCGCTGTATATGAACAAATACGGACACCCGCGATTGCGCATGCGCCACCTACCTTTTGAAATCGATGAAGCGGCTCGCGATCAGTGGATGCACTGCATGGTAATCGCCATGCAACGAGTGGGCTTAGACGAAACGCTGCGCCGCGATCTTGAAAAATCGCTCTACGCGGTGGCCGATTTTATGCGCAACACTCAATAAGAGAACGGATTAAAGGATTAGTGCTAAGCACAAAAAATACGGCATTCACCGCGTTTGGAGGTATGGACGCCACCTGTGCCAGATTTAGCCTTGTGCTAGCATGAATGATGAGTGTTCTTGCAAGAGTCTTACTACGATGGAAATTCAATCACTGACCATTTCTGAGCGGACTCTTCTCGCCGAAACCCTTTGGGATAGTGTGATTGCCGAAAATGCTGAGATTGACGTCACAGCACCTCAGCGGGAAGAGCTCGATCGTCGGTTAGCTGCATTTGAAATCGACCAAAATTCGGGTTCAAGCTGGTCGGCCGTCAAGGCTCGAATTTTGTCCAAATAGATGACGTATACGCTCACAATTTGGCCAGAGGCTGAGTTTGATATTGGTGAGCAGTACACGGTGTACGAGAGTAAGCGAATCGGTTTAGGCTATGACTTGTTCTTTGCGTAGAAGAGGCCTTAGATAAGCTACTCACAAACCCGCTCATCTACCGTAAATTCCATAAAGATTTGAGGCGTATTCCTATTCGCCGCTTCCCATTCCGTATAATGTATTTGGTGCGTGAGCAGCAGATCATAATTACTGCAGTCTTTCACGTTCGCAAGAATCCCACCAGTTGGGATGCCCGTACATAACCATCAATGGCACTCGCCGCGCTTTGGGATTCGAGCACCTCCGTGCTAGATTTAGCCCTATATTGGAAAGGACGCAGCCCGATTGTGGCGATCCTTTACAGAGAATTCATAAAAAAGGGACAGATCAAAATTGATCGAACGAAATTAACGGCATAAAACCGTTAATTTCAGAAAGTAGGCAAGAGCCCAAAACCCAGTGCTTTGTTTTTATTGGGTTTTCGTTATTAAAAACGAGCCGTTATCAGTAATTTAACGGCATCGACATTAGCGGCCTGACACCGCTAACTTAACTGTTACGCGGTTTCCGCCCTACGCATAGCAGTTCTAATCCACAGGGCTGCGGAGACCAAAACATGGCAAAAGACATTGATGTCCAGAAGTTCACATCAGATGAGTTAAGCGAAGGAAAGCTTTCTGAGCTTATTTCAGCTAGAAAGTCCTTCAAAGTTGTTGCGGTAAAAGATGTCTCTTTTACCGTCAATAAAATAGAAGGCGCAATAGAAAAAAAAGATCTACGGTGTAGGGTTTACACTGAGTATAGAAGTGCAGCTTTAGCAGGAGCGGTCATACCAACAGGTGTTACCCAAGTTGCTGGGTTATTCTCAGCAGTAGGTATTGCTGCGCATAATTTGGCAACCTTCAATCCTGATTACGAAATTGCCAAAAACAAGGTAAATGGCACGGTAACAGTCATATACAAAAAAGAGTGAGTGTTGCGTAACAAGGCAAGGCAGCGGACGCAAAAAAACGCGCCGCTGCTCGCAACGTTATACCCAAATCCAAACTAAGGAGTTTTGAATGAATCACAATGGAACCTTAGAAGATCTGCAAACAATAATAAAAGGATGCGGGTTTACTGTCGGTGACGTTAAAGACCAAGAACATGGTCACCAAATTCGTACTAATGAAGGTGCAATTGTCAACTGGTATACCTCGACTGGTAAGGTGCAAATTCAAGGTAAAAAGCCAGTAAAAGATAAACTAACAGAAGCGTGGGGTTCATATACCGGCTCTGCGCCTCAGCAAGCTGCTGAGGCACCCACAGAGGCACCTGCTCCACATGCTCCAGTAAATCCTGCGGCTGCAAATAAAAAAGTCTTTGTAGTTCATGGGCATGACACTGTTTCGCGCGAACAATTAGAACTTGTTTTGCACAAGTTGGGACTTGATCCGTTTGTTCTAGCAAATACTGGTGGTGGGGGCCTAACAATAATTGAAGCTCTAGAATCCGAAATCGGCACCAATAATAATCAGGCTAGATTTGGCATTGTACTAATGACCCCTGACGATATGGGTTACTCCAAATCTGATGGTGCCGAGAATGTGCAGCCAAGAGCCCGCCAAAACGTGGTTTTAGAAATGGGTATGCTTATATCCGCTGTTGGTCGTGGCAACGTCGCGATACTCAAAAAAGGCCACCTTGAAGCACCATCAGATGCTCAAGGAATCCTGTATGTACCGTTCAATGACCATGTAAAAGAAGCTGTACCAAAATTAGCAGATAGGCTTAGAGCGGCAGGCTTTGTTCTAAACCCTGAAAATATCACTAAAGCATCGAGCTAAATAGGTATAACAATCGGCTGTTGTCGGACGTGCCTACGCTCCGGCACGCCGCAAAGTCGGGCGTTAAATCACCAGAAAGCACCACTTGAACAATTTACGGTACAGACTATAATTGTCCAATATATTGTACATATTAGGTGGTTTTCTATGAGAGTTATTAATTTTTCTGACGCTCGAAATAAGCTGAAAAGCGTTTTAGATCAAGTGGTTAGCGATGCGGACTACACTGTTATTACTCGCAGGGACTCAGAGGATGCGGTGGTTATGTCGTTGGATCAATTCAACGGTCTTATGGAAACGGTTCATTTGTTAAAGAGTCCTGCAAATGCAGCCCATCTGGCAAAATCAATTAAGCAATATCGGGCCGGTAAAACCAAGCAGCATGGGCTAATTGATGATTGAAATGCTCTCATGGACCCGAGAGGCTTGGTCAGATTATTTACATTGGCAAACACAAGACAAGAAAACCCTTAAGCGCATTAATAAACTGATTCAGGATACTCAGCGATCCCCCTTTGAGGGGATTGGTAAACCTGAGCCCTTGAAAGAAAATTTGGCGGGGTTTTGGTCCAGACGTATCGACGATACAAATAGGTTGGTTTATGCGGTCGATGATAACCAGCTAATCATAATTTCATGCCGCTACCACTATGAAAAATAACGTAGTATCAAGTTTGAACTGCGACGGTATTTTCTCAGAGCGCGATACTGAATTTCTATCGAATCATTGGCAACACAATTGAGCTGCGAAAAAGCCTTATAAAGGCACCCTAAGCGCCGATATCAAACCCTAGCTTGGACAGTGTCTCCCGCAGTGCGGCGGAACCGCCGTGGCAGCGGTAGGCGGCGAACTCGCGGCGCTCTGGGTAGTGTTTTCTCAGGCGATCAAAGAATGCGCCCTGTTCAAAGCTGGGCTGGATGAGCAATTCGCGCAGCGCTTCGTCGTCGGCTTCTATGTTGTAGGAGTCGCGGCAGGCGCGATGGATGGCCTCGCGTTCGGAGAGCTGGCTTTTGAGGTGCAGCGGCTGGGTGCGGCTCAAGTCCACGCGCGGTTCTATATACTTCATGCCCAACGCCTTGCAGCAGGCGGCGTAAACCATTTCCGTACCGCGCAACTTGCCATCTAAGCTGTAGCCCGCAATGTGCGGTGTGGCGATTTGCACCATGCTGAGCAGCTTGGCGTCGATGCGCGGCTCGTTGGGCCATACGTCGAGCACGACGCGGCGATCGTGGCGGCTGATGTCTTCCATCAGGGCTTCGGCGTCGATCAAATCGCCCCGTGCGCAGTTGATTAAAATGCCGTGCTCGGGCATGTGTTCGAGCAGTTTGGCATCAATCATGCGCCAAGTGGGGTGTCTGCCCTTGCGCGTGAGTGGCACATGAAAGCTGGTAATGTCGCTGTTAGCGACAACTTCTTCGAGCGAGACAAAGCCGTCGCGCCCGCGCTCGGCGAGCGGCGGGTCACACAGCAGTGTGCGGCAGCCCACGGCTTCGGCCAGTGTTTTGACCCGAGAGCCGACGTTGCCACAGCCGACGATGCCGACGGTGGTATTGCTGAGGTCGAGTGAAAATCGCTGGGCGAGTGTGAGCAGGGCACAGAGCGTGTACTGAGCGGCGGAGTCGGCATTGGAGCCAGGGGCGCTGGCAAATTGAATGCCGCGTTGATCGAGGTAGTCGGTGTCGATGTGGTCGATGCCGATGGTGCAACTGCCGACAAATCGCACCGAGGACTCTTCGAGTAGCTGTTTGTCCACCGGAGTGACCGAACGCACGATGAGGGCATCGGCGTCTTTGACGTCGCTGCGTGTGAGCTGGCGGCCATTGAGTGAAACGACTTCGGCGCTTTGGCCGAAGCATTCGCGCAAGTAGGGGATGTTTTCGTCGGCGATAATCTTCATCGTTTTATGATGCCACAGCTGTTGGAGTTTGGCTTTAGCGACGATTCAAATACGTGTAGTGATGCAGGTTGCGCATCAGGCAGGCGAGGTGTTCGTCGGCTTGGGGGAGGCCGTCTAGCTTATCGCGGTAGCGTTGCTGCATGTGTTGTAGATCGTAGTGAACGTATTCGAGCAATTGGTCGGCTCGGTCGCCGACCTCCATATTCACGATGTCTAGCCCTTGGTCGTGCGCCTCTACATTAACCGCGTGGGTGTCGCCAAACAGGTTGTGCATATCGCCGAGAATTTCTTGATAGGCGCCGACCAAGAAAAGGCCCAACAAATAGTGTTCGTCATCTCGAACCGCATGCACGGGCAGGGTGTGGGCAAATTCGTTGGTGCAGGCGTAGCGCTTAATTTGACCGTCGGAGTCGCAGGTTAAGTCGTGGATTACGGCGTATTCGGTGGTGGCTTCGTCGAGCCGCTGCAGGGGCACGATAGGAAAGACTTGGTCGATCCCCCACACATCGGGCAGCGATTGGAACAAAGAGAGATTGCAAAAAAACTTGGAGGCCAGTTTGCGATGCAGTGCTTGCCGCACATCGTCGGGCAGGTACTTTTCCGCAGCCTCGCGTTCGCGTTGGTCGAGTGTGCGGCACAGCGCGTAGTAGCACTCTTCGGCGGCGATGCGCTGCCTCAGCGAGCAGTGCCCCTGAGCGTAGTCGCGAAACACTTGTTGCACGGCCTTGTCCGCTGTCTCGAACAAGGCGGCATCGTAATCGTTGGCTTGGCATTGATGGTGGGCACTTAACAGCGTGCTCAGTGGCGCGTACTGGCGGTCGACGTCGGAGAGCTCGACGGTGTTGCGGCTGTTAAAGGGCGATTCGATGTCGCCGACCTCCGTCAACAGCACCGCGTGGTGTGCGGTGAGAGCGCGCCCCGATTCGCTAAACAGCTGGGGCATGGGCAAGCGGGCCGATTGCATGGCGCCGTGAACCGTGGCGACCACGGCTTCGGCGTAGCCCGACAGTGTGTAGCCCATGGAGAATTCGCTGTGATTGGCGGAGCCCTCGTAGTCGACGCCGAGGCCGCCACCGATATCGAGGGTATCGAGAGGGGCGCCGAGGGCACAGAGGTCGGCGTAAAACTGACAAATCTCGCGTACACCTTGTTCAATGGCCGATAGCTCGGCAATTTGCGATCCCATGTGTACGTGCAGTAGTTTCAGACATTCGAGCTGCGAGCTCTGTTTTAGATCTTCGATCAGTCGGTAGGCCTCGGCGGCGGTCAGGCCAAATTTGCCGCCCTCGCCACCGCTGTTTTGCCAGCGCCCTGTGCCCAAGGTGGCTAGGCGAATGCGCAGGCCGAGCAGGGGGGCAATGTCGAGTTGTCGGCTGACCTCGTTGACTAAAGTCAGCTCGCTGCTTTGCTCGATCACGAGATAACAGGCGTGCCCCATGTGCTTGGCGATCAAGGCCATGCGAATGTACTCGCGATCCTTGTAGCCGTTACAAATAATCGTGGCACCCGCTGGGGCGCTGGCGATGACCGCCGCCAGCTCGGCTTTGCTGCCTGCCTCCAGTCCCAGTGGGGCGTCGGCTTTGAGTAGCGCCTCGACGACGCTGGCTTGCTGATTGACTTTAATCGGGTAGATGGGGGTGTAGTGGGGCGCCATTTCCCGCTGGGTGAGAGCGTGGCAAAAGGCTTGGTAGAGCCGCTCAACGCGGTCGCGCAAAATGTCGTTAAAGCGCACTAAGACGGGAAGATCGTAGCCGTCGCGCTGTAGCGTTTGAGCGATGCCGCGCAAACTGTAGCCACTGGCCTGATGGCAAATATGGCCCTCGGCATCGATGGAAAAATAGCGCTCGGCCCACTGGTCGATGCGATAGATCTGGCGGTTATTGTCGAGCGCACTCATGGGCAAATTATGCGCGATGGCTACAGGCGATAAAACCATTTTTTTAGTCAGTATGGCGTACTAGAATGCGCTGATGACAAGATCAATTGGAACGATGCTATGAGCCACGAAAGCCCCTTAAGACAGCCGCACTGGTACACAGAGGAGTACGCCGAGGGCGGCAGTGCGTTCTCTTTGCACATCCACGAAAAGATTCACGAAGAGCAGTCTGAATTTCAAACGATTGCCATTTACGACACGCTGACCTTTGGCAAGTTGATGACCATCGACGGCTTGGTCATGCTGACCAGTCGAGATAACTTTATCTATCACGAAATGATGACGCACCCCGTGCTGTTTAATCACAGCCACCCACAGGATGTTTTGATTGTCGGCGGTGGCGACTGTGGCTCTTTGCAGCAAGTGCTCAAGCACCGCAGCGTCAGGCGCGCGGTTCAGGTCGATATCGATGAGCGAGTCACGCGCCTTTCTGAAAAGCACTTTCCAGAACTGTGTTGCGACAACTCGGACCCGCGCGCCGACTTGCAGTTTGCCGATGCGATCCGCTGGATTGCCGATGCCGCCGATGAATCTCTAGACATTATTATCGTCGACAGCACGGACCCCATCGGTCCTGCCGAGGGTTTATTTGGCCCTAGTTTTTACAGTGATTGTCTGCGCGCGCTGCGCCCTGGGGGCATGGTGTGCCAGCAGAGCGAGTCGCCGCTCTACCACTTAGACAGCATTATTAAGCCCATGCATCAGGCCATGCGAGACAGTGGGTTCCAAGACAGTAAGAGCTTGCACTTTTCTCAACCCACCTATCCCTCGGGTTGGTGGACGGCCACATTGGCGCGCAAGGGGGCGAACATTGAATGCCCCTCGCAGGCCGAGATCGAAGCGCGCCAAGATTTTGAAACGCGTTACTACAATCCCGCGGGGCACGGTGGTTACTTTGCGCTGCCGCCTATGATGGGCTTGTAGGCGCTGCTACTTCGGTGGTGCATCGGGGCTGAGGCTAACTGAGCCCCAAACTGCCGCGCACGATCAAAGATAGGCCCACCAGCAACGTAATGACTTCAAAGCAGCGCTTTATCAGGGGGTTGCCTTTGGCGATGGAAAGGTGCGCGCCGGCGTAGCCGCCAATCAACGATCCCGCAATCAGCGCGGGCAGCCAGCTCCACTCAATGGTGCCCTGTACGCCCAGTGCGATGGCACCGCTGCCGTTCCATACTAGGCCGACCAGCACGAGCGTGTAAGCCACAGCGCGTTGATAGTCGAAGCCAAACCATAAAATCAGCCACAGTGTTAAAAAAAGCCCCGTGCCCGAGGTGAGAGAGCCGTTGAGAAAGCCAATGGCAAAAATACCTAGGCCACCCCAAGCATAACCCAAGGTGTTTCGCCGCTTGGGTAAAGCGGATTGTCCCAAGTCGCGCTTGAAAGCGGAGTAGAGGCCAAGGCTGGCGGTGAGCAGCCCGAGGCAAAGCTCGGCCCAGCGCTCGGGAAATTGCAGGATCACATTGGCGCCCAGCAAGACGCCGGGCACACCGCAGAGCAAAATAAAGGCGCTAAAACCCAGCTCGAATCGGCCCTCGCGCCAGTGTCGCGTCGTCGCGCCAACGCCGAGGGCAACACTGGCTACCTTGTGGGTGGCCAGTGCTGTGCCAAAGGGCAGCCCGAGGAAAATCAGCACGGGAAATTGCAATAAGCCAGCGCCCCCGCCAGCCAGAGCAGAAAACAAATTGGCCACGACGGCAACGAAAAAAAGCAGAATGTGTTCCAAGTGTGTGTCCAGTGCTTGATGCTGGTGGGGAATGATTTAGTATAAAGCAAGTCTATAATTAGAAGAGATTTTACTGGGTAGGCCGACATGATGAAACGCGTAGTACTAAGCTGCCTTTTGGGCTTGCTATCACAGCCCGCGCTAGCGCTGTACAAATGGGTCGATGAGGAGGGCAATGTTCACTACAGTGATCGACTGCCACCCGAGCAAGTGTCCGATCAGCACACTGAGATCGACCAATCGGGTGTTCAGGTGCGCCAAGTCGATCGCGCCAAGAGCCAAGAGGAGTACGCGGCAGAGCAAGCGGCGGCAAAAGCTGAGGCCGAGCGGAAGGCGAAAGAAAAAGCCGTTCGTGAAGCACAAGAGCGCAAGGACCGCATTTTGCTCGATACCTTCACGACCGTGCGCGATATTGAAATGCTGCGCGAGGATCGCGTGAGTGCTATCGCCTCTAATATTAAGTTGACGCAAACCTACAATGAGCAAATCACCGAGAAGCTGGCCAATACGCGACAGAAAATTGAGCGTTTAGAAAAGGCGGGCCGAGAGGTGCCAGAAAATCTCATCAAGCAGGTAGAGCGCTCGGAGAACCAACTGCGCGAAAACGAGGCCTATATTGCGCGTCAGATTAAAGAGCGCAAAGCGTTAGAGGCGCAGTTTAAACAGGACAGTGCCCGCTTTCGCGAGTTAAAGGGTTTGCCTCCGCTTGAAGAAGAGAGTGCTTCTAATAGTGAAAGCGCCGAGGAAGGCGAGGCCGAGCCAGCTGACACAGAGGCTAGCGATACGCCGTAGTCAACGTACCTTTCGTTCATAAAAAAGCCCGATGGCAATGCCATCGGGCTTTTTTTTGTGCATTTGCGACTGAGAGGCGGAGTGCCTAGGTATGAGACCACACGGCGAGTTCGTTGCCGCAGGGATCGGTGAATTGGAAGCGGCGCCCGCCGGGGAAGGAAAAAATGGGTTTAATAATAGTGCCGCCCGCTTGCTCAACGGCCTGTTGGCTCGCCTCTAAATCTTCGCTGTAGAGAACGACTAAAGCCGCACCATTTGCCGTCGACGAAGACAGTGGCGCTTTGAAAAAGCCGCCATCCAGCCCCGCGCCATCGAGGGCGCAGTACTCGTCGCCGTAGTCGATAAAGCGCCAGCCAAACGCGGCTTGATAAAAGGCCTTGATGGCGTGTAGATCGCTGGCGGGCAGTTCGACGTAATCAATCTTGTGGTGTGCCATGGCGATTTAGCGCTGTTCGAGCTCGCTGAGCTTTTGTTCGAGTGCTTCTAGTTTGGCGCGCGTCTTTTCAAGCATCGCGCTTTGCAGCTCAAATTCCTCTCGGCTGACCAGGTCGAGTCGACTAAATGCACTTTGAATGGCCACCTTAGCGGCTTTTTCAACGTCATCGCGCATCTGCTTCATTTCTGGCGGGATTAATTGGCTTAAGTTTTGGCTGATTTCGTTGAGTAGTTTTGGGTCAAGCATCGGGTTACTCCTTTGAGCGAATTGTCGCAGCGCCACTCCATGGAGGCAATGCGAAATATTGCACCACTTTAGTGCGCCGCGCTTCTCTGGTGCATCAGGGTTTTTCTAAGAGCGGCTAAAAAAAACTTAAATTAACAATAAGTAATTGTTTTTTATAAAAAAATAAAAATTGGCACGAGTGTGGCAGTAAACGGGGTGACTTTAAAACAACGCAATCTACAAAGGTGTATACGATGAAAAAGTTACTTCTCGCTTCAGCGCTAATTGCTGCAACTGCTCCCTCTATGGCCGAGGTCTCTCTATCTGGCGGCTTCGTTTCTGACTACTACTACCGCGGCGGCGCCCTAGGCGATGCCGGTGGTTACGCGGGCGTGGAATACGCTGCCGGTGGCTTCACGGTAGGTACTTGGGCGATCCAAGATGGCGACACAGTCAATGGTGGCCCAACGATTGAATACGATGTGTACGCCAGCTACGGCTTTGATGTGAGCGAAGATGTCGCTTTGAGCATCGGCTACACGCAGTACAACTACAACTACACCGGCGACTTTGAAAGTGAAGTCAACCTCGGCGCTGGCTTTGGTCCCGTGGCGCTCGACGTTGCCATTGGTACTGATGACGACGGCGCTGCAGGGGATACCGACTACAACTACATCGCCATCTCTGGCGACGCGGGTCCTATTGGCTTAGCACTGGGCAGCTTTGATTTAGACGCCGCTGGCGATACCGGTGACTACATGCACCTAGAAGCCAGCGCGGGTACAGAGATTGCCGACTCTGGTGTGGCTCTTGGTGTGACTTTGGGTCACAACGCACCTAAAGACGACACCGTTGCCAGCTTTGAATACCTGTTCCTCGACCTCAGCGCAGGTTTTGAACTGTAAGTATCTCACTAACAGATAGGTGGCTTTGTACGGCAAAGCCACCTCAACGGGAGAAAATTATGAAACTCGTAACAGCAATTATTAAACCGTTCAAATTGGACGATGTGCGTGAGGCGCTCGCCGAAGTCGGCGTGCAAGGCGTCACGGTCACGGAAGTGAAAGGTTTTGGCCGTCAAAAAGGCCACACTGAACTCTACCGTGGAGCCGAATACGTGGTGGACTTTTTGCCCAAGGTCAAATTGGAAGTGGGCATTGACGATAGCGCAGTTGATCAAGTGATCGAAGCGATTTCGGGCGCCGCTCACACCGGCAAAATTGGCGATGGCAAGGTCTTTGTCACGCCGCTTGAATCCGCCCTGCGCATTCGTACCGGCGAAACCGGCGGCGAAGCGCTGTAAACCTAAAATTTAAGAGGGCATAGATATGCAAAACGAAATTTTTGAACTCCAGTACGCACTCGATACCTTTTACTTTTTGGTGTCCGGTGCCTTTGTAATGTGGATGGCTGCGGGCTTTGCCATGCTTGAGGCCGGTTTGGTTCGCTCTAAGAACACCACAGAAATTCTTACCAAGAACGTTGCGCTGTTTGCCATTTCTTGCACCATGTACATGATTTGCGGCTACGCCATCATGTACGACGGCGGTGCATTTTTGGCGGGCATCGTTGGTGACGGCGTTGCCGGTGCCGAGGAAGCAGCGACTTACGCCCCCTCTGCCGACTTCTTCTTCCAAGTGGTCTTTGTGGCGACGGCGATGTCAATCGTCTCTGGTGCCGTGGCCGAGCGTATGAAGCTGTGGGCATTCCTTGCTTTCGCCGTTGTTATGACGGGCTTCATCTACCCCCTAGAAGGCTCTTGGACTTGGAACGGTGCCGATGTATTTGGCCTGTACAACCTTGGCGAACTAGGATTCTCTGATTTTGCAGGCTCAGGCATTGTGCACATGGCGGGTGCCGCAGCGGCTCTAGCGGGCGTGCTGGTTCTCGGTGCTCGTAAAGGCAAGTACGGCCCCAACGGTGAAGTTAAAGCCATTCCCGGCGCTAACTTGCCCCTAGCCACACTGGGTACTTTCATCCTGTGGATGGGCTGGTTTGGCTTCAACGGCGGTTCAGTATTAGCGACATCGTCGGTTGAAAATGCCAACGCCGTGGCCGTGGTCTTCATGAACACAAATGCGGCTGCAGCCGGTGGTGCGATTGCAGCACTGATTGTCGCTCGCCTGATGTTTGGCAAGGCCGACTTAACCATGCTGTTGAACGGCGCACTGGCTGGCTTGGTTGCCATCACGGCTGAACCCTCGACGCCCACAGCACTACAGGCGACCTTGTTTGGTGCCTTCGGTGGCGTCCTAGTGGTGTTCAGCATCGTTACCTTGGACAAGCTGAAAATCGATGATCCCGTTGGCGCTATCTCTGTCCACGGTGTAGTCGGTCTTCTGGGTCTACTGTTGGTGCCAGTCACAAATACGGACTCAAGCTTCAGCGGCCAGATCATTGGTGCTCTGACCATCTTCATCTGGGTCTTTGTAGCTAGCTTAGTCGTTTGGCTGGCACTTAAAGCCATCATGGGTGTTCGCGTCAGCGAAGAAGAAGAGTACGAAGGCGTTGACCTCTCAGAGTGTGGTCAAGAAGCCTACCCCGAGTTCAAACAGTCGTAATCGGCTGCACGAACAACCTAGGAAATACTCCTGGAAAAAGCCTCTTTGCCCCGCCTTTTGGCGGGGCTTTTTTTGTTTTAGCCACAGAGGACACGGAGAGCACAGAGAGAAAATAAAAAAATATGTGTAAATATATTCATTCCAATCTCTGTGGCTAGTTTGTCCCCTCAAGCTGTAGCGCTGCTACAGCATTCACTCCAGAGCAGCGTTCAGGTGCACGCGAGTTGCGGGCCACAGAGGCAAGATAAAAGGAAAAGCATGCGCAGAGCGTCATTTACACCTTCGTGCTCTCGGTGTCCTCTGTGGCTAACTAAGCGCGCTTAAAAATCGTAATCAATGGTCAGCGGGGCGTGGTCGGAAAAGCGCTCTTGTGTGTAGATATCGGTACTTTTGACGGTGCCTTTTAAGTTGGGGCTGACGATGTGGTAATCGATGCGCCAGCCCGTGTTATTGGCCCAGGCCTGTCCCCGATTGCTCCACCACGTGTAGCTGTGTTCCTCCTGCTCGATCTCGCGAAAGGCATCCACCCATTGCATATCGTCGAAGAGGGTGTCGAGCCAGGCGCGCTCCTCGGGAAGAAAGCCCGAATTTTTCTGATTGCCCCGCCAGTTTTTGATGTCGGCTTTGGTGTGGGCGATGTTCCAATCGCCGCATAAAATATAGCGGCGCCCATCTTCGCCTTGTGCTTTTAGCTTGGGGAGGTAAAAGTCCATAAAACGGTACTTTTCCTGCTGTCGCTCGTCACCCGACGAGCCCGAGTGCACATAGATAGAGGCAACGCTGAGATCGCCAAAGCGCGCTTCGATATAGCGTCCTTCGCGATCAAAGCCTTCTTCGCCAAAGCCGTAAATGACGTCATCGGGTTTTTGCTTGGCGTAGAGGGCCACGCCGCTGTAGCCTTTCTTTTCCGCGTCGAATAAATAGCGATGATAGCCTGCGGGGTGAAATACCTCATCGTCCAGTTGATGGGCTTGGGCCTTTGTCTCTTGGATGCAAACAACATCGGCGTTTTGCGCTTGCATCCACTCGAAGAAGCCTTTTCTAGCGGCGGCTCGAATGCCGTTCACATTGACAGAAATCACGCGATACATAAATCAAACCCATGGATGGAGAAAGCCGAGATTCTAGCGCGCTCAATCGTTAGTCGCTACACGGCGGCACACCCTGTCGCGATGTGGGAGCTTCGTGGTAGTTTATTGCGTTCCAGTAAAAGGGGGCGCTATGAGTGTTGATAACAAGTCCATTTTGATTACGGGGTGCTCTTCGGGCATTGGTTTTCGCAGTGCTGAGCTGCTGCACCAGCGCGGCTATAAGGTCTACGCCACGGCGCGAAAGGCCGAAGACATTGAAAAGCTCAAATCGCTCGGTGTTGTCGCGCTAGAGTTAGAAGTGACGGATTACGATCAGGTCGACCAAGTGTTGGATTATATCGAGCGCGACAATGGCACGCTCTACGCTTTGTTCAATAATGCGGGCTACTCGCAAATGGGGGCGGCAGAAGACCTTTCCTCCGAAGCGCTGCAAGAACAGTTCGCGACGAACTTTTTTGCGCCGGCGGAAATTGGCAATCGCGTCATTAAGCGTTTTATGCGGCCTCAGGGCTACGGCAGAATCGTCCAAAACACCAGCGTGTTTGGTTTGACCAGCATTCCCTTCCGCGCGGCCTATTGCTCCAGTAAGTACGCGCTAGAGGGCTTTACGGATGCCCTGCGCTTAGAGCAGGAAATTTTTGAAACGGGTATTAAGGTCAGCCTCATCGAGCCAGGCCCAATTGTGAGTCGGGTGCGCGAGAACAAACAAATTTACTTCGAGCGCTACATTCAACCGATCATGGCACAGAGCCGCTACGCCGAGGCCTACGAGAAAATGCAAAACGCACTGGCGATGACAGGGCGTATTCCCATGACCGAAGAGCCCGATTCGGTGGTGGCCAAGTTGATTCATGCCCTAGAGAGTGAAAAGCCCGCTCCGCGTTACTACGTGACAAGAATGACGCATATTTTTGTGACGGCGAAACGCCTGCTCAGTCATCGCGCCTTTGATCGCTTTTCGGCCAAAGTGTCGCAAAAGGAAACGGGCAAAGAGTGAAGCGTGGCCTAAAGGGCTACTGTGGAGGGTGGGCAAACTGCTATAATCGCGCCCTCTTTTTACTATCACGGGAACCGTTGTGAGCTACAAACTTGTCCTCGTTCGTCACGGCCAGAGTATCTGGAATTTGGAAAACCGCTTTACCGGCTGGAAAGATGTCGATCTCACCGATCAAGGCCGGGAAGAGGCCAAGCGCGCTGGCCAGCAGTTGCGCGAGGCGGGCTTTGAGTTTGATGTGGTGTTTACCTCGGTACTCAAGCGTGCGATTCGCACCATGTGGACGATTCTCGACGAAATGGATTTGATGCACTTGCCCGTTGAGCGCAGCTACCGTCTGAACGAGCGCCACTACGGCGCATTGCAGGGCTTGAATAAAGCGGAGACGGCGGACAAGCACGGCGAAGATCAGGTCAAAATTTGGCGTCGAAGCTTTGATATTCCACCGCCCGAGCTCGAGGATGGCGACGAGCGCCTACCCGAGAATGATGCTCGCTATGCCAATATGGATAAAGCGTTGCTGCCGCGCAGTGAGAGTTTGGCACTGACGATCGATCGCGTCATTCCCTTTTGGCAAGATCGCATCGTGCCCGCCCTGCGATCGGGGCAAACGCCCCTCGTCGTCGCCCATGGCAACAGCCTGCGCGCGCTCGTTAAATACCTCGACGACATGACCCCTGAAGCGATTCTGGGACTGAATATTCCCACGGGCGTGCCGATTGTCTACGAGCTAGACGAAGACCTGCGCCCGATCAAACGCGAGTTTTTGGGTGACCCCGAAGAGGTTGCCAAGCTGATGGAGGCGGTGGCCAACCAAGGAAAAAAGGGATGATCGTCGCTTAGGTGTGTTTCCGCTACCCATAAAAAAGCGCCCTGAAGGGCGCTTTTTTTTTGCCTTGTGCATTTCACTTAAAAGGCGAAGCCCAAGCTTAGGTAGTGCACATCGTCGCCGTCGACATCGTATTGGGTCAATTCCAGTTCGGTGCGTGCGCCGAGGCTAAAGCCGACACCAGCACCCAGTGATGCACCGGATTCATCGAAGCTGCCGAGGCCATCGATATCGATCTCGGTGTTGGCGTAGCCAATGCGACCAATGGCGTAAATGGGGCCAATACTGCGCGCTGATAGGTAGGCGCCTACAGTTTGCGCCGAGTAGTCAGTTGTTGCGGTACCCAGTGCGGTTGAGGTGCTCACTTCGCCGTCGGCGAGCGTTTTACTGAGTTCGAGCTCAGCGGCAATGTCGACGGCGGCTAGGTCGAGAAATTCGATACCGAGCTGAGCGCTGACTTGCCCTGCAGGGTCGTAGCCGCTGAAGTCGGGTTTATAGACGCCGCCTTTGACGCCGATAATCACCTCAGCAAAACTGTTGCTGACGGGGGCGATACTCATAGCGACCGCAGTCGCTGCTGCAATAGCGATTTTTTTCATAAAAGCCTCTTCGTAGTCAATCGTATTAGTTGAGTGTCTGTGGCAGCCATGTGGCAACGGTAGGAAATGCCGCAATCACTCCCATAGCCAGTAATTGAATCAGAATAAAGGGTATAACACCACGATAGATCGCGCGAGTGGGGACACTGTCTGGGGCGACGCCGCGCAAGTAGAACAGGGCGAAGCCAAAGGGCGGGGTGAGAAAGGAGGTCTGTAAATTTAAGGCAATCATGACGCCCAGCCACACGGGATCCACACCCATGGCGAGCAGTATGGGGCCGACGATGGGGACGACAATAAAGGTGATCTCGATAAAATCGAGTACAAAGCCGAGTAGAAACATGGCGATCATGACGGCGATGATGGCGGTGGCCGTGCCGCCGGGCAGATCAGTGAGTAAGTGCCTCACCAATTCGTCGCCCCCTAGGTCGCGAAAGACGGCGGAAAAGGCGGTGGCGCCGATTAAGATCATAAACACCATGGAGCTGACGCGGGTGGTTCCGCGCATGGTCTCGCGCAGTGTGGCTAAATTGAGTCGGCGGTAGCAGGCCGCTAATACGATGGCGCCGAGAGCGCCGAGGGAGGCGGCCTCGGTAGAGGTGGCGGCGCCGCTAAAAATCGATCCGAGTACCAAGGTAATGAGGAGCAGTGGCGGCGCCAGCGAAAGCAGTAGATGCTTCCACAGAGCCCAGCCGGCTTCGACGCGCTCCGCTTCAGGCAGGGCGGGCATGCTGTCGGGTTTCAATCGGGCCAGCCCAATTTGGTAGAGCAAGTACAGACCCACGAGCAGCAGGCCTGGGAAGACGGCGCCCATAAAGAGATCGCCCACGGAGACAGTGGTAGGTGAGAAAATGCCCATGTCGCGCTGGGCTTGTTGGTAGGCGCTCGATAGTACGTCGCCCAGCAGCACCAAAATAATCGAGGGAGGGATGATTTGCCCCAGTGTGCCCGAGGCGCAAATCGTGCCTGTCGCCACCGCGGGGTCGTAGCCGCGCTTGAGCATGGTGGGCAGCGAGAGTAGCCCCATGGTGACGACGGTGGCGCCAACGATGCCCGTGCTCGCAGCCAGTAGCATGCCGACTAGTGTCACGGAAATACCGATGCCGCCGCGGCGCCCGCGGAAAAGCTGTGCCATGGCTTCGAGCAAGCCCTCGGCAATGCGCGATCGCTCTAGCATAATGCCCATAAACACAAAGGCGGGCACGGCAATGAGAATGTCGTTGCTCATAATGCCTTTGATGCGGCTGACCATGCCAATGATCAGCGTGCTGGCTTCATACAGGCCGCTCCACTCGCCGATAAAGGCAAAGGCCAAGGCGGTGCCGCCGAGCACAAAAGCCACGGGGTAGCCGCTCATGAGCAACAGCAACACGCAGCCGAACAGTAAAAGGGGCATCCACTCAATCATTGGGCGTCGTCCCTGCGGCTTTTTGTATGGAGCAGGCAATCAGCGCAGCGAGCGATTTCTCCCAGTGCCTGCAGGCACATCAACAGTGCCATGGCGGGAATAAAACTCTTAAAGAGAAACATCAAGGGCAGGCCGTCGGTGTGGGACGAACCCTCCATAATGGCCCAGCTGTCCGCGGCGTAGAGCCAGCCCTCGTAGGCGATAAACGCGCTAAAGGGCAAAAGCAGCAATAGCGTGCCCAGCAAATTGACCCAGGCTCGGCCGCGCTCGCCGAAGCGTTGGTAAAAAATGTCGACTCGCACATGTTCATTGTGGCGCCAGGTGTAGGCGGCCCCCAGCATAAAAACGGCAGCGTGCATATAGGTGACGCCCTCTTGCAGCCACACCGCGCTCAAAACATTTTGCGTGATGATGAGAAAGCCTGTGGTGGCGATCAGCCCTAGCGTGAGCCAAGCCACGGCGCGACCGCTCCACTCGGAGATCCTATCGGCGCTTCGGGAGAGCGCTTGTAGTCGGCGCGATAAAGCCATGGTTAGGCGACAAGTGGTTGAAGCTCGGGCTCGGCTTCGATGCGCTGAAGCAGAATGCGTTTGAACTGGTCGGGGTCTTTGATGTGCGTATCCTCACCTTCTCGGGGGAAGTGGGCATCGATGAGTCGCGACAGCCAAAAGCGCAGAGCACCCGCTCGCAGCATGGTGGTAAAGAGCGCTTTTTCGCTATGGCTCAGTGGGCGCAAGTCTTGATAGGCGTCCAGGTAGTGGCGGCATAAGTTCGCGTCGAGTTGTCCTTCGCTGTCGCTGCACCAGTCGTTGAGGGCAACGGCGATGTCGTAGAGAAAGGCGTCGTTACAGGCAAAGTAAAAATCGATAATGCCCGCGAGGCTACCGTCCTCGGCAAACAGGGCGTTGTCGTGAAAGAGATCGGCGTGGATGACCCCGCTGGGAAGCGTGTCGCGCTGGGCCTTTCGCTGATGGTCAATTTCGTGGCGAATGAGCTGGCTGTCGGCGCTGGGGAGTTTGTCTGCCAGGCGCTCGAGGGCCTCCTCCCACCAGGCAAAGCTGCGGCAGTTGTCGCGGTGACCGCTAAAATCCTTTCCGGCGAGATGCATCTGAGCCATCGCCCGGCCAATGGCTGTAACCTGTGGTTCTTCAGGCTGTTCAATATCGCCGCCATTGAGGCGCTCCACCAGTGCGGCGGGCTTGTCATTGAGGCGAAGTAGTAGTTCGCCATTAAGAGAGGGAATCGGTCGCGCGCTGGGGACGCCTGCCCGCGAAAGGTGCTGCATCAAATTGAGAAAATAGGGCATTTCCTCAAAGGTGTACGTTTCAAACAAAGTGAGCACAAAGCGCTGTAGCTGGCCGTCTCGGCGGGTATCGACAAAGTAGTTGGTGTTCTCGATGCCGGCGCTAATGCCTTCGAAGTGCTCTAGCGCGCCGACGTCGTATTGTTGGAGAAATTGCTCGAGCTGTTGCTGAGAAACCGAAGTGTAGACCGACATAAAATCCGCCCTGTCGGGCATTCATAAGTTTAGGGGGCGATAGTGTAACGCAAATTAACACGACGCGTTTCAAGGTTGGCTTATAATGCCTTTTGCTATTTTGCACCAAAAAAGAGCGCTCACAGGGGCGTAGAAGAGGCTGTATAGATCATGTTAGATGTGGTTTTTTCTCCCAAGCTGTTTGTCTTTTATCTCTTTGTGGCCAGTGGTGTTTATATTCACTTTCGAGGCCGGGTACGCCACGGTTTTTTGCGTCAGTTAACCGATCACTCTACGGTGATGGGGCCGATTAACATGCTGGTGTATGCCTTCTCTAAAACGCCGAATACACCGTATTTACCACTTAACTCGCACGAGGAGTTAAGAGTTTTTCGTGACAATTGGGAGAAAATAGCTGAAGAAGCCCGCAAAATGTACGAATTTGGACACGTGAGAGATTCGGCTTCATCACGGGATGATGCGGCGTTTAACTCCTTTTTTAAAACCGGTTGGAAGCGTTTTTATCTCAAATGGTACGGCGAGCCGCTGGCGTCGGCCCGAGAGCTGTGCCCGACGACGGTGGATTTGATCGAGCAAGTACCCAGCATCAATGCCGCCATGTTTACTCTGCTGCCCCCGGGCGCAAAATTGCCCCAGCATAGAGATCCCTTTGCCGGTTCGCTGCGCTACCACTTGGGGTTGATGACCCCAAATGATGATGCCTGTTACATCAGTGTCGATGGTCAGCACTACTCTTGGCGCGATGGCGAGGATGTTTTATTTGATGAGACCTATATCCACTACGCCAAAAACGAGACCGATCAAACGCGTCTAATTTTCTTTGCCGATGTCGCCCGCCCCATGCGAGGCCCCGTCAGCGCATGGTTCAATCGCTCGGTTGGCCGCGCTCTGGGCAAGTTAACGGAGTCGCCCAATACAGAGGCGGACCGCACGGGGGGGCTCAACAAAATTTTTCGCTATGTGTACAAGTTTCGCGAGTTTGCTAAAGCCTTTAAAGCGCGCAATAAGCCCGCGTATACACTGACCAAATACAGTTTGTTTGCGCTACTCATCTACGCGATATTTTTTACATGAGTTACAGCCACTGGTGGTAGGGGTAGTGCTGTACGGCTTCTTGTTTCTTCGCGTTCTGAATACAAAAATCTAGAATCTGATCGGCTTCAATGGGGCCAATGACATTGCAAATTACTTCGTAGAGTTGCTGAGTCATTTTACTGGCCGTTTCTTTTTCGACGATATCTAGCGTCGGCGCTGCAAAGTGGCTTCTCAGCAGTGCTCTGCGCAACTTTTGCCGAAGTCGTGTGGGGGCCTCTAGTGTGACTAGCCGCTCCATGAATCCTACTTTGATAGCAATACTGTCTGCGGCATATCGCTGTTCCAGCATTTCGAAACAGGTATCCAGAAAAATTTGAAAAGCGACCGATGTCTGGTTTTGGGCGGTTGGTGAGCTCATAGAGCCTCTGTGTTTGTTGGAGTGAATCGTATGCATGGTTACTGCTCTCGCATTTGATTAAGGGTTTGCTGTTGAAACTCTGGGTAGCCGAGCTCGCTGTGCTCGGTGTAGTCGAGACCGCGACGTTCGTCCTCAGTACTGGCGCGCAGGCCGACGGTGTAGTGAATGAGGAGGTACATCACCAGTGCGGTGGGGAATACCCAAACAAACGCAGCGATCACCCCAATCATTTGGGTTCCGATGATAATGAAGTTGTAGGGGTCGTCGACAAAGAAGATACCCGCTGCGAGCGTGCCCCAAGCGCCGGCGAAACCGTGAGCGGCGACGGCGCCGACGACATCGTCTAAGCCAAAGTGCTCGAGCAGCTTGTCGCCAGCTAACAATACGAGGCCGCCGATGAGCCCCGTAATCACGGCGTGCCACGGCGTCATAGTGGCGCAGCCGGCGGTGATGGCAACGAGCCCCGCAACACCGCCATTGATGGCATTGCGGGAAAGTATGGGTCGACCGAATAGAAATGATCCGCAGACGACGGCAATGACGCCAGAGGCGGCGGATAGATGGGTGTTGAGTGCGATCAGTCCGACATCGGCTGTGGCGGCGACAGTGCTACCGGCATTGAAGCCAAACCAGCCGAGCCAGAGAATAAAGCCGCCCAGCGCCATGTAATTGAGGTTGTGGCCGGGAATCTCGCGGGCGTTGCCACCGGTGCCAAAGCGACCCAGACGCGGGCCGAGGACGATAATCGCTGCCAGTGCACACCAGCCGCCGACGGAATGCACCACCGTGGAGCCGGCAAAATCAATGAACCCGAGCTCGGCGAGCCAGCCGCTACCCGAGTAAAAGCTGCCCCACACCCAACTGCCGTACACGGGGTAGATAATGGCGCAAATCCCGATGGCGCCTAGTAAGTAGCCCAAGAATTGAGTGCGCTCGGCCATAGCGCCACTGGCAATGGTGGCGGCTGTTGCGGCAAACATGATTTGAAAAAATAAAAAGCTGTATTCACTAGCGGATTGCAGATCACTCATTAGGAAGTGCGTCGACCCCCACCACCCAGTGGCGTTGTCGCCAAACATCAAGCCAAAGCCGAGCAGTGAAAAAGCAATACTGCCGACGCATAGATCGGCGTAGTTTTTCATGATGACATTGACGGAGTTCTTGGCTCGAGAGAGGCCGCTCTCGAGCAAGGCAAACCCGGCTTGCATAAAGAACACCAGAGCACCGGCGACGACAATCCAAATGGCATCGACATCGGCTTGAGTGGCTAAAGAGGCGTCGGCGGCCAGCGCCGAGCAGGAAAAAGTGAAAAGACTGAGAACGCCTAGGAGGCGGTTAGAAACGAAACGCAGGATCACGGTAAAAACCTCATTGCTTTTAGGACCGTCTCCTAAATCGCAATAAGCGTGCCAAGCTTAACGGGTCGCCAAAATGGGGATATCGCTACTCGCCGATCGCTGAGTGCACTGTCGTGGTGCGAGATGTGTTTAATGCTTCAGGCTTTGAGCCAAAATGTAACAGGGCCGTCGTTTTGGAGGTGCACTTGCATGTCGGCGCCAAACTCTCCCGTTTTTACTCGCGCGCCAGCGTCCCGCAACTGCTCTAGTAGTTGGTCGAAGTAGAGTCGACCCTCGTTGGGCGGGGCGGCGGAGCTAAAGCTCGGTCGAAGGCCTTTGCGAGTGTCCGCGGCCAAGGTGAACTGCGAGACGAGCAGGAGTTCGCCGTCAACCTGTGCCAGATTGAGGTTCATTTTGCCCTGCTCGTCGTTAAAAACGCGATAGTGCAAGAGTTTGTGGCTGAGTTTGGCACAGCTCTCGCTGTTGTCTCCCTTTTCCACGCCCACTAGGGCGAGTAGACCAGGGCCGATTTCGCCGACCGTGCGGTCGTCAACGGTAACGCGGGCGTGTTGTACTCGTTGAATTAAGGCAATCATCGTCTGTGTAGGAAATTTCCTACAGGGGTAGGGAAATTATCCACTTACTTTATGTTCGTTAAATCGAGAGAATACACACAACGGAACAGGGATTGAACACGGATGACGAGGGAAGGAACCCCTCTATTGCCCAAAAGGACTTGGGCCGTAAAGGACTTCATGGATCGATCACTGTAACACATCACCTGAAAGTAAAATGGACTTGGCCCGCGCTTCACCACCGCGGGTTTTTTTTGTCTGCGCATTTTTGCGATTCGGTTAGCGGCGCCAGAAGGCTGGTGTCAGTAGCACTAAAAAAGTAAAAATCTCTAAGCGGCCCAAGACCATGGCAATACTCAATAGCCATTTGGCGGTATCGGACACATCGCCAAAGTGGCTGGCAACCTCACCGAGGCCGGGGCCTAGGTTGTTGAGTGTGGCGGCAACGGCGGAAAAGGCCGTTACTTGATCGAGGCCCGTCGCCATAAGTAACAGCATAATGAGGGCGAAGACGGCCACATAGGTCGCGAAAAACCCCCACACGGCTTCGATGACTTTCTCAGGCAATTTATGGCCGCCTAGCTTAATCGTGAGATGGGCGCGGGGATGAATTAATCGTTCGAGCTCGCGCGAACCTTGTTTCGAGAGCAGCAAAAAACGGATGACCTTCATGCCCCCTGCGGTAGAGCCCGCACAGCCACCTATAAAACTGATAAAAATCAAAAGAACGGGGAGGAAGCTGGGCCAGCTGGCAAAGCTGGTCGTCGTGAAGCCCGTTGTTGTCATAGCGGACACCACCTGAAAGGCCGCATGTCGCAAGCCTAGCTCGGCATTGGTTGCCGTTTCGGTGGCCAACAACCCCGCTAAAATGAGTAGAGTGCTAATCAGTAAAACGATTAAGAACACCTTAAATTCTTCATCGCGAATATAGGGGGCAAAGCTCGAGCGATTGGCCGCCATAAAGTGCAGCGAGAAATTGACGGCACCGAGCACCATAAAAACGATGCAAACCCACTCGATCGCGGCGTTATTAAAGTAGCCAATGCTGGCGTCGTGGGGCGACATGCCCGCTGTGGCGATGGTAGAGAAACTGTGCAAAATGGCATCGAAAGGCGACATGCCCGCCAGCCAATAGGCCGAGGCACACAGCACAGTGAGGCTGAAGTAGATATACCAAAGCGCTTTGGCGGTTTCGTTGATGCGCGGTGTGAGCTTGCTGTCTTTGACGGGGCCGGGCGCTTCGGCCCGATAAAGCTGCATACCGCCAATGCCCAACATGGGGAGAATCGCTACGGCCAGCACAATGATACCCATGCCACCGAGCCACTGCAGTTCCTGCCGATAGAACAGGATGGAGGGAGGCAGAGCATCCAGACCGACGATAACGGTAGAGCCCGTCGTGGTTAGACCCGATACCGCCTCGAAAAACGCGTCGGCGGCATCCATCTGTGGTTGTTCGGAAATGAGCAGTGGCAGCGAGGCGAAGGCACTGAGAACGCTCCAAAATAGGACGACGACGAGAAAACCCTCGCGCAGACGCAGCTCGCTGCGTACGCGCTGCACGGGAAACCACAGGACAATACCCGTGCACAAGGTGATGGCAAAGGCGCCGACAAAAGCCCAGTGGGCGCCGTCACCCGTAAAAAGAGAGATCGCCAGAGGCGGCAGCTGGGTGGTACTGAACAGCACCAGCAGCAAGCCGAGAATCCGCTGAATGACTTTGATTTGCACTAGATGAATCCCACACTGACAGCGAACAGGCGTTCGACTTCGGGCAGTTTGCGCTTGTCGGCGAGAAATAGGATGACGTGGTCGTCGGGCTGAATTTCGATATCGCCACTAAACATCATGACGGATTCGCCTCGCACCACGGCGCCGATGGTGGTGCCCTCGGGCAGTTTCAAATCTTTCAATCGGCGGCCGACGACTTTGGAGGTGCGCTCGTCGCCGTGGGCAACGGCTTCAATGGCTTCCGCAGCACCGCGGCGCAGTGAATGCACAGCGACGACATCGCCGCGGCGCACATGGGCGAGCAGTGTGCCGATGGTCACTTGTCGTGGCGAGATGGCAATATCGATAACCTCCGACTCGACGAGGTCGACGTAGGCGGAGCGGTTGATGATCGACATGACGCGACTACAACCCATGCGCTTGGCCAGCATGGCGGACAGTATGTTGGCCTCATCGTCGTTGGTTAGCGCACAGAACACGTCCATGGCATCGATGTTTTCTTCCTTGAGTAAGTCTTCATCGGCGGCGTCACCCTCCAGCACTAGGCCTTTGGAGAGGCTCTCGGTAATGGTTCGCACCTTACTGCGGTTGTGCTCGATCACTTTGACTTGGTATTTGGCCTCGAGCTTTTTGGCCAGCAAGCGACCAATGTTGCCACCACCCGCTAGCATCACGCGTTTGACGGCTTTGTCCGCTTGGCGCAGTTCTTTCATGACGCGGCGTACGTTTTGCGTGGCGCTGAGAAAAAACACGTCGTCACCCGATTGAATGATGGTGTCGCCATGGGGGAAAATCGCGGTGCCCTGCCGGTAAATGGCGACCACGCGCACATCGGTATCGGGCATGTGGGCCTTGAGTGCACGCAGCGGTTGGCCCACGAGTGGGCTGCCGCTGTCGGCTTGAACGGCGACCATCTGCACCCGCCCGCCCGCAAAATCGAGTACCTGAAGCGCACCGTGATATTCGATCAGGCGCCGAATATATTTCATCATGATTTGTTCGGGGCTGATCAGTACATCGACGGGGAGCGCGTCTTGGGAGAACAGTTGCTCCTGTTTGTTGGTGTACTGCTCGGAGCGAACGCGGGCAATTTTGGTGGGCACGTGAAACAGTGTGTAAGCCACTTGGCAGGCGACCATGTTGACTTCGTCGGACTGCGTCACGGCAATCAGCATGTCGGCGTCTGCGGCGCCGGCGCGGCGCAGTACACGCGGGTGTGATGCGTGGCCAACGATGGTTTTGATGTCCATTTGGTCGGACAGCTCGGCGAGCAGCCGCTGATCCTTATCAACCATCGTAATGGCGTTATTTTCGCTGGCCAAAATATTGGCTACTGAGCTGCCGACGCGGCCGGCACCAAGGATGATGATTTTCATGGCTGTCTATTCTAGACGCTTTGCCCTAGATTGGCAGCCACTGTGTAGCGTTTTATGGGCGCTTGCGGAGGCGGGCGTAGAAAAAACCATCGCCATTAAACGGGCCGCCGGGGAAAAATTGTTGCCCGTAGCCCGTATCGATACCCGGCAGTGCGGTTTCGCTGAAGGCATCCAGTGCGGCGTCGGAGTGGCGCTCTAGGAATTCCCGAACTTGGTGCTGATTCTCTGCTTTGAAGAGAGAGCAGGTGGCATAGAGCAGTGTGCCGCCCTCTTTTAGGGTGGACCATGCGGCGTCTAGACACTGGGCCTGTAGTTCGACCAGTGCGTTGATGTCCTCTGGTTGACGCAATAGTTTGATATCGGGGTGGCGGCGAATGACGCCACTCGCTGAACAGGGGGCGTCGAGCAGGATGCGGTCGAAGGCCTGTCCGTTCCACCAGCGCGCGGTATCGCGCAGGTCGGCGCTGAGCAGCTCGGCACTTCGGCCCAGTCGGGTGAGATTTTGTTCAACCCTAGCGAGGCGCTTGGGTTCTAAGTCTAGAGCGACGAGATCGAGGGCGCTGGCCCATTCGAGCATATGCCCCGTTTTGCCACCGGGGGCGGCACAGGCGTCTAAAACGCGCTCGCCCGCTTGTGGGTTGAGGAGCGGAGCTGCCCATTGGGCCGCGGCGTCCTGCACGGAGGCCTCACCTTTGGCAAAGCCGGGCAGCACATCGGTGTCGACAGGCGGGGTGATGGTTAAGGCCCAGTCGGCGCGCTCGGGGGCGTGGCATTCGATATCGAGTGCAGAGAGACGTTGGCGGTATTGATCGCGTGCTCCCCCAGAAATGCGCAGCGTCATTGGAGGCTTGGCGAGCGAGGCCTCGGCGATGCCTGTCCACTGATCGGGCCAGTTGCCTTCCAAAAAATTCAACAGCCAGCGAGGCAGGCTGTGTTGGGCGGCCTCTTCATCGGCGATTTTTCCGCGCCACTCATCGCGTTGGCGCAGCGCGTTGCGCAGCACGGCATTGATGACGCCCTTGGCCCAAGATTTTTTAAGCCCGTTGACCAGCGCGACGGTATTTGAAACGGCAGCGTGGTCGGGGATGCGCATTTCAAACAGCTGATACAGGCCTAGCGCGAGTACCGCCTGCAGGTCGCTGTCTTTGTGTTTAAACGGCTTTTTGAGCAGTTGTTGGCTTAGCCATTCATAGCGGTGGTAGTAGCGCAGGCTGCCGTAGCTCAACTCTTGGCAAAGGCCGCGGTCGCGCTTGGGCAGTGGCGCGAGCAAATCGGGCAGTGCGGCGCTTAGGGACTGGCCCTGCTGCACGGAGGTAATGGCGCGTAGCGCCTGCTGCCGAGCGTTCACGAGCCGAGTACCTGGCCGCTGAGATCGACGGCGTTGGCAAAAGCAGAGGCGTCCATCGGTTTGCCTCCGGGGCGCTGTAGTTGAGAGATGTTTAGGCGCTGACTGCCATCTTCACCACAGCTCACGACAATGCCATGTTTATTGCATTGGAGCACGGTGCCGGGCGTGGTGGCTGCACCGTTATCCGCCGCCGTTGCTAGCCAAAGCCGCAGCGCGCCATCGCTGTATCGGGTCGAGGCTACAGGCCATGGGTTGAAGGCGCGGATGCGGCGAGCGATGGCGAGAGCGCTATCGCTCCACACAATGTTGGCTTCAGCCTTGTCGAGCTTGCGGGCGTAATTGCTCAGTGCGTCTTCTTGAGCTTCTCCGTTGAGCTGCCCCGAGAGTAGCTCGGACAAGTGGGTTTTTAATAGCTGTCCGCCGAGCTCGGCGAGTTGATCGTGTAGGCGACCGCCGGTGGTGGTTTCGTCGATGGGGACGGTGGCTTTGGCGAGCATATCGCCAGTATCTAGCCCTTCGGCCATTTGCATCAGCGTAATGCCTGTTTCGCTATCGCCTGCCTCAATCGCTCGCTGAATGGGGGCGGCGCCGCGCCAGCGCGGCAGTAGTGAGGCGTGCAGATTGACGCAACCCATGCGCGGTGTCTGCAACACAGATAGCGGCAGCAGTAAGCCGTAGGCCGCGACGACCATCAAATCGGGCGCGAGCTCGGTGAGCTGGCGCTGTGCATTGCTATCTTTAAAATGCTCGGGTTGAAAAACAGGGAGTTGGTGATCGAGCGCGCATTGTTTGACGGGGCTGGGTTTGAGTTGGCGGCCGCGCCCCGCTGGACGATCGGGCTGGGTGTACACGCCGACAATGTCGATATTGTGCTCATCGCGGGCGGCGATGAGTTGTTCTAGGGCGGGCACGGCAAAATCTGGCGTGCCCGCGTAGACGATACGTTGAGGGCTCATAGTAGGCAGTGTTGGGTTCTGGTGGGCAAGCTAGGCGACTCGACCCTGTTTTTTCAATTTCTCGAGTTTTTTCTGAATGCGATTGCGCTTGAGTGGCGAGAGGTAGTCGACGAACAGCTTGCCATCGAGATGATCGATTTCGTGTTGAACACAAACGGCCTGTAGCCCATCGCAGGCCATTTCAAAGGCTTTGCCATCGCGGTCGAGTGCTTTCACTACAATGTGTTCGGCCCGCTCGACGTTTTCGTAAAAGCCGGGCACGGAGAGGCAGCCCTCTTGGGTGACTTCAACGCCGTCGGCTTCAATGATCTCGGGGTTGATGAATACCAAGGGGTTGGATGCGTCCTCGGAGACATCGGTGATTAAAAGGCGCTCGTGGCGGTTTACTTGAATGGCTGCCAATCCAATGCCGGGCGCGTCGTACATGGTTTCAAACATATCATCGATGAACTGGCGCAGTTCGTCGTCGACCTGTTCGACGGGCTTGCAGGCTTGTCTCAGGCGCGGATCGGGGAAGTGTAAAATTTCAAGTTTGGCCATAGTGTGAAATCAGTTGTTACTAGATTTTCTAGTAAATTTACAATATTGTCTCGTAAGACTATGATTGTATTGCATTAAGTGGCCCTAAAAAATCCTTTTTCAAGGCTCCGCAAATCACAACTCGCGAGTAATTGATAATGTTTGCAAGCGGCAACCGAAATAAAAAACCTGCTAAATTCAATGGCTTAAATCAGATCGGAAAGGCTGCCTTAGGCGCTAGCCTAGGGGTAAGTGTAGCAGTTTTGCTGGCGGCTTGTTCCTCTTCGGGACAGGTTCAAGAGAGCGAAGAGTTCTCGTTTAGTGATGGGCAGGACGCCGCTGCTTATGAGCCCGCCGAGACAACTGAGGCGCAGTCGGTCGATCAAGAGACTGAGGTTGTGGTGCGAGAGCCACCTCGCCCCGAGATTATTAAGATCCGCGATTCTGCCCCCGAGCGCTATACGGTGCAGAAGGGCGATACGCTATGGGATTTGGCCAGTCAGTATTTGGAAAATCCTTGGCAGTGGCCCGAGCTGTGGTATTTCAATCCACAGATCGTAAATCCCCATCTAATTTATCCGGGCGATGTGCTGGTGATGTCCTATGTCGGCAACCGCCCTCAACTGCGCGTCGTGCGCGGTGAAGACGGTGCGATTTCCTATGAAGAAAAGGTGTCGGACAAAGTGACTTCGCTTAAGCCGCGTGTGCGTGCGATGTCAATTGACGAGGCTATTCCCACCCTGTCGATGGCATCGATAGGCCCATTTTTGTCCTCTTCGCATGTTTTGACCAAAGAGCAATTGGACAATTTACCGCGCATCATCGGTTCGCTGGATAATCGTTTGATCTCGGCGACGGGGACTAAGGTGTATGCCCGTGGTGTGGAGGACGATCAAAACCAGCGATTCGAAATTGTTCGCCTAGGCCGCACCTTCACCACACCGGGGTCGACGGATATTTTAGGCCGAGAGGCACTAGAAATTGGGAAAGCGCGACTCGAGGCCTTTGAGGTGGATGGTGAGTTGTCGACCTTTAGCTTGGGAAGCGTGAAGCGAGAAGTGCTAACCGGCGATCTGCTGCTACCCATCAACAATTCTGAGACCACGAAGTATAACTTTGTTCCCAAGGCGCCAGAGGTCGAAGTGACCGGTGAAATCATTGCTTTGCACAATGCGATTTCCAATGTGGCGACGAATGAAGTATTCATTATCAATAAGGGCGCTCGAGACGGAGTCGAGCACGGTAATGTGCTGGCTATCGATCAATCGGGAGCCATTATTCGCGAGCCGGTTCCCGGCTCCACACGGTCGCGCCTAGTTCAATTGCCTAAGGTTCAAGCGGGTTTGGGCATGGTGTTCCGCGTATTTGACCGTGTGAGCTATGTGTTGATTGTCGATTCAAGCCGAGCGATTCACGTTGGCGACACGGTGCGCAACCCCGAGTTAGCCAAAGACTACTAAGCACATTATTACGCGAGAGGTGAATACTCATGGATGAGCTCTCGGCGTGGTTGCGGCTTTGGTTGGCCCCCAACCTAGGCGCAGCTACCTCGGCTCGATTGGTCAGTACCGCCGGCTCTGCGCCGGCGGTTTTGCGTATGCGCCCCAATCAATTGCGGGAGTGTGGATTGAGCGATGAGGCGATTGCCTTTTTACAGGCCGAGCAGTCGCCGGCCTCGGTTGCTCAAGCGAGAGATTGGGTTGAGGCGGAGAGTGCTCGCCACCTCATTTATCGAGGTCATCCCGACTACCCGCCCCAGCTAGAAGATATTGCCCGCCCACCCGCCGTGCTCGCGGTTTTGGGGGATGTATCCCTGTTGCGTGACCCCCAGCTCGCCATGGTGGGCAGTCGTAGCGCCAGCCGCCAAGGAGCGGAGAGTGCCCGAGCGTTTGCGAAGCATCTTGCGGCCCAAGGCTTGGTGATGACCAGTGGTTTGGCACTGGGTATTGATGGGGCTTGCCACGAGGGAGCCCTAGCTTCCACGGGGTCAACGGTGGCGGTCATGGCGACGGGCGCGGACCGTGTATATCCCGCCAAGCATCGCGATTTAGCCCACCGCATTGTTGCCGAAGGCGGGGCCTTGGTGACGGAATTTCCGTTGGGCTCG
The DNA here is from genome assembly GCA_000155715.1 of gamma proteobacterium HTCC5015. GTDB lineage: Bacteria > Pseudomonadota > Gammaproteobacteria > HTCC5015 > HTCC5015 > HTCC5015. The sequence continues at coordinate 9,047 of DS990599.1, read as the reverse complement.
ACGCCACAAAAATCTCACTTTCCCCAGCGCAATCGCGTGATTGCAGGCCTGAGTACGGGGGTGTTAGTTGTCGAGGCAACGCTGCGCAGTGGTTCTTTGATTACGGCGCGTTTTGCTCAAGAACAGGGGCGGGAGGTCTTTGCCATGCCAGGGTCGATCCACCAGCCCACGGCCAAAGGCTGTCACGCTCTCATTAAGCAGGGCGCAAAACTGGTAGAGTCGGCCGAAGACATCCTTGAGGAATTGGCGCCACAATTGAGAGCTCGGCTCGCTGAGGGGGTAGAGACCTCAGTGAGTGCCAGCGAGGCACTGTCGGCAGACCCTCCGCTCGATTCCGATCACGAGGCCTTGTTGCAGGCCATGGGTTTTGACCCGGTGACGTTAGACGCCCTCGTCCAACAAACGGATTTTGACGCGTCTGAACTCGCCTCTATGTTGCTCATTCTAGAGCTAGAAGGCCGCGTCAGCGCCGAGCCCGGGGGGCGTTATCAACGGTTAAAGTAGCGATCACTTGAGGCCTTTTCCTTGCAATCCAGTCACTGACACCTTATATATGGCCGCCTTGTCGTGGTTCGCGCGCATTATTGCACGCGGGCCCTAACGCCCAGCAGGACATAGAGAACCCGCATGAGCAAAAATTTAGTCATTGTTGAGTCCCCAGCCAAATCGAAAACGATTAAAAAGTATCTGGGGAAAGACTACGAAGTCATGGCCTCCTATGGTCACGTGCGCGATCTAAAGCCCAAGGAAGGCGCCGTAGATCCCAACAACGATTTCGCCATGGTTTACGAGCCTATAGAGCGTAATGGAAAGCATGTCAGCGAGATTAAAAAGGCCATGAAAAAGGCTGACGCACTCTATCTCGCGACTGACCCCGACCGCGAAGGTGAAGCCATTTCATGGCATTTAAAAGAATTGCTAGAAGATGCGGGGATTCTTAAAGATAAAGAAGTACACCGCATTGTTTTTAATGAGATTACCAAGCGCGCCGTACAAGAGGCCGTGGCGAACCCGCGCACGCTGTCGACCGATTTGATCGACGCGCAGCAGGCGCGCCGTGCGCTCGACTATCTCGTGGGCTTTAACCTGTCGCCGCTGTTGTGGCGCAAGATTCGCCGAGGCCTCTCAGCGGGGCGCGTTCAGAGCCCCGCACTGCGGTTGATCGTCGAACGCGAACAGCAGATCGAGCAATTTAAGCCACGCGAGTACTGGACGGTGGAGGCCGATCTTAAAAAAGCCAAGCAGGCCTTTGTCGCCAAATTGAGCGTGCTGTCCGGTGAAAAGGTCAAACAATTCACCATTGAGACGGAAAAGCACGCCAAGCAAGTTCAAAGTGATTTAAGCGAAGCCGCCGATGGCCGCTTGAAAGTGGCCAAGGTCGACCGCAAACAGCGTCGCCGCAACCCCGCGCCGCCCTTCACTACCTCGACGCTACAACAGGAGGCGGTGCGCAAGCTGGGCTTCTCCTCCTCGCGCACGATGACCGTGGCTCAAAAGTTATACGAGGGTATTGATACGGGCGATGGCCCCGTCGGCCTGATTACCTATATGCGTACGGACTCGGTGAGCCTCGCCCAAGAGGCGCTGGACGAAATTAGAGATTTGATTGCGGATCGCTATGGCAAGGATTTCGTCCCCGATAAGCCGCGCAGTTTTAAAACCAAATCAAAAAACGCCCAAGAGGCGCACGAAGCCATTCGTCCGACATCGGTGCTGCGCCACCCCGACGAGATCAAAAATAAACTCGATCGAGATCAGTATCGCCTGTATAGCTTGATTTGGAAGCGAACCGTCGCCTGTCAGATGATACACGCGACGATGAATACGGTGGCGGCAGACTTGGCCACCGCAAAGGGCGGGCATCAATTCCGCGCCACTGGCTCGACGATTCAACACCCCGGTTTTATGGAGGTGTACCAAGAGGGCAAAGACGACAGCAAAGCGGATGAAGATGAAAAAATGCTGCCGACGCTGGAAGAGGGACAGTTGATTGACCTCGATGCCGTGCGTACCGACCAACACTTTACCGAGCCACCTCCTCGCTACACAGAGGCCAGCTTGGTTAAGACACTGGAAGAGTTTGGCATCGGTCGCCCCTCGACTTACGCCAGTATTATTTCCACGCTGATCAACCGCGAGTATGTGGTTTTGGAGAAAAAACGCTTCCAGCCCACGGATGTGGGTGAAGTCGTCAATCGCTTCTTGACCCAGCACTTCACTCAGTATGTCGACTACGACTTTACCGCCAACTTAGAAGACGAACTCGACGAAGTGGCACGCGGTGAGCGCCAGTGGATTCCCTTGCTTAAAACCTTTTGGAATCCCTTTATCGAGCGCGTACAAACGACGGAGAGTGGCGTCAGTCGCTCCGATGTGACTTCTCAGGACATCGAAGAGAAATGTCCCAAGTGTCAAAGCCACCTACAGATTAAGCTCGGGCGAAGCGGCAAGTTTATTGGATGCTCTGCCTACCCCGATTGCGATTACACGCGCAATGTCGACGAGGATGACAGTGAGCCCGATGTGATAGAGGGGCGCGACTGCCCAGATTGTGGCGGACAGCTTGTGGTGAAACGCAGTCGCTATGGCAAGTTTATCGGTTGCGGCAACTACCCGAATTGCAAACACACGGAGCCCCTAGAAAAACCCGTGGACACGGGAGTGGAGTGTCCCAAGTGCAAGCAGGGCAGTATTCTCAAGCGCAAGTCGCGCCGCGGGAAAATATTCTATTCCTGCAATCGCTATCCCGATTGCGATTACGCCGTGTGGAATATGCCACTAGCGGAGGCTTGCCCCGAGTGTTCTTGGCCGATCACTACGATTAAAACCACTAAGCGACGCGGTACAGAGCGCGTTTGTCCGCAGCAGGATTGCCGCTTTAGCGAGCCCGCGCCACAGTACGCTCCCAGCGAAGACGAGGCGTGAGCAACGACCGTGTGATTGCCGCCTTGCAGCGAGGCGAGGTGGTTGCCTATCCCACCGAAGCGGTGTTCGGTCTCGGCTGCGACCCTCGTCAAGAGTTGGCCGTTCGCCAAGTGTTAAGGCTGAAGCAGCGCCCCGAGGAAAAGGGGCTGATCCTCATTGCCGCCGAGATCGATCAGCTAGATCACTGGCTTGATATGGATGCGGTGACCGAACAATGGCCCCACGTACTGGAGCGTTGGCCGGGCCCTGTCACTTGGCTGCTGCCGTGTCGACCCTCGACGCCGAGGTGGCTGCGCGGTCAGTTTGAGACGCTGGCTGTGCGAGTGACGGCCCACCCTCAAGCGGCGCAGCTGTGCCGCGATTTTGGCGGGGCGCTAGTGTCGACCAGTGCCAACCCCGCGGGATTGGAGCCGGCGCGCAGTCCTCAGGCTGTGGCGGATTATTTTCCCGACATGGTGTGCGCCGAGGGCGAGGTGGATGTCAGCGCCCAGCCCTCGACGATTCTCGATGCCCAAACTCAGAGAGTGATTCGCCCATGAGTATTGATAAAGCGGCGGTTTCGGATTATTTGCGAGCACTGCAAGAGCAGATCGCCCAAGGGTTAAGCGCCGTCGACGGCGCGGCCTTTGTCCACGACCAGTGGGAGCGCGAACCCGATGAGCGCCTCGGCGGTGGAGGTCGCGGGTTGGTATTGGAGTCTGGCGAGGTGATCGAAAAGGGGGGTATCAATTTCTCCCATGTGTTTGGGCGTGAAATGCCCGCTTCGGCGACAGCGCATCGCCCCGAGCTGGCGGGGCGCCGCTTTGAAGCGATGGGCGTGTCGCTGGTGATGCACCCGCGCAATCCCTACGCGCCGACTTCCCACGCCAATGTACGCTTTTTTATTGCTGAAAAAGACGGCGCAGAACCCGTTTGGTGGTTTGGTGGTGGCTACGATCTCACGCCTTTCTACGGCTTTGAGTCCGATTGCCAGCACTGGCATCGCACGGCTCAAGCGGCTTGCGCGCCCTTTGGCGAAGATGTTTACCCACATTTCAAGCGCTGGTGCGACGAGTATTTTTATTTGAAACACCGCGATGAACCTCGCGGCGTTGGTGGTCTGTTTTTTGATGATATCAATGGCGAGGCCGATGCGCGCTGGAATTTTGATAACGCCTTTGCTTTGATGCGCTCGGTTGGTGATAGCTACCTAGACGCCTATGTCCCTATCCTTGAGCGTCGCAAGGATGCGCCCTACGGCGAGCGCGAGCGCGATTTTCAGTGCTACCGCCGCGGCCGCTATGTGGAGTTTAATCTGGTGTTTGACCGCGGCACTCTGTTTGGCCTGCAAAGTGGCGGCCGCACCGAGTCGATTCTTATGTCGATGCCTCCCGAGGTGCGCTGGCGCTACAACTGGCAGCCAGAACAGGGCAGTGCCGAAGCCGAGCTCTACGACACCTACTTAAGGCCGCGGGATTGGCTGTAGTTCTTGAAAGCCGTGTTATTCTCTCCATTGACTATTAGTTCGAGGGGAAGCGCGATGGGAAAAACGGCTATTATCACAGGCGGCACCAGCGGTATTGGTCTGGTCGGCGCCACGCAAGTTGCCAAGGCGGGATTTGATCTCGTTCTACTGTGTCGCAATGTCGAAAAAGGCGAACACTGCAAGGCGCAAATCCAAGCACAGGCCCCCGATGTTGCGATTGATGTCGTGGAGTGCGAGCTCGACCGCTTGGCGTCCGTAGCCCAGGTGGGGCGCGATTTAGCCCAGCGCTATGCGAGTATCGAACTACTTATCAACAATGCGGGCACTGCCGAGATGGCGTACTCGAAAACCGAGGATGGCGTCGAGCGCACCTTCGCGGTCAATCATCTCGCGCACTTTGTCCTGACTCATCACTTGCTGCCCGCGCTGAAAAAAGCCGGCGCGACGAGCGGCGCAAGAATTGTCCACACTGCGTCAGAAGCGCACTACATGGCCGATCCGAGTTTTGTCGATGATGTGAACTGGGAGCGCCGCAAGTATTTTGTCTTTAAAGCCTATTGCGACAGCAAGCTCGCCAATGTCTTGTTTTCAAACGATTTGGCGGCACGCCTTGAAGGCACGGGGATTGTTTCCAACTGCTTCCATCCCGGTCGTGTGGCCACCAATATCTGGCCCGATCAAAAATGGTATGAAAAGCTACTATTTGGCTTGTTGAAAAAAATCTATCTCATTAGCCCCGAGAAGGGCGCAAGGCCGATGGTACATCTCGCCCTCGATCCCGAGATGGCCAATCGAAGCGGGATTTTCTTTTTTGAAATGAAAGAGAAGGATGTGAAGTCCTTTGCCCGAGACGATCAGCTTCAAGCGAAGCTGTGGCAGCTCTCCGAACAGCTAACACAATCTTTTTTGTAGTCTCCTAGCGAGGCAGGGCGAAAAAGTGTTCGATGGGGCCGTGACCGCCACCGATATTGCGATGAGCCCCCGCTTCAATGGCGCTTTGAATATAGGCTTTTGCCTGCTCAACGGCGTCGCTCAGGGTGAGCCCTTGGGCGAGAAAACTGGCGATGCTGGCCGATAGCGAACAGCCGGTTCCGTGGGTGTTTTTCGTCTCGACGCGCCGGGTGGTTAGTACGTTAACGCCCTGTTCAGTGGCGAGGGCGTCGACACTGTGTTCACCCTGTTGGCGCCCACCTTTGACGAGAGTTGCGACACCGTATTTTTTATAAAGGCGAGCAGCGCAATCGGCAATGATCGACTCCTCTTGTGGCAGGGGGTGTCGCGGCTCGTTTAGCAGTACCAGCGCTTCGTACAAGTTGGGTGTGATTAACTGCGCCAGTGGCAAAAGTTGCTGTGCCAGTGCGTCGACTGCATCCTCTGCCAAGAGTAGATCGCCGTTGCTGGTCACCATAACGGGGTCGAGTACTAGCCATCGAGGGCGATGTTGTTGCAGTGCCAGCGCCACGGTTTCGATGGTGGCCCGGTCGCCGAGCATGCCAATTTTAATCGCGCCGACATCGAGGTCGCTGAGCGTGGTGTCGATTTGCTGTTTTAAAAACGCTTGGGGCACGGGGTGAATGGCATCGACGCCTCGTGTGTTTTGGGCGGTGAGTGCGGTAATACAGGAGCAGGCGAAGGCGCCCGTGGCGGAAATGGCCTTGATGTCGGCTTGCACGCCAGCGCCTCCGCCACTATCGGAGCCAGCGATTGTCATGGCAATTGGCGTAGATGCGCTCACAGAGTGACCAAATTGTCGCGGTGAATCATTTCGGGATCCCCCGAATAGCCCAGCGTCTCCGCGAGTTGAGCACTGGCTTGGCCAATAATGGCTTTGGCATCGTCGGTGTTGTAGTTGCAAAGGCCCCTGGCAATTTCGCGCCCCCCCGCGTCGAGGCAGCGCACGAGGTCGCCGCGCTGAAAGTTGCCCTCTACGGCGGTGACGCCAATGGGTAGCAGGCTTTTATCGCCCTGGGTCAATGCTTTGGCGGCGCCGTCGTCGAGGTGCAGTTCCCCGGCGGCGTGGAGCTGGGAGGCCAGCCACTGTTTGCGCGCGGCGATGGGGGCGCTGGCGGCGACCAGTAGCGTGCCTAGAGGTTCGCCATTGAAAAGGCGTTGTAAAATATCTGTTTGGTCGCCGCGCGCAATCAGCGTGTGTGCGCCGGAGCGCGCCGCTTTGCGCGCTGCCAGCACTTTGGTTTGCATGCCGCCGCGCCCCAGTGCGCCGCCGCTGCCCGCCACTTGGAGGAGTTGCTCGTCGTCGGCGTCGGCGTCGGCAATCAGTGTGGCCTCGGGGTTGCTGCGGGGATCGGCGTCGAACAGGCCGTCCTGATCCGTGAGCAAAGTGAGAATGTCGGCCTCGATTAAATTGGCGACCATAGCGCCGAGCGAGTCGTTGTCGCCAAAGCGAATTTCATCGGTGGCCACGGTGTCGTTTTCGTTGACGATGGGGATGACGCCGAGCTCGAGCAGCGTTTTCAGTGTGCTGCGTGCGTTGAGGTAGCGGCGGCGATTGGCGAGATCGTCATGGGTGAGCAGAATTTGTGCCGTGCGCAGACCGTGGCGCGCGAAGGCGCTCTCCCACGCTTGTATCAAGCCCATTTGGCCGACCGCGGCGGCGGCTTGAAGCTCGTGTTGGGTGCTGGGTCGCGAGCGCCAACCCAGCCGCGCCATGCCCTCAGCGACCGCGCCAGAGGAGACCAAGGCAATCGACACGCCGGCTTTGCGCAGCGCCGCTAGCTGAGCCACCCAGTTATCGATGCGCGAGTGGGCTAGGCCCTTGCCGTCCTCGGTAATTAGGGCGCTGCCAATTTTCACCACCCAGCTGCGGGACTGGCGGAGCTGCTGGCGCTCAAGTGAATGGGTGTGCGTATTCATGACTGTGTCGGGTCGTAGGTTTTGACGGGCTCTTCTTCTGTTGTGGCTTGACTGCGTTCGGCACGCTGCGCTTCCACATGATCCATAATGTCATAGACGAGCGTATCGAGCCCATCTTGTGCCAGTGCGGAGATAGTGAACACGGGCCCCTCCCAGCCTAGACCGTCGACGATCAGCTGTTTCATGGTGTCGCGTTCGTCTTCGGCTAGCAGGTCAAACTTATTCAGCACCAGCCAGCGGGGCTTTTCGAGCAGGTCTTCACTGTAGCGGCCGAGCTCGGTCAAAATCGCCTTGGCCTGGACGACGGGGTCTTCGCCGGGTGTGGCGACATCAATCAGGTGCAGCAGTAGCTCAGTGCGCTGTAAGTGTTTTAAAAAGCGAATGCCCAGCCCTGCGCCATCCGCCGCGCCCTCGATAAGACCGGGAATATCGGCGACGACGAAACTGCGGTGCGTATCGGCTCGCACCACACCCAAGTTGGGGTAGAGCGTCGTAAACGGGTAGTCGGCAACCTTGGGCTTGGCGGCGGAAATAGAGCGAATCAATGTGGATTTGCCCGCGTTGGGCATGCCCAGTAAGCCGACATCGGCCAGTACCTTCATCTCCAGTCTCAGTTGGCGACGTTCGCCCTCGGAGCCCGACGTGTGCTGGCGCGGTGCGCGATTGGTCGAGCTTTTAAAGCGCGTGTTGCCGAGGCCGTGAAAACCACCTTGGGCGACGAGCAAGCGCTCGCCGGGCTGGGTGAGATCGCCAATAAACTCCGAGGTGTTGGCGTCGTAAACCATGGTCCCCACGGGAACGGCGACCTCAATGTCTGCGCCGCTATGCCCAGTACACTGACTGCCCTGCCCGGGGCGGCCGCTCTCCGCTTCGTAGGTTCGCTTGTGGCGAAAGTCGGCGAGTGTGTTCAGTCCTTCGGTCGCGCATAGCCAAACGCTGCCGCCGTCACCGCCGTCACCGCCATCGGGCCCGCCGAGTGGGATAAACTTTTCGCGGCGGAAGCTGACGCAGCCGCTGCCGCCGCGACCGGCGATCACTTTGATTTTGGCTTCGTCGACAAATTTCATGGGAGCTCCGAGGCAATGATGGCCGCAGTTTACTAGAATTCGTGTTAGCGGGCCCTGAATACAAAAAAGCCCCGACGGCAACCGACGGGGCTTTGATTCCGCAAAGGGAAGTCTTAGTCGGCGTAAACGCTGATTAACTGGCGCTTTTGCGGGCCTTTAACTTCAAACTTTACAGTGCCGTCTATTTTGGCAAACAGCGTGTGGTCACGACCCATGCCAACACCGGGGCCGGCGTGGAATTTGGTGCCGCGCTGGCGAACTAGGATGTTACCGGCCAAGACCGCTTCGCTGCCGTAGCGCTTGACGCCTAAGCGTTTACTTTCCGAATCGCGACCGTTGCGGGTAGAGCCCGCCGCTTTCTTGTGAGCCATTTTTAACCCCTATTTATCCGTTGATGCCAGTGATTTTTACATCAGTGTAGTACTGACGGTGACCTTGGCGTTTCATTGAGTGCTTACGACGACGGAACTTGATGATTTCCACTTTTTTGGCGCGGCCTTGTGAGGCCACTTCGCCTTTTACAGTGGCGCCTTCGATTGCGGGGGCGCCGACTTTTACGTCGTCGCCGTTGGCGATCATCAGCACTTCGTCAAACTCGACGGCTGCGCCTGACTCGACGTCGAGCTTTTCGACGCGAACGGTTTGGCCTTCGGCTACTTTGTACTGTTTGCCGCCGGTTTTGATAACTGCGTACATGTCCAAACTCCAACTAGTGCGGG
>DS990600.1:192910-204406 GCA_000155715.1 gamma proteobacterium HTCC5015 | reverse complement strand
TAGGCGTTGTGCTCAGCTCAATATCACCGACATCATCGGGAGAGGCGGCTTTGGCACCAGGCACTTTGAGTACCTTGCCAACTTCCATCATGGCGGGATTGCCGTTGGTAAAGGCGCTCGGGCTGTTCTCAACCATATATTTGCGGATGCGCGCTTGCTCGGCACCATCGCCAGGTGCGAGTTTGCGGGCGACGCCGTAGAGTGTGTCGCCGCGTTCAATTTTCCAGTTGCCGTCGCCTTGTAAACCGGCGCTAGCCCCCATTGGGATGGTCAGGGCCAAGCCGAGAGCGGCGGCGCTAAAGATTGGATGTTTCATAATGTGGCTGCCTCCAAAAGTTATTATTTGGGGAGCACCTTCACAGCTTTTGTTAAGCCCCTTCCTGCTCCCCATTACTATTCGTCGACTAGATTACTACACAATCCGCATTTTAATAAAGTATCTGACAAAAAAGCCGCCCAGTGGGCGGCTCTGTGTCGCTGTTCTATGCTCCGTGCTTTAGGGCAGATGCTTGTAGCTTAATCCCGCCATTTTTTGTGCGGTGCGCACGACCTGGCAACTGTAGCCAAACTCGTTGTCGTACCACACATAGAGTACGCAGCTGTTACCACTGGTAATCGTGGCCTTTGAATCGATAATGCCCGCGTGACGAGAACCCACTAGATCGGTTGAAACCACTTCTGTTGAGGCGGTGAAGTCGATTTGGTCTTGTAGTGATGAGTTGAGCGATACATCGCGGAGATAGTCGTTGAGCGTATCGGTGTCGACGGCAGTGTCGAGGTTTACATTGAGCACCGCCATGGAAACATTGGGCGTGGGAACGCGAATGGCGTTGCCTGTCAGTTTGCCTTCGAGTTCGGGCAGGGCTTTGGCAACGGCCTTGGCCGCGCCCGTTTCCGTTAGAACCATATTGAGTGGTGCGGAGCGGCCACGGCGCTCGCCCTTATGGAAATTGTCGATCAAGTTTTGGTCGTTCGTGTAGGAGTGGACCGTCTCTACGTGACCATTTTTGATGCCGTATTTGTCGTTGAGCGCCTTGAGCACGGGAGTGATGGCGTTTGTGGTACAGCTGGCCGCCGACAAGATGGTGTCGTTGTCACTGATGGCTTTATCGTTGACGCCGTAGACAATATTTTTGATGTCGCCTTTGCCAGGTGCCGTCAACAACGCCTTGCTAGCGCCGTTGGCCTTGAGGTGCAAGCCGAGGCCGTCCTCGTCGCGCCATTTACCCGTGTTGTCGATTACGATGGCGTTGTCGATGTCGTAATCGGTGTAGTCGATTTTGTCAGGTGAATCGGCGTAGATGACTTTGATAAAACAGCCATTGGCAATCAGTCCACAGTTTTCCTCGTCGACGGTGATTGTGCCGTTGAAGGGGCCGTGAACGGAGTCGCGACGCAGTAGGCTCGCACGTTTTTGAAGGTCGCCGTCTTGCCCCTTGCGCACGACGATAGCACGCAGGCGCAGCTTGTTGCCGGGCCCTGTTTTCTCAATGAGCAAGCGGGCCAGAATGCGGCCGATGCGGCCAAAGCCGTAGAGTACGATGTCTTGGGGCTCTTGGAGCAGGCCGCCCTTGTCGTCGATAATGTCGGCCAGCTTTTCGCGCACGAAATCCGCCGCCGAGACATTTTTACCCGATTTGATCCACTGCATGGTCAGCTTGCCAAGATCGACACGGGCGGGGCCAAGCTCCATTTGGCTCATGGCTTTGAGCACTTCAAAACTGTCTTCAACCGGTAGTTCAGTTCCTTCAAACTGGCGAACATAGCGGTGATCTTTGAGCAGCTGAATGGTTGATATATTGATCAAGGGGCGGTTGTACATGCGCAAAATCACGCCGTAGTTGCGGTAGATTTTGCCGATCATGGGCTGCATTTCTTCCGCCAATTCTTGGCTCTTTAGCCATTTTCCAAGGTGTTGGTTTTGCTGTTCCAGTTTCATCGTTGCTCTGCCGATTTGCTGTTGGTGAAAATAGAGGCCCGCATGCTGGGGCAAGGTGGCCGCAATTGTGCCGCAAGCGGCCAAAAAAGTCATTGTGTGGGCACACAGTGGCGCAAAATGCTACATTCCTGTCCACTGAGGGCGGAAGCCCTTCATAACACCATGGGTGAGGAGACAATATGCAGCGCAAAGTGGTAGGACTATTTCTTCTGATGGGGGCCAGCAGTGTCCACTCGATGGATTGCAGTCGCGATGATGTGGATCACTATTTAAGTCAGGGGTTTAGCCCAGAACAGGTGACGAGACTGTGCACAGCGAGTCAAAATGCGCCCGCTTCGACTGACTCCATGGCGGCTGACTCCAGTGCTGCTGAAGTCAGCGGCGCCGATGCACAGTCCACACCCGCTGAGGAAGATTGGTCGCAGGCCAGCGACGTTCAAAGAGCGCTTAACTATATCGAGCGCAACACACTGGCCAAAAAATGGCATATCCAAGAACACACGATCAGTTTCAGTCTGCAAACTAAAATTGATTACGGCGAAGAAGACACTTTTGGCAACCGATCTCGCGTGCGGCCCTATATCGACGTGGCGGTGGATTTGCCGTCAGTGCGGGTCGTTAATACGACCGCTCACATTCCACTGCTACGCCGAGCCTCTATGACGCTATCCGCGGATATGTCGTTTCAAATCGTTGGCGCTGAGGGATACGATCAAAAGGCGCTGGCAGCGATTGAGCAATTTTTGGAAGAGGCCACAAGCCGGCAGACCCTAGAGGTCGATGCCACTGCCGAGGCCGATTTGGCGCGCTTGCGAGATGAAATGAATTTTTTGCAGGAAAAAGCTCGACAGAGCGTTCAATCTCAACAGTAAATACAAGCGACCGTGGGGACGAGCACCTACAATGCGCCTCAGTTGATTTCAGTACACCGAACGGTCGAGACTCTATGTCACTCTACTCTGGACGCGCCACCTTAGCTCTGTCACGCATCAAGCGCATATTGGCGCAAAATGGGGTGGAGTTTCAGCTCAATGCCGAGTGGACACTCGAAGAGCTCAATAGCCTGTGTGAGGGGATCGATGATTTGGATCTTTACCGCCAACTGGCCATTGTTCAGAGTGAAACGGGGCAAATTGTCGCCGCATAAGGCCTAGGGCCTGTTACCACAAATTTTATGATCTCTGCTGGAAGCCATTTTCCTGCCCAGCAAGGCAGAAGGAGTGCCGTGTAGTACGTCTGCACAAACAAAGTATAATGCAGCTGGGCGGACAATAGCTCCAGCCCTTCGGGTTAGGCTAAAAAAGCGCCACTCATCGTTGCTCGTCGCTCATTTGGATTCACCAAACCACGCTCCTTGCGCCTTGATTGGCGCTTTTTTAGTCACAACAGTGACCATCAAATTTGTGGTAACAGGCCCTAGTTCGGCGTACTGTCGTCAATCCAGTCTAAATAGCCCTGTAAGCCCGTTTCAATGGGCAGTTTTACGATTTGCGGCACTTCATAGCTGTGTGTCTCGCTCAACAATTTTTCTAATTTTCCGTAACAGCCCTCGCGGGTTTTAATCATTAACCGCCATTCTGGGGCCGATTCTACGTTGCACTGCCAGCGATAAAGACTCTCCACCTGATCAATTTGAACACACGCAGCCAAGTTGGCCTCAAGGAGTTTGCTGGCAATTTGTCGCGCTTCTTCTCGCGTTTCACAGGTACTTAAAACTAGGCAGTAGTTCATCATTTTCCTCGGAATGAGTGTGAACAGGCCCCCTAAACCGGCATGGGGCGTCGCTCACTGAGGTTTACCCAGCCGCGTATAATGCGGTAGAGCAGCCAAGCAAAATTGGCGACTAAAATGGGAATGCCAATCAGGATAGAGGACAGGGCGCCGCCAAGCAAAAACCACAGTGTGCCAAACCAAAAACTGCGGATCTGCCAGTTGTAGTGGCTTTCTAGCCAAGTGCCGCGAACACTGTCGAGTTTGATGTAGTTAATGACGATGCCCGCTAGAAACGTCAGCCCGCCAGTCACTAAACCAAGTGCCTGTAGCGCGTAAACGGCAGTAGTGATTTGGTGGTCGTCGTTGTCGTCGCTTTCAATGTGCATGGCTGACCTCAATGTGATGGTTTACTTATGATGGTCTCAGCTCGGAATAAGTTCAATTTTGGCATTTAAATCGCAGCTATTTGTGGAGTCAGCCATAAATAATCCATGTTGGAAGCCTCTTCCATAGGCAAAAAAAAGCCCCGCTCTTGAGCGGGGCTTTGGCTAAAAGAAAACGCGCTTTAGGCAGCGTTTACTTCAGCGTGGTACTCGTCGTAGCTTTGGGGCTTGGTGCCAATGGCGTCAAACTCAAAGTCATCAACGTGTAGCATGTCGAGAACGCGAGCTTCGAAGTCGATCATGAAGTCGGCTTCTTCCTGAGTCAGGACGCCCTTCTCGGCACAGGCCTTAATGCGATCTTCGATATGCAGGAGATCGGCGTTAAGGATGTCTTTCTTAACCGCAGTCGATACCTTCTTGTAGAGAGGTTGAGCGCGGTCGGCTTCAGCCAACAACTGATTGTAAACCTGAATGGGGTTTTCCATGCCCTCGACTTTGGAGTCGCCTTGGTAAATGCCTTGAACAAGGCGGTTGCGGCTCTCTGTGTCGTTGGTAATCAGGCTAGATACTTCGGTAATCAGCTTATCGCTAGGTGCTTTGGCTGTTTTGCCCCAAGGCAGAGTAATACGACGCAGTACGAAGGCAAGAGGACGGTTGGGTAAGTTTTTCAACAGACCATCCAAAGCTTCTTCGTAGTCGTTTGCCAGTTTCTGACAGGCCCATTCCACAAGGGGAAGGTCTTCTTTAATGCGACCTTGATTCTCCCAGTGCTTCAGCACCATTGTGGTCAGGTAAATGCTAGAAGCCAAATCACCCAAGCGCGCCGAAATCATTTCGCGGAATTTCAGTGCACCGCCCAATGAGAACATCGCAGCGTCGACCAACAGCGAGAATGTCGCAATGTGACGGTTGATTTGCTTGTAGTACTTAGACGTGGGGCCATTCACCGGCGAACTGGTGAATTTGGCACCGGTAGCGCCCAGCACGAGTGAGCGGGACAAGTTGCTAAAGATAAAGCCAAAGTGGCCAAATAGCGCTTTGTCGAACTCGCCGAGGTTGTCGTTTTGGGCAGCATCCATTTCGGGAAGCACATAGGGATGGCAGCGAATCGCGCCCTGACCAAAGATGATCATAGAGCGTGTGAGAATGTTCGCGCCTTCCACCGTAATGGCGACGGGTACACTCTGGTAGCCGCGGCCGATGTAGTTGCGTGGCCCCATCATGACGCCACGACCACCGTGAACGTCCATGCCGTCGATAGCCACTGAACGACCGATTTCGGTCAAGTGGTATTTCAAGATCGCTGAAGGTACAGAGGGTTTTTCACCCATATCGACCATGGCCGCAGTATTGGTTGTTGCGGCTGATGCGATGTAAGAGTTGCCCGCAATGCGAGCCAGCGCTTCTTGTACACCTTCCAATTGCGATACTGATACATTGAACTGGCGGCGAATACGGGCGTAGGCACCGGTCGCTGCAGCGGCGTACTTGGCGCCACCTGTGCCACTGGAGGGCAAGGTGATGCAACGGCCTACTGACAGACACTCTACAAGCATCTTCCAGCCTTGGCCTGCCATGTCTTTACCACCGATGATCCAGTCCAAGGGGATGAACACATCTTCACCTTGAATGGGGCCGTTCAAGAAGGGTGAGCCCGTGGGGTGGTGGCGACGGCCAATGGTCATATTGGGCGTATTGCGAGGAACGAGAGCACAGGTAATGCCAATGTCCTCTTGGTCGCCAATCAAGCCGTCGGGGTCAAACATGCGGAAGGCGAGGCCGACCACAGTCGCAACAGGAGCCAGCGTGATGTAGCGCTTGGAAAAGTTCAGCTTGATGCCAACCACTTCTTTGCCATCGATTTCGCCTTTACAGACGACGCCGGTGTCGGGCAGTGAGGTTGCATCTGAACCCGCGCGTGGGCCCGTCAGTGCAAAACAGGGAACTTCGCGACCATCCGCGAGGCGAGGTAAGTAGTGGTTTTTCTGTTCGTCTGTGCCGTACTTGAGCAGCAGTTCACCGGGGCCAAGCGAGTTGGGCACGCCGATTGTCGACATGACAGAAGAGTTGGCAGAAACCATCTGCAAAACGGCGGATTGAGCTTGAGCAGAGAACTCAAGACCGCCGAATTTTTTAGGAATGATCATGCCAAAGAACTTGTTGTCCTTAATGAACTGCCACATTTCTTTGGGCAGGTCGGCCTTTTCGTGGTCGATTTCCCAAGAGTTAATCATGGATGTCAGTTCGGAGCAGGGGCCGTCGAGAAAGGCCTGCTCTTCTGCAGAGAGCTCTGGCTTGGGTAGATCAAACAGGCGCTGCCAATTGGGCTTGCCAGCGAAAAGTTCGCCATCCCAACCGACGGTGCCGGCATCGAGAGCCGTTTTCTCGGTATCGGACATCTGCGGCAGAATTTTTTTGTAAATGCCGAAGATGGGGCGCGTGATGATACTGGCGCGCAGGGGAGCGATAGCTAGTACAGCGAGGACGCCGGCGAAGACGAACATGCTGATGCTGAAAGCAGGGGCGCCGCCGAACAGCTTGGCCGCAATGCCAATACCAGCGACTACTGCCGTCGCGACAATAAGATTGGCACGCTTGTACAGCAGGCCGACCAAAGCGAGCGCGAATAGAAGTACCCAGATTCCTGTAGTCATTTTACTTACCTCTTGATTTAGTTTTCCTTAATGCTTCTGCACAAAGCATTAAAAATTGTGCAGGGCAGCATAAGGGGCGTTAATAATAGCGCTTGCCGAGAGGGTGACAACACGGATGACAGGCTTGTGACGCTAATCATAAAGACTTGTCTGATAAAACGGTTTGCCAATTTTTTGAACGAAGCGTTGGCAAGCGGCATCACCCTGCGGCATTATGCATAGCGCCTTTGACGCATTTACTGACTGTAGTACACCAAGCCTTGTAAGGGGGAAGAAATTGAACGCCAAGAACCGCCGCATTCGCGACAAATATACGGGCACGCCTACGATTGTGGGTACTGATGTGCAATTTAACGGCACGCTGTCGGGTAATGCACCCGTGATTGTGCTGGGGCAGTTTGAGGGGGAGTGCCATATTGAGGAACGCAGCCTTACCGTGGAAGTTGGCGGTGTCTGGAAAGGCCAAATTGAAGCGGCTAGCGTGGTTATTAACGGCACGGTAGAGGGCGATGTGCAGGCGCATGAAAAGCTGGAGTTGGGCCATCAAGCAAAAGTGACGGGCAATGTCAGCGCCGCCTTTGTCGCTATTGCCGAAGGGGCTGTCGTCGAGGGCGACATCAAAATGACGGGGCAGCCCCGTGAACCCTTGCACTTTGTTGAAAAGCGCGGAGCCGCATTAGAGGAGTAGTGGGCCACTCCAGCTCTTTGAATCAGGCAAAAAAAAGACCGCAGGCGCGGTCTTAAGAGGGCTACGGTACAAGTCCTGATGAGACTTGTGACACAAACGCAGTGTTACGACGAATCCGTGTCAGACAAGGTGTTAAGCCAACACCGCGTTAGTGCAGGATTAGTATGCAAAAAAACGCGGTTAAGTTGGGTTAACTAGTGTTTGGATTTGTTCGCTCTTTTTTTCGTCGATTTCTTGCGTAGCTTGTGATTTCTCGGCAGCTCAATGGTCACTTCTAGCCCCCCGCCTTGCGCATTACAGGCCGTGATATCTCCACGGTGATGGTGTACCGCGCGGGCGGCAATACTTAAACCCAAACCAAATCCCTCTGCCACGCCACTGCCCGCTCGATAGAAAGGTGTAAAAAGGTGTTCGATATCCGCTTCGTCGACGCCGGGGCCATGATCTCGCAGGGTGATGACGTGATTGGTTTTGGTGGTCTTAAGAGCCATATCGATCGGCGTGTTGTCGGGCGTATGTTTGCAGGCATTGCGCAAAATATTTTCGATGGCGCGGCGCAGCAGCTCTTCGCTGCCCTCCCAGGGCGTCGGCTTAACGGGGGGCAAGAGTTGCACTGGGTGTGAGGGGTACTCGTATCGAACATCGCTGGCGATGCCCTCTAAAAACGTCATGAGTTCTATAGGTTGATTGTCGTCTTGGCGCTTCTCTAGGCGAGCGAAGTCGAGAATCTCTTGGATCAGCGCGTTGATGCGTCCGCACTCTTGCTCCATGCGATTGAGTGGTGCTTGAGCCGACTCGCCCGCCTTGGCTTGGGCGATGGCCGCCGCCGCTTGCAGACGTGCCAGCGGTGCGCGCAGCTCGTGAGAGACATCGTGCAGCAACTGTTGTCGCGATTCGATGAGCAGGCCGAGCTGTTCGGCCATATTGTTAAACTCGCGCGCCAAATCGCCAATTTCGTCCTCGCGGTGCAGCAAGCTGCCACTGACGCGAGTGTTGAGCTGCCCCTGTGCCAGTTCACGGGTGTGGCGGCTGAGCCGCTTCACGGGGCGCGTGATGATGACAGTCAGCATTAAGCTGACGATGCCCGAGACGAAAAAAATCACTAGCATACTAATCGATTGCATGCGCTTGGTGAGGTCTTCTAGGATGAACATGGGCTCTTCGGGGGGAATGGTTACGACTTGGTAGAGGTCGCCCCCTTTGGCAGTAAAGGTAAAGGCAATGCTCTTTGCGCTCTCTTCGCGCAGATCGCCACTGGGGCCAAAAACGAGCTCGCCACTCTCTGTACGAATTTGCAGATGCTTGTCGAAGTGTAGGGAGGGCATAGCGCCCAAGCCCGTTGTCAGGGGAAGCAGCGACGGAGATTCCGGACGCTTGGGATTAAACGTCCAGCGCTGTTTGTTGTTGATGTTCTCCTGCAGAATCTGTTCCGTCAGCTGCCGCGCCTCGGCGATGATTTGCTCTTCGCGAGCATCGCGCTGGGCCAAGACCAAGATCGTGTGGGTCGTGCCCACCATAATGATAATGTTGGCCAGCCAGACCGATGAGAAAATTTTCCAGAACAGGCTGCGCATGACGCGGTGTTTAGGGCCTGTTAACACAAATTTTATGATCTCTGCTGGAAGCCATTTTCCTGCCCAGCAAGGCAGAAGGCGTGCCGTGTATTACGTCTACACAAACAACGGATAACGCAGCTGGGCGGAAAATAGCTCCAGCCCTTCGGGTTGTGGCTAAAAAAGCGCCACTCATCGTTGCTCGTCGCTCATTTGGATTCACCAAACCACGCTCCTTGCGCCTTGATTGGCGCTTTTTTAGTCACAACAGTGACCATCAAATTTGTGTTAACAGGCCCTAGTCTTCTTGAATCATCATATAACCGCGTCCGCGGGCGGTTTTGATAATGTCCTGGTCTCCGAGATACTTAGACAACTTTTGACGCACGCGACTGACATGTACATCAATGCTGCGATCGTAGGGCATCAGGGGGCGCTGTAGCACTTTTTCAGTCAGCGTTTCCTTGCTGACAATTTCACCTGATGAACGCATTAGAAGTTCTAGGACACTGAATTCGGCACTGGTCAAACCCAGTGACTCGCCTTCAAAACGGGCATCGCGTTGCCCGCGGTTGACTTCAATGCCGTGCAGTTGGAGGGTTTCGGCGTTTTGTTGACTGCTGTCTGCCGTCATCTGGGCGCGCCGTAGTACCGCGCGCAGGCGTGCGGAGAGTTCGCGGGGGTTACACGGTTTGCCCATGTAGTCATCGGCGCCCATCTCGAGACCGATGATGCGATCAATATCGTCGCCGCGACCCGTTAGCATAATGATCGGCGTATCGCTGTGGCTGCGCAGGCTTTGTAGTACATCGAGCCCCGAGAGTTTGGGCATCATGATGTCGAGTACCAGTGCGTCCACCCGTTCTAGATTCAGCTCAAGGGCTTGTTCAGGATCATTGATGACCTGAATGTTAAAACCTTCACCGACGAGGAATTCCTCCAGCAGTTCGGTGAGCTCGGCGTCGTCATCGACTAAAACAATATTGGGATTCTCATTCATGAGGGCAATTTATCGGTTTTTGTGGTTCAGGGTAAGTGCTTTTACCGAACTTTACGGCGGTTTTGGGTGTCGGCTGGCGGTTGAGCCTGAAGTGCGCGGTCGGCACAAACCGTTTTGCCATTAAAAAAGGCGCTGAAGAACAGCGCCTTTTCAAAATCCAGCACTTCGCGTTTATCGCAACTCTTTGCGCAAGATTTTACCGACGGGGGATTTGGGTAAATCGTCGTGGAATTCCACTTGTTTGGGGACCTTGTAGCCCGTCAGGTTGGCGCGGCAGTGGGCAATAACTTCATCTTTGCTCAGCGATTTTCCGTCCTTGCACGTGACAAATACTTTTACCACTTCCCCGGACTTTTCATCGGGAACGCCGATAGCCGCTGCTTCGAGAATATCGTCGTGCAGCGTCAAGACGTTTTCGATTTCATTGGGGTAGACATTAAAGCCAGATACCAAAATCATGTCTTTTTTGCGGTCGACGATTTTCATGTAGCCATCTTCATCCATCACGGCAACATCGCCGGTGCGCAAGAAGCCGTCTTTTGTCATGGTTTCGGCTGTGGCCTCGGGGCGCTGCCAGTAGCCCTTCATGACTTGGGGGCCGCGCACACAGAGTTCACCCGCTTCGCCGAGTGGCAATTCCTTGCCGTTGTCGTCGCGAATAGAGCACTCCGTTGATGGCAGTGGAATACCAATACTGCCACTGAATACGGGGATATCGATCACGGGGCTCGTGGATACCACCGGTGAGGTTTCGGTCATGCCAAAGCCCTCGAGAATGGGCTCGCCCGTAATGTCGTGCCACTGACGCGCTACTGATTCTTGCACGGCCATACCACCACCAATAGCGACTTTGACGTTGCTGAAATCGCACTTCTTGCGGAAGTCCTCGTTGTTGACCAGTTGACCAAACAGCGTATTCACACAAGTGATTGCACTAAATTTAAATTGCGACATGATGCGGACGAACATATTGATGTCGCGAGGGTTAGAAATCAGCACGTTGAGGCCGCCCAGCTTCATAAAGGCCAGTACATTCACCGTCATGCAAAAGATGTGGTACATGGGTAGTGGACTGATGATGATTTCACGGTCGGCTTCACCGATGCGCGGCTTCATCCACTCGTACATTTGCTCCAGATTGGCCACCATATTGCGGTGCGTCAGCATGGCACCTTTAGCGACGCCTGTGGTGCCGCCGGTGTATTGCAAAAAGGCGAGGTCATCGCCCGATAGCGATTGGCGCTCAAACGTGTGCTTGCTCCCTTTTTTAAGGGCGTCGTTGAATTGAACGGCGCCGGGCAAATTGAAAGGGGGCACCATTTTTTTAACGCGCTTAAGGATGAAGTTCACCAGCGTGCGCCAAGGTTGCTTTTGCAGGTCGGCGAGCTGGGTCGTGATGATGTTGTCGAGTTCGACTTGATCCAACACCGCTTCTAGCGTGGCTGCAAAATTTTCTACGATGACAATGGTTTTTGCGCCCGCGTCGTTGAGTTGGTGGGCAAGTTCGCGCGGCGTGTAGAGTGGATTGACATTGGCGATGGTCAGTCCTGCGCGCATGGCGCCAAA
>DS990600.1:149774-192589 GCA_000155715.1 gamma proteobacterium HTCC5015 | reverse complement strand
TACGCCCTTGGGGTAGTGTTTTAGCCAGATTTTTTCCACGCAGCTCTCCCGAATCAATTGACTTAAAGGATCGAAAGAGTAGGCAAAAAGTACCAAAGCTGCAATGCCTTGAGGGCGTCAACCAAGGGGTACAGCCGCCGCTGGGCACAGTGTTTGGTCTAGAAGTGTGCCTTTGGGTCGTGCTGGCCGCTGATCAAATTGCCCGTGTCGTCGATATCAAAATCCAAAAGCGTATCGAAGCGATACTCCTCGCGCAGATAGTGAGAGAGGTCGTAGGCCGATTCAAAACGATCTTGCGGAAATTTGGCCATGAGTTTCTCCAGTACGGGCTGGAGCTCCCAGTACTGACTGGGCAACTGTGGAATGGGGGCGTGGAGATGATCCTGCATAACTTTGGCGACTTTGCCTCGATAGGGGCGCTTTCCCGCCAGTAGCTCGTAGAGCATCACTCCCAGCGCGTAGAGGTCGGACCGGGCGTCGGTTCGGTAGCCCCCTTTGCCTTGCTCGGGGCTCATGTAGCTGGGAGTACCGAGTTTAGTGCCGCTTTGAGTGAGGCGCAGATGCCGCGTGATGTCGTGGGCAATGCCAAAATCGAGAATCGCGAGTGTACCATCGCTGCGAAACATGATGTTGGCGGGTTTGAGGTCGCGGTGAATAATGCCAGCACCGTGAATCGCTTCGAGGCCTTTGGCAATTTGCACCAAATATTGGAGTGCGCGCTGTTGGCTTATGCCCGTGCCGAGGTGCTGCTTGAGATCGCCGGTGTCAAAATACTCCATCGTGGTGTAGCTCAATCCATTGACGCGGCCGTGGTCGTACAGCTTGACGATATGGGGGTTGTCGATTCGGCTGATCACTTCAAACTCTAAATCGAAACGCTCGATGGCTCTCAGCTTTACGGCGTTTTCAGCCTTGGGAGACACCGTTTTTAAGACGGCTTTTTCACCCGTTTCCTCGCGTGTACAGAGGTAGATAAGCCCCATGCCGCCCTCGGCGAGTTCGCGTTCAATGCGGTAGCCATCGATGGCAATATCTTTGGCAGAGGGGGCTGGCGTCGTGTTCTCTGATGGCGAATTCGCGCCAACATACAGCGTTTGATCCACATCATCGTCACTGGCTTCTGGTGCGTGTTCCGCCGAAGGGGGCGGTGCGTTCTCGATGTTGGCTTGATGGCCTTCATTGAGTAGATCAAAAGCGGCCTTGCGCAAATGGACTAAATTGATCTGGTTTCTAAGTAAGGTGCTGGCATTCGGCAGGGCTTGGGCGGTGATTTGTGTGGTTTTAATGGATTCGGCATCGCACAGAAATAACGTGGGCAAACGCAGATAACGCCGCTGCAATTCTGAATAGAGTGCGAGATTCAGAAAGTCGTCGCCAATGACGAGCAAGCGAATATGTTCCAGCTCTTGTTTGCTGATTCGAGTCGCGCGATCGGGATTGTAGTGAATGACGTGAGTTTGCTCTATTGCCCTCGGCAACAGATGTTGCAGCAACGCATAGCTGCTGACTTTGTTGTCAATAATAAGAATGCTTGGTTCCATGTCGCCCGACAACGCTGTTTTTTATTTATTCGTTACTAGGATAAATTTCGTCGCTAGGATAAATGTAGCGCAATCCCACTTCATTGGCATCCAGTGTGGCGACAATGGCGCGGGCGACTTGACGACCCTCAATGGGACGATATTTGCGCAAGGGACCAATCATGGCGGGTGCAATGGCTCGCATAAAAGGTTTCCCTATGTCTTCTGCCAAACGCTTTTCGCCGCGATCGCCGAGCAGTAAAGAGGGGCGAACGAGATTGAGAGAGGCGAAGTCCAATGCCTCGAGCGAACGCTCCATCTCGCCCTTGGTGCGGTTGTAAAAAACACCAGAGTTGGGGTCGGCGCCCACCGCAGAGATTACTGTGGCGAGACGGCAGCCCTGTTGCCGAGCTAGATTGGCTGCCTCTACTACGTAGTCGTGGTCGACGCGGTAAAACGACGCTTGGCTGCCCGCCTGCTTGATGGTGGTTCCCAGGCAACTGATCAGGGCGTCGCAGATCAGCGCTTCGCGCACTGATTCGAGTGCTTCAAAATCGCACACTGTCACCTGTAATTTGGGGTGTTCGACGGTCAATGGCCGACGACTGAGCACCTGCACAGATTCGACGAAGTCGCTGTTGAGGAGTTGCTCAAGGCAGTGTTGGCCGACGAGCCCCGTCGCGCCAATGAGTGAAATTTTGTAAGCCATACCGCGCCGTTTTTAAAAATGTGACACAGTGAGATTATCATGCGCTCTCAAGTGCGTGTAAAATGCGCCCTCTAAAAGACTGTGGTGATGTTATGCAGGCGATAAAAGCGCCCCTTTTTCTGGTTGTGGTGATGTGGCTGTCGGGCTGCTCTTTGATGAGCGTGTCAGACAATTTGTCGCGTTCAATGCTCAATCACGACGACCCTATACTGGTCGAGAACGCCATCCCCGCCTATTTGATCATGCTCGACACCTTGGTGTTGGGCGATTCGGACGACACTGACTACTTGCTGCCGGCCGCCAAACTGTACGGCGCTTACGCAGGGTCTTTCGTCGACGACGAGGTTCGTGCCCGCAAACTGGCCCGGCGCGCCGCCAACTATGCCAATGCGGCGCTGTGCGAAGAGCTTGAGGATCTGTGTGCCGTTCGCGATGCGCGCCTAGGCGAATTTGAGGCAGCCTTGAATGAGGTCGATGACGAAGACGACCTCCCTGTACTCTTTACATACGCCGCCGCCCAAGCCTCTTGGGTGCAGGCCAATTCGGGCGACTGGAACGCCGTCGCCAGCCTGCCCAAGGTCAAAGCCGTTATGCAGCGTGTGCTGGCCATTGATGAACGCTTTGATGGCGGCATGGCTCACCTCTACATGGGGGTGCTGGAAACGCTGTTGCCCCCCGCCATGGGTGGGCGCCCCGAACAGGCGCGAGCTCATTTTGAACGCGCGCTACTGTTGTCGGATGGCAACAATTTAATGGCCAAAGTGTACTATGCCGAAAAATACGCCCGCCTGATTTTTGATCGTGAACTTCACGACCGCCTTTTGAACGAAGTCGTGAACGCCGAGCCGCGAGCGGACGGTTTCACTTTGAGCAACACGCTGGCGCAAGAGAAGGCGAAAGCCTTGCTCGCTAGTGCTAACGACTACTTCTGAGAATGACTATGTCCACTTTATACAAATGTATTGCCAGCTGTTTTCTCGCCGCGTTATGCGTGGCTAATGCCTCGGCGGCAACGTTAAAAATTGCCACCGTCGTGCCCGAGGGTACGCACTGGATGAAAGAGTTTCGCGCGGCGGGCCAAGCGGTGGAAGAGAGCACAGAAGGGCGCGTTAAACTCAAGTTTTATCCCGGTGGTGTCATGGGTAGCGACCAGAGTGTGCTGCGCAAAATGCGTATTGGCCAGCTCAATGGCGGCGCATTGTCCTCGGGGTCACTCGCTCAGCACTACAGCGGCGTCAACCTCTATAGCTTGCCCTTTTTGTTCCGTAACTATGATGAAGTGCGCGCGGTTCGCGATTTGATCGACCCCGTCATCCAACAAGAGCTGGCTAAGAAAGGGCTCGTAGTATTGGGAATTTCAGAAGGCGGCTTCGCCTATATGTTCTCGGATCGAGCCGTTCAGAGTGTGGAAGACATCAAATCGCGCAAGGTGTGGGTGCCCGAGGGCGATCGCATCAGCCGCGAGACCTTTGAAAGTGCGGGTATTTCCCCGGTGGCACTTCCCATTTCCGATGTTTATACCGGCTTGCAAACGGGCTTGATTGATACCGTCGCCATCAACCCCACAGGTGCTATCGCGCTGCAGTGGCACACCCGTGTCAACGCGATGACTCATGAGCCGCTGCTCTTTATTATGGGTATGATGGTCGTGGATAAGCGCGCCTTTATGCGTTTGTCGACGGCGGATCAAGGCGTTGTTAAAGAGGCCGTTTCGGCGGCATTTGGGCGTTTGGATCAAGCCAATCGCAACAATGACGAGCAAGCGCTAAAGGCGCTCGAAGCGAATGGTATTGAGATTGCCCCCATGAGCGAGGCCAATCGCGCCGAGTGGCAAAAGCTGGCCGATGCCACATTACAACGCCTTGAAGGTGAGGGTGTTTTTCCGAAAGCGTTATTGAGCAAGGTGCGCGAGCGCTTGGCTCAGCTGCGCGGCGACGCAGAATAAAACGGCTGTACCATGAAAACGATATTGCAGGGTTTGCAGCGATTGGAAGAAGCCTGCGTGGCGATTTTGCTGTTGGCTATGATCGGCCTTTCCGCCTCGGACATTTTCCTGCGTCTGTTTTTTGATAGCGGAATTAGCTGGGCTCAGCCCGTGGTTAAAGTATTGGTGTTGTGGCTGGCGCTGTTTGGCGCATTGCTCGCCACGCGCAGTAATCAGCACATTGCCGTCGATGTACTGGGGCGCCTGTTAAAAGGTCGCTCTCGCCGCGTGGCCCACGCGGTGGCTACGACATTTGCCGCGTTGGTCTGTGGTGTGTTGGCGTTCCATGCTTACCGCTTCGTCGCGGGCACTTTTGTCTACGATGATCGCTTTCTTAACGAGATTCCCGCCTGGTGGATACAGTCGATTATGCCCGCTGCCTTTGCGCTGATGTCTCTGCGTTTTGCAGGTCATGCCGTGGGTTATATTGCCGTGCGCGGCTATCGGCCCGCTGGGGTGGATATGGAGCAAGGGGACGCCTCGTGAGCGGTGTTGTAGTCGGCGTTCTGCTCTTGTTGTTGGCGCTTTACGGTGCTCCTCTGTTTGCGATTATCGGCGCTAGCGCGCTGTGGGGCTTTTATCAGTTTGATATCGATTTACAGGCGGTTGTCGTCGAGTTTTACCGCCTCGCGGAAATGCCGATTTTATCGGCGATCCCTTTGTTTACGTTTGCTGGCTATATGTTGGGAGAAAGCCGAGCGCCCCAGCGGCTGGTTCGAATTACCGATGCCTTAATGGGCTGGATGCCCGGCGGGCTGGCGATTGTGGCATTGTGCGCTTGTGCCTTGTTTACCGCTTTTACCGGCGCCTCGGGCGTCACCATTGTGGCCTTGGGCGCGCTACTGTTTCCCGCCATGCAAAAGGGCGGTTACAGTGACCGCTTTGGCCTAGGCTTGATGACATCTTCGGGGAGCTTAGGTCTGCTGTTTGCTCCCTCGCTGCCTTTAATTCTCTACGGCGTCGTGGCGCAACAACTGGCCTTGCCTATCTCCATCAGCATTGATGATTTATTTTTGGCGGGAATATTGCCTGGTCTTTTGATGGTGCTAGCGCTGTCTGTTTACAGTATTTGGCAGGCCCGCGGTACGGCGGCCGCGGCAACAAAACGCTTCGATGGGCGCGAGGCCTGGGCCGCTATTCGCGAATCGGCTTGGGAGCTCCCTTTGCCTTTTGTCGTGCTCGGTGGAATCTACGGTGGCTTTTTTGCCGTGTCCGATGCAGCGGCGATAACCGCGCTCTATGTGTTGGTGGTGACGGTGCTGGTACGCCGAGAGGTGAGTTTTAAAAAACTCCCTCAAGTGATGCGAGATTCCATGAAATTGGTTGGCGCCATTATGGTGATACTGGGCGTGTCTTTGGCCTCGACCAACTACATGATTACCGCCGAAGTGCCGACAAAATTGTTCGAAACCATTCGAACCTTTATTGATAACCCCTACACCTTTTTAGTGGTGCTAACGCTGTTTTTATTGGTGCTAGGCATGATGCTGGATATTTTTTCCGCCATCGTCATTATGGTGCCCATTATTTTGCCCATCGCCCTGCAATATGGGATTCATCCCGTGCATTTAGGCATTTTGTTCTTGGCCAATATGCAGTTGGGCTACTTTACGCCGCCCGTGGGCATGAATTTATTTATTGCGAGCTTCCGTTTTAATCGGCCTGTGATGGAGCTCTACCGCGCTACCATCCCCTTCTTTGTGATTTTATTTGCAACGGTATTGGTCATTACCTATTGGCCCGCTCTGAGTCTATTCCTAATTGAGTAACCGTGTTTCCGCGCCCGTTACGCGGCTTCGACAATCGGTTCTTCCCGAGTGTGGATAGTGAGCGCTTTCTTGAAGGTGGTGATAATGTAGCCACCTTCTTTTAACGGCAGGATGTCGACTAAGTCGTCGAGATTTTCGTCGTCGGGCTCATCGAGCAAGCTCTCTTCACGAAAGGCAGTAACACCGGGGAAAATCGCACGTCGGAAAGGGCGATCCGCTTGCTTGGGGTCTTTCAGCATTTCTATAACGAGCGCGCGCTCGTCGATATCGTAGATCAGTGCGAAAATATAGGGCGAGCCCTTGTCGAGTAAGCGATCGAGTAAATCCACAGTGTGACCTCGTGATGTTACAAAGTGTTGTGATAGGCGCGCGTTATTTTTACACGCTGCCGATTTTGGTACATTATCCCCCTACTTACCCACTGAAAACAGAGGACGACCATGAAAAAAACCGCACTTGCTTTGGCTGCTAGCGCCACTCTTGCACTATCAGCGTGTACAACCTTTGATGCCTACACGGGCGAGAAAAAAGTGAACAACACCACAAAAGGTGCAGCCATTGGTGCGGGTATTGCCGCTGTAGTGGCATATATCGACAACAAGGATGCCGACAGTGACAAGCGCCAAGAGCGAATTTTAGAAGCTGCGGGTGGCGGTGCTCTCATTGGTGGTGGCGTTGGCTACTACATGGATCGCCAAGAGGCGAAGCTGCGCGAAAAATTGCGCGACTCGGGGGTTAGTGTCGAGCGCGATGGCGACAACATTAACCTGATTATGCCCGGTAACATTACCTTCCAAACGGACAGCTCAGATGTCAGCTCTAGCTTCTACAACGTTTTGGATTCAGTGGCCATTGTGTTGGAAGAATTCGATAAAACCATCGTTGCCGTATCCGGTCACACGGATAGCACGGGTTCCGATAGCTACAACCAAGTGTTGTCCGAAAAGCGCGCCAGCTCAGTCGCTTCTTACTTGAAGTCAAAAGGCGTGTTGAATGAGCGCTTTGAGGTGATCGGTTTTGGCGAAGCGCGCCCCATCGCCGACAACAGCACCGAGTCTGGTCGCGAGCAAAACCGTCGAGTAGAGATCACACTGTTGCCTGTGACGAAAGAAAGCTAACTGAAAAGCCTTAGTTGGTATTCGTAAAAAGCCCCGCTGGTGCGGGGCTTTTTTATGGGGCTCGGTGATCCATTAGGCAATGGCGCTACCGCTGTCTTTGCCTTTATTGGTGGACTCCTGCTGAAGTCCCAACATGCCCGCCGAGATGAAATCGAGAAATTGATCCATCAGCTCATCCATCGAATCCGTGCTGAGGTCGCCAAAAAAGGTGTTGTGCATGTATTCGAGATCGGCCAAGCCGTGAATGGCGCTGATCCAGCTGAACAAGAGCTGGCGGCGCATCCAAGTGCGGTTTACATCGGGCAGAGCCCAAGCCATATATTCGTCTAGCGTCTGGAAGGTCCGACTGTGGTATTGATTGATGAGCTCTTGAATCTTGGGGTCGCCTTCAACGGCTAGGCGTGCATAGAACTTGATGGCCTTGGGGCCAAAAGAGCGCTGTTGGTAGAGTTCAACATAGGGCGCGTAGAAGCTCTCCAGTACTTGGCGGGGCTTTAACTCTGTTCGATCTAGTGACTTCAAGGCTTCAAAGCGGGCTTCCCGAAGCATGCCGATTTCTGTGTTGAGATAGGCGAGCAGCGCCTCTAGCAAACCGAGTTTGTTGCCAAAGTGATAGTGAGCGGCACCGGAGTTTTTCGTTCCTGCTAGCACGTTGATATTTCGCATGGAAACGCCGTGAATCCCTTGCTCGGCAAATAATTCCAGTGCAGCGAGAATGAGGCGTTCTTTAATATTGAGAGTCTGATCCATAGTAATAACGGTTGATCGCTTTTCTGTCATGGCGTGATCATGGCAGCTAAAATTGGAGTAAAACAACTAAAAAAAGCAGTGAAGCACCTTTTACTCGCCATGTGTGTCAGTGTGGCGTCTTTCAACAATGTAGCCGTTTAAAATCGACACTTAAAACCCCGTTCAGCATTTGGGAAATGGCTCAGCGCTGGTGTAATCTAGTGCCCGCTCTATTTCTCGGAGATCACTCTTGCTGGAACAAACCCTCTATAACCTAGAATTCTGGCGCTTTGTCAGTATTCCCGTGGGGGCCGCTGTGCTTGGCTGGGTGACAAATTGGGTGGCGATTCAGCTGACTTTTTGGCCGCTAGAGTTTGTGGGCATCAAGCCTTGGCTGGGGTGGCAGGGTATTATTCCCAGTAAAGCGGGCAAAATGGCTCGCATCTCCGTGGAAAAAACGCTCAGCCGCATTGGCAATATTGGCGATTTAATCGACCGCCTCGGCCCCGATCAAGTCATTGACCACCTCGTTGAGTATGTCGACCCTCGACTAGAAGGGTTTGTCGATGAAGTGATCTGCGAGCACTATCAAGAGCAGTGGGATGCACTGCCCGATCCGATTAAACAGCATATCTATAGCACCGTGCGTCAACGCCTGCCCTATGTGCTGGAAGAGTTGATTTTTGAGGGCTTGGACAAGCTCGATGAGATTTTTGACCTCGAAGAGATGGCGGTAGAGTCGCTGGAGTCGAACCCCAGTATCCTCAACCGCATGTTTCTCGAAGCGGGGCGCAAGGAACTGCGCTTTATTGTGCAGAGTGGCCTGTTGTTTGGCGGCCTATTTGGCGTGGTGCAGCTACTGGTTTGGTACTTTGCTCCGCTTATTTGGCTGTGGCCTCTGTTTGGCTTGATGGTGGGTTTCGCCACCAACTGGCTAGCGCTCAATATTATTTTTCGGCCGCTGCACCCTATTAAAGTAGGGCCGTGGCAAATTCAGGGCATGTTTTTGCGCCGTCAAAAAGAAGTGGCCAAGCGCTATAGCCATATTCTTGCCCACGAGTTGTTGAATACCCACCGCATTATGGGGTCGATACTGACGGGCTCTAAAGCCGAAGGGGTGCGCCATATTGTCGACGAGCGCGTGCGCCAATACCAATTGCAGGACGATAGCGTACCACCAGAGATGGTTGAGCAGTTTCTCGGCCCCGATGCATTCGACAAGTTGGCGGGTTCGATGTCAGCGACCATTTTGCGCCACGCCCACGAGCCATTTTCCGATCCCCAGTTTATGGAGTATCGCGCCAATCAGGTGGAGGCCCTCTTGACGGATCGCTTCTGCCAGCTCAGTCCTGAGGAGTTTCAGGATGTCTTGCGCCCCGCCTTCCAAGAGGACGAGTGGATACTGATTGCCGTGGGTGCGGCACTGGGCTTTATGGCGGGCTTATCACAGGTCTTTTTAGTGTTTGGCAGCTAAGCGCTGTCGTTAGTTTTCGTTAGATAAAGAGGTTGAATACCATGGCAAATCCACAAAACACAGCGGGCCTGCGTGGCCAGGTGGCGGGCAAAACGGCACTGTCGACGGTTGGCGTATCGGGATCGGGGCTGACGTACCGCGGCTACGATGTAAAGGACTTGGCGAACCATTGTATTTTTGAAGAAGTCGCCCATTTGATTCTCAAGGGCAAGTTGCCTAACCAAACGGAGCTGGACGCCTATAAAACCAAATTGAAAGGTCTGCGCGGTTTGCCTCAAGCACTGAAAGAAGTGCTCGAACGCATTCCCGCCGATGCTCACCCGATGGATGTGATGCGCACGGGGTGCTCGGTGTTGGGTAATTTGGAAGGCGAAGACAACAGTGTTGTCGGCCAATTCCCCGACCAAGAAGAAAAAATCGACCGCATGTTGGCCACATTCCCCGGCATTATTTGTTACTGGTATCGCTTTAGCCACGACGGCGTGCGCATCGAAACGGAAACCGACGACGACACCATCGGTGGACAGTTCTTGCACATGCTCAACGGCGAGGCACCCAAAGCGTTGCATGAAGATGTGATGAATGTCTCTTTGATTCTCTACGCCGAGCACGAATTCAACGCATCGACATTTACCGCTCGCGTGTGTGCCTCGACGTTGTCGGATATTTACTCCTGCATCACCGGGGCGATTGGCTCATTGCGTGGCCCGCTTCACGGTGGCGCCAACGAGGCGGCAATGGAAATGATCGAGAAATTTACCGACGCCGATCACGCCGAGCAGGAAATGATGGGCATGCTAGAGCGCAAAGAAAAAATCATGGGCTTTGGCCACGCCATTTACCGCGAATCGGACCCGCGCAACGAAATCATTAAAGGCTGGTCGGAAAAACTCGCCGCCGATGTGGGGGACACGGTGCTGTACCCCGTCTCTGTTCGCTGTGAAGACGTCATGTGGCGCGAGAAAAAGCTGTTCTGCAACGCCGATTTCTTCCACGCGTCGGCTTATCACTTTATGGGCATTCCCACTAAGTTGTTTACGCCCATCTTTGTGATGAGCCGTCTAACGGGCTGGGCGGGACACGTGATGGAACAGCGCGCTGACAACCGCATTATTCGCCCCAGTGCCGAGTACACGGGCGAAGAATTGCGCTCTGTTACACCCATTGGCGAGCGATAAAACGCCGGATCGCCTTTTTATCGCTTCCCGCAGCGACGCCTCTCCATTCATAGACACTGGGTGGAGGGGGCGGGAAGAGAGAAATAACACCACACAACACAAGAGCCACAGGCATGAATACAGATTATAAAAAGTCCCTCGCCGGGACCGACTTGGAGTACTTCGATACGCGCGCCGCAGTCAATGACATCGAGGCGGGCGCCTACGAAAAGCTACCCTACACCTCGCGCATTCTCGCCGAGCAGCTAGTGCGCCGCTGCGATCCGGCTGCACTAAGCGACTCGCTGAAGCAACTGATCGAGCGCAAACGCGATTTGGACTTTCCCTGGTATCCCGCCCGCGTCGTCTGCCACGACATTTTGGGGCAGACGGCACTGGTGGATTTGGCCGGCCTGCGCGACGCTATTGCCGAAAAGGGCGGCGACCCCTCCAAGGTTAATCCCGTGGTTCCCACGCAGTTGATTGTCGATCACTCGCTGGCGGTCGAACACCCGGGCTTTGAAGAAAATGCCTTTGAGAAAAACCGCGCGGTGGAAGAGCGTCGCAATGAAGATCGCTTTCACTTTATTAACTGGACTAAAACGGCCTTTGATAATGTCGATGTGATCCCTCCCGGCAACGGCATCATGCACCAAATTAACTTGGAGAAGATGTCGCCTGTGGTACAGGTGCGCGAGGGCGTGGCCTTTCCCGATACTTGCGTCGGCACCGACAGCCACACGCCCATGGTCGATGCACTGGGGGTGATTTCCGTCGGCGTCGGTGGCCTCGAGGCCGAGAACGTCATGTTGGGCAACCCCTCAATGATGCGCTTGCCCGATATTGTCGGCGTGGAGCTGAGCGGACAGCTCAAGCCGGGCATTACTGGCACGGATTTAGTCTTGGCGCTCACCGAGTTCCTCCGCCAAGAGCGCGTGGTGGGAGCCTATTTGGAGTTTTTCGGCGAGGGTGCCAACAGCCTATCAGTGGGCGACCGCGCCACGATTGCCAATATGACGCCCGAGTACGGTGCTACAGCGGGCATGTTCTTTATCGACGACCAAACGCTGGACTATCTCAAGCTGACGGGGCGCGACGACGAGCAAGTGGCCTTAGTGGAGCGCTTTGCCAAAGAGAGCGGCCTGTGGGCTTCTGACTTAGAAAGCGCCGAATACGAGCGCGTACTGCACTTTGATTTGTCGCAAGTGGGGCGCAATCTTGCGGGCCCCTCCAACCCTCACGCGCTGCTGCCTGTATCGGACTTGCAAGACCGCGGTGTCGCCAAGACTTGGGAGGAAACGCCGGGAGAAATGCCCGATGGCGCCGTGATTATCGCGGCGATCACCAGCTGCACCAACACCAGCAACCCGCGCAATATGATTGCGGCGGGCCTGATCGCACGCAACGCCAATAAGCTAGGCCTCATTCGCAAGCCCTGGGTTAAATCCTCGCTCGCGCCTGGCTCCAAAACGGTCAAAATGTACCTCGAAGAAGCAGGGCTGTTGCCCGAGCTTCAAACGCTCGGCTTTGATGTGGTCGCCTTTGCCTGCACCACCTGCAACGGCATGTCGGGTGCACTGGATCCCGAGATTCAAAAAGAGGTGATCGACCGCGATCTCTACGCCACAGCTGTGCTCTCTGGCAACCGCAACTTTGACGGTCGCATCCATCCCTACGCCAAACAGGCGTTTTTGGCTTCGCCGCCGCTGGTCGTTGCCTACGCCATTGCGGGTACGATTCGCTTTGATATCGAAAAGGATGTGCTCGGGCACGATGAGAACGGCGAGCCGATTACTCTCAAAGATATCTGGCCCAGTGATGAAGAGATCGATGAGATCGTTAAGGCCTCGGTCAAGCCAGAGCAGTTCCGCGAAGTCTACGACCCCATGTTCGACCTTAAAAAGGCGATTGCGGCTAAGAGTCCACTCTACGACTGGCGTCCCATGTCGACTTATATCCGCCGCCCTCCCTACTGGGAAGGCAACATGGCCAAGCAGCGCGAGCTAACGGGCATGCGGCCGTTGGCAATACTGCCCGACAACATCACGACCGACCACTTGTCGCCGTCTAACGCGATTTTGCTAGACAGTGCCGCAGGCGCCTATCTCGACAAAATGGGCTTGCCCGAAGAGGACTTCAACTCCTACGCCACGCACCGCGGCGACCACCTAACGGCCCAACGCGCGACTTTGGCCAACCCCAAGTTGTTCAACGAGATGGTCAAAGACGCCGATGGCAATGTGGTGCAAGGCTCATTGGCTCGCGTGGAACCCGAGGGCGAGCAGATGCGCATGTGGGAGGCGATTGAAACCTACATGGAGCGCAAGCAGCCGCTGATTATTATTGCCGGCGCCGACTACGGTCAGGGCTCCTCTCGCGATTGGGCGGCCAAAGGCGTGGCACTGGCGGGTGTCGAAGCTATCGTTGCCGAAGGCTTTGAGCGCATCCACCGTACCAATTTGATTGGTATGGGCGTAATGCCGTTGCAGTTTGAAGAGGGCACAACGCGCAACACTTTGGCGCTCGACGGCACAGAAATCTACGATGTAGAAGGCGAACCCGCCCCCGGCGCTTCGCTCACGCTGATTGTCACGCGCCAAAATGGCGAAGTCGAACGCGTCCCCGTGATCTGCCGTCTCGACACCGCCGAGGAAGTCTCCGTCTACGCCAATGGCGGCATTCTGCAAAAATTCGCCAAAGAGTTTATGGAGTCGGCGGCATAGCCCCTCTCCCGCGAGGCGGGGGCGCGTAGCGAGGGGCGAGTTAAGGTGAAAAAGACGACTTTTTGCACAGGACGGCATCAATAGCCCCCTCTCCCTTTACGGGAGAGGGGTTGGGGGAGAGGGTGCCCAATCAACTGGAGAGAGTATTCAATCAGCTAGCTGACTAGAAATAGGAGCAGGTAATGGATGACCGCATAAGCTTCGCAAAATCATTGCGAAAAAACATGACGGATGCCGAGCGAAAATTATGGCGGCATCTTAGGGCACATCGGCTCAATGGCAGTAAGTTCCGCCGCCAACAACCGATTGGGCCATACATTGTCGATTTTATGCATTTGGGCACGAGAGTCATTATCGAATTAGATGGCTCGCAGCATTTAGGCAGTAAAAAAGATCAACGGCGCGATGCTTGGTTACGGAAGCAAGGCTTTCGAGTATTGCGCTTTTGGAACAATGAGGTATTTGAGAATACCCAAGGGGTATTGGAAGTTGTGTTAAAAGCCGTAACTTCAGAACCCCCCCCTCTCCCCAACCCCTCTCCCGCGAGGGGAGAGGGGCTAGTTAAGATGAAAAAGACGACTTCCTGCACAGGGCGGAATCCATAGCTCCCCTCTCCCTTTACGGGAGAGGGGTTGGGGGAGAGGGTGATCAAAGCAACACGATATTCAGCGGCAACAAGCCATAGGAAAATAGCATGAGCCACGCACCACAGATTAAAATTCCCGCCACGTACATGCGCGGCGGCACGAGCAAGGGCGTTTTTTTTCGTCTAGACGATTTGCCCGAGGCGGCGCAGCAGCCCGGTGAAAGCCGAGACAAACTGCTGCTGCGAGTCATTGGCAGCCCCGACCCCTATGGCAAGCACACCGATGGCATGGGCGGAGCGACTTCTAGCACCAGTAAAACAGTGATTCTGTCAAAAAGTGAACAGGCCGACCACGATGTGGATTACTTGTTTGGGCAGGTGTCTATCGACAAACCCTTTATTGACTGGAGTGGTAACTGCGGCAATTTAACCGCTGCCGTGGGATCGTTCGCGATTTCAAACGGGTTGGTCGATGCCGATCGCATTCCCGAAGACGGCATCGCAGAAATTCGCATCTGGCAGGTCAATATCCAAAAAACCATTGTCGCTCACGTGCCAATAACGCGCGGTGAAGTGCAGGAAACGGGCGACTTTGAACTCGATGGCGTGACCTTTCCCGCCGCCGAAGTACAAGTCGATTTTATGGACCCCGCCGATGCCAAGGGCTCGATGTTTCCCACGGGGCAGTTGGTCGACGATTTAGAAGTGCCCGGCGTGGGCACGCTAAACGCGACGATGATCAACGCGGGCATTCCCACGGTATTCGTTAATGCCGAAGACATCGGCTACACGGGCACCGAGCTACAAGACGACATCAATAACGACCCCCAAGCCCTAGAAAAGCTGGAAACCATTCGCGCCTATGGCGCCCTTAAAATGGGATTGATTGAAGATGTCAGCGAGGCCGCCGATCGCCAGCATACGCCTAAGGTGGCTTGGGTAGCCAAGCCCACCGCCTATACGGCATCCAGCGGGAAAGCGGTGTCGGCCGACGATATCGACCTACTGGTGCGCGCCATGTCGATGGGTAAGCTACACCACGCCATGATGGGCACGGCCGCTGTGGCGATTGCCATTGCCGCTGCTGTGCCCGGCACTTTAGTGAGCGAGGCCGCTGGCGGTGGCGAGCGAACCGATGTGCGTTTTGGCCACCCGTCGGGCACATTGCGCGTCGGCGCGGAAGCCAAATCAGTCGATGGTCAGTGGCAGGCCGTAAAGGCCAGCATGAGCCGCAGTGCGCGGGTTTTGATGGAAGGCCACATCCGCGTGCCCGGCGATAGTTTCCTGTAGCTAGTTAATGAATGTGGACAGCTACTAGGTCGGGCCGACGGCGACCCTCCCACAGGGCTGCTTTCGGGTTGTAGGCGTGCGTTTTGTTGTAAGAGGCCCGCCCTCGGGCCGAGCACCCAAGGGCATAAAGGCACCTTTATGCTGCGCCCTCACGGTCATCCTGTCCGTCACTCCGTCGCTCCCACACCTCCACCGTCGCTACCGCGCAGGCGGGAGCCTAGTGGTTTTACTGCCCCACTCACTCAAAGACGCTAGATTCCCGCCTGCGCGGGAATGACGAGTATTTCTGAGGAGGGAGGAATAACGGTCATTGCGAGGACGCGCAGCCGACGCGGCAATCTGTTGGTGAGTTCGATGAGCAGATGGCTTTACCCGCAGGGATTATAGGTAAGGGGTGTGAGCAGGAGCGGAGGCTTCGCCTATGTCTTGCAGCGACAATTTAGCCGTCATTCCAAATTTGACTCGGAATCTTCATAGTCAGCCCCGTCATTCCAAATTTGATTCGGAACCTTTATAGCCAGCCCCGTCATTCCAAACTTGATTTGGAATCTTCATAACAGTGGCAGGGTTTGGGAGATCCAGAATCAAGTTCAGGATGACGGTGGCGCCTTCGGTGTCAATGACTCGCCCCCACCGCGCCTCTGTGGCCAACCACCCAAATCCGATACACTACGCCCCATGAAAGATACGCTTTATCAAAACGGCGATGAGATTGTCGATTTCACCTTTGACGAGAAAGTCGTCGAGGTGTTTCCCGATATGATTAAACGCTCGGTGCCTGGCTACCCTACCATTATTAAGATGATCGGTATGCTGGCGGCGCGCTATGTACAAGCGGGCACGCGCTGTTACGACCTCGGTTGTTCACTGGGGGCGTCGAGTTTCGCGATGCGCCACCACATTGAACACAGCGATGTCGCCATTGTCGCGGTGGACAACTCGCCCGCCATGGTCGAGCAGTGCAAAGCGGCGGTATTGGAAGACGACGCCGAAGTGCCCGTGGCCGTATTGCTCGGCGACGTCGCCGAGACCGCCATCGAAAACGCCTCCATGGTGGTGCTCAATTTCACCTTGCAGTTTTTACCCCCCGAACAGCGCGCTGCGGTGATTCAGCGCATTTACGATGGCCTTGTTCCCGGTGGTATTTTGGTGCTGTCGGAAAAGCTGCGTTTTGAAGACCCCCACTTAGACGAGCTCTACATCGACTTGCACCACGGTTTTAAAAAGGCGCAGGGCTACAGCGATATGGAAATTGCGGGCAAGCGCAGTGCACTCGATAAAGTGTTGATTCCCGAAAGCCTCAGCACCCATCGCCAGCGTATGAAGCAGGCTGGTTTTGGTTCTGTTGACGTGTGGTTTCAATGCCTGAATTTTGCCTCCATCGTCGCAGTGAAATCCGCGGAGTCCGCGCGTGGCTAAGGGCGTAGATGAACCCTCACTCGCCGGTCTCGTCGATTTTGAAAAACTCGATGCACTGCTCAGAAACAGTGTGGAAGACAAGTGGCTAGAGCCTTGGCTAAGCGGGTTGCCCGAGTTTACGCATCGCGCGTGTCAGCCCCAGCGCTGGGGCGACTTGCCCCAGTGGTGGCAAAGTGTTCACGCCATGCCTCAGGTTGTGGCTAGCGATTGCGATTTTAGTGCCGAAGCGGTGCGCATTGGTCGCGCGGATGATGTTAGCGATGAACAGCGAGCCGCCATTCGCCAAGGTCTACTCAATATAAAACCCTGGCGCAAAGGCCCCTTCGAAATATTCGGCATCGATCTCGACAGCGAGTGGCGCTCCAACTGGAAGTGGGCGCGGGTTGAACCGCATTTAGATTTGCACAACAAGCGCGTACTGGATGTGGGTTGTGGCAATGGCTACTACGCCTTGCGCATGCTCGGCGCGGGCGCCCAATGGGTACTGGGTGTCGACCCTAGCCCGCGTTTTCTCATTCACTACGCCGCCCTACGCCGATTTGTGCCGCAACACCCCGATTTTCATATTTTGCCTTTGGGGCTAGAGCAGCTGCCGCTGGATTTGCCGCTGTTCGACACCGTGCTCTCCATGGGCGTGCTCTACCATCGCCGCTCACCCTTCGACCATTTGATCGAACTCAAGCGCAAACTCCGCCCCGGCGGACAACTGCTGCTGGAAACGCTGGTCGTGGAGGGCGATCAGCACACCGTTCTCGTTCCCGAGGATCGCTACGCGCAGATGCGCAACGTCTGGTGCTTGCCCTCGGTGGCAGCGCTGGAGCACTGGCTCAAACGTGTCGGCTTTACCGAGATTGAAACCGTGGATGTCAGCGACACCACCATCGAAGAACAGCGCGCCACCGAGTGGATGACCTTTCAATCGCTGGAAAACTTCCTCGACCCTAACGATCACAGCAAAACCATTGAAGGCCACCCCGCCCCCCGCCGAGCCAGCGTCATCGCTCGCACCCCCAAATAACGGCCCGTCATCCTGCCTTTGTCGTCATTGCGAGCGTAGCGAAGCAATCTGCAGGAGCCGCTCCGTAGATCGCCGCGTCGGCTAGAGCCTCCTCGCGATGACGGTGGGCGTTATTCTGAAAGTCGCAACGCAGCTACCCGAAACCAACCAAAGTTCCCCTCTCCCATTTCGGGAGAGGACTCCACTCTTCAATTGACACACCTACGCAATAATGAAGGATACGGCATCTCTGATGCCGGATGAGATATCTAAACCGCGATTTAGGCGCGCTGATATAACAGCATATTGGGTTTTCCAATTTTTATTGCGCAAAAAATCTGTCTATCTCATAATTTCAAGCCTGTGGGCTTGTATTGCTCTCATGTTTGCACTTCAACAATTTTAAAAAAGGTCTTTCTATGAATGCTATAAAAGCCCCCAAAAGCTTTATGCTGCTTGCCTTTGTTTTTTTATCGGCGCTTGTGTCTGGCGCTCAAGCTCAAGAAGGAACGAATTCGCCCAGCGAGAACGCAGGGCTGACTCAGGGCCAAACTGCGGTGATAATTGCTAGCCGTTTAGGTCTTACGGTAGAAGCTTCTCTTACTGAGGCAACGGCAATGCAGCTACTTGCTCAGAGAGGCATTTCGCCAAAAGGTGGATGGGATGCATCCGCGCCTGCGGACTCTGGCGATATCGCCCGCATATTAGTTCAAGCGCTGGGCATGGAGGACGGTTTAAGTGCATCTGAGCGCGAGAGCGCGGACTCTCAGGCCTATGTGGATTTGCTTATTGAAAACTTTGGCCTCGATGTTACGACGCTCAATAGCGGCAATGATTTAGCACAAGGCCTTAGTAATGTGCCTTCTAGTACGCCGAGCTCCACTCCGTTTACACGGCAGAACCTAAATGCTGCTCTAGATGCGCTTACTGGTACCGGAAGTAACCAAACTAATGGTGGCTCAACCGCTACAGAGGTTATTAGCCCCGTACGGCCATAAGCTTGCACCAAACAGCAATCAATTTGCCAGTAAATAATACTAGTGATGGATCGCTGAGGGCTTTCGTTCAGCCCTCAGCGAAAATAGTCTTCCATCCACTGAACCAATGTCTGGGCATCCATCTCTGAGAACGCAATGCTCTCGAAGTCGTCGCCCGCTTCCTCTTTCAACGTAATGTATTGATACAGCAGCACGCCCGGTTGTCCGTCGTGCAGTATCAGGTTAATGCGTTTTCGAGTGACCAAGCAGTCAATCGTCATGACATCCGCAGGAATACCCGCGTCTCGCATGCCGCGGCGCACACCGACCACTGGGTTGATGTGTTCGTGTTTTTCCTGAATGCGAGCGTGGGCATCGCTGGCGATTTCGGAAAGCGCTTTTAGAGGATCTTCTGACATAGGCCCAAGGGTAGCATTTATGCGCCCCTGGTACTTGCCCGGGTGCCGACGATGCAGGCGTTCTGGCGCCCGTGTGATACGAGTCGCTTGAAAGTCAGACCCTGGCGGTTTAGCTTTGTTATTCAAAGAAAGCCGCCCCCTCTTGGCGAAGGACACCGGGTTTTGAATAAAAACAAGCTGTTATTGATGGGTTTGGCCATCACCACTCTCGGTGGTTGCGCCGGAATGGGCAAGCCGATCCCGGAATTGAGGGAGCACCCAAAGCTGAAGAACCCGACACTGGCGTCTTTCCAGTCGGAAATACTGAATCGCCACCATCCCGCGTTTTCCCGCTATATCGAGAGCCGCTCAGGGCTTCCGGAAGGCTGCCGCCCACCGTCATCACGGCTGTGGGAGATTGCCGCTCCCAATGGCATGAGTCCGGAAAAGTTCAAGGAGAGCGGGGAAGATCAGGGCGGTGCGAGGCAGACGCTTCAGGAAGTGGATACGGTGATTACCCAGGGCGACTGTGATGCCTCGGAATCGCCTGCACGCCCCTACACGGCCGAATCGATTTTTCGTTATGTCACTGAATACCCTTCGGTGGATATCACCACAGGCGAAAAGATCATGGCCCGCAGCCCGTCGACGGTCAAAGCGAAGGAAGTCGTGACCGTTCATAATGGCCAAGTCCGACAGCTTCGGCTTGCCCGGTCTGATGACCGATATTCTTACAGCCTCGTTCAGGGCGATTACAGCGTTCATATTGATCTCCCGTTGGAGGGCGCATCCGGGAGTGCAACGGGCCTCGATATGTTCTCTACAAGCGTGAGTCAGCCGACACGCACAGAGCAGAATTACCATGTCAGTTACTACGGTTCAGTGGTTGTCACGGAATCCTGGAGCCTCAACGGGAAGCCTCATGGAAAGATGATCGTCCACCCTCACAGGATTCTCAGCGGGCCGGGCGGCAAGGTGCCCGGTGCCCGGTATTGTTATCAGTACGGGGAAAAGGCGCCCTTGTCGGCCTGTGGCATGCGGCAGAAAACCGCGAGCTCGGGTGCCGGGGCGGCCGCGATTCTCGGTGGCCTTGCAG
This sequence comes from gamma proteobacterium HTCC5015, assembly GCA_000155715.1. Lineage (GTDB taxonomy): Bacteria > Pseudomonadota > Gammaproteobacteria > HTCC5015 > HTCC5015 > HTCC5015. Next base: position 172,643 of record DS990600.1, on the reverse strand, counting down.
CGACCGCCGCTGCCGGGAGTGCCGGGTTCTCGGAAAGCTCTGCGGTCGATCTTGGCGTCAGAGCGGCCCGGGACATTGAGCGCGGTGAACTCAGCACCGATACCTACAATGCGGTGCAGTCGGCGATTGTGCCGGCATCGAGAGAATCGACGAGGCGTGCGGCCAGAGAGTTGGCAGCCGCATCGGAAACCCCGGATTCTTCCGGGACTTATTCGACTGACGGTGGCAGTGGCCAGGGGAGCGTCCAGGTTCAGCAAAACCGTACTGCCTCAACTGGCGCAGCGAGTGCCTCAGCGGACCCCGACTTTCTGCGTTATACCTCCCACGAAGGTGTCGACCGGGCGCTGCCGGTGGATAAGGGTGCCCGTGCAGAGTATGCGGGCCTGTACGCCAATGAGCACCGGGACCCCGCCGCCGCAGATTTCCGGTATCGCCTGAACAGCGATGGAACGGCCCGGCTGGAACACATGCCCTGTGAAAACTGTACCCACGGTCTGTCCGGCTCGGCGATGGACAGCGGCTGGACGGAGCAATATGTGGCCATTGAATGGGCGCCGATGCTGACCAAGTCAGGCCAGCCCATGACGCGCCGGATCAAGGACATGAACGGTGTCACCCATGAAGCCCGGGTGCTGGTGGCGATTTTGGAAGGCGGGCGCACCATGAGCCTGAATCACTACATGGACGGCGGCCGCGCCGCGCTCTCCGGGCCCTACGGTGTGCCACGCTACCGGCAGAATTGATCATGGGAAGAGTTTGTTCGGATGCGGACTGTCATGATTTTTGAGTTAGAAGAAAAACTTTAAAAATGACTGTTGTATACGGGCAAATTGAGACATTGAGAAAGATCAAGGAGGAGCTTTCAGCCAACAATGTGTCACGCTTTAAATCCATTGCTGATATTAAGACATTTCAGAAAAACTATAACAATGAACTGTCTGATGTAGAGGGGCTTGTCGTTCAGCGGTATAAGGAAGAGTTAAAAAGTCTTTCCGAGACTCTGTCCAGGAAAAAAGAGATACATGAGGAGAAAAGGGCCAAAGAGTCCGCTTCTTTGACCCGTGAAATCAACCAAAAAGAAGATGCCCTAAACGAACTAAAATTGGCCTTGATGGGCCGGACCTTTAAAAAAATATTCCTTTACCCCAAAAAACTATACCTGGAAAAGAGAGTTAGCGCTCTAAAAGAGGGCTTTCATAAGACTGTTGAAAAAAGAGTGAAAAGATCAGGGGCTCAAGTAGAGCTCGCTTTCGATAAATTTGATGATTTTAGTAAAAATAAAGAATCGATCATTAAAGAAAGAATAAACTCAGCTTCTGAAGTCCTCGGAAAAACCAAAGATTTAATTGACAGTCTTTACCCGCTGATTGCCGGTGCAATAGGAGAAAACTCTGTTGTTAATACACTGAAAACCTTGCCAGATAATTATTATTTAATTAATGATTTTTCAGTTAGCTTCAGCCCGCCAATTTACAATAGAAAAAATGGCGCCCGTATTTTTAGTATTCAGATTGACCACCTTTTGATTAGCCCCTCAGGGTTGTATGTTGTGGAGACTAAAAACTGGAGTAGGCGATCTGTCGAAAACCATGATTTAAGGTCCCCAGTTGAACAAGTTCTAAGAGCCAGCTATGCACTTTTTGTTCATTTGAATGAACAAGTCATTGATCAAATTGGATTGGACAAACATCACTGGGGTGACAAAAAAATCCCTATTCGAAATTTGATCGTCATGACGAATCATATGCCTAAAGAAGAATTCCAGTACGTTAAAATTTTGCCGCTCCATAGATTAAGCGGGTATATCCAATACTTTGAGAAATCTCTTAGTGATGATGATACTCGTCGGATCTTTGAGTTCTTGACTCATCAGTAATACTTACTCTGCTGCCAATTTTTCTTTCTTGATCGTCGGACTGTCCTCACCAAACATTGTTTCCAGTTGTTTTTGTTGTACTTTCCGTCCCGCCTGCTGTAGCCGCGTCTTGCCGCCTGGCAGGCAGCGGTTGAGTAGGCACCAGGCGGCGTTGAGGGGCGCGAACAGAATTGGGTACCAAGGGAGCACCCAAGTCGGTAGGCCCAGATCGGCCATGCCTTGTCTACCCACAAATATTCGCACAATGCTGAGGTGGACTTGTTTGTTCCAGTGGCCGGTGATCCTAGGGTACTTGGAATAGTAGTGGTGCAGGGGTTCATCCATTAGGGCGCGGCCGAGTTGCTTGCTGCTTTCGTCGGCGGTGGCCTGACTGAGTAGGTTTTGATAGAGGGCGATGCGACCGCTTTGCTCGCTTTCGCACAATAGAGATTCGTCTACGCCCATCAGCCAGCCGATGTAACGCCACAGGTGCATGATGTCTTCAGACTCCTGCTGAGTGAGCTGTGTGCCGAGTATTTTCTGACCGAACAGAAACAGAACAGAGAAGGCCAAATAAGTGGCTTGCATATCGAGCTGATTGATCGGTAGCCCCCAAGCTTTGGTGTCCCAATCTGGGCGCTTTTGCAGTTGTTGGCGAACCATGGCGTGAATGAGACGAACGCGCAGGGTGGTGTTGTGGCCTTTTTGGCCGGGATTCAATGCGCCCGGTGTTGTACAGTCCATCCACCACTTGGTGGTTTCCGCCACGCGGCGCGAGGCGCCGCGCTCCAGTGCGCCTGTCATTATGAGCGTTTTATTGATGCCGCTGGCTTGGTAGCCCGACATCAACCCCAAATCGCGCAGCACGCGCATACCGGTTCGGCCCGATAGGGCGCTGGCCTCAATGCCTCGCTCCACGCGTTGCCAGTCTACCCAGCGGGGCCGGATGCTGACGCTTTTAAAAAAATCCTGCAGTGGCTGGGGCAATTCATCGAGCGATGGGCTGGGATCCAAAAGTACTTGCTCAAAGGTTTTGTAGCGTGTCCCGCTGTCTTTGCTTTGAATCCACAGAGCCAGTGCATCGGCTGATGGGTCGCCTTGCAACAAGTGGTGGCCGAGTTTCTGCCATTGATGGGCGGTTGGATAGGCGTGTTCGCGCGCTTTGATAAAGCGCAAAAAGGGTCGGGTAATGCGCTGGGCTTTGTCGAGATTGGCGCCATGGCGTGTGGGGATGGTGGGAGTGGTCACAGCGGAGCTCCTTGAATCAATTTTTTGGTACTATTTGATACCAACGCTAACACGGCTTTTTGAAAAATGGTACTTTTCGGTACCGTTGTTTTTTTTAAGCTAGTTGAGCGAATGGATGCCAATGGCCAGATTGATTAGACTCGTCGCATGAAAAATAACGAAATAGATCACCGCAGCCGCCTGTTGTCTGGTTTGGCTTCTGCAATGTCGAGCAAGCGCTACCAAGACATCACCATTGCCGATATTGCGTCGGCGGCACAGGTCTCTCGACGCACTATTTACGAATACTTCCCCAATAAAGACGCCTGCTTTCTCGCATTGGCCGAGCAAACCAGCCAAACCATCATGATGGAAATGGCCGCCGCTCTCGACGACAGTAAAACTTGGCCAGAATTGGTGCACGACATTACCGACGCCTATCTGCGCCTAATTGATGCCCAGCCTCAGTTAATGAAAGTGTTGTATGTCGAGCTGGGAGCTTTGGGGGAGGCAGGTGTGGCCATGCGGCACCAAGTAGCCAGTCAATTTGCAGGGTTCTTACAACTGCAAATCGATGCCCTGCGGGCGCGGGGCGAACCTTTGCAGCCGTTGGACTTGGCAATGGGTATGGCGGTTGTGGCTGGCGTGAACGAGCTGATTTTGTACGCTCTCAACAATCAAGGCGACTATCGATTGATGGAATTAGCGCCAGTGGCCGAGGCATTGATACTTCGGCTGACTACGGCATTGTAAAATTCAGTATAAAAACCGACGATTTGAGTTTTTCGGTAGGCCATTTATCCGAGCTTGAAAAATCAGGATAATGTAACGCCTCAACGCCGCTGTGCGCCATTTCTCGTCTGGGTCCTCGCTCATGGAAATCAATGTTAATTTTCTCGACAACCTGCGCCTTGAGGCGAAGTTTGACGATTTTACCGTGGTGGCGGATCAGCCCATTCGCTACAAGGGCGATGGCTCTGCGCCCAGTCCTTTCGATTACTTTTTAGCCTCTTCGGCGCTGTGTGCGGCCTATTTCGTCAAGGTGTACTGCAAGGCGCGGGATATTTCTACAGACAATATTCGCGTCTCTCAGAACAATATTGTCGACCCTGAAAACCGCTATCAGCAGATCTTTAAAATTCAGGTCGAGTTGCCTGAAGAAATCTCGGAAAAAGATCGTCAAGGCATATTGCGCGCGATTGATCGCTGTACGGTGAAGAAGGTCGTCCAAGCGGGGCCCGATTTTGAGATCGACCCCGTCGAGCACTTAGCCGAAGATGCCCAAGCCCTATTGACGGACATCGCCGATGGTCAGGAAAAAACCTATATCGAGGGCAAGGACTTGCCACTGGAGGATACCATCGCCCATATGACGGGTATTCTCGAAAGCTTGGGCATGAAGATTGAGGTCGCCTCTTGGCGCAATATAGTGCCTCATGTGTGGTCGCTGCACATTCGAGACGCGGCCTCGCCCATGTGTTTTACCAACGGCAAGGGCTCGACCAAAGAGAGCGCCCTGTGTTCGGCCCTAGGCGAGTTTATCGAGCGCCTGAGTTGTAACTTTTTTTATAACGATCAGTACTTTGGCGAAGAAATTGCCCACAGCGAGTTTGTTCACTACCCCAGTGAGCGCTGGTTTCAACCCGGCCCAGATGATGCCCTGCCCGAAGGCTTGTTGGATGAACACTGTTTGAGTCTCTACAACCCCGATGGCGAGCTACAAGCCAGTCATTTGATCGATACCAATTCTGGGCGCGCTGATCGCGGCATTGTGGCGCTGCCCTTTGTGCGTCAATCCGACCAGACCACGGTGTACATTCCCTCGAACTTGATTGAAAACTTGTTTTTAAGTAACGGCATGAGCGCGGGCAACACATTGGCCGAAGCGCAGGTGCAGTGCTTGTCGGAGATTTTTGAACGAGCCGTTAAGCGCGAGATTTTAGAGCAGGAAATCGCACTACCCGACGTGCCCGCGGAGGTGTTGGCCAAATACCCGCAGATCGTCGAGGGCATTGAAGCGCTGGAGGCTCAGGGCTTTCCCATTTTGGTTAAGGATGCTTCGCTGGGCGGGCAGTTCCCGGTGATGTGCGTCACCTTGATGAACCCGCGCAATGGCGGTGTGTTTGCCTCTTTCGGTGCGCACCCCAATTTTGAAGTGGCGCTGGAGCGAAGTCTGACAGAGCTGTTGCAGGGGCGCAGCTTTGAAGGCTTAAACGATGTACCCGCGCCTACTTTTAATAGCCACGAAGTGAGTGAACCCAACAATTTTGTCGAACATTTTATCGACTCCACGGGCGTGGTGTCCTGGCGATTCTTTAGCGCCAGTGCCGATGTGGCGTTTTGCGAGTGGGATTTTTCGGGCACAACCGAAGAGGAGGCGCGCACGCTGTTTGGCATCCTAGACGATTTAGGCAAAGAGGCTTACATGATGGTGCACGACGATTTGGGTGCGCCCGTTTGCCGCATTCTCGTACCCGATTATTCAGAGGTGTATCCCGCGGAGGACTTGGTGTGGGATAACACCAATATGGCGCTCGATTACCGCGAGGACATTCTCAATTTACATCGTTTGAGTGACGAGGCACTGGCCGATCTCTACGATCGTTTAGAGGACAGCCAGATCGACAACTACACCACCATCATCACTTTGATTGGCATTGAGTTTGATGAGAACACGGTGTGGGGACAACTCACGATTTTGGAACTGAAAATCATGCTGTGTCTCGCATTGCAGCAACACGAAGACGCGTTGGACTGGGTCGAGATGTTTTTGCAATTCAACGATAACACCGTAGAGCGAAACCTGTTCTACCGCGCAGTCAATGCCGTGCTGGAAATCACTTTGGATGATGAGCTCGTCCTCGATGATTTTCGTTTTAATCTGGGGCGCATGTACGGTGAAGAAACGATGGAATCGGTTGTGGGCCTAGTGGCTGGCACGCAGCGGTTCCACGGACTGACACCAACCAATACGCAATTGGAAGGGCTGGAAAAACACCAGCGCTTAATTGAGAGCTATAAAAAACTGCATGCAGCCAGAGCGGCCAAAATGGCGGGATAGGGAAGGGGTGGTATGTCCAAAACGTCACTGTTGTTACTGGCCGATTCGATTCTAATCGTTCATGTTCTTTTTGTTTGTTTTGTGGTTTTTGGGCTTCTTTGTATTTATCTGGGCTTTTTTTTGAAATGGCGCTGGGTTCGTAATGGGGCGTTTCGGATACTGCATTTGCTGGCAATTGCCGTAGTGGCCCTGCAGTCTTGGACGGGCGTGATCTGCCCGTTGACTGTTTGGGAAATGTCGCTGAGAGAGGCCGCTGGGGCGGCGACGTACTCGGGGTCTTTTATCCAGCATTGGCTGCACCAATTGCTTTATTACAGTGCACCGGAGTGGGTTTTTGTCGCTCTCTACAGCGCCTTTGGCGGCTTGGTATTGGCCAGTTGGTGGGTGGTGCCACCGAGTTCGGGCAAAGAAAAGCTGCAACCTTAATGGGGTAGGCTCTACGGCAGAGTTAGGGCGGCGCCGTTTCATCACAAAAACCGTCTTCACGGGAACTTGATGGTTCATAGGGTTTCCTAGGGGTAATGACATCTTTGGGAGAATCGGCATGAATCGTCGAGATTTTGTTTTAAGCGGGTCGGCTTTATTGGGGCTGGCGTGGGCGTCGCCAACCGTGTTGGCTCAGTCGCTGGCGCCAAGGCCCGATAAGATCGTGCCCTTTGAGTTGAGTGAAAGTGAGTGGCGTGAGCGCTTGAGTGAAGCGCGCTTTGATATTTTGCGCGAAGAGGGTACGGAGCGTGCCCACAGCAGCCCCTTGAACGATGAAAAGCGCGCTGGCGAGTATCGCTGTGCTGGCTGTGATCTAGCGTTGTTTACCTCCGATATGAAATACGACAGCGGCACGGGCTGGCCCAGTTTCTTTGAAGTCATCGACGGGCATGTCGGCACCAAAACCGATTTCAAATTGTTCCTGCCGCGCACCGAGTATCACTGCAAACGCTGCGATGGCCACCAAGGCCATGTATTCGATGACGGCCCCGAGCCTACAGGTAAACGCTGGTGTAATAACGGCCTGGCGCTCAAGTTTGTACCGAGTTGATAGCGGCAAGGGCGCGAAACCTGATCAACCCCGCCATCCCCCGAGGTTTTCGTCATTCTCCGAGACCTTCGTCATTCCCGCGCAGGCGGGAATCCAGCGTCTTTGAGTGAGCGGGCAGTAAAGCCACTGGGCTCCCGCCTGCGCGGGAGCGACGGTGGGGGTGTAGGAGGCCCGCCCTCGGGCCGACAGTGCGTCGTCATTGCGAACGCAGTATCGCAATCTGCCCATCGAACGCACCCACAGATTGCCGCGTCGGCTGCGCCTCCTCGCAATGACGGATTTTTAGCAGGGTCTCTCCGAAATGTCCGTCATTCCCCGAGATTTTCGTCATTCCCGCGCAGGCGGGAATCCAGCGTCTTTGAGTGAGCGGGGGCAGTCAAGCCACTGGGCTCCCGCCTGCGCGGGAGCGACGGTGGGGTTGTAGGAGTCCCGCCCTCGGTCCGACAGTGCGTCGTCATGGCGAACGCAGTGACGCAATCTGCCCATCGAACGCACCCGCAGATTGCCACGTCGGCTGCGCCTCCTCGCAATGACTGTCATTCCAAACTGGATTTGGAATCTCCACAGCAGGGGCTCGGTGCACAGAAGACCCTAGTGCAGCAGGGCGGATAATATACTGCTGATCAATTGGCCTTGGCTGTTGTGTTCCGTTTTTCGAAATATGTTTTTTAGATAGGTTCTTAAAGTGGCTTCGGCTTTGTGCTGCCGAGCGGCAATGTCTTTTAAGCTGAGACCAGTGATTAAGTCTTCGCACAAGGTCGCCTCTGCGGGAGACAGCGAGAAGTAAGCGGCAATGGCCTCGGCATTCGGCAGCGTTCGATGGCTGTGGTCGTAGACGGTGACGATGGCGCCTCCCGCCATGAGTTCGTTGCTCTCTAGCGGTTTAATCATCAAGGTTAGCGGCGTTTTTTGCGGGCGAGGCAAAAATAAGGAATGCGAGTAAAAATTTTCTTTGCCAATGCTCGATCGAGCGACCCGCACCGAAGATCGAACAAAATCGTGCTGCAGTTGATCTTGGGAAAACTGAAATCGCGTATCGGCGATTTTTAAACAGCGCTCTCGTTGAAGCAGTGTTTTGGCCGCGCGGTTGCTGTATAAAACATTGGCTCGATCGTCCAATATAAAAGTCGCTTCGGCAAGGTGGTTAAAAAGCCATTCCAGCGAGGACCCCACGCGGTACTGGTGAGCAATTTGACGATGCAGTTGCACCGCTTGTCGAATATACGGAGTGAGCTGGTTTAATTGTGCCAGTTCGCTTTGTTGATAAACGCCCTGAGCGACGGTGCGTTGAATGGTTAGCAAGGTGATGCTGTGTTCGTCGGCCTCTACCACGAGCCAAGCGCTGTCCAGCATGTCTTGGTCGGATTCCCAGCGCGCATAAGACGCTTCCATGGTGTAGTGATCGAGCAGCGGTATGGCAGATTGAAAATGTCCCGGTGCTTGTGTGACGGCGTGATTGGATACGACATCGTGCTCAATCATGTTGTTGTCTAAATACCACTTTAAAAAATCATCAGACAGTCCGCTGTACCACAAGTGTTCCAGTTGAATGGGCGCTTTACGAATGGTTGAGAGCTGCGCGGCACAGCCGTTGATGCTGTGAGTGATGCGGTCTAAAAAGGGATGGAACCCCTCAGGGTGGTTGAGTGCGCTGTATAAAGTATGGATAAGGTCTGGAATGTTCTCGCTGATGCTGACCGCGTTGCGTTGGGGGAGAGTGGGAGCTTGAGAGTCGGTTTTTTTCATTATTATTTGGGGCTCGAACGCCAAATTATTCGATGATTAACCCCATATAGGGATACTGCTCATTGTGCGGGTTTTTATACAATTGGGAAGTTAAAATTGGACTCGGGCCCGCGACCATGACTGCTTTCATCCGCTTTTGTGCATTTTTTGTGTTGTTTTTACCCTTAATATTGGCGGGCTGTGGTGGCTCTTCTGGCGGTGGGTCGGGAGATGGCTCAGGCCAAGGGAGTGCGACACTCGGCAATTGCGAATACCGTTGGCCAAATTCCCCGACTGGGCTGCATTTTAAATTTGATATTGTCGATGGTGGCAATACGGGCCTCAATAGCGATTACTCGGTTCAATATTGGTGGGTTAACACCAGTTCGGGTGGCGAGATTCAGGGCAATAATACGAAAAACCCAACCATTAGAAGCATTCAAGAGATTGATTTTAGCTCGGACGGGGCAGTCGCCACATTGGCGTTGAGCTATAGCGGTGGTAGTGAGCGCTATGTATTAACCCCCACTTCTCCTCGTCAGGGTACTTATGAATACACGGCAGAATCGGGCGGTACGGATTATCAGGCCAGTGGCACCTACGATTTACCAGCATCGGTTTTGTCGAGTTGTGGTGATTTGAATGCCGATATCGACGGTGTTGATGCTTTTGAAAACGCCTTGGATAAGCCCAAAATTTTGAATGGCCGCTCTGCCGATCGCTGGCTAATTGATGTGCAAGCCCAACCACCGTCTCACTATATGTTTACTCAAAATGGCGATAGCGAATTGGTTGTGGGCCAGCTAGATGCCGCTGGCAATACATACAACGAAGTTGAGTTTACGATTCCCAGTGGCGCTGTTGGCAACTACTTAGATGATTTGCCGCCTAATTATTTGACAAGTATTCATTCTTGGAACGCCCTCCAGAGAAGCTCGGTATTTGACTACAGCAGAGGGGGAGCAACGATCAGTGCCGAAGAGGCGATTCAGTTGGGCAAGCTAGGTTTGACGCCAGGCAGTGTACAAGCCCTTGCGGGGGGCGGCTGGTTGCTATCGCCCTATCCGTACTCTGAACATGTGCAAGACAATACTAAGCCTCAAACGCCACTGACGATTCAAGCTAATGGCAGCTTAGTTCAGCGTCCCGACCCCTCTGGTCCTAGCGACACCTACTACACGGGGCGTGACAATTTGTACGCGCTGTCGTCAGGGGGTTACGCCTCACTGATTCAGGACTCTGCGTCGAGTTTGCGCTTGCAGCTGTACGACCAAAATATGCAGCCCAATACCAGTTGTTCGTCTGCCCGCTATGAAGGTATCAATGACACTGTGTTTGCAGCACACTCCCGACGAGGAGGTGTTTGGTACAGCAACTTGTCTAGTGTGTACGGGAACCCGCTAACCGAGGGAGAAGACGGCAGTATTTACATCGCCTATACCAATACAGCTATCTCTAATAACAACCGCTTATACATTGAAAAATGGAACACCAATTGCGCCCAGCAGTGGCGTCGTGAAGTCGGCGTCGATGTGCAATATACCCGCTCTGTGTTGACCTCGGTGTTTAAGGCCGAGGGAGACTACATTTATATGGGCTATCTCGATAGCTTGCCGAGCTCATCGAATAATGGCTTGTCGCGCTACACCTTTTTAAGGGCCCACACCGCTAATGGCGCTGTCGATATTATTCGGCAGCACGAGCGATACACGCGATACGATTTTGGTGATGTCTTTGATGTGGCCGAAGATAATAACGGCGATCTGTTTTTGGGGCACGGTGCATCCGTGGAAAAAATAGATGGCACCACCTTCAAAAGCTTGGCGGCCTTTGCGGTGAGCGGTACCCGCCCCGTTACTCCGCTGCACTTTGACGGCCAAGGGAATTTACAAGTGAACTATCGCTATGTGGTAACGCCCAGTGCCTTGGCTGAGTTGCCTCGGTGAGTACGGCCACTCTAGGGTATAAAGAGGGTGTAAAAAATACAGCTGAAGTGTGAAGGTGGATTCGTCTTGCAGTGATGGATAGGCAAAAAAAAGCCGGCGGGCGCCGGCTTAAAAAGTGCTACTGCTGTATCACACGAATTTTAGAATTGTTCCGCCGCGTGGTTCAGGATGTGAACAACCATGGCGATGGCATGGGGGACTACCTTTTTCGCCACGACAACGCGGTCGGTGTGATCTGTGCTGTTGAGAACAATGCCACCGTTTTGGTAAGCGTAGGCGCCACCTTCGGTCATCAGCGAACGAATATCCGACTGGTTCGCGGGTACGGGGGTAAAGTCGTTGAGTGCCGCTGTTACGAGAGCGCTGTCGTTGAGGTTTTCGCTGTCGTAGTAGTCGGCGACCCAGCCTTCCCAGCCAGCGTGGTTCAAGTCAGATGTGGTCCACACATGGTGGGGCTGCAACAAGTCAGTGGTGTGCATGACAAAGCCCAGTGACTGGAAGGTGGGCTGGCTCAAGAACTGGCTGTACCAGTACTGGCCTAAGTTATCGATGGGCTGGAAAGGAATGTTTTGGAAATCTTCGTACATACCTTTGTTGGAGTAGCTACCCTGACGGTAGTTTGCTTCGGTGATGCCGTAGCTGTTGTACTCCGAGTCTTCTGCGCAAGACCACCAGAAGCAGGTGCCCGTCATTCCGCCGTTGCCATCGTCGAGGTGGTCGTTGTACAACCAGCTCGCTGCGGCGTTGTCGACGGCGCCCCAGACAGTGAGCTTGTCGTAGTTGTAACCACCGAGGTCGTTGCCGTGGGCATCGCTACCTTGAGTGTGATTTTGGAAGTGCCAGTACGAGGTGTACTTAACAATACTTTCCGCCATGCCCCACACGGGTGCTTCGACACAGTCGCCTGTGATGGCGCCGCAAATGTAGGTGTCGGCAAAGTCGTCGACATCGTAAGCGCCTTGGCCAATGATTTCGGCCATTTGCGCCACGCTATAGCCCGCTGCGTTGGCAGCAGCCTGTAGCTTGTTGAAATTGGTTGTGCTGGGGTTGGCCTGCATGTAGTTCACGGCATCAATCGCGATGCGCTTGTGCGTGATCTGCTGAAAGGCGCTAGCTTGGCCCGCGGTCAGTAAAAGGGCGGCTGCCGTGAGTAGAGTGGTCTTTTTCATCGTAATCCCCTTGATTTGTTGTGAGTACTTGTTATGTATAAATCACCTGATTTGCGCAGTTTAGGGGTAATGGACAAGGCAAACAGCGTCGAATAACGCTGCTTTGGCTCATTCTGTGCGGTCTTATTGAGAATTAGCGCCAGGCTGGTTAGGGGAGGGCGGTTCGTTCAATTCAATCTCGGGGATGGGAACATTGGCCAAGTCGGGCTCGTCGCGCAGCATTTGATCTCGCGTTTCCTTGAGTTTATCGATTTTCTCTTGCGCCTCGCGGATCGCTTCTTCGGTCATGCCGTGCTGTTTGCCGTCTTCTAATAGTTTTTCTAGCTGCTCGATTTTGGGCGTTGAGGCGTTGACGAACCCAGCCAGCAGGGCTTTTCGGTGGCGCTCTTCGTACTGGCTGTACAGCTCGGGATCTGCTAATTCCTCGGGGGTAGGTAGCTCGCGGGGATCGCTGCGTTTGATGGGGGGGGTGCGTGCGTCGCCGTCTCTAGCGGCGCGCAGGGATTCGATTTTAGCCGCGCTAAAGCCGTATTCATCAATGAGAGCCTCGGCTTCGGTCGGTTCGGGTTGTGGCTCGGGCTCGGTTTCGCGCTTCGCCGACGCCACCTTGGGTGGGTTGGCTTTGGGGGCAGGGGGAGCCACGGGAGCGGGCGGCGCAGGCGTGGATGACGCCATTACTTGGGGTGGCGGCGGTGATTCCGTGGGCTCTTCAAGCTGTTGTAAGCCCCAGCGCCCCGCAATCAGTAGGGCGACGAGACAGCCGAGAACAATGAGGACGAAACGGGTTTGCATCTAGGGCCTGTTACCACAAATTTTATGATCTCTGCTGGAAGCCATTTTTCTGCCCAGCAAGGCAGAAGGAGTGCCGTGTAGTACGTCTACACAAACAACGGATAACGCAGCTGGGCGGAAAATAGCTCCAGCCCTTCGGGTTGTGGCTAAAAAAGCGCCACTCATCGTTGCTCGTCGCTCATTTGGAGTCACCAAACCACGCTCCTTGCGCCTTGATTGGCGCTTTTTTAGTCACAACAGTGACCATCAAATTTGTGTTAACAGGCCCTAGTGACTATGCCCCGCGTGATCGCCGTGTTGCAAGGTGGCGCTAAACGGCTGGCGCTTTTTGTGAGTGCTCTCGGTGCCGGGCAGCGGGTCGCCCTGTTCGTCGAGCTCCAACAGTGTGGGGTTGAGCCGCACTAAGGCGTTTTTAAACAAAGTGTCGCGCAGCAGCTTGAAGTCTTTACTGATGGCGGCCTTGGCCAGAATCTGACTGACCTCGTAGCGCACCGACTCACTGTCTACGGCGGGGTAGCCGGTTTCGCGTTGATCGACGATGACAATGTCCCAGTATATGTCCTCTCCTTCCGATTGTGGGCTGCGGAAGGGGCGCGAGGGCGTATCTAGGGGTTGAGTAAACAGTAGCGTTTGTAGCCACATTTGCTCGCGATCACGGCGCTCGATCCAGCCGGTGTCGCCCTGCGCGAGCAGCTTGTCTTGATAGTGCTCGGCCACAGAGTCGTAGCTGGCGCCTTCATGCAGTGCGGCGTAGGCCTTATTGGCAGTGGACTCGTCGGCAAAGCGCAGGTGACGCCCCCGCGCCCGCTCGACGCGCTCGAAATCGGCCTTGTGCTCTTTGAAGTAGGCGGCGATCTCCGCTTGGGGAACTTGCTCGGCGCGATGCTTGAAGACTTCCGAAGTGTTGGCGTGAAGAACGGCAATCAGCCCGACTTTTTGCATGTAGCGCTGTTTGAGCTCTTTGTTGCGCACAAAGCGCTCGACGGCGGCGATGATGGCTTCGCCATGCGCTCTATTTTGCTTGAGCCAGTAGCGCACATAGGCCGAGCCGACGCGCTGGCGGGCGTGGTCCTCGACAAAGCCGACATCGCCTTTGTGAATGCGATCTTTGCCTTGGATGTTCATACGGCGGTAGATGTCCCACAGCGTGACGCGTTGTTCCTCGGCACCGGGAAATTGAAAAGCGATGAGTACGGTTTCTTTGGCGCGTTGTTGCTGTTCTTGGGTGAGGGCAATTTTTCCGAGATGTTGCAGCTCGGCGATGTCCAGCAATTCTTCCCCTTTGAGTGTAAAAGCTTGCGTGGTGGTGCCCGCCAAGCTGCCTTCGGGCAGCTCCTGCGCGATGGACTGCAACATGGCGTCTTCAAAATGGTGGCGCAAAATGGCAGTACTTTGATCTTCGATGATGACGTCGAATTCAAACGCCACGCGATTTTGTTTTACCAGCTCCTCCATGCCGTAGCGATCGAGCGCGTACTCGGCGATCAATTCATTTTCGATAATGCCTTGTACGACATCGCGTAAGTGATGTTGTACTTGTCCTCGGTTCATGCCCGTTTGCAGGGCGCGGGCGCTGTCGGTGGGCACGCGCCAGTCGTTAATAACGGCGACGGTGTGCTGATCTTCAATATCGTATTGAACGCCGCGTTGCGGGCCGCAGGCGAGAATTAAAAAGGCGCCTATAAATAGGGTCAGTAGTAAACGGTACATGGCAATCCTGAAAGCAGTGATTATGAGTTATTATCCCGACTGAATAGCACGGAAATTGCGGCGGGGGCAAATTTTGAGTCACAGGGTGCCCTCAGGCGTCAATCCTGTGTGCCTGTCGTGTGCAATTGCTCCCTTTTGTTGTATGGTTGCGCTCCCAATGGGCAAAGAAGCCCTTATTCAGTTTTCGTTAAACTCGTTAGAGGAGTTTGGGTGATGAGTAAAGAAACCCGTGTAGCCATTGTTAGTGGCGCCCGTACACCTTTTGTTAAGGCCATGACGGTCTTTAAAAATCAGAAGGCAGAAGATCTTAGTGTGGCCGCTGTGAACGGCACGTTGGAAAAATCGGGCATCGATGTAAAAGATGTCGATTTCCTGTCTTGGGGTATTACCGTCGTGGATTCCCGTATCCCCAACATGGCGCGCCATGTGGTACTGAACTCCAACCTAACGCCTTCAACTCGTGCGATGACGATTACCGATAACTGCATTTCAGGCACATCGGCGATTCAGCACATCTACCACCAAATTAAAGAGGGCCGCATCGAAGTTGGCATCGCCGGCGGTGTGGACTCTATGTCGAACCCCGTGTTGCGCTTTAATGAAAAAGCCACGCGCATCTTCGCCGACTCGGCCTTTATGAAAACCATGGGCGAGCAGCTCAAGGCGTTTTCTAAGCTGCGTCCTAAGGATTTCTTCCCCGAGCGCCCCGGTGTTGCCGAGCCTTTTACGGGCCTGACGATGGGTGAGCACTGCGAGTTGATGGTGAAAGAGTGGAACATCTCCCGCGAAGCACAGGACGAACTGGCGGCGCGTTCGCACCAACGCGCAGCGGCGGCGACAGAAGACGGCCGTTTGGGCGAGGAAATCGTGCCCGTCAACGGCGTCGAGAAGGACGGCTTGGTACGTCCCGGCACAACAGCGGAAAAGCTGGCCGGTCTCAAGCCCTGCTTTGACCGCTCTAGCGCGGGTACGCTGACTGCTGCTAACTCTTCGGCTCTCACGGATGGCGCTTCTGCCGTTATGTTGATGTCTGAAGAGCGCGCCAAAAAAGAAGGCCTCGAGATTCTGGCATTCATTGAGGACTTTGAAGTGGCCTCAATCGATCCCGACGACGGCCTGCTGATGGCGCCTGCCGTGGCGATGCCTCGCATGCTCAAGCGCAATAAAGTGACATTTGACGATCTCGACATCGTCGAAGTACACGAGGCGTTTGCTGGCCAAGTTGAGTGTAACCGCGCCGCTTGGAAACAGGGTTGGAAAGAGCCCGCAGTCGGCGAAATTCCCGAGGACAAGCTGAACCCCCAGGGGAGCTCGATTGCCTTGGGTCACCCCTTCTCTGCGACGGGTGGTCGTATTGCTTTGTCGCTGGCGCTACAGCTCAAGCGTACAGGCGGTAAGCGCGGCGCTATGAGCGTGTGTGCAGCCGGTGCCTCTGGCACAACCATGCTGCTGTCACGCGATTAAGCGAATCTGTCATAATCGGACAGACGCAAGCCCCGCTGGCCTCAACTGAGCTGGCGGGGCTTTTTTGTGTTTGGGACAATGCTCGCGCATTGAGAGAGGCTCTATGTCATCCATTTTTAGCCAGATCTTAAAGGGTGAATTACCCGGCACCATCGTCTATCGCAATGAACACTGTGCGGTAATCATGGACGCCTACCCGACGCTACCGGGTCACGCACTAGTCATCAGCGTACGCGATACTCCCTATCTTCAAGCGTTGAGTGAGACGGAGCAAAGTGAATTGATGCGCGTTGCCATAGCCGTGGCTAATGCCCAGGTGTCGGCGGGGTTTTCCCGCGGCGACAGCCACTTTTTGATTAACAATGGCAAGCAAGCTGGGCAAACGGTGCCCCACGTTCACTGCCATGTGGTGCCGCGCCGTCGCGGGGACGGTTTTCCCTTTCCGAGCTTAGTGGGCAATTTGGTGCGCAAGCTTCTTAAAATGAAAACCTCACAAACCACGCTGGAGGCTCAAGGCCTCTGCCTAAAACAACATTTGGAGTTGTACTAAGCATGTTGTCCTTTTTGCCAACACCTATTGTGTTCGCTTTGAGCTATGCGCTGTTCATTGTGAATTTGCTGTTCTGGTGTCTGCTCTTCTACGCTGTACTGCTACTAAAAATTATTTTTTGGTATACGCCACTGCGCAAATACATTATGCGTGTGCTGACCGGCATCGCAGAGTGCTGGGTCTATGGCAACAACGCCATAATGGCTTTGATGATTGACTTAGACTGGGATATCGAACTTCCAGAGAGCTTAAACAAGCATGAGTCCTACTTGGTGACGGCCAATCACCAGAGCTGGGTCGATATCGTCGTGCTGCAAAAAGCGCTGACGGGATTGGTGCCGTTTCCCCGCTTCTTTTTGAAAAAGGAATTGATCAAAGTCCCCGTTTTAGGCATTGCTTGGTGGGGCTTAGATTTTCCATTTATGCAGCGCTACAGCCGAGAGTACTTAGAAAAGTATCCCGAAAAACGCGGCCAAGATGTCGAGGCAACGCGCCGCGCTTGCGCCCACTTTAAACACTCGCCAGTGACAGTGATTAACTTTTTTGAAGGTACGCGCTTTAGTCAGGCCAAGCACGATAAGCAGGGCTCGCCCTACCAGCGGTTGCTAAAACCCAAAGCGGGTGGCGCGGCCTTTACGTTGAATGCAATGGATGGCGCGATTCGAAAGCTCGTCGATATCACCATTGCGTATCCCACGGGTTATAAGCAGTTTGGCGATTTATTTGCCAACCGCGTTCGCAAGGTAGTTGTGCGCGCAAGAGTCATAGACGTCTCTGAAGCGTTTTGTCTAGGCGATTATCAAAACGATGCGGCATTCCGCAGAGAGTTTCAGTCGTGGGTCACGCAGCTCTGGGAAGAGAAGGACCGACAGTTAGCAGAGTTACTGTCTGAAGGTGGTTGATTGTGAGCGCGCGGTGACTCGTTAAGCACGGAGCTCATAGCCCCCCCCCCAAAAAAAAAGGGGGCGTAAAAGAACACGGAGTTGTGAGTGCAGAAACTGGCTGGAAAGCCAGATATTTCTAATCGTTACCACCGCGTTTAAGTGGTAGAACCTTTCACCGAACGCTTACAGATGAATCGAGTTCAGAGCGATGAACTTATCAAACCCTGTGTTTGCTGAGCTCTCTGTGCACTCTGTGTTTTTACGCTCAGCTTATTGGGCGGCTAAGCGGGGCATGATGATCAGATGCGGATATGAACCACTTCAAAAAAGCCGTAACTGGCGAGTGCCACAGCCAGCGCCATGCTCGTCCATTTGGGACGAACCAATGCGACGACACCGCAGACAAAGCAGACAATGGGAAAAATGTCGTTGAAGTTAAAAGTAATGCTCATAGAGGTGGCTCCAATGGGTGGTTTCGCCCACTGTAACGAAATTAAAGGGATTTGCGTAGAACACTTTAGGGCCTGTTAACACAAACAGAGATCATAAAATTTGTGTTAACAGGCCCTAAGAACAAATTCTATAGAGCGCTGCTACTCCAGCCCTAAGGTCATTTTTTCATTTTGTCATTCCAGACTTGATCGGGAATCTCCCTATTGGAGTCTCGATGCTGAGATACTGGTGCGCCTGCACTATCGTTTGCAGGCGAGTCCAGCAAGGCTTTCCATCCATTATGAAATGATTAAAAGAGCCAGACTCAATCCAATCCCAGCGCCCATGAGGACGTCGGACACGAAGTGTAAGCCGAGAATCACGCGCGATAGCGCGACCAGCGCCGCAAAAGGTACGAGCAGTACACCGACGGTAGGAAAGTGATAGCAGAACAGTGTGGTTAAGCCAACGGCGTGTAGCGTGTGGCCCGAGGGGAAGCTGAACTGATCGAGTGGGGGACAGCCCAAGGTGATTTCAC
The DNA here is from genome assembly GCA_000155715.1 of gamma proteobacterium HTCC5015. Lineage (GTDB taxonomy): Bacteria > Pseudomonadota > Gammaproteobacteria > HTCC5015 > HTCC5015 > HTCC5015. Next base: position 154,254 of record DS990600.1, on the reverse strand, counting down.
GGTGTTGCACAAAGGGCCGTGGGCGGCTGGTGAAGTGCTTAATCAGTTTGTAGATGCCCAAGCCTAGCAACGCCATGAGGCTCATTTGAAACATGGCCGTCCAGCCATTGTCGGCAAATACGGGCACGCATAGAATCGCAGCCGTCCACAGGGGGCCATCGCCCATTTTGCTGATGATGCTAAAGAAGCGCCGAATGGCTTGAATGTGCACCGCTCGGTTGATTTGAATCGAAGAGTGATGATCCCATTGAATGGCCGCGCTGGCCCACTGCTGTAGTGGAAAGCCTGTCGGTGTTGTGCTGTGTAGTTTTAGTTTTTTCATAGCGCCATCATTGCACGGCCGAGTGAAGCCGCTGTGTCACTGAAGTGACAGCTACATGACAGACGCTTCAATAAAATGTCATCGTTTTGCAGGCCTGCCGTCATATTGATTTTGCACAATGCGCTGCAAAAGGTGACGGCTTATGGCAAAGCAACGAACAGACAATATTAAAATCAAAAAGCGACACTACAGAACGCTTTGGCTCTCGGACATTCATCTCGGGACGCGAGGCTGCCAAGCCGATTTTCTCACTGATTTCTTAAAGCACCACAGCTGCGACACACTCTACTTAGTGGGCGATATTATCGATGGGTGGGCGCTAAAAAGTCGCGTCTACTGGCCGCAGTCTCACACCAATGTGGTGCGCCGCATTTTAACGCTGTCAAAGCGCGGCACTCGTGTCGTTTTTGTCACGGGTAATCACGATGAATTTCTTCGCCAGTATTCGGGGCGTACCTTCGGCAATATTGAGTTAGTCGATGAGATTGAACATACCACGGCGGATGGAAAGCGCTTTTTGGTGATACACGGCGATCAATTCGATGCGGTCACCCGCTGCCATAAGTGGCTGTCGGTTCTCGGTAGTGCGGCCTACGACAGCATTATTCAAGTTAATGCCCACTACAACAAAGTGCGTGCCAAGTTGGGTTACGGCTATTGGTCTCTATCGGCCTTCTTGAAACACCGCGTCAAATCGGCGGTTAACTTTATCTCTGAGTTCGAACACTGGGTGGCTCACGCCGCTGAAAAGGGCGGTTACGACGGCGTGATTTGTGGCCACATTCACCACGCCGAAATTCGTTCCATTGGTGAAGTCACTTATATGAACTGCGGTGACTGGGTGGAGTCCTGCACGGGCTTGGCCGAAAGCGAAGATGGAAGTATCGAAATACTGCGCTGGACGCGCGGGGAACACAATGTCGTCGAGCTGCTGCCCGACGACATGGAGAAAACCGACGAGCTGGGCTTGATCGCCGAACTAAAACTGGAGCAAGTACTATGAAACTCATGTTTGTTAGCGATGCTTGGTTTCCCCAAGTGAACGGCGTGGTCACTACGATGAGTACCGTGATTGAAACGCTGCGCAACGAGGGGCACGAGGTCGATGTCATTCAGCCGAGTCAGTTCTACACGGTTCCCATGCCGACTTACCCAGAAATTCGACTCTCGATGGATGTCTGGCGCGTGGGCGAAAAAATTGCACGGTTTAAACCCGATCGCCTGCATATTGTAACGGAGGGGCCGCTAGGCTTAGCGGCTATGCGTTACATGAGTCGTCGCGGTATGAGTTACACCACGGCGTTTCACACCAAATTTCCCGAGTACACCAATGCGCGTTTTCCCTTTGTGACGGTGCCCTTTGGTTATCGCGTGATGCACGCGTTTCACAAGCACTCCGAGCGCGTCATGGTGGCCACCGATAGTGTGCGCAAAGAGCTGGAGCACTGGGGTTTTGATAATGTAGTGACGTGGTCGCGCGGTGTCGATACCAGTGTGTTTCGGCCGCTCGATGCAGACGATGAAAACCCATTGGCTCACCTCGATGGCAAGGTGGCTATTTATGTGGGGCGCATTGCCCCCGAGAAAAATATTCAAGCTTTTCTCGATGTCGACTACGAGGGGCACAAAGTCGTTGTCGGCGATGGCCCCAGTCGAGCTAAGCTAGAAGCTCAGTATCCCCATGTGCATTTCGTGGGTTACCAAAAAGGGCGCGACTTGGCGCGCTATTTTGCCGCTGCCGATGTGTTTGTCTTCCCCTCGCTAACCGATACTTACGGTGTGGTGATGCTGGAGGCCATGGCCTGCGGCACCCCTGTGGCGGCGTTCCCCGTGAGCGGGCCGTTGGATGTGGTGAACGATGGGGTGACGGGCGTATTGGACGAAGACTTAAGCCGAGCGATGACGCGTGCCGAGCGGTTGAGTAGCGATGATTGTATCGCCCAGGCGCGCTCGAATAACTGGGAGAAAACGGCCCAGTTTCTACTGCGCAATATGGTGCCGGCTAACTGGAGTCAGCAGGTTCAGAAAGTGGCATCTGCCGAAGGCGCCCAACCCAGCGTTTAACGGCTAGTCGGCCATGCGGTTGGCGTAGCCTGGAATCGAATCGAGGCGCACCTTGCTGCGCACAAAGCAACCAGAGCCGCGCGCGATTTCTCGGTCTTGGCTATCGTAGACAACCGCCTCGGCGATCCACTGGCTTTTATTTTGATTGACCACCTTGCCGACGGCTCGCATTTGGCCGCTGCTAACGGGGCGAGTGAGATAGGTGGTAAAGCTCGTGGTGAGAACAAACACGTCCTCTTCGAGCGAGTTGGCCGCAAAAAAAGCGGCGTCGTCTAGCAACTTAAAATAGACCGAGCCGTGTACGGCTTGCGCGGGGTGGAAAAAGTCCTCCCGCACATCAATGGTCATGGTGGCCTCGCCTTCCTCAATATGAATTTCGGGTCGATACCAATCGTTGATGGGCGCGGAGAGGCACATGGCCTCTAGGCAACGATAGTGCTGTTCGGAGGATTTCATGCGACTTCTTCGGGTGTTTTCGCTTTAATGCTCAAGGCGTGTAACGCGCCGCCGGTGATCAATTCGCCCAGTGCGGCGTAGACGGTTTTGTGGCGTTGCAATGTGTTCATGCCTTCAAATTCTTCGCTGACGACAATGGCCTCGTATTTGTAGCCATCGCCGTTGACGGTGATTTCGGCATTGGGCAGTGCTTGCTCTAGCAGTGCTTTGGCTTCTTCATTACTGGCGGGTTGGCTCATGTTGTGTCCTCAATCGTCGGAGTGAGTGGGTAGGGGAATTTCACCGATGTCTTCAACGCCGATGTACTGCTCGATGGCTGGCATAACCTCCTCCTGCACGACATATTGAATGTCGGGTGCCCGCAGGCGAGGGCGGCTGACGCCTTCAGTCCAGCCGAATACGGTATTCGCTAAGTCTTCAGCGGTGTGCACGACACGGGGAATATCGCGCAGAATCTTTTGGTATTCGCTATAGGTGGGTGTGACTTCGAGTTTTTCAAACAGTGGTGCGAGTGCGTCCATGACTGGTTGAATGTCTTCGTCTAGGCCAAAATCCTCGGCCGTCCACTCCATGGCTCTATCGGAAACCGCATCGACCCATACGCGAAAGCTCTGTTTTTGCAGCGAGTGGTAGACGGGTTCTTCCGAGACGATAAAGACCATCAGGTTTTTATAGTTGGCGGAAAAAAAGGTGTCGCGGAAGGGCCACTCGTGGCTGGATAAAAATTGATACAAACGAATTTGATCTTTGAAATCGGCCTCGTGAAGCTGATCTAAAATCAGAATAGTGGGTTCGCCTTCGGAGTAAGCGCAGGCGTCACAGAGGGCGCGATCCAGTGCGGGAACGGGCGGTTCTTCTTTGCCCTCATCCTCGTCGTCCAGCTTCACATAGACAGGCGCGGGTGTGGGCTCTGGTTGGCTGAAGTCGTGATAAAAGTGGTGCTCAATATCGTCGATGGCGTGAGCCAGTGCATTGGCAAAAGCGGTTTTTCGACGCCCGCCGTCGCCCTCGACATTCAGGCAGGGTATGACGCGCTCGTGGGGGTGGCGCAGGGCTTTTAAAACAAAATCGTAAGACTCGTTAGATTCAAAGCCGTTTTCGGCCATGCGCTGCTTTAATGTACTCATGACAGCATTATAACGGCAGGCTTGGGCAGTGCATAACTCGGTTTTCTGGTGGCGGCCAGCTGCGAGATCATGTCGTCGAAGCCAATCAAGCTGCGGCGTTGTTTGTGCGTGGCGATGCGCTCGGCAACCCAGTGGGCGGCGTGCAAGGCAATGGTGTCGGCGTTTTCGTCGAGGGTGGCAAACAGCGCTTCCAGTGCGGGAATGCTTTCAAACAGTTCGTGCTCAGGTGGGGTGCCGTTCTTCTTGGTATTTTCGGCCAGCCCCTCGGGGCTGAGATTGGTCCAACCCTTTTCGAGCTTGAGGGGGTGCTCGGGGTCGGCGAGCCAGCGCTCGAGTTCAGCAAACCACTGGTTGACGGTTTTTTCTTGGTACTTCTGTCCATTTAATGAAGTTTTCCACTCGGGAAAGTGTTCTCTTAGCGCTTCCATCCAGTGGTTTTTGTGCCAGCGTTGATGCCACTTCATAAGCGCTTGATGACGCTTTTTGTAGGACTTCGCCAAGTGGGCGGTGT
>DS990600.1:7974-149596 GCA_000155715.1 gamma proteobacterium HTCC5015 | reverse complement strand
AGTCCTTGGCACTGCCGTGGTTGTCGACAATTACCAAAGACGATGGCTTGGCCTGTTGTAGAAGAGCCTGTAAATCATTAAGAAGCGCTGGGTTCATGAGCGTCATTGTGCCAGAAACCCCAGCCAATCAATAAAAACCCTCCAGTTGAAAACAATTCTCAATAACCATTGACTAGTAAATAAAAATCATTATCATTTGGGTTGTCTTAACGAGATACCGATTCCATATCGGCTGATCTTTACTAAAGGCATCTTATCTCCACAGTCGCTTTCGCCGGGGTTCGCCCCGGCATTTTTTTAAGCGGTGGTCAGGGCCTGTTAACACGAATTTGATGGTTGCTACTGGAGAGGGTTTTTGTTTCAGCAGGGCAAAAGGAGTGCAGTGTCGTGAGTTTATATAAACGACTGACAGTGCAGCTGGACGGTGAGCATCAAACTCGTTTTCAGCGAACCTAGGTGGTGACACGCTGTGTTTCGATACATACCGTTTTCTACTTGGCTTGTTGCTATCGCACTGTCAGCTCTGATGTTGGGCAGCCCTTCTCTGCGCGCTGAGCCGCTTGGTCTTTCCACTCACTCCGTGAAGCCTTCTATTATTGTCTCTCGGCAAGCGCGTTGTCGGTGAAACGGTGTCGTGCTGTTGAGATTAAACGGTAGGCAGGTGACCCCGATCGAGTCTATCGGTCATAATGTGGGGCATGGCATCCTCTGACTCTAAAACAACACCGCCCTTGGCACCTCAGGCCAGCACTTTAGGTGAACCCTTTTTTTCTCGGATTGAGTTTCACGCACCAGTGAGTTCTCGCCTAGCTGTGTGGAACTCAGGTTTGGCCGCCGATCTCGGCCTGCCGAGTGATTCTCCCGATGAATCGCTGAGTCGACGTTTGGCGGGACTAGAGCCATGGCCGGCGTTTACCCCAATTGCCCAGCGCTACGCCGGCCACCAATTTGGCGTTTGGGTGCCGCAGTTGGGGGATGGACGTGCTGCGTTGCTGGCAGAGCTGGAAGATATCCGTGGTCAGCACCAAGAGTTGCAGTTAAAAGGCGGTGGGCCGACGCCTTATTCGCGCATGGGTGATGGTCGTGCGGTATTGCGTTCCACCATTCGCGAGTATTTGTGCTCTGAGGCGATGCATGGTTTGGGCATTCCCACCACGCGAGCACTGGCGCTGTTTGACTCCGATGAGCCTGTGCAGCGCGAGCAAATCGAAACAGCGGCCACCTTGGTACGAGTGGCACCGAGTCACTTGCGCTTTGGTAGCTTTGAATATTTTTACCATCGCGGCGAGCACGAGCATTTAAAAACGCTGACGGAGTTCGCGCTCAAACACAGTTTTCCCGAGGCGCTGGACAGCGATGAACCTGTGGCCACGATGTTACAAACTGTGGTGGAGCGCACCGCGTCGCTGATGGCGGATTGGCAATCGGTGGGCTTTTGTCATGGCGTGATGAACACCGACAATATGTCACTGCTTGGGCTCACACTGGACTACGGCCCCTTTGGATTTCTCGATGCCTACGATCCAGGGCATATCTGTAACCACAGCGACCACAGCGGACGTTACGCCTATTCTCAACAGCCCGCCGTGGGTCAGTGGAATTTGGTGGCGCTGGTGAGTTGCTTTTTACCTCAGTTGGGCGAAGAGCGCGCCCGCGCTATCCTCGACCACTATCCCGATGCTTTTGATCGAGCCTATGGTGAGCGCTTGCGCGGGAAGTTCGGCTTTAAACAAGAACAGCAGGGCGACGATCAGTTGATTGCTCAATGTTTTGGTGTGATGCAAGGTCGTGTCGATTACACGCGCTTTTTCCGCCGCTTGTGCGAGTTCGATGAAAATCAGCCACTGGATCAACAAGCGGTGCTCGACGAGTGCCCCGACCGAGAGGCAGCCATTGAGTGGCTGGCGCGCTACCGCAGCCGACTGCAGGCTGAACACAGTGATAGGCCGCAGCGCAGCGCTTCAATGAAAGGCCACAATCCGCGTTATGTTCTGCGCAATTACTTGGCCGAAGTCGCCATTCGCAAAGCCACCGACGAAGGCGACTTTAGCGAAGTGAAAAAACTGGCCGCGGTGTTGAGCGACCCGTACCGCGACCAATTAAATTGCGATCACTACGATCAATTGCCGCCCGACTGGGCTGCGTCGCTCGCCGTATCCTGCAGCTCTTGATGATGTCATTAAGTATCGAAGGCGGTTTGATGGTGCTGGCGCTGGTGGCCGGTTTTGCCATCTACTGGCAACAGCAGCGCGTAGGGACCATTGTCGAGCGCGAGGCACGGCGCTTTTGTCGGCGCTGGGAACTGCAATTTTTAGACGATACTGTAGGTTGTCAAAAATGGCGTTGGCGGCGCAGTGAACGCGGCTGGAAAACCCACCGATGGTTTGTTTTTGAATACAGTGGCGCGGATGTCGAACGAGGCAGTGGCCTTGTTTACTGCGTAGGTGATAGAGTGCAGCAAATTGAAATTCAGGGTCATCCATCGCAGCCAAGTGGTTGGCGCGAGTACAACGGAGATCCCCTACAGGAGGCGAGAGATCACGATGAGTCATAAAGCCCTAAGAGTGTACGACAACGGCGGTGCCACGGCAGTGCTGGAAACCGTTGAAACCCCCAAGTTGGAAGCGGGTGATGTCTTAATCGACGCGCACTATTCGAGTATCAATTTTAAAGATGCGTTGGCGGTGACAGGCAAGGGCAAAATCATGCGCCGCTTTCCCACTACGGCAGGCATCGATGTGGCGGGCGTGGTTGAGGCCTCGGAAGACGAGCGTTTTCAGCCCGGCGATCAAGTGTTGGTTAACGGCTATGGTTTGGGCGAAAACAGCGATGGTGGTCTCGCGGAAATGGTAGTGACTCGCGCGGATTACTTAGTACCCCTGCCAGAGGCTTTTAGTATGCAAGATGCTATGGCTCTGGGAACGGCAGGGTTTACGGCGGGCATCTCCGCTTATCGTATGCTGCAAAACGACCAAGACCCCGAAATGGGTAAGATACTGGTCACGGGTGCGACGGGTGGCGTCGGCAGTGTCGCTACGCTGTTGCTGAGCCGCTTGGGCTTTGAGGTGGTTGCTCTGACGGGCAAGGCCGAGCAGGCGGGGGATTACTTAAGCTCGCTGGGAGCGGTACAAGTGCTCGATCGCCACGCCCTAGAAATGACGGACAAGCCCCTAGCGAGTGTTGAGTACGCCGGTGCGGTCGATAGCGTCGGTGGTGATACGTTGAGCTGGCTGACGCGAGTGACGGCCCCCGAAGGCAATTTAGCCAGCTGCGGTTTAGCAGGTGGCGTTAAGATCAATACGACCGTAATGCCGTTTATTTTGCGCGGCGTCAATTTACTGGGTATCAACTCGGTAACGCTGCCCATGGCAGTGCGTCTCAAAGTGTGGGATATGCTAGCGGAGCACATCAAAGCCGACGATCTGGCGGCGATTACACGCCAAGTGATTGGTTTGGATGAAGTCATTCAGCATGTGGGTGAGTTGATGGACGGCACTATGCTGGGCCGCTATGTTGTGGATTTGAAAAAAGGTTAAGAAAACGCCATGAGTTGTCTTTGTGGAAGTCAGAAAAAATACAGCGATTGTTGCGAGCCTTTAATTCAAGGGCAAATCGCCAACACCGCCGAGGCCTTAATGCGTTCGCGCTATGTGGCCTACACCCAAGCCAATATCGATTACATCGCTGCCACCCACGATGAGGCCACCCGCGGCGAACTTGATCTCGACATCGCCCGCCGCTGGGCCGAGGGATCGGATTGGCTTGGGCTGGAGATCGTTTCCACCGAAGCCGGCCAGCCCGACGACGAGCAGGGCTTTGTCGAGTTTAAAGCCAGTTATCGCGTCGATGGCAAACGCCAGCTTCATCACGAAGTGTCTGAGTTTGTAAAGCGTGATGGCGTTTGGTTTTACCACGATGGCAAGCCCCCCAAAATTACCCAAGTGGTAAAGGGCGAACCCAAAGTGGGCCGCAACGACCCCTGCCCCTGTGGCAGTGGTAAGAAGTACAAAAAATGCTGCGCGGCTTAGCGCTTCTAGTTTAAGGCAGTGTAGAGGCAAACTTCGCTATAAAAACACAGAGAACACTGAGGTTACGGGGAACACCGCGCTTTAAGAGGTGACCCTCGTTTGAATGGAGCAAAGCTTTTTCGCTAATCTCCATATCGATAGATGCCGTTATTTTACTCAATGTCCCGTCATTCCAGACTTGATCTGGAATCTCCCTAAAAGGAGCCTCGGTTGGGAGATCCTGAAGCTCCCGCTCCTTATCGACATCTCTGTAGGCGCAGCAAAAAATCGTGATTGCGAGCGCAGCGAAGCAATCTTTTGGTAGGTTCGATCGGCCGATTGCTTTGCCTGTAGCTTGCACTGTCGGCCCGAGGCGGGCCTCCCACAGGTATTGCTGGATTACACCTTGCGGCTAACTCGCCCTCACCGTCGCTCCCGCGCAGGCGGGAGCCCAGTGGCTTTATTGCTCCAGTTCCTTCAAAGACGCTGGATTCCCGCCTTCGCGGGAATGACTCGTTTTTAAAGTCGGCGAAGCTAAAAGGTCGTCATTGCTGCGAAGAGGCGCCGCCGACGCGGCAATCTGTGTCCCCAGTCGTCACTGCGTTTGCAATGACGGGTAACGCCCGAATATAGACACATCGAATTCGGGCTTGATACTTCAGCAACAGGCCCCTACAGACTATAAACAGCCTCTGTGCGCTTTGTGGCTAAGTGAAGTGAGTCCAATCAAAGGCGTTCGAGTTTTTCTACGACGCTGCTAAAAATAAAGTGGCAGCTTTCCACCATCAGTTTTCGCGGTGATTCGAAATCGGTGAGTACCCAGGCGATGCCACATTGTGTGGCGGCGCCGACGAGGGCGTCGGTCATTTTTTCGATGTGGGCAGCGCTGAGGCCTTTGTCGGCTTTGGGTTTGAGCAGCTCGCCGCCGAGTGAGCGGATTAGCTCGGAGTGGCGTTTCATGTTGTTTCGATAGAGATCGTCGACGGTGTCGCTGATGCCGACGATCTCGATCATCATCAAGCGCGCTTTATTGGGGTCGCTCTCTAGGGTTTTAAAAAAGGCATCTAGGGTGATTTTGATGAGGCCGTTTAAATCGGTGTGGCCGCCTTCTAAGGCAGCGCGAACCATGTTTTCGAGCATTTCATCGGTGATTTGCGTATAGGTCTCACACAGCATGGCCTCGCGGTTGGCGAAGGACTCGTAGAAATAGCGCTCTGTTAGCCCCGCCTCTTGGCAGACGCCTTTGACGGTGGTGGCGGCATAGCCGTCGCGGCCAATACAGCGAATACCCGCCTCGCACAATTGCCTGTAGCGCTCGGCTTGGCGCGCCTGCTTGCTAATGCCTCGGTAGCGTCGCCGCGGCTGCGAGGTGGCTTTTTCCGCTGTGTTGTCGATGGAGTGACTCATTGAGAAATAGTGACATACTTTATTGTCAGGCTAAAGTTGGCGCCACAGCACGACGGCTAGATTGATCCAGGCGATGATAAACAGCGTGCCGCCGATGGGTGTAATGGCGCCTAGCCACTTGGTACCGGTCAGTGCCAGTGCGTAGAGGCTGCCGCTGAAAAATAAGATGCCGCATAGCATGAGCCAACCGCTGACTTTAAAGCCCGTACTGGCGCTCAGGCTGGGCACGGTCAAACCGATCAAGCCGATGATGAGCAGGCCAAAGGCGTGATAGGCCTGATACTCTACCGCAGTTTGAAACACTCCCAGAGCGTATGTGTCGAGGCGCGCTTTGAGCCCGTGGGCGGCAAAGGCGCCGAGCATAATGACGGCGGCCATATTAAGGCTGCCCAAGATCAAAAAACATTTACTCATCGATGTTGTTTCCTGTTGTCGAGGCTTGAATTTTTCGAAGCGGGTATAAATCGTAGCGTGTGTTTTTGCTGCTGACGGCACTGCTAGCGGGGCGTTGGCCAAGGGGGGCGGCTCCTTTGGGGCGCTTGACGACGACACGGGCGGCGCCGCTGCTTAAGGCGGCGTCGAGCAGTTGATTGGCGTCTTGATCATCGCCCGCCAATGCGCGAAACAATCGCATGTCTTTTTTAACCAGCGCCGACTTGTTGCGATGCGGATACATGGGGTCGAGATAGATAACTTGAGCGACATCCGAGTGGTGTTGTAACCACTGGCTAGCGTCGTCGTGAATCAGCTGAATGCGCTGTGCAATATCGCAACACTCGGTACAAGCTAGTGCGCGCTGGTGGGCGCTGTATAGCAGGCTGTAAATGATGGGGTGACGCTCGATCAAGGTGATGGAGCAACCCAATGTGGCGAGTACAAAGGCGTCCCGACCCAAGCCGCCTGTGGCGTCGACGATGTGGGGCGTTAGGCCCGCCTTGAGCCCAACGGCTTTCGCGAGTGGTTGCCCTCGGCCTCCACCAAACTGGCGGCGGTGGCCCGCTTTGCCGCCGACCCAGTCGATGGTTAGGGCGTATCCACAGGTGTCGCTGTCGCGGGATTGATCGATCAGTGTGGTGGTGTCAGCGTCAAATTGCAGCTGCCAGCGCGACTGCGAGTCGATATTGAGTTGGATGGACTCACACCACGCAATGCCGCATTTTTCATCGGCGGAAGTGATGCCGTGAACGGCGACGGCGGCTGGCGTAGAATGATCGTTTTCTAGCATGTTGCGAAGTGTAGCCGATGCCTTCTTCTGCCGATAGACATCCCCCGCATACTCAACAGCGGCGTTTGGTATTGCGTGTACTGACCAAGCTGTTAATCGCGATCGGCGTTGTGGTTTTGTTGGGCGTGTTGCTGGCTTCGTTGGTTCGCAACGATCCCGAGCGGGAGGGGGTAGCCGTGGTCGATTTGCGCCCTTTGAAAGTGGGGCAGGCGCAAAAAGTGCGCTGGCAACAGCACCCCGTGTGGATTGTTCGACGCGATGTGTTCGATGTCGATGCCTTGCCCGCTGAGAGTGATGCACTGCTGGATCGGGGCACCCAAGAGGCGCCCTTGCCACTTGGGGTTAATCCCTACCACCGCGGCTTAGATAAACGCTATTTGGTCGTGTTGGCGCGAGGCGTGTCTTGTGACGTCGAGTGGCGCGAAGGTCAGGGCTTTTACGAGCCCTGTGTGGATTTGCACTACGATTTAGCGGGGCGTTTAAAAAGGGCTGCATCGCTGCCGCTGGGGGCCGCCCACTTGCAAGTGCCCGATCATCGTATCGCAGGGGCGTCCTTAGTGATTGGCCAGCCACCGGAATCCGAAGAAAACAATGAGGGGCTCTGGTAGTCGCGCAGTGGCGTTGGGTTTGAAGCGAGTTGCCAAGGTGGGGCGGGCCAGAGTGGCTCAGGTCAGCGAGGCGGCTTCGCCTAAAAAGGGGCCTTGGATGTGAGTGATGCCGAAGCGAAAAAGCATTTCGGCCTCTTCTTGGCTCGATACATCGAGTGCGGTGACGGCGGGAACATGGGAAAGCAGGCCGCCAATAAGCTGTTGGAGTCGCTGTCCGGCTTGATCGTCGCGCGTCACTGGATTGAGCAGGCTAGCGTCGATGGCGACACTATCGGGAGACCAATTGAGTAAGTAGTTGAGTGGTGCACTGCCGCTGGCGAACTGGGAGATTTCGATATGCCAGCCCCAGTTTTGCCACTGTTTTAAGAGGGCGCAAGCCGTATCGGTGTGAGCGGCGAATACCGCTTCGGGAATTTGCAAATGCACGAGGTCACACAGCGATTGATGCGCCTCTAGGGTGTCTTGAAAGGCGGTGTCGAAGACGCACTGGGGATGCAGCGGCAATATGTAGATTGCATTTCTTGCGCAGTGTTGGGCGACTTGATCGAACAGCCAGTGGTGAAAGTGGCGATTGAACTCGCTGCTCTGTGGTGAGTGTTCGGTGCTGGGTTTAAACAGGCTGTGGTGACTGTCGGGCCACGTCCAATCAATCTGTGAGCTAGTCTGCTGCCCCTGAGAGTCGCGGCGCGGTTGCGTGTGTAGGTGTGGGCCGTCACTTTGCAGCACTTGTTGAATGTCATCGGCCTCACCGAGTTGCAGGCGCTGTGCGTCGCTTAGGCGTTCGGAGTAGAACTCGAAAAAGCCTTGGCTGCGCGATTTGGCGTGGTACATGGCCATGTCGGCACGCTTGAGTAGCGACTCTGGCGTATCGGCGTTATCCGGATAGAGCGCAATACCAATAGAGGTATTGATGTTTAAAGTGAGTTGGCGCACATCGAAGGGTGTGTTGAAGCAGTTGATGACGCGCTGAGCCACTTCTGCGGCGGAGTGCGCATCGTCAATTTCGTGCAGAAGAATCACAAATTCGTCGCCGCCAAAGCGGGCCACTGTGTCCATTTCTCGCAGGCAAGCGGACAGGCGCCCCGCGACTTCCACCAGCAACAGGTCGCCGATGTCGTGGCCGTAGTGATCGTTGACAGGTTTGAAACCGTCTAAATCCATAAACAAGATGCCCACCTTGCTGGCGCTGCGTTTGGCGGCGCTCAAGCTTTGCTCTAACCGGTCGTAGAGCCGCGTGCGGTTGGGTAACCCAGTTAAACGATCGTGCCCGGCGTTGTAGCGCGCTTCGCGCTCACTGAGCTTGAGCTCGGTAATATCGCGCAGTGTCCACACTCGACCGAGCAATTTTTCATCGACAATAAAGGGGCGCGAGTGCAGCTCAATGACTTGGTCGCTGTGCATTTCCAGCATCGTGCGCGAGGCGCCGCTGCCGTCTCCGATTTCGTGTCGAATCTCGTGCAGCGCCGAAGAGGCATTGCGCACCACCTTTTTTAGGTGTCGCGCTAGAGCTGGGTAGTCCATCGAGGTGAGCTGGTTGTTGTCTAGCTCAAGCTGCTGCAGGGCCACTGGATTAAAAATATCGGGGTGGCCTTGGTGGTTGGCAAATATAATGCCGTCGTGGGTGAGGTCGAGTACCGCACCCAGCCAAGTGAGGGATTTTTCCAGTTCTTCCACCGTGCCGTGGAGCTCGTGCTCGGCGGAGGATTGCAGTGTCTCCAGTGCTCGATCGCTGTCTGCAAGTGCGCGATCGATAGCGTCGACAAAGCTCGACGGCAGAGCCGCGCGCTCCTCTGCACTGAGGTGCTCGACGATGTTTTGTAGTGTGGCGTGCAAACTATGGCTGTCCGTTTTGGCACTTTTTCTGCCATTAAAGCATAGGTCGCCCCCACAAATCACGAAAACGCGCCAAACTGTGGGCTTGTGCACAAAAAAGCCCCGCGAGGGACACCGTGCTGATCACACAGTTTCCAAGGCGAGGCTTTGGAAGAGCGCTTGGGGTGTTACTCCCAAGCGCCTTCGAGTACTTGGATTAAATCTTCCAAGCTGGCTTCTTTGGGGTTGTAGATGATAGAGCCGTCATCCAATGCTTTTTCTGCAATTTGTTGGATTTGGCTGCGCTCGACTTTACCCGTTTCTTTGAGCGTGCGAGGTAGGTTGCAACGCTCAAACAACTCGTCGCGCATCTGGCGTAGATGGGCAATGGCTTTGTCGGCGCGCTGGGCTTGCGGTGTATTGGCATAGACATCTGCACCCGCCAATGGCAGTAGCAAGTCGGCAATTTTGTCGCCGTTGACACTCTTGTTGTAATCCAGCACATAGGGCAGGAACAGGTTCATGCACAGGCCGTGGGGCAAGTGGCATACCGCGCCGAGCGCGTGGCCTAGGGAGTGAACCAAACCGACCATGGCGTTGGAAAAGGCCGCGCCGGCCATGGTAGAGGCTTGGGCCAATTCGAGACGACCTTGGGCGTTATCGGGTGTTGCCATAACATCCATGAGATTTTCACTGATTTTGCGGATGGCCGCCGAAGCATAGGCATCGCTCATGGGGTTGGCGCTAAGGCAAGTGTAGGATTCCACCGCATGGGTCATGGCATCCATGGCTGTCATCGCCGTAATGTGCGGAGGCAATGTCAGTGTCATGCGCGGGTCGAGAATCGCCGCATCGGGCATCAAGAAGTAGGAGGCGAAGGGCAGTTTGGTTTCTTTTTCCGTATCGGAAATCACGGCCACCATGGTCGCTTCAGAGCCCGTGCCCGCTGTGGTAGGTACCACAAACAGAGGGTTAAGCTTTTTAGGTAGATTGTGAGCTCCCGAGTATTTTGTCAGATCGTTACCGCCTTCAGAAACCAAAATGTTTACGCCTTTGGCTGTGTCGATCACCGAGCCGCCACCAATGGCGAGAATAGCATCGCACTGCTGATCACGGTAGGCCTTGGCAGCGGCCTGAACGGTTTTCAAACTACTGTCGGGGGGAACGTCGTCAAAAATGGCGGCGACTTCGCGGTCGGTGCCATCGAAGGCATTGGTCACGTGATCCACGAGACCGACTTGGCGAACCCCTTTGTCAGTAATGATCATAGGGCGCGATACGCCGATGGCCGTGAGCTCGAAGGGAATATGCTCGAGCGCCTTGTGGCCAGCGATCATTTTAACGGGGCAGAAAAACTCGTAATAAGATTGAGCCATGATTTAACGACCTTTTACAATTTGTTGAGTGACGCCAGCGTAAATGCGCAGCGCTTTAGAAAATTTCTCGCCCACAGCGAGCTTTTCGGGATAGCGCTTCACAGCGAGCTTAGCGACGACCTTGGGCAAAATAATGGATTCGAGCTTGTTGAGGCAGCGCACGAGACGAATCGCCTGAGATACTTCGCCGTCGGCGATCATGCGGTCATTGGCAAAAGCGCGCGAGGTACTCTCTTGGAAACTAAACACCATAAAGGCGTGCTCGAGATGTTTAAAGCGTATTGTCAGATCGGCGGGTGTGTCGTTGCTGAGCCAAGTGAGGCTGCCGTCTTTCTCGGCGCGCAATGTGAACCCAGGGCCGCTTGGCATGACTGTCATCGACAGAACATAACCAGTGGGCATACCTGCGATTTCTCGGCGGACTTCGTCGTCGTATTGACTGGCCGAAATGAGTGCCCGACCTACGATAGTCATCATCGTCGTGACATAGGCTTTTTCTAGGCCAACGGTAATATTGTGTTTTTTCAAAATGATTCCTTGCTCAAATTGAGAGTGTGCCCATTGTTGTCAATGCCACGCGGCTTTCACAGAGCTAAGTTTGTGTTTTGCAGTCGAAACTCGCGGATAATGCGCCAAATCAGACCCACCGTATAATCAAGTGCTTTTAGGGCTTGGCCTCGTTTGCGCTAGCCAGTATTCTTGTGCGAATAGCTACTAATTACAAGGCTCAAGGCAGCAGTGCTAAATTTAACCACGACTGAAATTTTGCAGTATCTCAGTATCCCCGTCGTTGCCGCTCTCGTCGGTTGGGTAACGAATTGGATGGCTGTGAAACTGATGTTCTACCCCTTGGAATTCATCGGAATCCGCCCGTTTTTCGGTTGGCAGGGCATTGTGCCGATGAAGGCGCGCAAGATGGCGGGCATCTCTGTTGATACCAGCTTGGCAACACTGGGGTCAGTGCGAGAAATCGCCGGCGAAATCAATCTGCAGTTGATGGCGGGTCACGCGATACAAGTAGTGGATCCGCTCATCGAAAGCTATACCGAAGAGGCGATGCTGGCGGAGTCTCCAACGCTTTGGAACAACCTGCCACAGCGCGTCAAAAACCAAATTTTTGCCCGCATACGTCGAGAGTTGCCCGACATTGTCGAAGAGCTTATGACGGATGTGGAGGAGCAGATTGAATCGCTGCTCGACTTGAAGCGCATGATCCAAAATCACCTCACGGAGAATAAGGAATTGCTGGTGCGCATTTTCCTTGAGGTGGGTGCCAAGGAGTTTCGCTTTATTATTAACTCGGGCATTTTTTTTGGTTTTGCGTTTGGCGTGGTGCAAATGGTGGTTTGGTATTTGTACCCCGCGTGGTGGATTTTACCGCTGTTTGGGCTGCTCGTCGGTTATGCCACCAATTGGATTGCGCTGCGTCTGATTTTTCAGCCCTTGGAACCCGTTCACGTGATGGGCGTGAAGTTTCAGGGCTTGTTTCTCCAGCGTCAGCAAGAGGTGTCAAACACTTACAGTCATATTGTGACTCACGAAATTCTCACCATCCGCAATATGATTAGCGAAATGTTAACGGGGCCGAACTCGGATCGTGTACACGGCATGATTCGTATGCATTTCCGGCGCGTTGTCGATGAAACGGCGGGTTACAGCAAAGCGATTGTGCAAAGCACGCTAGGCCCTACGGGGTTTGCGAATTTGAAAACATCGGCTGCAGAAAAGGCGGTAGAGATTGCAGGAAAGACCTTTGACGATCCCGCTTTTAATAGTGATCGGGCGGAGGTCATTCAAAACATTATGGAAGAGCGCATGAAATTGCTGACGCCCCTACAATTTCAAAACATGCTGCGCCCAGCGTTTCAGGAGGACGAGTGGAAACTGGTCGTCGCTGGCGGTGTGCTCGGTATGATGGCGGGCGTAGCCCAGCTCATCTTTATTTTTGGTGCGTAGTAGTCTCTTAAATCTGATCTTGAATACGCTTGAGTAACTCTCGACGATCGTCGTTGAGGTGTGAGGCGTCAAAGCGGTTGGCATCGAGGTATTGGGCGACTTTTCTGAGTAGGCTATCGGGCAAGTGGTGGGCAATGTCGAGCGCTTTGCCGGGGTAGTGCTCAACGATATAGCGAACGATGGGCTCGATGTCTTTCGTCTTTAGATGACTGAGGATCGTTGCCGATAGAGCATTATCGCGTTGGTGGGCCGTCACTTCGCCCAAGTAGGCTACGGGCATGCCTTTGGTCAGCGCCACCGTGCGGCGTACATCCATTAAGTTGGTCAAGCGCGCAGCAAATACGGGGTCGACATAGCGCTTGGCCATCATCTGTAAAAAGACGTTCGGAATAAACTTCATCGATTGAACCATCGACAGCATTAGTTGATCGAGTCCCTGCATGTGTCGCTCAATCACTTGGTCTACATAGTGATGAGTCGCTTCTAAATCACTATCGCTAAGTTGTGAGAAGATGTTGGGCAGTGGCTGGTCTTCGCGGTTGAGTAAAGCCAGTTCTTCTAAATGCTGTTGTTTGTTCATGTTTTCCTCCGAGGCGACAGTTTCCTAGTTTTTGAGTTCATAGCAAGTGCTTTCATGTCGCTTGAAGTGTTTTTTGTCGCAGGGGGTAGCGAAAAACACCACGGTATTGACTTGCACCTCGACACGCGAAGCGCAAGAATGCTTGATTGCATACGATTGAAAGTGAACGAATATGAGTCATAAACGCATTGTTATTAGTGGCACCGGATTGTACACCCCGCCCAATACCATCTCTAACGATGAACTTGTGGAAAGTTTTAACGCCTATGTGGCCCGCTTTAACACGGAAAATGCGGCCGCCATTGAGGCCGGTGAACTGGCGGCTCTATCCGATTCATCGTCCGCTTTTATTGAAAAGGCATCGGGCATTAAAAGTCGTTATGTGATCGATAAAAAGGGGGTGCTCGATCCCCAGCGTATGAAACCCTCTATCCCCGAGCGAGCCGACGAAGCATTGTCGGTGCAGGCTGAAATTGGCGTAGCCGCTGCTCGGCAGGCCATGGAGCGCGCGGGCAAAACGGCCGATGATATCGACGCCGTAATCGTTGCCTGTTCGAATATGCAGCGCGCCTATCCGGCGATGGCGATCGAGATTCAAAATGAACTCGGCATCAAAGGCTATGGTTACGATATGAACGTGGCCTGTTCGTCCGCGACCTTTGGTATTGAAGCTGCCTACAACGCCGTAGTGGCGGGTACAGCGGGTTGTGTGTTGATGGTTAACGCAGAGATTTGCTCAGGCCATCTGTGCTGGTATGACCGCGATTGCCACTTTATTTTTGGCGATGTGGCAACGGCCGTGATCGTCGAGGGTGGGGAGACTGCGACATCGGAGCACTGTTTTGAAATTCAGGGAACACGCTTACAAACGCAGTTTTCCAATAATATCCGCAATAACTTTGGCTTTTTGAACAACGCCGATGAGAGCGGTATTGGCCAGCGCGACAAGCTCTTTATGCAAAATGGTAGAAAAGTGTTTAAAGAAGTTTGCCCGATGGTGGCCACGCAAATCACCGAGCATTTGTCGGACTGCGATGTCGATAAAGACCAAGTAAAGCGCTTTTGGCTGCATCAGGCGAATTTGAGCATGAACACCTTGATTGCTAAACGCGTATTGGGTCGAGATGCGACGCCCGAAGAGAATCCGACCATTCTCGATGAATATGCGAATACCAGTTCAGCCGGTTCGATTATCGCCTTCCACAAATATCAATCGGATTTCCAAAAAGGCGAACAAGGTGTGATTTGCTCCTTCGGTGCGGGTTATTCCATTGGCAGCGTGATTGTTCGCAAACTCTAATACACGAGATGTCGTCACTGAGACGATTCAGCGCCGTTAGCGCGAACTCTTACATCCGGCATTGCGCCATTACTGCGGACGCAGTGACGCGTGCCAATACGTTCGATCAACAGATTGCCGCGTCGGCGGCGCCTACTCGCAATGACGATCTTTCTGCTTCGCCGACAGGGATGTCGGTGAGGGGCGTGAGCAGGAGCGAAAGCCTAATCAGGTTGTCATCCTGCACTCGATTCAGGATCTCCCTATCAAGCCCCCGTTGTGAAGACTCCAGATCAAGTCTGGAATGACGGGTATTGCGTCTTCTCGCAAAGACTTGGGGGAGGTGGCGGGTTTTAGCTTGAACCGCTTTGCATAAAGGCATTCAGTGTTCTGACAAATTGCAGCGGTTTTTCAAAGGGCAATAAGTGGCCAGCGCCGTGGAATAAAACTTGCTGACTGGTGGTGACTTTTTCGGCCATCAGCGTTTGTCCGCGTGCGTCGTAGAGTTCGGAGTTGCTGCCTGTAAGCACCCAGAAAGGCCGATCGTAGCCATCGAAGGCGGGGCTAAGGTCGATGTGAGTACAGGTGTAATCGCGCATGCAGCGAGAAAAAGCGGGCCACTCTTCACTGGGCATCGCTTGCTTGATGAGTCCCGATTGCCCCATTTTTTCAATGCCCCACTTCCAGCTTTTTCTGGCCGCCGTGCTCGCTACAAAATCGGTGAAGCCCGTTAATAGCTTGTTCTGAAAAGAGGGCGGTAAGCGATCCCATTGCTCAGGGTGGGGGAGGCTGTCGAGTTCATCAAATAGAGCCTGAAACTCCCCTAGTTTTTCTGTTTGCCGCTCGCCGTAGAGTCCCCACTGCCAGTCACTGTGGTTGGTGACTCGGTCGATTTGATCAATCTGCGCATAGGCTTGGACCCGTTCCGTGCCATAGTGCATTTGGTAGCACATGGCGGTGGCGCCGCCCATGGAGTAACCCATGATATGGACCCGCTCTTCACCAATGTGATTGATGAGATCGGCGAGATCGTCGGCAAAGTGTTCAAAAATGCTGCGCTCTGAGTCAAAGCCAGCGCGCTTTGAACCGTTGAAGCCGCGCAAATCGGGCATGACAAAGCGATAGCGACGAGAAAGCGGCCAGGCCAGTGTTTTCCACAGGGCGCCGTGCATGCCAAAACCGTGGATTAGAATGCAAACGGGGCCGCGCCCCATTTCGTGGTAGTGCAAGCGTTGGCCGTCGCGGTTGTTGAAATAGGGCATCGTATTTTGGGGATTCAGTGCTTTCCCCCAGTTAAGCACAGCGAACAGGGACGATCACTATGTTTACAGACAAGAGTCTGGGCATAGGTGCCAAACGTGATTGGCCGACCGGGATTTCGGTGAGAGGCCCTCGCCCCACCGTCGCTCCCGCGCAGGCGGGAGCCCAGTGACTTACTGCCCCATTCACTTAAAGACGCTGGATTCCCGCCTGCGCGGGAATGACGAAGATCTCGGGGAATGACGGGCATTTCGAGGAAGCATAGCCGACGCGGCTGCCGTCGTCGGACTACAGTCCGACACACGGCCAGCGGGCACAGCCGTTACTTATGTCGAACTACTGCACTGCGCACCGGCTGGAACCGCTGGGCAAACCCAGCGGGATACGGAATGAGTGTGGACAGGCCCTAGAACAAGTGGGCGTTGAGCCACAAGTGCGTAAAAATTGAGGCGATGTAGCCTAGGGCGATGACGGGCGCCCAGCGCAGGTGGCTCATAAATGTGTAGTAGCCACGAGCTTGCCCCATCAGCGCGACACCGGCGGCAGAGCCCACTGACAGCATAGAGCCACCGACACCGGCGGCTAGTGTCACCAGCAGCCACTGGCCGTGGGACATATCGGGCTCCATAGAAAGCACGGCAAACATCACCGGAATGTTATCCACCACCGCCGAGAGTACACCGACAGTGGCGTTCGCCAGTGTCTGGTTCCACTCGTTGTAGATGATATGAGAGACCTCCGAGAGATAGCCGATGTGGCCGAGGCCGCCCACACATAAGACGACGCCGTAGAAAAAGAGCAGTGTGTCCCACTCGGCGCGGGCGGTACGACTGAACACATCAAAGGGAAGCGCCTTGTCGAGGCGCTCTAGGAGCGCTTTGTCGCCCAGTTTTTCAGCCAGTGCGCGCTCTTCAGCAACGCCGCGATCAAAGGTTTTTCTCAGGTAGTAGCCAAAGAATTGCAGGTAGCCGAGCCCCGTCATCATGCCCAGTACAGGGGGCAAGTGTAGGAAATTGTGCCCGCAAACGGCGGTGACAATCGTAAGCAAGAACAGCACCACGGTGCGGCGCGCACCGCGCTTCATAATGACGACTTCGTTGTCGGTTTTGGGCGGCTCGGAGGGGATGAAAAAATGAATAATCGCCGCCGGTACGAGGAAGTTCACCAGGGAGGGGATAAACAAGTCGAAGAACTCGGTGAACGTGACGACCCCTTTTTGCCAGACCATCAACGTCGTGATGTCGCCGAAGGGCGAGAAGGCGCCACCGGCATTGGCGGCGACCACAATGTTGATGCAACCGAGGTTAATAAACTTCCGATTGCCTTCGCCCACTTTGAGCAGCACGGCGCACATAAGTAGAGCCGTGGTGAGGTTGTCGGCAATGGGTGAGATAAAAAAGGACAAAAAGCCCGTAATCCAAAACAAGCTGCGATAGCCAAAACCTTTGCTCACTAGCCACGCGCGCAAAGCGTCGAACAGTTTTCGCTCTTCCATGGCGTTGATGTAGGTCATGGCAACGAGCAAAAAGAGCATGAGCTCAGAGTATTCGAGTAAATTGTGGCGCAGTGCCGCCTCGGTACTGTGACTATCGCCATTGGCTACATAAACGGCGCCGACCATAAACCAGATGACGCCCGCTGCCACCAGCACGGGTTTGGATTTTCTCAGGTGGAGCTTTTCCTCCAGCATGACCAAAATGTAGGCCGTGACAAAAACCGCGATGGCGATATAGCCAACCGTGTGCTCTGTGAGGTCGAGGCGTTGAATGGCTTCGCCGGCAGAGGCAAACACGAGGGAGGGAGCGCTCATTAAAGCCAACAGGAAACTGGCCAGCAAAGCGAGGCGAGAATTGCGAAATGACATCGTTGCCACCTGAGGTCGTACTGGAAGGGGGCGCAAATTTACCACAAAATACGCGGCTTCGCTTGGCTAGCTTTTCCTAGTTTTGCGTCAATTGACCTCACGTCTAATTTCTCGATGGTTTGGTACCCAATATGATAGATACATTTAAGCAGTGGTTAGATAGCCCCAAAGTTCAAGCGGCGCAATTTAAGGCGTTACTCAACGCCTATCCACCCTATGTGGGCGCCGGTATTCGCACGCGGCACGTGTCGACTGATTTCACCGAAATTGATGTCGAGTTAGTGATGTCTTGGTACAACAAAAATTACTTTGGCACCCACTTCGGTGGCAGCTTGTACGCCATGGTTGATCCCTTTTACTGTCTAATGTTGTCCAAACAGATCGGTCGGGGCTATATGACGTGGGACAAGGGCGCCGAGATTGATTTTGTCGCGCCTGGAAAGGGCACGGTGCGGGCAGAGTTTCGTTTATCCGTTGATGAAGTCGAGAATATTCGCCGCGAGGCCGAGAGTGGCAGGCCTTTGTTCCCCGAGTTTGATGTCGACATTGTCGACGTCCAAAACAAGACGGTGGCGAAGGTTAAGAAAACCTTGTACGTGCGCAAAAAGCGCTAGCTAGTAGTGAGGCGGGGGCGTCTCTTCTGATAACTCGGCCAGCATGCTGGGAGTGGCATTTTTTAGCTGCTCTTTCAGGTCTTTGCACAAGGCTTTTAGCTGGGTGTTTTCCCGTTGCAGTTGAGAGACTACCGCGTTTAATTCTTGGTGTTGGGAATCTAAAAACGTGAGTTTGATTTCCAGCTCTTCAATGCGCTGTTCTAGATTTTGCTCACTCATGTTCCCGCTCTTCTACGCAGGTCGCGCAGGGTGACAAATAGCCATGGCCAGAGAATGGCGCCCGTTAGACACGGGGCAAAGTAGAGGAGCGTGCCGCTGAAGCCTTGAATGCGATGATTGTCGACCCAAAAGCCAATGAAATATTTTATCAGCAGGACAAAGAATACAATTAAGGCCTGCTGAACGAGCGGTAGTACGCGAATGCGCTGGTAGTTTTTCAAGAAAATCCAGGCAATGATGACGAGCCCGCAGCCATGAACGCCCAATAGAGAACCCTGCATGACATCGAGTAGCAGTCCCATAAAAAAGCCGGTGTAAATGCCAATTTTTTCGGGGTGTGCTAGCCACCAGTACATCAGCACTAGCGCCACAATATCGGGGCGAAACCACGCGGCCGTCTCGGGCAGGGGGACGAGTGTGAAAATGACGGCCAGCACCAGCGTTGTGGTGACGAGGCCAGCCACCGGATTATTTCTCATTGCTTAGGGCCTCCTCAATTTGACGCTGGCTGGCGCTGCGGTTTTGCAGGCGCTCGAGGCAAGCCTGTAACTCGCTATCGTTTTTGCCAAAGTGGCTTGGCCACATAATCAGCACTTCATTGATGCGGTCGAGGGCGGCCGTTGGGGTTGCCATGACTTTGGCAAAAGGCTGACCGGGGTCGCGCTGAATATCGGTGATGTAAGCGACGGGATAGGCCGCGGGGAAGCGCTGTGCCAACCCCGATGAGATCACCAGATCTCCCAGCTCGATATCGGCGTTATTGGGAATGTGGAGTAGCTCTAGTTGATCGACGTGTCCCGTGCCTTGGGCGATGGTACGCAGGCCGGTTCGGTTAGATTGCACGGGAATCGCGTGGCTGGCGTCCGTCAACAGTAGTGCTGTGCTGGTAAACGGCCCCGTGTGGACGATTTGTCCCATGATGCCCTCTGCACCGAGAACGGGTTGCCCAGAGTAGGCGCAGTCGTTAGTGCCGCGGTTAAGGGTGACTTGCTGCTTAAAAGGGTCGAGTGCGACGCGAACCAACTCGGCCACGATGGTGTGTTCTTCGATACTTTGCGCGGTTCCCAGCAGCTTTCTCAATCGCTGGTTTTTGCGTTGGATGACGTCCATTTTTTGTTGGCGACTGGTTAGGGCGAGGTTCTCTTCAGTGAGGCGCTCGTTTTCTGCCAACAGGGCTTGGTGGCTGCGGAATTGGTTGCTGGTCCAGTCCCAAGCGGCGAAGGGCAGGTTGGTCATATAGCGCAGCGGGGATACAACGTAATCGATGCTGTGGCGCACTGCTTGCAAGTGAGTGTAGCGATGGTCGACCCACATCAAAACGCAGCAAATCACCAGACAAAAAAACAGGCGAAGCGTCAGACTGCTATTGCGTTGAAAAAGGGAACCTTGCATGGGTTCGAGATACTAGCAGAAAAATGGGGCCAGATAGACTGTTTTCACTGCTCGGTGGGTCAAGCAGCCTGAGTGGAAGAGGTCAGCCCCCTCCCCAAAGAGAGGGGCTTGCCTGTTGGCGATCAGGATCCACACAGGAACAAACTCGAATGGAGTGGCGAGGGATTACTCGATCGAGAAAAATTCGGCGCCGTGCTCGTCGATGAGTTCGATCACACGACCGCCACCGCGAGCCACACAGGTGAGAGGATCTTCGGCGATGAGAACGGGTAGCCCCGTCTCTTCCATGATTAAGCGATCCAAGTCATTCAATAGCGCACCGCCGCCAGTGAGTACAATGCCGCGCTCGGCAACATCGGCACCCAGCTCGGGGGGCGTGGCCTCCAGAGCGGTTTTAACCGCCGCAACAATACCGTAGAGCGGCTCTTGCAGAGCCTCTAGAATTTCGTTGCTGTTGACGGTGAAGCTGCGGGGCACACCTTCGGAGAGGTTGCGGCCTTTCACTTCCATTTCGTTGAGTTCTTTGCCGGGGTAGGCCGTGGCGATCTGATGTTTGATACGCTCGGCGGTGGCCTCGCCAATCAAAATGCCGTAATTGCGGCGAATGTAGCTGACAATGGCTTCGTCGAAGCGGTCGCCGCCGATGCGTACAGACGAAGAGTAGACGATGCCGTTGAGCGACATGACAGCGACTTCGGACGTGCCGCCGCCGATATCGAGTACCATCGAGCCACGGGCTTCATCTACGGGCATGCCCGCACCGATGGCCGCGGCCATCGGTTCTTCGATGAGAAACGCTTTGCGCGCTCCTGCGCCGAGTACCGACTCGCGGATAGCGCGGCGCTCAACTTGAGTGGCGCCACAGGGCACACAGACCAACACGCGCGGGCTGGGCTTAAACATGCGCGTTGAATGCACTTTGCGAATGAAGTGCTGCAGCATTTTTTCCGTAATGGTGAAATCCGCAATCACACCGTCTTTCATGGGGCGAATGGCCTTCATGTTGTCAGGCGTGCGGCCCAACATTCGCTTGGCGTCGGTGCCGAAGGCCTCTAGCTTTGAAGCGCCCGAAGCGGGGTCGCGCCGAATGGCAACGACGGAGGGCTCGTCGAGGACCATGCCCTCGCCACGCGAGTAAATGAGGGTGTTAGCGGTGCCCAGATCGATGGACAAGTCGTTAGAAAAAAATCGTCCGAACACGGTATTTTCCCGTCTAGATGCTTAAAAAGGTATGAAAGGCGCAACTTTAGCAACGCCGCTAGCTGCGGGCAAGCTCTGTTGTGAGCAGAGTGCGTGGAAAGCCCGTTCTGGCCCTAGGGGCACTCGATTTAGTGGGTAGCGGAGGTGTTGGCTGGGATTTTATGGTAGATTTTGCGCCCTAGTGTGAAACCACCACAATTGTGAGCTCCTATGTCATTGACTGCTGATGATGTGAAAAAAATTGCCCGTCTCGCGGCGCTCGATATTCGCCCTGAGCAAGTGGCGGATTACGAAAAAAATCTCTCGAGTATCTTAAACTTGGTGGAGCAAATGGACGCCGTTGACACCACAGGCGTCGAACCGATGGCGCACCCACTGCATATGGTTCAGCCATTGCGCGATGATGCCGTTACCGAAGAGGATCAGCGCGATCACTTTCAAGAGCACGCGCCCGCCACAGAGGATGGTTACTACCTCGTGCCCAAGGTGATCGAGTGAGCCGAGATTCTACGCGGCCAACGCCATCCCTATTGATTGAACCCCTATCTAACTAGGTTTGACTATGCATCAGTACAGCATTGCCGAAATGTCTCAAGGCCTCGAGCGAGGCGATTTTACGAGTGTCGAGCTAACACAACACTTTCTCGATCGCATTGATGAGCACAATGCGGAAATTAATGCCTTTGTCACGGTAACTGCCGAGTTGGCACTGGAACAGGCGCGAAATGCCGACGCCGTGCGAGCTGCCGGCCAAGCGGGCCCGCTGACGGGGGTGCCCTTTGCCCACAAAGATATTTTTTGCACTGACGGCGTGCGCACCTCGTGCGCCTCTAAGATGCTCGATCCCTTTGTGGCGCCCTACGATGCCGCTGTCGTGGAGCGTATGCGCGAAGCGGGCATGGTGATGCTGGGCAAGCTCAATATGGATGAGTTTGCTATGGGCTCGTCGAATGAGACCAGCTATTACGGGCCCGTGAAAAACCCCTGGGATACCGAGCGCGTTCCCGGTGGCTCATCGGGCGGATCGGCCGCCGCAGTGGCGGCCCGCTTAGTGCCCGCGGCCACGGGAACCGATACAGGCGGCTCCATTCGCCAGCCCGCTGCGTTTTGTAATTTGACGGGATTAAAGCCGACCTACGGCCGCGTGTCGCGCTACGGCATGATCGCCTTTGCCTCGAGTTTAGATCAGGCGGGGCCCTTTGGTCGCAGTGCCGAAGATTGCGCCTATCTATTGAGTGCCATGGCGGGTCACGACGAACGCGACTCCACCTGCGCCAATGAACCCGTTCCCGATTACATCGGCGCCTTAGATCAACCCCTAAAAGGCATTAAAGTCGGTTTGCCCAAGGAGTTTTTTGGCGAGGAAATGCCGGCGTCTATTCGAGAGTCAGTGGACGCGGCGATTGAGGTCTATCGAGCTCAGGGCGCCGAGATCGTTGAAGTGAGTCTGCCCAACGCGCATTTGTCCGTGCCCGTTTACTATGTGGTCGCTCCCGCCGAGTGCTCTTCGAATTTGTCTCGCATGGATGGCGTGCGCTTTGGGCACCGCTGCGAAGACCCGAAAGATTTACAGGATCTTTACACGCGCTCCCGCGCTGAAGGCTTTGGCGATGAGGTCAAGCGACGCATTATGGTCGGCGCCTATGCGCTATCGGCGGGTTACTACGACGCCTATTATCTGAAGGCTCAGCAATTGCGCCAATTGATCTCAGACGATTTCAAAAAAGCGTTTGAACAAGTCGATTTTCTACTCAGCCCCACGGCGCCAGAGACAGCCTTTAAGTTTGGAGAAAAGGGCGACGACCCCGTTTCCATGTACTTGTCGGATATTTACACGATCGCCGTCAACCTAGCGGGCGTACCTGCGCTATCGATGCCCGGGCAAACCGTCGACGGGTTGCCCGTCGGCATCCAGTTGATTGGCAACTATTTTGATGAGGCGCGTCTACTCGCTGCAGCTCATCAATTTCAGTTGGCGACGGACTATCATAAGGCGAGCCCAGAGGCATTTGCATGAGTGCGATTAACCTGATTCTCAACATTTTGTGGCTTATTTTAGGCGGAGGCCTAATGGGCTTGGTCTGGTATCTCGGCGGCGTCCTGATGGCGATTACCATCGTCGGCCTGCCTTGGGCGCGCGCCTGCTTTAATATTGGGCGCATTATCCTGTGGCCCTTTGGTTACGAAATTCGCGAGCGAAGTGGCGAGGATGTCGGCACCGGGCCACTCGGTTTAATCGGCAACATTCTCTGGTTTATCTTCGCCGGCGTTTGGTTAGCGATAGGACACTTGGTTGCCGCAGTGGGCTTTTTTATCACCATCATCGGCATCCCCTTCGCCCTGCAGCACATCAAATTTGTGCAAATCTCACTCTTCCCTATCGGCAAACAAGTGGTGGCGATAGATAGAGATTGATTTAGGTGATACCACAGTTCTATAAAAACTTAGCCACAGAGGACACTGAGAACACAGAGAGTTTTAATGTCACTGTAGGGCGAGCTGTCAATGAATTGGCGGCTAAGATAATCACCGACTTTTAAAAGACGGTGTTCGGCGCTACAAATTGTAGGCTACAGGTATAAAGCGCAAAGTTTTTCTCTGTGTGCTCAGTGTCCTCTGTGGCTAGTAAGAGATTACGGAGAATTTCAATGTAACGAGTTAGGGATGACATGGAAAATGAGTTGACCAAGAAGATTATTGGGGCGGCAATTGAGGTTCATCGAGAATTGGGGCCGGGGTTGCTGGAAAAAGTGTACGAAAAGGCAATGTGTGCAGAGCTGCGTATCCGTAAGCTGAATGTTGAAGCACAAAAATCATTGCCAATTATGTACAAAGGGCGAGAAATTGGCGTCCATGTTCTCGATCTTGTGGTTGAGAATACAGTAGTGATTGAATTGAAAAGTGTTGAAAAGATGCAGCCGCTATTTGAGTCACAGCTCTTGAGTTATATGCGTCTAGGTCACTTTTCTCTAGGCTTGTTGATTAATTTTAATCACCGACTCTTAAAAGACGGTGTTCGACGCTACAAATTGTAGGCACAGGCATAAAGTGCAAAGTTACTCTCTGTGCGCTCTGTGTTCTCTGTGGCGAGTAAAAGAGGTAAAAAAATGTCTTGGGAAGTAGTAATTGGTTTGGAAATTCACGCGCAGCTGGCGACGCAGAGTAAGATTTTCTCTGGTGCGTCGACGGCCTATGGCGCGGCGCCGAATTCGCAGGCCTGCGCGGTGGATTTAGGTCTGCCGGGTGTGCTGCCCGTTCTGAATAAATCGGTGGTCGAAATGGCGGTGAAGTTTGGCTTGGCCATTGATGCCGAGATTGGTCAGCGCTCCGTGTTTGCACGCAAGAATTACTTCTATCCCGATTTGCCCAAGGGCTATCAAATTTCTCAGTACGAGCTGCCCATTGTGGGCCAAGGTTACCTCGATATTGAGTTGGAGGATGGCGAGACAAAACGCATTGGTGTAACCCGTGCGCACCTTGAGGAAGATGCGGGCAAGTCGGTTCACGAAGGCTTTGGCAGCATGACGGGCATCGACCTCAATCGCGCCGGCACGCCGCTCTTGGAGATTGTATCCGAGCCCGATATGCGCAGCGCCAAAGAGGCGGTGGCCTACATGAAAAAAATGCACGCGCTGGTGCAGTACCTCGGTATTTGCGATGGCAATATGCAGGAGGGTTCATTCCGCTGCGATGCCAACGTCTCTGTGCGTCCTGTGGGACAGGCCGAATTTGGCACTCGCGCCGAGTTGAAAAACCTCAATTCCTTCCGCTTTATTGAGCGCGCCATCAACTACGAAGTGGAGCGCCAAATCGATGTCATTGAAGGCGGTGGCGAAGTGGTGCAAGAAACCCGTTTGTACGATGCCGACAAAGACGAAACGCGTTCGATGCGCGGCAAGGAAGATGCCAACGATTACCGCTACTTCCCCGACCCCGACTTGCTACCCGTGGCAGTGACGGACGAAGACATTGAAACAATCCGCTCGACATTGCCCGAGTTGCCCGATGCAAAGCGCCAGCGCTATGTGAGCGAGCTGGGTTTGCCAGAGTACGACGCGGGCGTTTTGACCGCCAGCAAGGCGGTGGCCGATTACTACGAGGCCGCGCTGGCAGCGGGCGCCGATGCTAAATTGGCGGCTAACTGGATCAACGGCGAGCTGGCGGCGGCACTGAATAAAAATGAATTGAACATCGATGAATCCCCAGTCACTCCTGTGGCGCTGTCGGGCCTGTTGTCCCGTATCGCCGATGACACGATTTCTGGAAAAATCGCCAAGCAAGTGTTCGAAGCGCTTTGGAATGGCGAGGGCAGTGCGGATGACATTATCGAAGCCAAGGGCTTGAAACAGATCACGGATACAAGCGCGATCGAAGGCATTATCGACGAGGTGATGGCCAATAATGGTGAGCAAGTCGATAATTATCGCGCCGCTCCAGAAGACAAGCGCGGCAAAATGATTGGTTACTTCGTCGGCCAGGTGATGAAAGCCACCCAGGGCAAAGCCAACCCCGGCCAAGTCAATCAGTTGCTCAAGCAAAAGCTCGATGGCTGATGAGGTTTACCATAGATAGATTGCCATGACAGATACGCTTCAACGATTTTTAATGGACCGCTCGGATGTGCGCGGTGAACTGGTGCAGCTAGATGCGGCTTGGCAGTCGCTATTGAAAAGCACGCGCTATCCCGAACCCGTCAAACGTCTTTTGGGCGAGGCGGTCGCCGCCACCGCATTGATGGCGGAGACGATTAAATTTGACGGCAACCTTACCCTGCAGGCTCAGGGCGATGGGCCCGTCAAACTGCTGGTGGTTCAGGTGACGTCTGAGCGCACGTTTCGCGCAACCGCCAAGTGCGACGAGACAGTTGAGGCAGGCAGCTTGAGCGAGATGATCGGCAAAGGCCAAATGGTGATTACCGTCGAGCAGGGCGAGAGCCGCAGTGATTACCAAGGCGTTGTGCCTTTGGAGGGCGAGCGTTTGCAAGAGGCGCTGGCCGCTTACTTCGAGCGCTCTGAGCAGTTGTCCACAGGGATGTGGTTGGCGGCCAATACGGATCGCGCCGCCGGTCTCATGTTGCAAAAACTGCCCGAGTCCCAAGTGAGTAGCGATGACGATTTGTGGTCGCGGGTTAAGCAGCTTGCCGATACGGTTAAGGCGGACGAGCTTTTAACACTTGGCGGCACCGAGGTGTTACACCGCTTATTTCACGAGGAAGAAGTGCGTGTATTTGAGGGCGTGGAGTACCAATTCCGTTGCAATTGCTCGCGCAACCGCATCGCCAACACGATCTATTCTCTAGGTGAGGATGACGCTCAAGCTCTCGTCGCCGAGCGTGGCAGTATTGAGGTCGATTGCCAGTTTTGTCACCAGCAATACCGCTTTGACGCCGTTGACGTCACGCAGCTATTTGCCTCTGACTCCGCCTCCAGCAGCGACCAAGTCCACTAAGCGCTCTCGGAAAAGCCGTAGGCTGGCACGCTCGCCATGCTAAACACTCCCCGTCATTACGAGCCGTCGTCATCCTGAACTTGATTCAGGATCTCCCTATCAAGGCTCCGTTTTGGAGATTCCAGATCAAGTCTGGAATGACGAGGCATGGGGCTTATTTTATTATTGCGTCCCCCAATGACCGTCTTTCCTCTAAACCCCAAATCTCCGACATGCCCGTCATTCCCGCGAAGGCGGGAATCCAGCGTCTTTGAATGAGTGGAGTAGTAAGCCACTGGGCTCCCGCCTGCGCGGGAGCGACGGTGGGGGGTAGCCGCAAGGTGTAATCCAGTAATACCTGTGGGATATCCGCTCTCGGACCGACAGTGCGAGCCACCGCCGTCATCTTGAACTTGATTTTCCTACAGGGATGTCGATAAGGAGCGGGAGCTTCAGGATCTCCCTATCAAGGCTTTGTTTTGGAGATTCCAGATCAAGTCTGGAGTGACGGGTAATGGTTAAGGAGGTTCCAAATCCAGTCTGGAATGACGAGGCATGGGGCTTATTTTATTATTGCGTCCCCCCAATGACCGTCTTTCCTCTAAACCCTCAAATCTCCGACATGCCCGTCATTCCCGCGAAGGCGGGAATCCAGCGTCTTTGAA
Source organism: gamma proteobacterium HTCC5015 (assembly GCA_000155715.1). GTDB lineage: Bacteria > Pseudomonadota > Gammaproteobacteria > HTCC5015 > HTCC5015 > HTCC5015. Next base: position 122,705 of record DS990600.1, on the reverse strand, counting down.
TGAGTGGAGTAGTAAGCCACTGGGCTCCCGCCTGCGCGGGAGTGACGGTGGGGGTGGGTTAGCCGCAAGGTGTAATCCAGTAATACCTGTGGGAGGCCCGCCTCGGGCCGACAGTGTGAGCCACAGGCAAAGCTTCCGATTCTGCTCACGCCCCTTACCTACGCCCCTGTAGGCAAAGCAATCTGTCCATCGAATGCAATAACAGACTGCGGCGTCAGCTGCGCCTCCTCACAATGGCGGCTTAATGGAAGGCTTTCGTATAAAGCGTGTCTTGTCCATCTCGCGCTTGAACGACAAAGCGGTACTCGCGCTTTTCACCATCGAATAAGGGGTTGTACCAATAGCCCTGATAGCGAGCCATGCCCTCGTCGTCGCTGTCGCTGACAATGCGAACGGCGAGATCGTAACCCTCATCGTTAACGGCGATGCCGTTCTGTTTAAGAGGCTCCCAATTGCCACCATTCAATCGCGTTTCGATGCTGAGCAAGGGGCGGTGTAACTCGATTTTGCTGGCGTTGACGTCGCGCCACTCAAACACCCAGTGTCCCTCAGTATTGACCTGTGCGTGGTGAAAACGGGGTGCATCGAGAATGGCGCGCACGCCACGAGCCTCTGTCTTATCCGGTAGGAACTGACGGCTTTCAAAATGGTAGTCCCAGTGTGCGGGGAGTTCGACGAGACGCTCTTTGCGCTTGAGCATGTCTTGGCTGAGTTGGCCAACTTGAGCCACTAGATAAGGTAGTGTGTGTTTTCCGTAGATGGTGTGACCGCCCTCATAGAGCTGCCGCCCATACTCTTCGGGCGTGGTGGCATAGCCGGTGTAACCGTTGGCAAGGCTGGTCACCATGACCTGCTGAGGGCGTGTTTGTTGGGCCGCTGAATAGGCCGAGCGCACGGCGCGCTCAACACGATACCCCGCCTCCGTGGTCATCTCAAAGGGCAGGGGAACGATGGCCATGTCACCAATTTGAACGAGTTGAAAAATCACGTAGTCGGGAAAACTGTCCTTGGGTTCGAGCAGGGGTTGTAGTAGCTCGAAGCCGAGAATGCGCTTGCGGCCTTGGCAGTTGTCTTTTTCATCCCCCCAGCGGCGAGAGCCCGGCTTAAAGGGTGGAATGTGTCCGATAACGGGCGAGGTGTGCTCCAGCGGCGCCCCGGCGAGCGTGGTACCCGCTGCGGCATCGCGGCATAGCTCAATATCGCCAACGCGGTTGTCTTTGCGAATATTGATGTGGCGAGCGGCACTGCGAATATCGACATCGCTGCGCAATTGCTCGCCGAGCGCGTCGTAGAGTTCAATGGCACCGCGCGCAATACCTTGGCCCACGCGCTTGGCCTCAATATAGCCGAGCATGCCAAAACGGTTAGCCGGGGCAATGTCGCCGTGGCTGCCTTCAAAAGCGCTGACGTGGACTTCGCGCTCAGTATCGGCCTCAATGTGATATTCCCAGTCCTTGTGGATGTAAGCCCAGACATCGGCGTTAAACAAGCGCTCTCGCTCTGGCAGAGCTGTGCCGTGAATGGCGAAGCTGGCAAAGGCGCCAAGCGGTTGATAGCTGCCGTCCTCAGCGCGTGTATCAATGCGCACCATATGAAGATTGGGGTTGACCTCGTGAAATGTGCGCTGATCTTGGGTGCTTTTATTGTCTTCGTTTTTATTGAGCACGTGGGCTTCAATCGCGCGATTGCGAGTCAAGCCCCAAACGGCTTGGCTACCCGTAGCTACTTTGGCGGGGGCCGCGTTGCGGTAAGCGTCGAGTGCTGCATTGGCGATACGCTCTAGCACAAACTCAAAATAGGCGGTGGCGAAACCGGCTTGGTGTGAGATGTGTTTGTTGTAGAACTGGCTGCCGACAATTTGCCCCGGCCCCGAGTGAGTGTGTGTTGACGTGATGGTGATATTGCCGACATCGAGATCGCTGTGAGGGGCGAGTATCTTGCCGAGTTGCGTGTGCAGAATGCGCGAGCCCGTCGTTAGATCCGTTTGTACGATCAGGTGGCTGTCGCCCTCGGCGTCGCGCAGATAGTAGGTGCGGGCGTAAAGTCGGGTGCGAAAACCTTCGCCAACAGTCGACCACGTCGCATAGCCTGCCCGAGGCAATACACCGGGGGGCGGTGTGATATCCACGGTGCTGGCGCCCGCGACAAGGCTCGAAGGCTCGTTCGGTACGACTTGAGCGGGTTCAAAGGCGACGCGGTAGTGCGTGCTGTCGGCATGAGCGAAGCTGCCTAGCAACAGTGTGAGTAGAGCGAGTTTTTTCACAGAGCCCCCAATGGTCATTTAACGCCTAAAGGTGAGAGTCTATCGCTTTTTGGGTGAGTCGCACAGTACTGTGTGGGGAGACTGGGTGCGTGGATCAGGCGTGTAGATTGGGAATGATCTTGCTTTCGAGACGTTGGATGGCGTCTTTCAATTGCAGTTTGCGCTTTTTGAGTCGAGTGAGCTGCATTTGGTCACTGCTGGCTCGAGTCAGCTGCTCCACTTGCTCGTGAAGTTCAGAGTGCTCTTCTCGCAAGTGTCTCAGTTGCTCTAATAGTTCGGCGCGTTGCTCGGGCGACATGGCTACTCCTCAATCGCCTTGATAGTAGCACACAGCTCGGGGCTCAAGTGGCACTGTTTGGCCAGTTGTTGCGTGTCGTTCCAAGCGGCTCGAATGACTGAGCACTTGTGGTGTCGTGCGAGCTTTTTTAATGCGGCCTCGCGCTGGCTAGCGGCGCTGCGGTGTGGTGCGGCTTCTAAATAGCAAAGTTGCACGGGGCGTCGGCTGCGCGTATAGCGTGCCCCCTTTGGACTTTCGTTGTGCTCTTTTAAGCGCTTTTGGGGATCCGTGGTAATGCCGGTATAGAGCGTATTGTCTGCGCACAGCAGGCTGTATACCCACCACGCTTTACTCGACATTGTCGACGACGGCCTCTTGGCGCGCTAAGTCTTCGTTGTGAATGGGGTGGGGACGATCAATGCCATAGCCTTGGGCGTAATCGACGCCAATCTCTCGTAGTACTTGAATAATTTCATGGTTTTCCGCGTATTCGGCAATGGTCTTCATGCCGATCATGTGGGCGATTTGATTGATGTGCTCGACCATGGCGCGGTCGATGGGATCGCTTAAAAGATCCCGTACAAAATCGCCGTCAATTTTTAAATAATCGACGGGAAGTTGTTTCAAATAGCTTAAAGAGGACATGCCCTTGCCGAAGTCATCCAGAGCAAAGCTGCACCCGAGTGCGCGCATGGCTACAATGAATGATTTTGCTTGGTTGAAGTTGGCAATAGCGGCGGTTTCGGTAATCTCAAAACACACTTTCTTTGCCAGCCCGGGCATGCGCAACATCATCTCGCGTAGGTCTTGAGTAAAGCGCGAGTCGATGATCGAGCGAGCCGACAAGTTGATAGAGACCGTATGTGTGGCTTCCATGGCGGTGGGGGTACTTTCAAACCAAGTGACTAAGTGGCGTACCACCCAGCGGTCAATTTCTGAGATTAGGTTGTAGCGCTCGGCGGCGTTAAGGAAATCTCCCGCCGAGCTGATCTTGCCACTCTCATCGAGGCAGCGCAGCAGAATCTCATAGTGCTGCCCCTTTTCGTGCTCCTGTAGTGGCAGTATGGTTTGTCGAGTCAGCAAAAAGCGGTTGTCGGCAATGGCGCCGTTTAAATAGGCGGCCCAGCGCATTTCGCCACGGCGACGCATCAGCTCGTGGTCGTCTGGTTGATAGACGTGAATGCGATTGCGGCCCTTTTCCTTGGCGGCTTGTCGGGCGGCGTCGGCGTCGTTCATTAAATCGGCTAAGTAATCGGTATTGCCGTCGATTTCGACGACGCCAATAGCCACCGAAATTGAAAAGCTTTTATCTTCCCAGTTGAAGTGAAAGTCGCTAATTCGCTCGCGCAGTTTTTTAATGCGAGCAACGGCATCTTCTGTGTTCGTGCCAATAATTAAAATGCCGAACTCGTCGCCGCCGAGTCGGCCTGTAATGTCGCGTTCAAGGGCGTCATCGCGAATCAGATCGGCAAATTGGCGAATCAGCTCATCACCCGCGTTGTGGCCACAAGTGTCGTTGATGACCTTAAACTGATTGATATCAATGGTGCACAGCACGTGATGCTGTTTGTCGATCGGTTGACTGACTAGTTGCTGTAACTGGTGTTCGAACTCGTGGCGGTTGAGCAAGTCCGACAATGGATCGTGGGTCGCTTGGTAGCGAAGTTGTGTGGTGAGTTCACGTTCCACCGTGACATCGTGGAAGACCACCACCAAGCCCCGAACGGCGTTTTCATGTCCGCGAATAATACTGATGTGGTGCTCAATGATAATCTCTCGGCCATCGTAACTCAGTAGGATGTGGTGACCGATGGGTTTGTTGGCGCCCTCTTTTAAACAGTTGTCGAGAAAGTTGCCTTGAGGCTCGTGGGTGTACTCGTCGAAAATCATAAAGACTTCGCTGAGCGAGCGGCCCATGGCTCTCTCGACAGGCCAGCCCGTTAGATAGGCGGCGATGGGGTTAATGTAGGTGATGCGGTCCTGCTCGTCGGTTGAGATAACACCGTCGGCAATGGCCTCCAGCGTGACCAGTGATTGTTCTTTTTGCGTGTCTAGGGCTTGTTCGGCGGCGCTGCGTTGTTCGCGTTCGGTTTTGATGACGCGGCGCGACTCGTCATTGGCCCATTCATAGGCCTCTGATAGCAGTGTGGCAAACAAGATGGCGGCCACAGTGACGTAGGGGGCAATATCCAGCAGCTCGGAGGATGTCATGCGGTAGTCGCTGGTGACGCCATTTAACTCGAGCCAGTAGATAGCGAGGGCGCAAGCTAAGGTCAGTAAGGAGGTCACAAGTCCAAATCGGCGGCCTACCATGAAAGTGGCCGCCACGGGTACTAAGGGGAACCAGTGCAGTGTGGAAGAATAACCACCGCCGTAGCTGTAGCCCGCTAGACTTAAAATAGCCAGCATGGCGAGTACCGTTGCGATGCACAGTGGGGCACAGCTGCGCATATGTCGAGAGAGTAATAGGCTGACGGGCAGCAGCGCGATAAACGCGCTCAGTACCAACATGGGTTGGCTGAATTGCTTGGTTTGCCAGAATAGGGTGGCTAGCATGACGCTGCCGAGAATAAAGCCCAGCAGTGCGCCCATGACGCCCATGCGGCCGCGACGAGCGGTGAGTTCTTCGCTCAGAATGTGTTCCGATAAAAAGCGATCGGTGAGTTTAATGTAAAAGCGGAATAAACCGCTGCGTTGTGTTGATGTAGCCAAGTCCCGCCCCTTCTGTATTGCTTTGTGGACGTTTATCAATTTTTATTAGACTTCCATTGTCTCACATCGATGTGAGGGCGTCTCGTGTTTGAAGGCTTACCGTGAATGTTCTTTATAGTGTCTTGTCAGGCTTTGAATCAAGTTATATCGCTTTAATTGTCGCGCTTGTGAAGTTCTAGGGCTTTGCTTGTGAGGGGTCTGATAGCGCCGTAGAATCCCGCCCCATGTTGAAATTTCAGTCTGTCACTTTGCGTCGCGGCCCGCGGGCGCTTTTTGAAAATGCCAGCTTTGCTCTGCACCGCGGGCAATGTCTCGGCATTACCGGCGCCAATGGCACCGGCAAATCGAGTTTGCTGGCGGCTGTTCAGGGTGAGCTGGGTAGTGACGCGGGTGATATTCAGGTGCAGGGGGGCAGTGTGCTGGCCCATGTGGCTCAGGAGGTCGAGGGGCTGTCCCGCACGGCGCTCGATTTTGTCATGGATGGCGATGCGGAGCTGCGTGCCGTCGAGCAAAAAATTGCCGACACGGCGTCAGCGGATCGGGCCATGGAGCACAGTCGCCTGCTCATGGAGTACGAAAACCTCGGCGGCTATACCGCTGCGACTCGCGCGGCCAAATTGCTGGATGGCCTCGGCTTTACAGAGTCGGACCACGCGCGTCCCGTTAGCGATTTTTCCGGTGGCTGGCGGGTGCGTTTGAATCTCGCCCAAGCGCTGATGTGTCGCTCGGACTTACTACTGCTTGACGAGCCCACCAACCACCTCGATGTCGAGGCTATTTGGTGGCTGGAACAGTGGCTTAAGCAATACGGTGGCGCCATCCTGTTGATTTCTCACGACCGAGATTTCCTCGACGCTTGCTGCAGCCACATTGCCCATATCGAGCAGCAGCGCCTCACCGTGTATACCGGTAATTACAGCGCCTTTGAAAAAGCGCGCGCCGAGCAGCTCGCCCAGCAGCAAGCGGCCTTTGAAAAGCAACAGCGCGAGCGCGCTCACATGCAGCAATTTGTCGACCGCTTCCGCGCCAAAGCGACCAAGGCCAAGCAGGCTCAGAGTCGCGTAAAAGCACTTGAGCGCATGGCGGATTTGGCGCCAGCGCATATCGACAACCCCTTTGCCTTTGAGTTTTTTTCGCCCAGCAAAAAGCTCTCCCACTATTTCAGTTTGGTCGGCGGGCGCGTCGGCTATGAGGACAAAACCATTGTCGATGGTGTGGAGCTGCGCCTGGGCGAGGGAGAGAGGCTCGCCTTGCTCGGTCCCAACGGCGCCGGTAAGTCGACGCTCATTAAAAGTCTCGCGGGTGAACTGCCGTGGCAAGGAGGGCAGTGGGATCTGCACCCCGATTGTCGAGTGGGGTATTTTGCCCAGCATCAACTCGAGCAGCTGCACGACCCATCGAGTCCGCTGGAGCATTTGCAGCACCTCGATAGCAAAGCCACCGAGCAGGCGCTGCGCAACTTTCTCGGCGGTTTTGGTTTTCACGGCGATCGCGCGCTCGAAGCCGTCGCTCCCTTTTCTGGGGGAGAGCGGGCGCGTTTGGTTTTGGCGATGTTGGTGTGGCAGCGCCCCACGGTGCTATTGCTCGACGAGCCCACCAACCACCTCGATCTAGAAATGCGCCACGCGCTCAGTCGCGCCTTGCAAGGTTTTGAGGGTGGCGTGGTATTGATTTCTCACGATCGCCACTTGATTCGCAGCCTGTGTGACGAGTTGAGAGTCGTGGCCGATGGCTGCTGCCGAGAGTTTGAGGGGGATGTCGACGATTACCCGCAGTGGCTACAGCAACGCCGAGAGCTGGAAAGTCGCGAGCAAGAGGGCGCGACTCCGCCAAAAAACCCAAAGGAAAACCGCAAGGCTCAGCGCCAGCGGCAGGCAGAGCAACGCAAGCGCTTAGCCCCACTCAGAAAACAAGTGAAAAGCGCTGAACAGCAAATGGAGCGGTTAAATAGGGATAAACAGCGACTGGAAACGGCATTGGCGGAAGAGGCGCTTTACACAGATGCCAGTCGTAAAGAAGAGCTACTGGCGCTCAACAAGGAGCAGGGCGAGGTGTTCAAGACGCTTGAAGAAACGGAGCTGAGTTGGCTGGAAGCCTGTGAGCAGTTGGAGCAGGCCGAGGAAGCCGTTTGATAGCGTTCGGTCGATCCCGAGCCGATAGCGCCAAGCGACTTTTGTGTAGGAGCAAAAAAAGAGCCCGCGGGAGGCGGGCCCAAGTCCTAGATGATACGGGTCGTTATTGGCCTTGGCAGATGGCGTTGGGGGTGTTTTCTACCACATCGCCAAAGTGGAAAGCATAGTCGCTGTAGACCGCTTGAGTCCCACTCTCGCCGGCGTGATCGCCGATAATGTAAGTCTCTGCGGTATCGAGGCCGGCGTCAGCATAGGCTGCGATATCAGAGCTGGCATTGCCGTAGGCGCGAATAATGTCGATGCCTTGATCTTGCAAATGCTGGATGTACTCGCGCTTGTAGCGCTCGTGCTCCTCGCTCGTAGCCGTCGAGGGAATTTCGCCATTGATATTGGTACGCAAATGCCATTCGGCTTGATTCATGGTCTCGCGCAGCCAAGCGCGGGTGCCACTGCTCATCCAGTAGGGGCGGGCCGTCATGAAAATGAGCTGATAGCCCTTGTCGCGATAGGCCTGCACCATCTCTTCGGCGTAGTAAAAAGCATCGGCGTTTTTAATACCCAGATAATCGCCAATTTGTTCGGCGTCGTTGATGGTCAGCGTGCCATCGATATCGAAGAGCACCGCTTGATGCCCCGCTGCGCGCACCGACACATAACCTTGAACAGCGCTCAAATCGCCTTCGACAACCATGCGAACAATATAGTCACCTGCCTCTTGGCCAGAGATGGGAACATAGACCTTGCCGTCGCTGTTGGTTCTAAACTCGCCAAGGTATTCCCAGTCGCTCATGCCGCTGCCGTATAGATAGGCGTGTACATCTTCGTCTTCGAGGTCTTTGTGCAATACCCAGTCGTAATCGAATTTCCCAATGACTGTGACGGCCTCTTGCTCAGCGACGATTTCGTCGTGAACCATGTGGTAGGGCGAGTACCAGTCGCTCAGCCAGCGATTGCCAAAGTGGCGAAAGTCCCTTTGCTGTGGGCCATCTAGGCTGGGCTGAGACTGTCCCACACTGTAATCGGTACAGGCGGTGCTGCCACCGTCCCCAGGTGGGTTGGACTCGGGAGGCTCAGCGGGGCTACCCCCCGCTGCCTGTGCCAGCATGGGGAGATGTAAACTGGCAAAAAGTAGAGTCTGAACTAAAATTTTCATAGTGATTCCCTTTTAAAGTGATTTAGCCAAAATGTGCGCGGTTCATGCTAAGTGAGCGACCTTTCAAGCGTTTGTTGAGCAGCGCCGAATTTGTCACCTTTTTGGCGCGCGTGATGAACAGTGAGGCGCACAGTTCGCAAGCATGATCAAAAAGCGACGAAGCGGCCGATTTGGCGCATAGAACAAGCGGGGTAGCGTCGATGAAACACAGTGTTTTGAGTGGTTTTTTTCAGCGGTTTTGGTTGGGCACGGTGAGTGTCTTGCTGGGGCTGGCGGTCGTTTCTGGGACACAGGCCGAGCTGGAGAGCTTGTCTGAGGAGGAGTGGCAGCAGGTGGTGGAGACGCAGGGCGCTAAGCCCGTTGGCACCGCCGTGCTGCCCAATGTTCAGGATTCCGGGGCGGAGGTCGCGATTGAGGCCATTGAGCGCGAGCGTCACTACCGTCGCGATATTCAAGCCTTCAAACTAGAGCAGGCGGCCCCCGTCAATGATGCGGGCGAGCAGTTTGAGCGCGTGCAAAGTATTATCGAACACACCATCGGCGTTCGCGTTCCGCCCGCCCAGCCGTAGGGTCTCTGCTGCAATGACCGACAATGACTCTCTATGCCCTGTCATTTCAAACTGGATTTGGAATTTCCTTAACCACTGCCCGCCATTCTAGACACTCCCCCGTCACTCCAGGCACACCCCTCCGTCATTCCAGGCACACCCCTCCGTCATTCCAGGCACACCCACGTCATTCCAGACTTGATCTGGAATCTCCAAACCGGAGCCCTGATAGGGAGATCCTGAATCAAGTTCAGGATGACGTCCTCGGGGCTCGGTTGGGAGGTCCTGAGGCTTCCGCTCCTGCTCCCGCTCCTTATCGACAGCCGGCGAAGCTGAAAACTCGTCATTGCGAGCGCAGCCGAACTTCGCATGCAGCCCCACACCGTCGCTCCCGCGCAGGCGGGAGCCCAGTGGCTTTACTACCCTCACTTAAAGACGCTGGATTCCCGCCTACGCGGGAATGACTCATTCTTTAAGTAGGCAAGGCTTAAAACTCGTCATTGCTAGGAGGCGCAGCCGACGCGGCAATCTGCGGATGTATCCGATGGACAGATTGCTTCACTGCGTTCGCAATGACGAGAGTTTTTGTAGGAGGGCACTTTTACGCCCGCTATTTGAGGATTCACCCAACAAAATCTCCTTTTGGGGCGCGCAAAAACCGATTGTTTCCTGTATAATCCGCCCTGCCTATTCTGGGGCTGTGCCAAATAAAGCGGCTGGCCGCGACTGTGGAGACAAGGCATATCTGTCTTCAAACAGAGAGGCTTCGTACGAAAAGTGAGAGCTGCGCAAGGCGGCTCGCTCGATCAACCGTAAAATGAAGACCTAGCATGCGAATCAAGACGAAAAAAGGTTTAGACCTGCCCATCGCTGGCGCGCCTGAACAAATCGTCCATGATGGTCCTGAAATTAAGACGGTCGCAGTACTCGGCCCCGATTATATTGGGATGAAGCCGACGATGTTCGTCAAAGAAGGCGATACGGTGAAGAAGGGTCAAACCCTTTTTGAGGACAAAAAGACGCCAGGCGTCCTCTACACCGCTCCCGCCGCAGGTACCGTTAGTGCGATTAACCGTGGCGCCCGCCGTGCTTTGCTGTCCGTTGTGATTGAAGTCGACGGCAGTGAGCAAGAATCTTTCAAAAGCTGGAAACGCGAAGATCTTGAAGTGCTCGGCAATGAGCAAGTTCGCGAGCAGTTGGTGAAGTCGGGCCTGTGGCCAGCACTGCGCACGCGCCCCTTTAGCAAGGTGCCCGCCTTAGATGCCAAACCCAGCTCCATTTTTGTCACTGCCATTGATACGCGCCCACTCGCCGCTGACCCCGCCGTGGTCGCCGAGGGGCAGATGGACAGCTTTGAAGATGGCCTGAATGTATTGGCTCGCATCACACCGAACCCAATTTACGTGTGCCAAAAGCCTGGTGCAGGCTTTCCCGGTGGCGATCTCGAAACGGTTCAAATCGCCGAGTTTGAAGGCCCCCACCCCGCGGGTTTGCCGGGTACACACATTCACCACATCGACCCTGTAGGCCCCACCAAGTCTGTGTGGCAAATCGATTACCAAGATGTGATCGCCATTGGTAAATTGTTCACCACAGGCGAACTCGACAGCAGTCGCGTCGTATCGGTGGCAGGCCCCATGGTTAAAAAACCACGCTTGGTGCGCACAGTGCTCGGCGCTTCGGTGACCGATTTAACCGATCACGATGTCGTCGAAGGTGACACTCGCCTAGTGTCTGGCTCGGTGCTGCAAGGTCACGCCGCTCAGGGCGAGTTGGCCTTTCTGGGGCGCTATCACAGCCAAGTGTGCGCCTTGGAAGAGGATCGCGAGCGTTTGATGTTGCACTATGTTCGCCCGGGCCTCGACAAGAAGTCTGTGCTCAATGTGCTGTTTTCTTCCCTGAACAAATCGCGCCTATTCAACATGACCACCACGACCAATGGCAGCGCGCGCGCCATGGTGCCCGTGGGCTATTACGAGCGCTTGATGCCACTAGATGTGTTGCCTACACAGCTGTTGCGTGCGGTCATCACTATCGACACAGATTTGGCTCAGCAACTGGGCGCGCTGGAGTTGGATGAAGAAGATCTTTCTCTGTGTACCTTTGTCACTTCGTCCAAAGCCGACTACGGTCCGGCGCTGCGCGAGTGTCTCACCAAAATTGAGATCGAGGGCTAAGCGATGCGTAAGTTTTTAGACAATATCGCGCCTCATTTCGAAAAGGGCGGAAAATACGAAAAGTTCTTCTCCGTCTACGAAATGATTGACACTTTCTTCTGGTCGCCTCCTAGTGTTACCCATGGCCAGACTCATGTTCGCGACGCGATCGATTTGAAGCGCGTGATGACCTATGTGGTCATTGCCACCTTGCCCTGTATTTTGATGGCTTGGTTCAATACCGGCATGCAGGCTAATACGGGCATGGCGGGTGTTGGCATGGATCAGGTCAACAACTGGCGTGGCGATCTGATGGCCATGTTCGGCATTGCTCAGGGCGCTGCTGCCGAGGGCAATTTACTGGCGAATGTGTTCCACGGCTTTCTCTACTTTGTACCTATTTACCTGACGACGCTGATTGTCGGCGGTATCTGGGAAGTGCTGTTTGCCTCGGTGCGCGGCCACGAAGTGAACGAGGGCTTCCTCGTTACCTCTATGCTCTACACGCTGACGATGCCACCCGATGCGCCCCTTTGGGTCGTTGCACTGGGTATTTCTTTTGGCGTGGTCCTGGGTAAAGAAGTCTTTGGCGGCACGGGCAAAAACTTCCTCAACCCCGCATTGACGGGGCGCGCCTTTCTGTATTTTGCATACCCCGCGCATTTGTCGGGCAACAGCGTTTGGACGGCCGTCGATGGCGTGACGGGAGCGACGCCGCTGGGCCTCGCCGCGACGGGCGGTATCCAAGCGGTGGAAGAGGCGGGCTTTACGCTACAGCAAAGCTTCCTCGGTATGATCCCAGGTTCACTGGGCGAGACCTCGACACTGGCCTGTCTCATTGGCGCGGCGTTTTTGATCTTTACGAAGATTGCCTCGCATCGAGTCATTTTCGGTGTGTTTGTCGGCATGGTGGCAACGACGTGGCTCTTTAACGCCATTGGTAGCGATACCAACCCCATGTTCGCCATGCCTTGGTACTGGCATTTGAGCGTAGGCGGCTTTGCCTTCGGCATGGTCTACATGGCCACTGATCCCGTCTCCGCCGCTATGACCAACAAAGGCCGCTGGGCTTACGGCATACTCATCGGCTTCATGTGTGTGGTCATTCGCGTGGCAAACCCCGCCTTCCCCGAGGGCATGATGTTGGCCATTTTGTTTGCCAATCTGTGGGCGCCTATTTTCGACAACTTTGTCGTGCAGGCTAATATTAAACGGAGGATGCAGCGCAATGGCTAGTGGAAAAGACAGCGTATTTAAAACGCTTTTCGTTGCGGTCGCCGTGTGTTTGGTGTGTTCGATTGTGGTGTCTTTCGCCGCTGTGCAGTTGCGTCCTCAGCAGGAGCGCAACAAGCTGATCGATCGCCAAAGTAATATTTTGGCCGTCGCGGGCTTTGAAGTGGCGGGTCTGAACGGTGCAGACATCGCGGATCTCTACAACAAGCGCATCGAAACGCGGATTGTCGACTTAGACAGCGGCGAGTACACCGATGCAGTAGAGCCCGCAAGCTACGATCAGCGCGCGGCCTCGAAAAATCCCGAAATGAGCGAAGCGTTGAGTGGTGATGAAGATATCGCCAGTATTAAACGCCAAGCGGATTACGCGCCAGTCTACGCAGTAAAAGCCGATGATGGCAGCATCCGCTGCTACATTTTACCCATTCACGGCTACGGCCTGTGGTCGACGCTTTACGGCTTTATCGCCATTGAGCCCGATGCTCAAACCGTCTACGGCCTTGGCTTTTACGACCACGCGGAAACGCCAGGCCTCGGTGGTGAAGTCGACAACCCCAAATGGAAGGCTCAGTGGCCGGGTAAAAAGCTCTATAACGAGCAGGGCGAACTGGCAATTGAAGTCGTCAAAAGCGGCCAAGTGAAAGACCCCGAACACCAAGTTGACGGTTTGGCGGGGGCTTCTTTGACCACAATAGGTGTCAGCCATTTAGTCCGTTTTTGGATGAGCGAAGCCGGTTTCGGCCCGTTCCTCGACAAGCTAAAAGATTCTTGAGGAGGCAGCCATGAGTAAAGCAAAAGACGTCCTACTCGATCCGTTGTTTAACAACAATCCCATTGCCTTGCAGGTATTGGGTATTTGTTCCGCTTTGGCGGTGACAACGAATTTGAACACGGCGCTTATCATGTCAATTGCACTGACATCGGTGGTTGCCTGTTCCAACTTTTTTATCTCGCTGATTCGCAATCAAATCCCGGACAGCATTCGCATCATCGTGCAGATGGTGATCATTGCCTCGCTGGTGATTGTGGTGGATCAGGTGTTGAAGGCCTATGCCTATAACATCAGCAAACAGCTCTCGGTATTTGTGGGTTTGATTATTACGAACTGCATCGTAATGGGCCGCGCCGAAGCCTTTGCCATGAAAAATCCACCGATACCCAGTTTTCTCGATGGTGTGGGTAACGGTTTGGGTTACAGCCTCATCCTGATTGCCGTCGGTACGGTGCGCGAGCTGTTTGGCTCGGGTTCACTGTTTGGTGTTCAACTGCTCGAGTTGGCATCAGAGGGCGGCTGGTATCAACCCGTTGGCTTGATGCTATTACCGCCGAGTGCCTTCTTCTTAATCGGTTTGTTTATCTGGGCGCTTCGCGCGTGGAAAAAAGACCAAGTTGAAGACGCCGAATTTGTGATTAAAGACGGTCACGAGGAGCACGCCTGATGGAACATTTGATGTCTATGGCAGTCAAGGCCATCTTCGTTGAAAACTTGGCGATTTCGTTCTTCCTCGGCATGTGTACTTTTCTTGCCGTATCGAAAAAAATTAATACGGCGATGGGGCTCGGTGTTGCGGTTATTTTTGTACAAGTTGTGACGGTACCCGCCAACAATCTCATCTATCAATATTTGCTAAAAGACGGTGCGCTGGCGTGGATGGGCTTGCCCAATGTCGATCTCAGCTTTTTGGGGCTGATTTCCTACATCGGTGTGATTGCCGCCATGGTGCAAATCTTGGAGATGTTTCTCGATAAATACGTGCCCGTACTCTACAACGCCCTCGGCATTTACCTGCCATTGATCACGGTGAACTGTGCCATCTTGGGTGGCTCTTTGTTCATGGTAGAGCGCGATTACAACTTTACCGAGTCGGTGACCTACGGCGTCTCCTCCGGTATCGGTTGGGCGATGGCGATTGTGGTACTCGCCGGCGTACGCGAAAAACTTAAATACTCAGATGTGCCCGATGGTCTGCAGGGGCTTGGCATCACCTTTATTACGGTGGGGCTAATGTCTTTGGGCTTTATGGCCTTCTCAGGCGTGCAACTGTAAGCGGGGATAATCATGCAAGAAATTCTTCTCGGCGTATCATTCTTTATCGGCATCGTACTGTTGCTGGTAGCACTGATTTTGGTAGCGCGCCGCCAACTCGTTCCACAAGGCAAAGTCACCATCGATATCAATGGTGAAAAAACCATTGAAACTGAGCCCGGTGGCAAACTGTTGGGCTCGCTCGCCAGTAATGGTTTGTTCGTCGCCTCTGCCTGCGGTGGCGGTGGTACCTGTGCTCAGTGCCGTGTAAAAATCTTTGAAGGGGGCGGCTCTATTCTGCCCACAGAAGAGACGCACATCACGAAGCGCGAAGCAGCCGCAGGCGACCGCTTGTCTTGCCAAGTTGCCGTCAAGCAAGACATGAAAATTGAAGTGCCCGAAGATGTCTTCGGCGTGAAACAGTGGGAGTGTACGGTCCGCTCTAACAACAACGCGGCGACTTTCATCAAAGAGTTGATACTCGAACTGCCCGAGGGCGAAGACGTCGATTTTCGCGCCGGTGGTTACATTCAAATCGAATGTCCTCCTCACCATTTAAAGTATTCTGAGTTTGATATCGACGAGGAATACCACGGCGATTGGGATCGATTTAACCTTTGGGATTTTGAGTCAAAAGTAGATGAGCCCGTACTGCGCGCTTACTCAATGGCCAACTACCCCGAAGAAAAAGGCATTATCATGCTCAATGTTCGCGTGGCCTCACCGCCACCGGGCAGCAAAGGCATTCCCGCTGGCAAGATGTCCTCTTACATCTTTAATCTAAAGCCCGGCGACAAGGTGTCGATTTCTGGTCCCTATGGTGAATTTTTTGCCAAAGAGACAGATGCAGAAATGGTCTTCGTTGGCGGTGGCGCGGGCATGGCTCCCATGCGCTCACATATTTTCGATCAAATGCGCCGCATTAAAACCGACCGCAAGGTCTCCTTCTGGTACGGTGCGCGCTCGAAGAAAGAAATGTTCTATGTCGAAGACTTCGACATGCTCGCTAAAGAGAACGACAACTTCGAGTGGCATGTGGCTCTCTCCGATCCACAACCCGAAGACGATTGGGACGGTCTCACCGGTTTCATTCATAACGTACTCTATGAAGAGTACTTAAAAGACCACCCAGCGCCAGAGGACTGCGAGTTCTATATGTGCGGCCCGCCCATGATGAACGCCGCCGTTATTAAGTTGCTAGAGGATTTAGGCGTCGAAGAAGACAATATTTTACTCGACGACTTCGGCGGTTAGCGCACCCCAAACCCCGGCCCAGCCGGGGTTTTTTCTATCTAAAAAAACAAACCAATGTCCCACCTCCTCAGGCGCACCAACACCCATCACGCCCGCAGGAGCCGACCCCACAGGCGAACCCAACACCCACCACACCGTAGGAGCCTGCCCTGCAGGCGAACCAACCAAACGGCCACCAAAAACACACACAACCCCATCAACAAAACGCAACAACATTGCCAAGCAACAAAGGCAATGCCACTATCAACCTAAACAAACCATGCTCAAAAAAATGAAGCCAATACATCTACAACGTATCGCGGGAAGCTGCCTTGTCATCCTTGGGCTCGCCTTTATTTACTGGGGCTACGAAGCCCAACAAAGTGTGGGAAATGAACTCTTCCAATGGTTCGCACAACGCTCAAATAATAATGTCTACATCCGATACATGGCTGGAACAATCGCCACCAGCGTTGGTTGCTTTTTTCTACTCAGAACCCCAACAAAATAGAACATAAACAACAACCAATCCATGCTCAGACGTGGGTCGGACTTCAGTCCGACAATCCCAAAAAAATAAGAAAATAGAAACGGATGAGAATAACGATTAATTGTCTAAGATTGAGCTGGCATGCTTTCACGGTGGCGTATCCCTACAGAAACCGCTCGATGACGATAGGGAGAAATGCCGAATAGCGCGTGAGGGAATCGCAAGATAGACAGTTGGGAAGGCCCCATTTAACCACAACTTTTATTCATTGCGCCTGGCTAACTTAAGCAGTGAATCCACAGTCTGTAGAGACTCTTGGAAAGGTGGTAAAGAAAGAGTAAGTTGTGCAGTGAATAATTAAACTTACACGACATAACCTGTCGTATAGCTGCGCTTGAATAGGGAAAGCTAAATAATAGAGGGTAACCATGACAAAAAACTATATCTCACCAATTGCAATTGACCTCGGTGCCAAGTTTACTGGGGTGGCTCTTTACCAATATCTTGAGGGAGCAGACTGCACGCAAGAGGTAGCAAAGGGGCTTTTGGTTGATGACAGAGGTAATGTTACTTGGTCACAAGAAGGACGACGGGGTAAACGGCACCAGGTTAGAGGCTATAAAAGACGGAAAATGGCCAAGAGGCTACTTTGGTTAATACTTGATAGTGAATACGGCATCAAACGAGAAGAAGTCACAGAGCCACTATTAAAATTCATCAATGGACTATTGAATCGTCGCGGTTACACATATATCAGCGAAGAAGTAGATGAAGAGTCAATGAATGTGAGTCCACTACCTTTCAGCGAGATGATGCCCGATTATTTTAATTCAAGTGCTCCGCTTTTAGAGCAATTGGCTAAGTTATTATCGGACAAAAACAAATTAGTGAGATTTAGAGCCGAGGGTAAAATACCCTCTAATAAAAATGAGTTTAAAAAACTACTTGATACCGCGCTTGACGGAAAATATAAAGATGAAAAAAAGGAGCTGTCAGAAGCCTGGGGTAATATCCTTATAGCATCAGAAAATGTTTTAAAAAGCACAGTCGATGGGCACAAGTCTAGAAGCGAGTATCTTGCGAACATTAAGGAGGATATTAAGAGCAACGAAGAGTTAGAGAAGCAAATTAGCTCAAAGGAAATTGATGGCTTTTATAATTTGGTTGGGCATTTAAGTAACTTTCAACTACGACTATTAAGAAAGTACTTCAATGACCCAAATATGTCTGGAGTTAGTTACTGGGATGAGAAGCGACTAGAGAAATATTTCTACCAGTGGGTTCAAGGCTGGCACACAAAGGGAGGGACAGATGAGGCTGAAAAGAAAAATATAATATTAAAAACAAAAGGTGCCCCTCTGCTAAAAACGCTTAAAAGTCTAAGTGCGGACCTGACAATTCCACCATACGAAGATCAAAATAATAGAAGACCCCCTAAGTGCCAGTCTGTTTTGTTGTCAGATGAAAAACTAACTATGCATTACCCAAAGTGGAAAGAGTGGGTAGGGCAGCTAGTAAAACAGAACGATAATGCCTATTTAAATGAAAATGTAACTTTGGCTAATGCGCTTCACCGTATTGTCGAAAGAAGCCGATCGATCGACCCTTACCAGCTTAGGCTTTTAATATCCATCACTGACGCAGAGAAACGAAACGATCTAGCGGGTTATAAGCGATTAAAGCTTTCCCTTGGGTCAGAAGTTGATGAATTTCTACTGCTCGTAAAAAACATAGTGGATGAAACCAAGGAAGCTAGGGAGGGGCTATGGTTTGAAACGGAAAATAAACTGTTTTTTAAGTGTGGCAAAACACCCCCCAGAAAAGAAAAATTAAAATCAACATTACTGAGTGCAGTTTTAGGAAAAAATCTATCAGATGATGAGCAATCTAGCTTTATAGAAGAGTTTTGGAAGAGTGGCACACCTAAGATAGAACGAAGGAATGTTAGGGGTTGGTGTAGGCTCGCCTCACAAGTGCAAAAGACATACGGCGTCTATTTAAAGGAATATGGCCTTCAACAGTTACATAAGCTTGAGGCTGGAAAAAAACTTGATGATAAGCCTTTGGCTCTGCTTTATAAGAATTCTGGGCTGATTGCTTCGAAAATAGGGGAAGCGCTAAATATTGAGCCTGATGAAGTGAGCCGCTTCGCCTCGCCGCATAGTTTAGCGCAAATTTTCAATATCATAGAAGGTGATGTCGCAGGGTTTAACAAAACGTGTAGAGCCTGCACATACGAAAATATCTGGAGAATGCAGGAAGAAAAAGTTGAATCACTACTTACTAATCAACTCTTATCTGAAATACATGGCGAAAGAAAAGTACCGTTAAAATCAGCGATGTGCACTCGACTTTCTGCCGACTCTACCCGGCCATTTGATGGGCAGATGGCGTCAATTATTGAACACATTGCTCGGAAAATAGCCCAGCATAAGATCGCGCAAATTAATGATGTGCCAAAAGAGTTTTCTATTGATATCCCCATCATTATTGAAAGCAATCAATTTAGCTTTACCGCTGAATTAGAAGAGATTAAAAGGGGAAGGGGGTCCGCAAAAGCCAAAAAAGCAAAAGAATTGGGTGAAAAAAGTAAAGCAGGATGGGTAAGTAAAACTGAGCGAATAAAAACATCCTCAGAAGGCATATGTCCTTATACGGGAGCACCTCTAGGTGGCAGCGGTGAAATTGACCATATCATTCCAAGAAGCCTGACAGGAAGAACAAAAAAAACAGTTTTTAATTCCGAGGCCAACCTAATTTACTGTTCATCAAAAGGGAATCACGATAAAGGAAACAGGGTTTACGTTATAGAGCAGTTGAACGATAAGTATTTGAAAAAACAATTTTCTACATCGGATGTCAACCTGATTAAGAAGAAAATTAAAACCACTATTCAACGGTTTACCGAGGGGGGAGAAAAACTACGGTCATTTAGTGAGCTCTCCAGAGAAGACCAGAAAGCATTCCGCCATGCTCTTTTTGTTCCCGAACTGAAAAGTGAAGTGACTAGCCTTCTCGCAGTAAAAAATATTACAAGAGTCAATGGAACGCAGGCTTGGCTTGCAAAAAAAATTGCCTCTTTACTTGCGGAACATCTAGATAAACAAGGTCGTGATTACACCCTGAGCGCCCACCAAATTGACCCATGGTCAGTGAGTAAACAGCGGAAAATGCTAGCCAGCGCTGAACCCATTTGGGCTAAGAAAGACCCGCAGCCTGCCGCTAGCCATGTTGTAGACGCCGTGTGTACATTTCTCGAGGCACTAGAGCAGCCGCACACGGCCAGTAGGTTGAAAACAATTTCTTCCACCAGTTTTGAAAAGACTGGTTGGCGAAGCGCTCTTATTCCAGACTTGATTAAGGTTGATGCGCTCGATCGGCGACCCAAATATCGCCGATATAATATTGGGAGCACATCTTTGTTTAAAGATGGTATTTACGCTGAGAGATTTTTGCCCATTCTTATAGATGAAAATGGGCTGATGGCTGGCTATGACATAGATAATTCGCTAAAGGCAAAGGGCGCTGACGTTGTGTTTGAAAGCCTCTCTCCATTTCTTTTGTTTAAAGGTGAAGAGGTGGGAGCCCAGTCCCTTTCTGACTGGCAGGAGCGAATTGATGGACGGTACTTGTATATGTCTATCGATAAGGTCAAAGCTTTCGACTACTTGCAAGAAAAGGTGGGCGAAAAGGACATTGCTGCTGAGCTGCTAAACTCTATTCATTTCACGCAGAGAAAAACAGAACTGCGTGCTAAGTTTTCTGATGACTCAGGCAAAAAGATGAAAACGCTCGACGCTATCCGTAAGAGCTTAAAGCTAACGGTGACAGTTAATGAGATAGGAAAAAGAAAGGAGAAGTGTGGGTTTTCCGGAACCATTGGGATTCCCGCAAAATCTGCTTGGGAAAACCTGCTTGACGAGCCACTGCTTGAGACCTACTGGGGAACAAAGATGCCACCACAGGAAATTTGGGAGAAGGTTTACCGCAAACATTTCCCAAGAAATATCCCCAACCAAGCGCACCGGAAAGTAAGGAAAGATTTCTCTCTTCCAGTTGTAGATAGTGTCTCTGGTGGATTTCGTGTGAAGAGAAAAACACCAAATGGCTATAACTATCAGTTATTAGCCATTGATGGCTACAGTGCCGTTGGATTTAAAAAAGAAGGGGATAACGTAGACTTTAAATCTCCAGCGCTGGTTCCACAAATTGCAGAAAGTAAATCGGTTACTCCCATTAGTAGTGAGTTAGTTCATCTTGATAAGAATGAAATTGTTTACTTCGATGAGTGGAGAAAAATTGATATATCCGACTCCGATTTAAAACAATTTGTTTCATCTCTTGAGCTAGCTCCAGGCTCTCAGAATAGGTTCTATATTCGCTTTACGGTTGATGAGGACCAATTTGAAAGACACTTCAAATCGGCTTTACGTGTAAATGGAATCCAAGACTTAGATACCGTCAATAAAACCTTTGACTGGAATCGAGAGATACCCAGTTTGCTCATTCCGCCCCGTTCAAACTTGTTCTTACTGGAAACAGGGCAAAAAATAACTTTTGAATATATTGCCAACGGCGCTAACGCAGAGGTCAAGAAAGCATATAGCTTGCGGAGAGCTTAACTATGCTAAGGCACATAACCATCAGTGGATACGGCCAGTTTCTTGGAATTAAAAGCGAAAGATTAACTGTTCAAGAATCGGGCACTCTTATAGCGGAGTACCCCTTGAGCAGGATTAAGACACTGACGGTGGCAAAAGAGGGTGTTTCCCTTTCCTCTAATTTAATTCTTGCCTGCTCTGCTCGGGGAGTGAAAATATTTTTTTTGGATTTTCGCGGACGGCCCCTCGCTTGCATAAGTCACGCTAACCAGCATGCAGTCTGCTCTGTAAGGGAGTCACAATTTCGTTTCATTCGCTCGAGCGAAGCGAGAGCTGTGTCTGCAAAAATAGTGCACGGGAAGCTAAGAAATCAACGTGCGGTTCTTAAGTATTTTTCAAAGTCACTACGCAATAGTAATTTGCCTATACTCCATGCCAACGCTGAACTACTAGAGCAGTATGCAGTACGCGCTAAAACTTACAGCCCGTTAGCTTTGGATGGCTGGCGTAATCCCTTAATGGGAATTGAGGGCCAAGCTGCCAGATGTTATTGGGAGGCTCTCAAGGAGGCTGAATTGTTACCTAGCTCTTTTCAGGGAAGGGTAGGTAGGGGGGGGCGCCGATCTTGGCAATATTAGCCTTAATCTGGGGTACTCGATTCTCCAGTCCTATGTTTGGCACTGCTTAATTAATGCGGGCTTGGAAGTATATGCTGGTGTTTATCATGCAGACCGGGATGGCAGGCCCTCGTTGGTCTTTGACCTCATGGAGGAATACCGTGCCTGGGTTGTTGATAGAGTCGTGATTAAAAACAGATCTGCTCTTAGTAATGCCAAAAAATTCAACCCGTCTTTGAAACGGAGGATTATTTCTGGCGTCCATAAAACCATGGCGACAAAATACCATTATCGTGGTCGTAAGCTCACATTAGAAACGATCATGCAGAGGCAAATTTATCGCTTAGCGGGTAATTTTTCTGGTGATACATCCTACAGGCCTTACTTTTTTAGGTGGTGATATGAAGCTCTATCAAGACGTTTTAGTGGCTTATGACATTGAGGATAATAAAGCGAGGAGCAGGGTGTTTGAAAAGCTTAAAGATATTGGCCTAAAGCCAGTTCAGAAGTCCGTCTTTTGGGGTTGTGTGCTGGCGACTGAAAAGAAATCAATACACAGGCTACTCAATGGAGAGCTAGAACCTACAGACCGTGCCTTTTTGATTCCAATGAGCCAAAAGCAAGCACAGGCTGCTTTTATTTTTGGCTATGCTACCTCCCCTTTCAAGTCGCCTAATAGATTCGATGTACTCTGAAAGCATTCCTATTAGCTGGATACGACAGTATCTTTTTTGCCCACGTGTCCCTTGGCATATGATGGCGGGTACGCCGACAGCAACACCTATTTGGGTCAAGCAGGGTGCGAACTACCATTTAAGGCAAAAAGCACTCACTAGGGAGAGAAAATTAG
This sequence comes from gamma proteobacterium HTCC5015, assembly GCA_000155715.1. GTDB lineage: Bacteria > Pseudomonadota > Gammaproteobacteria > HTCC5015 > HTCC5015 > HTCC5015. Next base: position 100,414 of record DS990600.1, on the reverse strand, counting down.
AGCGCCTTGGCGTGGCCGATTATGCGAAGACTTTTGAGAAACCTGTGCAGCTACCTAGCTTAGGTTTACATGGTTTTGTTGATCTAGTACTGACGGGTAAAGGAGAGGTCTGCCCAGTAGAGTTTAAACTCAATGATAAGCCCCCTGTAAGAGGCGCCCGGCAACAGCTCATAGCCTACGGTTTTGCCTTAGAGGAGATGGGCATTGGAAGCTTTGATAGGGGGTTTATTTTGTGTGGGAGCCAAGGGAAGACATACAAGCAGGAGAGAAAAGAAAATAGTTTTAAAGAGTTACAGGACTTAGTAGGCGATGTTAGAAAGGCGCTTTCATCTCCATTTTTACCGTACAGCGACGCCCAAAAAAATAAATGTACCCAATGTGAATACTTAGCCCACTGTAATGACAGGGTTTAGAAATGAAAAAACCCGACATGCCGAAGCAGTTGGTCGGGCCACAAACGTGATTTTCTATGATTTCAGTGTATAGAATGTTGGGATGCATTCTGAATACGAAGCTATCACCCAGTTCGAAGAATTGCAAGAAAGTGCCGTCACCTAACCAATTCGAATATTGCGCCCTGAAAGCCGATGCTAACCCACTGAAATTTAAACAGTTAACAACGGCGTTTCAGAGCTTATCCCAACAAACCAACAGCTGAAACAGACAGCACACGACGCCACCCTGAGCCGTATGGCGTTTCAGAGCTTATCCCAACAAACCAACAGCTGAAACAAACATCCCTTGGGCCTAATTCATCATCGAACTGTTTCAGAGCTTATCCCAACAAACCAACAGCTGAAACCCGTGATGTTGCCGAACTCAGACGCGAAGGCCGTTTCAGAGCTTATCCCAACAAACCAACAGCTGAAACGAAGTATCGACACCCCAGAACACCCGGATTTTTTCCGTTTCAGAGCTTATCCCAACAAACCAACAGCTGAAACATTGCAATTTTCACCGAGAGATCGGTGAAGCGGCTGGTTTCAGAGCTTATCCCAACAAACCAACAGCTGAAACCTTCATCGTCGTTTTCAATTTCAACCGGTGCTGCGTCGTTTCAGAGCTTATCCCAACAAACCAACAGCTGAAACGCGCTTTTGCACATCGACGCCCATGGTGATGAGGTTTCAGAGCTTATCCCAACAAACCAACAGCTGAAACAGGTCTATGTACTTTTTCCAAATCTCTTTTCTCGTGTTTCAGAGCTTATCCCAACAAACCAACAGCTGAAACCAAACGCTTCGTCGTGGTGAACGTAAACGTCTCGGTTTCAGAGCTTATCCCAACAAACCAACAGCTGAAACGTAGCAGAAACGAGCAAAGAATCACTGAGAGAGCGTTTCAGAGCTTATCCCAACAAACCAACAGCTGAAACAGACCGAGATCGGCGTTTACGCTGTCGCCGTTAAGTTTCAGAGCTTATCCCAACAAACCAACAGCTGAAACCGGATGTTGAGGCCGTGGGCGTTTTCGTCTTGGTCGTTTCAGAGCTTATCCCAACAAACCAACAGCTGAAACGATGAAGCCGTGGCCGAGAGCACCGTGGCCCACTTGTTTCAGAGCTTATCCCAACAAACCAACAGCTGAAACGTGCGTATGAACGGGGTTTGAACATTCCTGTGTACGTTTCAGAGCTTATCCCAACAAACCAACAGCTGAAACTACCAAATTGGACGGGACGGCCCAGTCACGACTGGTTTCAGAGCTTATCCCAACAAACCAACAGCTGAAACAGAGGCAAGCGCGGTGTTACTCATTGGGGGAGTTGTTTCAGAGCTTATCCCAACAAACCAACAGCTGAAACTTGTCTTTGTTTCGTCTACGGGGGTAAAGTTATCGTTTCAGAGCTTATCCCAACAAACCAACAGCTGAAACTATCGCTCCCGCCAATGTTGCCGCCTTCATTCGCGGTTTCAGAGCTTATCCCAACAAACCAACAGCTGAAACCACCCAACTCTTCTTCATCGATTTCAATTTCATGACGTTTCAGAGCTTATCCCAACAAACCAACAGCTGAAACTATAATGGTTGAATTTACTAAAGAAGACATTAAGTTTCAGAGCTTATCCCAACAAACCAACAGCTGAAACGATCTACCCGCTACAACTCTGGCGTCTTATTGTGTTTCAGAGCTTATCCCAACAAACCAACAGCTGAAACGGTGGGCCGATGGCTGCCTTCTTTGAGAGCCTGTCGTTTCAGAGCTTATCCCAACAAACCAACAGCTGAAACAGGAGGAGCGGGTATGAAAACCATTCCCTACAAGTTTCAGAGCTTATCCCAACAAACCAACAGCTGAAACTATGTTTCAGGTTCGCTTTTGTGCATGGCCGCTGTTTCAGAGCTTATCCCAACAAACCAACAGCTGAAACTTTCGGCTTTGCGCCAGTTTTTATCGTTTTCAACGTTTCAGAGCTTATCCCAACAAACCAACAGCTGAAACTTGTAGCGTTACTGGATGCGTTTGACTTTCTACGGCGCAGGATGCTGTCTCGGCTGTTTCAGAGCTTATTCCAGCAAATACTCCCTTGTTATTGCGAGGAGTCGGACTAAGCCTGTTGTCACTGCGAAGAGCACACTTCTTTCACTCTCGTTTCTAATTTTCCTACTTCGTGAATACAGCGACCTGCTTTGGCGTACACACTGTCGCCACCCTCGTGGAAGCGGTACATGGCGTTCCAGCAGCTTTGAGAGAGGGCTTTAAGTTCGTGGTGGAGTGAAGGGTCAGTTAGGCTAAGTTTTTTAGTGTGTTTTAGCAGGGCGTAGAGTGCCGATTTAGAGTCGCTAAAATTGCCCGTGCTCATGCTGTCACTGAGTTCATTTTTTGCATTGTCGATGGCTTTTAAAAGGGGCTTAAATGTATTGGCATCTGGATGGCTCATGGAGAGTTTCTCGGTTTATTTGTTTTTATCAGTGTAGTGTTGTTTGCGTCATTTTGTGTCGCAAATTGGGCGGTCTTTTTTGTGGCGCTGTGGAGAATGTGGTGAGGGCGTTTGGGCTGTTCCGCCCCCTCTCCCCGGCCCTCTCCCGCTAGGGGAGAGGGGGATGGATTTTGTAGGAGGGCACCTTTATGCCATTGGGTGCTCGGGCCGACGGTGGTGGCACTGTTTTGGTAATGTCGGCCTGAAGGCCGACCCACGGTGGCTTTTTTTGGTGGTGTGAAGCTTGCGCTCCGGTTTACGCCCCTTGCTTACATCCCTTCGGTAAATAAAGTTCAAAATGTCGATGTCCTCGCACCCGAGTCGAAAGCGGGATAAAGCTTAGATTCGCTAGTGTCGGGCTGAAGTCTGACCCACGGGGGGCTTTGTCGGCAAATGAAGGGCCGATAGTGAGTTGGCGCGCCCTGAGGGGAGGGGTTGTCGCATTTCATGGGGTTTTGGCGCTGGGGAATAGCGTTTGGTGGTTTTGGTCGGTGTTTGTGGCAGTTTCTGTCATTGTTGGATTTTGCTGCACAGCACAAAGTAGTGCTTTGTGCGGCGCACAAGCATTGTGCTTTTGTGTGTTGTGCGAATCATTTTGATGAATTGAATATCGAGGTTGTTATGCCGAAGAATACATTGTCTACCTCCCGCACGGGACGCGTTGCCATCGTCGATGCGCTGCGTACGCCGTTTGCACGCATTGCGACACACTATGACGATTTAAACGCGATTGATCTGGGGGCCATGGTGGTGTCTGAATTGATGGCGCGCAACGATATTGCGCCAAAGGATTTAGATCAGTTGGTGTACGGTATGACGGTGATGATTCCCGAAGCGCCGTTTATCGCCCGCGAGGTGGCGCTGGCCTGTGGCATGGACGACGTCGATGCCTATTCAATTACTCGCGCCTGTGCGACGAGCTTTCAAACGGCCTCCAGCGCAGCGGAAACCATTTTGGCGGGCAATGCCGATATCGTGATTGCGGGCGGTACCGATTCCACATCGTCAGCGCGTCTGCCTATGTCGGCCAAGTTCTCAAAAATCATGCGCGATGTCAGCTTTGCCAAAACGGCCAAGGATCGCTTGAAGTTGATCAGCCAGTTGCGCGGCAAAGACATTTTGCCTCAGGCACCCTCCATTACCGAGTACTCGGTGGGTGAAACCATGGGCCAGAGCTGCGAGAAAATGGTTAAGAAGTGGGGCGTTAGTCGCGCCGAGCAGGACGACTTGGCCCACGCCTCGCACAGCAATGCGGCGAATGCTTGGCAGCAAGGTTATCTCGACAGCCAAGTCATGACGGCTTTCTTGCCGCCCAAGGGCGAGCCCCTAAAAGACGATAACCTCGTGCGCAAAAACTCGCAGCGCGCCAGCTACGACAAACTCAAGCCCTCGTTCGATCGCGTGACGGGCTCAGTCACGGCGGGTAACGCCAGCCCGTTGACCGATGGCGCCTCGGCGCTGTTGTTGATGAGCGAGGAAAAAGCCAAGGCCTTGGGTTACGAGCCGCTGGGCTACATTCGCTCCTATGCTTTTGCGGCAAAAACGCCGAAAGAAGATTTGTTGATGGGGCCCGTGTTGGCCGCGCCCACTGCGTTGGAGCGTGCGGGTATGAAACTGAGCGATATGACCTTAATCGATATGCACGAGGCCTTTGCCGGACAAGTGCTGTGCAACATCCGTGGCCTAGAGTCCGATCGTTACGCACAAGAGATGATGGGCTTAAAGCGCGCGGTGGGCGAAGTGAATCGCGACATTCTCAATGTAAACGGTGGGTCGATTGCCTTCGGCCATCCCTTTGGTGCCACGGGCGCTCGCGTCATTGGGCAGTCCATCAATGAACTCAAGCGCCGTGGTGGCGGCATTGGTTTAACCACCGCGTGTGCAGCGGGTGGTGTCGGCGCCGCAATGGTGCTCGAAGCAGAGTAATTGGGAGTAGAGTCATGAGCGAAGAAACAAAACTGAATCGTGCGAATGCATCGAAAGCGGCTTCAAAGAAAGCCTCTAAAAAAGTGACTAAAAAAAAGGTGAGCAGCAAAAAGAGCGCGGCTAAAAAAGCCACGAAGAAAGTAGCGAGCAAGGCGACTCAGCCCGCGCGCCAACAAAGCGCTTTTCAATTGCGCGTGCGCGACGACAAAGTAGGCGTGATTGAAATCAATGTGCCCGGCGAAGCGCAAAATACCCTAAAGGCTGAGTTCGCCGAGCAAATGGACGATGTCATGGATCAAGTCCGTCGCCAGGCGGGTTTAAAAGGCTTGGTGCTGATCTCGACAAAGCCCGGTTCTTTTGTGGCCGGCGCAGACATTAACTTGTTCGATAGTATTGGCAGCAAGCAGGAAGTCGTCGAGCTGTCTAAAACCTGTCATCGCGGCTTTAAAGCCATTGAAGACCTCAATATCCCCGTCGTTGCAGCCATCGAAGGCGCTTGTCTCGGTGGCGGTTTAGAGCTGGCGATGGCCTGTCACTACCGCGTGGCTTCGAGCCGATCCAACACGGCGCTGGGTGTGCCCGAAGTCATGTTGGGGCTGTTGCCCGCGGGTGGCGGTACACAGCGTCTGCCGCGTTTGGTCGGCATTCCCGCGGCCTTGGATTTAATGTTGACGAGCCGACAGCTCAAACCCAAGCAAGCGCTAAAAATGGGCTTGATTGATCAAATCGTGGGCAGCGAAGCGTTGGAAGAGCGCGCCGTTGCGCTGGCCCTTAAATCGACGGCTCCGCGCCCCGCTAAATCGATGGAGCTATCTCAGGAAGCGCTGCAAGAGTTGGCGCTAGAGAAAAATCCCGTGGGCCGCAAAGTGGTCTTCGACCAAGCGCGCAAGCAGGCGGCCAAGAAAACCTACGGCAACTATCCCGCGCCTGAGCGCATTATTGGTGCGGTTGAAAAAGGCTTTAGTCACGGCATTGAGGCGGGCTACGAAGAAGAGGCACAGGCCTTTGGCGATTTGGCCATGAGCGATGTGTCGAAGCAGCTACGCGGTATCTTCCACGCCACCAACGCACTGAAAAAAGAAACCTTCGTTGCCGATGAGAGCGTAGAGACGCGCACCATTGAGCGTGTGGGCGTACTCGGTGCGGGCTTAATGGGTGCGGGTATTGCACTGAATACAGTGGCAAAAGCCAAACTGCCCGTGCGTTTAAAAGACCGCGATGCCAAGGGCCTGTCCCACGGCGTTGGCTATGTGGCCAAGTACTATGACAAGCGCGCCAAGCTGGGTGCGATGTCTCAGTTCGATGCCGAAGCGGCCAAGCGCCAAGTGACTTACACCGATCAATACACGGGCTTTAAGCGTTTAGACTTGGTGGTCGAGGCGGTGTTTGAAGACTTAGGCCTTAAGCATCAAATGCTGAAAGACACCGAAGCCAACGGCAACGAGAATACGATCTTTGCCTCGAACACATCGTCGATTCCCATCAGCGATATCGCCAAGGCCGCCAAGCGCCCCGAGAATGTGATCGGTCTGCACTACTTTTCTCCCGTTGAAAAGATGCCCCTGTTGGAAATTATTACCACCGACAAGACCGCACCTGAGGTGACGAAGGGCTGTGTGGCGTTTGGTAAAGCTCAGGGCAAAACGGTGATTGTGGTGAAAGACGGCCCCGGCTTTTACACCACGCGCATCCTCGCGCCTTACTTAAACGAAGCCAGCCGCTTGTTGTTAGAGGGCGTTGGCCCCAAAGAGCTCGACAAAGCACTGCAGCAGTTTGGCTATCCCGTCGGCCCCATTACCCTGTTGGATGAAGTGGGTATCGACGTGGGAACGAAAGTGGGCCCCGTGTTGGAGGCGGCCTTTGGCGAGCGTATGCAATCGCCCGACGCCGCGGATCGCATGATCGAAAAAGGTTTCCTCGGCCGCAAGGCCGGCAAGGGTTTTTACCTATACGGCGATGGCGTTAAAGGTAAGCCCGTCAACCAGGAAGTATTTGACGCGATGAACGTCACACCCTGGAAGAACCCCGATCTCGTTGCAGCGGCTGAGCGCTGTACTTGGATGATGATTAACGAAGCCGCTTTCTGCTTGCAGGAGGGCATCATTCAACAGCCGATGCACGGCGACATCGGCGCTATCTTCGGCTTGGGCTTCCCGCCCTTCCTCGGCGGCCCATTCCGCTATATGGATAGCCTTGGTCTACAGGCCTCTGTGCAAAAGCTGGAGACTTTGGCGGAGCGCCATGGCGAGCACTTCCAGCCTGCTCAAATTCTGGTCGATATGGCCAAAAACAACGACACCTTCTACAAAAACTGAAGGGGAGATTAACGATGTTTCAATTAATGATGAACTGGATGCGCGACAACAAAGTGTTGCCGCAAATTTCTGATACGGAGCGCCAAGCACTGGAGGCGGGCGATGTTTGGATCGACGGTCAATTCTTTGGCGGCAAGGTCGACTTCGATGCGATTCTCAGCGAGAACTACGATCAGTTGTCCCCCGAGGAGCAAGCCTATCTCGACGGCCCTGTAGAAGAGCTGTTGAATAGGGTAGATGCCTACCAAATTAACCGCACGCGCAAGCTGCCCGATGAAGTCATCCAGTTTATGGCCGACAACGGTTTCTTTGGCTTTCAAATCGCCAAAGAATACGGTGGCACGCCACTATCCACGCTGGGCAAATCCTGCGTTATGGCCAAGGTTACGCCCGCTTCGGGTTTGGTGTCGGCTTTGATTGTGATTCCCAATTCACTCGGCGCCGCCGAGCTCTTGGGCCACTACGGCACGGCGGAACAAAAACAGCACTATTTACCCAAGCTGGCCAACGGCGAGTACATTCCCTGTTTTGGCTTGACTGAGCCCACCGCGGGCTCTGATGCCGCTTCGATCAAAGCCGAAGGGGTGGTGTTTAAGGACAGCGATGGCGAGATCAAATTCCGTCTCAACTTCCGCAAGCGCTATATCACGCTGGCCCCTATCGCCAATTTGATTTCTCTAGCGGTGCGCATTCAAGACCCTGAAAACCTATTGGGCAAGGGCGAAGATGTGGGCATTAGCGTGGTACTGCTTGAGAAGGGTACCGAGGGCCTGCATATTGGCGATCACCACGAGCCGATTGGCGATGCCTTCCCCAACGGCCCCATTGTGGGTCGCGACGTGATTGTACCCGCGGAGAATGTACTCGGTGGTTTAGAGTATGTGGGCCAGGGTTGGAAGATGCTGATGGAGTCACTGGCTGGCGGTCGCATGGTGTCTCTGCCCGCTACCGGTATTTGTGGCATGCGCCACTCGGCTATGGTTGCCGGTGCTTACTCTATGGTGCGTCGCCAATTTGGTATTCCCATTGGGCAAATGGAAGGTGTGGAGCAAAAGGTCGGGCACATTGCGGCGCTGACTTATATGTTTGATGCCGCCCGCGTATTTGGTTGCTCTGCCGTGGACAATGGCATTCAACCTCCCGTGATCTCTGCCATTATGAAAGCCTACTCCACTGAGTATGGCCGCGTGCTGGGTACGGATGCGATGGACGTGGCCGCGGGCTTTGGTGTGATGCAGGGACCCAATAATGTCATGGGGCGTTTGTATTGTTCTGCGCCTGTTGGCGTTACGGTGGAGGGCGCGAACATTATGACTCGCACGCTCATGATTTTTGGTCAGGGCGCGACGCGTTGCCACCCCTACGCCTTTAATGTTGTCGAAGCGGTAGAGCAGGAAGACACATCGGCATTCCGTAAAAATCTGAGCGCTTGGATGTTGCAGTTCTTTAGCGGGATTGTGATGAGCTGGCTGCGCGGTGTGACGCGTGGTTTCTTAACCACGAAAAAAACTCGCAAGGCCGATCCTAAAACGAGCAGCTACTACCGCCGCCTCAGTTGGTCGGCAACGCGCTACGGCATGATGACCAACCTCGCAATGTTTTTTGTGGGCGGCAAGTTGAAGATGAAGGGCAATTTAACGGGTCGCTACGCCGATGCCGTGGCTTGGATGTACGCTGCTACGTCGGCACTGCGTCGCTATGAAGCCGAAGGTCGCAAGCCCGAGGATTTGGCATTGGTTGAATACGCTTGTGAGTACGCCTTGGCGCAAGTGCAAAACGCCTACGAAGGGATGTACGCCAACTTTGGTAAAGGGGCCCTGGGTTTCTTGCTGAGAACGGTAGGTCGCTTCTTCCTGAGCATTAACCGCCTAGGTCGACTGCCTTCAGATGAACAAAGCCGCGCCGCAGCTCGCACCATTCAGAGCTATGGAGATCAGTATTTGCGTGTAGCTCAAGGTCAGTGGGTACCCGAGGATAAGAGCAAAGGGCTCGGTCGCTTGGTCGAAGCTTTCCGCTTAACCTCCGAGGCTGAACCCGTGCGAGTTAAAATCAAACAAGCGCAGAAAGCACGCCAACTGCCTCGCGGTAAAGTGGAAGACATGGTGGATGCCGCGCTGGAAAAATCGGTCATCTCAAAAGACGAGCACCAACAGCTGACCCAAGCGACAGAGGCTTGTTTAAAAGCGATTGAAGTCGATGTCTTCACACAAGAGGAGTACTACGGCTTAAACGGTCAACCCGCGGGCTTTACCGCCACCGGTGATGGCGGGCTTGAGTCGCCACCTCAGCTGCGCGAAGTTTCGTAAGCTTTAGCCCCGCAGATGCGGGGCTTTTTTTTGGCCTGATATGTTGCGGCTAGATTACCGTAGGAGCCTTAAAGCAGGCGAATATTTGTGTGCCGTCGATAGACTATTCGCGTGCGGGGCACGCTCCTACGATGTTGTGCTGTAGGAGCCTTAAAGCAGGCGCAGCCATCTGCTGGTGTGTTCGGTGGGCAGATTGCCGCGTCGGCTGCGCCTCCTCGCAATGACAAATTTTTAGCCGTGCCTCACGAAATATTCGTCATTCTTCCAACCCCCAATCTCTGAAATATTCGTCATTCCCGCGTAGGCGGGAATCCAGCGTCTTTGAGTGCGTGGGTTAGTAAAGCCACTGGGCTCCCGCCTGCGCGGGAGCGACGGAGTGTAGGAGCCTGCCTTGCAGGCGAATGTTGATGTGCCATCGATGGGTTTTTCGCGTGCAGGGCACGCTCCTACGGTTTCGTGCTGTAGGAGCCTGCCTTGCAGGCGAATGTTTGTGTGCCATTGATGGGTTTTTCGCGTGCAGGGCACGCTCCTACGGTGTTGTGCTGTAGGAGCCTGCCTTGCAGGCGAATGTTTGTATGCCGCCGATGGGTTTTTTGCGTGCAGGGCACGCTCCTACGGTTTCGTGTTGTAGGAGCCTGCCAAGCAGGCGAATGTTGATGTGCCGCCGATGGTTTTTTCGCGTGCAGGACACGCTCCTACAGAAGGCGTGTTTTAAAGCAGGCGAATCGCTATTTTTTGATCAGCCCCAGTGCAAACAGCAATATACCGGCGCCGACGGTGGCCATTACAATAGAGCCAATAAGGCCGTTGACGGCAATGCCGAGGAGGTCAAAGGTAAAGCCACCGATGACGGCGCCGATCACGCCGACGATGATATTGCCAAATAGACCAAAGCCTTTGCCCTTAGAAAACTTTCCCGCAAGCCAGCCCGCAATAGCGCCGACGATTAAAAACGCAATAATGCCCATAGGTTCCATAGTTAGTCCTTAGTGGTTTCGTCAAGAACGATGTCGATGAATAAATCAAAGGCCGTGTAGTCGTGATGGTAGTCTCGTTGCTCGTTGGCCTTTGCTTGGTAGGTGTTCGCGATTTCGTGATTGCCTAATCGCCGGTGTTCGTCGGATAGCCTTTGGTAGTGCCCCCGAGGCTGATCATCGTCAACTGGGCCGATGGGGTAGTGGATGGCGTACTCGGCCTCTGTGGGCGAACTGCTACACGCTACGACAGAAAGCCCTAGTAATAGTGTCGAGAGTGCTTTAAAGAATTTGGACGTTATCATTTCTCTAAAGTAAGACAAAGTGTATGACCAGTAAAGGCACTAGGTTAAATATAAAAATTAAAACCTTGTAAAAGGCAATAGCCGCATAGTGAATGATATTGAAATGCTTTTCCTCCATGGGCAGCCAGCGAGTGTGTACCCGAAATAACCAGGGCTTTGCGAGTGTTAAAAGGCCCACCCAAAGGGCGAGGAGAACCCAGTGGATGAGTAGTGAGGCCAGAAGAAAGTGACTGATCGTTTCAAGGTTCACGGGATGCTCCTCTGTTTCATGATGATTATTCAATCATTTGATCTTTAATGCGTTGGCTTGGAATCGGGCAGATATTGTATTGGCCAAACCAGCGATAGCGATGTTTTGCAATAAGGGTATAGCACTTGTCTGTGATGATGCGAGGAAAACAGCGGGCGAGTTCCAGCCAGCGCCAAGGAGCGGGTAATAGAGAAAAAATCCGCAATACGGCATCACTGTGTGTATAGGCTTGTCCTTCTTGAATTAGCAGTACTGAGTCTAGTTCACAGGTATTTTGATGAAAGTACTTGAGCAGGTCGGTCCCCGTTTTCGACTGTGCGGTGCAAAATAAAAAAGGCTGACGGTGATGAAAACGAACGAGAAAACGAACCCAAGCGTTGCACATCACACAGACTCCGTCGAAGACAATGACGGGAGTGTGGTGTGAGCGATTTAATGCTTCGTCTACAGGCATAGAGGTATTGTGACATTTTTTAATCGGTGGCGCGGTTTTATGGGGTTTCGTGCTGTAGGAGCCTTAAAGCAGGCGAAGCCCGTGTGTCGCTGATGGGGTTGTTCGCGCGCAGGGCGCGCTCCTACGGTTTCGTGCTGTAGGAGCCTGCCAAGCAGGCGAATGTTTGTGTGCCGCCGATGGGTTTTCGCGTGCTTTAACGCTCCTACGGGAGTTGTTGCCACCTTTAGGTCGAGGCTGTTTGGTTCGAGCCACATACAGTCGGCCCGAGGCGGGCCTCCCACAAAAAACGGGTGCGTCAGCCGAGTTGATAGTCACTTAAATTGACTTGAGTTAAACGCTTTTTGATATTGAAACCATACTCTGGCCAGACGAAGCGGTTGCGGCCTTTGGCGTCGAGGTAGTAGCTCTTACAAATTTCGGGCCGAATGGGCATGCGATCCAAGCGTGTTTCGATACGCTGGTTGAAATTTTTTTGCACGCTTTCTTTGACTTCCATGCGCGCTTCGCCGCTGTCTAACAGTTTTCGAATGGCTTGGGCGATATAGATGCCTTGGTGTTCTGATGTCCACATGACGGAGCCAACCAAGCTGTGCGAGTTCGGGCCTAGCATCATAAATAAATTGGGGAAGCCGTGAATGGCCATGCCTTGATAGGCGCGCGGTTCGCCGTTCCATGTGTCGGCCAGTGTTTCCCCGTGGCGACCCGTGATCCGTTGGTAAATGGCGGGGTCGTCGACGGCATAACCCGTGCCGTAAATAATGGTATCGACGGGGTATTCTTTGCCGTCGCTATCGATTACGCCGCGTTGACTGATGCGCTCGATGCCCTTGAAGACGACTTCGACGTTGTCTTGATCGAGGGCTTTGTACCAATCGTTAGAGAACATGGGCCGTTTGCAGCCCAGTGTATGATCTGGCTTCAGTTGCTTTCGGAGCGTTTTGTCGCGAACACTGCGCCGAATGTTCAATAAGCCCAAAGGGTGGCTGAGACTGCGCAAAATGGGTTCGTGCTCAAAAGTTGGCAGTACGGGTTCTGCGGCGAGTAGGGCCGTTTCGCGAACCAAGCGATGCACGTTTGGAAAGCGCTGGTAAAAGCCTTTTAGTGGAGAGGGTATCGCCACATCGGGTTTGGGGAGTACCCAACTCGGTGTGCGTTGAAAATTGATCAGCTTTTTAACGCGGGGTTGTATGGCGGGCACAAACTGGATTGCTGACGCGCCAGAGCCAATGACGGCAACGGTCTCTCCACTTAAATCGTGCCGGTGGTTCCAAAGGCCCGAGTGGAACATCGTGCCTTTAAACTCGCTTTGCCCAGGAAACTCAGGCATTTTGGCTTCGCCAATAAAGCCCGTAGCGGGTATAAAAAAACGTGCTTTAAAGCATTCGTCTGCAGCGGTTTCAATGTGCCAAAGCTGTTCTTTTTCTTGCCATCTCGCGGCAGTGACTTCCGTATTGAGTTGAATTTGATCCGTGATATTGAATTGTTGGGCAACTCCTTCAAGGTATTGCTGGATTTCCGCCTGTGGTGCATAAGTGCGGCTCCATTGCGGGTTGGGGGCATAGCCTAGGGAGTACATTTCGCTGGGAATATCGCAGCGCAGCCCGGGGTAGTCGTTGTTGGCCCAAGTGCCACCGATGCGCTGACTCATGTCCAGAATGCGTACATTGTGGACACCTTGTTTTTTGAGTTTGATAAGAGCGCTTAAGCCCGATGGGCCAGCCCCAATAATCAGTGCGTCGAGTGTTTGCGTGTATTTCATAACAGTGTTTTAAAAAAGGGGTGAAAATTAAGCGAGGCCTGCGGCTTTAACAACACGAGGCGAGGTGCGCATGGCCGTGTCAAAAACGAGGCGTCTCCGCGCGGGGTCCATCATGTTGTAGCCAAAGGCGTTTAAATCTTCGGGGGTGGGTTCGAGTCGAGTGACTTGAATGCCCGCGCTCACTAAGTCGGCTTCTTCCTCGTTGACCCGCTGTGTCATGGTTTTTCTCAAGAGCCTTTCCACTTTGGCAAAGGGATGGCGGGGGCGGTCGAGTTGTCGAGAGACCATGGGTGGGATGATGACGACTTCGTCGATGTCTTTGCCCATCAGTAAATCGGCAGAGGTCGGGGAGACGACGCCGCCATCGATGTATTCACGGCCTTGTATGTTAACGCTGGGACACCATCCCGGTACGGCGTAGGAGGCGCGCACAGCATCGCCCATGGCGCAGTGTGGCGCCGACTTTGAGCCGAACGCGACGCGTTCACCGCTGGCGGCATCGACGGCCATGACCCAAGTGTTGGGGTGTTTTACCCAGCCCGTTTCGTCACACACGCCCTCGACCATGCGAATCATAGGGCTTAGATCTTGCTGGCCCTGGGGAAGCAAACCCGAGAGGGCGGTAAGCGTCGATGCTTTGCCGTTTAAACCGAGCTTGATGAGCTGGGCGCTGGGCCATTGTGTTTTGGGCATGGGGGGTGTGGCGCCGCCGTGACGCCACTCGCCACCGGCAATGCACACGCGTTCCTGCTGCTGGGCTTCGACCAATTCATCGACGCCGATTCCACCGCCCAGCAGTGCGCTGATGACCGAGCCAGAAGAGGTGCCCATAATAATGTTGAAGGTTCTCGGGTCGTGACCTGTGGCCTCGGCGTAGGCCGATAGCATGGCGGTAGTCCAAGCGCCTCCGGCGACGCCACCACATCCGATAACAAGAGCTTTTTTGTGAGTCATGGAATTACCGTTTCAATACTGTGAGCTGGGCAAGGCGGGAGGTATAGCCTTTGCGTAAATTGTGATCGAGGCTGTTGAGAATTCGGTGGTCGTCGATCAATCGGCGAAAGCGTCTCGCGACGCGTGTCGGTAGCGCGCCATAGGCTGAGGCCACTGCGGAGAGTGATTGCGGCACTACCACTTCATCCGCCTTGCCCGATAAGGCCGTTATGATGCCGTCGGCGACTTGCTCCGGTGTGACGGCAGGAATTAAGCGGCCTTCATCGGTACCACTAGACAATTCCGTCAGTACTTTGGATGGCAGTACGCTAGCGATGTGGACACCGCTGTCGCGGTACTCCTCGCGCAACGCTTCGGTAAAGCCGACCACGCCAAATTTAGTGGCGCTGTAGACAGCCGCGCCGGGTAGGCCAAAGCGCCCCGCCAGTGAGGCAACATTGACAATGCGGCCTCGCTTTCGCGACAGCATGCCGGGCAAGACCATTTTACAAGCGGCAATAAGGCCGATGAGGTTGATCTCAATTTGGGTTTGGCTCAGTTCGCTTGGCTCTTCGACAAATGCGCCCATGGGCATGATGCCGGCGTTGTTGATCCAGCCGTCAATGGGACCGAGTTGCTTTTCTACGGTGTCGATGCATTGTTGAATACTCTGGTGATCGCGAATATCCAGCGTCACCGCTAGCGCTCCAAGGTCGTGCGCCTCTTTTTGTGCGAGCTCTGAATCGATATCGGCAATCACAACGCGTGCGCCTAGGTCGAGCAACTGCTTTGCGGTGGCCAGCCCAATACCTCGCGCGCCGCCAGTGACGACAACAACGGCATTTTTGAAAGAACGGTTTTTAGACATGCAAACTCCTTAATAGGCAATCAGTATAGGCATAGCTAAGGGCGTTTCGTGAGGGTAATTGGTGCCAAATTGCTTGTCATTTTGGGCCATCGTGATACATCTAGGACATGATAGAAGATCGACCTTTTATACCCATGACCTACCCTAGGTTGCTGGTGGATATTGCTGGCGAACACGGTGTTGCATTGACGGATTGTTTGGCGGGAACGGGACTCCGAGAGGAGGAACTTGCCGACCCCAGTGCGACGATTCGACCGAGCCAGTATGAGCCTCTGGCGAGGAATATTTTGCGTCTCACCGAAAACCCCGGCTTGTGTTACGAGTTCGGTATGCGTTTTCGGCCGACGGCACATGGCTTTTTAGGCTACGCCGCTATGTGCTGTAGCACACTGGGCGAGGCGCTCGATTTAACCGTGCGTTTTTTCCCTCTGCGGGTGGGCGAGGCACTGAGTTTGAGTGTTGATCGCGAGGGGCCGCAAGTGGTGGTGACATTGCGAGAGCAGGGAGAGGTTGGCGACTTAAGACAGTTTTTATTTGAGAGTCTGTTGATTGGCCTGTATCTCGATAGCGTTCACCTAGTTGGCGAGGCACCACAGCGCCGAGAAGTGGAAATATGGCTCAGTCACGATGAACCCAGTTATTACCACCACTATAAAGATCGACTGCCCATTGAGTTGGTTTACGGAAAGACCCGCGATCAGATTCGATTTCCCGGGGATTATCTCGACCGCCCCTTACTGATGGCAAACCCTTCGGCCGCGCAGCAAGCGGTGTTGTTTTGTGAGCGCGAACTTGAGGACTATCGCCAGCGCGAGGAGGCCGATTGGGTCAGACAAGTGCGCCGAGCCATGGTGAAGCAGGAAGGGGGGTATTACAGTCTTGAAGAAGTCGCCGCTGTGTTGCACCTGTCGGTGAGAACGCTCAAACGCCGCCTCAAAGAACACGGCGCTAATTACCATCGGATTTTAAAAGAGGCTCGGCTAGAGCGAGCGGTGGCACTATTAAAGGAGGGGGAAACGGTGCAGACGGTGGCGTTTCAGTTGGGCTACCAAGACCCCGCCAATTTTACTCGAGCATTCCGTCGCTGGACGGGGTGTAGTCCCAGCGATTATCGGCAGCAGTGGTTAAGTAGTATGGGTTGATCGCCGTTGTGTGAAGGCCGCAGTGCGGCCTTCACATGTTGTGGGTTAGGCTTGCTGTGTCTGTCCATCTTGACGATAAAAGCGATTGGCTCGTTTAAACGTGCCAAAGTCGTTAAAGCGAACGCCCATTTCTCGCATCACTTTGTGGGCGGTTTTGGCGGTTGCCTGACGCACGTAAAAGGGCTCTTTGACGGCAAAGTGGTGAATGGCGTGGGTGCTGCCGAAGTTAAAGCAAAACAGTTGCATGGGCATTAGCCACCAAGGGTTGAGCACCTGACACTGCTGCATGATGTTGCGGCCCTCGACATCACCGTAGTAGTGCATATTGGAGCTGATGAAGTGCAGGCAGAATGTGCGCAGTAAGCACGGCAGCATGTACACCACGGCAAATACATCGAGGTAGCCTAGGCCCGTAGCGAGTGTATCGGGCAGGGTTAGGTTCCAACCCAGCAGTGACGCACCTATGAGGACGGCGTGAGCGACCACCCAAGTGTGGAATAAAATATAGTAAACCGTACCGAGTGGCACATAGCTCATGAGTTGTTCGCGACCCATGCGCGCAGCTTCTGCTTTGCTTTTAGGGTTTTGTGAACGGATGTAAGCCCGCGTCGCTTTGGCCATTTTGAAAGGACGCAAGTAGACGGCGAGCATATTGTCGCCCGTCATTAAAAAGCGGCGCAGTCCCCAGCGCTCGCCATTGGTAATGCCGCGCTCTTCTAGATCGGATTCGGTGCCCGAAAACTTGTGGTGGTGCAGGTGTAGTTTGCGACGCACAAAGGGGTTGATCGTACTCGCGCGGGCAATCCAGCCGAGCGTTAGCATTAAGTCGTTGGCCCAAGGGGTTTTGCGAAAGTACATCTGGTGGATTAAGTCGTGTTCCAGTTCGTGGATAAACGACGCAAAAATCGCTGTTGCCGGCACGCAGACGTACCACGGAATTATGTCGTAAATGTACAAAGCGCCACTGGCAATCATGCCCAGCAGCGAGAGCGCCATAATGCTGGCCCCGATGGCATTTTGGTGGCGCAGCCAAGGGTGTCGCTCGCGTAGTGCTTCACCGGCATCGAGCACCGTTTTTTTGATGTGCATCGATTTTTCTAGATCGCTCATTGTGTTGGGGTTGTGCGTGTCAGACATTGCGTACTCCTCTTTTACCGCTGTCTTTATATTTTAAGCCTAGGGTTAAATCGCTTGCTTTTACAGGACACAAGGCGCCGCAAAATTCACAATAGGCGCAGGACGAGTGGCAAAGGCGAAATACAAGCGTTTAAAACGAGTGTTTTGTTTTTGTGGGCGGGCGACTTGTGTGGGTTTTTTGAACAAATGGTGCTGGGGTGAGGCGAGTTATGTGGCACACTCGGGCGACTTTACGACAACAATGAATTGGAGCGAGATATGACGATTGCTTTTTGGTGTGTGCTAGTGGCGGCCTTTTTACCCTACGCCTTTACGGGGTTTGCAAAATTCCAAGGCGATTTTGGGCCTAAACAGAATCATGCCCCACGCGATTTTTTGGACAATTTACAGGGCGCTCGAAAGCGCGCGCACTGGGCACAGTTGAACAGCTTTGAAGTGAATCCCGCGTTTTTTGCCGCGGTGATTGTCGCTCACCTCGCCGCCGGCGCGGAGCAGGCGACGATTGATTATCTCGCCATCGGCTTTGTGGTGAGTCGAGTGCTTTTCGGGATTGCCTATATCGCCGATCAAGGCCTGATTCGCACACTGATTTGGGCTACAGGTATGGGCTGTATCGCGGCGCTGTTTTTAACGGCAGCGTAAGCTGCCGTGGGTTGGGCTTCAGCCCGACGGTTTGCGGATGGTGGGTGGTTGTTTGGGTCGGACTGAAGTCCGACCCACGTCGCCGGTGTCTGTTTTTTTTGGGGGAAAACTGCCGTGGGTCGGGCTTCAGCCCGACTGTATAACTGAACCAACAGCCACCGCTAGTTGCGACCTTGCCAGCGCCAGCTTAGGTTGAGCGTGGTCGCCGTGGCTTCGGCGGCGCTAAAGTCGTATTGCTTGGTGCGCAGTCCGATGGCCCAGTGGGTATTGAGTTTGTAGTCTAGCCCCGCGCCGATAAACAGATCGCTGTCGCTGGTCGTTGCGGCGCCTTCCGTCTCCCAATCGAAAAGTCCCACTTGAACATAGGGAATCCACTGGCGATAGAGTTCGCCATCAATGGGAAGTTTGAACAGCAGTGAGGCCTCTAGGCCACTGAGGTCGATCTCGGGACCGCCGTTGGCCTTGATGCCACTGGCAGAGGTGTAGCCAAGCTCGGTGGCGACGTAGTAGCCGACATCCAGCCCTAGGTTAAAGTGCATTTGAGTGCCCGTGGGCTCTGGGGTGGCGTCGTAGCTAATTTGCCCCGCTTCGAAGCGTGCGTAGGGATAGGTGCCTTGGCGAGGGATATAGGTTTCCAAGCCCTCTTCGCTAGGGTGGTCGTCCCCTGCAAGGCTATTTTCCCAACCTTTTTTCGTGTAGTTGCCAGGCGGCAGTAGAGTGGGTTTGGTGTATTTCCTTGAAGGGCTTGGAGCGCCATCGCGGAGAACGCTGGGATTTTTGCTCAGGCCGCTGGTATCTAAACGATGGCTCGGTGCGCGCGGGCTTTTGTCGTCGGGTCGACGCACTCGCGGCTTTGGCGCTGGGGCGGCTTGTGCCTTGGGGCGCCGAGCAGAGGGTTTAGGGGGCGCAGGTTTGGGCGCTGAGCTGGCGCTGTTGCCCAGCAGCATCGCGGCCAGCTCCCCTTGCAAGCCACCGCTGGAACGGGTTTTCTTGGCGGGGGCGGGAGCTGGGGCAGGCGAGCCGGTGGCTTCGCGCGCGGGCAAGCTGCTGATTTTTCGCACCCAAGGGGAGTCGTTGCGCAGGCTGTCGGGCAGGCCGCGGTTGGCCTGTAGTGCGCGCTCGGGGCTGTCAAACGAACCCCACAGCAGGGCGTGCCAGACTTTGCCTTTGACATGTTTGCGCTGGTAGATCACGTCCAGTGAGGGATTGACGGCTTTGACCTGCTCAATATCGGCGGCGTTAGGTAGGCGACTTTCACTGGCTGAGGCAATCAGCTGAATCGCATAGTGCGCGTCATTTTGCTGGGCACGCCACTGATTGTAGTCAGAAGTGCCAGCGGGGGCTGCCAGCGCCCAACTCGGCAAAATTAACAGTAAACTAGCGATAGTCATCAATCGCATGGTCATCTCCCGAATAGCAGTTTTCGTTATGTATTGGCCATAAGGCCACTTATTATGATTGAGGCAGTCTAAGATAAGTTGACTGGCAAGGCCAATGCGGTGGGCGACTGGTGTATAATGTGGCGCACTAAAAGCGACTGAAAACGAATGAGGTAAGCCATGTCGGTCATCCGTCAGGACGATTTTATCCAAAGCGTGCAAGACGCCTTGCAGTTCATTTCTTACTACCACCCCAAAGATTTTATCGACGCCGTGCACGCGGCTTATAACAAGGAAGAAAACCCCGCTGCCAAAGATGCCATGGCGCAGATTTTGATCAACTCGCGTATGTGCGCCGAGGGCCGCCGCCCAATTTGTCAGGATACAGGCATTGTGACGGTGTTCTTGGAAATCGGTATGGAAGTGCAGTGGGATGCGCAGATGGGCGTCGAGGATATGGTCAACGAGGGGGTGCGTCGCGCCTACAAACTGCCCGACAATATTTTGCGCGCTTCGATACTGGCCGATCCCGATGGCAAACGTCAGAATACCAAGGACAACACCCCCGCTGTGATTCACACTCGCGTCGTTCCCGGCGATAAAGTGCACGTGGAAGTGGCGGCCAAGGGCGGTGGCTCTGAGGCGAAGTCCAAGTTCGCCATGCTTAACCCCTCCGACAGCATCGTCGACTGGGTGCTGAAAATGGTGCCGACGATGGGAGCGGGTTGGTGTCCTCCGGGTGTTTTGGGTATTGGTATTGGCGGCACGGCAGACAAGGCTATGCAGTTGGCCAAGAAAGCCTGTATGAAATCGATTACGATTCAGGAGCTCAAGGAGCGCGGCCCGCAAAATCGCGCCGAAGAACTGCGTTTAGAAATCTATGAAAAGGTCAATGCGCTGGGGATTGGCGCCCAAGGCTTGGGTGGCTTAACCACGGTGTTGGATGTGCAGGTCGAAGACTATCCAACCCACGCGGCCAATAAGCCCGTGGCCATTATTCCCAATTGCGCGGCCACGCGCCACGCCCACTTTACGCTGGATGGCTCTGGCCCCGCGGAGTTGACGCCACCGAGTTTGGACGACTGGCCAGAGATTACCCGCGATGGCGGTGAAGCCAAGCGCGTTAATCTAGATACAGTCACCGCAGAAGAGGCGGCCAGCTGGCAGCCAGGCGATACGCTATTACTGTCGGGCACGATGCTAACGGGTCGCGATGCCGCGCATAAACGCATGGTGGATATGATCCAGAAAGGCGAAGAGCTTCCCGTCGACTTTACCGGCAAATTTATTTACTACGTCGGCCCCGTCGATCCTGTTCGCGAAGAAGTAGTAGGGCCTGCGGGACCGACCACAGCCACGCGCATGGATAAGTTTACCGACACCATGTTAGAAAAAACGGGTTTACTCGGCATGATCGGCAAAGCCGAGCGCGGCCCCATGGCGCTCGATGCGATTAAAAAGCACCAGGCAGTGTACTTAATGGCCGTCGGTGGTGCGGCTTACTTGGTGTCCAAGGCCATCAAGTCTTCCAAGGTGGTGGCCTTTGAAGACTTGGGCATGGAGGCCATCCACGAGTTTGTGGTTGAAGACATGCCGGTGACTGTGGCGGTTGATACTCAGGGCGAATCCGTCCACCAGACAGCGCCCAAAATCTGGCAAGCCAAGATCGGCAAAATTCCCGTGGTCGAAGCTTAGCACTAGGCCACCGTGGGTCGGGCTTTAGCCCGATAGTTTGCGGATGGTGGGGTGGTTGTTTGAGTCGGACTGAAGTCCGACCCACGTTGTGGGCGTGTTACTCCGCCAGTGCCGCGAGCTGGTCGGCTTGGTACTCGCTGACTAGCGGGTCGATGACTTGCTCTAGACCGCCACCCATAACGTCGTCGAGCTTGTAGAGCGTGAGGTTAATGCGGTGGTCGGTGACGCGTCCCTGGGGGAAGTTGTAGGTGCGGATACGCTCTGAGCGATCGCCCGACCCGACCAGTGATTTGCGCGTGGCGGCCTGCTCTTGCGCCTGCTTGTCGCGTTCGCCCTGTATGATTTTTGACTGTAGCTGACTCATAGCGCGAGCGCGGTTTTTGTGCTGAGAGCGCTCGGCCTGACTCTCTACCACAATGCCAGTGGGCACGTGAGTGATGCGAATGGCCGAGTCGGTTTTATTGACGTGCTGCCCGCCCGCGCCCGAGGCGCGGAACGTGTCGATGCGCAGATCGGCGGGATTGATGTCAGGTGCTTCCACTTCGTCAATTTCAGGCATGATAGCGACGGTCGCCGCCGAAGTGTGGATGCGACCTTGCGATTCGGTTTCGGGCACGCGCTGTACGCGGTGCGCCCCCGATTCAAATTTCATTTTCGAAAATGCACCCTGGCCGATGATGCGCGCGATGACTTCTTTGTAGCCGCCGTGCTCGCCCTCGCTCTCCGCTTGTAGTTCAACCCGCCAGCCTTGGTTTTCGGCGTAGCGCGTGTACATGCGCAGTAGGTCGCCGGCAAAAATGGCGGCTTCGTCGCCGCCGGTGCCAGCGCGAATTTCCACGTAGATATTGCTGTTGTCGTGAGGGTCACTGGGCAGCAATAAAATTTGCAGCTCTTGTTCCAAACGTTCGATCTCGACGCGGGCACTGTCGATTTCCTCTTGTGCCATCTCCTTCATGTCGGGGTCGTCGAGCATTTCCTCAGCCGTGCTCAAATTGTCGCTTTGGGTTTGGTATTCGCTAAAGGTTTTGGTGACGGGTTCGAGTTCGGCGTACTCTTTCGATAAATCGCGAAAACGGTTTTGATCGTTGATGACATCGGGGTCGGACAACAGCATGCCGACCTCTTCGTGGCGAGCGACAAGATTTTCGAGTTTTTGACGAATAGAGTCTTTCATTTTTATCTTTTACAGCGGCACTGGGCCCCTAGTCGTGAGTGAGTGGGACGCAATTTATGATGTGCGATCCAAGTCAAACAGGCGTCGAGCCATTTCAAGTAATTGTCGATCGTTTTCGCTGGCAGCTTGACGCAGTTGCACAGTGGGAGCGTGCAGTACTTTGTTGGTCAAACTATGAGCCAGCAGTTGCAGCGCTTCTTCGGGCGGTTTGCCCTGTTCAATCAATTTTAATGATTTCTGTAGCGCCTCGTCTCGCGTGCGCTCGACACTGTGCCGCAATTGGCTAATGGTGTCTACGGCGCTTTGGCTGCGCTGCCACTCGAAGTAGTCGTCGATTTTGAGACGGATGATGTCCTCGGCCTGTAGCGCTGCCTCTTGGCGGGACTGACGGTTTTCTTCGATGACTTGCTCTAAGTCGTCTACCGTATATAGATAGACATCGTCGAGCTCGCCGACTTCTGCCTCGATATCTCGCGGCACGGCGATATCGACCATGAAAAAGGGACGGTGCTTACGCGCTTTTAGCGCTGTTTCCACCATGCCTTTGCCGAGCAGTGGCAGCGGGCTGGCGGTGGAGGAAATGATGATGTCGGCCTCGATCAGTGCGCTGGGAATATCGGGGATGCCGAGGCCGCGCCCGCCGAAGGGCTGCGCCAGCGCTTCGGCTTTTTCGACACTGCGGTTGGCAATTAAAACGTGGCCAATGTCTTTGCCAGCAAGATGCTGGGCTGCGAGTTCAATGGTTTCGCCCGCGCCGATAAGCAGCGCGGTGTTGTTGTGTAACTCTCCGAAAATTTGCTGTGCTAAGCGCACGGCGGCAAATGCCACAGAAATTGGGTTGGCGCCGATATCCGTTTCGCTGCGGACGAGTTTGGCAACGGAAAAGGCCTGCTCAAACAATGGCCCCAGCGCCGATCCAACACTGTGACAATCGCGGGCGGCTTGGTAGGCCGTTTTGAGTTGCCCGAGAATTTGCGGTTCGCCGAGCACGAGAGAGTCGAGCCCGCTGGCGACGCGGAATAGGTGGCGCACGGCCTCGGCATCGTGATATTGGTAAAGGTGCTGTTCGGGAACAATGCCCTCGATGTTTTGGTCTAGCAGCCATTGGTTGAGGCGCTGTTGATCGTCGACCCGCGTGTAAAACTCAGAGCGGTTGCAGGTGGAGACGACGACCGCTTCCTCTACGCCGGGGGCGTTATTGAGCTGATGTAATACGCGCGCCAGTGCCTCGCCTTCGTAGGCGATTCGCTCGCGAACGTCGACGGGGGCGGAGGTGTGATTGAGGCCGAGTACGGATAGCGGCATAGATGAGCAATCTTAATCTCTTGTGAACAGTCGAGGGTATTTTAACGATTTATGAGCAAAAAGGCTTGGGATTGCAGTGCACTTAGGTATAGTTGAGCCAGTTTGAACAAACGCGATGTCATGAAAAAACTTTGTCTTTGCCTTTCTATTGCCGTGTCGGCGAGCCTCGTCGGCTGTGAAAGCTTTCAAAAAAAGCGCGCCGATCAAGCGGCGCTCGACAGCATTGTGGGCAGCCCCAGTGTCGAGTTTGATGCCTCGACCCAGACCGTCTATGACTACTTACTCGGCCAAGTAGCGGGGGTTCACTCCAGTTTGGCCGAAGAGGACGGGCAGACCGACAGAGCACAGTCGTATCTCGATGTGGCGGTGCCGCGTCTAGCCGCTGCAGCAGAGGTGATGCAAGACGAGGAAGTCGCCCAGCAGGCGGCCAAGGCGGCGCTCTACGCCAAGGAGTATGAAAAAACTCAAGCGGCGGCAGAGCGCTGGCTGGCGATTAACCCCAACAGCTCGGCAGCCTACCGCTACGCTGCAGTCGCGGCCTTGAGGCAGGGCGATGCCGAGGCGGCGACCACCTATTTTGACGCTCGCATTCAGCTTGCCACCAGTGCGCGAGCAGGCTTATTAGAGACGATTGCTCTGCTGGTATCTGAAGACACATCGGAGACTTCGATCGCCGTTGCTCGGCAATTGCCCGAACTCTATCCCGAGGAGGATAAAGCGTATTTTGCCAAAGCCACTGTTGAAGCGCGCTTTGAACAATCCGAGGCGGCACTGGACAGTATCAACGAATTGTTGCAGCGCGCGCCCGATGATCTCAGCGCGGTGATGCTCAAGGCGCAAATCCTAGAGAGTCTGGAGCGCGGTGACGAGGCTTTAACGCTGCTGTCCGACACGCTGGAAGTGCACCCCGATCACAATGAGTTGCGCTTGACCTATGCGCGTTTGCTGATACAGGAGCACCGTTATTTTGATGCGCGGGCCGAGTATCAGAAGATGTTTCAAGAACAGCCTCACAATGTGGACCTCGCCATGCGCTTGGGCTTTTTATCGCTGGAGCTAATGGAGCTCGACGAGGCCGATAATTATTTTTCTCATGTGTTGCGCAGCGGTCGCAATAGCCAAGAAGCGCTGTACTACTTGGGCAGAGTGGCAGAGCAGCGCGGCGATTACAGTGCGGCCCTGCGGCACTACTTGCGGGTTAGTGAAGGTGAGTACCACCGAGATGCCGTGTTGCGACAGGGCCGCATGCTGGCTCAACTCGGTCGCGTTGACGAGGGCATGTCGGTGATCGATACCATGGCCGAGTCCGACCCCAATCCAGACAACGAGGCCGACTACGCGCTGGCTAAAGTGGATATTTTGATGGGCGAATACCAGTTCGAAAGGGCCTACTCTGTGTTACAGAGCGCGCTTGAAAAGGAACCCGACAATTTCGATTTGATTTACGCTCACTCCCTAGTGGCCGAAAAAGTGGGTGAAATTGATCGCGCGATCAAAGACCTGCGCCACTTGCTGGAGCTCGAGCCCGACAATCCCAACCTTAAAAACGCCCTTGGCTACACGCTCGTCAATCGCCAGCGCGATCTGGAGGAGGGCGAGGCTTTGATTCGAGAGGCCTATGCCTTAAAACCCCACAATCCCGCGGTGATGGATAGCATGGGCTGGTTGCATTTTCGCAAGGGCGAGTTAGAGACGGCGCTCGAGTTTTTACAGCGCGCCTATGACACCGACCGCGATCCCGAAATTGCCGCCCACTTGGGCGAGGTGCTGTGGCATCTCGGCGACAAGGACAGAGCGCGCCGCATTTGGAACGAGGCCCAAGAGGCGTCGCCCAACCACGATGTACTTCAACAAACGATTCAGCTGTATCCCCAATGAAGAGATTGCTTGTTGTTATCGCCACCGCCTTCACACTGGCAGGGTGTGCGTCCAATCCGAGTTTTCAAACGCAAAACCCCGACGGGGTGAAGCAGGTCAAATCGCACTGGCTGGCGTGGCAAGATCGTCTCAGTCGCGTCGAGGCGTGGAATATTGAGGGCCGCGCAGCGGTTACGACCGCCGATGATTCGGGCACGGTCAGTGTCTTTTGGGATCAGGCACCCGATGCCTTCCGTCTGCGCATGGCGGGGCCGTTTGGGGCGGGGTCGCTGGATATTCGCAGCGACGAACAAGGCGTGTTTATGCAAGACAGCGATGGCAACACGCGCCGAGCTGCCACTGCTGAGGGCTTAGTTTGGATGCAAACGGGCTGGGAAATTCCCATCAGCGACATGCGCGCTTGGATACTCGGTGCCGTGGGAGACCCTGAAAACCCCAGTGTGCGCGTGGATCAATACGGCCACACGCTCGCCTTTGACAGTGGTGAGTGGCATGTGCAAATCCCCGAGTACACCGAAACACAGTTCCAAGGTGAGCTTTTAGCCGTGCCGCGAAAGGTCTTCCTGCAATCGCCTTATATCAAGATCAAAATGATCGTCAGCGATTGGTCTGTGCGCTAATGGATCGCCTGAGTTTACTGGCTCCCGCCAAGTTAAACCGTTTTCTGCATATCACAGGGCGGCGCGAAGATGGCTATCACCTGCTGCAAAGCATTTTTCAGTTTCTCGATTACGGCGACGAGGTTCATCTGTGCCGGCGCGACGATGGCCAGATTACGCGCAGCAGCTATTTAGAGGGCGTGCCAGCAGAACAAGATTTAGTGGTGCGCGCCGCACAGGCGCTGCAACGGCACAGCGGCACGGCGCTCGGGGTGGATATTACGGTGGATAAAAAGCTGCCTATGGGTGGTGGACTCGGCGGCGGTTCCTCGGATGCAGCGAGCGTTTTGCTGGGGCTTAATGCACTGTGGCAACTGGACTGCTCCCTCGATGAGCTGGCGGAGCTGGGCTTGGCGCTGGGAGCGGATGTGCCGGTTTTTGTGCGCGGGCGCAGCTGCTGGGCTGAGGGGGTGGGAGAGCAAATCACACCCATCCAGATAGACGAGCCTTGGTTTGTGGTTCTGGCGCCCTCTGTGTCGATCAATACGGGGAAACTTTTTTCCCACCCGGCATTGACAAGAGACTGCCCGATAAGGAAAATACGCGGCCTCGAAACAGGGGCTCAAGTTGATGATTTGAGCAATGTTTTTGAGCCGCTGGTACGCCGTGAGTACCCGCCCGTTGACGAGGCCATGCGTTTTTTAGAGGCTTTTTCGACGGCGCGATTGACCGGCACGGGCGCTTGCGTATTTAGCGTTTTCGACTCGCAGAGCGAAGCGCAACGAGTGTTCGAGCAGCGGCCAAGTGATTTGCAGGGATTTGTAGCCAAGGGCGTTAACGTGTCTCCGGCTCACAGCAAGTAAAAAAACAATTGGGGTGTCGCCAAGCGGCAAGGCAGCAGGTTTTGATCCTGCCATTCGCAGGTTCGAATCCTGCCACCCCAGCCATCTTCCATAAAAATCCGCTTACCTGCTTACCGAGGGAGCGGATTTTTTGTTAGAGTTCGACTGACCTGATAATAAACACCTAGGTGTCGCTGTGGCCGATCTTGAAAATCGTTTGATGCTCTTCACTGGGAATGCCAATCCCGCCCTCGCTCACTCTGTAGCAGAACATTTGCAATTGCCCATTGGCCAAGCCAATGTCGGCAAGTTCTCCGATGGCGAAGTCGCCGTGGAGGTCGAGGAAAATGTGCGCGGCAAGGATGTCTTTATTGTGCAATCGACCTGCGCACCGACCAATGACAATTTAATGGAAATTCTCGTGCTCACCGACGCGCTGCGCCGCGCGTCGGCGGGTCGGATTACAGCGGTGATCCCCTACATGGGGTACTCGCGTCAGGATCGCCGCGTGCGCTCTGCTCGCGTGCCGATCACAGCCAAGGTCGTGGCCAATATGCTTCAGGCCGTTGGGGTCGATCGCGTCTTGATGGTCGACCTTCACGCCGATCAGATTCAGGGCTTTTTTGACGTTCCCGTCGACAACGTCTACGGCTCGCCTATTTTGCTGGCAGACATCAACAGCAAAAATTACGAAAACTTGATTGTTGTCTCGCCCGACGTCGGCGGTGTGGTTCGCGCTCGCGCGGTGGCCAAGCAGTTAAACGATGCCGATCTGGCGATTATCGATAAACGCCGCCCCGAGGCCAATGTATCCGAAGTGATGCATATCATTGGTGAAGTGAAAGATCGCACCTGTGTCATTGTCGATGACATGGTCGATACTGCGGGCACCCTGTGCAAAGCGGCTTCGGCTTTGAAAAAGCACGGCGCCAAGCGTGTCGTGGCCTATGTGACGCACCCGGTGTTGTCGGGCCCCGCCATTGATAATATTTCCAACTCGGAGCTCGACGAGCTGGTGGTAACGGATACCATTCCATTGAGTGACGCGGGCATGGCCTGCGATAAAATCCGCCAGTTATCGGTGGCGGAAATGTTGGCACACAGCATCTACCGCATCCACAACGAAGAGTCGGTTAGTTCGCTGTTTCTCGACTGATTATCGATAGGAATTGAACAGCGGCAGATGCAGTGCCTCTAGCAGCCTGCTAGGGCGCTGCGTCCGATTGAAACCTCTCGTGGCGCCCCGCCGCTCTCACCAATGGCCTTGGCGCTTTAAAAGCGGCACTAAATCCTTCCCATTTTGCGCGTTTTCTGTGCTAAAATCCGCGCCCTTCGGGCTATTGGTCGCGGTAGCTCGGGGTTTTATCAATTGAGGAAACTACTATGTCTGACAATTTTGTAATTAAAGCGCAAGTTCGCGAGGATCTGGGGAAAGGTGCGAGCCGCCGCCTGCGCCGCGCGGACAAACTGCCTGCCGTTTTGTACGGTTCTGGCGATCCCGTTTCATTAACGCTGTCTCACGCGGAAATGATTTTGATGGTGGAAAACGAAGCGTTTTTCTCGCACATCCTAGAGCTGGATATCGATGGCAATAAAGAGAATGCCATTGTGCGTGACATGCAGCGTCACCCCTTCAAAAACCTACTCACACACATCGATTTTCAGCGCGTTGTCGCCGGTCAGGAAATTACGGTGAGTGTGCCCGTTCACTTCATCAACGAAGAAACGTCTAAGGGCGTGAAGCTCGAAGGCGGCGAAGTACACCACTTGATGACGGAAATTGAAGTGGTTTGTATGCCACGTCACTTGCCCGAGTACATCGAGGTAGATATCGCCGAGCTCGGTTTGGGCGAGACGTTGCACTTGTCTGATCTCAAGATGCCCGAAGGCGTTAAGAGTGTCGCGTTGTCTCACGGCGAAGAGCACGACGATGGCGTGGTGTCTATCACTAAGCCTCATGTCATCGCCGAAGAGCCTGAAGAGGAAGAGGCCGGTGAAGTCGCTGCGGATGAAGTGCCCACGGCGAAAGACGAAGAAGAAGCCAAAGGCGACGAGTAAGCGTCAATGGCTGGCCCCGCGGTTCTCAATCCAGGCATTGAAATGCTGGTTGGCTTGGGCAACCCCGGGGACAAGTACACTGAAACCCGGCACAACGCCGGGTTTTGGTTTTTAGACGAGGTCGCGGCGCGCTACGGCGCTAGCTTTCGGCCCGATAGCAAATTTCAAGGTGAGGCGGCGAGCATTCGCTTTGAGGGTAGAGATATCCGTCTACTCAAGCCGACGACCTTCATGAACCACAGTGGCCGCAGCATTTCGGCCATGGCGCGCTTTTATAAAATTCCCGTTGAGCATATTTTAGTGGCCCACGACGAGCTGGACCTCGATCCCGGTGTTGCCCGTTTAAAACGCGCGGGGGGTCACGGTGGCCACAACGGCTTACGCGATACTATCGCGGCGATGGGCAAAGACTTTTGGCGCCTACGCATTGGCATTGGCCACCCAGGCCACAGGGATGATGTCGTTGGCTATGTGCTAAAAAATGCCAGCAAAAGTGAACGCCAGCAGATTACTAACAGTTTGATGGATGTCGATGATGTGCTCGATACGCTTTTGAGTGGCCAGCTAGAAAAGGCCATGATGCAGCTGCACAGCCGATAAGACACAAGGCGTCCGTCTACTTCTCATTCTTTGAGAAGCGTTTAATAGATAACCATACAGAGCGAGACAAATCATGGGTTTTAAATGCGGTATCGTCGGGCTTCCCAATGTGGGCAAATCGACCCTATTCAACGCCCTGACCAAAGCGGAAATCCCAGCGGAAAATTACCCCTTCTGCACGATTGATCCCAACGTCGGTATCGTTCCCGTGCCCGATGCGCGCATGGACGCGCTCGCCGACATTGTGAAGCCCGAGAAAATCATTCCCACGACCATGGAGTTTGTCGATATTGCGGGCTTGGTAGAGGGCGCCTCAAAGGGCGAGGGCCTAGGCAATAAATTCTTGGCTAACATCCGAGAAACGGACGCGATTGCCCATGTCGTACGCTGCTTTGAGAACGACGACATCACCCACGTCTCGGGGGGAATCAGCCCGCTCGATGATATGGAAATCATCAATACGGAGTTGCTGTTGTCGGATTTAGAGGCGGCGGATACGGCCTTTCAAAAAACGCAGCGCAATGCCAAATCGGGCAATAAAGACATCATTGCCAAAGCAAAGCTGCTAGAAAAGTTGGTGGCCCATCTAGAGGCGGGCGAGCCCGCGCGCACCGTAGGTTTTGATGCGGATCAGTGGGTTCAACTCAAAGATCACGCCTTTATCACCGCTAAGCCCATGCTCTATGTGGCCAACGTCAATGACGACGGTTTTGACAACAACCCGCACCTCGACGCCGTGCGCAAGCAAGCGGAGAAAGAGGGCGCCGAGTGTGTGGTTCCCGTTTGTGCGGCGATGGAAGCCGAAATTGCGTTACTCGACGACGAGGAAAAAGTCGAATTTCTCGCCGATATGGGCTTAGAAGAGCCGGGGCTTAATCGCGTCATTCGCGCGGGCTACGATTTACTGGGCTTGCAAACCTTCTTCACGGCGGGGGTCAAAGAAGTGCGGGCTTGGACGGTGAAAAAAGGCGCTACGGCGCCTAACGGCGCTGGCCGCATTCACACCGATTTTGAGAAGGGCTTTATTCGGGCCGAAGTGGTGGCCTACCAAGACTATATCGATGCTGGCGGTGAGCAAGGCGCTAAAGACAATGGCAAATGGCGTCTCGAGGGTAAAGACTACATTCTGCAAGAGGCCGACGTGGTTCACTTCCGCTTTAATGTGTAAGTGACACCTTCGCCCACTCGTCACTCCGGCCCCACTCACTCGTCATTCCAGACTTGATCTGGAATCTCCTAAGCTGTGGCGCCGATAGAGAGGCTCTGAATGGAGCTCAGAGCGACGAACTTATTCATACTTCAAGCCGTGCAAACGGCTAAGGCGATATCTCGTCAAAACCTCTGTGTTTCTGCGCGCTCCGTGGCGACACTGCCTCCGACCAGAGCGCCTTGACAAAAAGGCAGAAAATCCGCAAAATTCGCGGCCTGCCAAAACGGCAGACGGCATGGCTATGTAGCTCAGCTGGTTAGAGCACAGCATTCATAATGCTGGGGTCGGTGGTTCAAGTCCACCCATAGCTACCATTGTTGTAAAAAGGCCCTAGGGATGACTCTAGGGCCTTTTTTGTGGCACAAGTTTTCTCTCAAGGCAGTTATTGGCGCGGACTGGAAAAGCGCCAAGTACTTGTCATAAAGCCTTTAAAGTCTTAAAAAGGCAGCGGGGAGGAAGATAAATGATGTCAGATGATGAGAAAAGACAGGGCATGGATCCCATTCCGCCTGATGTGAGCGAATTCCTAAATACCGATCAAAAAATGGCCTTAAACCGCATTGCGGGTTTTGGCTGGAAGCTGCGTTTTATACGCCGCCCTCTATTCGATACGCCCACTGTCGTGGCGGTCGATCCCGAGGGTAACCAACACGCTGTGCTCGAGGAGGACGGCGAGATCAACATGAATCCCGATATTGTGATTCGAGACTAGGGCCTGTTACCACAAATTTGATGGTCACAACCCGAAGGGCTGGAGCTATTTTCCGCCCAGCTGCGTTATCAGTTGTTTGTGTAGACGTACTACACGGCACTCCTTCTGCCTTGCTGGGCAGGAAAATGGCTTCCAGCAGAGATCATAAAATTTGTGTTAACAGGCTCTACTAGAGCGGGGCACAAAGGCCCCGCCCAATCGATCGATCACTCTCAGCTAGCTTTCCAACCTCTTTTAGATGGCTTCACCATGTGCCGCTGTTCTCCATACTGGCCCAAGGTTCTTGGGCCGCTAGTGCATCGCCTTTTTGCAGCAGCTCTATGGAAATATTGTCGGGTGAGCGAACGAAGGCCATATGGCCATCTCTGGGTGGTCGGTTGATGGTCACGCCGCCGTCTTGAAGTCGCTGACACACGGCGTAAATGTCGTCGACGCGATAGGCCAAGTGGCCAAAGTTTCGGCCGCCGTCGTACGTTTCTGGATCCCAGTTGTAGGTCAGCTCGATCATGGGCGCCTGTTCTTTTTGCGCGCGCTCTTCGTCCTCCGGTGCGGCGAGAAACACCAGCGTAAATCGACCTTTTTCCACGTCTTTGCGGCGAATTTCTTTTAAACCGAGTAGGTCGCAATAAAAGTGCAGAGAGGCGTCTAAGTTGTGAACGCGAACCATGGTGTGCAAATACTGCATATCAGTCCTCTTGGAATTTTTTCAGAATATCGTCGGGAATGGGAACGTGACTGCCAAACTCGGAGCGCACGGCCTGGCGCTTGTGCTCTGGGTCTAAGCCTTCGCAAACGGGCGAGCTCTGGTCGAGGTTGTCACGCCAAACCCAATCTAACAGCGCGTCTGTTAACTCGTCGATCACTAGGGCCTGTTAACACAAATTTGATGGTCACTGTTGTGACTAAAAAAGCGCCAATCAAGGCGCAAGGAGCGTGGTTTGGTGAATCCAAATGAGCGACGAGCAACGATGAGTGGCGCTTTTTTAGCCACAACCCGAAGGGCTGGAGCTATTTTCCGCCCAGCTGCGTTATCAGTTGTTTGTGTAGACGTACTACACGGCACTCCTTCTGCCTTGCTGGGCAGGAAAATGGCTTCCAGCAGAGATCATCAAATTTGTGGTAACAGGCCCTAGCCAGTGCATCGTCTAAGAAGCGTTTAATGAAAGTTTCGACAACAGTTGCTTGATGCCGCGTTGAATGTCCTCCAGTACCAAGTAGTGGCAGGGCACCAAAATCAACGTCACAAAGGTCGCAAAGAGAATGCCAAAGCCCAGTGAAATGGCCATGGGAATCAAAAACTGGGCTTGCGTACTCTTTTCAAACAGCAGTGGTACGAGCCCCACAAAGGTGGTGAGCGAGGTGAGTAAAACGGCGCGGAAACGCGCGCCCCCCGCGTGGTAAACCGCGTCGAACAGCGACAGGCCACTGCGCACCTTTTGGTTGATGTAGTCGACCAGTACGAGTGAGTCGTTCACCACGATGCCAATCAGCGCCATCATGCCCATAATGCTCATCATAGAAACGCTATGTCCCATAACCCAATGCCCCGCTAGGGCACCGATGAAGGCAAAGGGGATGATAGACATCACAATGAAAGGCTGCCCGTAGGACTTAAAGGGAATGGCGAGCAGGGCGTAGATCGCAAATAGTACCAACAGCCCGCTCACCGTAAGGTCGCGCTGTGAATCCTTTTGCTCCCGCGCTTCGCCTTCCAAGCTAAAGCTGATGCCCGGATAGGCGCTCAGATAGTCACTGAGCCACTCGGTCAGCTCGCGATTCAGCGATGTGGCGTTGACGGTGCTCTTGTCGATATCGGCGGTAATGTTGACGGCGCGGCGGCGGTCGACATGGTAAATGGCCGATGGGCCGCGGGTGTAGTGGTAGCTGGCCACATCGGCAAAGCGCACCGAGTCGCCACTGGGTGTGGTCAAACGCATTTCATCGAGTTGGTCGATGGAGCTGCGATCCGCTTTGGGATAGCGCACCATCACGCGCACATCGTCCTGACCTCGCTGTATGCGCTGTGCTTGGTAGCCATCCAGCGCTTGGCGCACTTGTTGGGTGACACGCTGAAGCGTTAGCCCCACCATTTGCGCTTGGGGTTTTAGCTCGATAATTAACTCGAGTTTGCCGTCGGACAAGCTGTCAGCAATTTCGAACACACCGGAAAACGTGGCCAATTTGTCGCGTACGGCGGTGACGACTTCTTCGAGTGCTCGGTAGTCATTGCCTGTGATTTGCACATCAATGGGGTCGCCGCTGCGGCCAATCTGTGCGTCAAAATCGAGTGTTTCCACACCGGCAATCGGGCCAATCGAGCGGCGCCACTCATTGACGAGCTCGGTCGGTGAAATGTCGATGTTACGCTCTTCTGGTGGCGTAATTTCAAAGCGCACGCGACCTTTGTTACTGCTACCTGAGCCGCCCCCTCCCGTGGCGCCAATCGTCGATAAAATATTGCGAACGGCGCTGGTGCCATCCTCTTCTAAATATTTTTCGCGCATGTCCTGTGCGGCTTGTTCAATGCGCTCAATCGCCGCCTCTGTCACTTCAATCGGTGTGCCCGTTTGCATGGTGAGTTCGGCCGTCGCGCTTTCGCTGGGAACATTGGGGAAAAAGACAAAGCGCGTCCAGCCAGAACCGAGCAGCGAGTAGGCGATGACGAACAGGGCGATAAAGCCAAGAATGGTCGTATAGCGCCGCTCAAGACAGCGCGATAAAAACGGTTGGTAATAGCGTTCGACAAAGTGCTCTAGCCCCGTGGAGATACGGTGCTGAAAGCGATTGAGTGCATTGTCTTTGTCCTCGCTGGGGCGTTTTAAATGCTTTAAATGAGCGGGGAGAATAAATTTGCTCTCGACGAGGGAGAACAGCAAAACAGGGACGACGACAAAGGCGATTTGTTGGTAAATGGTCGCCATGTTGCCGCTCATCATCGTGAAGGGTAAAAAGGCGCAAACAGTGGTCAGTATCCCAAAGGTAACGGGGACAGCCACTTCTTTAGTGCCTTCGATGGCCGCTTCGAGGCCACTGGCATTAGGGTTTTTTCGATAGTAAGTAAATACATTTTCAGCGGTGACGATGGCATCGTCGACGACGATGCCCAGCACCAGAATAAAGGCGAACAAGCTTAAAATATTGATGGTGATGTCGAGCTGAGGCATCACAGCCAAGGCGCCCATAAAACTGACGGGAATGCCTACGACCACCCACAGGGCAATGGTGGGCCTGAGGAATAAGCTGAGCAGAATCATCACCATGATGGCGCCCTGCCAAGCGCTGTTCAGCAGGGTGCTTAAACGCGCTTTGACAATGCGTGAATCGTCATCCCAAATCGAGACTTCGACGGTGGGGGGCAACCGCGGGCGCAACTCATCAAGATAGCGGCGCACTTCTTGGGAAATGTCGATAACGCTCTCTTGGCCGACGCGATAGACATTGACAACGGCGGCGCGTTGGCCGTTGTAGCGGGTAAAGATGGGGTCCTCTTCAAAGCCGTCGTTAATGCTGGCCAAGTCGTCGAGGTACAGCGTAGAGCCGTCGCTAAAGCGCTTAATGACGATGTTTTTAAAATCGTCGTAATCGTAGGCTTGAGACTTGGCTCGCACGCGGATTTCACCGCTGTCACTGCGCAGTTGCCCCGCCGATAAGTCGATGGCCTCGCTTTGAATGGCTTGCCCGATGTCATCCTGCGTTAAACGATATTTGCGCAGCGTGTTTTCCGAGACAGACAGAGTGATCTCGTAGGGGCGAATACCTTCAATATCGCTCTGTGTGACGCCGGGTCGCAGGACGACTTCATCTCGGATGCGTCGGGCGACCTGGCTGAGTTCTTTTTCATCTAAGTCCCCTGAAACAATTAAGTTGAGAACCTCGCGTTTTCTCAGCGCTAGCTCAATCTGAGGTCGTTCGGCATCGCTGGGCAAAGTCGATAGGGCATCCACGCGGGACTTGACCTCGTTCAGTACCTCTTGCGGGTCGGCGCCGTTAACCAGTTCTACGGTAATGGTGGCCACTTGTTCGGCGGACCGAGAAGAGAGCTTCTCGATGTCGGGTAAATCGGCAATGGCATCTTCGATGCGGCTGGCGACACCCTGTTCCATGTCTTCGGGTGCGGCGGCTCGCTGTGTCACCGAGATGGTAATGACGTTGACCTCGATCTCGGGGAAAATTTCTAACGGCAGTTTGGTCGTCAGGCTAATCAAGCCGGCGAAGACGATGGTCACCAACATCAAGTTAGCGGCGACATGGTTGCGTGTAAACCAAGCGATCATGGTGTGCTCTCAACGGGCTCGGCGTTGTTTTCGGCGGAGTCGTCTATATTCGAGACTTTGGTGCCACTGGTGACTTGTGCCAGCGGTGTGATGTTGACCACATCGCCCTCGGCCAGACCCGAGCGAACCAGCACGTACTCTTGACCCTGCCAGGCAACGTCCACGGGCGTTTTGTTTAATCGCTCGTTTTCGATGCGCCACACGGCGCTGCCCTCGACCATAGCTTCGCGGGGCAGTTTGACGACATCGCTCAGGATTTTTCCGCGAATGTCTGCGGTGACAAAGTCGCCGCTGGCGAGGGCGGCGGATTGGCTGTCGACGCGGGCAATTAAATGAATTTGCCGACTGCTCTGATCGATAACGGGCGCGCTGCGCACAATTTGGGCATCAACGAGTTCGCCGCTTTCCGTGGTCAAGCGCACCTCGCTGCCAATAACGGGATCGGCCAGTAAATCTCGCCACTGGGCGCTGATGGGCAGGCTGACCTCGAGGGGAGATAAACCCGCCAAATCGGCCAGTGCGGTGCCCGTCGTGACGAATTGGCCCACATTGACGTGGAGAGCGGTACTGGCGCCGCTGTAGGGGGCTCGCACATGCGTGCGACTGAGATCGAGCTTGGCTTGATCGCGCTGGGCTTTGGCGGCGCGCAGCTGTGCCTGAGCGGCGGCGAGCTGGGGCTTTCTCAGCACGAGATCCGACGGCGCGGTGTCCTTGTTAAGACGCTGCCAGTCCCGCTCAGCCTGTTCGCCTGCGCCTGTTCCTGTTGCAAGGCGACTTGGGCTTCTTGCACATTGGCCTCGGCGAGCTCTAGGGCGGCGCGGTAGTCGCGGTCGTCAATTTTAATCAAGCTGTCGCCGCGTTGAAACTGGCCTTGAGCGCGAGCGGCGTCAGTGACCTCGATGACTTCACCGCTGACTTGTGCCGATAGCGTCGACGATTGAAAAGCCGTCATTAAGCCGCGGCTGGGGAGCCATACGGTTTCGTCCGTCAGTGCAATGGTTTGAGTGTCCACCTGTACAACGGGCTCGGGCACGCTGCTGCGCTTTTGAGCGTCGGGGCGGCTGCTGTAAAGCCCAATAACAATGACGACACAGGCCACCACAATAGCGAGGGGGAGTAGTAACTTACGGGGCATCGTGAGTCTCTTCTTGAGTTAGGTCAAAGTCGCCGCCGAGGGCGAGGTGTAAATCGATTCGGTTTTGCAACCACGCACTTTGGGCGGTGATGGTAGCGCTGGCACTGTCAAAGGCGCTGCGTTGTGCTTGCAGCCATGTGTTGAAGTTGCTGATGCCCGACAGGTAGCTTTCGAGCGCTTGCTCTTCCGCTTGCCGCGCAGAATCGCTGGCGGATTGAGCCAGTTGCCAGCGGCGATGCAGAGAAGTTGTGTTGTCGATGGCATTGAGAGCTTCTTGAAAGGCGGTCAGTGCAGTGCTGCGGTAGTTGGCCAACTCGGCCTCGTATAGATGCGCTTGCCGCTGTTGCTCCGCCGCCAGAGCTTTGCCCTGAAAGAGGGGCATGGAGAGATTGCCAATCGCCGTCCAGAAAGGGTCGTTGCCCGAGGCGACGCTGCTCAGTCGATCGCTGGCATTGCCCGCTTGTGCGGTCAGTGCAAACCGCGGCCAGCGATTGCGCTTGGCCACCGCCCACTGGGCCTCTTGTGCGGCGAGGGTCAACTGCGCAGCGCGCACATCGGGGCGGCGCTCTAGCAAACTGGATGAGAGCTCGGCGGGCAGCTCGTTGTCGGGTGCGGGCAGCGACTCGGGCAGCTCGATGGCCTGGCCGGGAAAGCGGCCAAGCAGTACGTTCAGTTGGTAACGGCTGTTTTCAAAGGCGCGTTGGGCCTGTAGCTCCGCGGCGGCACTATTGGCCAGTTCGGCGCGTGCACTGTAAACCTCTAACGCGTCGCGGGTGCCGTTTTCGTAGCCGTTCTCGATAATATCCGTGCTTTGCTCAAGGCTGGCCTGACGCTGTTGGCTGAGTTGCCACTGGGCGTGGTTGGCCACCGCCGTGAGCCAAGCTTTAGCCACATTGGCGGCGAGAGAGTACTGCGCCCACTGGGTGTCCGCCGCTAGAGATTGGGCGGTGTAGGCGGCGACGGCATTCTCTGCGGCGAGGCGGCCCCAGACATCGAGCTCCCAGTTTACGCTCAGTGCCGCGCTGGCGGAGTCCGTTTTGATGCCGTCGTTATCGCGGCGTTGGCGGTTCACTTCTGCATTGATGGTGGGCCAGCGGCTGTCGCCCTCGGTATTGGCGAAAGCCGCCTCTAGCCGCGAGCGAGCGGCTTTAAAATCTTGGTTGTGTGCCAGCGCCTCGCGAATCAGCGGCTGGAGGCTGGGCGCTTGGAAGAGCTGGGGCCAACGGGGTGTGACCAGAGGCGACGAAGCCAGAGACTCACTGCCGGGGATCGCCGCCTGTGAGGGCGGCAATGGCTCAACGCCGGCGCAGGCGGTGAGCAGGCTGGCGAGGCCAAGGCTAA
Source organism: gamma proteobacterium HTCC5015 (assembly GCA_000155715.1). Classification (GTDB taxonomy): domain Bacteria; phylum Pseudomonadota; class Gammaproteobacteria; order HTCC5015; family HTCC5015; genus HTCC5015. Next base: position 62,280 of record DS990600.1, on the reverse strand, counting down.
TAAGGGCGCGACGCTGGCGCGCTTTGAGGCCAAAACGAGGCATCAATAAGATCCTTTTGCGACTAAGTCGATAATGACCACTATTGTGCCTAAAAGTTGCGCTCTATGGGGGAGCTCAAGCCGAAAGTTAACCCTCGATATCCGCCAAATCTTTAATACTGACTCCATCGAGTGCGTGTTGCTGAGCGTGAAGCAGCGTGTCGATGGTGTTGTCGACATCACCGACCGTGCGCGTGCGCTTGTGAAAAATCGAAGGCATTTCGCCCGCGCTGCGGACCACCTCAATCACGCGCCACGCGGGGGTGGCCTCTAGGGGAACGCCGGGCAGGTACAGCGGTGGGTTGTCGCCATTGTCGACGACCAAGCCCGCGTCCTCCAGCGCTTCGAGCACCTCCTGCACGGCTTGAATTTGAATGTGCAGGCGATTCACAAACTGGTTGGCATTCATGGGTGGGTGGTTTTTGTAGTGGCGCTCGGCAATGATCGCCATGATTTGCAGCGCAATGCGCTCGCGTTGATTATTGCTCAGGCCACCCTCGCGCCCGACGGGGACGACGTACTCGGGGTGTTGGATATAAAAGGCGATGCTGCCGCCGATTAAAAGAATCAGCCAGCTGATGTAAATCCACATCATAAAAATAATTAAAATGGCAAAGCCCGAGTAGATGGCGTAAGTGCTGTTGTCGGTCGACGAGACAATGAAACTGCCAAAGGCCCAGCCGAGGCTCTGCCACAAAAAGCCCGAGATAACGCCAGCGATAATGCCCGCCTTGAGCTTGACGCGGGTGTTGGGAATAAACACATAAAAGAATGAGAAGGCGGCCATAATCATAAGATAGGGCAAGGCGCGGGTGCCCAGGTTGACCAAGTCGCCCACTAGCGCCACTTCTGTGGCACTGCGCACGATCTCGTCGTTCAGCACTTTGGCCGACATACCGATGGCGGAAAATACCAGTAGAGGACCAATCAACATAACCGAGCCGTAATCGGTAAAGCGGCGACCTAGGCTGCGGCTTTCTTGCAAACGCCAGACAAAGTTAAAGGTCGCCTCAATTTTTTGTACCAGCGAAATGGCGGTATAAAACAACAACACTACGCCAAAAACACCCAGTACGCCGATGTCGATATTGTCGATAAAGCCAATGACTTTGCTGGTGATTTCCACACCTTGCTGCCCCAGTGGCTCTAGGAATTGCAGCATCAATGGTTCGAGTTGCTTGTTGTGAACGCCAAAGGCTTTTAACACCGAAAAGCTGACGGCCAGCAGGGGCACAATAGAGAGCAGCGTGGTGTAGACCAAACTCATCGCGCGCATCGTCAGTTGGCCGCCGGCGATGTCGTCGATCAAAACATAGAGATAGCGCAGAGTGCCAAGACCCAAGCGTTTGGCGGGCGATTGCAGCTCTAGGTGTTTTTCCTGCCAGAGCCAGCGTGCAACGGGGGCATTTAGGGTTTTGTTTTCCATAGTGGTTTTGTACCACGAGCGCGGTCGATCGTCATGTTGTGATCGCACTTTAATGCGCTTAAACGCAGTGTTAGAGAGGCCAGAAACTTCTATTGAATCCGCACCGCAGCGATTAAGATGACAAAGTCTCTAAGCATTTAAATTCATTCAAAGGCATTTATGAAACGGTCTGACGCACTGGCTGGATATTTGGCGGGCCTCGTCGCTGTGGCTTGTTGGTCGGGCTTTGTGTTGGTTTCACGCATCGGCGGTCAGGGCACGCTAGAGCCCGCCGATACGATGGCCTTGCGGTTTATGGTCGGCGCCGTTTGCCTGTCGCCCGTGGTCATTTTTCATCGCCCTTGGTTTAACTCGCGCGGTCTCGCCTTGGCGATGACCGGTGGCATCGGCTACTGCGCTTTCGTCTACGCCGCTTTCCAGCACACCACCGCGGTGCACGCCTCGGTGTTACTACCGGGTTTAATTCCCTTTGCCAGCGCCTTGTTGGCTTTTGGCGTGCTGGGTGATCGCCCCAGCCCACTGCGCTGGATGGGCTTGGCATTGATTGCCGTGGGCGGCGCTTTGATGTTGACAAATTTATCCGCGCAGAGCGACCTGCTGGGTGATGTGTATTTGATACTGTCGGTGAGCTGTTGGGCCCTGTATACGGTACTGGCAAAGCGTTGGCGTATCAGTGCGTGGCAGGCGACGACGACGGTGGCCTACGGTTGCGCCGCACTGTTCCTGCCCTTCTATTTTTTGGGCTTTGAATCAAAATTGCTGGATGCCCCTTGGCAAGAGTTGTTGCTTCAAGGGTTTTACCAAGGCGTTATTGCTGTCGTAGTGGCGATGATTTTTTATATGAAAGCCGTCGAGCGCATTGGGCCCGCTCGTATGGGCGCCATGATGGCATTGGTGCCCACAGTGAGCGGCTTGGCAGCGGTGCCGATATTGGGCGAGGTTCTGAGCTACCAAGCCTTAGCAGCGATTGTTATCACCACTCTCGGAGCTTTGTTAGCCACAGGGCTTGTTGCCGAGTGGCGTCGAGCGCGCTAGGCGGCCAAGTGCTGGTCGAGGCGTTCAGCGATGCGCGGAAAGCGCTGTTCCCAATCTTTAATCAAATGGGTGTTGTCGTGCTGCCAAGGGTGGAAGCCCGGTTTGTAGTAGGACAGATAGTGGCCTAGCGTGCTGCTCAGTGCGCCGCCTTTGCCAAACAAAAAGCGCCCTGTTTGTCGCCACTCCCACAATTTGGGGAAGTGGCGATCTCGCCACAGAAACTTGCTTTGAAACCACACGATATCGCGTAGGAACTTGAAAGTGGCGGTCATCATGAAAAATACGCGAACAAAATAATTGCCCTCGCACTGTTGGTAAACATCGAAGGCAACGGCCTTGTGTTCGATTTCTTCAATGGCGTGCCAAATAAAGAGCTCTTTCATATCGGCGGGCAGATCGTCCATGATCTCGGGGTGGTTGAGCAGCCAATTGGCGAGCATGGCGGTAAAGTGCTCTAGCGCAATGGTAATAGCCAACTGGCCGCGAGCGGGCAAACGGCCCTTGGCCATTTTGAGCTTGTCGATCACTTCTGCCTCGACTTGATCGACGGGCACACCGCGCTCTGTAATCAGCTGATTGACCACTTCATGAGCGTTGCCGTGGTGGGCCTCCTGCCCGATAAAAGCGCGAATCTCTTTTTGCAGTTCGGGATCTTTGACTTGGTCTTGGTAGTGGCGAACCGCGTGTATGAAAAAGCGCTCCCCCTCGGGGAACATACCCGACATCACACTCAGCATGGTCGTCATCAAGCTGTTGCCGTGATACCAGTACTTGTCCATTTTGGGATCGAATTCAAACGCCATGCGGCGCGGTTTAGGGGTGGGTTTGGCTGTCATGGCACACCTCATATTTTGTGAGACCTAGTCACAGTGTGGTGCAGCTTTTGCTCAAGCGCTAGCAATATAGGTGACGCTTATTATGATTTATGGCCAAGAGCAAAGCCTCTTCATTCTGAACTTGATTTGCCTACAGGGATGTAGGTAAGGGGCGTGAGCAGGAGCGGAAGCTTCAGAATCTACAGAGCGTAGGAGCCTGCCCTGCAGGCGAACAGTGTCCGGCTTCGCCGAAGTTGTTTTAATGTCGCGACTGCCCCCGACGGGGCAGCCACTTTCTTTTCTACAGCGAAAAGAAAGTAGCCAAAGAAAGCGCCGCCCGATGCCACACCCTTCGGGTTCCCTGCGATGCTCGGCAAAAACGGCGCCTGCGGAACTCACAAACCCTGCGGGTTTGTTCAAACAGTCCTCGGCTTTATCCGTTTTTGCCTGTGCGTCTCGGTATGGCAATGGGGTATAACCTCCTGTCACTCCAAACTTCCTACGTCATTCTGAACTTGATTTGCCTACAGGGATGTAGGTAAGGGGCGCGAGCAGGAGCGGAAGCTTCAGAATCTACAGAGCGTAGGAGCCTGCCCTGCAGGCGAACAGTGTCCGGCTTCGCCGAAGTTGTTTTAATGTCGCGACTGCCCCCGACGGTGCAGCCACTTTCTTTTCTACGGCGAAAAGAAAGTAGCCAAGCGCAGACAGCTGCTCCTGCGCAGTCTGCATTTCCGCCTTCCTTGGCGGTCATCGCCGCGAGCGCCATGGAAGGCGCGAATGTCGATAGTGCAGGAGCAGCTATCGCCCCCAACTGCCACCCCCTTCGGGTGCCCTGCGATGCTCGGCCAAAACGGCGCCTGCGGAACTCGCTCGTGCCTCGCTCCTTTCTTAAGATAGTCCGTCCTCGGCTTTATCCGTTTTTGCCTGTGCGCCTCGGTGTGGCAATGGGGTATAACTTCCCGTTACTCCAAACCCATTAAGTCATTCTGAACTTGATTTGCCTACAGGGATGTAGGTAAGGAGCGCGAGCAGGAGCGGAAGCTTCAGAATCTCCAAAACAAAGACGTGGTATCGACACTCTCTGTAGGAGCCTGCCCTGCAGGCGAATGTGTGTGGCTTCGCCGAAGGTTTATTACATGTCGTGACTGCCCGCTATGGGGCAGTCACAGTGGCTTACTATCGTCGTCGGTGCGCTATCCCATCACAGGCGGCAGTTCTTTGCTCAGAGCTTGCTTCTCCGATACGGCGGAGCCCGTGAGGGCAAAGCCGAGCAGGTCGTCGCCGTTTTTAAACAGGGCTTTCACGCCGTCTTCGCGCTGTTCGATATCCCACTCGCCTTCGGCGCCGGGAGCGGGGGCGGAAATCACGATGGGGTGAGCGGGGGTTTTGATGACCACGGGCATGGCGGGGTATTTCACTTCGGTGTCGGTACCCGCCAGTGTCTGCCCAAGTGCCCGAGCGGCGTGCATGATCGGCATGATGTAGGGCAGAACGCGGCCCTCAACCTGAGCACTGTCCCCCAAGGTGTAAATATCGGGGTCGCTGGTTTGCAATAGGCGGTTGGCGATCACGCCGCGCTCGACGTGCAAATCGGCCATTTCGGCCAACTCGGTATTGGGGCGCAAGCCCACTGCGCTGAGGACGGTATCGGCCTCGATGGTGTCACCGTTGTCTAATGTCAGCTCGTAGCCATTGCCTTTTTTGTTGACGGCCTTGGGCAATACACCTAAGTGGAAGGTAATACCTTGTTTTTCCAAATCGGCTTGTAGGGCCTGACCCGCGGTTTCGGGCAGCAACAGGCTCAGTGGTGTTTTGTCGGGACCGACAACATGAACGGTTTTGCCAATGTTGGCGAGGTCGTTGGCGAACTCGCAACCAATCAGACCGGGGCCAATAATCGCAATGGTCTCGGTATCGCCTACGACGGGGTGAAAGCTGCGGTAGTGGTGCAAGGAGTTAACCGTGTAGATATCGTCGGTGGCGTCGCCTTCCAGTGGCGGCGTGATGGGATTGGCACCGGTGGCTAACACCAGCTTGCTGTATTCATAGGTTTCGCCGCCTGCGGTGACACTGTGCTGCGCGGGATTGATGGCGGTGACTTGGGTCTCCGTCTTGATGGTGGCATTGAGTGTTTCGGCCATTTTTTCGGCACTTTGCATGGCCAAGCTCTCGGGGCTTTTGTCCTTAGTTAAGGCATTAGAGAGCATGGGTTTTGAATAGTTTGCGCCATCGTCGGATGTGATTAACATCAATGGCGATTCCTTGTCGTGCTTGCGAAATTCTTTGGCGGTGCTGTAGCCCGCTAGGCCAGTGCCGATAATAATGATCATGGTTGTGTATCCGGTTCGGTTTTGGGTTCAACGTCTAATTCAATAGGCTTTCTGCTGAGAATATCCAGCAGGGTATAGCGCTCGCTGGCGGTGCCCGAGTGAGCATCGGCGGGGGTGATGCCGACGCGAATGCGATAGTGCATACCGCCTTGGTATTCAAAATCTTCAATGGTGCGAGTGAAGGGCCGCCATTGCCCATCTGCCTTGCGCTGAATGCGCATACAAGAGCTCTCGAGCGCCGGGTCGCAATCGATTTTCGTCTCCACTTCCCACACTTGGCTGTGGGGCTGGTTGAGGTTCAAACGAAATCCAGATGGGGACGATGAGCTGCAGGCCGATATCAGTATGGCGTTTAAGGTGATAACAGAGGCAAAGAGTAATTCCCGTTTACGCATAACAACCTGCACAGTAACCAGAGGCCCAAGCCCATTGAAAATTGTGGCCACCGAGATGCCCAGTGACATCGACGATCTCACCTACGAAATATAGACCATTCACCGCCCTGGCCTCCATAGTCTTGGAGGACAGCTCGCGGGTATCAACGCCACCGAGGGTCACTTCGGCCTTGCGATAGCCCTCATCGCCCGCGGGTGCGACGCGCCAAGGTTGAATATGTTGTTGTAAATGGGCCATATCTGCCTTGCTCAATTCGGCTAGCACTTTGTGGTGTAGGGATTGATGCGTCGCAATGTGTTCAGCCAGCCGCCGCGGTAAGCACTCGCTCAAAGCTTTGCTGACAGAGCGCTTGCCGTGCGCTTGGCGCTGCTGTTCCAGCCAATCCATAAAATCGATCTCGGGCAGCAGGTCGATATCCACGCTGTCGCCGTGCTGCCAGTAGGAGGAGATTTGCAAAATCGCCGGGCCGCTCAGGCCTTTGTGAGTGAACAGCATGGCTTCGCGAAAGCTCTGGCCGTTGCACTCGACGCGCACATCCAGAGAAACCCCCGCTAGCTCTTCATAGCGTTGGCGCTGTGTTTTATCAAAGGTGAATGGCACGAGGGCGGGGCGCTGGGCGGTGAGAGCAAGGCCAAAGGAATCGGCGATGCGATAGCCCAAATCGCTGGCGCCCAGGCGCGGGAACGAGCGGCCACCACAGGCCACAATCACCGACTGGCTGTAAAAGTCGCCGCTATCGGTACGAACGCAAAAAGACGCACCTGTTTTGTCCACAGATTGCACAGCGATGCCACAGCGCAGTTCGACACCAGCGGCTCGGCAGTCATCGACCAGTAAATCGACAATCTGCTGAGCGCTGTCATCACAGAATTGCTGCCCCAAGGTTTTTTCATGGTAGGCAATGCCGCGCTCGGCGACCTTGGCGATAAAGTCCCACTGGGTGTAGCGCGCCAGAGCGGATTTACAAAAATGTGGGTTGTTGCTTAAAAAGTGTTCGGGGGCATTGTAGAGGTTGGTGAAATTGCAGCGCCCGCCGCCCGAGATCAAAATTTTTTGACCCGCTCGCTGGTTGTGCTCTAACAGCAGCACGCGACGACCCCGCTCGCCCGCCGTGGCCGCCGCCATTAAACCCGCTGCACCCGCACCAATGACTATGACATCTGCATCTAACACGCGGGCTATTGTACGGGGTTTTACAGGGTATGGGGGAGGAGCGGTGAAACCGTAGTCACCCCCACAAAGCCTGTGCTAATGTAAACCCACCAGACGCAGGGAAGCGTTCACCAGAACACCACTCGATAAAACCGAACTGCCCCTTAGATCTCACCTATTCAAGATCTACCTTGCTTAAATTGACAGCTGTCACGTGACGGATTACATTTGTGATAAGAACATTTGCAGATAAGCGCACCCAAGAACTGTACTTGACGGGGAAATCCAAAAAATTTCCTCCAGACGTCGCGCCAAGAGCCGTCCGCAAACTCGATTATGTGAACTTGGCAAAGCGACTTGAAGACCTGAAAGTGCCCCCGGGCAATCGCCTTCACCCACTTTCAGGCAACAGGGCAGGACAGCACGCCATCGCCATCAATAGCCAGTGGCGAATCTGTTTTTTATTCGACGATGGTGATGCATACAACGTCGAAGTCTGCGATTACCACTGAGGTCACTGCCATGAGTATTCCCAACACCCGCAACATGAAGCGCCAGCCCACTCACCCGGGCGAGATGCTCAAAGAAGACTTTATGCCAGACTACAATCTGACGGTCTCAAAGCTCGCCGAATCTCTGGGCGTCTCGCGCCAGTCCATCAACGAACTGCTGCGCGAACGCCGCGCCGTCAGCCCAGAAATGGCCCTGCGACTAGCCCGACTGTTCGGCAACTCCGCCGAATTCTGGCTCAACGCACAACGCGCCGTAGACCTGTGGACTGCGGCCCAAGCAAGCAAGGATGAAATCGCCCGAATAAAACCACTGAACGCGGCGTAAACATAGCTACCCCCGCAAACCCTGTGCTAACTTAAACCCCACCAAAACACAGGGAGGTGTCCGAAATCAGCGAACACCTCTCAAAAATTAAATAAAATCAGACAAGTAGAAAAAGAGGCCACGCCGAAATATGCGGCATAGCACCCCATATCCAAGAAAAATAGATCGATGAAAAAAAAGTTACTGAATTTATGACGTTTTTACCCAATAAAATGAGCCGCACTCAAGAAATATGCGGCATCGACATATGCGGCCCAAGGCCGCTGATTTAGCTGTTATGTGAGAAAGGAAGCTTCGCGATGAAGGTATTAGACAGAATTGATCTCATTGACCGGATTGGGCGCGAGCTTCAGTCGAGGATGAGCTTTTCTGATATCGATGTTTATCTCGGAGCCTACGGCATTGACTGCAAGGATTTCCAACCGAGCGCAAATAGCAAGTGGGTTTACGTCAAGGAACTATTGGCTGATGCGAACGAAGATTTGGTACTCAGAATCGCGGATGAATTGGAGCTAGACCACGCGTACTCATCCAGCGCCCCCAAAGAGGCTACGTTCTGGAAAGTTGGGCATTTCAGGTTGTTTTTAAGCCACCTGGCTTCCTTCAAGGTAAAGACTGGTCAACTCCAACATGCACTACGAAATTACGCCATATCGGGGTTTGTGGCGCACGAGGACATTGAGCCTAGCAAGGAGTGGCAAACCGAAATAGAAGCGGCATTGCAAACAATGGATGCCATGGCTTGCCTGTTAATGCCAGGCTTTAAAGAAAGCAATTGGTGTGATCAGGAGGTTGGCGTTGCCGTCGGCCGTGACATACTCATTATTCCGGTTCGAAGAGGCCTAGACCCGTACGGTTTTATTGGTAAATATCAGGGAATACAGGCGGTTAATAAAACTGTTGCTCAGGTGGCTGAGGAAATTTTTAATACAATCATAAAATCGCCAAAAACTCGGGCGAAAATGATTCGCTGTATTTCAAATGCCATCTCTCAGTCAACTGAAGTTGACGATGCGCTAGAAAAGGTAGCTCTTCTTCAAGAGCAACCGGATATACCAAAAGATTCGCTCGAAAGCCTACGTAGTGAAGTCAGTGACAATCAGGTGCTCACTAAATCTACAGCTTTCGTGAAAGAGCTGAACGGTCTCTTTGCCAAACATGGGATCGAAAATATCCCGGTAGGGGGCACACAAGAACCTGAGTGGGACGATGATATCCCGTTCTAATTTCCACATAACCAGTGGCTGTTGGCGGACGCGCCTACGCTGCGCTCCAGCACGCCGCAAAGCCAAGCGTTATGTTTCTTTGGAGGAATCATGGGATATCTTTACTTGTTCATAGCCATTGTCGCTGAAGTAATTGCAACAAGTGCTCTAAAGGCATCAGAAGGATTTTCGAAGCTAATACCTAGCCTAATCGTTGTCGTTGGCTTTGGTGTGGCATTCTATTTTCTATCTCTAGTTTTAAAAACTATTCCGATGGGTGTTGCTTATGCGATCTGGTCAGGCTTGGGAATAGTCTTGATATCAACAGCAGGGCTTTTGCTATTCGGTCAAAAACTAGATGCCGCTGCCATTATTGGAATTTTATTGATTATTAGTGGTGTGGTAGTTATGAATGTATTTTCTAGTTCAGTTAGCCATTGAAACTTCTTAGTATCAAGTGCGTCAACAAGGACGCGCATAAATTCGCGCCTGTTACGCAGGCGTTAGGCTAAAAGCTTAACTTTAATTATTGCGTCTTTGTTGTTGATAGTTGGAAGGTGTCATTTTTATTTTCTGCTTAAAGAGACGACGAAATACGCTATCGTCCGTATAACCCAGAGAAAGGGCGATTTCCTTTACGGACGTATTGGTGGTTGCTAACAATGTGCAAGCATGGCTTATTCTAACCCCGTCAATAAAGGCTTTGGGGGTTTCTCCGGTTAACTCTTTTAACTTACGATTTAGCGTACGTTCAGAAACAGCCATTATTTTTGCCAAATCACCAGCGCTCATGGTTTGGTAGTGTGCTTTACGAATGGCATATTCCGCTTTTGCTAGGAATGGATTGTTTGAAGCCTGATACCCCTCCGGCACATACAGGTTTTGAGATTTTGGTATCGCATCAACGACAGAAAAATCAGCCACAACCTTCGCCGTTTCAATACCAGCAAGCTTTTTCACTATATGCAATGCAATGGTGACCCAGGAAAGTGGGCCACCAGCAGTGATGATACCGTTATCATCAATTAATTCACTTGCCCATACCGCATTCGCCTTTGGGAATCGTTGCTTTAATTCATCATGTAACCACCACGTGGTAGTGCATTTTCGGTTATTAAGTAAGCCCGCCTCTCCAAGTGCAAATACACCGCTACAAGAGCCACACATGAGCGCTCCTTTTTTATATTGTGTAGCCAACCATGAGCAGGTAAGCTTATCTGTAGTGGTTTTGGGTGGGTGTCCTTGACCATTTGGAATAAACCCCGGTACCAACACTGCATCGCAATGCTCAATTGAAGCAAAATCAGAGTCGACCTCAAAAATACGCCCATGCCCGTCAGTTATCGGCTGCCCATCATGATTCGCCAAAATCACGTTTGGGTGCCACTCCACCTTCGAAAGTGCTCCATCTCCAGACTTCTGCACAAAATGCAAACCACTTAATGCAAAGATATCAACCATGCCCATAAGCCCTGATGGCAAGGCGTTATTCACTGAAAGAATCACAATTGTCGTCATCCATACACTCCAAACAAATAATGGCAGATATTGCATGAATGTTGTCTTTTTTGCCACTACTGGTCAAGCTGCGCCAATCCCTACAATGGCAACTCGATTTCAACATAAGGGGAATTTATGGAAACTTTCAACCCTATGCGTAAAGCAAATATTTATCTAACTGTATTTCTATTCATTTTAATGAATGTGTCTATATCACGCTCAGAAGTACCAAAACAGGAGACCATCATGAAAGAAGCAAGCTATATTCCATTTGAGGCCAAGTCTGGACAAGACAAAGAGCTAACTGCTTTTCTAAAGGAAGGCGCAACACTGGTCGCGCAAACTGAACCCAATACATTGTATTGGTATGCGCTTAAAAAAAACGATGGCAGTTTCGGAATTTTTGATTTTTTTCCAGATGAAGCGGGCCGGTCAGAGCACTTTGCAGGGAAAGTAGCAGCCGCATTAAATACCAATGCAGATACGCTCGTAGAGCATGGTTGGGATAAGGGGGTTGTTGCTAATATTTCTAACTTTAGCGTTTTATCCTATAAAAAACCTGACACAGACTTAGAAAATGCAACAAGCGCAACTTATATATTGTTAAAAGCCCAACCAGGAAAAGAGCAAGAATTACAGCAGCTATTAACCGGAGCCGCATCTGTTGTCGCAGAAACTGAACCAAAAACGTTGTTATGGACATCACTTAAATTAGATAGCAACACTTTTGGTATTTTTGATACCTTTACCGATGAGAGTGGAAGAGAAGCTCACTTTGCCGGGAAAGTTGCTGCTGCCCTCAAGGACCAAGCGGATGATCTTGTCGTTGGCGGCTGGGATAACGGTGTTCTAAACAACATTCATAATTTTGAGATTATTGCAGAAGCTGGCAAGTAATTTTGGTCTTCTAGCTTGTTTGCTCACAATTAGCCTAACAAAGTGTTCAACTGGACCCAGCTACGCTGGGCCAGTTAACACGGCGTTAGTGTAGTTCCCCCGCTTTAGTGGACGCCCCAAACAAGTTAAGCGTCTGGGAATAGCCGAGCACTCCTCCCCCGCAATAGGGGAGCGGCGTCAAATTTTAATCACAGATCGCCGCGCAGGGTTTGGCCGTGTTGCAGGGTAATGAAAGCATCGTCTTGAATGCCGTGTACTGCTTTGGCTTCGTTTAATTTTTTAGGCGGTTCGTCCATGGCTTCGTCGGTGAGTACAAAGGTGCCCCAGTGCATGGCGATGGAGCGTTTGGCTTGGAGGTCGATGTGTACTTGTACGGCTTCTTCGGGGTTCATGTGCATATCCCGCATAAACCAGCGCGGTTCGTAGGCGCCGATAGGGATTAAGGCCAGATCGATCGATTTGAACTGTTTTGCTATCTGTTTAAAGTCATCGCTGTAGCCGCTATCGCCGGCAAAGAAAATGCGTTTTTTCTGGCCTCGATCGTCTTCGGGGGTATCGATCACAAAGCCCGCCCAAAGGGTGTTGTTGGGTCGCGTGCCGCGGCCTGAAAAGTGTTGCACGGGCACGGCGTGAAACTGCCATCCGCGGTGCTCGTGGCTTTGCCACCAGTCGAGTTCTACCCAGTGATCTATACCCTGTTGGCTGAGCCACTGGCCGAGTTTTAACGGTACGACAAACAGCGGCGATTGCGCTTGTTGTTTAGCAAGGCCTCGCACGGTGTTTTTATCGAGGTGATCGTAGTGGTCGTGTGAGATCACCACGATATCAATCTCGGGCAATTCGGCGAGGCTCATGGCGGGGGCGGTGGTGCGCTTGGGGCCCACCCGCTGCGAGGGCGAGGCGCGCTCGCTGAGTACGGGGTCGGTGAGCAGGTTGAAGCCTTGATGTTGCAGCAAAAACGAGGCGTGACCAAGCCAAGTGAGGCTGCTTTCGCTGCGATTGCCTCTAACCCATTCGTGTTGGCTGCGATCGATGGGAAAGGCGATGCGCTCGACGCGAGGGCTTTGCCACTGCCAGCGCAAAAATTTCAGTAGGCTGCTGTGGTTATTCAATTCGGCGTTGTTGCGAAAGCGGCCGTTGGCGAGATGATGTTTGGGGCGTGACATAGTGACCTCGTGGTTGGGCTTACTGTGCCACAGCCGTGATGAAGGCTCTAGCTTTGTTGATGTTGTGAGGGGCGTAAACAGGAGCGGAAGCTTCGCCTGCAGCTCAGCAATGACGACGCGCTGTCGGCCCGGGGGAGGGCCTCCTACAGATATCTTATCCGTCATAGCCAACTCCTTACGTCATCCTGAACTTGATTCAGGATCTACCTATCAGGGCTCCGATTTGGAGATTCCAGATCAAGTCTGGAATGACGGGGGAGTGCCTGGAATGACGGGTAATGGTTAAGGAGATTCCAAATCAAGTTTGGAGTGACGAGTGTGGGGATTTATTTGTGGTCATTACAATGACGACGCGCTGTCGGCCCGGGGCGGGCCTCCCACAGATATTTTATTCGTCATTCCCAACTCCTTACGTCATCCTGAACTTGATTCAGGATCTACCTGTCAGGGCTTCGGTTTGGAGATTCCAGATCAAGTCTGGAGTGACGGGTAATGGTTAAGGAGATTCCAAATCAAGTTTGGAGTGACGAGTGTGGGGATTTATTTGTGGTCATTACAATGACGACGCGCTGTCGGCCCGGGGCGGGCCTCCTACAGATATCTTATCCGTCATACCCAACTCCTTACGTCATCCTGAACTTGATTCAGGATCTACCTATCAGGGCTACGGTTTGGAGATTCCAAATCAAGTCTGGAATGACGGGTAATGGTTAAGGAGATTCCAATTCAAGTTTGGAGTGACGAGTGTGTGGGGGTATTTGTGGTCATTGCAATGACGACGCATTGTCGGGCCGAGCACCCAAGGGCATGAAGGCGTCTCTTGCAAAGGCTTGGGTAGGTAGCTAAGTGGCACTTTTTGTGGAAATGCCAAGCTGCCCATAAAGTGATAAATTATCGCAATACGGTTTTTGGAGAGATATTGTGACGACGGAAAATCAGCAAGAACACGCTCGTTTGGCGATGGGGAGTATGCGCTCGGCGTTTGCCAATTTACAGAAAACCACCGTGCGCCAGCGTTTGAGAGAGCTGGCGAGGGTGCGTCAGGCCATGCTGCGACAGCGTGAGTCGCTCGTCGAATCGCTGATGAGCGAGTGCGGAAAAACGCGCACCGATGCCAATATTGAATTTATTGGCACGGTGGACTGGCTGTTATGGCTAGAAAAAAATGCCGATCGCTTCTTGCGCGATGAAAAGGTGCCCACACCGATTACGCTCATGGGTAAAAAGTCCAAAATTATGTATGAGGGCTTGGGGGCTGTATTGATCATTGCGCCTTGGAACTACCCATTGCATATTGGCATCACACAAATTTTTACCGCCTTTGCCTGTGGCAATGCGGTGGTTTATAAGCCGTCTGAAGTGACACCGTTGCAGGGTGTTTACGAGTCGCTTCTATCCGCTTCCCCTTTGTTGGCTCAGTCGGTGGCTGTGGTGTATGGCAATGGCGAACTAGGCCGCGCCCTTATTGATGAGCGACCCGAAAAAATCTTTTTCACGGGCTCTACCAAAACGGGCAAGGCCATTGCACGACAAGCCGCTGATTATTTAATCCCCGTCGATTTGGAACTCGGCGGTAAAGACCCCATGGTGGTTTTTGACACTGCCAATCTCGACCGTGCCGTCGCCGCGGCAGTGTGGGGCGCCTTTACCCACAACGGGCAGTCCTGTTCGGCGGTGGAGCGCTTGTATGTGCAAGACAGTATTTACAATGCGTTTAATCAACGCTTAAAAACTGAAGTCGAGGCCTTGGTGCAGCGGCTGGACGATTCTGGCGACGCCGACTTGGGGCGATTAACGGTCGATTTTCAATACCGTATTGCGCGCCGTCACATCGAGGATGCCGTGTCGAAAGGCGCGGCCATACTGGTGGGTGGCGACGAGATCGACGCATCACAGGGGCTGATGCAGCCCACCGTCCTCACAGGCATGGATGCGTCGATGGCCGCCGTAGCTGAAGAGACCTTCGGCCCTGTCTTGCCGGTGATGCCCTTTGCGGATGAGGCCGAGGCCATTCGGCTCGCCAACGACTCGCCATTTGGTTTGCAGGCCAGCGTTTTTACGGGCGATCGGGATCAGGCGGATCGTGTCGCTCAAGCGCTCGAAGTGGGTGGCGTGTCGATTAATAATGTCAATATGGTGGAGGGCAACCCGTGGCTGTCTTTTGGTGGCCGCAAAGAGACGGGTTGGGGGCGCGCCCGCGGCGTTGAAGGTTTGCGCGCTTTTACGCGCAGCAAGCACATTTTAAAAGATGCCAACAGCGGTGCCATCGAAGCCAATTGGTATCCCTACACCCAAGCCAAGCACCAGCAAATTGTGCGCTTTATACACGCGCTGTTTGAAAACCACCCTCTGCGGTTATTGCGTGTGGCCATTACGGGCTTGCACTTGGAAAGGTTGTCTCAGCGCAAGCGTTGATTGCCCTGTTGCATTCGGCTCGCGCTGACGGGGCGAATGTAGTGCTGCGCTCGGCGGCGTAAATACCTATAATAGCTCGCTTATTGTTATTCATCGGAGCACCTTCTCTATGGGCCGCGCTTATCAAAACCGCAAAGAGTCGATGGCAAAAACCTCGGATATGAAAGCCAAGGTTTACAGCCGTTTTGGTCGAGAAATTTATGTCAGCGCCAAAGCGGGAGGCCCCGACCCCGATGCCAATTTAACGCTGCGCGGATTGATTGATCGCGCTAAAAAAGCGCAGGTACCCGCCCATGTGATCGACAAGGCCATCGACAAAGCCAAAGGCGGCGGTGGCGAAGACTTTGTGCCCGCCCGCTACGAGGGTTACGGCCCCGGCGGCAGTATGGCGATTGTTGAGTGTTTAACGGATAACCCCAATCGCACCTTTGGCGATGTGCGCGTCGCTTTCACCAAAACCAAATGCAAAATTGGCACGCAGGGCACTGTGGCACACATGTTCGACCACGCCGCCATTTTCCGCTTTGCCCACGATGATGAAGACGCTGTGTTAGAAGCGCTGATGGAAGCGGATGTGGATGTGACCGACATCGAAAGCGAAGACGGCATGGTGACGGTGTTTACCCCGAATACGGAATACGCCAAAACCCGAGAGGCTTTGTCGGCGGCCTTTGAGGACATCGATTTTGATGTCGATGAAATTCAGTTTATCCCACAGAGTTACACCACCGTGAGCGGCGAAGACGCCGAGTTGTTTGAGAAGTTTCTGGATATGTTGAACGAGTTAGATGATGTTCAAAATATCTATCACAATGTTGAGCAGTAGCCGAGCGTACAGGGTGGTTGTACGTTAAAAACTCGTCATTGCGAGGAGGCGCAGCCGACGCGGCAATCTGTTGGTGTGTTTGATGGGCAGATTGCTTTGCCTACAGGGATGTAGGTAAGGGGCGTGAGCAGGAGCGGAAGCTTCGCCTTCGGCTCGCAATGACGGGATAGAAGAGTACACAGAACTATGAGCCAACAAAAACTGTCTATATATCTGGCACTGCTGGCGGGCTGGTACGCCGTATTGGCTGAGCGCGCTTGGGCGTTGAGAACCGCTTTGCTGGCGGATTTGGGCGATGCCTCCATCGCGGCGGGCTTGCCGCAACCGATGGCGCTGTCGGCGAGTGAAGCGCGAGTGATTGAGTCTCTGCCCTGGGCTTTGATTGTGGCACTAGTTGGGACGGCGGCAGTGGCGCTGGCTATCCACCGCTGGGGTGTCAAAGCCGAGCGCTATTGGCGTGGCTGGATGTACGGTTTGATTGTGTTTCACGCAGTTTGGATTGTGTTCGATCCCACACGCCCCGTAGGTATGGCTGTGGAGTGGTTAGACGTGTTTGCGCTGTGCGTGATTGCTGTTTACGCGCAGCACCGTGAACAGCGTCGCAAGGATGCGCGCGCCGAAGATCAAGACGTTTCTTGATCAACACCCTCGGGTTCGTTGCTTTCAACGCGCGCCACATGATTGCCCTGATCAAAGTAAACGCGTGCGTTTTTAATGCTCTGCCATTGCTTTAACTGTTCGCTGTCGACGACAAAGAACTCGGCAATTTGTTCGGGGCTGGCCTTGGGCGGCAGTGTGCGCTTTTCTTTGCCTCTGAATCGCCATTGATTGAGTTTAGCCCAAAAAATTAAGCCGCCGCCAAGAAACAAAATAACCGCTAGATAGATCACCAGCACTTCCATAAAACCGCGGAAGCCACCGAGTACGATCATGTGCTCGTAGAATAATTTTGTGTTGAATAGCCAAGCCACTAAGCTAATCAAGGGCTGCCACAGATAAAACATGGCCAACCAAAATGCCAAGGTGACACCGCCCGCAGCCAAGCGCTCCGAGCGCCTGAGTACGCTGGGGGTATCAATAATCAAATAATCGGCGGTTTCTTTTTTACTCATCGCTTTGACGACCCTCGACTTTGTACGCCGCGATCGGGGCTTTTCCAAGTGGCACGAGTGCCTTTTTTCTTGAGCAGGGCCTTGGGCACGGCGATGACGACAGTGGCGGTGTTGATCATCCAGTAGGCCAGTGGGTACCAGATCATCCAATAATAGTAGCGACCTAGACCGCGATCGTAGCGCGCGTCGATGGCGATGCTGACGGCAAATTGCAAAAGACAGGTCAGCCCCAACACGACGCCGTTCCAACCCGGCACGATGCTTTCTACATACAGGTAGTTTGGCAAGTCGATAAAGTGGCCTAGGGCCCAAAGTGCAACAATACTTGTGACTACATAGCTCCACACGACGCTGACTAAATACTCTAGCGCTACCAGCCACATGCGGCGCTTGCGCCATTGCAGTAGCTGCTTGCCATAGCGTTTGAGAACCTCAGCCCCACCTTGCGCCCAGCGCAATCGTTGCTTCCAAAGCCCCTTAATCGTCTCGGGCATCAAAATCCAACAAAGTGCATTGGGCTCGTAGCGGACATCCCAGTGGTCGAGTTGCAGACGCCAGCTGATGTCGATGTCCTCGGTGACTATGTCGGTCGTCCAGTAACCAATGCGCTGTAGTGCTGTTCGACGAAAGGCAACGACCACGCCCGACACCGTGAACACGCGGCCGTAAATACGTTGGGCGCGCTTGATTAAGCCAATAATGGAGGAGAATTCACCCACTTGGATTTTGCCCAGTAGCGTGGTGCGATTGCGAATGCGTGGATTCCCGGTTACGGCGCCCAAGCGCGGCCCGCCGTGAACAAAATGCGCCATTAACCAGTGTACAGCGTGGGGGTCGAGCACGGCGTCGCCGTCAATACCAACGAGATATTCATTTTCGGAAATCATGGCGCCAACATTCATCGCCATGGCTTTGCCCTGATTGCTGTCGAGATGAATAACACGCAGTTTTTTGTACTGCTGCTCTAGTTTGTCGAGAACCTCTCCCGTGTCATCGCTGCTGCCATCGTTGATGGCGATGACTTCCATATTGGGGTAGGTCTGTTCAAATAAATGAAAAATAGTTTCTTCAGCCAGTGTACTCTCATTAAAGCAGGGCAGCAGAACAGACACGGGCGGGTATTCGGGCAGCTCGTCGGGGTGCTCAAAATCTTTGCCGTCTCGCGTCTCCCAGTGAAAGCGATAGTAAATGGCACCAATCATCCAGACATAGGCCATGAATAACGGGTAGTAAAAGGCAAAGTGCATGAGGGTTTCGACAATGCTTTGCATATCAGCGCCTCATGTGGGGGTAGTCAGTGGTAGACAAGTGCGGGCGAATGATGTCCATCTCGGGTTGGCCGGCAATAAAGTCGTCGGGGTAGTAGCCGTAGTTTTGAAAACCTCGGGCTTTGAATGCTTGCATCTGTCTTGCCAGCTCTTCGGCGGGCACGGGGGCGTTGTCTTTGTGCCACTGCTTGGCCTGTAGCTCGAAGAGAATTTTGTGCTTGGGCAGTTTGCTTGCTTCGACGGCATCCATCAACGACGCCAACCATTGTTCGGCTTCGCCCGCACTTCTGGCGCCTTCCATATAGGGCATCGCCATAATTGCTGTGGTGTCGTAGTGCTCGACGGCGTTGTCGAGGTTTTGCGCAAACCATTGTTCGCTACTGGGCTGAAGCACGGGGCGAGCGTATAGGTTGCGCGCCAGTTTGACGTCGGGGCGGTAGTGTTCGACAACCTCGGCGAGTTCCAGCGTGAAATCGGTCAGTGCTTGGGTTTTTATTTTGGCCCACTGGGAGAGGGTGGCTGCATCGCGGCGCAGAGCTTGTGGGCTATCAAACTGCAGGCCGTGTTGGCGGTAGTAATCTAGCGCTTCGGGGCGTACATCTTCGTAGTCTGAAAGATAGGCGTCATCGTGAAAAATAAGGCCGGGAATTTCCGCGTGAATCGCGAGATCGGCATAGATGTCTTTAATGATTTTTTTCGCTTCGGGGGCAAAAATCGACAGCCGCCGATAATTGGCCTGAGCGGGTGCGATTTCGCCATTGGCCATACTGTAAACGCCAAGCTCGCGGTAGGTCTCGTCGCCTAAATCGAAGGCGCTAACCGGCATCCACGCGTAGACATCGACGTTGGCGCGGGTTTTCAACTGCCACGAGACGCGGCTGTAGAGATCGGCGCGCATGGGTAGGTGGCGGTTGGGGAAGTACAGTGCTTGAGCGTTGCCGTCGCCATCGGGGTCGGCGAAGGCTTGCAAGTACACGGTATTGATTTCCATTTTGTAGATGCGGCGCACGAGCGCACTGAGATTTTGATGCTGCTGCGCGGGATCGGGGTCGTACAGGTAGTCGAGATCCACATGGACCACGCGCTGTGGTTGGCGAAGCTGAGGCGCCTGGAAAATATCGCGAAACTGGGTGGGTGTGGGATTGGCTGAAATCAAATAGCGATTGATATGTGGGCCGTCATTCAGCACGTTTTCGCCCTGTTCCAATACCAGTGAATGCTGATAACCCGCTTTCTGAGCTTGCGCCCAAGCCTCGTCGCTGTAGCGGCCGTAGGGCCAGACCAGAGTGCGCGGACGCTGCTCGGTGTTCTGCTCAATGAGGTCGGCACTGAGTTTAAAGTCGCGATAGAGGCGTTGACGATAGTCCGCTTCACTTTCGTAGCGGCCATTGCTGTACTGGCGAGTTAATGCCGCGGCTTGAATATTGCCTTGGGGATTGCTGGTGATGCCGCGGTGCAGGTTATGGGTGTGAGAGGCGATTTCCACTAACCCAGAGGCTTGCATTTCGCGCACTTGATCCCAGTGTAAAAACTCGCGTCGATCTTTTAGCTCGTCGCCATAGGGGACTTTCTCGCCGTCGGGCGTTTCTATCCAATCGGTGACGAGGGCAAATACGGCCGGGTAGTTGTACAGCTTCAGCAGGGGGTAAATTTTGTAGTAAAAGCTGTCGTAACCATCGTCGAATGTCAGCAACACCGCTTTTGGGGGCAGCGGTTTTTCACCGGCGCGCGCGGCTTCGATCTCGTCTAGCGACACGGGGGTGTAACCCTGCTGCTGTAGCCAGTCAAAATGTTGTGCCAAATGTTCGGTATTGACCGCGCCCTGATCCTTGTCGAGATCGCCTTTTACATCGTCGCGAACATCGTGGTAACACAGCGCAAAAAAGTCGCTGGGACGCTCAATGTGATTGGGCTCTGTCTGGACGGCAGCAGGATTGATTTGGCAGGCGCCAAGCAGCGCCGCCGCACAAAGCGCCGTTGTGAGGGAGAGAGATTTGCGTATTAAAACCGCCATGTTAATCCTCCAAACAAGCGCAGGACGTCTTCGGAGTCGCCATCGTAGCGGGCACTGCCAATACCAATACCGTAGTGCCAATTGAAGGTGCGACTGCGCTGCCATAGATGCTCATAGGTGAAATTCCAGCCTGCGCCCGCGCTAAAGTTTTTCTCGGCAGTGCGACTGAGATCGAGCCTTAAGCGCTGTTTAAAGTGGCGGTAGTAACGCTGGTGAATGACACCTATGTATTCGAGCCCCAGGCCAACCGTGGTCGCTTGTTCGGGGTTGTAGTAGGGCGCGGCCAGCGGATCGTTGGATTGTTGGCTGGCGTACTCGTGCAGTGTCCACTGGTGTATTGGGTCTTGGTAAAAGTGCTGATAGCCCGACAGGCCGAGTTGCAGACGCTGGTTGTCGTCGCTGAAATCGCCAAGCGAGGTATTCATGCGGTAACCGTGTCTTTCATTGGGTGTGTAGTTGAGTCCCAAGTCGAGCGTGGCCAGTGAAATATCGGCGGCTGCAGCGCGCACGGGCGTTTGATCGGAATAGGATTGATAGCCACCCGTTGCCTGCCACTGGTCGGTGATTTGCAATAGGCCGCTCAGGCTGAAGCCCACGTCGTTGCTGCTCAGAGATTGGCTGAGCTCTGCTTGCCAGCTACCCCAGTAGCCACGGTATTCAATGCCTGCACCTAGGCGCTCAATGGAATCGCTACTGCCAAAGTCGCTGAGTGCTAAGCGTCCGCGAACAAAGCTGCGATAGTGTTTGTGGTGTTGCCACGGGCTGGTGAAGTAGGTGGCTTCTAACTGCCAGTCGTCGCTTTCAAAACTAGAGCCTGTGCCCCGAGACCAGCCGGCTTCGATGTTAAGGCTGTCGAGTTGATGAATGCGCCAGATAGCGTTCACCGTTTTTGTATCGGCTTTCTCTGGAAAGTCCCGATTTAAAGCCGCTACCTCATGCTCAGCTTGCTGGTAGTCCTGCGTTGCCATGGCGTTATAAAAGCGGCCTTGGCGAGCGCTATACAGCATGGGCTCGTTGACCAGTATTGGGTCGATAGCTCTTTGGGAGCGGCGCGGCCAACCGCGCCAGCGGTAGAGAGTGGCGCGGTCGGTTTTGATGTCAGTGTTGCTCGGTGCGCGAGCTAACATAGCGTCGAACTGGCGCTCAGCTTCTGCCAGATTGTTCATATAGGCTTGGTGCATTGCGCGAGTTCGCTCAGCGGTAAGGCGTCGTGGGTTGGGGCGGTGGATGCGCCCGTCTTCACTCCAGCGCCAAATAGCTTGGCCATCGACCAGTTGCTTCAGCGTGTTACTGGCTGCGCTGTGCTTCTCCTGAGCGAGTTCGGCAAAATACAGCGTTTCGAGAGCTTGGTAATCGCCGCTGTTTTTAGCCAACACCTCATGGGCCAGCGCCTCGGCTCGCTCGGGTTGTTGTTGGCGTAAATAGGCAGACGCGGCCATGAGTTGAATGTCGTTGGCGGGTGTTTTATCGAATTGAGCTCGCATCTGTTCATAGGCGCGCGTGACGTCTGCTTCGCGTTCCAAGTTGGCAAGGGCGCGCAATCGGTCGCCCTCGGCGTGAAACCAGCGCGCTTCTTCTGAGGGCAGAGCTGTGCGCAAGTAGGCGATGGTTTCCTCGCTGAGCTGCAAAGCGGTTTTGGCGATGGCGAGGCGTTGCTTGGGTGAGTAATCCTCTGAGCGGCTGCGGCGAATGGTGTGCGCTGTATGTCTCGCCATGAGTTCGGCGCGGGCCGTCTCGGAGATGTCGATGTCCGATTGCTGAAAGTCGCGATAGGCCACTTCGGCCAGACCCGCTTTGGAGAGATTGATGAGCCAACTCTCGTAGGCAGCCGTGTTGCTGGGGTCGTTTTTATAAACGGTGTGGTAGTGCTCTTGCGCCTTTAAATAAGCACCTTGGTCCGCGTAGGTATCGGCCAAAGCGATGCGCTGGTCGGGCGTCATGGTGGACGTCGTCTCCATTTCTCTGAGCGTGTGGATGGCCTCGTACTTTTGCCCATCCGCCGCTTGCGCCAATGCTAAGCCGCGAGTGAAGGTGTGATTGTTGGGAAAGCGTTGGCGACCCACGCTATACAGCGTTGCTGCGCGCTGATTTTGCTCACTGCTGCGCGCGCTGAAGGCGGCAGCTTCCAGTGCGCGTTCACTCATCGTGCGAGGGTTCAAACGGCGAGCGTGGTGGTTGGCCTGTTGGTGCTTTTGCGCCCATGTTAGGCGGACTAACAAGGCCTCTCTCAGCCAGCGGTTATTGGGGTTTTGGCGCAGCTGGTTGGCAATTTCTTGGCGCATGGCTGCGGCGTTGTCGGCGTGGCGCTGCTCCGCGAGTACGAGCCAGTTCATGCTGTCGCTTTGGGGGTTGGGGCTCTTATTGAGTAGTTCTGATTGCAGCGCCAGCGCTTTTGACCACTGCTGGTTATGGCGCGCGGCATAGACGCGCGCGGCTTTCACATCCCGTGCTTTGGGGAAGCGCTTTTGCAATGCATCAAGTTGAGATTGCGCCTCGAGTGGTCGGCGCATTTCGATCAGGCACAGAGCGGCACCTAGGGCGAATTGGCGATTTTCAGGAAAGCGCTTCGCCCCCTCTTTATAGAGTTTGAGTGCCTTGGCGTAGTGCCCTTGACTGCGGGCTTGCCACGCTGAGTGCTCCAGCTCTGATTGGGTCAGCCGCATGGGCTGTTTAGCCGAACGGTCTGTTTGCGCGCTCGTTGGCTCGTCAGTCGAGTGTGAAGCGTGGGTCTTTGTACTCTCAGTTTGGGCGTTATGGGGTGTAGAGGCCGCAAGATATTGATCGAGCTGGCGAGCGGTTTGCGCATCGCCTGCCTGTTCAAATTGCTGTTGGGTTCGTTGAATGGCTGCCTTTAAAGGAGGCTGGCGGCGAGCGCCCTCTCGCGCTAACTCAAGCGCTGTAGCGGAAGCGCCCATGCGCGCGCTGGCGGCCAACATGTCGTCGATAAAGTAGTCGGGCGCGGTGGCTAAGTCGATGTGCTCAAGCTGGGCGAGGGCCTCGGTATCTTGGCCGTCCCAGGTTAAGACAATTGCGTAGTCTTGCCACAGGGGTTGGTGGTCTTCGGCAAACTCAGATAGTGAGTGCAGGCGGATCAGGGCGTCTTGGATCTCTCCACCACGGGCTAGCTCCACAGCGTGCTGGCGCTCGCGATGGAGATCGTCTTCCGTGTAAGTGGGGCTGGCTAATAGCTGGGTGAACAGCCAGTAGAGCAAAGCGATATTGATCAATACGAGCCCGATTTTTTTCGCGTAGTTGCGAATAGACACTGCCGTAGTGCACTCCCTAAAGTATGGCCCCCACTCTTTTTTGCGGCGATTCTATAGATAAGGCGTGAAGAGTCCATCAACAAAGTCGCTACTTAGTTGATATTCATCAAGATTGGCGCAAAAACGCACTCAGTCGGTGCGTGGGATGGGGTGGGGAGCGCTTAAGATGTTTCGGGGCCGTCGACTTCGAAGCGCAGCGTCCCAATGGCAATATAAATTTCGCGCAGAAATAGCATCAAGCCGACGGTCATGGACAGCATGGCGCCGACAAACAGAATGGCGAGCAAGGTTTGTATGGGGTAGCTCAGTAAATCGGCGAGAAACAAGCAGGCAATCAGTACACACACTAGAAGCTCGGCTACCGTACATAGGGAAATGGCCCAGTTGATCAATTTGATGCGTTCCATTAGGCCCAGCAGCTCGCGGCGACTGGCGAGCAGTTCGGCACCGCGCTGTTCGCGCCGATTTTTCTCCAGCTTGCGAGCGCGATCGACGATGCGCGCTAGGCGCCCTGTTAACACGCTGAGTAGCGCCCCGAGCCCCGTGAGCAGGAAGACCGGAGCGACGGCGAGCTGAATGGTATCTGCAATGCTGCTGAGAATATGGGCTTCGTTCATATTAAAGCGTGTAGTTGCCAGAGCGCTCGGGCTGGAATAGTAACTCGTCAATACGCAATGGTGCGTTTTTTCCGTTTGGAAGTGGCCAGTCAATGATTTGGCCGACACTTAACCCGATGATGGCACTGCCAATGGGGGCGAGAATTGAAACGGCATCGTCGGCTCGGCTTATCTGATCAGGGTAGCAGAGTGTCAGTGTTGACTGCTGCTGAGTATCCAATCGCGTGTATTTTACTCGTGAATTCATTGTGACGACATCGGGCGATACTTCCTGTGATGAGACAATACGACAGCGGTACAATTCTTCAAATAGCTCCGTGTGATTGTTTTTCGCCTTGAGATCCAGCTTTTCTAATAGGCTTTCAATGCGGGCAACATCAAGTTCGGGCAGTGTAATAGGTGGGTGTGTGTAGACCATATTTTAGGCTCTTGAGTTATTTAGCAGCAGGCGTAAAAAACACCACGAACAAGTCGTGGTGTACGGTTCTATTGAAGGCCTATTTGCGGGTAAAAGCAAGCGCCGAATCAGGCTGATAGTCGACCACGGTCGTGGGGCGCATCTAAGTGCAGCTCAGGGCCTTTGGGGACAACTTGATTGGCGTTGATGTGTTTGTGGCTAAAATAGTAATGGCGCTGAATAAAGGGAATGTCTGTCGTCTCGGCGATACCGGGCTGCTGGTAGAGATCGCGCAAATAGTTGGACAGGTTGGGGTAATCGGCAATGCGACGTAAATTGCACTTAAAGTGACCGACATACACGGCGTCAAAACGCACTAGCGTAGTAAACAGGCGCCAGTCCGCCTCGGTAATGTGAGCGCCGACTAGATAGCGCTGTTGGCCGAGCCGCTGCTCGATCTCATCGAGTGCCGCGAAGAGCGCGTCAAAGTGTTTTTCATAGGCCGCCTGAGAGGTGGCAAACCCCGTTTTGTAAACGCCGTTGTTGATGTCGTGGTAAACGCGTTGATTGATGGTGTCGATGTCTTCGCGCAGTGATTTTGGGTAGTAATCTAACGTGTTGCCCGTGATGCCATCGAAGGCGCTGTTGAACATGCGGATAATTTCGGCAGATTCGTTGTTAACGATGGTTTGCGTTTTTTTATCCCACAGCATGGGCACGGTAAAGTTGCCGTCGTAGTGGGGATCGGCTTTGTAGTACAGCTCCTTGAGGTGCGAGACACCGTAGAGTTTATCCCCAGTGGTGCCGGGGTAGTCGGTGTCGAATGACCAGCCGTTCTCCAGTAAATCGGGGTGAACCACGGACACATCAATCAGCGACTCCAGCTCTTTGAGCTTTCTGAAAATCAAGGCGCGGTGTGCCCAGGGGCAAGCCAGTGAAACGTATAGATGGTAGCGATTGGCCTCGGCGGCAAAGTCGCCGCTGCCGTCGGTGCTGATCCAGTGGCGAAACTGTGAGTCTTTACGGCGGTATTCGCCGCCTTTGACACTGGTTTTCCAGCTGTTGGTTTTTTCCGACATAGTGCCTCCTAAGTGGTGAGAAACTCTATTATCGTTGAATAAAATCAATATAAAATGGCAAAAATACGCTAAAACTTATCGAAATTATGGATATTAAAACGACCCACCCTCGTATCACATTGGAACAATGGCGCTGCTTTGTCGCGGTGATTGATTGCGGTGGCTTTGCGCAAGCTGCCGAGGCTTTGAATAAAAGCCAATCCACAGTCAGCTATGCGGTGAACAAGCTGAAAAGCGTTTTGGGGCTGGAGGTGTTAACCATGTCGGGGCGCCGCGCCGTGCTGACGGAAGCGGGGCAGGTGATGTATCGAGGTGCGCGTCAATTGTTGGAGGAATCGGTCGCTTTGGAGGGCCTAGTCAAGCCGTTGCAATCGGAGTGGGAGACCTCTTTAACCCTAGTGATTGACGAGGCCTTTCCACTGGATGTGGTGCTAAGTGCTTTGAAAGCGTTTGAACCCCAAAGTCGTGGAACCCGAGTGCACTACCACGAGGCCATTTTGTCGGGCAGCGAAGAGGCACTCGATGCGGGCACGGCCGATTTAGTAGTGGCTTATCGCGTGCCGCCGGGCTACAGCGGCGATCAAATTTACTCGGCAGAGTTTGTCGCGGTCACGGGTGCTTCGCACCCCTTGGCGGGCTCGGAAAAGCCGCTGCAGAGCCGCGCTCTGCAAAAACACACTCATATCGTGATTCGAGATTCGGGGCGCTACAAACAAACCGATACGGGCTGGCTGCGCTCGCAGCAGCGCTGGACGGTGTCGAGTATTCAAACCGCGGTGAAAACGGTATTGAGCGGTGTGGGTTTTGCCTGGCTGCCTTTGCACGCCGTCTCTGAGTACCTGAACAAAGGCGAGCTCGTGCGGTTGAATCTAGAGCAGGGCGCCACAAGGCGCGGTGATTTGTACTTGGTTTACGGTCACTCAGACTACGTCGGCCCCGCCACAAAGACTTTGGCGCAGTCCTTAATACAGGCCTCTGAAGCGTATTCGGTGTAGGGGGAGGCTGAATGCGTTTATCGCTTTGGCGTCACGGGTGACGGCTAGATCATTTTTCGATGATCTAGCCGCCCCGGCGACTTTCTTATTTAGCAGTAGCGCTAATGTTTGGATAAGGGCGAACGCCCTAGCGCGAAGCCACTATAACGAAATGGCTAAGTTGTGTAAAGCGCCTGCTTTGAATAAACACTCTAAAAGTGATTGAGGTCTCCCAGTCGCAGTTACCGTGGGTCGGACTTTACTCCGACGCCGCCGAGACAATTCGCTGTACCGGTAGCGGCTATCGCCCCGAGTGCATTGAAGGGCATCAAGGCGTGCCTCTTAGGAAAATGTCACACTAAAAAGTGTTGGTTAGAAGCGGAGCTTCATCATCTGCCAAACTAAGCCACCGTGGGTCGGCTTTATGCCCTTCAGGGTGCTTCAGGCCGACTTCACTTGAGCCTACTCGGCATTCGGAACGCAATTTACCTACAGGCTCGGCATTTTTAGGAGGGGCACCGCCCCGGCGCTGTGTGAGTCGGCTTGAAAGCCGACCCACAGTTGTGGGCTTACGCGGCGGGCTTTAAACGATCGTTGAAGTTCATATAGCGATTCAGAAAGCGGCCAATCTGCGCCGTGTCTTCGCGGGATTCGCGAATGAAGGGCGTAAATATCGGCCAGACATGGAATAGGCCCCAGCGGGAAATGAGTTCGACGGTGCCGCCCGCTTCGCGCATTTTCTGCGCGACGTCGTGGGCGCCATCGCGCAGACACTCGTTTTCGTCGACCGCCAGTGCTAGGGGCGGAATGTCGTGGTACTCGCCGAGGGCGGGGGATAAATACGGAATACTGGGATCCTGACCTTTGGCGTAGGCTTCGGCGCAGCGGCGTATTAGATCGGCGGACAGCATGTCGTCGAGATGGTCGTTGTCATCCATGCTGGGATTGGTGCAACCGAGGTGGCCCGCGGGAGAGAGCGCAAAGGCCGCGGCGGGCAGTGGTGCTTTTTCGTCGCGCAGGCGAAGCAGCGTGGCCAGCGTCATACTACCGCCTGCCGAGTCGCCGCCGATGGCCAGCGTGCTGGGGTCGACGTGATTGCTGAGCAACCAGTGATAGCAGGCGACGGCATCGTCAATTGGCGCGGGGTAGGGATGCTCCGGGGCCAGCCGATAATCGGGAAGATAGACTTCCGCTTGCAGTTGTTTGGCCAAGCGCCCGGCAAAGTTTTTATAGGTGTCTGGACGGCCGGCGACAAAGCCGCCGCCGTGAAAGTAGAGCAGGGTGCGACGCGGTTTTTTGACGGCGACGCGCAAGCCGTTAATACCGGCGATGGAGCAGCGCTCCGCGCGAACACCCAATGGCAGCAATGTGGGCAGAGCGTTGTTGTTAATTTGTCGGCGCATGTGGGCGACGGCTTCGTCGAGATCTAAGCCGTGGCGCTTAATGGTGGCTCGCGTGAATAGGCGAATGGCTTTGGCGTTTAAACTCGGCATGGTTCCAGTGTCTCCCCAGAGCGGATTAAGAGGCGGTGGCCTGTGGTTGTGAATTGAGTAGGTGTCGAGCGATGCCGTGACTGAGGTCTTCGATCAGTGCCGCGGGAAAGTCGTGCCCCCAGCCTTCGATTTCCCACAGTTGAGCACCGGGAATTTCAGCCGCGCAGCGTCGGCCACCTTCGATGCGAACCAGTGGATCCCCTGTACCGTGAACAATCAAAGTAGGTGCTTGAATCGTTTTTAAATCGTGGCGCCAGCCCCCTTCGGCAAACAGCGCCATTTGGTGCATGGGGCCCGCGTACGGCCTGCGAGAGCGCTGAATAACCTGATGGGCGTGTTCGAGCAACTCGCTTCTCGGCGTGGGGTATTTAGGCCCTTGCAAGCTTTCAAATAAAAGGGCAATGGTGTGGGCGACCGCTTCGTTGCTTTTATTGCGTGGTGGTGTGATCAAGCGCAACAAGGTTTTGAGACGGGGCATGGGTAGGTCGGCGTCGTTGCTGTTCGACATAATGGAAGTGAGCGACAGCACACGCTCGGAGGCGTGGATGGCGGCCAACTGAGAAATCATGCCGCCCATTGAAAAACCCACCCAGTGGGCTTTAGCAATGTCGAGATGATCGAGTAAGGCGACGGCGTCGCGCATGAGCTGTCGCAGCGGGTAGTCCGCCTTGACGGGCAAACCGCGTTTATAGCGATAGTACGAACGAATAATGGGGGGCGCTTGTTTGACCGTGCTGCGCGACGACAGCCCCGCCTCGCGGTTGTCAAAGCGAATGACGCGAAAACCTTGATCGACGAGATGCCGACAAAGAGAATCGGGCCATTCGATCAGCTGTACCGACATGCCGCAGACCAGCAAGACGGCGGGGTCGCCTTGGCGACCTAGGTCTTCGTAGTACAGTTCGATCTCATTGCAGGGCGCGTGCCCCGAGCGCATCTCCACCGTCATTAGGCAAACTTGGCGACGAGCTTGCGATAGCCTGTCGGCATCATGCGCTGCATGCGGTCTAGGGCGACAGCATCCATACCCACGAGTACACGCTCTTGGTTGTTTTCTATGCCCTTGAGAATGATGTTGGCCGCCTGTTCTGGTGTGGTGCGGGCCAGCTTTTCATTGAACTCTTTCTTGAGCTGGTCGGCATCTTGCGATCGCGTGCTGGTGCTGTGGCTAAAGCGCGCGGCGTTGGCAATATTGGTTTTAATACCGCCGGGGTGAACGCAGCTAACACCAATGTTCTCGCCGCTGACGCGCATTTCACACTGCAAGCTTTCGGTGAAACCGCGCACGGCAAATTTGGCGGCGTTGTAGGCGCTTTGGTTGGGAATGCCAAGAAGGCCAAACAAACTGGAAATGTTAACAATGTGGCCCCAGTCGTTCTTGCGGATCTGTGGAAGAAAAGTTTTTGTTCCATAGACAACGCCCCAGAAATTGATGCCCATCAACCACTCAAAATCTTCGTACTCGGTGTGCGCCACATCGGCGTTGAGGGCAACGCCCGCGTTGTTGATGATGACATGCACTTTGCCAAAGTGTTTGACGATGGCGTCGCACCAAGCTTCAACGGCGTCGCGCTCGGCGACATTAACAATTTGAGTATGAACTTTGGCGCCGGCTTTTTCGCACTGGGCTGCGGTCTCTTTTAGGCCAGCCTCGTTGACATCGCTGAGGGCGAGATCGGCTCCGCGCTTGGCAGATTCGACGGCGAGAGCGCGGCCAATACCAGACCCTGCACCCGTGATGGCGACGACGCGTTGGTTCAATTTACTCATGTTGTTCCTCTTTTTGTGTGATTAATGCGGTTTTAAGCCGCTTCTAAGTGTTTCTCTAATGCTTTGTGGGCGGCTTTCCACTGCTCGATAAGATGGGTGTTATCCACATCCCAGGGGTGGAAGTCGCGACGGAAAAACTCCATAAAGGGTTTTCGCATCTTGCGGATCATACCGCGTTTGCCAAACAGGAACCGCCCCGCTTCGACCACTTCGCTGGGTCTAGGTAGGCGGCGATCCCAATACAGCAGTGCCGCTTGGTAGGCCATAACGCGCAGCGAAAACTCGGTGGAGATCATCACCATGGAGCGACGCAATAATTGGCGGTCTCCAACGCACTGCATGTACACGTCAAAAGCCACGGCTTTGTGTTCGATTTCCTCGACCGCGTGCCACTCAATCAGCTCGCCCACCGAGTCGGCCATCGGTGCCGTCACCTCGGGGTGGGTCAACACATACTCGGCCATAATGGCCGTAATGTGCTCCGCTGCGGCCGTGGCCGCCAGTTGCGAGGCGGGCGACATAAAGCGATTTAAAAATTTAATATCGCGCTTTAAGTGCTCTTCTAAGCGCGTCGCGAATAAGCCGCGACGATCTAACTCCTGGTTGGCTTTTTTGTGCTGGTGGCTGTGGTGCCCCTCTTGCCCAATAAAGCCTCGAATTTGTTCGAGCAGTTTTTTATCTTTTACCTGGTTGCGGTAGTAGCGCACAGAATCGATAAATTGTTGCTCTCCGGGAGGAAAAGTCGCCGAGAGCGCTGCAAAAAATGTCGTTAATAGCGCGTTCCCGTTATACCAGTACTTGCTATCAATTTCCTCGAAGGGGAAGTCCATTTTGCGCGGCGAAATCGTCTTTTTAGCGCCAGAGTGGTTTCTTGCAGTGGCCATCTTGTCCTCCCGCGGTTCAATGCCGCTTTGGTCGTGTTTACACAGTTTTGTCAGCTTATGCGACTACTATCCCGCTTGCGCCTTCAACGAAACAGGTTACGATGTGACAAGTTATCGGTGATTTGGGGCCAAATGAACGACCAGCGTACAACATTGGGGCACGGTGAATACACCATGGCCGCGGAGTACTTGATTGCTATGCAAGAGTACGCCGCCGAGCGTGGCGTGCCGCCGCAGGTGGCTTTGCGCAACAGCGGCTTGGAGCTGAGTGCCTTGATTAACCCCCATTCACGCATTGGTCACTTGTCGATGGAGTGCGTACTCAACAATATTATGGACGCCATTCCCGACCCTTGGCTGGGAATGGATTACGGTCGTCGGCTCAGTTTTTCGACCCACGGCGTACTCGGCTTTGCCGCGCAAATTAGCGAAACGTTGCAAGACGCCGCCGAAATGGTGGTGCAATTTAATAAAACCCGCGCCGAGTTCGACGACATGGTGTTTTTCACCAATGACGAGTGGGGCTGCATCCGCATGCAGCCGCCCGATGAGGGCTATGTGGACGAGCGTATTGGGCGGTTTCATGTGCTGTCGGCCTTTTCTAACTTAGAGCAGTTGGCGCGTCGCTTAACCGGCTCTTTGGAAAAGTCGCTGGATACGCGCATGTTGATTACCTTTCCACAGCCATCGAGCCGTTTGCCCGAGGGCTTGTCGCCCGGCTTGAGTTTGCATTTTGATCAGGTGGTGAACGAGCTGCGCTTTCCTATCGAGATGATGCGCCAGCCTCTGCCCAAGGCCAATCCCGAGCTAGTCAGCGCCGCGCAAGAACAGATGGAAGCGGAACTGGTGCGACTCAATGTGCGCAACGATGTGGCGGGTATGGTGCGCTTGCAAATTCAAGACTGGGAGGGGCGTTTACCCACCTTAGAGCAAGTGGCTGAACAATTGCATATGTCGCCGCGTACATTAAAGCGGCGCTTGCAAACTGCGGGAACCAGCTACCAGCAAATCAAAGATTCATCGCGATTCCGTCGAGCGATACATCAACTAGAGGCCACCGACTCCAGCTTGGAGAGCATTGCCGAGTTGCTGGGGTACAGCGATGCCAGCAACTTTACTAAGGCCTTTAAAAGTTGGGCTGAAATGACGCCTAGCGAATTTCGCCAGCGTCTGTCTCAGGAGTGACGCCCATGTCGAGCGCGACCGATACAGCCCCTGTCAAAGAGCGCTTGTTCACCGTTGCCAATCAATACTTTGAAGGCTTGCTAACGGACATTGCCCATGCGCAAAAAAGCATTGATATGGAGGTCTATATCTTTGCCGAGGACGCCATCGGGCAACGCCTTATCAGCGCCTTGTGTGCGGCAGCAGAGCGGGGGGTGAGCGTGCGCTTACTCGTCGATGGCGCGGGTTCGCCTTGGACCATTACCGCGCTATTGCAGCAATTGAGAAAAGCCGGTGGCGAGGCGCGGGTCTACCATCCCATGCCCTGGCGCTTTTGGCAGTGGGCTCTGGCGGCCAATCGCTATGCGTTGCCGCTGCGTTTAATGCATTTTTTTAGTTGGGTAAATCGCCGCAACCACCGCAAGGTGACGATGATCGATCACCGCATTGCCTGGCTGGGCAGTCTTAACATTACGGCGGATCACCTCGCGTTGGATGAGGGCGGCAAAGGCTGGCGCGATACAGCGTTACGAGTGCAGAGTAAAAACTGCGTTGAACTCAAGCGCGCCTTTCTACAGGCGTGGCAACATCCCTCCGTAAAACCCAGTCGAGCGAAAAAGCCTGTGTCGGGGCAGTTTATGCTCAACTACAGCCGCTATTTGCGACGCATGCAGCACAAGCGGGTGCTGCGTCACATCGGTCGCTCGAAGCAGCGTATTTGGGTGACCAACGCCTACTTTATGCCCGATGCCAAGCTGCTGCGCGGATTGCGCTACGCCGCCAAGCGCGGTGTTGATGTGCGTTTGATGCTGCCCGCACACTCCGACATTTTTTTTATGCCTTGGGCGTCATCGCATTTTTACCGAGAGTTACTAGAAGACGGCGTGCGAATTTTTGAATATCAAACAGGCATGCTGCACGCCAAAACGCTGCTCATCGATCACTGGGGGACCGTCGGCTCTAGCAACTTAAACCAGCGCAGCCTGCGCCACGATTTAGAAGTCGACGCCGTGCTCACGTGCAAAGACAATGTCGAAACATTAAGCAAACACTTTCAAAACGACTTAAAACACGCAAAAGAAGTTGGCCGAGGCGGCTATATCAAGCTGGCACTATGGAAGCGACTCATTGGCCGAGTGGCTTTGCTGCTGCGCTATTGGATGTAGGGCAGAACCTGTCTTGAGTCAGTCGGCTTGCTAGGCAGCCTAGAGCTATGCAAATCTAGTGACGTAAGGCGACTGACGACATTGAGTGGAATAACAAAAAGCCCCTGTTTTTAGGCGCTTTATTCTCTTATTTAGGCAAAGGAATCAGTGATGAGTGTAGAGCTACCTGATATCGAACGAGCACTGAGTGACTACGAACCTTTTTGCTGGCTGCCGGCGGATGCACTTTCTGCTATGGCGCGTTCTATCGAGGTGAGCTATCAGCAGGCGGGTCAAGTGGTATTGGCATTAGAGGATCCCATACACCATTTGTATTTCGTGCGCTCTGGCGAAGTAGAGCTTTTTCGTCGAGATGGCAGTTTATTCAATCGTCTACCAGCGGGCCATGTGTTTGGACAGATGGGGCTGTTGATGAATGCCAAGGTGCGCTTCCCCGCCACCACTCGCAAGGATTGCTTGTTTTATTTGATACCGATCCAACTGTTTATGGATTACTGTGAAAAGTACTCCGAGTTTGGCGATTTCTTTGAGGTTAATGAGCACTCGATTCTAGAGCAGGCGACCCAAGTCGGTACCGATGATATGACGACGGTGCCGGTGACCGAATTGATTAAAACAGAACCTCTAGTTGTTACTCCCGATACAACGGTCGCGGAGTGTGCCGTGCGCATCTCTGATCACTACATTGCAGCGGCGGTGGTTCAGGATGAACAGGGGCGCCTTTTGGGGATCGTGACAGACAACGACTTGCGAGCCAAAGTGGTCGCGAAACGTCTGCCCTATGACACACCCGTCGGTGAGATTATGAGCACGGAACCGCAGGTGATGGATGACCATGCGTATTTACACGAAGTGATGCTCGTGATGCTGCGGAATAACATTCACCATGTGCCCATCGTGGATGAAAATCGAGTGCTCGGTGTTGTTTCATTGCTCGATATGGTTGCCCACGAGTCGCAAAACTCGCTGTTACTCGTTCGCAGTATTTTGTCTTCAGAGAGTGTGGAGGCACTGGCTCAGCTTTCAGCGCAGTTGCCAGCCGTGTATGAACGGTTGGTTAACGAGCACGCAACATCGCATATGATTGGCTCGGCAATGTCGGTGATTGGCGCAAGCTTTATGCAGCAAATGGCAAAGCTGGTTGAGGAAGAATTAGGCCCTCCGCCAGTGCCTTATTGTTTGATTGCATTGGGTTCCTTGGCGCGCGATGAACAACTGTTAGTAACCGATCAGGACAATGCGTTAATTCTGTCAGATGACTACGACGAAGCCAGCCATGGCCATTACTTTGAGCAATTTGGTCAAATGCTGTGCGAGGGGTTAGACCGCTGTGGATACCCGCTCTGTGAGGGATTGATTATGGCCTCGAATCCCCAGTGGCGCTTGCGGCTTTATGAGTGGCGCGATCAATTCACAGAGTGGATTGAGAATCCGGAACCCAAAGCGTTGCTAAACGCTTCCATATTTTTCGACTTGGTGGCAGTGCATGGCAAGAAAAAGTGGGCGAGGGAGCTCCAGCAGTTTATTGCCACGAAGGCAAAAGGTAGCAAACCCTTTTTGGCATCGTTGGCAAGGAATGCGTTAAACCGCACGCCACCATTGGGTGTTTTTAAAAACTTTGTTTTAGAGGAGGACGGCAGGGAGAAGCGGTCTTTGAATATCAAGCGTCGAGGGACGGCGCCTCTAACCGATATTATTCGAGTGCACGCGCTGGCAATGGGGTCGATGTCTCAAAACTCGTTTGAACGCCTTGATGATATTTCAAAAACTAAACTGCTGCCAAAAGAAAAATATGAAGAGCTAAGTAACGCTTTAGAGTTGCTCTACAGCATGCGTGCTCACCAGCAAATGTTAGCGATTCGAGAGAAGCGACAACCCGACAATAAAATCGCTCCGGATACGCTGAGTTTGACTCGCCAGCGATCTTTAAAAGAAGCCTTTAGCGTTGTGGCTCAGGCTCAACGCTTTATGAAATATCGATACACTGCTAATGGATAATATTTTACAAGAGCGCGGCTCAGTTCCCGAAGAGTGGATCGGATTCCAGCAATTGATGGCCGGTTGCAGTCATGCAGAGTTAAAGGATTTTTACCAATCGGGTTTTTCCTATCTGGATCAAAAATTGGTCGAAGCGCCTTGCCTAGCGATCGACATAGAAACCACGGGGTTAAATGCAGAACGAGATAAAATTGTAAGTATTGGTTTGGTCGAGTTCGATGCGTCTCGCGTTTATTTGGCGAGTGCGAAACATTGGCTGGTCAACCCCGGAGAACTCAGTGATAGCTCGGTGATCGTGCATGGCATCACGCATAGTGATGTCTCTCGTGCACCCACTATTGATGCTGTTATACCGGAACTGTTGCGAGCTATGGCTGGACGCCTCAGTGTCGTGCACTATCGGGCAATGGAGCGAGAATTTTTTAGAATGTTGGGCTTTTCTCTGTGGTCTCAGCCCTGGTTGTTCCCAGTGATAGACACTTTTGCTTTGGAAACCACTTGCTTAAAGCAAAGTCAGGGATGGTTTGATCGCTTTAGGAATAAGTCGTTGCCATCGCTAAGATTGCCCGATGCGCGCTTGCGCTACCACCTTCCAGAATACGAAAACCACGATGCATTGGTCGATGCGATTGCAACCGCAGAGCTACTACAGGCCCAAATACAAAAGTGGCAATTGGGCGATCGGCGGGTAAAAGCGCTTTGCCAATAAAAAGCCCAGCATGTGCTGGGCTTTTTTTAGCGGTTTTGCTTGCCTTGTTTAGCTTTTCGGCTCCGTGCGTAAGCCCATAACCAGGCTTACACACATGAAAAGCAACACAAAGGTAAACGGCAAGCCGGTTGAGATGGCGCCCGCCTGGAGTGCTTCAATCGCCTCCTTACCGCCAATCCACAGCAGGGCCGCGGCAATAGCGCCTTCTATCGCAGCCCAGAAAATGCGCTGAGGAGCCGGTGCGTCGATTTTGCCACCAGCCGTAATGCTATCGATGACCAAAGAGCCAGAATCTGATGAGGTGATAAAGAACACCATGACCAGAACAATGGCGATGACTGAGAGAACCATGCTCATGGGCAAGGCATCAAACATCTGGAACATGGCCAACGGCACAGACGTGAGGCCGTCTGAGCCCAGCAAGCCGATTTTGTTGGCTACTTGGTCGATACCAATGCCGCCGTACACAGACATCCAAATAACAGTGACTAGAGTGGGTACCGCGAGCACCGCGATTAGGAACTCCCGAATGGTCCGACCTTTAGAAACACGCGCGATAAACATGCCAACAAAAGGTGACCAAGAAATCCACCACGCCCAATAGAATACAGTCCAACCTTGGAACCACGCTTCATCGGGGCGACCATGGGGATTGCTCAAGGGGATGAGGTTTTCAACGTAAGCCATCAGCGTCGTGGGGATAGACCCAAATGCGACGGCTGCGCCGACCAAGGCAACGAAGACAAGTAGCACAAATGCGATCAGCATGTTGATGTTACTCAATAGTTTTACACCACCGTCTAGACCTCGAACCACGGAGACGATGGCGAGCAAGGTAACACCGACGATGACGCCAATTTGTAGGCCAACACCAGAGTCGATACCAAACACATGGTTAATCCCTGCAGCGGCTTGGCTCGCGCCGAGACCGAGTGATGTGGCTAGGCCGAATAGGGTGGCCAGTACCGCGAGAATATCGATGATGTGACCAGGCCAGCCCCACGCTTGGTCGCCCAGAATGGGGTAGAACGCCGAGCGAATGGAGAGAGGCAGCCCTTTGTTGTAACAGAAAAAAGCCAGCGATAGCGCCACAACGCCATAGATAGCCCAAGGGTGAATACCCCAGTGGTACATGGTGGCACCAAGGGCCAGACGGGCCGCTTCGGGCGTGTTTGCTTCTACACCTAAGGGGGTTTCATACCAGCCCGTGAAATAGGCGACAGGTTCGGCGACACCCCAAAACATCAGGTCGATCCCCATGCCTGCAGCAAATAGCATGGCCAGCCACGAGAGCGTCGAGTGCTCGGCCTCAGCATTGACACCGCCAAGGCGAATTTTGCCCCAAGGTGACAGTGCCATCGCGATGCAAAACAACACAAATATATTGGCAGACCACACGAAAAGTTTGTCAAAATTGCCAATAATGTCCCACTTCAAGCCGTCAAGCGTTTCTTTTGCTACCTTGGGGTCGGCGATGAGTGTGGCGATCAAAAAGGCGAGGATAAGGACGCTGCTAATGATGAATACGGGGTTGTGAACATCAAACCCCCACTTTTTAATATTATCTTGACCGACCGCGTAGTCGGTACTCTCGATACTGTATTTATCTTTGTATTCAGACACGGCATCTCCCGTCAGATTGCGAATGATATTCGACCCCTACACTCTATACACTCATGTGGAAATTTCAATTTAAGCACCAGCAAGGGCTTGGGGGCTGAATATGCGAAGTAGCCGATTGCGGTGGTGCTTGTTATTGTTAAAAATGGCTGTTGCAGGGGCGGTCGTCGTTCTAATAGTAGGCGTTCACTATTGCCTTTTACCGATTGCGAAGAACAATAAAAACACGATGAAGTTAATTACATACAATATGCATAAAGGGTTTGGCGTGGGCAATCGCCGCTTGGTGTTGCACGATATGCGCGAGGCTCTGCGGGCGGCGAATGCGGATATTGTGTGTTTGCAGGAGTTGCAAGGCGAGCATCACCACCATCGCAATAATCATCGACACTGGCCCGAAGAAGAGCAGTTGGAATTTTTGGCGGATAGCCTGTGGCCGCACACGGCCTATGGCAAAAATGCAGTCTATCAGCACGGACATCACGGCAATGCGATTCTAAGTCGGCAGCCCTTTAGCGATTGGGAAAATATCAATGTGTCCCATCGTGAGAATGCCAGCCGCAGTTTGCTGCACGGTGTGATCGAGTCGAATGACGGTCAGCGCTTACACATTATTTGTGTGCATTTGGGGCTATTTGAGCGCGAGCGCCGTCGGCAAATTCGCCAATTGTCGGATCGTATTGAGTCGCACGTGCCCCACCATGAAGCCTTGTTGATTGCGGGGGATTTCAACGATTGGCGACAGCGCTGTGATCGCTACCTGCGCCAGCACAGTGAAGTCGAGGAAGTGTTCGAGGCCCACTTGGGTAAGGTGGCACCGAGCTTTCCCGCTTGGTATCCGCTGCTCAAAGTGGATCGAGTCTACGCGCGCGGCGTCTCGGTCAACGCCGTGAAGCGCCTGACGGGGCAGCCTTGGCGCGGGTTGTCGGACCACATTCCCCTGAGCGTGGAGTTCGATTGGCCAAATTGATTTGTGGGGCGTCTTTCGCTATTCTGCGCGCCTTTAGCAGCCTGCTAGCGCCGCCCGTTCTCGGTGGCCCGTCTATCCACAGAGTGTCTAGGTTCTCCATGATTTTATCTTCGACCAAAAGCGATTGGCTGGGTAATGTGCGCGGCGATATTCTCGCTGGCCTTGTTGTGGCACTGGCTTTAATTCCCGAAGCCATTGCCTTTTCGATTATTGCTGGTGTTGACCCCAAGGTCGGCCTGTATGCGTCATTTTGTATTGCGGTGGTCATCGCCTTTGTCGGTGGCCGCCCCGGTATGATTTCGGCAGCCACGGGCGCTATGGCGCTGTTGATGGTGACGCTGGTTAAAGAACACGGCTTGCAGTATTTGCTGGCGGCGACCCTGCTAACCGGGGCGCTGCAAATTGTGGCGGGCTATTTAAAGCTGGGTGAGTTGATGCGCTTTGTGTCGCGCTCGGTGGTCACGGGGTTTGTGAACGCCTTGGCGATTTTGATTTTTATGGCGCAGTTGCCCGAGCTCACCGATGTGACCTGGCATGTTTACGCGATGACGGCAGCGGGCTTGGGCATTATCTATCTGTTCCCGCGTTTGCCCGTAGTAGGTAGTGTGATTCCCTCGCCGCTGGTGTGCATCGTCACGATGACGGGGCTTTATATGCTGACGCACTGGGCGCCCTTTCAAGAGTGGAGCGGTGTTCAAGCTTTGGGCATGCGCACGGTGGGCGATATGGGTGAGCTGCCCGATTCACTGCCAATTTTCCTGTGGCCCGAGGTGCCGCTGACTCTTGAAACACTCAAGGTCATCTTCCCCTACTCGGCGGCCCTAGCTGTTGTCGGCTTGTTGGAATCCTTGATGACGGCGACGATTGTCGATGACTTGACTGACACCAGCAGCGATAAAAACCGCGAGTGTAAAGGACAGGGCATCGCTAACATTGGCTCGGGCCTGCTCGGCGGTATGGCCGGTTGTGCCATGATTGGCCAATCGGTTATCAATGTGAAATCGGGCGGCCGCGGGCGCCTCTCGGCTTTAGTGGCCGGCGTGGTGTTGTTAATCCTCGTGGTGTTTTTGAGTGATTGGGTTTCGCAGATTCCCATGGCCGCGCTAGTGGCCGTTATGATTATGGTGTCCATAGGCACCTTTAGCTGGGAGTCAGTCCGCAATCTCCGCCACCACCCCCTATCGTCTAGTGTCGTCATGATATCCACTGTTGCCGTGGTGGTGTGGACGCACAACTTGGCGTTGGGCGTGTTTGTGGGTGTTTTGCTCGCGGCGCTGTTCTTTGCCAACAAAGTCAGTCACTTTATGTATGTGAAGAGCGATTTGGCCGAAGAGGGCGAGCGCAGTGTTCGCCGTTACGATGTGGTCGGCCAAGTGTTTTTTAACTCGGCTGATAAATTTGTGGCCTACTTTGATTTTAAAGAAGTGGTCGATAAAGTGGTGATTGACTTGAGCCGCGCGCACTTCTGGGATATTTCTGCCGTGGGTGCGCTGGATAAAGCGGTGATTAAATTTAAGCGAGAGGGCGCCGATGTGGAATTGATTGGACTGAATGAAGCCAGTGCCACTATTGTCGACCGCTTTGGCATTCACGATAAACCCGAAGAAATCGATAAAGTCCTAGGGGGGCACTAATATGACAAACGACAAAGCGCTGGGCTCAGATTCGATACTGGCTTGTATTGATGGCTCGCCTATCAGTAAAGCAGTGTGCGATTACGCCGCTTGGATGAGTCAGCGCTTGTCGGCCCCTCTGGAGTTATTGCACAACATCGAGCACCCGCGCAGCGCCGCTATGACCGACCTGTCGGGAAGCATTGGTCTAGGCGCGCAAGAGGACTTGCTAGAAGAACTGGCTTCGCTGGAGCAGCAAAAAAGTAAGCTGTTGATGCAGCAGGGCAAGTTGATGTTGCAGGCCGCGCTGGAGCGAGTAGAAAGCGCGGGTGTGAGCAATGCCGAAACGGTTCAGCGTCACGGTGGTTTAACGGAAACCTTGATTGAATGGGAGCAGCGCCTAGGCGCTGTGGTGATGGGCATTCGGGGCGAAGATCACGAGGGTGAGAGCAAACAATTGGGTGCCCATTTAGAAACGGTGATTCGCTCTCTGCACCGCCCGATTTTGGTAGTCAATGCCGATTTTGAACGTCCCGAGTCCTTTATGTTGGCCTACGACGGCAGTGACGCCTCGCGCAAGGCTCTCGACATGGTGCTGCGCAGCGAGTTACTTAAAGGGATTCCCTGTCATCTTGTACATGTGGGCCGCAGCAACAGTCGTGTACTGGCTGAGGCGGAGGGGCCGTTGAAAGATGCGGGTTTTGAGCTAACGGTCAGCCCACTCGATGGCCATGTAGATGAAGCGCTCGTGGATTATCAGAAAAAGCACGGAATCGATTTGATCGTAATGGGGGCGTTTGGTCATACCCGCATTCGCGAGTTGGTTCTTGGTAGCTTTACGTCGAAAATGCTGCATCACACGCAAAAGCCCCTGTTATTGCTGCGCTAGTTGACCGCCAGTAAAAAAGCTAGAGCGCAACCATGAATCACGCGTCATTGCGAGCCGCCGTCATCCTGAACTTGATTCAGGATCTCCCTATCAAGGCTCCGTTTGGGAGATTCCAGATCAAGTCTGGAATGACGAGGCATGGGGCTTATTTTATTATTGAGTCTGCCCAATGACCGTCTTTCCTCTAAATCCCCAAATCTCCGACATACTCGTCATTCCCGCGCAGGCGGGAATCCAGCGTCTTTGAGTGAGTGGGGGTAGTAAGCCACTGGGCTCCCGCCTGCGCGGGAGCGACGAGGGGTGTAGGAATGACGAGGGGTTCGGCTGCGCCGATATACACATCGACGGTGTTTCGGTGCCTTTTATTTCACAATGCCGTCGTCGAGCATCTGCTGCAAGTGATCGCTGATGGTTTCTTCGATTGGGCGAAACACCATGTCGAGATCTTTGCGGGTGTAGCTATTGTCAAACTCCAGTGGGTAGCCCACATTCTTTTTGACGAATTCTCGTGTGACTCCCTGTGAGGGACCCATTAAAGAGACGATCCACTTGGGGGCAATCATCATCGGGTAGGCAAAACGCTTTTTGCCAAACTGTTGCTTGATGATATCGACCATGCCCATCAAGCTGGTTGAAGTGCTGGTGAGGATGTGACGGCCTGAGGCCGAGGGCGTAAATCCGGCTTGATAGTGTGCTAGCGCCACATCGCGAACATCGACCAGCGCAAAGTTGAGGTCGGGGACGCCCGTTCTCATACTGCCGTCGACCAGCTCTTTAATCGTGCTCAGGCTGGTGGAGTTGCTGGCGGTCGTCAGTGATGGTCCCATGACCAGCCCAGGGTTGACGACAACCAAATCCCAGCGATCTTGTGCTTTTTGAATATCCCAGCCGACTTTCTCCGCCTCTACCTTAGAGTAGTTGTAGGGCTGGTGATCGACGCGGCTCGTGGTGTTCCAGTACTCCTCGGTAAAAACGCCCGAGGAAGTTTCCAAGATGTCTACCGCATCGCCATAGATGCCCACTACGCTGGATGTTAGAACAATGCGCTTGACGCTGTCGCAGCGATTGGCTGCTTCTAGCACATTGCGCGTACCTAACTTGGCGGGCTCTACCAGCTCCGCCATAGGGTCTTTAATACCACGGACGACAAAGGGTGAGGCGGTATGAAAAACAAGCTCACAGCCTTGTATGGCCTCGTCGAATGCGCCCTCTTTTAATAAATCGGCGGCAAATAGCTTGAGGGTACCCGAGCTCTTGTCGGCGATTTTATGCAGATGGCCGACTTTGCCGGTGTTGTTCGGGTCGCGCACTGTGCCGTGAACCGTCAGGCCTTCCTCAAGGAGTTTTTTGACCAGCCAAGAGGCGATATAGCCATTGGCACCAGTGACTAAAACGGGTTTTTGTCGATCAATATTCATAGGACTCTCCAGTATTTAGGGGAGTAGAACACACCTGTATGAAGAATTTAAGATGGGTGTTTTGATTCTCGACGGCGCTGAGTGTGATCTTCTTCCAGCGCCATGAGTGCAGGGCTATCGAGATCATCGTATTGGCCGTTGCCCACAGCCCAGAAAAATGCACCGATCGCTAGAGCGAGCAACAACAAGCCAATTGGAATCAGTAGAAACAAAATGTTCACGGCAATGCGCTCTCGGTGCGCTGGGGGTTGTGATTAGAAGAGGGTAACCGATAGAGCTGGCGAGTCACAGTGCGTTGTAGTCTCGCACTGTTGAGCACAACCAATAGGGAGCTAACCGACATGCCAATAGCCGCCGCCCAAGGGGCAATATAGCCGAATGCCGCCAAGGGTAGGGCCAGTAAGTTGTAGCCGATGGCCCAGCCCAAATTTTGCCGGATGATGCGGCGAGTTTGACGTGCGATGTCGCGTAGAATGGGCAAGCTCGATAGTTGCTGGTTCAGCAAAATAATATCGGCGGTGCTTTGGGCCAAAATGTTGCCATTCGACATAGCGATAGTGACATCTGCCTGCGCCAAGCTGGGAGCATCATTAGCGCCATCGCCTACCATGGCGACTCGCAAGCCATTTTGTTGTGCCTTTTTGATGATTTCGACTTTTTCCTCGGGGCTCTGTGCGCTAAAAGTGGCATCGATATTGAGTGTATTGGCTAGGGCGAGTACTCGATTGTATTCATCGCCGCTGAGCACGCTCACGCTTGAGTGGGATTGTAATTGCTGAATGCATTGCTTGGCTTGAGGGCGTACAGACTCTTCAATTTCAAAGCCGGCAATAGGTCCCGATTCATGACATAGAACCACTCGAAACGTGTTTAATTTTTGCGGCAGTGACGCTGAGTCCTGACAAATTGCGCTGGCCCATAGGGGGTGACCAATGCGCAGACGCTGCTGGTCTAACTGGGCTTCTATCCCTTTGTTGGCAACGGCGTGGATGTGTTGAAGGTTTTCGTTGAAGCGCGCGTCCTCAGAAAATGCGGAGGCGATGGGATGTTCGCTGTGCTTCTCGAGTGTTGAGGCGATGGCGAGCACGGCTTCCTCATCCCATTTTTTTGCTAAAATAATCGTGCGTTGGCGGCGCAGTTTTCCCGTTGTGAGCGTGCCTGTTTTATCGAAAAACCAGTGGTCGATACTGGGCAGTATTTCAAGTGCTTGAGGGTTCGCCAATAGAATGCCTTGGTGGCTTAAACCGTGACCCGCTGCCGTGAGGGCGGCGGGTATGGCCAGAGAGAGTGCGCAGGGGCAAGTGACGACGAGCATGGCCAGTGTATTGGGAAGGACTTGGCTCGGGTCTATCCAATACCACGCCAGTCCGGTTGCGGATGTCATCAAGAGCAAGGTGCCCACAAAATAGTGGGCCACGCGGTCGGCGAGCAGGGCAACGGCAGGGCGGTGCCGACGGGACTGCTCGATGAGTTGCCGCAGTTGAGACAGCGTGGTGTTTTGGCCACTGTGTGTGATGCGGGCGCTGACGAGGCCGTGCAGCAAAATGGCACCGCTCAGGATGGTTTGCCCCGTATGGTGGTGTTGGGGAGTGGCTTCTCCTGTTAACAGTGCCTCATCGAATTGAGCGTCGCCCTCTAAAATAATCGCGTCTGCAGGCACCACGTCCCCAGCTTTGAGTGTGATGCTATCGCCCACTTTAAGTTGGTTGGGGGCTACTTTAAGTGATTCTCCCGAGCGACTCACCGTGACCAAAGGGGGCAGTAATTGCT
The DNA here is from genome assembly GCA_000155715.1 of gamma proteobacterium HTCC5015. Lineage (GTDB taxonomy): Bacteria > Pseudomonadota > Gammaproteobacteria > HTCC5015 > HTCC5015 > HTCC5015. Next base: position 18,050 of record DS990600.1, on the reverse strand, counting down.
GCAGGGCCTCTACGCTGGACAAGGCGCGATGGCGTATTCGCATCTCCCAGTAGCGACCGAGAGAGAGGAAGAAAGTGAACATAACCGCCGAGTCAAAGTACACGGCTTGGCGGCTGTCGCTGAGGGTAATAATGACACTGGCGAGGTAGGCGCCTCCGATGGCGAGCGCTACTGGGACATCCATGCCCGCGCGGCGGTGTTTGATGTCGCTCCAGGCGTTTTGGAAAAAAGGTGCGGCTGAGTAGAACACCACTGCTGTGGCCAGCAGCAGGCTAGTTAGGTGAAAGAAACGCTCTAAACCCGCCTCGATACCTTGGAAAGCACCTAAGTAAAGGCTGAAGGCGTAGGTCATGATTTGCATCATGCCCAGCCCCGCGACGGCTAAGCGCTTGAGCGCGGCCCGATTTTCAAGTTTTTCTTGAACGCTGTATTCACTGTCGGCCAGCGGTCGAGCGGGATAGCCCAATGAAGCCATTAAGGCGAGAATTTCAGACAGCGGCGTCTCCGCTTGGCGCCAGTTGATAGTCGCTTGGCGAGAGGCGCCATTTACCCAGATGTCATCGACACCGTCCAGCTGAGACAAGCTTCGATCCAATAGCCATGAGCAGGCGTTGCAATACAGTTGTGGTACGGCTAAACGTATTGATCGGCCTTGTTCGCCGAGGTTGTGACTGTAGTTGTCGAGTAGATCTAGGCGGTCGTAATCCCGCCACTCTTTAGGATTAGTACTTTCTGACGGTTTCGGTGCTGCGTCGCCACCACTGAGTTCTCGTAAGCGATAAAAGTCGTCCAGTCCCGCAGACTGAATCCACTGTGCGGCACTCAGGCAGCCGTGGCAGCAATAGTAGTGCCCATTATCTTTGTTGACGACTGCTGCCATCAATGGTGTTTGCTCGCCACAGTGCTGGCAAGTAATGGCTGACGCCACACTGTCTTGGTGAGCGCTCATCACTGCGGCGATGAGGTGGGATGAGCAGAAGCTGTAGAGTCCCGCTCACCAGGGTTCACTTGGCCGAAACGTCCAATGTCCTCTCTGATTAAAGTGGGCGGGTTTTGCTGGGCGATCGCAATGGTGACGATGCCACCCACCATCCCACTGCTGAGAATGCCAATCAGAAACCAAGGCCAAAACTGCTGGTACCAAGCTTTGTTTGCTATGCGGGTTTCAGACGGAGTGTTTGTCGTGTAAGGGCTATTTTTCATGGCTCGAGTATAGCGATACAAGCGTGACTAACGATTGATTTACGTCACTTTCCGTTAATTTAACGATGGCCTGTTCACACTCATTCCTTGGGCCCTTTTTCCGCCCAGCAGCCCCAGCCGTTACTGATGTAGAGCGACTACACTGCGCACCGGCTGGAACTGCTGGACAAAAAAATGACTCCAGCAGGGGATACAGGATGAGAGTGCACAGGCCCTAGGGGACAAAACACGCAAAAAACGGGGTATTAGCCGACAAATAGTGCACGCCTGTCCACTAAAATGTGAGGCTTTATTTAAACTACTTGATTTAATGCGACAAAGTGTGAGCGGGCGCTTTTCGCCGACAAGCGGTCGTAATACTATCCATTCCCTGTTTGGGGTATGAAAGTTACTGCTTTTACACAATCACTGGGGGGTGATTATAATGAAACAGTCGTCAACTAATAAAAAAGCGATTCGTGCGCATTTTCAGCCGGTTAAAAAAATCAGCGTAAAAGATATTTCCCAGATGTTCGAAGTGTTTGAGCGCTACTACGATGGCGCCGATCTACAAACATTTATTAAAGATCTGAGTGAAAAAACTGGGGCCATCATGATGCGCCGCCGCTCAGACGACAAAATCGTTGGATTCTCTACGGTAAAAACCTGTCAAATCGATGATAATGGCCGCAACGCCATCGGTATCTTTAGTGGTGACACGGTGCTCGAAAAAGAGTATTGGGGCTCTACTGCGCTGCAGGTGCATTTCTTTATTTATGTGATTAAGCAGCGCTTGGCCAACCCATTGACTCCTCTGTTTTGGCTGTTGATTTCCAAGGGCTACAAAACGTATTTGCTGATGGCCAACAACTTCCCAGAGGGCGCTTACTATCCCGCTCGCTCACTGAGTGAAAAACAAGAAAAGCGCTACTGCAATGTGGCAGCGAGCTACTCTGAACAATTGTTTCCGGGGTGCTATAACAGCGAGACGCAATTGCTAGATTTTGGCAGTGATTATCAAAATGTAAAAAGTGGTGTAGCTGATATCACTCAAGAGCTGCGAGCTAAACAGCCTAAAATCGATTTTTTTGAAACGGTTAATCCCACGTGGCGCCGGGGCACAGAGCTGCCCTGTGTGGGCGATATTGGCTACATGTCAGTTATAAAATATGTGGGTGTGCTATTCCGCAAGCTGATTGGCTTGAAGCCGCGTGCTGTGGTGGCGCGGGATCAAAATCGAGCGAGCGCTCCCGATACAGAAGTGTCTCAGCAGGTTTCATGAACCGCTGGATGAACCCTTTTGCCCACCAGGTGATGCGGTGGGCACTGCGGGGCGGTCACGGACGCTTTCAGCGCCAAGCTGCTCAGCTAGAACAAATCCAACGTCAAAAACTTGCCTCACTGGTCGAGCGCGTTAGCGTGACCGACAGTGGGGCGAAACTCGGTGTCAACGCGGACATGGGGTGGGATGCCTATACCAAAGAGCTACCCGTCACCGACTACAGTTTTTGGAAAGAGGGGGTCGAGCGGCAGCGCGATGGTCGGGAGAAGCTCATTAGCGATTCGGTGATGCGCTATCAACCCACGAGTGGCTCGACCTCTAAATACAAACTGATCCCTTACACTCAGGGCTTTCTGAGCGAACTCGATGCGGCCATTGCCCCTTGGATCTATCAACTTTACCGCGACTATCCCGGTATTGCGGCTGGTCGTCACTACTGGTCGCTGTCTTGGTTACCTGACGGTCGTCGAAAAGAGCTCAGTGCGGGCATTAACGACGATATGAATTTACTGTCCCCCGTGAAGCGCATGGTGGCCAAGAGTTCCCAGGCGGTACCGCAGTCGGTCTCCATGACGGAAACCGTCGAGGACTCCTTTTTTGCCACGGTCGCCCACTTGGCCTCCGCGGGCGATTTGTCGATGATTTCCATCTGGAGTCCCACCTTTGGTCTGCGTTTGCTAGAAGTGTTGAGCGACAGCCGCGAAGACATTGCCGAGGTGTTGTCCAGCGGTAGTTGGGGCTCGCGCGCGGCTGGAATGGGCGCGATGCCCGCGCCCCGTAACCGCCGTGTGGCACAAATGCTTCGAGCTTGGGACGGAAAAGACCTCGCCAGCTTTTGGCCCGAGTTGTGGCCCAAGTTGGCATTGGTTTCATCTTGGGATACCGCCTCGTCGACCCATTGGGCCAATGAACTGCGCCAGCAGCTGGCGGGTGTCGCTGTCGAAGGCAAGGGACTGTGGGCCACTGAGGGCGTTGTGACGATTCCCTTTCAGGAGCGCTTCCCACTGGCCTATCAGAGCCATGTATACGAGTTTGAAGATGTGGGCACAGGCGATGTCTTACCGCCTTGGGCACTCGACGTAGGCCAGCGTGTTAAACCCGTTCTCAGTGCGGGCAACGGACTTTTGCGCTATCGCATGAACGACGTCATTGAAGTCGATGGCTTCATGGGGGGCATTCCCTGTTTGAGCTTTAAAGGCCGCGACGATGGGGTTGATATGGTGGGCGAAAAAATGAGTGTGTTACTGGCTCAAAGTACGCTCAATCAGTTTGCCGAGGCCTCGGGAAGCTTCCCTGTGTCACTGCTGGCGGTGATGTCGAAAGAGGGCGATACACGACCTCACTACACCTTGCTGGCTGAAGGCGAGGCGAAAATGACTGAGTCGGAGTGTATTGCTTTGCTCGACAAATTATTGAGCGAAAACTTCCACTACGAATTGGCGCGCAACCTAGGTCAACTCGACCCGCCGCGCTGTTTGATCGGCGATGGCGCGCGAGCGCGCTACACCAAAATTTGCCTTGCCCGCGGTATGATTGAAGGCGATATCAAAGTAGAGCCGTTAAAGCGTGTCGAAGAAGTCGTGGCGCCGCTCAAAGAGGACGATGTCGCTCAGGCGCGGCGCTCAGCTTAAGCCCTTTTTTCGGCTACCCAAAGGCGAGTTTCCTCGCCGTCGCTCCCGCGCAGGCGGGAGCCCAGTGGCTTTACTAACTCACGCATTCAACGACGCTGGATTCCCGCCTGCGCGGGAATGACGGTTTTTTCAGAGAATAGAGGAGTGACGAATATTTCGAAGATTTGGGGTTTGGAGGAATGACAGGCATTTTGGGGAGGTACAGCCGACGCGACAATCTGCCCATAAATCCGATAAGCAGATGGCTGCGCCTGCGGCTCGCGACGTGGTTATAAATACCTACGACGAGCGCTGAGTGGCGCTTTTTTAGCCACAACCCGAAGGGCTGGAGCTATTTTCCGCCCAGCTGCGTTATCCGTTGTTTGTGTAGACGTACTACACGGCACGCCTTCTGCCTTGCTGGGCAGGAAAATGGCTTCCAGCAGAGATCATAAAATTTGTGGTAACAGGCCCTAGTCGGCTCGCATGACTCTTTTGCCAACGTCTTTAAAGAGCGCATGGTGGAGAATGGCAAAAAGAAAATGCAAGCTAATGTTGCCATCATACGCAAGATGCTCACCGCAGCTTGGGCCATCATGAAATACCCCCAGCCTTAAGATGCCACAACGTTGTATGCAGTCACCGAAAACGCTTGACGGCAAACAGAGTGTTTATAGGCGTGCAATTTCTGGGTGTACCAAGCATTCGTCTAGCTGTTCACGTGGATCACCTTGATAACTGGTGACGAAGTGCTCGCTGCCTAGGGTATGTTTTCGCCAGTGTTTGGTGGCTTGGTTGAGAGGGTCTTTTTTATCAAGCCCCAGTGTCAGCACTTCCCCTTTACATTGCTGGCTAACGGCACTGAGCAGTGCACCGAGGCGTTTGGCGCTATTGCCTTTGCACGTAGTAGCGTAGGCGTAGCGGTAGTGCAGGGTTTCACCTTTGGGTGGAATAGTAAATCCGCCGAACAGCTTTGCCCACAGATTGTAAAGGTGCCGACTTAGGGCGAAGCTCCAGTGGTAGCCAGTGACGCGAGTTTGTTTGAAGCTTTCCTGATCCCATAACCCCATCATGGCGGTGATTTCGCCTGCCTCTTCAAGAACAATAAAGTGGTCTAGGGCGAGCCCACGGTAGTGTGGGTCGTTGCCTTGGTGAAGCGCTTGCAAGTCGAGAAGGGGGGCAAATTGTTTGCGCGATTGTTCCTCGTTGTAGAGAGCTTGCATAGCCGGAATATCGCTCTCTTTAGCCCCACGGACTTGATCGGACAACGGTAATTTCTTGGCTTTCAGAAACAGACTGTGGGTGACAAAGCTGGCTTGGTGGTAGTAGTCCGGTAGGCCGCCCCGCCCTGTACTAACAGCGTGCATCGATTTGGCGTTGTCACTCAAAATTACAGTGTGCATCCACTCTTGTTCCCCGCTGAGGTTTTTGAGTACTTTGGCCATGCGAAAGAGTACCCGCGTGCCTTGATATTTAGGGTGAATGCGCAGGTCGCCGGTATAGCGCAGGGAGGTGATTTTCCCGTTGATGTACATATCTCGCTTTCCACAGCTAAACATGCCGGCAATGCGTTGCTTTTCTAAGTCTTCATAGACATAGACTTCGGGTTCATCATGGCTGACAAGCAGTGCGTTGAAGTAACTCGGGCGGCGCTCAAAAGCGAGTTGCACAACGCCCATTTGTGGCGCGGCTTCGAGTATGTCTAAAATGCTGTCATTGTCGCGCTCAGTGGCGGCGCGAATAGCCCATTGCTGGTTCATAGTGTTTCTCCTCCCAAGCGCGCAGTATAGCAATTAAACTCATTGATTTAATGAGGTTTTTAAGGGGATTGGGTGGCTTGTTAAACGCAAGTCAGTATACTTGCCGCAATCACTTTTTGAGGGCAGGTTATGAGCAACGATATCACGCTGTATACATTCTCGATTTCGCACTTCAGCGAGAAAATTCGCTGGACGCTCGACTTTGCTCATGTGCCCTATCGCGAAGTGCGTTGGACGCCTTTTTTGCATATTGCTCCCGCACTCTTGAAGTCGCGTCGCGCGACGACGGTGCCTATTATTGAAGTGGGCGAAACGGTGATTCAAGACAGTACGCGCATCCTTCACTGGCTGGAGCGCAATCGCGCCCCCTTTGCGTTAATCCCTGAAGATCGCGTGGTGCGCGACCAAGTGATGGAGGCCGAGGCGATGTTTGATCGCATTGGTAGTCATGTGATTCGCTACGCCTACGCCACGGCATTTTCTCAGCCCGATAGTATTCTTCGCTTGTGGACACTCGATGCAAGCCAGTGGCAGAAGCGTTTGTTAAAGATGAGCTTTCCGATGGTCACCGTAATGGCGAAAAAGGCGTTTAATTTATCGCCCGATGCCGTTGATCGCTCGGAGGGTTTGATCGAGGATGCCGTGCGTTGGTTAGAAGATCAGGTGTCGGAGAGCGGTTACATTGTGGGCGACCAACTCACTGCCGCTGATATTACCGCCGCCGCTTTGCTCGCTCCACTGGCCTGCCCCGACGAGCATCCCGTCTACTGTCGAGATGACTACCGCGATGGCATGGAGCCACTGCGTCAGAAGTGGCGGGACAGTGCGGGTTTCGAGTGGGTGCGCGAAATATACCGCAAGCATCGACGCGTTTAATCAGCGCGCAGCTTCTGGGCCAAAAAACCGAGTTTCGCGTTGAACACTTTGGCCACCGCTTTGGGGGGCGATTTCACGGATGCGAAGCTCGATGGTCTGGCTAAACCCCTTCAGCGATTTTGTGGGTGCTACGATGCGAATAGGCAGAGTCCCCATTTCGCCAGCGGCCACTTGCTGACCGTGTACCCATTCTACGGAGGCGCCCTCTAAGCCGCTGACAGCGATTTGATAGCGCTGCGCACTTTCCGTTTTGTTGAGAATTTTAAGCGTGTACACATTGGCTATATGCTGTTCATCAACCACGCGGAAAAAGGCATTTCTGTCACGCAATACTTCAACATCCAAGGAGCTGCGAAGGCCGATACTTAATGCAAGGCCCAGAGTCAGACAGAAAAGCAAAATGCCGTATATGACAGTCCGTGGCCGCCAGATCTTAGAGGGCTTGTGATTGAGCGCATTTTCAGTGGTGTAGCGAATGAGACCTTTGGGCTTGTCGTGGCGCTCCATAACATCGTCGCAAATATCAATGCAGGCAGCGCAGGTGATGCATTCATATTGCAGTCCATCGCGAATATCAATGCCGGTGGGGCAGACCTGAACGCACATATTGCAATCGACGCAGTCGCCGGCATTATCCCCTGCCTGCTTGCGCTCTTTGCCTTTCATACGCGGTTCTCCACGCTCTTCGTCGTAGGAGATAATCAGGCTATTGGAATCAAACATGACGCTTTGGAAACGCGCATAAGGACACATATAGAGACAGACTTGTTCGCGCAGAAAACCCGCGTTCCCATAAGTGGCTAGGGCATAGAATAAAACCCAAAAGGTCTCCCAAGGGCCGAGCAAATACTCGGAACTGGATAAGGTAATGAGAATGTTGTAGCCGAGTTCTCGAATGGGCGTGAAGTAGCCGACAAAGGTAAAACCTGTCCACAGTGCGAAGGCAATCCACAGCGCCTGTTTGGCGAGCACCTTGCGGATTCTTTCCGGTTTTTTCCACGACATTTTACTGAGGCGGATTTGGTCTCGGCGGCCACCTTCGACCCAGCGTTCCATGGCAACGAACACTTCGGTCCACACCGTTTGTGGGCAGGCATAGCCACACCAAACGCGGCCTGCAAGTGCGGTAAAAAAGAAAAGAGCGAGCGCGGCAATAACAAGCAGCCAAGCTAGAAAGAAAAAATCTTGAGGCCAAAACGTTAAGCCTAAAATATGAAACTGTCGGGCTGGGAGATCGAACAAAATGGCCTGCCGATCATCCCAAGGCAGCCATGCGACAAGATAGAAACCTCCTAATAGAATCCAGGCTGCTATTTTTCTCAGTGTTTGAAAGCGGCCTTTGGCTTCGCGCGCATAAATTTTTTCTTGAGCCGCGTAGAGCGAATCCATATCTTGAATCGCGTGCAGCTTGTGTTCTTTCATGGTTTTACTCGTCGTCTTGGAGAGTGGGTAGTGGGCGTCTCAGTTTGGCAATAGGCAGATTCATCATCCACGCTACCGTTGTTCCACAGCTGGCCGTGAGCAGCCAGAACAGTAAAAATCCAAAGCTGTAGCCCTGCATTCGACTGAGATCGATGGGAAATGTCGTAACATGAGAGAGATGTTCTGGATCGAACATGGCAAAGAAAATAACGGAAGCCAGCGCGGCAAATAAAAAGGAAATCCACGAAACGATACCAATGCGCCGCCATAGTATGCGGCGCTTAATGCGGTTTAACTTATTTGTGTCGATGCGCTGATTCATTGCTTTACTTCGCGTCGTTTTGGAAAGACAGCAAGTAGGCGCTCAGAAGATGAATTTTTCCCTCGCTGAGTATGTTCTCGTGTTTCGGCATTTTGCCCTGTCGACCGTCGCGGATAACCGATTGAATCTGCGCCAGAGAGCGGCCGTGCAACCAGATGTCGTCGGTGAGATTGGGCGCGCCTAAAGCGGTGTTGCCCTTTGCGTCTGCACCGTGGCACATGGCGCAGCTGGTGGCGAACTGTTTAGCGCCCGCTTTAACGGCAATGCTATCGCTAGAGCCTCGGCTCAAGCTCACCACATAGTGCGAAAGTTGATAGACACCCTTGTCGCCCAACGCGGCGCCAAAGGGGGGCATAACACCGTTGCGGCCCTGGCGAATGCTGTGTTGAATTTGCTCAGGTGAGCTGCCATACAACCAGTCGTCATCCGCTAGGTTGGGGAAGCCAACAGCACCACGTGCGTCTGCGCCATGACAAGTAGAGCAGTGGTTGGCAAATAGTCGTCCCGCCGTGGCCATTGCCTGTGAGTCACTGCTGAGTTCGTGGATGCTCTGGTTGCCTAAGCGATCAAAAAAGGCCGCCTCTTGAGATTCCACCGCAGCCATTTGCTCCTTGTGTTGCTGTGCTTGCGTCCAACCGTAAGTGCCTTCATAGCTGCCGATGCCTGGGTATAAGACAAAGTAAATCAAACCGAAAATCACGGAGAGAATAAACATCCACAGCCACCAGCGAGGCATGGGGGTATCCAGTTCTTCAATGCCGTCCCACTCGTGCCCTGTCGTACCAATTTCTCCCTCTTGTTTTTTATTGGTGGCGAATAGCAACCAGACCAGTGCGGCGATGTTGCCCAGCACCAAAAGGGCGATATAGATGCTCCAAAAATTACTCATGATGGTTCTCCACATCTTTAGATGATGATGTCTGCGGCGTGTTGGGTTGATCGTTTAATGGGAGCTCCGCCATCGATGAAAAGGTTTCCTTATTACTTCGGCTCCACGCCCAAAAGCAGATGCCAAGAAAGCAAATGATCAATAGAGTGGTAAAAACTCCAATGAAATCTCCGTAACTCATGGCGATACCTCCCCAGCGTTTTCTTGGGGCGTTGAGCGATCCCATTGTGTGCCGAGAACTTGCAGATAGGCGATGAGTGCATCCATCTCAGTTTTGCCTTCGACCTTGCTGGCCGCTTGCTCAATCGCATCGTCGGAGTAGGGATGCCCCATGCTTTGTAGTACTCGCATACGCTGAGTAAGTTGCTGACCGTCAAGTAAGCGATCTTCCAGCCAAGGGAAGCCGGGCATATTGGATTCGGGAACAACATCTCGAGGGTTGATTAAATGCACGCGATGCCAGTGATCCGGGTAGAGGCCACCAACGCGGGCGAGGTCAGGTCCCGTGCGTTTAGAGCCCCACAGAAAAGGCCGATCATAGACCGACTCACCTGCGATTGAGGGCGTGCCATAGCGTAGGGTTTCGTCGGCAAATGGGCGCACCATTTGCGAGTGGCAACCGACACAGCCCTCGGCAATGTAGACATCCCGTCCCGCTAGCTGAAGCGCGCTGTAAGGGCGAACACCGGGGGCGGGCTTGATCGTCTCTGCCTGAAACATCAGCGGGACAATT
>DS990600.1:0-7578 GCA_000155715.1 gamma proteobacterium HTCC5015 | reverse complement strand
ACGAGCATGTAGACGGCACCCACGGTAATGTAGGCGACCCAGCCCAAAGCGCCGCCGTGCACATGGCCAATCGTCCAGTCGGTGTAGTGAGAGAGTGAGTTGACCGTTTTAATCGACATCATGGAGCCCTCAAAGGTCGCAATGCCGTAGAAGGAGAGAGACACCACCATGAATTTTAGAATGGGATCGGTGCGCAGCTTATGCCAGGCGCCCGACAGAGTCATCATGCCATTGATCATGCCGCCCCATGAGGGCGCTAATAGAATCAATGAAAAGATCATGCCGACCGACTGGGCCCAATCGGGTAGGGCGGTGTAGTGCAAGTGGTGTGGTCCCGCCCACATGTAAACGGAGATCAAAGCCCAGAAGTGAACAATGGATAAGCGATACGAGTAGACAGGTTTATTGGCTTGTTTGGGTACGAAGTAGTACATCATGCCAAGAAAGCCCGCAGTGAGTAGAAAGCCAACCGCGTTGTGCCCGTACCACCACTGCGCCATGGCATCGACGGCACCAGAGTATATGGGGTAGGAGTGTGTCCAGCTGGTGGGTATCGCGAGGTTGTTCACAATGTGCAATACGGCAATCGCAATGATGTAGGCTGCGTAGAACCAGTTGGCAACATATATATGCTTCATTTTCCGATTGGCCAATGTGCCGAAGAAAACCACGCCATAGGCCACCCAGACAATGGTAATAAGAATGTCGAGAGGCCAGATTAACTCGGCGTACTCTTTGCTTTGGGTCAACCCGAGAGGCAGTGTGATAACAGCACCGACGATCACCGCTTGCCACCCCCAAAAGGTGAAGGCAGCTAAGCGAGGCGCAAACAAGGGCGTGTGGCATGTGCGTTGAACCACATAATAGGAAGTAGCAAATAAGCCGCTGCCGGCAAAGGCAAAAATGACCGCATTGGTATGAAGCGGTCGCAAGCGGCTGAACGTCAGCCAAGGCAGATCAAAATTGAGGGCAGGCCATGCCATTTGTGCGGCCAGAACAACCCCAACGAGCATGCCGATGACACCCCAGAATACCGTGGTCACGGTAAACTGGCGTACAACTTTTTCGTGGTAGGCGATGTGGTTCATCTAAAATCCTCAGTACGCGATAACGATACAATGGGTTCAAGATGTATTGTGAAGGCGGCAAACTGAATTGGCATTGACGCAGGTCAAGGTCGATACATCGCGCTATGGATTAGTCTATCGGTCATCGGATTAAGACTGAGAAATGACATGGTGGATACATCCTCAATACAAGCTATTACTCGGCATAGCGAGATGGATTGGTCTCGAATAGAGGCGCTACTAAACCGCCATCAAGCCCATGGACCTAGGTACACCTCCTACCCAACGGCGCCACACTTTAGTCGCAGTTTTGGCCAAGAGGCGTATCAAGAGGCTTTGAGAGCGAGTAATGAAGAGCTCGTTCCAAAACCCTTGTCTTTGTATTTGCACATCCCCTTCTGTCACTCCCTGTGTTACTACTGCGGCTGCAATAAAATTGTCACTCCAGACCTTGATAAAGGCCGCGCCTATCTCGAGGAGCTCTACCAAGAAATTGCGCTTCGAAGTCAAGGCTTTGCCCGCGATCGTTTAGTGCGGCAAATCCACTTTGGAGGCGGCACGCCTAATTTTCTAAGACCGCATCAATTGCGTGAAGTGCTCGACACGTTGGCAAGGAATTTTCATTTTGATTTGCCTCAAGAGATGGAGCTGGGGATTGAAATTGATCCTCGTTGGGTATCGCCCGAGGACATTCGCGAGCTAGCGGGTTATGGATTTAATCGTATGAGCTTTGGCATCCAAGATTTCGATGCCGATGTTCAGCGTGCCGTGAATCGTCTGCAAAGTTTCGAGGATGTCCGACAACTTATCGAGATGGCCAGAGCGTGCCATGTTCCATCAGTTTCGGTCGATTTAATATACGGTTTACCAAGACAAAGCCTAGATAGTTTTAAAAAGACGTTGAATCAGGTTATTGAGTTGGCTCCCGATCGAGTGTCGCTTTATAGCTATGCCCACATGCCCGATAAAATTAAATCACAGCGTTTTATCCGCGATGAAGATTTGTTGAAAGGTTCCGATAAATTAGGGCTGTTTTTAATGGCCTTAAAACATTTTGGTGATGCGGGCTATGAGTACATTGGAATGGATCACTTTGCTCGACCCGATGACCCGCTGGTTGCCGCAAAAGAGGAGGGCAGTCTGCAGCGAAATTTCCAAGGTTATTCCACCCATGGTGGATGTGACATCGTCGGGATGGGTGTGAGTGCGATAAGTCGTATCGGCGATGCTTATAGCCAGAATGAAAGCAATTTGTCCGCATATCAAAATGCGATTTCTCAGGGCGCCCTCCCCATCGAGCGCGGTGTGGCGTTGAATCGCGACGACCGAATTCGAGAGCAGGCCATTCAGTCGATTATGTGTCGAGGTGAGTTGGATTTGCTGTCACTGGGGCGTCACTTTGATATGGATGCCAAAGCGTATTTTGCAAAAGAATGGCAGCAGCTATTGTCGCTAGAACACGAGGGGCTGCTGACGCTATCAGAGGAAGGTCTGATGGCAACTGAGACGGGATCCCTCTTTCTACGCAATATTGCGATGGTGTTTGATGCCTATTCGCCGCAGCAGCAAGTCAGCTTCAAGGGCAGGCCGCTGTTTTCGACGACCGTGTAAATCGACGGGATCTCGCTTTATAATGGGCCTCTGAGTCGCAATGCCGCGAACTGGAGATGCCGATGTCCTCGATTGCCCCATCCAATAGTTTAAAAGCCCGCAGCTGCAGCCAGTGCTCAATGGGAGAGCTCTGTCTCCCCGTGGGTCTCAACAAAGAAGAGCTAGAGCGCTTGGAAGGGATTGTTCACGTGGGGCAAGCGTTGCGTGACGGTGATGCGCTGTTTACCGTGGGCCAGCCTTTTGAATCGCTTTATGCGGTTCGCTCGGGCATGTTTAAAACCGTGGCCATTGATGAATCGGGGGAGGAGCATATTTTAGGCTTTTACCTGCCAGGTGAGTTGGTGGGCCTAGAGGGCATCTACTCGGGCCGCTACACTTGTACGGCAGTGGCTTTGGATACCTCGAGTATATGCCGCGTCGAGTTTGATCAGCTGTCTGGTTTGGCGGGCGATATGCGCACGCTACAACAGCAAATGTTTCGCCTGATGAGCAAAGAGTTGTGCTCGAATAAAAACACCATGAGTGAATTGACGGCTGAGCAAAAGTTGGCGCAGTTCTTAGTCGAGTTATCCGATCGCTATGCACAAAGGGGATACTCTGCTACGCAATTTGCATTGGCGATGTCCCGTCGCGATATCGCTAGCTATTTAGGCATGGCCGCTGAAACGGTGAGTCGTCTTCTTAAGCGTTTTCAATCCAGTCAGTGGATTGCTGTTGAGCGTCGTCAACTGGAAATTCTCGATAAAGAGTGCTTAATTGAGTTATCGCTTGCTCGATAAACCGCTTTGCTTGCGCTTCTTGAAACGCAGCTAGGGCCTGTTACCACAAATTTGATGGTCACTGTTGTGACTAAAAAAGCGCCAATCAAGGCGCAAGGAGCGTGGTTTGGTGAATCCAAATGAGCGACGAGCAACGATGAGTGGCGCTTTTTTAGCCACAACCCGAAGGGCTGGAGCTATTTTCCGCCCAGCTGCGTTATCCGTTGTTTGTGTAGACGTACTACACGGCACGCCTTCTGCCTTGCTGGGCAGGTAAATGGCTCCCAGCAGAGATCATTAAATTTGTGGTAACAGGCCCTAAAAAGGCCAAGGCTGCTTACTGTGCGCCAAAGCCATTATGTACAGATAAATCATTAGGCCAATGCTCACCCATAGAATGCGTCGGCTTTTTACTTGAGCCACTTTAATTCCGTAGAACACACTGCCAAACAGTGCCAGCCAAGCGACGACTTTGGCATGAAGCCAGCCGTTGGCATTGGCCAGCTCGGGCAGTTGTAACGCCAAGGCTACACCCAGCAAAAAGGTCGCCACATCAATGCCCATAAAGGTCAGTACGAGCGGCTTTCTATTGAGCAGCGGCGCGTCTGTGGCCAGTAGCAGCAGGCGTGACACGATGGCTAGGCCGACTAGGCTTCCAAACAGTGCGTGCACAATTTTTATAGGTTCATACATATCTCATCTCCATGCTTGCCGCACTGTATAGCAAGGCATCGATTGACCACTTGATGCAGATCAGCTTAACAGCCTGTTAAAAGCGATATTTATAGCCGCCGACGATACTTCTCGGTTTGCCAGGGCGCGCTCCGAAGGGGCGCCTAGAGACGAGATACTCTTTGTCCGCAATATTATCGATTTTGGCGTACAGCGTGTGTTGCTCGCCGTGGTAGTAGTGGGCGTTAACATCGACAACCGTATAAGCGGGCACGGTTGATCCCTCCAGTGGGCCGCCGCTGCCCGCTTGTTCCGATTGTTCGGAGACGTAGTGAGCGTTAAGAGCCAGCTCCCAGTGTTCGCGGGCGAGCCCGATAGAAGCGTTAAGTTTGTGCTCGGGAATGTAGGCCAGTTGGTCGCCCGCTTGAACGTCGCCCCAAAGAGGAAAGCTGGAGGTGAAGTCGCTTTGGAATTCGGTGTCGGTATAGGTGTAGCCAATACTCATCGGCATTCTGACGTCCTGACTTAGAGCCCACTCGCGTTGATAGGACGCCTCGAGACCTTGAACAAAGACTTCGCCCCCGTTAAAGACATTGCCCTCTCTGCGCACACAGCCAGCGGAGAATGTGCATGTGCCCTTTAGGTTGCTGTAGTCACTAAAAAATGCAATGGCTTCGGCTTGTTGCTGCGCGTCGTTATAGCGCAATCCCACTTCGTAGTTGGTGCTTTCCTCTGGGTCTAAGTGCTTGGGCTGGCCGGGGCCTGTTGGAACAAAACCCTGATGCACGCCTGCCAGCACACCGAGGTTTTCAGAGAGTGCGTAATAGGCACCGACGCCAGGCAGTGCGATTTGATTGTCATTCGACTGGCTCTGGCCGGTCAGTGTATTTTTCGAGGTGTAGTCAATCGATTCGAATCGCAAACCGAGCACCAGTGTGAGTTTATCAATTTGAATGCGATCTTGAATGTAGCTGGCTAGGGCATCGGCCGATTCGTCGTTGAGGGTCGTGGTGCTTTCGGCGGAGCCATCGGACAAGAGCTGCCCGCTTTGCATCAAAAATCCATTCTCGGTGTGGTTTCTTTGGATTTCATCGTGGTGCAGTCGCAGGCCCAGCGTGAGCTCGTGTTCGATTTGATCCTGCATGAGACGCCAGTTGAGTTCAGTTTGTATGCCTTGCGATAGATACTGGCGGGCATTGGTGCCGATTAAGAGTGTTTCCGCGGTAATTTCGCTGTCTTTTTCACCGCGCAATACCGCCATGAAATTGCTGTTGAGGCCCGCTTCGGGGTTGGCCAGTATCTCGCCGAGTGAGCGGTCGGTGTTGAATTGGTTGAGCTTTGTCCAGCTGCGCTCAAAGCAGTGGCGGTACACCGTGGTGTTGACGCTGCGGTCTTCGTCGAGCTCGATAAGATGATTGATTTGAACTTGCTTGTGCTCCCAATCCATCTCGGCATTTTGTGTGGCGGCGTAGCGGCGATAGGGCGTTTGTGAAAAGTCGCTATCGCTTAAACCCAAATAGGTTTCGTTGGATGTCTCGTCGGCATAGTTCAGTTTAATGTCGATTTGCTGGTATTGGCGCGCTTCTAGGTCGCTGTTCCAGCGCCCTTTTAGCATCACGTTGTTCTTGTCAAAGCCTGTGTCCTCGTCGGTATCCAACGCTTTAAAGCCCGTGGCTTGGGTGTGTAGGCCCTCAACGAGCCAACCCCATTGATCACTGCTGTCCCCGTAGTGAACATGCATTTTTTGGTAGCCGTGACTGCCAGAGGCGACATCGATTTCGCCCTCGGCCTGATAGGGGATGGGGCGAGTGATTAAGTTGATGGAGCCGCCAACCGTATTGGGGCCATGGGTAATGGCGCTGGGGCCTTTGGTGACTTCCACTCCCGTCATACGGGACACCATGGGTACATAGTAGGCGGCGGGAGCCGAGTAGGGCGCGGGCGTAATCAGCACGCCGTCTTCCATGAGTGTGATTTTTTGACTGCGCTCGGTGGTGGTGCCGCGCAGGCCAATATTAGGGCGCAGGCCAAAGCCGTCTTCGCCGCGAATATTCACGCCGGGGACGGTGTTGAGAACGCGATGTAAATCATCGTACTCGTCTTTTTCTAGGGATTCTTGATCGAGACGATCCGCAGACCCCGTCGACTGTTGCAGGGCATCGCCCTCGCCAATCACGGTGAGTGATTCGAGATAGATGGTATTGGGCTCGTCGGAGCTTGCGAGCGAAGGGGCCAGTAGTAGAGCGAGGCTGATACAAGTGAGACGTTTCATAGTGTAGACATCAGTCATTGAAAATGGATGGGGCTATTCTAACGGAATCGCCCTCTCAGTGCCTTGGTGCTATTCCATAAAAAAGGACGAGCCGAGGCTCGTCCTTTTGACCGTGAACGCGACGTAAGGATTACCAGTTGGTGACGTCGTCAGCGGCAAAATCGTAGGCCGCTTGCAGAATGTCGCGGGCTTCTTCGAGTGCTGTTCGGTAGTCCGCGATATCACCCGCCGGTGTGGCTGTGCCTGCCGCATCGCTAGGTAGCACAGGGCGCGTGCCGACTTTCGCGTGGAAGCTGTTGAAGTCCGCGTCGCTAAGTGCCGAGTGAGGGTTGAATTGCAGGCCGAGAGCGAAGCCTTTTAACTCGCCCCAGTGTTTGGTGTGGTCCGCATAGCTGTAGTCCGCTGTACCAAACTTGTCCATGTCGCCGAGCGTGTCGTTGATGTACTGAACGACGGTGGCGGCAATGGCTTTTTCCCAGTTGTCTAGGATGAGGTCGCGTTGTTCGCGCAGTGCGTCGAGCTCGCTGTCAGACAACTCGCCTTCGGCGTTGCTGATGATGGCGCGGCCGGCCAAAAAGGCATCGAAGGCGCCTTTGCTGTAGTCGGTGCCAGTGGTGCTACCGAGGTCGCGTTTGCCCGCATTGGTCGAGTTGCCAAAGTTGAATTCAGACAGCAAGTCGATCATGCCGTCGTCATTACTGTCGTGGTAGCCGCTGGCGTAGCTGGGACGGCCGCCTTTGCCGGCAATTTCTTCATCGGTGTAGTCGTTGTAGTCGCGCGCGGCGCCAAAGTAGCCAAAGCCCTCGTCGAACTGGTGCTCCAGCGAGGTGTAGGGGCTGTCTTCATCGCGCGTGTTCTCGGCGAGTAGGCCCTTGCCCTCTGTGTCGTCGTCGAGGTAGTCATCGGCGGCTTGTGAAAAGGCCACTGCGCCCAACAGGAATTTTTGCACGAGTTGTTTGAGATCGAGGCCGTCGTCTGTGTGATAGACCTCCAGTGGCTCACCGTCAAAGTCGCGCGCTGTACCACCGTTTTCAGCGGCGGCATTGTCGGCCAAAGTGCTAAACCAGTCTTGAATCAAGGCATCGGGCGAGGCAATACCCGCTTCCCAACCTTTGAAACCGCCGTTGTCCCAATCTTTGTGATCGGTGACATCGTCGTTACCCGCAATTTTACCCACCAAGTTCTTGTCGCCGTTTAC
>DS990601.1 GCA_000155715.1 gamma proteobacterium HTCC5015 | reverse complement strand
AAAAACGGCTTTTCTTAACGCCTTTAGTGTCGGCCATTCTGGTTTTCCACAATATATTGTAGATCCAACGGATTCATTTTATTTCTAAGGTTGACAAAAATCAATACCTATATATAGTTGTCAACTAATTGTTGACAATCTGTGGATAAGTTATTAGTAGTCAACATTAAATGCCTGAAAAAATTAAGGAGAAGCTGACATGTTGCATGAACGCATTCGTCGTGCGCGTGCCTTGAAGGGAATGACTTTGCAGGAAGTGGCCGACCAAATTGGCGGCATTTCCAAGCAGGCCATTTCCAAATACGAAAAGGGCAAGGACGCGCCCAACTCCACCCGATTGATTCAACTGGCCGATGTGCTGGGGGTAAAACCCGAGTACTTTTTCCGTGCCGACAGCGTAGAGCTGGGTGAAGTGGACTTTCGCAAGCACTCCGCTTTTGGCAAGCGTCAGCAGGAGGTGGTCAAAGAGCGGGTGCGCGAGCACCTGGAGCGCTACTTCGCCGCAGAGCGATTATTTGAATCAGAGTCGGTTCACAGCTTCAGTCAGTGGTACGAGCATTTTCCTGTGAATGATCCACGAGATGTGGAAAAAGCGGCTAATAAACTTCGAGAATCTTGGAGCCTTGGGGACAACCCAATTCGTAACCTAACCGAAACCTTGGAAGAAAACGGGGTCAAGGTGGTTGGTTTGGAAGACAGCCACGAGAAATTTGATGGCTTGTGTGCGGTGGTAAACCAGGGCACTGATGCCGTGATTGTAAGTAATCAGGATCGTCCCGGGGAGCGCCAGCGCTTTAACTTGGCTCATGAGCTGGGCCACTTGGTAATGAAAATGCCCGAATCAATCCATGGAGACAATGAAGAGGAGAGGTGGTGCCATCGCTTTGCCGGGGCTTTCCTTTTTCCCGAAAAGCAGGTTTTTGATGCGTTTGGTTACCACAGAAAACGCTTTTATGAGGCTGAATTTTTACTGGTTAAGCATGAATGGGGTATTTCCATGCAAGCGGCATTGAGGCGTTTGTATGACCTGGAAATTGTGGGCCAGAATGTTTATCAAAATATTTTCAAACAATGGTCTGTGAAGGGCTATCGCCGCAACGAGCCACAGCCCTTGCTGCCAGAGAGATCGTACCGCCTGAAACAATTGGTGTTTCGTTCCCTGGCTGAGGGCGTAATTACTCCATCACGCGCGGCCGAATTGCTGAACACCAGTATGGAACAGATAGACCGTGTGATGCAGAATCAGCCAGACGATGGAGGACAGGATGCCTTCAGCAATACTGGTCTCTGATACTAATGTCTGGATAGATCTGTACCACGGCGAACTGCTGGATGTGGTGTTTGATCTACCGTACCGGTTTGTGACATCCGACTTTGCGTATAAGGAGTTGCGCAGACCGCCTGGTCGAACCCTGACAGAGCGCGGGCTGGAAATTGAGGTGTTTTCTATTGAACAGCATGGCGCCCTCTTTGAGTTGCAACAAGAACATAGCAACCCCTCCTTGGCAGATGTGTCATGTTTTTTGCTGGCCCGTGAGAATGGCTGGCCTTTGGTAACGGGTGACAAAAAACTGCGGACAGCCGGGGAGAAAGAGAAGGTTCAGATCAGGGGTGTACTGTGGATTCTGGATGAATTGGCCCGTCTGGAATTAGTGAGTGCCCCGGATTTGGCTAGGGCGCTCCAGGAGATGCTGAGCAGTAACGCCCGCTTACCAGAACAAGAGTGCAGGCAGCGTATTAAGAAATGGTCACCCCCATAGCTTGAGCCCTGTTGCAGCAAGGCGTTTATGGGTAAGGTGTGGGCTGGCTGCACAGCAATAAAAATAGAGAGTACTCCGTGTATCAGGACGAAGCCGACAAAGTAGAAACCCCCGCCATTGAGCAACTGATTCGTCAGGGCTGGCAATATGTGCCCGGCGCCGACCTGGCCCCGGAGAAGGGCGAGCGCGCCTATTTTCGCGATGTGGTGCTGGTCGAACGACTGGAAGCGGCGCTGACCCGCCTGAACCCCTGGCTCAGTGAGGAAAACCGCCGCAAAGTAATGCGCGAAATCACCCACCCGAATCACGCCGGGTTGATGGAGTACAACCAGGCGCTGTATCGCTTGTTGGTAGATTACCTGTCGGTGGAACAGGACCTGGGCAAGGGCCGTAAGGGACAAACGGTCAAGGTGATCGATTTTGACCAGCCGGCCAATAACGAATTTTTGTGCAGCAACCAGTTCAAGGTGGAGGGGCTGAACCAGAATGTCATCCCCGATGTGGTCTGCTTTGTGAACGGGCTGCCACTGGTGGTGATGGAGTGCAAATCGCCCTATACCACCAACCCGCTGGAGGCGGGCATCGACCAACTGCGCCGCTATGCCAACCTGCGCTACCCCGAGGAGCAGGAGGGCGCGCAAAAACTGTTCTGGTACAACCAGTTAATGATTACCAGCTGCCGCGACCGCGCCAGGGTGGGCACCATCAGCTCCCAGGCCCAGCACTACGCCGACTGGAAAGACGCCCATCCCATGACGGATGCCGAGGTGGTGGCCCTGCGTGGCCCGGCCATGGGCGACGCGGCGTATAAAAACCTAGGCGATGTCGGCAACAGCGAGTATTTCACCCAACTTCAGAAAGACGCCGGCCTGATGCTGGGGGAAAACGCGCCCACGGCTCAGGAGCGCTTACTGGCCGGTCTGCTAACGCCGGAGCACTTACTGGATGTGATCCGCAACTTCACGGTGTTTGAAGCCGAAGAGGGGCGTGTGATCAAGAAGGTGGCGCGCTACCAGCAGTACCGGGCGGTGAACAAGGTGATTGAGCGCCTGAAAACCGGTAGCAACCGCAAAGAGCGTTCCGGCGTGGTGTGGCACACCCAGGGTTCGGGCAAGTCACTGACCATGGTGATGTTGGCGGTCAAAATGCGCCGGGACCCGGAGCTGAAACAGTACAAGCTGGTGTTTGTCACCGACCGCACCCAGCTCGACAGCCAGCTGTCCCAGACATTTCGCGGCGCTCAGGAAGAAACCATCCATAACGCCGGCTCGGTGGCGAAACTGAAAGAACTGCTGTCTAAAGATTCTTCCGACATTGTGACCGCCATGGTGCAAAAGTTTCAGGAGGCGGAAGAGCAGGGCGACTTCACCGACCTGAACCCCAGCGAGAAAATCATTGTACTGGCCGACGAGGCGCACCGAACGCAGTTTGGCAGTTTGGCCGCCACCATCAACGCGGCCTTGCCCAACGCCCCCAAAGTCGGATTTACCGGCACGCCCTTGCTGAAAAGCCAAAAGATGGGCCACGCCTTTGGCGGCTATATTGATCAGTACAAAATCAATGAAGCGGTGGAAGACGGCGCCACGGTTCGAATTATCTACGAGGGCCGACAGGTAAAAACCGATGTCGCCGGAGAATCGCTGGATGCACTGTTTGAAGCGTACTTCAAAGGCTATAGCGATGAACAAAAGCGCGAGATTCGCAAGAAATACGGTGTGGAGCGCGCCGTGCGCGAGGCCCCCGCCCGCATTCGCTGGGTGTGTATTGATTTGCTGGGACACTACCGCGAACACATCCAGCCCAACGGCTTTAAAGCCATGATTGTGGTGGGCAGCCGCTACGCCGCCACGCTCTATAAGAAAACGCTGGATGAACTGGAGGCGCCGCCCTCCGAAGTGGTGATTTCGGGCAGTCACAACGACCCGCCTTATCTGGCCAAGTTCACCGACAAGCAAACTCAAAAAAAGGCCATTGCCCACTTTAAAAAGCCTCTGGACGAAGACCCCACGGCGTTCTTGATTGTAAAGGACATGCTGCTGACAGGGTTCGACGCCCCCATTGCCCAGGTTATGTACATCGACCGCAACCTGAAAGACCACACGCTGATGCAGGCCATTGCCCGGGTGAACCGTACCTACAAGGGCAAACAGGCCGGCTATGTGGTGGATTACTACGGGCTATCGGACCACCTGACGGACGCTCTCGACAAATACAGCAGCGAGGATGTGGAGGGCACTTACTACAGTCTGAAAGACGAAATTCCTCGGCTTGAGGCCACTCACACCCGTGTTGCCAAGATTCTGGAGCCGGTGAAAGGCGATGATGTGGACGACTATGTGCTGTTTCTCAAGGACGAGGACATCCGGCAACAGTTTGAGCTGGCCTTTGAGCGTTTTGCCAAACAGATGGATGTCATCCTGCCCGATGCGGCAGCCAAGCCGTTTATTCCGGACCTGCGCTTGTGGGGCAAGGTGCAAAACGCCGCCCGCAACCGCTACCGCGATCTCGGCCTGAGCATTGCCGGCGCCGGCGAAAAGGTGCGGCGCCTGGTGGAAGAACACATTATCAGCACCGGGGTTGATCCCAGGATTCCGCCGGTCGATTTGATGGACGCCCACTTCCGCGAGGCGGTGGAGAGCATTCAATCGCCCGAGTCGAGAGCGTCCGAAATCGAGAGTGCCATCAAGCATCATATTACGGTGAAGCTGGACGAGGACCCCGAGTTTTATAAATCCCTGAGCTTGCGCTTGCGCGAGATTATCGAACGCACCAACGGCAAATGGGAACAACAGCTTGAATTGCTGCTGGAAATGGTCAGCGACCTCGAGACCGGCCACAAACAAGCCGCAGACGATTTGGGGCTGAGCGAAACCGAATACGCTTTTTACAACATTCTGATGGCGGAAGTGACCCAGCACAGTGGTGACGCCATTGTCAGCGGCCCGGTACATGAAGAAATCAGGGACACCACACGAGTCCTGGTGGAGATGTTTGAGGAAGCCACGCAAATTGTCGACTTCTTCAAGAAGTCGGTGGAAATCAAGCGCATGAAAAAGGCTATCAAGCGGGCCATTCTCGATTGTTCCTTTGGCGACAGAGCCATTGTCCGGGCGGTACAGGACCGCTTTATGGATTTGGCCAGAACCAAGTTTGACTCATGATGGTGGAAAAGAAGTCTGAATATCTGGACGGAAACGGTTTTATCGTCGAGGTATTGCGCACCGACCGCAAAAAAACCGCCGACATTCGCGTGGAAGAGGGGGCGGTCTCAGTGGTGGTGCCAAGGAATACCACGGAAGCGCGCATAAACGAATTGATCCGGGAAAAACGCCGCTGGATCAAACGGAAAATGGCACTTCACCAGGAACAGGCGCCGGTGACGGAAAAGCGCATGGTCTCCGGAGAGGCCTTTGCCTACTTGGGGCGGCACTACCGCCTGAAGGTGGTTCGCGGCCCCTACGCTCCGGTTAAATTGTCAGCCGGCCGTTTGCTGGTGACGGTCCCGCAAGGCACTGAGCAACCTCACATTATTCGAAACGCCTTGATTCGCTGGTACAAGCGTCAGGCCGATATCAAATTGACAGACAAGGTGCGGCGCTTTGCGCCCCGGGTGGGCGTTGAGCCCGCTGGCGTAGCCATTAAAAGTTTCCGTTCGCGCTGGGGCAGTTGCACCGCAAAGGGGAGCCTGGAGTTTAACTGGCGCATTATGATGGCACCCAATTCGGTGGTGGACTATGTGGTGCTCCACGAACTGTGCCACCTGCTTCACCACAATCACTCCCAGGCTTTTTGGGATCAATTGAGGCTGGTGGCCGGTGACTATCAGTCTCACAAGGATTGGCTGAAAGAGCATTCCGTTCGTTTGGCTTTCTGATATTTCAACAGGAGAGAGTGGGTTTTCACCCTCTCCCGTCAAGGGAGAGGGAGTGTGTGGCTTTCAGTTTCTCCCGCGAAGTGTGTGTTTTTCGGCGCCTCTGGATAAATAGCGGGGATGTTGGGATTTAGCCTCTCCCGTGATGGGAGAGGGCGTTTGATGTTGACTATTAGCCTAGGCTGTTTGCTGTTAAAGCCTTGGTGTTCTCTGTGGCTAATCACCAAGATATGCAGGCTTAGTCTTCTACTTGGTAGTAGGTGATGATGCGTTTGTCGTTGCCGTTGAGGTTGCCTTGGCCGCTGCGGCTGTTGACGGTGCGCTCTACCCAGTTGTCGTAGGCATCTTTTTGGTAATCCAAGTATTCCAAACTGTGCATGGGGTTGCCTTCGTCGTCGTAGCTTGAGACGAGGTTGGGGAAGTCCGTGTTGATGATGTAGGTGTAGCGCCACTCGGTTTTGTAGCGGCCGAGGTTTTTGGTGTCCATCACGCGCACGAGGCGGCCTTTAAAGTCGTAGTCGAACTCTTTTTCTAGCGAGAAACGGTATTCGCCGGGTTTCGACATGGCGTCGTAGGCGGCTCGGTTGCCTTCTTCCACGGGGTAGTTGTCTTCGTGGGAGAAGATTTTTACCAGACGGTTTTCTGTGTCGAACTCAAAAATGCGCGCCTCGGTGACATCGGGCTCGCGGTTGTCGCGTTTGAGTGCCATGTAGCGCGGCCCCGCGTACAAGTAGTACTCGAGTGTGCGGTATTTTTTCTCGGCACTGGTTCCCGCATCTTTTACGTGGTCGATGTAAAAGCCTTTTAGGTTGTTTGAATTGTCGCCGTAGTGGTGGGGCTCGCCTTTGAAGGAATAGCGCGGATCGGCGCCGCCGTCTTCGATGCCATCGAGAATGTCGTTGTCTTGATAGCGAATTTCAGTATTGGCGGGTAAATCCCAGTGGCGCAGTTGGCCGTATTTCGACAAGCTTTCTTCCTTGCCTTCAATATCGGTAATGTAGCCCAGCTGGTTGAACTCAAGGTGTACTTCGTTGGCGACGGGCTGGCCGGTAAAGTCCGGGCGCGTCATCTGATAGGTGACCGATTTAACGGGCCCTTTTAAGCCCAGCATCTGCTTGGTGGGCATTAGGTGATTGGGCTGGCGCGCGACGTCGTCGGGGCGATCGAGATAGAAGTCCCTTAGCGTCGAACATCCGCTTAATAGCAAGCTGACCACACCGACAGTGATGGCCGTTTTCCCCCATGGATTTTTCATTGTTTACCTCTGATTTAGCGTTTACCCGCCCTCTACGGGCGTGATTAGGACGATCACTCCAAAGAGCGGATGATCCAAAAATTGTATCTCTTCGCTGCGCGTTTTGCGTTGTTGTTGCAGGCGAAAGCTCTGAATGTAACTGTTTTCGGTTGGATTTTGCAGTAGTCGTTGTTTTTTCTCGCTGCCGTTAACCTCGCCTTGGGCGCCAGTGCCCTGGACGGAGTAGGTCTCTACAGGGGCGCGATAGCTCAAATCGGCGTGGATGTGCAAAAAGCGCGAGCGCTCGATGGTGATAGTGCCGTCGAGAACTCTCAGCGCTTGCTGCGCCTCTTCAATTTCGCCCTCGGTGGCAAAAAACTGGGGCAGGCTCTCCGCCGTGGAGGGCGGAAAGCTCTCGGCCGTGGCGATGCGAATCGGGTGGGTTTCCTCTAGCGAGACGCCGGGCTGGCGCCAGCGCTGGTAGCTGAGCACGCCGTAGCGGCTCGACTTCTCGAGTGTGTCGACAATGCCGCTGAGCTGATTGGCGACATGGCTGCCCTGTGTGTAGCCCCTGGGGATGTCGACGGCGTCATCGCTGCTATCACTAAAGTCGATGGCCGATTCCAGCGATGGGAAACCGGGCTCAGAGGGCCAGCGCTCGGAGTCAAAGTACTCGCCGCGGGCGTGTTTGAACACGACCACTTCGACATCGTACACGTCGCCACTGGCCTGGGCGGCTTGTGGCATAGCCCCAGCGCTGAGCAGTACGGAAACGGCAATCAAAGCGTAGCGAAACGACATTAGGCAACTGCGTCTGAAATAAAGTCTTGAAGCATATCAGAAACGAATTCGAGTCGCTCCTGATCGGTGTCGAGTTCGGCGTTAAATCGCAGCACATCGGCACCGGCGAATTTGTAGATCACGGGGTGCTTTTGAATCATCTGAATCAAAGTAACCGGCTCCACATGGGTGTTCTTGGCAAACTCTACACGACCGCCTTTTCGGCCGGCGTCAATTTTGGTTAAGCCTAGGCGTTTGGCCTGTAGCTTAAAGTCGCTTACGGCCATGAGGTTTTTGGCGGCGTCTGGCAGCAGGCCGAAGCGGTCGATGAGTTCGACTTGAATGTCTTTGAGTGCCTCGGCATCTTCGGCGCCGGCAATGCGCTTGTAGAGCATCAAGCGCATGTGGACGTCGGGCACAAAGTCCGAGGGCAGTAGAGCGGGGATGCCGAGGTCGATGGTGGGACCGCTGTCGGTGGGCAGTTCGGCGTCGAACTCCTCGCCGTTTTTAAAGGCCTTAACGGCGCGGTCGAGCATTTCCGTGTACAGGGTAAAGCCCACTTCTTGTATTTGGCCGCTCTGCTCGGCGCCGAGTAGCTCGCCCGCACCGCGAATTTCGAGGTCGTGGGTGGCGAGGGTGAAGCCGGCGCCCAAGTCCTCTAGCGATTCGATGGCCTCTAGGCGCTTGGCGGCGTCGGGGGTCATGGCTTTCTCGGGCGGCGCCATTAAATAGGCGTAGGCGCGGTGGTGCGAGCGACCCACGCGGCCGCGCATTTGGTGGAGCTGGGCCAGGCCAAAGCGGTCGGCGCGATTGATAATAATGGTGTTGGCGGTGGGCACGTCGATGCCGCTTTCGATAATGGTGGTGCAGACCAGCAAATTAACGCGCTGGTGGTAGAAATCCAGCATCACCTGTTCCAGTTCGCGCTCGGACATCTGCCCGTGGGCGACCGCTGTGCGCGCCTCGGGGACGATGTCTTCAATCTGGGCGGCAATTTTTTGAATGTTTTCGACTTTGTTGTGCACGAAGTAGACCTGACCGCCGCGCGAGAGCTCGCGCTGGCAGGCCTCGCGGATCAGCTCGTCGTTCCACTCGTTGATAAAGGTTTTCACGCCGGTGCGCCGCTGGGGCGGCGTGGCGATGATGGAAAGGTCGCGCAGGCCCGACATGGCCATATTGAGCGTGCGCGGAATGGGCGTTGCGGTGAGCGTTAAAATGTCTACTTCAGAGCGCAGTTGCTTCATT
Source organism: gamma proteobacterium HTCC5015 (assembly GCA_000155715.1). Classification (GTDB taxonomy): domain Bacteria; phylum Pseudomonadota; class Gammaproteobacteria; order HTCC5015; family HTCC5015; genus HTCC5015. The sequence goes on along the minus strand of DS990601.1, from coordinate 180,688 downwards.
TTCTCTTTGTGGCGCACGCCAAAGCGCTGCTCTTCGTCGATAATAACCAAGCCGAGCTCCTTGAAGCGGATATCGCTTTGCAGCAGCTTGTGTGTGCCAATCACAATGTCGACCTTGCCCTCGGCCATGTCGGCAATCACGGCGTCCTGCTGCTTTTTACTGCCAAAGCGCGACAGCGACTCGACGCGGATGGGCCAGTCGGCCAGCCGATCGCTAAAGTTCTGGAAGTGCTGCTGGGCGAGCAGGGTGGTGGGCACCAATATGCACACCTGCTTTTGATTCATGGCGGCGACAAAGGCGGCGCGCAGCGCGACTTCAGTTTTGCCAAAGCCGACATCGCCGCAGACGACGCGATCCATGGGCTGGATTTTGACTAGGTCGTCGAGCACGGCCTCAATCGCATTGAGCTGGTCGGGCGTCTCCTCAAATGGGAAGTCGCTGGCGAACAAATTGTATTCGGGCTGTGGAATTTGGAAGCTGCGACCCTGCCGCGCGGCGCGGCGGGCGTGAATGGCCAGCAGCTCGGCGGCGACATCCCGGGCCTGCTTGGCAGCTCGGGCCTTTTGCTTGCCCCAGGTGTCCGAGCCGAGTTTGTGTAGCGGGGCCGACTCGGGAGACGCGCCAGAGAAGCGCGTGACTAAGTGCAGATCGCTGACAGGCACGTAGAGCTTGTCTTCGTTGGCGTACTCCAGGGTTAAAAACTCTTGCTCGATTTCACCCATGGTGAGGGTTTGCAAACCGAGGTAGCGCCCGACGCCGCTGTGTTCGTGCACGACGGGGGCGCCGATGCTGAGATCGGCCAAGCTGTTGATAATGGCCTCGGCGTCGCGCTGACCACTGCGCTTGCGGCGGCGCTTTTGTGCGGCGCGCTCGCCGTAAATTTGCTGCTCGCAGACGATGGACAAGTTGGGCAGCTCTAGTCCTTTGTCCAGCGGCGCGACGCTGATCGAAATCGGATGCTGTGCGGCGTCGAGTTCGTCCCAGCTTTGCAAGCTGTGAGCGATATAACCTAGGTCGCGCAACAGCTCGCTCAGCCCTTCGCGGCGCCCGGCGGATTCGGCCACAAAGAGGAGCGGGCGGTTGTCGCGGCGGCACTGGTCAATATGTTGTCGCAGGCGCTCGCTGGGCGTCTCGGCGCGGGATTCGAGCTGCAAGCGCGGCGGCTGGCGCGTTTGAAAATTGTGGCGCTGCTCGCCATCGGTGAGTTCGACGGCCTGCAAGCTGATACGGGGAAAGGCGGCAATGCCCTGAGTCAGCGCCTCGGGTTCGATAAACAGCTCTTGCGGGCTGAGTAGTGGGCGCTCGGTATTGTGGCGTCGCTGCTCGTAGCGGTGGTCGAGCTGCTGCCAAAAGTGTTCCGCCGCGCTTTCAAACTGCCCCGCACAGAACAGCAGCGCGTTCTCCGGCAGATAGTCGAACAGTGTTGCGGTGCGCTCAAAAAACAGGGGCAGATAGTATTCGATGCCCGACGGCAGTTGGCCCTCAGAGATATTGCGATAGATCAGTGCGTTTTGGGGGTCGCCCTCAAAGCGCTCGCGCCACGCGCTGCGGAAATCGTCAATCGCGCTGGGATTAAAGGGGAACTCCCGCGCGGGTAGTAAGTTGATGTGCTGGTGCTGGCCGGTGGATCGCTGGGTCTCGGGGTCGAACGTGCGGATGGTTTCGATTTCGTCGTCGAATAAGTCGATGCGAAAGGGCTGGGCCTGTCCCATGGGGAAGAGGTCGAGCAGGGCGCCGCGCACGGCGAATTCACCGTGCTCCATCACTTGCGACACGCATTGATAGCCCGCTTGCTCTAGGCGCTGGCGCAGCTGGTTGAGATCGACGGTGTCGCCCACAGAGGCGACGAAAGCCTGTTGTTCGATGTAGTCCACGGGGCCGATGCGCTGGAGCAGGCTAGTGGCTGGAATAATCAGCAAGCCGCGCTGGAGGCGCGGCAGTTGGTAGAGCGTGCTGAGGCGCTCAGAGATAATATCCTGGTGCGGCGAGAACACATCGTAGGGCAGGGTTTCCCAGTCGGGAAAGTGCAGTACGGGCGCCTCGGACTCGTCCCCTAGGCGTTCGGCTCGATAGAAAAAGCGAATGGCTTGTTCGAGTTGCCAGGCTTGCTGCGGACTGTCGGCGATGACGACGCTCAAGCCTTTGTGTTGCGATGCGGCTTGGGCAATAGCCAGCGCCATGCTGTTACCGTAGAGCTGGCCCCACTGGAAGTGCGTTCCCGCGTGCTGGGGAAGATGGGGAAGCGTCAGTAGCTGTTGCGTCATAATACGGCCGAAAGTGAGAGGGCTGAGTCTGGCTCAGTCGTTAAAGCGTTTGAGAATGTCGTCGTAGGCGTCGACGCGGCGGTCGCGCAAAAAGGGCCAGATGCGGCGATCGCGCTCGCTGGCATCGAGGTCGATGTCGCCGATCAGGCGCGCCTCGTCCTGGTGGGCGGCAATGGCGAGATCCTGCCCCAAGCTGTCGCAGATAAAGCTGTGCCCCCAAAACTGGGTGCCCGCCGTGGTGGCTTTTCCGCCGCGCTCAAAACCCACGCGATTGGCGCTGACCACAGGCAAACCGTTGGCCACGGCGTGGCTGCGTTGAATGGTGAGCCAAGCGTGCAGTTGCCGCTGCTGCTCGCTTTGAGTGTCTTCGGGGTCCCAGCCGATGGCGGTGGGGTAGATCAATAGGTCCGCCCCTTTGAGTGCCATGATGCGAGCCGCCTCGGGATACCACTGATCCCAGCAGACCAGCAAACCCAGTTTGATGGGGCGTCCATCGATTTCAATGGCGATGGGCTCAAAGCCATCCTCGCGGGCGTCGCCGGGGGTGAAGTAGTATTTTTCTTCGAAGCCCGGATCGTGGGGGATGTGCATTTTGCGAAAGCGCCCCGCGATGTTGCCACGCTGATCTAAAACCACGGCGGTGTTGTGAAAGAGGCCAGCGGCGCGACGCTCGAACAAGGATGCCACAATGACTAGATTCAACTCCTTGGCCAGCGCGCCTAAAAATTGAGTACTAGGGCCGGGAATGGGCTCGGCTAAATCGAAGTGTGCGGGGTCGAGCTCGCAGCAAAAATAGGGCGTGTTGTGCAACTCTTGGAAGACCACCAGTTTGGCGCCATCCGCAGCGGCTAGACGCAACTCGGCCTCCAAATAGGCCAACATGGCCTTCGGCGTCTCGCGTGCAGCAGCTTGTACGACAGCAACTTTCACAGTGTCTCCTCGGGCGGTGGATTATAAAGGCGATTAGGCGTGTTAGCTACAGTGCTCTCAAGGGCATAAACCCTCTAAAGGACATGAAAAGCATGGAAGAGAAAATGTAGTCATGCCGAGAGTGAATTTGCTTGAAGGGGCGCAAAGTGATGTGCTGGCAGACTATTTTTCAGAAAAATATAAAAAGGCTTATCATCGCTTGCGACAAGAGGCTACTTGGATGAGCAAGATGAAATATTACGAACTTTAAGACTAAAAGCTCTGTGCTCTCTGTGGCCGCTGTGTTAAATGAGGGGGTTACAGACCAGACAGCGCCAGCCACTCTTGCAGCCATTCGAGGGCGGGTTCACTGGGATCGGGGGTTTCTAGGGCGTCAATGCGGCAGGGCTCGCTAACACGGGTGCCCGCCAACTCTTGAAACAGTGTGTCGAGTTTGTCGGCACTGCCACAAAATTCGGGATAGGAGCTGTCGCCTAGAGCAATTACGCCGTAGGGCTTTCCGGTAATAACGGGAAAGGTCTCTTGGCATTGCAACCAGAATTGGGTCAGGTTTTCGGGCAAGTCGCCGCTGCCTGTGGTCGAGGTAATGGCCAGCACGGCGTCGAATTCGGACTGGCGCAGCGTGTCATCTGTAGGGGCCTTTTCTCGTGTGATGGAGTGGCCTTTGTCGGCAAGCACTTCTGTGATGCGGTCGCCTAAATCGAAGGCGCTACCATAAACTGAATCATTTAAAATCAATATCTTAGGCATTTTATTTAAAGTGCTTTGTAGTTCTGTGTAAGGTGTGAACGAAGTTTATCACAGGTGCTTGTGGCAGGGGGCTTCCGCCCCGACTGTTGGCTGTGGGAGGGGTGCCTTTATGCCCTTGGATGCTCGAGCCGACCTTACTCCCCCCCCACACGCCGTGGGTCGGGCTTCAGCCCGACATTAAACCGAAGCCACAAGAGCTTGCCCGACCCACGGTAGGTTGCCATCATTGCTGCGAGAAGGCGCCGCCGACGTGGCAATCTGTTTGGTTTCTTCGATGAGCAGATTACTTTGCCTACAGGGATTGTAGGCAAGGGGCGTGAGTAGGAGCGGAAGCTTCAAGACCTCCCGACCGAGGCCCTGCTATGGAGATTCTAGCTCAAATCTGGAATGACGGGGTGGCGTCACTGGGTGACGGCGGCAAACAAATTCATGCTGGCGCAGTGCAGGCCGCCGCCTTGGTGAATCAGTGCGCGACCGTCGACGGCTTCGATTTGTCGTTCGGGAAAACACTCGGCGAGTACGTCGAGGGCATGCCGGTCTTGCGGGTCGTTAAACTGTGGTACGAAGACATGCTGGTTGGTAACCAGAAAGTTGGCGTAACTGGCGGGCAGTCGACGACCCTCGGCATCTCTCTGTGCGGCGGGCAGAGGCAAAGGGGTAAGTTGGTAGGGCTGGCCTGACAAGGTGGTCAGCTTTTCGAGCTCTTCGCGCATTTGAGTCAGGGCGATATAGTGCTCGTCTTGCGGATCGTTGCAGGCGGTGTAGAGGATATGCTCGGCGCTGGCGAAGCGCGCGAGGTTGTCGATGTGGCCATCGGTGTCATCTCCCGCCAAATAGCCGTGTTCAAGCCAGAGTAGGCGCTCGGCGTGCAGGTGCCGCTTTAAATAAGATTCGATTTCACTGCGCTGATAGTCGGGGTTGCGCTCGGGGTGCAGCAAGCAGCTGGCTGTTGTCAGCAGTGTGCCCTGGCCGTCGGAATCGATGCTGCCACCCTCGAGAACAAAATTGCGGGCGACTAACTCGCCCTGAAATACGCACTGTTCTTCGAGATTGGCGGTAATGCGGTTGTCGAGTTGGTAGTCGTATTTTTTGCCCCAGCCGTTAAATTGAAAGTCGAGAAAGTGACTGCCGCTGTCGCTTTGGCAGCTAATGGGGCCGTGGTCACGAGCCCAAATATCGTTGCTGGGGGCGTACAAAAAGCGCAAATCGCCTTGGATCGTGCCGAGTTCGATGGCGAGGCGGCCGACGAGTTCAGCATCGTTGCAGGCAATGATGACGGTTTGTTGGGGGGCGGTTAGGGCGACGACATGCCGCAGGCTATCTTCAACCGCTTGGTAAAGCGCTTGGCCCCACAATTCGATATCGTGGGGCCAAGTTAGCATCAGCCCGCTTTGGGGCTGCCACTCTGCGGGAACACCGCGATTCACTGAGATGAGGTGACCGCTTCGGGTGCGTCAACGGCCGCTGCCGCTTCGTCCGCCTGTTTGACTTCTACTTTTTGCTCAAAGCTGTCAGAAGTGGCTTCAACCGAGGTGGTCGGCGCGGTCGTGGCGGCGCTGGGTTTGTTGATGCTTTGATCGATTTTTTGCGTGAACTCGGGGCGCTCGGGAATTTCCGAATGGCTGCGCTTTTCCACCGATTCGATGCGCGGAAACGCCTCGACGACGCGATCGTTTTCAAACACCACGTTAAAACTTTCGTAGACCCAGCGCGTGATCTCGGGCTGGCCAATGGGCAGCGTGGTGTCGTTGGGCTCGCCAAACTCGCCGCGCACTGCATCCATTGTTGTACCCGCTGTGGGCAGTTCAGCGTGAGCTAAGCCGCCGCTGGTCAATCCGATAACGGCGCTGAGTAGAGCGGTTCGTAGAGCACTTTTTCTTGTTACCATGGCGCAATTCCCCCAAGTGGTGCGGCCTTATCAAGTCCTGAATGAGCAAACTATATCAAGGCCTTTCACTTTAAGAAAGCATAGTAGTTGATTGATTTTTTGGAAGTTCTTGATGAAGTTTGACGCTCCCCTAAAACATGGCACTTTACTGAGGCGCTACAAACGCTTTCTCGCCGATGTCGAGCTAGAAAGTGGCGAGCGCGTGACCGCTCACTGTCCCAACACGGGCGGCATGCTGGGCTGCCAGAAGGAGGGGAGCGCTGTGGTTCTGAGCCATCGGCCCTCGCCGAAGCGAAAACTCGACTACCGCTGGGAGCTGGCCTCTGATGGCGGCCAGTGGGTGGGCATCTACTCGGCCTATGCCAACGCCCTTGTTGAAGAGGCGCTCGCGCAAGGTGCTATTGAGCGCTTTGCAGAGGCGGGCTGGTCTTGGCGCCGCGAAGTGTCCGTCGCGGATTCGCGCCTCGACTTTTTGCTGGCACACTCAGAGAGTGGCAGGCAGTGCTATGTAGAAGTGAAAAGTGTCACGGCCAGCAAGGAGCCCGGTGTGGCCTTGTTTCCCGATGCGGTCACGCAGCGTGGGCGGCGACATCTCGAAGCGTTGATGGCGCTCAAGGCCGAAGGTGTGGATGTGGCGATGCTGTTTGTCGTGCAGCGCGGCGACTGTGATCGCATCCGCGTGGCGCCGGAGTTCGACCCCGATTACGCAAAAACACTGGCCGAGGCCATCGACAGAGGCGTCGAGGTGATGGCGGTGGGCTGCGATGTGTCGCCCCGTGGTATTTCAGTGGTGCGCAGCTTGCCGATGGATGTGGCGACTTAGGTTATTTCTCTTTGCGTCACTGCGTTCGTCGGCCCGGGCACCCAAGGGCATAAAGGCGCCTCCCACAAGTTGGGATGGATTCGCGTAGCGTGTCACCGTCACAGGATCAGGCCAAGCACTCAAGGGCATAAAGGCGCTCTTCTACGCGCCGCACCCTCCACCGTCGCTCCCGCGCAGGCGGGAGCCCAGTGGCTTTACGACCCCACTCACTCAAAGACGCTGGATTCCCGCCTGCGCGGGAATGACTCGTTTTTTAAAGTAGGCACGGCTTAAAACGCGTCGTTGCGAGGAGGCGCAGCCGACGCGGCAATCTGTTGGCGTATTCGATGGGCAGATTGCGTCACTGCGTTCGTCGGCCCGGGGGCAGGCCTCCCACAAGTTAGGATGGATTTAGCGTAAAACGCTGTGGGAGGGGGCTTGTTAAATTGAATCGGGTTGGTGCGCTTTTAAGCCAGTTGTGATGTAATCGCCGCCCATGTTTCAGCCTTTCGAATTATTTATTGGCCTGCGCTATACCCGCGCCAAGCGCCGCAACCATTTCATATCGTTTATCTCCTTGATATCGATACTCGGTATCGCCTTGGGTGTTTGGGCCTTGATCACTGTGATTTCGGTGATGAATGGCTTTGAGTCCGAGTTGCGCGAACGCATTTTAGGTATGACCTCCCACGCCACCATCAGCGCCTACAACGGCGCCATGCGCGATTGGGACAGCGTGATCCAGCAGGCGGAGACGCATCCTGAAGTCATCGGTGCGGCGCCCTATGTCGAGAGCCAGTTGATGCTGCTCAAAGGCGGCGAGGTCAACGGTGCCATTGCCCGCGGTGTACTTCCGCAACAAGAGCGCAAAGTGGCCGATGTCGAAGACAAAATGGTCGTCGGCTCCTTTGATTCCCTCAAAGCGGGGGAGTGGAACATCGTGCTGGGGTCTGAGTTGGCGCGCGCGCTGCGCCTGAGGTTGTTCGATAAAGTGACGGTGGTGTCTCCGCAAACCAATATCACGGCGGCGGGCTTTATTCCCCGATTAAAGACATTCACGCTGACGGGTGTGTTTGAGCTTGGCATGAATGAGTACGACAGTGGCTTGGTGTTTTTGCATGCCGCCGATGCCGGCAAGCTGATGCGCATGCCCGAGGGTGGTGTTACGGGTGTGCGCCTAAAGCTCACGGATATGTTCGAAGCGGGACGCATCGGCGAGGAAGTGGCCAATGAGGTGGGTGAGCAATACTGGGTGAGCGATTGGACACAGCGCCACGCCAACTTCTTTAAAGCCATTAAAACAGAGCGCCGCGTGATGTTTATTATTCTCACGCTCATTGTCGCGGTGGCGGCGTTTAACATTATTTCCACGCTGATCATGGTGGTTACGGATAAGCAATCGGATATTGCGATTCTGCGCACGCTGGGCGCTTCGCCGCGCAGCATTATGAAGGTCTTTATTATTCAGGGCACCATGGTGGGTGTGTTGGGCACACTGATTGGCATGGTGACGGGCGCTCTGTCGGGGGCCTATATCGGCGATGTCATCGCCTACGTGGAACAGCTATTTCAATTCAAATTTTTGGCGCCCGATGTCTACTACATTTCCGATTTGCCTTCGGAGTTGCGCTGGCCCAATGTGTTTATGGCGGGCGGTTTTGCCTTTTTAGTCTCGATACTTGCGACGCTGTACCCCGCTTGGCGGGCAGCTCGCGTGCAACCGGCGGAGGCACTGCGTTATGAGTGATTTACACGGCTCACCGGTGCTGCACTGTCAGTCGCTGTATAAAGATTACGAAGACGGCGTGCGCACGCCCGTATTGAAGGGCGTCGATTTGTCGGTGCCCGCTGGCCAGAGTGTGGCAATTGTGGGCGCTTCGGGGTCGGGTAAGTCGACTTTGTTGCAGCTGCTGGGCGGCTTGGATGCGCCCACTCGCGGCTCAGTGGCGGTAGCGGGAACGGATTTATCCAACTTGGGCGCCACGGCGCTCGGGCGCTGGCGCAATCGGCACTTGGGCTTTGTCTATCAGTTTCATCATTTGCTGCCCGAGTTTAGCGCCGAGGAAAATGTCGCTATGCCCTTGCTGATTCGCAAAGAGAGCGTGGCCAGTGCGACGTCTAAAGCGCAGGAGCTGCTGGAGCAGGTGGGTCTAGGCCATCGCTTGTCTCACAAGCCCGGTGAGTTGTCTGGTGGCGAGCGCCAACGCGCCGCGATTGCTCGGGCGCTGGTGACCGAACCCAGCTGCGTGCTGGCGGATGAGCCCACCGGCAATCTCGATCGGCAGACCGCCGATGGCGTGTTCGAGGTGCTGATGCAACTACAGCGAGAGAAAAACACCAGCTTTATTGTGGTTACCCATGATGAAGCGCTCGCCAGCCGCCTCGATCGCACCTTGCGCCTCGACACGGGCGTTCTCTCTGAGTAGCAGCAGATTAGTGGCGAAATAGCGCTTAATGGTCGTTGTTGTGTTGCTCGGCTCTGCGTCGCTGGCGGGCTTCTAGGCGAGCTTGACGGCGCTTTTTGAGTTTGGTGAGAACGTGGTAGCGCCACATGAGCTGCATGCCAAAGTAGCCGATCGCGCTAGAGAACACGGAGAGAATCGCGCAACCCAAGAAGAAAGGTCGCCAGCGAGCGCCCAATTCGGTAAACACCCAATCTAAACTGAGTTCGATTTCCAAATGCATGGCGGGCGTGTCTAAAAATAACGTGCCGAGCCAGTAGGCAAAATAGAACATTGGCCCCATGGTGATCGGGTTGGTGATCCAAGTGGAGACAAAGGCCAGCGGTAGATTTTTGCGCCAGTAGATTGCGGCGATGCTGGCCAGCAGCATTTGCGCCGGGATGGGCATCCAGGCAAAACCAAAGCCGATGGCCACGGCGCCGCATACGGAGTTGCGGTTGATGTGCCAGATGTTGGGGTCGTGCAGCCACTCGCCCAGAATCTTGAGGCGTCGGTCCTGTTTCAGCTTCTCGGGGTTGGGGAGCCAGCGTTGTAAGTGATGTTTTAGCGACATTTTATTCTCAGTCGTCTAGCGGCTAGAGTGAAGGTTGCGTAAGCCCGTAACTGGCTGCTGAAAACCCATTGCGTGCTCAGGCTTACAGCCTGATAAGGAAACCGCCGTTATTATTGCGGCAGATTATAAAGGAGAGCAGGGAATGCTCATAGCGGCGATGGCCTTTTTCTTGGGCCTTTGTTCTTATTTTTGGTGGCCGGTGACGGCTAGCGCGCTTGCGCGCAGTTTGCAGCTTAGTGGCTCGACACTATGGGCGGCGTCGGTTGTCGTTTTACTCACTACTGTCCTCTTAGTAATCCGCCTACAACAATCGCCGCGACAATTGATTGCGCGCTGGCGGCTGCTGAGGTCGGTATCGGTGTTTTTACTGGCGTTTGGGGTCGGCGCAGTAGTGGCGGATAACGCCTTGTCGCGCTATCAGTCGGGGTTGTTGCCCCAAGCGTGGGAACAGCGCGATTTTTTGTTACAGGGCCGCATTAGTGACATCCCCCAAAAAACGGAATTTGGCTATCGTTTTTCACTCGATGTAATTTCAGTGGATTCGAAAAGTGCTCAAGCCGCATTAAATGATTTAAAACGCATTCGACTCAACTGGTATCGGCGCAGCCGCGACGGGCAGCCTCCGTCACAGGCGCGCCCCAGAGCTGGCGATGTGTGGCAATTTCGCGTTCGGCTAAAACGCCCCCACGGCTTTTTAAACCCAGGCGGCTTTGATTATCAGCGCTGGCTGGTCTCGAAAGGCATTCAAGGCAAAGGCTATATCCGAGGGGAGGCTCGACGCCTAGAGGCAGGGGGCAGAGGTGTGCGCGAACGCCTCTGGCACTCTTTATCCGCCTTTGAGGGGCAGGCGGCGGCTTTGTCGGCGGCGCTGGTGCTGGGAGTCAGGGATCGTCTCGATGAGGATTTACAGCAGGCCTTTATCGATACCGGCACGGCGCACTTGTTGGCTATTTCGGGATTGCATGTGGGTATGGCGGCGGCCATGGGGTTTTGGCTGGCCAAGAGTGCGCTCTACATGGCTATTGGAGGGCTGACGCTAGCGCGGCGCCGATATCCCGAGTCGAAAGTGGTTCAGCGCTTGTCTCTCTCATTGGCGGGCGTTTCGCCGATTGTTGGCTATTGGTTGATTGCTTGGCTGAGCGCGGCTGCCTACGCCAGCTTGGCGGCGTGGACTCTACCCACCCAGCGCGCCTTTGTGATGCTGTCACTGTTGGTGTTAGCGCAGTGTTTGCGGCGCTCAGCGAGCAGTTTAAACGCTTGGGCGGCAGCTCTCGTGGCGCTGTTGCTATTGCAGCCAATGTCTGTGTTTTCTGCGGGTTTGTGGCTGTCGTTTGCCGCTGTTGCGTGGATTTTAATCATCTTATCGCGTTTGCCACGGCATTGGCCGCGTTGGCAGAAGACGCTAGCGATGCAGTGTGTGTTGCCGCTGTGTCTGTGGCCGATTACCCAATTGTGGTTTGGGCAGGGCGCGGTACTAGGGGCGCTGTCTAATATCGTGTTAATTCCGCTTACGGCCTTACTCATTCTACCGTTGGCATGTTTGATTGGCCTTTTGTCTTGGCTGTGGCCAGCCGCGACTCAGGCCATTCTGCCACTGGCCGACGAGGGGGTGAGGGCGTTGCACGGCGCTATGGCGTGGGTGGCAGATCAGCCTTTGGCACAGGCCAGTCAAGCGGCGATTCATTGGCAGCAGGCGGCACTACTCAGCGCGCTGTTGTTTTTTGTGTTGTGGCACTGGCGGCCGTTGGCTCGCAGTTGGACGGTAGCGATTCGATTTTTGGCGCTCTTGGCGGGTTTGGCCGTGTTACTCGAACAGCCGCCCAGCCTCGAACAGGGGCACTATCGTGTGAGCCAGTTAGATGTGGGGCAGGGCTTGGCCACTGTGGTGACAACGCGGCATCACACTCTGGTTTTTGATCTTGGGCCGCGCTTTCCCTCGGGGTTTAATACCGCCGAAGCAGTGGTGCAGCCCTGGCTGAAACACGAGGGCATCGGCCGCGTCGATCGCTTGATCGTCTCCCATGGCGACAGTGATCACAGCGGCGCTTTAAAGCCCTTTTTGGAGGGTGTCGCAGTCAGTGCCGTCTATAGCGGAGAGGTCGAGCGTCTAGGTGCTGCGCGGATGAAGCGCTGTCGAGCGGGACAGCGGTGGCAGTGGGACGGCGTGCATTTTGAGGTGTTGTGGCCGAATCCCGAACGCTTTGCCCGTGCGGGCAATAATCGCTCTTGCGTGTTGCGAGTTCAGTCGCCACAGGGGGTGAGTTTGATAACAGGGGATATTGAATCGACCGTCGAGCGGCAGTTGCTCCAGCAATACCCCCAGTTACAGGCGGATCTTTTGTTGGTGCCTCACCACGGCAGTGAGAGCTCGTCGAGCGAGCGCTGGGTGGAGGCGATCCGCCCTCGTGTGGCGTGGTTTTCAGCGGGTTACCTCAACCGATTTGGCCTGCCGGCGCCGTCGGTGGTCGCGCGCTACCGCAAACAGGGCAGCCGCGTGTTTAGCAGTGCCGTGTGTGGCGAACTGCGTTGGAGTGGCTTCAAATCCCACGATGTTGGGGTGCGCTGCTATCGCCAATCACAAGGTCAGCATTGGCGTCAGCGCTTAGGTTTGGGAGTGGGCTCGGCTTTTTAAGCGGCGGCATATCCAGTATTATCCGCTGCATTAAAGACAAACCTCGGGGAATCAAGACTGTGCTAGAAATTTTTAAAGCGGGTGGCTGGCTGATGTGGCCCATTTTGCTGAGCTGGGTGCTGGCTTTGGGCATCATTATTGAGCGTTTTTGGGCACTGAAAGGCGACCGCGTACTGCCTAAATCGCTGGTGGCCGATATTTGGAAAATGGTCAAAAACGACGAGGTCGACGATCAGCGCATTAAAAATATCTACGAGGGCTCGCCTCTGGGGCGCGTTCTGGCGGTGGGCTTGATCAACCGCGAGCACTCCCGCGAAGTGATGAAAGAAACTATCGAAGAAACGGGGCGCCACGTCGCCCACGAGCTGGAGCGTTTTTTGAACGCGCTGGGAACGATTGCCGCGATTACGCCGCTGATGGGGCTGTTGGGCACGGTGATTGGGATGATTCAGGTGTTTGCCGTGATTACGTCATCGGGTGTGGGGGATCCCGGCGCGCTGGCGGGTGGTATTTCTCAAGCCTTGATTACGACCGCCGCGGGCATCGGCGTCGCCATTCCCTCTATGATTTTTTATCGCTATTTCCGCGCTCGCGTCGATGCCTTGATCATCGGCATGGAGCAAGAGGCGATTAAGCTGGTGGAAGTACTGCAGGGCGAGCGCGAAGCATGAACTTTAAGTCGCGACAGCGCGAAGAGGTCGATCCCAATTTAACGCCGCTGATTGATGTGGTGTTTTTGCTGCTGATCTTTTTTATGGTGACCACCACCTTCCAGCGCGAGACAGAGCTAAAAGTGAACCTGCCCGAGGCCGAAGCCCAAGCGGTGGAGGATAAACAGGCGCCGCTGGAGATTATTGTCGATAGCCGCGGTCGCTACTTCGTTGATGGCCACGAGCTGGTCAACTCTAGCCCCGATACATTGAGTGCGGCGTTAAACAAGTTGACCGTGGGCCGCAAGGATCGCCCCGTAGTGCTGCGGGCCGACTCTGGAGTGAACTTCCAAGCCGTAGTGACGGCGATGGATGTGGCGGCCAAGCTGGGCTTGTTGCACATGTCGATTGCCACCTCTGAGCCCGCTGTGGATTCGGGTGAGAAACGATGAGCGAATTAGAGCGCCGATATACGCCGGGCGCCGTCTATTTACGCCTATTGAGTTACACCAAGCGCTATCGCTTGGTGTTTTATGTGGCGATGGTAGGTATGGCGATTTCGGCGGCGGCCAACGCCTTGTTCGTGCAACAGATCGAACCGCTGGTTGAGGATGTCTTCGTCAATCGTGACGCCCACGCTCTTTGGTTTGTCCCCACCATGATTTTTGCCATGGTCGCCATGCGCGCCTTTGGCACGATTTTGGGCGACTACGGCATGGCCTATGTGGCTCAAAGCATCATGCGCGATCTGCGCGCAGAGCTGTTTGATAAATACTTGAGTGTGCCCGCGGCGATTCACGATAACGAATCTTCTGGCAATGCCTTGGCCAAGGTCATTTACAACGTGACGCAATTGTCTCGCGCGGCCTCTCGAGCGGTTTCGATCATCTTCAGAGAGGGCCTAACTGCTATTGGCTTGCTGTATGTGATGGTCAGCGTCAGTCCAAAGCTTGCCTTAGTGTTTTTTGGGGCTGTGCCTTTGATGTTTATTTTTGTGGCCGCTGGCAACAAAGCCGTGCGTCGCTACAGTCGCCGCATCCAAGACTCTATGGGCGGCGTGGCCCGTGTCGTGGGCGAAGTTGTCGGCGCCCATCGCACGGTGAAGATTTTTGGCGGCGAGCGCGCTGAGCAGCGCCGCTTTGGCTCGGTGAATCAATACAATCGACGCCAGGAGTTAAAGTTGGGCTTGGTCAACAGCATGGTCTCGCCCTTTGTGCAGATTTTGGTTGGGGCGTCGCTCGGTATGATTGTCTATGTGGCGGCCAGTGATTGGCTGGGCACACCGCTGACGGCGGGGGCTTTCATGACCTTTTTCTTTGCCACCGGGGGGTTGTTTGCACCGCTGCGCTCCTTGACCAAGGTGAATATGGATATTCAAAAAGGCGTGACGGCCGCTCAGGCTGTGTTCGAAGTACTTGATAATGACAGCGAGATCGACCAGGGCGAAACCCCCCTAGAGCGCGCTCGCGGTCAAATTGAGTTTCGCCACGTCAGTTTTGCTTATGCGGGCGGAGAGCCTGTGCTTCACGATATCAATTTGCAGATTGAGCCCGGCCAGAAGGTGGCTTTGGTAGGCCAGTCGGGCAGTGGCAAAACCACGCTAGTGAGCTTGTTGCCGCGCTTTTACGATATCAGTGAAGGGAGCATCAAGGTGGACGGTCAACCAATCGACGCCTACGCACTCAAAGATTTGCGCCGCCAGATTTCCTATGTGGGGCAAGACCTCACTCTGTTCGACGATTCGCTGCGCAATAATATTGCCTACGGCGAATTGAGTGATTGCAGTGATGAAGTATTGGAAGAGGCCGTGCAATCGGCGCACGCCGATGTCTTTATCAATAAAATGCCGCAGGGCTTGGACAGCTCGGTGGGCGAGCGCGGCGGCAAGCTATCGGGCGGCCAACGACAGCGCGTAGCCATTGCGCGAGCGCTGCTGAAAGATGCGCCGATTTTGATTCTCGACGAGGCGACATCCGCCTTGGACAGCCAGTCGGAACAGCATATTCAGGCAGCCTTAGAAGCCTTGGTGGAAAATCGCACGACATTGATTATTGCTCACCGACTATCGACTATCGAACACGCCGATGTGATTGTGGTTATGGAAGACGGCAAGATCATTGAGAGTGGCAGTCACAGCGAGTTACTGGCAAGTGAGGGCGCCTACGCCAAACTCTACCGCACCCAATTTAAACACTCGGGCGAGTCGTGAGCCTCGAATCGTTTTGGTACGACAGGGCGAAAAGCGGGCCCGTTCGGGCCCTAGCCAAGCCCTTCGAAACCGCATTGCTTAAACCACTGATTGCTTGGCGGCGTCGACGTATTGAAAAGCGCGCTTACCGCGCACCCGTGCCGGTGGTGGTCGTGGGTAACATCAGTGTTGGCGGTACGGGAAAAACGCCGTTTTTGATTGCCTTGGCGCGCTTGTTGGATGGTGCGGGCCTACGCGTGGGCATTGTCTCGCGAGGGTATGGGGCGCGGCGGGGATTGTTTCCGCGCAGTGTCCGCGCTGAGAGCTCGGCGGCAGAGGTCGGCGACGAGCCCTTGATGCTGTACCAAGCGCTCAACGGCGATGCGTGCGAGTCTAAAGTCCCCGTGGTTGTTGGGCCCGCTCGGGGTGATGCGATTGAACAGCTGCTCAGCGAGTCGAGTGTCGACGTCATACTGAGTGACGATGGTTTGCAGCATTACGCAATGGCTCGCGATCTGGAAATCGTCATGGTGGATGGGCTGCGCGGTTTGGGCAATGGGTGTCTGTTGCCCTTTGGGCCTTTGCGCGAACCCGCCGAGCGACTCGAAACTGTGGATTTTACGGTGGCCAATAGCGCCGCTTACGGCCAGGCTCCGATTATGCATTTAAAGCCGACTGTCGTTATGCCTCTCTCTGGGGAAGGCGGTCAGCCGTTATCTCAATGGCAAGGTAAAACGGTCCACGCCGTGGCGGGTATTGGTCACCCCCAGCGCTTTTTTAATACCTTGAGGGACGCGGGTCTAGAGCCGATAGAGCACGCGTTTCCAGACCATCACATCTTTGCGAGTGGCGAACTCGAATTTGATGACGATTTGCCTGTGATTATGACTGAAAAAGACGCGGTTAAGTGTCGCCAATTGGGTCTAGATCGGCTATGGTATCTGCCCGTAACCGCCGAGCTGCCCAAGAGCTTTGAACAGCGCTTGTTAGCTCGTGTGCAACAACTTTTTCAAGCATCGCATGAATAAAGATTACCTAGATATTGTGGTCTGTCCCAAAACGGGCGAAAAGCTGGTTTACGACGAGACCCACCAAGAGCTGATCAGTGAAAAAGCTGGTTTGGCTTATCCCATCCGCGATGGGATTCCCGTTATGTTAGAGGAGGAAGCGCGTGAGCTCTCAAGCCATCAGTCCTAGTGAGCGTGGTCAACTTGGCACTGCCACGGTCGATTTTAAAGTGGTTATTCCCGCTCGTTATGCGTCAAACCGTTTTCCCGGTAAGCCACTAGAAGATATTTGTGGCAAACCGATGCTTCAGCACGTGTGGGAGCGCGGTTGCGAATCGGGAGCGGCAGAAGTTTTGATTGCCACCGATGATGATCGCATTGCCGAAGTGGCCAAGGGGTTTGGCGCCGATGTGGAAATGACATCGAGCTCCCATGAGTCGGGCAGTGACCGCATTGCTGAAGTCACCACGAAGCGTGGTTGGGACGACGATGCCATTGTCGTCAATCTACAAGGCGACGAACCTTTGACGCCGTCACAACTGCTGACACAAGTTGCGACGGATCTCGACTTGCACCGCGACGCGGATATGACGACGCTCTGTGCCAAAATCGATAATTACGAAGATCTCGACGATCCCAATATTGTCAAAGTGGTGCACGATAACCGCGGCTATGCGCTGTATTTCAGCCGTGCTTCCATCCCCTACATCCGCGATCGCGATCCCGAAGAGCCGCCGCGCTATGCCTTGCGCCACATCGGTATCTACGGCTATCGAGCGGAGTTTTTGAAGCGCTACACCAGCATGTCGATGGGGCGGCTTGAAGAGATCGAGTGCCTTGAACAGCTGAGGGCACTGCGCCACGGCGCTAAGATTTTTGTCGCCCATGCGGTGGCTTCACCGGGTCCCGGTGTCGACGTGCCCGAGGATTTAGAGCGCGTCAGTAAGTTACTCGCCGTCTAAGCGCGTTACAAACGGCACACTAAGCCACGCATTGCGTGGCTTTTTTGTGTCGGGTCTAAGGTGCTTGAGTGTCGGCAATCGATTCGCGCAGCACCGCCAAAATATCATTACCTAAGAAATCTTGTAGCACAGGGTGGATGTCGCCATTGACGGGCGATAGAAAGGGCAGGGTATAGCTGCTTTGAGCGTAGCGTTTGGCTTCACCTTGCGCGGTATTCTGAACCACATTGTCGGTTTCTGTTGGCTCCAGCACGACACTAGGGCCATCGTCCATGACTTCAATTAAGGTAAACTCTCGTCCACGGTACACGCCGCGAACACCGACAAGGTCGTGAGCGAGTTGCAATAGAACGGAATGGTCGGGCATGTGAGCTACCTTGGATAAAACAATGAAATGGCGAATTAAAGAGTCTATCACGCGATTTGCGGGTTTCTTTCAAATGGTGGAATACCATTTTGAGCACGAGACGTTTCGAGGAGGTCGCATTGATATCCAACGCGAAGTGTTTGAACGCGGCACGGCGGCCGCTGTGCTCGCTTACGATCCCGACCGCGATGCCGTGGTTTTGGTTGAGCAGTTTCGCTCTGGCGCTCACCGTTGGCATCGCGGAGCGTGGGTTACAGAGCTGATTGCGGGAATCGTTGAAAAGGGCGAGCAAGCGAGAGAAGTGGTCGCCCGTGAGGCGCTAGAGGAGGCGGGTTGCGAGCTGAGTCAGATATCACAAGTCGCGCACTATTTAACTTCGCCAGGTGGCTCTACCGAAGAGTTGACCCTGTTTGTAGCAATCTGTGATAGCCAAAATTTACCCGAGTACGCGGGGCTTGAAAGCGAGGGGGAGGACATTCGCGTTTGTATCAAGCCTCGTCTCGAGTGGTTGCAGGAGTTAGAGCGGGGCGAAATTGACAACGCGATGACCTTAATCGCCGCTCAGTGGCTGGCACTGCACGGGGAAAAGTGGCGAGAAAACAACTTTATCTGGTCAGTAAGCATTTGATAACAATTCCCAAATGGGGCCAAAAACAGTAGAATACCGCCCCTTGTCGATACCCATACGGACTCCAACAATGCAGTTGGGGCCAGATTTCACCGCTCGGCTCAAAGCTGAGAACACGATTTAGGAGACAACCATGAAAGCACCCGTTCGCGTAGCCATCACTGGCGCCGCTGGTCAGATTAGCTACTCTTTGATTTTCCGCATCGCCTCTGGCGACATGCTGGGTAAAGATCAGCCCGTTATCTTGCAACTGCTGGAAATCACGCCCGCACTGGAAGCCCTGAACGGTGTGGTGATGGAATTGAACGACTGTGCCTTCCCTCTGGTACAGGGCGTAGTCGCCACAGACGACGCCAACGTCGCATTTAAAGATGCGGATTACGCCTTGCTCGTCGGCGCGCGTCCTCGCGGCCCAGGCATGGAGCGCAAAGACTTACTGCAAGCGAATGCGCAAATTTTCTCGGCACAGGGCAAGGCGCTGAACGACAACGCTAGCCGCGACGTGAAAGTATTGGTTGTAGGCAACCCCGCCAACACAAACGCTTTGATTACGCTGAAAAACGCCCCTGATCTCGATCCGCGCAACATCACGGCTATGATGCGCTTAGATCACAACCGCGCGCTGTCTCAGTTGGCGGGCAAAACGGACAGCCACACAACCGACATCCAAAAGATGGTCGTTTGGGGCAACCACTCAGCGACGCAATACCCCGACGTTAGCTTTGCTGAAGTCAACGGTAAGGCCGCTGCTGATTTAGTTGATGAGAACTGGTTGGTCGAAGACTTTATCCCCACGGTACAAAAGCGCGGCGCGGCTATTATTGAAGCCCGTGGTGCGTCATCGGCTGCCTCGGCGGCATCCGCTGCCATTGACCACATTCGCAGCTGGGCACTGGGTTCAGACGGCGAGTGGGTCAGCATGGGTGTTTACTCAAAAGGCAATGCTTACGGTATCGATGAGGATATCGTGTACTCGTTCCCCATGATCTGTGAAAACGGCGATTACACACCCGTTGAAGGCTTGGAAATCAGTGACTTTAGCCGCGAGCGCATGACGGCCACTGAAGACGAGCTTAAAGAAGAAAAAGACGCAGTGTCTGAGTTGTTCTAATTCCAACTCTCACTTCGTTGTTGAAAAAGCCGACTCTGAGAGTCGGCTTTTTTGTTTATCATAGATGTATTACTTGATGTATTACAGCCACTCAATTTTTAAGGTAAAGACGCTGGATTCCCGCCTGCGCGGGAATGACGTTTGTGGCTCGGCCATGGTGGTGATGGCGAGAGAGTGACTGCGTGGCACTTGCCCTGCGTAGATTGGTTCTATGCCTTTCGGGGTGCCTTTGCCCTTTGGGGTGCTTGTGCCCTTTAGGGTGCTTTAAGTCTAGACATACACCGGTACACGCATTTATGTCGGAACCAGTCCGATATTCTTCACGTTTAAGCCCCTGTGTTCTCTGTGACCTCTGTGTTAGGGCCTGTTAACACAAATTTGATGGTCACTGTTGTGACTAAAAAAGCGCCAATCAAGGCGCAAGGAGCGTGGTTTGGTGAATCCAAATGAGCGACGAGCAACGATGAGTGGCGCTTTTTTAGCCACAACCCGAAGGGCTGGAGCTATTTTCCGCCCAGCTGCGTTATCCGTTGTTTGTGTAGGCGTACTACACGGCACGCCTTCTGCCTTGCTGGGCAAGAAAATGGCTTCCAGCAGAGATCATAAAATTTGTGTTAACAGGCCCTAGACCCACATGCTTAGCAAAGGCTAGCAATTGCAGCGTGCTTCGCGTAAAAACAAGTCACATCTAAAGGTGGATATACGCATGAATTGGGATTTGCTAAATCAATTACTAGAGCGCCTCGATTGGGTCGATTGGCTCGTGCTGCTGGTCAATGCTCTGCTGTTTATTTTTGCGCGGCCTGTGCTGCAGTTTTTATTTCGAAACCATCAGGAAAACGCGGCACTGCCATGGCGTTTAAGCCTACTACGCGGCCTCAATTTATTGATTTTAGGCGTATACGGTTATCGCTATCTCTACCAACAGGAAGAGGGTGACGGTATTGCCATTAAGGCGTTGTCGATTGTGGTAGTGGTGTATTTGGCCTACCTAAGCAGCCATGTGATTCGCTTTTTTATCTACCGCCGCTATGGCCGAAAGCGCGAAGTCAATGATCGCATTGAATACGGTGTCACGTATCAAACCCGCTTGTTTAGCATTATGGCCAATATTTTTATTGGCATTATTTGCACGGTCAGCATCATTCAAATATTGGGTTTTGAAAGCATGCTACAAGCGGGGGGCGTGCTCGGTGTGATTGGCGTGATGCTGGGTTTAACCCAAGCGGCTTGGGCGCCAGACATCATCAGTGGCATGATTATTCTCAATAGTGACTTGTTTGAAGAGGGCGATATTGTTTGCCTTCAAGAGGGCGGTGAGCCTTGGTATGGACGCGTCTACAAGACCAAGTTGTTCCACAGTGAGTTCTTAAACCTCTCTAGCAACAATCGAATGATGGTGAAGAACACCAAACTCAGAGATATGACCGTACGCAACCTGTCCAAGTTTGCTTCGGCGAGGGGCTTGCGAGAGTGTTTGAAGTTCAATATTGGTTACGAGGTGACGGCAAAAGCCGTGCGCTCGATGTTGGAAGATGCCTATGAGCGGGCGAAAAAGTCGGGCGATGTGTCGCTTGAGGAAAACGACACGCCGGAGATTCGCGTTTTAGAAACCGGCGATCACGCCGTGCAGTGGGGCTTTTTCTATCACATCAAATCGGTGGATAAAATTTTGCAGATTCGCCGTTTACTGAGGGAGGTGATTCTGGAAACTTCCCGCGAGCACGACATTCAACTGGCGACACCGATGACGCATACGATTGCCAAGGCCCAGCCTCAAAAAACGCCTGTATCTGTGGCGGAGCCGCGCAGCGAGCAAGCCAAAAAAGCGCAGGCCAGAAAACAGCAAGAGGGTAAGCAGGAGAAAGCCGAGAGTGTTGATAACAAAATCGATGAAAAACCCAGTCGAGATCCCGCGGTACCCGATGTCGAGGAAGCGCCCGATATGAGCGCGAAGCCCAAGGGCGATATTCCCGGTGAAAAGCCACCACAACACACTGAATCTGCTGAAAAAGAGGCAAAGGAAACAGACCGTGAGTGAAAATAATGCAAGGCAGGCTAGCCTGTCGCAGGGCCAACAGCCCGAGCGCTTTACCTGTGTTGATCGGTGCGTTGATGCGGTGATTGAGCGCCTTGGGGGCAATATTGTTCTCGGCATTCCCCTCGGTTTAGGTAAGCCCAATGCCTTTGTTAACGCCTTATATCGCCGAGCTAAGCAGAACACATCGATTCGCCTAAAAATTGTGACGGCACTCAGCCTTGCCGTGCCCGCGACCCAAAGTGATATCGAACGGCGTTTTGCCGAACCCTTTTTTGAGCGTGTCTTCGGCGATTATGAAGCCCTAGAGTATTTGTACGATGTCAAACGCGGCCAAGTGCCCGATCACATCGAAGTGTGTGAGTTTTTCTTCAAGCCGGGCGATATGTTGGGAGCGCCTTACGCGCAACAGCATTATATATCCAGCAATTACACCCATGTGGCGCGAGATTTAATCAGTCACGGCGTCAATTTGTTGGCGCAGATGGTGGCAGTCGAGGGTGACGTCTCGCGGGGCGACTACCGCATCAGCTTGAGCTGCAATCCCGATGTCACACTCGATCTTATCGAATGCATGGAGCGCGAGCCCCACTTTTCGGAGCACGAGGTGATCACGGTGGCTCAGGTGCATCGCGATTTGCCGTTTATGCCCAACGATGCCGAGGTCGAACATCGCCATCTCGATTTTATGATCGATTGCGAAGAGGCCCAGAGCACTTTGTTTTCCACGCCTAACGATAGCGTGGGTCTCGTCGATCACATGATGGGCGTCTACGCCAGCGCTTTGGTGAAAGAGGGCGGCACGCTTCAAATTGGCATTGGTGCCATGTCGGATGCCTTTGTGAACGCGCTACTCTTGCGCCAGCAACGGCCTGAGCAATATCGCCGCGTTATTCAGAAGCTAAACATTGAGTCTCGCTATGCCGATTTGGTGGAAAAAGACGGTGGCCTCGATCCCTTTGAGCAGGGCCTTTATGGTTCCAGCGAAATGTTCGTCAACGGGTTTCGCTTCTTGATTGATGCGGGGGTTATCAAGCGTGAGGTGTACGACGATCTAGATACGCAGCTGGCAGTCAACCGTGGCGAATCCGCCCCCAGTGAGGCTCGGGGTAAAATTCTCGATGGCGGCTTTTTTCTCGGGCCGCGGGATTTTTATCAGTGGTTGCGAGACGCCAGCCCCGAGTTGCTGGCAAAAATCAATATGAGCAGCGTCGGCCTTATTAACCAATTGACCGACAATCCACCGTTGCTGCGGGCGCAGCGCAAACACGCGCGCTTTGTGAATACGGGGTTGATGGCAACGCTGTCTGGTGCTGTTGTCTCCGACGGTTTAGAGGACGGTCGCGTACTCAGCGGCGTGGGCGGTCAGTACAACTTTGTGGCCATGGCTCACCAGCTCGCCGACGCGCGTTCCATTTTACTGGTGCGCGCTACCCGAGGTAGCGGCGACGAGCGGGTCTCCAATATTCGTTTCTTCTATGGCCACACGACGATTCCAAGGCATTTGCGAGACATCGTCATTACCGAATACGGCATTGCCGATTTACGGGGGCGCAGCGATCGCGAGGTGTATGCGCAAATGCTCAATGTGGCGGATTCTCGCTTTCAGCCCGAGCTGTTAGCGGCGGCGAAAAAAGCGCATAAACTGCCTCAAGATTATGAGATTCCCGCTGCCTTTAGAAACAACACGCCAGACGCTTTAAGAGAGCACCTGAAAGGCCTCGAAAGGGAGGTGCTGTTTCCGGAATTTCCTCTGGGAACCGACTTTGACGATACCGAGCTGCAGTTACTACCCGCGTTGAAAAAACTGAAAGCGTTGTCGACATCAAAAGGAGCCATGGCGAAAGCGCTGGTGCGCGCCTTGCCACAGAAGCCTAGTGAATCCCACCGCGCGGCATTAGAACGCATGGGGCTATGGCAACCCCAAGGTATTAAAGAAACGGTTGTGCAAAGACTGCTCGCCTCTCTACTGTAGTCGGGCGTTAAACTATGAATCTTTTTTATCCTGCCGTCGTTCCTTCAAACTTCAACCCCACCCCCCACACACCGTGGGTCGGCTTTTAGGCCGACATGAAACCGAAGCCACAAGAACTTGCCTGGCCCGACAGTAACGTGCCGATGGGCAGTTGATGAGGCAAACGCGCTTGCTGCAGCTGATGGTAGGAGCCTGCCAAGCAGGCGAATGCCTACCGGTGCCACATGGGCTGTTCGCCGGCAGGGCCGGCTCCTACGGTGGTGTGATGTGTCGATAAATGGATACATTGATGTAGGAGCCTTAAAGCAGGCGAATGCCAACCGGTGCTACATGGGCTGTTCGCCGGCAGGGCCGGCTCCTACGGTGGTGTGACGCGTCGATAAATGGATACATTGCTGTAGGAGCCTTAAAGCAGGCGAATGCCTACCGATGGCACATGGGCTTTTCGCCGGCACGGCCAGCTCCTACGGCAGGATGATCCATCGATAGAGGAATACATTGCTGTAGGAGCCTGCCGCGCAGGCGAATGCCAAAGCACTTGAGGTTTGCGTACTCGCTAGCGACAATAGGTGTTATGAAGCGCCTTCATGCCACCGTTTTATTGTTGATGACGCTGCTGCTGAGCACGCAGACGGTGGCGGGTGTGCTGTTGGTCCTAGATGGAAAGCCGACGGAAGCCGCCATGGCGGTCGAAATGTCTGCCCAAGAGCACGCTGACGCATCCTGCCACGACGCATCTAGTGCGTCGGATAGCGCGCCACAACACGAGCATTGCCAAGAGCAGTGTGGCTGTTGCTATGGCGGCTGCTCGAGTGCAAGTGCTTTACTCAACGCCGACTTGTTCCCCGTGGGGCAGGGCGGTTCTATGTTGTTGCTGAGTGCTTCTCAGCCCTTTCCCACCACGGAACGAGAGCGCCTGCTCAGACCGCCGATTCATCACCTGTTGTTTTGAAAGTAACGAGTTCGACTCTTTTCAAATCATTACAGGTGATTTATGACACATTCTATTGATTTATATCGGCGCCGCTTCGTACTGGGCGCCTCAAGCGCCGCGGGCTTAAGTTTGCTCGGCGTTCACAAATTGGCATCGGCCGCTTCTTTCTCATCGTTGTTGGAGCGGCAGTCGCACAACGGCCCCACTGAGGTGCGAGGGCAGCACGTTCGCTTGTCGATTGGCGAAAAACGCGTCAATTTTACGGGGAGCGAGCGCATGGCCACGGTCGTCAACAACAGCTTGCCCGCTCCGACCTTGCGCTTTAAAGAGGGCGATACGGTAACGATTGATGTCACCAACCAACTGTCCGCGACCAGCTCGATTCACTGGCACGGCATCATCTTGCCAACGGGGATGGACGGTGTTCCAGGCTTGAGTTTTGACGGTATTGCGCCGGGCGAGACATTTCGCTATCAGTTCAAGCTCGAACAGAGCGGCACTTACTGGTATCACAGTCACTCTGGCTTTCAGGAGCAAACGGGATTGTACGGGGCGCTAGTGGTTGAGCCCGCCGAGCAAGACGCCATGCGAGCCGATGTGGACTATTCGCTGGTGCTCTCCGACTGGAGCGACGACGATCCTGAGGACATCTATCGCACGCTAAAAAAACTGCCCCATTTCTACAACCGCCGAGAGCGCACAGCGGGCGATTTGATGCGAGACATTGAGCAAAAAGGGGTGTTGAAAACTTGGCGCGATCGGTCGATGTGGAACGAGATGCGCATGAGTTCGCGGGATATTTCTGATGTCACGGGCTATACCTACACCTTTCTGATGAATGGGCAGACGCCCGATTCAGGTTGGGTCGGCCTATTTAAAAAAGGACAGACGGTTCGTCTGCGAATCATCAATGCGGCGGCTATGACCTTTTTTGATGTACGCATCCCAGGGCTCAAAATGCGCGTGATCGAGGCCGATGGACAACCCATCGAACCCGTCTCAGTCGACGATATTCGCCTAGGTGTTGCGGAAACCTACGACGTGCTGGTCACGCCTGAGAGTGAGCAAGCTTATACCGTGTTTGCGCAGGCGATTGATCGCAGTGGTTACGCTCGCGGCACATTAACGCCCGACCCTGAGTTGCTCGGCGACATTCCCGCCATGGATGCCGCGCCCGAGCTGACTCACAGGGATATGGGAATGGCCATGATGGGACACGATATGAGCCACGGGGCACACCACGGTGGCATGGCGGACCACCACGCCCACCATGGCATGGAAAAGCTATCCATGGGCGATGGCCGTGCGGGCTTTGGCTCTGCTCGAGAGATAATGCATCGCCAGAGTGAGTTTGGACCACATATCGACATGCGGGCTGAAGCCCCTCAGTATCGCTTGGATGATCCCGGTGTCGGCCTGCGCCAGCACCGCGAGCTAGGGCGAAAGGTGCTGACTTACGCCGACTTGAAGCATCGCTACGGTACGCCAGACCCCCGCGAGCCAGATCGAGAGATCCAGTTACATCTCACCGGTAATATGAGCCGTTATATGTGGTCGATCAATGGCATCAAATTCGCCGATGCCCAGCCCTTGCGTTTGAAGCAGGGTGAGCGAGTGCGGATAACTCTGGTCAACGACACTATGATGAATCACCCCATTCATCTGCACGGCATGTGGAGCGACCTAGAAACGGGAGATGCCGGTTACATTCCCCGCAAACACACGGTGATTGTTCAGCCGGGGGCTAAAATATCCTATCTGGTCAGTGCCGACGCCGTCGGGCGCTGGGCCTATCACTGCCATTTGCTCTACCACATGCTGGGAATGTTCCGCGAAGTGCGTGTTGAGGGAGGTACAGCATGAAACGGCGAATTCAATCGATCGTTCTGTGTGGTTTGGCGCTGGCCGTAAACCAAGTATCGGCCATGGGCAACGATAATCCCCTGGTATTTAAAGCGATGCTGCACGAGTTAGAGCAGGGCGAGGTCAATGGCAGTGACGAAACCATCCAGACTTGGGATGCCGAACTCTGGCTTGGCTATGACTTGCAAAAATGGTGGTTGCTTTCCCACGGTGAAGCCGAAGAGGGCGAGTACGAATCGAGTCGCCAAGAGCTGCGCTACGCCCGCGCTTTCAGTACCTTCTGGGACTACTTTGTCTCCGTGCGCATCGACGACTACCGCCACCAAGACAATACCGAGTGGCTGGGTATCGGTATACAGGGTTTGGCACCGTATTACTTTGATACAGATTTGGCCCTCTACAGCGATGGCGAAGGTCACAGCCAACTGGTACTTGAAAGCGAGTACGAGTGGATGCTGACTCAACGCTGGGTGCTAGTTCCCAGTGCTGAGCTCGTCGCCAATGGCAGTGATCGCCCTCAGTACGTAGAACAGAGTGGTTTCAGTCAAGCGGAGCTGGGCTTGAGGTTACGCTACGAATGGGAGCCGGAAATAGGCCCTTACCTTGGCGTCCAGCACGAGAGCAGTCTCGGTGATACGGCGCAGGAACGGCGTTCAACCGGTGAGCACACTGAGAGCACGCGTTGGGTACTGGGGGTGTCGGCGTGGTTTTAAAACAGGTAAATAGGTACGGCACACCTTGATAAAAAACTCACGCCACTAGGGTAGTTTGATTAGTTCTTGTCTTGTGACAGCACGACGAGACTCAGGAGCGCGGTTAAAGCGCTTGGCGCCACAGCCGCGCTCCATTTTTCGGGTCGTTATTTTGAATAAAACAATATAAGTAAATTTATGATTTATAAGATAATGTTATTGATTTCCGTTGTGGTGACGAGCTTTTTTCTCAGCGCCTGCTCGGGAGAGCCCGACGGCGTTAAGAAAACCCTATCCGTCACGGCTACTGCCTACACCATGCGTGAAGAGGAAACCAAAAAAGGCAATATTGGGCTCGCCGCTTGGGGCGATCAATTGGAGCCGGGTATGAAATCTATTGCAGTCTCGCGCGATTTGATTCCGATGGGCTTGGGTCACGAGGCCAAAGTGAAAATCGAAGGCCTCAATGGCTACTATGTCGTGCGCGATAAAATGAATAAGCGCTGGAAGAAAAAAATTGATGTGTTCATGGGTACGGATGTTGAAGCCGCGCGCGAGTGGGGTAAGAAAAAAGACATTCAAA
Organism: gamma proteobacterium HTCC5015; assembly: GCA_000155715.1. Lineage (GTDB taxonomy): Bacteria > Pseudomonadota > Gammaproteobacteria > HTCC5015 > HTCC5015 > HTCC5015. The sequence continues at coordinate 153,409 of DS990601.1, read as the reverse complement.
TCACTTGGTGGGTGCCCGAAGAGGAGTAGACGCTTTAAAGCCGATGAATGCCGACCGGTGCCACACGGGCTTTTCGCCGGCACGGCCGATTCCTACGGTGGTGTGACGCGTCGATAAATGGATACATTGATGTAGGAGCCTTAAAGCAGGCGAATGCCAACCGGTGCCACATGGCTTGTTCGCCGGCGCGGTCGGCTCCTACGATGGTGTGATGCATCGATAAATGGATACATTGCTGTAGGAGCCTGCCGCGCAGGCGAATGCCAATCGCTGCCACATGAACTTTTCGCCGGCACGGCCGGCTCCTACGGTGGTGTGATGTGTCGATAAATGGATACATTGATGTAGGAGCCTGCCAAGCAGGCGAATGCCAATCGCTGCCACATGAACTTTTCGCCGGCACGGCCGGCTCCTACGGTGGTGTGATGCATCGATAAATGGATGCATTGACGTAGGAGCCTGCCAAGCAGGCGAATGCCGACCGGTGTCACATGGGCTGTTCGCCGGCACGGCCGGCTCCTACGGTGGTGTGATGCATCGATAAATGGATACATTGATGTAGGAGCCTTAAAGCAGGCGAATGCCAACCGGTGCCACATGGGCTTTTCGCCGGCATGGCCGGCTCCTACGGTGGTGTGATGCGTCGACAAATGAATGCATTGATGTAGGAGGCTTAAAGCAGGCGAATGTCGACCGATGCCACATGGGCTTTTCGCCGGCACGGCCGGCTCCTACGGTAAGGTTCGGTCAAAAATCGGCTTTCCCCCCTGAGCCACTTGCGATACATTTTCGCCATGTATCAAGCCTTTATCTTTTTGTTGGCCGCCGTTGTGGCGGTACCCATTGCTCGTCGTCTCGGTCTGGGGTCAGTGCTCGGCTATCTGATCGCCGGTGCCGTTATCGGGCCCTATGTTTTGCAGTTGGTGGGGCATGACATCCACGATGTCATGCACTTTTCTGAAATGGGCGTGGTGATGATGCTCTTTCTCATTGGGTTGGAGATGGAGCCCGCCAAACTGTGGCGGATGCGCATGTCGATTCTCGGTATGGGCGGTGCGCAGGTCTTTGTGAGCGCCGGCTTACTGTTTGGCGTTGCCATTGCGGTGGGGGTGGTGTGGCGAGAGGCCTTAGCCATCGGCTTTATTCTGGCCTTGTCGTCAACGGCGATCGTACTGCAAATGTTGAGCGAGAAAGGCCTGATGAAAACCGAGGGTGGCCGCTCGGCATTTTCGGTGTTGCTGTTCCAAGATATCGCCGTTATTCCACTATTAGCTTTGCTACCTCTACTGGCAGTTCACGCCGTTGAGAAGCAGACGGACTCGTTTACCGCGCAGCTCGAAGGCTGGCAGAGCGCCTTATTGGTGACGGCGGTGATCGTCGGCATTATTCTCGCGGGTCGCTTTTTGGTACGTCCCTTTTTCCGCATGGTCGCTTCGGCGCAAATGCGCGAGTTGTTCACGGCGACGGCGTTGCTACTGGTGATTGGTATCACCTTGTTAATGAACTTTGTGGGCCTGTCTGCCGCACTAGGGACTTTTTTGGCAGGCGTCGTTTTGGCCGACAGCGAGTACCGACACGAGCTAGAGGCAGAGATTGATCCATTTAAAAGCTTGTTGCTCGGCCTGTTTTTTATCTCCGTCGGCGCCAGCATGGATTTTGCGCTGTTGGCGGATTCCCCCATCTTGATTGCCCAACTGGTGGTGGGGCTGATTGCGATTAAATTCGCGGTACTGTTTGTGATTGCCAAGGTGTTTTCACTGGCCCGCGATCAGCGTTGGCTGTTTAGCGTGGCGCTGGCTCAGGGTGGCGAGTTTGCTTTTGTACTGTTCACATTCGCCACGTCGGTGGCGGTACTCGATGCGACAACAGTCGCCCCACTGACATTGGCAGTGGCGCTGACCATGGCGATAACACCTTTAATGATGCTGTTTTACGAGCAAGTGTTACTGCCGCGTTTAGACGTACCGAGCCGCAGCAGCGAGCCAGAGGCAGATACCATCGATGATGGTAGAACACCAGTAATCGTTGCGGGCTACGGCCGATTTGGTCAAGTTGTTGGCCGCTTTTTACGCACCAATGGTTTCGATGTCACGGTACTGGAACACAGCGTCCAGCAGGTGGATTTGGTGCGGCGCTTTGGCCAGAAGGTGTTTTTTGGTGACGCCTCTCGGCACGATCTATTAGAGGCGGCAGGTATCAATGAAGCCAAACTATTAGTGCTGGCGCTGGCAGATCCTGAAAAGGTCCTCAGTATTGCTAAATATACGCGCAAGCGCTGCCCCAATATCACGATTTTGGCTCGTGCGATGGGGCGTCACGAAGCGCAAAAGCTCTTGCGGGCAGGCGTAGATGTGGTGGTTCGCGACACGTTCCACTCGGCTATGAACATGGGGGAGCAGGCGTTGCAATTGCTGGGCGTGAGCGAGGAGCACTCGCAAGCCGCGGCAAAAACCTTCCGCACATTGGACGAAGCGCATCTGTTACAGCTCGTCGACTATATTGACGACGAGAAGGAATACATTACGCGTTCAAAACAGAACAGCTTGGAGCTTGAGCGCGTATTAAGCGCCGAGGCCGAAGGGCGCGAGGTGTAATCCAGCCCGTGTTGATGCGTCGATAGATGGCTACATTGCTGTAGGAGCTTGCCACGCAAGCGAATGCCAATCGTTGCCGCATGGCTTGTTCGCCGGCAGGGCCGGCTCCTACGGGGTGTATTGATGTAGGAGCTTGCCACGCAAGCGAATGCCAACCACTGCCACAGGCTGTTCGCCGGCACGGCAGGCGTCTACGGTGATGAAACTAAGCCGAAGGCTTTTTGCGCTTTGCTGCCTTTTTCTTATTGGGCTTGCCCTTGTCTTTGGGGTTCTTTTTATTGTTGGCGGGGCGCTTACTCGGTGCCCGCGATGCTTTGGCGGTGCTTGAGGTTTTTCCCGACGCACTGACGCGCTGCATATCGAGTGTTTGGCCACAAACGACAACCGTTTTGAGATGCTCTAAGACTTCGCTGGGCATGCCGATGGGCAAGTCGACCGTGCTGGCGACATTGCCGAGCTGGATGCGTCCGATATGTTGGCTCTCAATGCCAGCCTCGTTGGCAATAGCGCCGACGATGTTGCCGGGTTTGACTTTGTGTTTGCGCCCGACGGCAATATGGAAGCTCTCCATGGGAACGGGATCTTCTCTGCGTCCCGCCTTTCGCTCGCGTTTGCCTTTACCTGCTGCTGATTCGCGCGGTTCGGGAAAATCTTGCGCGGGCAGTGTGGGTTCGGTGTGAACCATCTCTAGTAGCGTGACGGCCAAGTGTTGCGCATCAATGCCGTTTTCTTCCAATAGGCGCAGTACGAGTTCTTTGGATCCCTCGCGAGGCGATTGTTCGGCCGCTTCGACAATGCGCTTGACGAGTTTCTCTTCGCGCTGCTTTTGCACGGTTTCTCGGCAGGGCAGGGTCATGGGTTCGATGGTTTGGCGAGTGGCTTTCTCAATCGCCCGCAACAGGTGTCGCTCGCGTGGGGCGACAAACAAAATGGCCTTGCCATCGCGACCTGCTCGCCCAGTGCGGCCAATGCGGTGAACATAGGCCTCGGTGTCGTAGGGAATGTCGAAATTGATGACGTGACTCACTCGGGCGACATCAATGCCTCGAGCCGCAACATCCGTGGCGACCAAAATGTCGATTTTTTCGTCCTTGAGTTGCTTGATCGTGCGCTCGCGAATCTTTTGCGTCATATCGCCATTGATGGCGGCACTGCGATAGCCACGCGCTTCCAGTTTGTCGGCCAATTCAACGGTCATGTTTTTGGTGCGGGCAAACATAATCACGCCGTCGAAGTCTTCAACCTCCAGGATGCGCGTGAGGGCATCGAGTTTATTAGTGCCTTTTACGAGCCAGTAAGACTGCTCAATGCGATCGACGGTGGCGGTATCGGCTTTGATTTTAATTTCGACGGGATTGTTCAAATACTGAGCTGAGAGCTTCTTGATGGGCGCGGGCATGGTCGCTGAAAACAGAGCGATCTGGCGCTCCTCTGGCGTGTGGCTCAGAATCCAGTTGACGTCCTCAATAAAGCCCATACGCAGCATTTCATCGGCTTCGTCGAGCACGACACTTTGCAGTTGATCGAGCTTGAGGGTTTTTCGGCGCAGGTGATCCATAACGCGGCCAGGCGTGCCAACGATGACTTGTGGGCCGCGCTTGAGCGCTTTGATTTGCCCGCCAATATCGGCGCCGCCATAAATGGGTAGCACTCGAAATTGATTCATACCAGCGGCATAGCTCTTAAACGCCTCGGACACCTGAATAGCCAGTTCCCTCGTAGGAGCCAGTACCAGCACTTGTGGCTGGGCCACCGCCGTGTCGATACGCGTGAGCAGCGGCAGAGCGAAAGCCGCGGTTTTGCCCGTACCGGTTTGCGCGGTACCGAGCAAATCGCGACCCTCCATCAAAGGCGGGATGCTCTCTGCCTGAATGGGAGAGGGTTGTTCGTAGCCGATGTGCGCCAGTGTTTTCAACAGGGGAGCAGGCAGAGCGAGCTCTGCAAAGGAGACAGCGGTGTGGGACATGATGAGGAGAGCCTGCAGGGGGCAGGGGCACTCTAGCGCCGCTCTGCCAAAAGAAAGACCGTATTATACAGGTTTTGTGCTGGACTGCTGTGGATAATATGGCTGTATGAAAAGCGTTTGCTAAAGCCTACCGTCGCGTTTTAGGCTAGACGCACAAAAATTGATGAAATCACAAGGAATGATTATGAAATATCTACTACTAACGCTGGTTTTGATCTTGCCTGCTGCAGCGCAGGCCGACAGTTTTCAAACCGAGTGGGACACTTACTGCAACAAGGTAAAAAGCTGCGCCCTTGACCAAATGGGTCAGACGGAAATGCCTGAAGGCATGCGGGAGATGATGATGGGCACCATGAATAAAATGTGTGCCAGCGTGAAAAAGAGTTTTGATGCGGCGGCCAATAGCGAGCATCAAGAGATTATCGAGGCGGGCGCGCGCTGTTTGCGCAGCTTGCATCAAAAAAGCTGCGCTCAGCTCATGGGAGGGGACGCTGGGATGCACCAAACCTCAGAGTGTCAGAAATACCGAGAACTCGCTGAGAGTTATCAGTAACGGTTCGAGGCACTTTTAAACGTGTCGATTCGTTCGCGCCCTGCCAGCACTCGGCAGGGCGTACTTTTTACAGCGACGGGCTTAATGGCTCTTGCCGTTGCCTCTGGCGGGGTAGTTCCGCTGATCGATAACGTCGCGCATATCCCGCCAGACCAAGCGAATAAGCCACTTCAACGGTACGAAGATACTGCCCAGCCATGTTTTTAACGCGTCATTGCCGTAGACGATGCGCGCTTTTTTGTGGCGAATCGCGTCAATCACGTAGTCGACGATATCGTCAGGCGATGTGGTTAGGTACTTTTGCGAAAACGCTTGGGATTGTTCGGCGCGAGCGATATTGGTGTCGATGCCGCCAGGGTGTACGAGGTGCACGCTGATAGAGGTGTTTAACAGCTCTACCATCAGCGCCTCGGTAAAGCCTCGAACGGCAAACTTACTGGCGCTGTAGTCGCTGTGATTCGGTGGGCCGATGAGTCCGAAAATGCTGGAGATATTCACCACCGCCCCTTCGCTTTTTTCCAGCAGTTGCGGCAAAAAAGCTTGAGTGCCGTGGACGACGCCAAAGAAGTTGATGTCCATCACGCGGCGGTAGCTTTGGCTGGGCGTTGCCCAAGTGGGTTGGCCTAGGCCTTCAACCCCCGCGTTGTTGATAACAACGTCGGCGCCGCCCAACTCCCGCTGTACGTCTTCGGCAAAGCGTTCCATTGCATCTTGATGAGAGACGTCAAACGCCGAACTTATCACTTTGAGCTGTGGGTGTTCTCGCTTAAGTTCGGCGACTGTCTCTTTGAGTGCATCGGCATCGTAATCGTTGAGGGCGAAGTGGGCGCCCAGCTTGGCAAAGGCCTGTACATAGCTGCGACCCATGCCCGACCCCGCACCTGTAATTACAATCACTTTGTTGAAAAATTTCTTCATGCTTCCCTCAGGCAATGTGGTGGTGTTGGGGTTTGAAACGACGCGCTAAGAAGCGATAGGTAAAGCTAAAGCCGGGAAACATCGCGATCACATGACCGCTCTTGCTTTTGTACCAACTGTTGCAGCCGCCGTTGTGCCAGACCGTTCTCTTCATTTCAGAGTGAATCATATCGGTGTATTCAGCTTCGGCTTCAGGGGTGACCTCAATTGTGTTTTTGCGGTTCTTTTCCAACCGAGTAATACAGTCGATGATGTAATTCATCTGTGACTCAATCACAAAAATCGCCGACGTGTGGCCAATGCCGGTATTGGGACCCGTCACAATAAAGAGATTGGGGAACTCCGGCATGCTGGTGCCCAAGTAGGCGCGGGGGAACATCTCCCATTTTTCCGCCAAGCTGTTGCCGTTTTTGCCAATGACAGGATAGGAAATCACGCCGTCTGTGGCATCGTAGCCCGTCGACCAAATAATAAGATCCAAATCCACTTGTTGACCCTTGGCGGTCTGAATACCACTGGCGTTGATTTGCTCGATACCGTCGGTTTTATCGTGCAGCGTTACATTGCTGCGGCACAGAGCAGGGTAGAGCGTACTGGAGAGAATAATGCGCTTGCAGCCGATGTCGTAATCGGGTGTTAGCTTGGCGCGTAGCTCGGGATCTTTAACCTGTTTTTTTAAAAATTTTAGCGCGTGGCTTTGCGCGAATAAAAAGCGCAATTTGGGTGAGTATTTAAACGCGATAACGCGAGACTCCAGCGCCCAATAAATTATCCAGCGCAAGAGTTTGTAGATGGGTTTAATGCCGAGCAGCTTACGCTGTAGCGCGCTGAACTTTCGGTCGGGGCGGGGCAGTACCCAGTGGGGCGTGCGCTGAAATACGTGCAGTTCATCCACTTGGTCGGCGATGGCGGGAATCACTTGAGCGGCGCTGGCACCGCTGCCGATAATGGCGACCTTCTTGCCGCGGTAGTCGTAGTGTTGATTCCAGTGGTTGGTGTGGAAGGCCTCGCCTTGAAAACTGTCGCGCCCCGGGAAATTGGGAATAACGGGGGTGCTCAGGGGACCAGAGGCATTGATTAAATACTTGGCGCGGTAGTGGCCGTTGTTGGTGGCGACATCCCAGCCGTGCGCTTCATTATTCCAAGTAACGCTCTGAACATTGGTCTGCGTATCGGTTTTGTCTCTCAGGCCGTACTTGTTGATCACCCCGTGTGTATAGGTCTCCAATTCATCGCGCTCGGCAAACATTTGCGACCAGGCGTAGGGCTCCGAGGCAATAGAGTAGAGTGGCGACTGCACATCCACCGCCGCCCCTGGATAGTTGTTCTGGCACCAAGTGCCGCCCATAAAGTCTCGGCGCTCGAGAATGCGGAAGTCCTGAATGCCTTGCTTTTGCAGGCGAATGGCGGCGCACTGGCCGCCAAAGCCACTGCCGATAATGAGGGCCGTGTATTGTTTCATTGTGAATAGCTCATGTGATGTTATGTGTCGTCACTTTAAATCTGATGACAAATGTAGTCAAATGCCGCTATGAGCAATCAGTGCACACATAAAAAGGGGCGTGTCTACGCGGGTGAAACCGCAGACGAACGACTTGAAAAACAACGCCAGCAATTTCTGAAGGCCGGCCTAAAACTCTTTGGCAGCAAGGGCTACCAATCCACTAGCGTACGAGCACTGTGCCGCGAAGCGGGGCTGACGGATCGCTATTTCTACAAAAACTTTAAAGATAAAGAAGCACTGCTCAGCGCGGTTTACAGTCGCGCCTTTGAGCATATCGAGGCGCGAATTCTCGATGCCGTGGCGCCAAAATTGGCAGAGCGGGATCACCGGGGCTTAATTCAGGCAGGGTTAGATGCCTTTTTTCAGGGGATTGAAGACCCACAGATCACCAAAGTCTGCTGGCAGGAAATACTCGGCGTGAGCCCCAGCATCGATCAGCTCTACACGCAAAAAACACTCGCCTTTGCCGAGTTGTTGCTGTCGTACGCCGCCATGATGGAGCCAACCATCGATCTGCTAAAAGAGGAGCGCCAGGCGGTGGGCATGGCACTCGTGGGCAGCGTTAACCAGTCGGCGTTGCATTGGTACTTAAGCAACTACCAGTTGCCGAGGGCCACTCTGGTAGACGTCAATGCGCGCATTTTGTTTGCAGCGCTGTCTGAGTACAGCGCGGATTGAATCGTGGATAACAGCCATCGAGTACATGAAGTGGCAGCGGGGCGCCACAGCGGCGCCCCGCAGTTTGAGTTCAGTGCGCGAATGCCTTGGCGTGGTGGGCAAAGTGGTCGCCGATAAAGCTGGCAATAAAATAGTAGCTGTGGTCGTAGCCCGGTTGCATGCGCAAGGTCAGCGGATGGTTCGCACGCTGACAGGCAGCCTCTAGCAGCTCGGGCTTGAGCTGCTCTTCCAAAAAGTGATCGGCATCGCCCTGATCCACCAGTATGGGCAGCGGTTCGCTGGCATGGGCAATGAGTTCGACGGCATCGTGCTCTGCCCAGGCCTCGCGATTGTCGCCCAAGTAGGCGCTAAAGGCCTTCTGCCCCCAGGGCACTTGGCTCGGCGCTACAATCGGTGAAAAGGCGGAGACGCTCTGGTACACGCCGGGGTGGCGCAGTGCCAAGGTGAGAGCGCCGTGGCCACCCATGGAGTGGCCGCTGATGCCTTGCTGGCCTCGGGTGTTAAAGTGCTGATCAATCAATGAGGGCAGCTCTTCAACCACATAGTCCTCCATACGGAAGTGCGGCGCCCAGGGCGCTTGCGTGGCGTTGAGGTAAAAGCCCGCGCCCTGGCCTAGGTCGTAGGCTTTGTCATCCGCTACATCCTCGCCTCGGGGGCTGGTGTCGGGGCAGACAAAGATAATGCCGTGCTGGGCGGCGTACTGCTGGGCGCCCGCCTTGGTAATCACGTTTTGCTCGGTACAGGTCAGCCCCGACAGCCAGTAGAGCACAGGGCAAGCTTTGCCATTTAAGGCCGCTGGTGGCAGATAGACGCCCAGCGTCATATCCACTCCGAGTGTCTTCGAGGCGTGCTCCCACACCTCTTGGCGGCCGCCAAAGCTGGCGTATTGTTCAATCCGTTTCATGGCTATCTCCTCAACTAAAGTGAATAACGCTGCGAATGGATTTGCCTGCGTGCATTAAATCAAAGGCCTCGTTGATTTGTTCCAAGGGCAGGGTGTGGGTGACGAAGGGAGCGAGTTCAATATCGCCCCGCATGGCATCCTCCACCATGCCTGGCAACTGCGAGCGGCCCTTTACGCCACCAAAGGCGGTCCCCAGCCACTTGCGACCCGTGACCAGCTGAAAGGGGCGAGTGGAAATTTCCTGGCCGGCACCGGCCACGCCAATAATCACCGATTGCCCCCAGCCGCGGTGGGCACATTCGAGAGCGGCGCGCATCACTTCGACGTTGCCAATGCATTCAAAAGAGTGATCCACACCCCACTCAGTCATTTCTACCACCACTTCTTGAATGGGCTTGTCGTAGTCTTTGGGGTTGATGCACTCGGTGGCGCCAAACTGCTGGGCCAATTCAAATTTGCTGGGGTTGGTGTCAATCGCAATGATACGCCCCGCCTTGGCTTGGCGAGCGCCTTGAATGACGGCCAAGCCAATCCCGCCGAGTCCAAACACCGCCACGCTGTCGCCCTCCTGCACTTTGGCCGTATTGTGCACCGCGCCGATACCCGTGGTGACACCACAACCGAGCAGGCAAACGTGCTCGGGGTTGGCCTCGGGGTGGACCTTGGCCAGTGAGACCTCGGCCACCACGGTGTACTCGCTAAATGTCGAGCAGCCCATGTAGTGGTAGATTGGCTCGCCTTTGTAAGAGAAGCGCGTGGTGCCATCGGGCATCACTCCCTTGCCCTGCGTAGCGCGAACCGACGTGCACAGGTTGGTTTTGCCACTTTTACAGAACAGGCACTCGCCGCACTCGGCGGTATACAGGGGAATAACGTGATCGCCGGGCTTGAGCGAGGTCACACCGTCACCCACTTCCACCACAATACCCGAACCCTCGTGGCCGAGCACCGCGGGGAAATTGCCCTCGGGGTCATCGCCGCTCAGCGTAAAGGCATCGGTGTGGCACACCCCCGTGTTGGTGATTTTAACCAAGACCTCGCCCTTGCGAGGTGGCTCGACATCGATTTCAACAATTTCTAATGGTTTACCCGCTTCAAAAGCGACGGCGGCGCGTGATTTCATCGTATTCTCCTTAACGACGCTGGGTCGTGTGCTTAGGGAGCTCGCCGCGCTAGCTGGCGAGCAGTTGCATTATTTAAGGTAACTGCGAACGAGCTGAGTAATATCCTCTATGCGCTGGGCGCGAGAAGGGTCATCGCCAATATCTGGCTCAAAGCCCTCGCGGATATGCGATTCGAGTACCTGCGACATGAGGCCATTGACGGCACCGCGCAAAGCAGCGAGCTGTTGCAGCACCGAGCTACAGTCTGCGGAGGCCTCGAGCGCGCGCTCCAGCGCTTCAACCTGGCCGCGAATACGGCGTACTCGGGTTAAGGTTTTTTTCTTTTCCTGCGGTGAGTGCGGCATAGAGGTCAGTTCGTTTTATATACTAGGGGGGAGTATAGGGCTTGTGTCAATAAATAGCCAATATTGCACTTTTGATAGTGCTCGGGAACCCCACCAGTTCGAATGCGTGTTACAATAGCCTCGTTCGCAGGAACACCACCGTGGGGGCGCAATGGCTTCGACGTGGGTAGCAAAACCTGAGGAGCATGCCAAGGTGCGGAGCCTTGTAAAAAGCCGCATTTAAAGTAATCGCAAACGACGATACTTACGCCCTAGCTGCATAAGCTAGCGCCTGGCCGAGATTGTCTGTGGTCTCGCTCTGATCGGCTAATACCGTGAAGTTAAGTCAGGCGTCATTGCACGCAGACTCGCTGTTATTCCTGTCTCGGGGATAGTGGCTAAATCAAACCGGGGCTCGCGCTTTGTCAGCCTGACCGTCGGCTCGTTAAAGCGTCAAACTTAAAGACGGTGCTAAGCATGTAGCGCCAAGGGCGGAGTGCTCGCGGACGGGGGTTCGACTCCCCCCGCCTCCACCATCTTGTAAATAGCCCTAATGAGCCCTCACCAGCCATTAGGGCTTTTTATTAACCCGCAACTTTACTATCAGGAAGTTAGGGCTGATACGGATATTTGCGTACTAGCTCACCCTCAAACGGCTTCAAAAGTACTCCTTCTCAAGCAACTGGCCTCATACTCCAGCACATCTTCTCGCCTGTACCTGACTTGGCCGCCCAGTTTCACGTAAATTGGACCAATACCCTCAGATCGCCATCGCTCCAGTGTCGCCTCGCTTACCTGCCAACGATTACATAGCTCTCTTTGCGTCATAAGTGCTTGATATTCATTCATATTGATTCTCCTGTATATTTTAGTTGAACAAGTCCCATTTTGGGACTATTATTAACTCTATGAGAATCATTGCCCTATCGACACTGAAAACTTTCTGGGAAGAAAACCCAGAGTACATGGATGCAAAAGAGCCTACGCTTGCTTGGTATCGACATGCCTTAGCGGCTGACTGGAGCGCTCCTGCCGATGTTAAGCAGGATTTCAGAAATGCCAGTATCCTCAAAGATGGGCGAGTGGTTTTCAATATTGCGGGGAACAAGTACCGTTTGGTCGTGTGGATCAACTATGCCTATCGCGTGGTCTATATCCGGTTCATCGGTACCCATGCGCAATACGATAGAATTGACGTACAAACTATTTAATTGCCCCAAAGGTAGAAACGAGAGGAATTACAATGGACATCAAACCGATTAAAACTGATGCCGACTACCGAGCGGCATTAAAAGAAATTGAAAGCCTGATGATGGCTGGCCCTGACACACCCGAAGGTGAAAAGCTGGATGTCATGGTCACGCTTATCGAAGCTTATGAGGCAAAGCATTTCCCTATGGATCTGCCTGATCCTGTTGAAGCCATCAAGTTTGAGATGGAGCGTAAAGGTCTAACAGTGAAAGATCTCGAGCCAATGATTGGTAAAAGCAACCGGGTCTATGAGATTCTCAATCATAAACGCTCGCTCACGCTAAAAATGATCTGGAAGCTGCATGAAGGTTTAGGCATTCCTGCTGAATCCTTGATCAAAGCACCGCAAGCGCATGCTTAAGGCTGATGGATTTCAAAGCACAGCCAATTGTCAACCGAGTTTCTGCTAGCTTCTGACAAACAGGGTTCCAAAGCTCCTGCGTAAGCATAAATCCGCATTAGCTTACTAAAGTAATTGAGGGTATAATTCAGTTGCTATTATGGGAACCAAACCGGCGTCCCACGGCACCACCATCTTGTAAATAGCCCTAATGAGCCCTCAACAGCCATTAGGGCTTTTTATTGCCCCCCAACTTTACTATCAGGAAATTAGGGCTGATGCGGATAATTGCGTACTAACTATTCATCAAACTGCTTCAAACGCACTCCTTCTCAAGCAACTGGCCTCATATTCCAACACATCTTCTCGCCTGTAGCTGACTTGGCCGTCCAGTTTCAAGTCATTAGAATCCCACAATAATATATCTGAAATATTTCTGCTGCGTTAGAGAGTTGCTGCGAGTCCTTCCTGATCAACCGCTTGGAACGGACATCGACAAATGAACCTCAAACCAAACAGCCCTAAGGAATCACTATCTCAACACCGTACTACAACTACTCCAAGCTCGCGATCATATTCCGAAACCATCGGTGAACCGAGTCTTTATCCGAGAAGGGCGCCCACGACAGGTAAATTGGAATTGGTGGTGCTTCCTTCGGAAAAGGTTTGAACACCAGATCATACCCTTCACACAAGATACTTGCCATACGCGTTGGTATCGTACCAATCAAGTAAGACTGTTTAATCGCCATTACCATCGAAGATACCGAACTGACACGAGCACGAACGCAACGGTTTTCGTTGAAACCACCGAGAATCACATCAAGCTGATTCGCATTTCCAGAAAGTTTTGGCAGCACCACATGTTCCAAGGCGATATAGTCCGACAGACTCAACTGCTTATCAGCATAAGGATGATCCGCGGCCATTAGAACAGACATACTTTCTTCAAATAGTTTGAGCGTCGGCAACTCGTGAGCGATTTCTTTATCGTAGTGCAAACATAAGTCCAGTTTTCCACGTTGTATCAGATTAAGAGATTCCTGAAACCCATGTATAACCGATTCAACTTGCACCTTTGGCGCGCTTTCCCTCAGCATGTTCATCAGTCGTCCCATAAAAACCATGTCAAAATAGTCGCCTCCTGCTACTTTGAAAATACGTTCGCAAAACAAGGGATCAAATTGATTCGCGCGTTCCATTTCGCCGCGCAATGATTCAAGTAAGTGATGAACGACGGGATACAACTCCAGCGCACGAGCAGTCGGCTCCAGCCCCCGCCGCGTACGCACAAACAACTCATCCTTTATGGTCAGCCGAAGTCGTTTCAATGCGGCACTTGCTGCAGGCTGACTCATACCAAGATGGCACGCGGCCATATTCAAACTACCCTGCTCCATAATGGCTTCAAATACTGGAAACAGGTTGAGGTCAACCGATCTTAAATTCAGCTTCATAAATATCTTATATATAATTTATTGATTAGATATATATTACCTAGCACTTTAGACTTCATGCATTATCTTTGTCCACTCAATCAAGGCCAATGAAATATGAAGAGTATAAACTCCGCACTGATTACGATCTGCCTAGTTGGCTTATTCACGGGATGCTCCGAGCCTGTTCCTTTGGAAAAAGGGGCTAATAGAGACGGTCACACAGCGCCAACTGCAGCCACAGTGAAAGCAAACCAAAAAATACTGAGCGAGCGCCCATTCGCCAATAGGAGCGACTTTACGGATGCCCGTAAAGGTTTTATTGCCAAGATAGACGGGCTTGAATTACGCGACCAGAACGGCAATCTTCTATTCAGGCCAGATGACTTTTCCTTTGTCGACCAAGATGGGTCGAATGCGCCAGCATCAGTAAACCCAAGCTTGTGGCGCCAAGCTGCTCTGAACAACATCCACGGCCTTTTCGAAGTTTCGAAGGGGATTTATCAGATCCGTGGTACCGACCTTTCAAACATGAGTATTATTGAGGGTGACTCAGGTTGGATATTAGTGGATCCACTCACCGCCAGAGAGACAGCAAGTGCATCTTTCAAGTTGGCGCAAAAACACTTGGGTAAAAAGCCGGTCAAAGCCATTTTGTTTACCCACTCACATCTGGATCATTTTGGCGGGGTCGATGGAATCCTTGAGCATTTAACTGATGATGAAAAAAACAATCTGAGAATCATCGCGCCAGAAGGCTTCGTGGAGGAAGCAACGAGTGAAAATATCATCGCTGGTATCGCGATGGGGCGTCGCGCAGAGTTTATGTATGGCAAGCGCCTGGCGAACGACATTCGTGGGCATGTTGACACTGGTCTGGGCAAGCTCCCTGTGGCTGGAAGCTTTACATTTAAGCAACCCACCGAGATCGTCACGCACGACAATCTGAACCTTGTCATTGACGGGGTGCCGTTCGAGTTTCAGGTTGTATCCGGTTCTGAGGCGCCCTCCGAATTCACTTTCTACCTACCAGAACAAAAGGCATTTTGCGGCGCCGAATTAGTGAGCCGAAACATGCATAATCTCTATACACTTCGTGGCGCCAAGGTGCGTGATGCGAGATTGTGGACAGCCTATATCGAAGAGGCCAGGGTAAAATTTTCAGATGCAGACGTATATTTCGCAAGTCACCATTGGCCACTATGGGGTAAGGACAACATTAATAACTTTCTGGAAGTTCAGCGCGACACATACAAGTTTATACATGACCAAACCGTACGCATGATGAACCAGGGCTATACGCCCAATGAAATTGCCAACCAGATAAAACTGCCGGAAGCGCTGAATCAGGACTTCCACAACCAGGGTTATTACGGCACCGTGCAACATAACTCAAAGGCTGTTTATCAGTTCTATATAGGTTGGTATACCGGCAACCCGGCCAAACTACACCCCTTGCCTGAATCGGTGTCTGCTAGTCACTATGTGGACATGATGGGCGGTATATCCTCAGTGGTCGAAAAAGCACAAAAACAGTTTGAAGAGGCCTCGAATGCCGATGCAGAAACCGGTACAGAGCGATACCGCTGGCTAGCAGAACTACTTAATCAGGCTGTATTCGCAGCACCAGACAACACCGATGCCAGAGCGCTGCTAGCCAAGGTTTATGACCAGTTAGGCTATCAAGCCGAATCAGGCCCTTGGCGTGATGTTTACTTAAGCGCCGCCTATGAGTTGAGACATGGTTCACCCGACAATGGCATCATCACACCCGTCTCAATGAAGGAAATTCTCAAGGCAACCCCTGTCGAAGAGCTTCTGGCGAGCATGAGCGTGCGCTTAAATGCAGAGGACGCAGAGGGCGAAGAACTTTCCATTTTGTTGAATTTTACGGATGTCAATGAAAAGCATTTGATCACAGTGAAGAACTCCGTTATGCATCATAAGAAGATCGCGGCTCAGGCGACAGCTGACGCTACCCTGAATCTGACTTTTACAATATTTGTGGATATCGCCGTGGGCCAGGCCAGTCTCAAAGATTTACTTTTGGGTGATGAATTAAGCGTCGATGGTAGCTCACTGGATGTGCTGAGTTTCGTGGGGATGTTTGATAAACCTGCCGGCACCTTCAATATCGTGACTCCGTAGCGCTTGCAAAGCTATTAGTTCTATATACCTTGATAGGAAATTACTGAAAACCGCCATGCTGCAGCACATATTCATAAAGCGAAAACTTCGCTATCAGGCGATTGGTTAACAAAATGGAGAAGCTCCAACGCAAAGCCAATCGTCAACCAAGTTCCTGCTAGCTAATGACAAACAGAGTTCCGAAGCTCCTGCGTAAGCATAGATCCGCATTGGCTTACTAAAGCAATTGAGGGACTAATTCAGTTCCTATTGCGGGAACCAAACCGGCGTCCCGTCCCGCCACCAACTTACAATCAGCGAACACACTTTTAAAAAGACGCTTCGGCGTCTTTTTTGTTCTTAAAAAATACTTAGACCAGGTTATCCTGGCCCAATCAGTTGGGTTTACATCGAGGCCTTGGTGGTTTGGGTTTAAAGAGGTTCCTGCGAGGGGGTGTTTTGTTGCTGGCACTAGGAAGCTGGCATCTGCCCACCTCACCAAATAACGCGGTATTTGTTGTATTCGCTCTGCTAAAGGCGTGACTTGTCTGGTAAAATTCGCGGCTTAATTCTTTGACTGAAGAGATATTGCAATGCTTCACCTTCGCGGCTCTGCGGCGCTGTCCGATTTTCGTTTGCGCAAACTGTTGCTGGAGGTCCGCCGTGTGGCGCCAATGGTGCAGAAAATTGACGCGGAATTTGTCCATTTTGTGTCCGTGGACGGCGAGCTGAGTGGTGAACAGCGCACTCAGTTGGAATCGCTTCTCGATTATGGTTTTCAGTCTCACAGCAGCCAGCCCGACGGAGAGTTGCTGCTGGTGGCGCCGCGTCCCGGTACGATTTCTCCCTGGTCGTCTAAAGCCACGGATATCGCCCACAATACGGGGCTGGGGCCGATTCGTCGCATCGAGCGCGGCACAGCCTTTTATTTGCACTGCGATGGCGAGCTGAACGCCCAAGAGCGTGAGGCCGTTTCCGCCGTGCTGCACGATCGTATGACCGAAGTGGTGATGGGCAGTTTTCACGCCGCCGAAGTGCTGTTTGTGAGTGAGGAGCCTGCGCCCGTGGCGACGGTGGATGTGATGGGGCAGGGGCGCGAGGCGCTGGTGGCGGCCAACACGGAAATGGGCCTAGCCATCTCAGAGGATGAGATCGACTACTTGGTAGAGAATTTTCAACGCTTGGGTCGCAATCCCAGCGATGCCGAGTTAATGATGTTTGCGCAGGCGAACTCCGAGCACTGCCGCCACAAAATTTTTAATGCGGATTGGGTGATCGACGGCCAGCGCCAGCCCAAATCGCTGTTTAAAATGATTCGCAATACCCACGAGAAAAACCCCGAGGGTGTGCGCGTGGCCTACAGCGATAATTCCTCGGTGATTGAGGGCGGCGATGCTCAGCGCTTTTTCTGCGACCCGCAAACTGGCGAGTACAGCGCCAATGGCGAGCCGCTGCATATTTTGATGAAGGTGGAAACGCACAACCACCCCACGGCGATCTCGCCGTACTCGGGCGCGGCAACGGGCTCGGGCGGCGAAATTCGCGACGAGGGCGCCACCGGGCGGGGCTCTAAGCCCAAGGCGGGGCTGTGTGGTTTTTCCGTCTCTAATTTGCGTATTCCCGGCTTTGAACAGGCCTGGGAGCAGGACTTTGGCAAGCCCAGTCGCATGGCCTCGGCGCTTGAGGTGATGACCGATGGCCCCATTGGCGCCGCCGCGTTTAACAACGAGTTTGGCCGCCCCAATTTGGGCGGCTACTTCCGCACCTACGAGGAGAATATCCACAGCGGCGTATCGGCCAATGTAGACGATGAACTGCGCGGGTATCACAAGCCCATCATGATTGCGGGCGGCATGGGCAGCATTCGCGAGCCGCTCATCGAAAAACAGCCTTTGCGTGAGGGGGCGCACATCGTGGTGTTGGGTGGCCCCGCGATGCAGATCGGCCTAGGCGGTGGTGCCGCTTCGTCGATGACGTCGGGTTCGAGTTCGGCGGATTTGGATTTTGCCTCGGTACAGCGTGAAAACCCCGAGATGGAGCGCCGCTGCCAAGAGGTCATTGATCGCTGCGTGGCCATGGGTGAAAAAAACCCGATCATGTCGATTCACGATGTGGGGGCGGGCGGCCTATCGAACGCCGTGCCCGAGCTCATTGATGACGGCGGCGTGGGTGGCCAGTTTGAACTGCGCGAAATTCCCAACGATGAGCCCGGTATGTCGCCTATGGCGATCTGGTGCAACGAGTCTCAAGAGCGCTATGTGCTGGCCTTGAGCGAAGCGGGATTGGAAACGTTTAAAGCTTTCTGCGAGCGCGAGCGCTGCCTTTACGCCGTGCTCGGCCAAGCTACCGCAGAGCGCCGCTTGACGGTTCACGATCGCCATTTCGACAATCGCCCCGTGGACATGCCCTTGGAAGTGCTGCTGGGAAAACCGCCCAAAATGCAGCGCACCGTCACACATTTGCATCGCCACTACACACCGTTTCAAGCGGCCGATGTGCCCACGGCAGAGGCGGTTAAGCGCGTATTGCGATTGCCCGCAGTCGCTAACAAGAGCTTTTTGATTACGATTGGCGACCGCACGATTACCGGACAAGTGGCGCGCGATCAGATGGTGGGGCCTTGGCAAGTGCCCGTGGCGGACGTTGCGGTGACCTGCGCGGATTATGTGGGCTATCGCGGCGAGGCGATGAGCATGGGCGAGCGCACCCCCGTGGCCTTGATCGAACCCGCCGCCTCGGGTCGCATGGCGATCGGTGAAGCGCTGACGAATATTGCCGCCGCGCCGATTGAGCATTTGAGTGATATTAAGCTGTCGGCCAACTGGATGGCCGCTTGCGGCGCCCCCGGTGAGGACGCGGCACTGTACGATACGGTAAAAGCCGTCGGTGAGGAGCTGTGTCCCGCTTTGGGTCTCTGCATTCCCGTGGGCAAGGATTCGTTGTCGATGAAAACCGTGTGGAATCAAAACGGCGAGGACCGCACGATGACAGCGCCTCTGTCTTTGATTGTGTCGGCGTTTTCGCCCGTCGGCGATGTTCGCCGCACACTCACGCCACAATTGCGTTTAGATTGTGGCGACAGCGAACTGCTGCTGATTGACCTCGGCGCAGGCCGAAACCGCATGGGTGGTTCGGCCTTGGCGCAAGTGTATAACCAGCTGGGTCACGATGCGCCCGATTTGGACGACCCCAAACAATTTGCGCAATTTTTTAAGGCCATCCAATCGCTCAATGCCGACGGCAAGCTGCTGGCCTACCACGACCGCTCCGACGGTGGTTTGATGGCGACGCTGGCCGAGATGGCTTTTGCGGGCCGCTGTGGTTTGCACATTCAACTCGACGACGGTTTGAGCGATCACGAGCCCAACGCGCTGCTCTTTGCCGAGGAGCTGGGGGCGGTTGTGCAAATTCGTAGCGAAGATCGCGATGCCGTCATGGCGGTGCTCAAGCAGCATGGCCTCGGCAGCATCACCCACGCCATTGGCAAGCCGCACAGCTCGGAGCGTATCGATATTCACCACGGCGAGGCGCTGGCGTACAGCAACACGCGCACAGCGATGCAGCAGGAGTGGTCGCGCACGAGCTTTGAAATGCAAAAGTTACGGGATAATCCCGAGTGTGCGGAGCAGGAATTTGCCACTATCGCCGATTCGTCCAATACGGGCTTGAGGGCCGACCTCAGCTTTGATGTGAACGACAACATCGCCGCACCCATGATCAACACAGGCGCGCGTCCCGCCATGGCGGTGCTGCGAGAGCAGGGTGTCAACGGTCAGATTGAAATGGCCGCCGCCTTCGATCGCGCCGGCTTTAAGGCCGTGGATGTACACATGAGCGATTTGATTGCGGGGCGCCACAAGCTGCAAGACTTTAAAGGTCTGGTTGCCTGCGGTGGTTTCTCCTACGGTGACGTCCTCGGTGCCGGTGGAGGCTGGGCAAAAACTGTTTTATTTAACAGTGAGTTACGAGAACAATTTAAAGTGTTTTTTGAGCGAGGCGACAGTTTCTCACTCGGGGTTTGTAACGGCTGTCAGATGTTGTCTCAGTTGAAAGATTTAATTCCCGGCGCCGAGCACTGGCCCGAATTTAAGCGCAATCTCTCAGAGCAGTTCGAAGCGCGTTTGGCGCAAGTCGAAGTTCAGGAATCGCCCTCGGTGTTGTTACAAGGCATGGCGGGCTCCCGCATGCCCATCGCCGTGGCGCACGGCGAGGGTCGCGCGGTGTTCTCTGGCGACGCCGCTCAGGCGAGCGTGGCCATGCGCTACGTCGATCCCCAAGGTGCTGCCACCGAGCACTACCCCTATAATCCCAACGGCTCACCCGATGGCGTGACGGGGCTGACGAGCACGGACGGCCGCGCCACGATTATGATGCCGCACCCCGAGCGCGTCTTCCGCGCCCTCCAGCACTCTTGGGCCCCCGATGACTGGCAAGAGGATGCCCCCTGGCTACGCCTGTTCCGCAATGCGCGGGTGTTTGTGGGTTAGAGCCAGACGGGTACGCGCGGCTATTCGCCGGTAGGGCCGACTCCTACGGCGGTGTATTGATGTAGGAGCTTTAAAGCAGGCGAACGCCGAACGGTGGCACATAAGCTGTTCGTCGGCAGGGTCGGCTCCTACGGCAGGGTTTGGTGTAGGAGCTTTAAAGCAAGCGAACGCCGAACGGTGGCACATAAGCTATTCGCCGGCAGGGCCGGCTCCTACGGTAGGGTTTGCTGTAGGAGCTTTAAAGCAGGCGAACGCCGAACGGTGGCACATAAGCTATTCGCCGGCAGGGCCGGCTCCTACGGTAGAGTTTGTTGTAGGAGCTTTAAAGCAAGCGAATGCCGAACGGTGGCACATAAGCTGTTCGTCGGCAGGGTCGGCTCCTACGGCAGGGTTTGCTGTAGGAGCTTTAAAGCAAGCGAATGCCGAACGGTGGCACATAAGCTATTCGCCGGCAGAGCCGGCTCCTACGGTAGAGTTTGTTGTAGGAGCTTTAAAGCAAGCGAATGCCGAACGGCGGTACATAAGCTATTCGCCGGCAGGGCCGGCTCCTACGGTCGGGTTTGTTGTAGGAGCCTGCCAAGCAGGCGAATGCTGACCATTGCCACATGGGCTGTTTGCCTGCTTTAAGGCTCCTACGGTTAATGTGAATGTAAAGGAGGTTGTAATGCCAAGGATGGCAAAAGCTCATCGACTTAGGTTGGGTCGCGTTAGTCAGGCGGGAGCTATCTATTCAGTCACTCTGGCGTGCTATCAAAAACAAGCACTTTTTGCCGATTTCTATTCAGGTCGCTGCTTTGTTAAAGGCTTAAAAGAAGTTGAATCACAAGCTGACACCTTGTGTTTTGTCGTTATGCCAGACCATGTGCATTGGCTTTTTCAGTTGTCGGAAAAAGCTTCGCTGAGTGTTGTGGTTCAGAAAGTAAAGTCGATAACGCGGAAAGAGTGGGGCAGGCAGATGCTTTCCCATCAGCCTCTATGGCAGCGAGGCTTTTACGATAGAGCGATACGTGCTGAAAAGGATATTCTTCCGATAGCGCGCTACATTGTGGCGAATCCTGTAAGAGCCAACTTGGTGAAGCGGGTTGGCGATTATCCTCTGTGGGACGCCATTTGGCTGTAAGAGCTTTAAAGCAAGCGAACGCCGAACGGTGGCACATAAGCTATTCGCCGGCAGGGCCGGCTCCTACGGTAGGCTTTGTTGTAGGAGCTTGCCTCGCAAGCGAATGCTGAACGGTGGCACATAAGCTGTTCGCCGGCTGGGTCGGCTCCTACGGTTGGGTTTGATGTGGGAGCTTTAAAGCAAGCGAATGCTGAACGGTGGCACATAAGCTGTTCGCCGGCAGGGCCGACTCCTACGGTCGGGTTTGTTGTAGGAGCCTGCCACGCAGGCGAACGCTGAACGGTAGTACATAAGCTGTTCGCCGGCTGGGTCGGCTCCTACTGTGATGTGTTTGATGTGGGTGCCTGCTTGGTAGGCGAGAGCAGGTCTTTGATGCTGTGGCGTTGGGTGGGCTGCATATAGAGCATAGATTGCTCGGGTTTGAGAGCAGCTTGAATGTCTTCGAGCGTAGCGGAGAGGTCGTCGACTAAGCTTGGCAGGGCGATTAAATCGGCGCTGAGAGGCTGTGTGAAGTCGTCCCAGTGAATGGGGGCGATGGTGATCGCCCCTATGGTTTCAACCATTTCACGCCAGTATTGTGCGCGGTAGTCATCGCTTTGTTTACTGAGGCCGGCGATACCGAGCAGCACAATGTCGACGGGGCCGTCGGGCTGAAAGTGTGTGAATTGATCGGTTTTAAAACCCGCGCTGCCCTGAATCAGAAGGCGCGCTTCGGGGTGTTCAATCAAGACGCTGTAGGCGATTCCCTGATGGTAGTCACCCAGTTTGGCGGGCGGTGAAACGGGTTTCTCGATGTCTTCGCCGAGGCCGATCCAGCCCGCGATGGCGTTGGGCATAGGCACATGGCCCGATTCGATGAGCGTGACGCTGAAATTGCCAAACTGATAGGGCTGCTTAGTCTCGGCGACGCGTATTTGTCGCTTGTCTAAACCTTCACCGCGAGCCAGCATCGCGCTGGATTCAGAGCCGAGCAGTGTTGCCCCCGTGAGTTGGGCGACGAGGGCGCTGTCCAGGGCGTGGTCGTGGTGGCTATGCACCGGGATGACGGCCGCTAGCGTTTCGTTAATGCCGTATTGAAGCAGCGCATCTTCCACAACTTGTCGGTCGGGACTTATTTCACCCAGCAGAGAAAGCAGGCTTGGACGAGTAAAAAAGCCGTCGGTCAGCAGCTGCGTTTCGCCATCGTCCAACAGCACAGTGCTTGTGCCGAGGAATGTGACATGGAGGCCGTTTTGGGTATCGTTGACTGTGGTTTTCGATACGGTGGCTGGCAACAGGGTACTAATGTCAGGACGGTCGTAATTTAACCAGGCTGTCAGAACAAAACAGACGGCCAGAAAGCCGAGTATAGTGGCTGCTATTCGGCGCATGGGGACAATTCGTAGACGCTGGGTATTTTAAAGCCAGCGGGGAATACCTCTTGGCATATAGCTTCTTCGTATGTGATTTCTATATAAAATTCGTTAGCCTGATTCTGATGTATAACAGGTTTTCCAAAATTCTCGCTAGTAATGATGGTTGTTATAGAGCCTGGTTGATCGATTATGGCGAAGGTGGTGTCGCCCGTAACTGTTTGATAATTGTAGTACTCGGAATATTGCCCGTTTTTCTGGTAACAAGGGGTCTCTTCTGAGGGGCAGTTGTCCACGTAGTGGATCGTTTTTGCGGCACTGATCATCCCTTGCTCATTATATGAATAAACAATACTTCTCATACCAAAGAGCATATAGGGGTTGTAAACGATATTGTCGATGCCTGAATCAGTTGTATCCGTTTGATTGCGATAATCACTTTTCTCAAGCTGCCCGGAGGGTTTGTAGGTGAACGCCAGTGAATGGAGTGGTTCTTCATTGAAGACAAAACGCTCGGGTAAGTCGTTTTTCTCTGTATACAAAACATCAATGACTTCTGCATCACTAGTGATTCCAGGGAGCAAAAAATTATTCGGGGCAGTGATTCTGCTCACTCGACCTTTATTCACGTACTCAAAGTTGTAGATGTATTCGGAAAACCCATGGTCTTGCCTGATGTTGGTTAGTCTTCCCTTGGCGTCATACTCATATTCACTCTCTATCCTGTATCGGTAATTTCCAGTTTGTTGGTAAACAGTTTTTGAAATGCGTTTGGGTTTGGTCTGGTTGTATTTTATATTTTCAGAGAGGGAGCCGCTGTCGCACCCGGCAGTGAGAAATGCTACTAAAAGGCAGGCATGTGCCAATAACTGGTTCCTTTTCATTTTATGGGGTCCTTATCGTTATCGTTGTTAATGCTTAACCAATCGCGGGCGAATTGTTCGGCCACGCGACCGCTGCGGTTGCCTCGCTGTCGTGCCCAGCGTAGGGCGCGGATGCGGGTTTCTTCGTCGTCTTCGGTGGTACTCAGTCCGTATTTTTGGAGCTCGGCATCGACGACTGCGAGGTATTCATCCTGCACAAAGGGGTGAAACGCTAGCCACAGGCCAAAGCGCTCGGAGAGCGACACCTTTTCTTCGCTGGTTTCTCCAGGGTGCAGCTCGCCGTCGGCCATGTTCGCCTCGCGGTTTTCACTCATGCGCTCGGGCATTAGGTGACGGCGATTCGAGGTGGCGTAGATCAAGACATTCTCGGGTGTGCCGGCAATGCTGCCATCGAGTACCGATTTGAGCGCCTTGTAGCTGGGGTCGTCCTGCTCAAACGACAAGTCGTCAGTGAAAACGACAAAGCGTTCGTCTCGGCCTTGTAGTCCGACGACGATGTCGGGGAGGTGTACGAGATCGTGCCCTTCGACTTCGATGAGTCTCAGGCCTTTTTCGGCGTAGGTGCCGAGTAGGGCGCGGACGAGCGTCGATTTACCCGTGCCGCGCGAGCCCCAGAGCAGTGCGTTGTTGGCGGGCTTGCCGTCGAGGAACTGCTCAGTATTGCGCACCATGAGCGCTTTTTGGCGATCGATGTTGAGCAGTTGATCCAAGGGGGCGGTGCTGGGTTGTGGAACGGGTCGCAGTTGCCCGCTTTGCCAGCGCCAAGCAGTGGTGGATTCACTGTCGGGCAGTGAGGGCTTCAATTGCTCGGGTGCCTGATGGAGGGCGGCGCCATCGAGTCGCTCGATCAGTCGGTCCAACCGCTCCAGCAGCGCGTTTTGAAAAGCCTCGTCAGCCATGCTGGGTCAAGCCTTTGCGGAAAGCCGTCATCGCGAAGCGCGCGGCGCTGTGGCGATCTGCCTGATCGGGCAGATTGCTTCGCGCTGCTCGCAATGACGGTATGCAGTTCATCACTTCAGTTTTTTGTACTTGAAGCGCTTGGGGTTGAGGGCGTCGTCGCCCTTGCGACGCTTGAGGTCTTCTTCGTAGTCGGCAAAGTTGCCCTCGAAGAACGTCACCTCGCCGTCGTCTTCAAAGGCGAGAATATGCGTTGCGATGCGGTCGAGGAACCAGCGATCGTGGGAGATAACGACGGCGCAGCCGGGGAAGTCGAGCAGGGCGTCTTCGAGGGCGCGTAGGGTTTCTACGTCGAGGTCGTTGGTGGGCTCATCGAGCAGCAGTAAATTGCCACCGCTGCGCAGCAATTTGGCCAAGTGCACGCGATTGCGCTCACCGCCCGAGAGGTCGCCGATGCGTTTTTGTTGATCGCTGCCCTTAAAGTTAAAGCGGCCTACATAGGCGCGCGAGGGCACTTCGTAGGTGTCGACTTTAATAATGTCGAGTCCGTCTGAGATTTCCTCCCACACGGTTTTACTGTCGTCGAGGGCATCGCGGCTTTGATCGACGTAGGCCACTTGAACCGACTCGCCGATGCTAATGCTGCCCGTATCGGGTTGTTCCTCGCCGGTAATCATTCGAAACAGTGTGGTTTTACCCACGCCGTTGGGGCCGATAATGCCGACGATACCGCCTGGGGGCAGGTTGAAGTTGAGGTCTTCGTAAAGCACGCGGTCGTCGAACGATTTGCCGACGCCTTCGAGCTCGATCACTTTATTGCCCAAGCGCGGGCCGGGGGGGATGTACAGCGAGTTTGTTTCGCTGCGCTTTTGGTAATCGCTCGACTGCAGTTCATCAAAGCGCTTGAGGCGCGCTTTGCTTTTTGACTGCCGCCCCTTGGGATTTTGGCGCACCCACTCGAGCTCTTGCTTCATGCTTTTAATGCGCGAATTCTCTTGGCGCTCTTCCAGCTCTAGGCGCTTTTCCTTTTGCTCTAGCCACGAGGAGTAGTTGCCCTCCCAGGGGATGCCTTGGCCGCGGTCGAGTTCGAGAATCCAGCCCGCAACATTATCCAGGAAGTAGCGGTCGTGCGTTACGGCGACGACGGTGCCGGGGTAGTCGTGCAGGAAGCGTTCAAGCCAAGCCACTGATTCGGCGTCGAGGTGGTTGGTGGGTTCATCGAGAATCAGCATGTCGGGGCTCGAAAGCAGCAGGCGGCACAGAGCCACACGGCGCTTTTCACCGCCTGAGAGTTTGCTGACATCGGCGTCCCACGGTGGCAGGCGCAGTGCGTCGGCGGCCACTTCGAGTTTGTGGTCGAGGTTTTCGGCGTTGCCCGCTTGCAAGATATTTTCCAAGCGCGCTTGCTCTGCGGCGAGGGCGTCAAAATCGGCGTCGGGCTCTGCGTAGGCGGCGTAGACGGCGTCGAGCTTTTCCTGCGCTTCTTTGATTTCGCCAAGGCCGTCTTCCACGTTGCCGCGGACATCTTTGCTCTCGTCGAGCTCGGGCTCTTGGGCGAGATAGCCGATGTTGAGGTTGGGCATGGGGCGCGCTTCACCGACGATGTCTGTATCGAGACCCGCCATAATGCGGAGCAGGGTGGACTTACCCGCGCCGTTGTAGCCGAGTACGCCAATTTTAGCGCCGGGGAAAAAGTTCAAATTGATGTTTTTGAGAATTTCCTTGTTCGGTGGGACGACTTTGCCCAAGTCCGACATGGTAAAAACATATTGCGCCATGGATGACTACCTTCTATGTCTGCAATGAAAATTGGGGCGACGCCGATGCATCGCTGATCAATTGTTTTGGAGTGCGCGGATTATGCGCCATAAAGGGCGGCCCCTGCAAAAGTGAAGTGATGGCAGGCGCGCTGGATTACTTGTCGAGGAAGCGTTTGATGGCGAGGCGCGACAGTTGATTGACGGTCAAGCCTTGTTTCTGTGCCAGTTTTTGCATGTCCATCAGCAGCTCGCGTTCAATCTGAAATGAAATCATGACCATGCCCGTGGCTTTACTTTGGCTGGTGTCGCCCGTAAGCGACGGCATTTCTACCTCGATAGGCGGAGAGTCCGGCAGGCTCTCTTCGTCGATAGAGGGAAGGTCGTCTATCTGAGGTTCGGGGGGTACATCGCCTCCGCGGTTTGCAGCGGTTCGTGGGGTGTGGGCTTTACTGTCTTTGGGGCGCGCCCACTTGCTACCGAAGTGAATCACCCAATCGCCTTTTTTGGTTTCGACTTTTTTGCCTTGGCGAAAAGCTTTGTAGGTGTTCGAAGCATTTTGGCTGGAGAGCATTTCTTCGCTAATCTCTTTGGGCACTTTGAGCTTGTTGAGAGCCGTTTGTAGCTCCTTCTTCTGATCCTTGCTGATGTTTGCCTTGATGGCCATACCATTGCCGCTCTTGAGTATTGCTTGAGCGGATTATAGACAGCTTGGCGCTCTATGCACACCTTTGTCTCTGTAAATATATGTTGACGCAACTTGTTAAAAATTTGGGGAGGACTTGAACAAATTGACATGCCGATTGGTTCGCTTTCGCGTAGAATGTCGCCTCTTTAACGCGATAGACGCTTTGAGTGGAAGTTGAGACAAGGGTGGCGCGCGACGCAAGGCCGAGTTAGAGGCGCCTTTGTCTGAATTTCTACTATCGACGGAGTCACATCATGTTTACACAATCTATGCGTATCAAAGGCTATGACGATGAGCTGGCCGCAGCGATCGAGGCGGAAAACCGTCGCCAAGAAGAGCACATTGAGCTGATCGCCTCAGAAAATTACACCAGCCCTCGCGTCATGGAAGCGCAAGGCTCGCAGTTGACCAATAAATACGCTGAGGGCTACCCCGCCAAGCGCTACTACGGTGGTTGCGAATATGTCGACGTGGCCGAGCAGTTGGCGATTGATCGCGCCAAAGCGTTGTTCGGCGCAGAGTATGCCAATGTACAGCCCCACTCGGGCTCGCAGGCCAACGCCGCTGTGTACTTCGCACTGCTGCAGCCTGGCGACACCGTGTTGGGCATGAGTTTGGCTCACGGCGGTCACTTGACTCACGGCGCCAAGGTGAATTTTTCGGGCAAGGTGTTTAATGCGGTTCAGTACGGTTTGAACCCCGATACGGGTCTGATCGACTACGACGAAATGGAGCGCCTAGCAGACGAGCACCAGCCCAAAATGATTGTCGGCGGCTTTTCCGCTTATTCACAAGTGGTGGATTGGAAGCGCATGCGCGAAATTGCCGACAAGGTGGGCGCCTATCTGTTCTGTGATATCGCCCACGTCGCGGGCCTAGTCGCCGCCGGCCTCTATCCCAGCCCCGTGGGAATTGCCGATGTCGTGACGACGACAACGCACAAAACGCTGCGCGGCCCACGCGGCGGCTTGATTTTGGCCAATGCCAATGAAGATGTGAACAAAAAGCTCAATTCACTGGTGTTCCCCGGCACGCAGGGCGGACCCTTGATGCACGTGATTGCCGCCAAAGCAGTGGCCTTTAAAGAGGCTCTAGAGCCCAGTTTTAAAGACTATCAAGCGCAAGTGATTGCCAACGCGAAAGCCATGGCAAAAACGCTGACAGAGCGCGGCTACAAGATCGTTTCCGGCGGCACGGAAAACCACCTTTTATTGGTGGATTTGATCGAGCAGGGCTTAACTGGCAAGGCCGCCGATGCGGCACTGGGTGCGGCCAATATCACGGTGAATAAAAATGCCGTGCCCAACGACCCGCAATCACCTTTTGTAACGAGTGGTATTCGAGTGGGTACACCCGCGATTACTTCGCGTGGGTTTGGCGAGGCGGAGACGGTTGAGCTGGCGGGCTGGATTGCCGATATTCTGGACGACGTGGAAAATACGCAACTGCAAAGCGAGATCAAACAAAAAGTATTGGAGTTGTGCCAACGCTTCCCCGTTTACGCAGCGGGCTAGTGGCTTAAATGCCGTTGAGAGCCGTTCTAGTGTGCTTGAGTGCGCTGGAGCGGCTTTCGTGTTTTTACCGATTGTTATGACTGAATAATCCCAATTTAGGTGGAGTCTTTATGAATACGTCCGTATCAATGATTCAACGCGTACTGATGGCGTCTGTAGCCGCTGGGCTCGCGCTGGCGTTCGTGGGCTGTTCTTTTAAGCCGTTGAAAATTGCCGTCCAGCCCGATATCGCCTTGCCGCAAACGAACATCGGACAGGGCAAAGAAATTGCGGTGACAGTAGTCGATCAGCGCGAGAATTCGCGTCTCGGTTATCGCAGAATTTCGGACAAGCAGGCGGATATCAGCGCCGAGAGTCCACTGGCGACGACGCTAGAGTCTCTGTTGGTGGAAGGGTTGGCTCTACAGGGCTTTAAGCCCACGGGGACCGCCGAATCCAGCGTACCGCACTACGAGCTACAAATCGTAAAAACCGATTACATTACCGATGCCGCTGCCGTCAAAGCCAAAATGACGCTCGACACCGAGCTGCGCGCCGTAGTGGCGCTGTCCGACAAAGTGGTGCGCAAGAGCTACATTATTGAGCGCGAGGAAAATATGGCCTTTGCGCCCATGGCCGACGACAACGCCGAGTTTATCAATAAAGCCTTGGGCAAAACGCTGCAAAGCGCCCTAGAAGATGAGGCACTGCTCCAACAACTGGCTCAGTAGCGCGATATCTCACCGTATCTTGTGGTCTGGCGTTGAGTGGACCACAATACAGTCCATCAATTTGATGGACTGACCAAGGAATTCCATATGCGCTGTCCCTTTTGCGGAGCCAATGACACCAAGGTAATTGATTCGCGCCTCGCCAACGATGGCGAGCAGGTGCGTCGACGCCGCGAATGCCTCAAGTGTTCAGAGCGCTTTACGACCTATGAAAATGCCGAGCTGTCGATGCCGCGCATCGTTAAATCTGACGGCAGCCGCGAGCCTTTTATCGAGCAAAAACTGCGCGATGGCATATTGCGCTCGCTGGAGAAGCGTCCCGTAGAGACCGAGCGCACGGAAACGGCGATTGCCATGATCAAGCGCAAACTGCTGGCCGCGGGTGAGCGCGAGCTGGATTCGCGCAAAGTGGGCGAGATGGTGATGCACGAACTGCGCAAGCTCGATCATGTGGCCTATATTCGCTTTGCCTCGGTTTATTTGAGTTTTGAAGACATCAGCGCCTTCCGCGAAGTGATCGATCACTTGGAAAATGAGCCCACCCCAGAAGAGCGCCGCAAGCAGATTACGCTGCTGGAGGACGAAGAGGGGTGAGCGCGTTCAGCCCGCTCGATCGCCGTATGATGGCGCGAGCACTGCAACTGGCCGCAAAGGGCTTGTATAGCACCCGCAGCAACCCGCGCGTGGGGTGCGTTATCGCCCGCGGCGAGCGGGTTCTCGCCGAGGGCTACCACCAGCGCCCCGGTGAAGGGCATGCCGAAGTGCGTGCACTGCAAGCCCTGCCTGAAAGTGAGAGCGATCTCTCCACCGCCACTGCCTACGTCACGCTGGAGCCGTGTTCGCATTACGGTAAAACCGGCCCCTGTAGCGAGGCTTTAATCAAAGCGGGCATTGGTCGAGTGGTGGCGGCGATGGTTGACCCCAACCCCGACGTTGCTGGGAGTGGTTTGGCGCGCTTGCAACAAGCGGGCGTTGAAGTGGGATCGGGCTTGTTAGAGAGCGAGGCGAGGTCGCTTAACCCAGGTTTTATTCAGCGCATGGAGAGCGGCTTTCCTTGGGTTCGCTTAAAAATGGCCGCGAGTTTGGATGGGCGCACCGCCTTGGCCTCGGGCGAGAGCCAGTGGATTACCGAGGCGCCCGCCCGCCTAGATGGCCACCGCTGGCGGGCCCGCGCCGATGCGATTGTGACGGGGGTAGAGACAGTGCTCGCCGACAATGCGCGATTAACGCCCCGTGCCGATTTGCCGCAGGGCTGCAGCTCAGCCAGTGAACCGCCGTTGCGTGTCGTGCTCGACAGCCAATTGCGCACGCCCGCCGATGCCGCACTATTGGGTGAGGCGGGGCGCGTTTTGATTCTTCACCGAGACGGTGCGGATTCTCCGCGCCTGCGCGCGCTGCTCGACGCTGGTGCGGAGTGCGCAGCGATCGAAAGCTCAGAGAAGGGCCTCGACTTACCCTCTGTTCTGCGCTACTTGGGAGCAGCGGGCGTGAATGAATGTCACTTCGAATGTGGCGCTCGGCTCGCGGGTAGCTTGTTAGAAGAGGGTTTGGTTGATGAGCTACTCTATTATCTGGCGCCTGTGCTGATCGGCTCGGAGGCCAAACCGATAGCCGAGTTTAGCTTGCAAGCACTCAGTGAAAAAAAAGCATTTAAAGTCGTTGAAGAGCGCCGTATGGGTCGCGACTGGCGATTTTTACTACAACCCCAACGGTAAGAAGGTGTTATGTCTACGATAGTTGTCGTTCGAAAAGCGGGAAAACTGTGTATTGCCGCGGATACGCTCACCAGTTTTGGCGATACGCGCCTGCCGCCTCAGTACGATCGCTATCACGACAAGATTCAGGCTTTTGGTGGCGGCTACCTCGGCATAGTCGGCAGCGCCGCCCACACGCTGGTGGTGGAGCACGCCGCGCGCAACGAGTCGATCGACGCCGACTTGAGTTCTCGTGAGGGGATTTTCTCCACGTTTCTCAGTTTGCACGGCCTGCTGAAAGACAAGTACTTCTTAAATGCCAAGGCCGAGGATGACGATCCCTACGAAACCACACACATCGAGGCGGTGATTGCTCACCCGAAAGGCATTTTTGCCGTCTACGGCTTGCGCGATGTCACCGAGTTTGAGCGCTTTTGGGCGGTGGGTTCTGGTGCGGAATTCGCACTGGGCGCG
The DNA here is from genome assembly GCA_000155715.1 of gamma proteobacterium HTCC5015. Classification (GTDB taxonomy): domain Bacteria; phylum Pseudomonadota; class Gammaproteobacteria; order HTCC5015; family HTCC5015; genus HTCC5015. The sequence goes on along the minus strand of DS990601.1, from coordinate 122,114 downwards.
ATGCACGCCTTGTACGAGCGTCTCGATGATGCCGAGGCGATTGCCAGAGCGGGCGTCGAGGCAGGGGCCGAATTTAATACGGCATCCGGTTTGCCCGTTACGAGCCGTGTGATGGAGGAGGACAGCTGATGTTTACTGGCATTATTCAAGCGGTTGGCCGCGTGGCGGCAGCCGAAAATAAGGGGGGAGACCTGCGCTTACACATCGACACCGCCGATTTGCCCATGGAGGGTGTGGAACTCGGTGACAGTATCGCAGTGAATGGGGTCTGTCTGACCGCCGTCGATTTGCTGGACCGTGGTTTTTGGGCCGACGTCTCACGAGAAACCCTCAATTTGACCAGCTTGGCAGGCATCGGCGCGGGGCGTCGCGTCAATTTAGAAAAAGCCATGACGCCGACGACCCATTTTGGCGGCCATATTGTTTCGGGTCATGTGGATGGTCTGGGCGAGGTGGTATCTCGTCACAGCGATGGCCGTTCCGAGCGCTTTGTACTGCGCGCCCCCGACGAGTTGGCTCGCTACATCGCTAAAAAGGGCTCGATTACCGTGGATGGCACCAGCCTGACGGTTAATGAAGTGAAGGGCGCTGACTTTGAACTGAACATCGTGCCCCATACCTTAGAGCACACCATCATGGGCGACTACCAAGCGGGCTCCAAGGTCAATCTTGAAGTGGATGTGGTTGCACGCTATCTGGAGCGTTTACTGTTGGGTGACAAAGCCCACGAAGCCGGACAGGGTGGTATTAGCCTAGAGGCTTTGACCCGAGCCGGGTTTGTGTCCTGACTACCTAACCACAAAGGAATGTAGGAGCGGAAACCTCAGAATTTGCTTATCAAAACTACCGTCGCCGTCATCCTGAACTTGATTCAGGATCTACCTATCAGGGCTCCGTTCTGGAGATTCCAAATCAAGTTTGGAATGACGATAAGAGGTTTAGAATGACGGGTAGACTATTTGTAGGAGGCTCACCCTATGCACCGCCGTCATCCTGAACTGGATTCAGGATCTACCTATCAGGGCTCCGTTCTGGAGATTCCAAATCAAGTTTGGAATGACGATAAGAGGTTTAGAATGACAGGTAGACTATTTGTAGGAGGCTCACCCTATACACCGCCGTCATCCTGAACTTGATTCAGGATCTACTTATCAGAGCTCCGTGATAACAAAATCCTCTGTGCCCTTGGTGTTCTCTGTGGCTAGCGAAAACGTGAAAAAACTGGCTAAAAAGCGCCGTTGCAGTGCTTTGTATTAGTGAGAGCAGAGGATTTCTGGCAAAATGCGCCCATCGTTCCTTAACAAGTGAGTTGCCCCCATGGCCTTCAACACCGTTGATGAAATTATCGATGACCTGAAGCAAGGCAAAATGGTCATTATCGTAGACGACGAAGACCGCGAAAATGAGGGTGACTTGCTCATGGCTGCCGAGCATATTACGCCCGAGGCCATCAATTTTATGGCGACCCACGGTCGCGGTCTCATCTGCCTAACACTGACTGAACAGCGTTGTCGGCAGCTGGGATTACCCTTGATGAGGCAGCACGGCGAAGCCCATCACGCGACCAATTTCACTGTCTCTATCGAAGCCGCTGAGGGCGTCACAACTGGCATTTCTGCGGCGGATCGGGCCGTTACCGTTAAAGCGGCCGTGGCCCGCGAAGCCAAGGCGGAGGATCTGGTACAGCCCGGTCATATTTTTCCGCTGATGGCGCGCGAGGGCGGCGTGCTGGTGCGCGCTGGTCACACGGAGGCCGGCTGCGACTTTGCTCGCATGGCTAACTGTGAGCCCGCTTCGGTGATTGTCGAAATTTTGAACGACGACGGCACCATGGCGCGCCGCGATGATTTGGAAGTGTTCGCCGAAAAGCACGATCTTAAAATCGGCACCATTGAAGATTTAATCCGCTATCGCGTTGAAAACGAGCGCACCGTCGAGTTGATGCACTCCACGCCGTTCACCACGGCCTATGGCACCTTCGAGTTACACGCCTATACAGACACGATCAAAAACCAGACTCACTTGGCGGTGGTGAAGGGTGATATCAAACCGGGCGAGACCTCTCTGGTGCGCGTTCATGTGGAGCAACCACTGCACGATGCCTTTTCGGCGGTGACGGGCCACGGTTGGCCTTTGCACGATGCCATGCAGCGCCTGGCGGATTGCGATCAGGGCGTGGTAGTGCTGCTGCGTCAAACCGGGCCACAGGAAGATATTTTGGAACAGGTGAAGCAGCACAATGACGAGGCGAAAAGCGCCAACAAAAAAGCGGAAGCCGCGGGCAGTAGCCGCAAGCGCAGTGTTGCCCCCGAGTACTTGTGGGCCTATGGCGTCGGCGCACAGATTTTGACGGACTTAGGCGTGAGCCGCATGCGGTTGATGTCCGCACCTAAGGCATTCCACGGTCTGGCCGGCTTTGGGCTGGAAATTGAAGAATATGTAAAACCTTAGAAAAGTTTTATAAGATATTGATATAAAACAATTAAAGTGAGATTAAAATGAGTGACGTAAAAACTATTGCTGGACAGTATCACCAAGCCGCAGGTAAGCGATTTGCCATTGTGACTGCACGTTTTAACGGCTTTATTGTCGAGAGTTTGAAAGCGGGAGCGCTGGATGCGTTAGAGCGCCACGGCGTTAAGGCCGCCGACATTACCGCGGTAGAAGCCCCCGGTGCGTTCGAGATTCCGCTGGTGTGTGACAAGCTGGCGGCCTCTGGCCAGTACGATGCCGTTATTGCGCTGGGCGCAGTGATTCGCGGTGCCACGACGCACTACGACTATGTGTGTAATGAAGCGGCCAAGGGCATTTCTGCGGCCAGTCAGCGTCACGGCTTGCCCGTTATCTTTGGCATTTTGACCACGGACTCGATTGAACAGGCGGTTGAGCGCGCGGGCACGAAAGCGGGTAATAAAGGCGCCGAAGCGGCTATTTCTGCAATTGAGATGGTGAGCTTGCTGGAGCAAATTCAGTAATGACTAAAGACCCTCAATCCCTTCACTCGCTGGCGTCTTCTCACCGGGAAGCCGAGGAGAAAGCCCCCAGCGAAGAAGAGGCGTCTGCTCAGCCCGCTTCGCAGGGCAAGCGGCGCAAGAAGCTCAGCCGCACTGAAGCTCGCCGAAAGACGCGTCAGCGAATTTTGCAGGCGCTCTACCAGTGCTATTTCAATCCATTGCCCTCGTCAAAGCTCGTCCAACAGTTCTACGACGATGAAGTGGGTGAGGAAGAGGGCAATGACATGTTTGGCGTTGACGCGGATTTTTTTCAGGCCGCTCTGAGTACCTGCGTTGATAAAACCGAACAGCTCGACGAACTCTATTGTGCCCATTTGAAAATGCCGATTGATCGGCTTGATCCGGTAGAGCTGTGCATCTTGCGTTTGGCGGTGTTTGAGCTGTCTGAGCGCCTCGACGTGCCGCGTCGCGTGGTGATTAACGAAGCTGTTGAATTGGCCAAGTCCTACGGGGCCGAAGATGGACACAAGTTTATCAATGGCGTGATCGACAAAACCGCTCGCGATTTGCGTCCCCACGAACAGTAGACGGTGTCGCCTTGTCCGAGTTTGCACTTATTCGGCAGCTGTTAATGTCCGCCACAGGCGCGCCTCGCAGTGACGTTCAACTCGGCCCCGGCGACGATGCGGCGATTCTCCAAGCGCCCGCGGGCTACCGTTTGGCGACCAGCAGTGACACCTTGATTGCTGGGCGCCACTTTCCTGAAAATACTGTCCCCGAGGCCGTGGGCCACAAGGCTCTGGCCGTCAATTTAAGCGATCTTGCCGCTATGGGTGCCAAACCCGCTTGGGTGAGCTTGGCGCTCACCTTGCCCGAGGCCAGCGAAGTGTGGCTGCGCGGTTTTGCCTCAGGTTTTGGGGCATTAGCGGCAGAGTATGGCGTGGCTCTCATCGGCGGTGATACGACGCGCGGCCCCCTGAGTGTGACCTTGACCGTCACGGGTTTTTTGCCCGAGAGCCAAGCTTTGTTGCGAAGCGGCGCCCAAATCGGCGAGAGCGTGTATGTTAGCGGTCGATTGGGCGCTGCAGCCCAAGAGCTGGGTCAGGTTTTACAGGGTGGCTCGCTGTCGCCGGATCAACGCCGCCATTTAGATTATCCTCAGCCGCGCGTTGAGCTGGGGCAACAGTTGCTTCCTGTGGCCAGCAGCGCTATGGATTTGTCCGATGGCCTACTGTCGGATGCGGCGCATTTGGCGGCGGCTTCGGAGCTGGCTGTTGATATTGATTTATCGCGATTGCCGCTAGCTGAGAGCTTGGCATCCTTGCCTCGCGAAGAGGCTTGGGCGCTGGCTTCGGCGGGCGACGACTACGAGTTGTTATTTACCGCTCCCAATGTCGAGTCGCCCCGTCTAGAGGCGCTGTCACAGACATTGGGTCTGCCTTTGACTCGGGTGGGTCGCACTCGCGAGGGAGACGGGGTACATTGTTTCGAGAGAGACGGTGTCCCCTTTGAAGGGCGCCTGCAAGGCTACGATCACTTTTTACGCTAACGAGTTGACTGTGTCTGATACCAACCCCAGTTTTGTGCAGCTATTGCGCCATCCTGTTCACTTTCTCGCCTTTGGTTTTGGCTCGGGTTTGTCGCCTGTGGCGCCGGGCACTGCGGGCAGTTTGATGGCGGTTCCTTTGTTTTACGCTCTTTTTATGCTGCCTTTGCCACTTTATGTGGGCGTTCTGGTGGCGGCATCAATCGTCGGTGTGTATTTGTGTGGAAAAACCGCGCGGGATCTCGGCGTACACGATCACGGCGGCATTGTCTGGGATGAGTTCGCGGGCCTGTGGTTGACGCTGCTGCCCCTACAGTCGATGGGAGGCCCCAGCGAGTGGCGCTTTTGGCTGATTGTCGCCGTGGGCTTTGCAGTGTTCCGCCTGTTCGATGCGGTGAAGCCCTGGCCGATTCGCTGGCTGGATAAAAATGTTCACGGCGGCACGGGCATTATGCTGGATGATATTGCCGCTGGTGCGCTCTCGCTGGGTGTGGTTCAGGCATTGATTTACGGAGGCTTATAGCGTGCGATCTGCATTGCTTAGCCTGTTGCTATTACTTTGGGCGTGTGGGCTTCAAGCCTCGGCGCGCGAAGTGCCCGCCGTAGCACTGACTGCCGTGTTGGGGGACAAGGTGATGCTGAGCGTCGATGGCAAAAATCATATGCTCAGCGATGGCGAGCGCACTCCCGAGGGCATTTTATTGCTGTCCCACGATGGTGAGCGGGCCCAGCTCCAGCACGATGGTGAATCCTTTCAGGTGCGTTTAGGGGAGGGCGCAGTGCGCGCCTCTTACAAGCCCAAAGCGACGGGCAGCGAGCTTAAAGTCTACCGAGATCGCATGGGGATGTTTCGCACACCCGGCACCATCAACGGACAGCTGGTGAGTTTTATGGTGGATACGGGGGCGACTACGGTGGCGATGAGTGCCGAAACGGCCTCGCAATTGGGGATCGATTTTATTCAGGCCTCGGGAGGTCGCCAAGTGGGTGTCTCTACCGCTAACGGCATGGCCAGAGCCTGGCCAGTGACTTTGGATCGAGTGGCCGTGGGGGCGCTGGAAGAGCACTTCGTCGAGGCGTTGGTGATTGAAGGTCGCGCCATGGACGATGTGTTGCTGGGCATGAGTTTTCTCGGTCGCCTCGATGTCAGCCAAAACCAAGGCGTGATGCGGCTCAAAAGCGATTAGCGGCTTGGGCCTGCGTTGCACCGCGGGTTCGCGTAGCAGCAGTCATTATCTTGCCTCAACTCCAGCCGAGCCATGGCTGTGCCTCGGCTTTCTCTTACCCAGCGGCTAAACGGGGTTCTGTCGGTACTGCATCCCCTGCACGAGGCCGCTGAATAAAATTTTGGCGCTGAACAGGGCGGGAATGGCGAGAACCATGCCGATGAACCCGAAAAAGTGTCCGAAAATGGCGACGCCCAAAATCACCACGAGCGGGTGCAAGTCCGCCACATTGGCAATAAAGGCGGGGACAACAACGGTGTTGTCGACCAGTTGTGCAAAAAGAATCACACCGATGGCGGCGAGCGCTAAACTGGGATCGGCGCCGCTGCCAATCACAATCAAGCAGGGCGGAATCATGGCCAGAATCGGCCCGAGGTAGGGGATGATGTTCAGCAAGCCAGTGAGGAGACCGAGTAGTACGGCCATCTCAATGCCGAAAAAGGCAAAGCCAGTGGTGGTAATCAGCGCCATAATGCCCGATTGCACGAGCACGCCGCGGACATAATCCTGAAGTTGATGGGCGACCCGATAGTAGATCAGCCAAGCCAATTCAAACTGGCTGTTGGGGACCCATTGCATGACGTGGTTTCTAAGGCTGCGGTAGTCGCGCAGTAAAAAATAGGCGAGCAAGGGCACAATCAATGCGAGGCTGACGAGGGTGAGTGCCATATTGGATACCTGAAGCAGGGCGTTTTTACTGCCGCCACTGGCCCAGTCAACGAGAGGCTTGCTCAGCACTTCCACGGAAAGTGGCAAGCCAAATTGCTGGGAGAAGCGCTGGCTCACTTGATCGAGCCACTGCTGCCCTTGGTCGAGCATATTGGGCAAATTGGTTTGCAACTGGGAGAGCTGCTCGAGGACTAGCGGTAAAAACAGCGCCCCGCTGAGTACGCTCAAGATCAGCAGCCCCAGTAGAACGAGACCGACGGCGGCGTTGGGTGTAAAGCCCCAATGGACTAGGCGAGCGGTCACAGGGTGCAGCAAAATGTACCAAGAGACGGCAAACACGATGTGCAAAATTAGGGGACGAATGAGCCATGCCAGCAGGGCGGTGATAAGGCACAGTGCCGTGAATAGGCCAACGGCTCTCAGTGTTGGATTGCGCTCCAGCCATGTATTCATCATCGGTGACTCACGACTCGCTATGATCACGGGCTAACATTTGATTCGCCTTTCTGAGTCGGTTTCCAAGAATCAGCGCTAGATTGAGGCCCAGTTGAGCTCCTTCGCGGGGCGCCTGTTCAATCCATTCCTCTAGCTCGTGGCGCAGAAAGAAGACCAGCTCAGTGTCTTCGCATGCGATGGCATCGGCGGTGCGCCGCTCATCCACGGCCAGTGCAACCTCGCCAAAAAAATCGCCAGAACTCAGCTCGGCCAAGGTCGTATTGCCAGAGCGTACGGCCACTTGGCCGGATAAAATCAGCGCCGCGCCCGCGCCTCGATCGTCCTGTTTGAACACAGTATCTCCTGCGGCATAGCGTCGCGGGTGCATGGTCTTTGCGAGTTGTAATAGGGCGCGCTGGGAGATGCCCTTGAAAAGCAGCGTGTCGCCCCACAGGCGGGCTATTTTGGCCACTTGTGGTTCGGGGCGGCGAAAGAAGTTGGTCCAAATTGGATGGTTCATGCTCGCAATCCTCGTGACCCTAGCAGCTTGCTAGTGATGAGCTTTAAGGTATTTGATAACCGTATTCTCGCAGATATTCGCACAATTTTATCAGCGGCAGGCCAATTAGGGCATTGGGGTCTTCTCCCGACTGGGCTAGAAAAAGACTGATGCCCAATCCTTCCGCCTTAAAACTGCCGGCACAGTCGAGAGGCTTTTCCTTTTGAATGTAACGCTGTGCCTCCGCCTCACTGAATGGTCGAAAGTGTACGGAATAGGGCACGACCGCCTCGCGTTGAAAGTGGCCGCATTGCACCGACAGCGCGGTGTGAAAAGTCGCGGTTTTACCGCTGGCCATCATCAGCTGCTCTAGCGCTCGGGCTTCGGTGCCTGGCTTCCCCAGTGGCTGGCCCGCTACTTCGGCCACTTGATCTGAGCCAATCACAAGTGCCTCGGGTTGCCGCTGCGCAATGGTGCGTGCCTTCTGTGAGGCGAGCCTGAGTGACAGATCCTCTGGGGCTTCGTTTTCTTTGGGCGTCTCGTCGATATGAGCGGGCGCTACGTCAAAAGGCAGTCCCAATCGTTGAAGCAGTTGGCTTCGGTATGGAGATTGGGAGGCTAAAATAATGTTTGGGCGTTTGTTTGAAGTCATAGAGCCTTGAATTCACTTGATTTTTCTTATTGAAGAAGCATTTAATTTCTTTGACAGCTTAGGGCAAAGTCCATACAATCGCGCCCCTATGTCTGAATCCTTGTTAGAGGCCATCGATTTTGAGCGCTTTGAGCAGCAAGGCGCCGATTTTATAGGCCACTACGATTTAGGCCAAATGCCCCGTTTGGTGGCGGAAGCCATCGATGTTTCGGGTCAGTGTGATGTTGAATTGAGCATTGATCGCGAAAATGGCGGCTATCGCGCTAAAGGGCGCGTGCGGGCAGAGTTTGATTTGCCCTGTCAGCGTTGCTTGGACCCCGTGCGCCATGTGGCTGACGTGGTCGTTGAGGCGGATATCGTCAGCGAAGAGCGCGACGAGCATCGCCACAGCGATGTTTGGGTGCTTGATGAAAAGCATCGGCTTCAGCTTAGGGCCTGCATCGAAGATGAGTTGCTGCTCACGATTGACGATGTACCCAAGCATGCAGACGAAAATGACTGCAACCAAGACATGATTTTTCGGGCCACTGAATACGAGCCCGATGAGGCGGAGGTTGAAGCAAGCAACCCCTTCGCCGTATTGAAAGATTTAAAACAGTAGTGACCATTTAGTTTGGAGTAGACCATGGCCGTTCAACAAAACCGTAAAACTCGTTCAAAGCGTGGTATGCGCCGTTCACACGACGCGCTTGGCACATCGACGCTGTCTGTCGATTCAACCACTGGTGAGACTCACCGCCGCCACCACGTGACTGCTGATGGCTTCTACAAAGGCCGTCAAGTGATCAATAAAGAGAGCGCTGAGTAAGCGCAATTGTCGAGCGGCGAACTCTCGCCGCTCTTTCTCTCCAACCCGTAAGGGGGTGACTCATGGTTCGACTGGCTGTCGACGCCATGAGCGGTGACGAGGGGCCTTTGGCAACCTTGCCCGCCGCTGTCAGCGCATTGGAATCCCACAGTGATTTGGAAATTGTTCTCGTCGGTCAGGCCGAGGGCATTAAAGCGGCTTTGGGTCAGATGCATCCAAGGCTGTTTATCGATGACACGCCCGATGTCGTCCGCATGGACGAACTCCCCACCCACGCGCTGCGCCACGGCAAAAACACTTCGATGTGGCGAGCTATCGAACTCGTCGCGAGTGGTCAGGCGGCGGCCTGTGTTAGCGCTGGCAATACCGGGGCGCTGATGGCGATGTCGAGGCATTTGTTAAAAACGCTGCCAGGAATTGATCGGCCCGCTATTTGCGCCTCTCTGCCAACGTCGAGTGGCAGCACCTACATGCTCGACTTAGGTGCCAATGTCTCCGCGAGCAGTGAGCAACTATTGCAGTTCGCTTTGATGGGCGCCGCTATGGTGGAAACGCTGGACGGAAAAAATCTGCCCACCGTCGGCCTTTTGAATATAGGCAGCGAGTCGACGAAGGGACACGACACACTGCATCAAGCCGCGCGCTTAATCCGAGACAACGGCCTTAACTACAGTGGCTTTGTCGAGGGAACCGATCTCTACACCGGTAATACCGATGTGATTGTTACAGACGGGTTTACTGGCAATGTCGCGCTCAAAGCCAGCGAGGGCATGGCCCAGTTTGTGATTCAGCGTTTTAAAGACAGCTTTAAGCACAGCTGGCGCACCAAGCTAGCGGGTTTGTTGGCCATGCCCGAGCTTAAGCACAGCATGAAAAATATCGATCCTCGCCACTACAATGGCGCCAGCCTCTTGGGTTTGCGCGGCTTGGTGGTTAAAAGCCATGGCAACGCGGATTACTATGCCTTTAACCGCGCTTTGATGTTGGCGCGTCGAGAGGCCAGCCGCTCGCTGTGTTCGCGTCTCGAAAGTGCACTGGAACCGCTGATCGATCAAGAGGGCAGCGACTAGCCACTTATGTCTAGAAATCGGTTAAAGCCAGCAGTAATGTAGAGTTTAGGAGGGGACATGATTCGACTGTTGCTGGTAGAAGATCAAGATCTAGTACGCTATGCAGTAAAGGGGCTCCTAGAGGGAGAGGGTTCTATCTGTGTGGTTGGCGAGTGCGACTCAGGCGAGTCTGCACTGAGCTACTGTCGTGAAAATGCACTGCCCGATGTCATACTAATGGATCTTCACATGCCCGGCATAGGCGGCATTGAAGCCAGTCATGCGATCTTGCAAGAACACCCCAACGCACGCATTTTGATTTTAACCGGACAATCGGAAAGCCCCTTGCCCAAGCATCTGATGGAGCTGGGTGTCTACGGTTACATCACCAAAAAAAGCAGCCCTCGCGAGATGCAGCAGGCGATCTCTCAAGTGAGTGCAGGGCACCGCTACCTCTCGCAGGATGAGGCGCAGCGTCTCGCGCTTGGTGGCTCTGGGGCAAGCAATCCTCTGGATGCCTTGAGCCGCCGCGAGATGGAACTGTTGATTAAAATTGCCTTGGGGTGCACGAATCGGGAAATTCAAAAGCACATGCAAGTCAGCCCCAAAACCATCAGCACTTATCGAACGCGTCTAATGGAAAAGCTTGACGCTAAGAGCGATGTGGAGCTGGCGCGTATTGCCCAGCAGTATGGTGTGGTTGAATCTGTGTACGGTGGCGGCGTAGCCGAGCCGAACAATGACGTTTGATGCCAAACCGTTTCTAGCGCAAACCTCGACTCGTCCCGGTGTGTACCGCATGTATAACGCCGAGGACGAACTGCTCTATGTGGGCAAGGCCAAGAGCTTAAAGCGCCGCCTGAGTTCCTATTTCAGAAATTCTGCCCTAGCCGTAAAAACTCAAGCTCTAGTCGCTCAAATTGAGCATATTGAAGTGACGATTACCCAGACAGAGGCCGAGGCGTTGATTCTGGAAAGTCACTTAATCAAGCGGCACAAGCCCCGCTACAACATTTTACTAAAAGACGATAAATCTTATCCGCTGATACGCATTAGCCAAGATGCGTTTCCGCGCATTTCCTATTACCGAGGTCGCCGCGATCGCAAAGATGCCGAGTATTTTGGGCCGTACCCCAGCTCGGGTGCGGTCAAGCACACACTGGATCTGCTGCAAAAACTGTTTCGGATTCGCCAGTGTGAGGACAGTTATTACAAAAATCGCTCGCGACCCTGTTTGCAATATCAAATTAAACGCTGCACCGCACCTTGCGTGGGCTATGTTTCCGAAGAGGACTACGCGCGGGATTTGGAAAACACCCGACGTTTTCTAAGCGGCAAGAGCGTCGAAGTGATTGACGACTTAGTGGCCCGCATGGACAGCGCCTCTCAAAATTTGGAGTTTGAAAAGGCCGCGCTCTATCGCGATCAGATCCGCGATGTCCAGCAGGTGGTCGATACGCAGGGCGTGCAATCCAATTCGGGCAATGCAGATGCCGTTGCGCTTTGTTCCGAAGGCGGTGTTTATTGCGTCTCAATCCACAGTGTCCGCGGCGGCCACAGTTTGGGGGCCAAGTCGTATTTCCCCAAAATCCCTAAGGGCGAGCAGGGCGAGAGCGTATTGATGGCGTTTATGGCGCAGCACTATTTAAGCCACGACGCGCCACAGGAGATTGTCGCCAGCCTCGACGCCGCTGAGGCCGAGCTGTTGTCCGAAGCGTTAACCTTGCACAGCGACCATCGCGTAAAAATCATACGTCGACCGCGCAGCGACAAGGCCGCTTGGCTGCGCTTGGCACAAACGAATGCGCAGCACGCCTTGGCCGCAAAGCTAGCGAGCCGCGAGGGGATGGGGCGGCGCTTGGCGGCCTTGCAACAGTTAATCGGTATTGATCAGCCGCCCCAGCGGATGGAGTGCTTTGACATTAGCCACACCGGCGGCGAGAGAACGGTCGCCTCCTGTGTGGTGTTTGATGCGCAGGGCGCGCGCAAAGATCTGTACCGCCGCTTCAATATCGACGGGATTGAACCTGGCGACGACTATGCCGCCATGCACCAAGCGTTAAAGCGCCGCTACTCGAAGGTTCAGAGAGAGTCTGGGCGCTTTCCCGATCTTTTATTTATCGACGGGGGCAAGGGGCAAGTTGCCGAAGCGAAGGCCGTGCTCGACGAGCTAGGCATTACGGAGATGATTATTGTCGGTGTGTCGAAGGGGCCCGAGCGCAGGGCAGGGGAGGAGCAGATCGTGCTGCCGCATCAAGAGCGCCTATTTCGTGTCGATGCCGCCAATGCTGGGCTGCATTTAATACAGCAAATTCGCGATGAGGCGCACCGCTTTGCCATTACGGGGCATCGAGCGCGGCGCGGCAAAGCGCGAAAAACGTCGGTGCTGGAGGGCATTCCCGGCGTTGGCGCCAAACGTCGCCAGCAGTTGATTAAGCACTTTGGCGGCATTCAAGGCATAATGCGTGCCGGTGTTGATGACATTGCCCGCGTTCCGGGTATTAGCCGCTCGACGGCAGAGGCGGTATACGAAGCGATCAACCCCAATGCTTGATTTAACAATAAACTCAATTTGATAGAACGACTGTGACACTCAACCTACCTAATATTTTGACGCTGCTTCGCGTGGCCGCGATTCCCATTCTTGTACTGATTTTCGTGCTGCCCGGCGAGTGGGCTCGCCCGGCGAGTTGCCTGCTATTTGTAGCCGCGGCGATTACCGATTGGTTTGATGGCTATCTGGCGCGACGCCTTGGGCAGGAATCTAAGTTTGGTGCTTTTCTCGATCCGGTTGCTGACAAATTGATTGTCGCTGTGGCTCTCGTGTTGATTGTTATGGACAATAACGACACGCAGCTCGAACTTTTATTCGCGATTCCAGCGGCGATTATTATCGGGCGAGAAATCGTGATCTCGGCGCTCAGAGAGTGGTTGGCCGAGCTGGGCGCGCGCGCGGCTGTGGCGGTCTCGTATGTGGGAAAAATTAAAACGGCTTTGCAAATGACGGCGCTGTCAGTGCTGTTGTGGAAAAATGATTTGTTGGGCTTGCCGACCAATGAAATTGGTTTGGTATTGCTGAATATTGCCGCGGTGTTAACGATTGTGTCTATGATGGCTTACCTCAAGGCGGCATGGCCTTTGATGAAAGATTCATAAAAAAACTGAAATACGGTTGACACTCTCCTTAGCATGATTAAAATACGCCTCGCGCTGCGGGAATAGCTCAGTTGGTAGAGCACAACCTTGCCAAGGTTGGGGTCGCGAGTTCGAGTCTCGTTTCCCGCTCCAGATACGAAAAACCTCGACATAATGTCGGGGTTTTTTTGTAACTGTTCATTTTAAATTGGGCGTGTATAGAGAGGCCGGGTGGCAGAGTGGTTATGCAGCGGATTGCAAATCCGTGGACGCCGGTTCGATTCCGACCCCGGCCTCCATTTTTCTCAGAATTACTTTCAATAAGCCTCGTTTATTCGGTTGATTTATCCGCTGATCCCGATAAGATACCCAACCCTACTGGCTGGGTGGCAGAGTGGTTATGCAGCGGATTGCAAATCCGTGGACGCCGGTTCGATTCCGACCCCAGCCTCCATCCTGCCCGGGTGGCGAAATTGGTAGACGCAAGAGACTTAAAATCTCTCGGAGGTATCCTCCGTGCCGGTTCAAGTCCGGCCCCGGGCACCACTTCTTCTTTTGACTCAATCTTTGCCTTTGTGGCGTTTGTACAGCGAGCGGCACGAATTTGGCGCGATTCGTCGAATTATGTCGAGAAATGGTCAGATCATGTGTGACATCCGCTCGAAAGTCTGCTTATAATCTCACGCACTTATATTAATAAAGATACATTCAGCTGCGTTGGGGGTGGCATTGGATAACAAGTTCACCAAAGCCTTGCTGCTGGGGCTTAGTATTTTAATGTTTCGTCGTCAGGCGTGCCGACGATCGATCGGCACTAGACGCGCGTGCTCAAAAGCTTAAAGAGGCTTTGTCGACGCGGCGCGGGGTGTTGAGTCGGCGCAATCACTGGCATCGGATTTATTCTATCTAGGCGTCGCTGAAGGCGTGCGTGCGGATCGCGTGCGTCTGACGCTCAACGGTACGGTTGTCGCCGATGAGCGGGTCACGGCTTTGGATTCCAAGGCATTGCGCATGGGAGCTTACTTTCCCGTTTACCGAGGCGGACAGCTCAAGCCCGGCCGCTACCAATATAAGGTGTGGGTCGAAGGGCGCAATCGAAGTGGCGATCTCCAACAAACGCAGCGCAGCGGCTCTTGGACGCTTGATGCCGCTAAAAATCCATTAGTATTAGAGCTAGAGCCAGTGGACGGTCAGCAAATCGCCCTCTCAGAAAGGTCCTCGTAGTTATGTTGTCGGCAGTACTGAATAAGGCCTGGAAAATTGGGCAGCGTGCGGGGAAGAAGCGTTGTTTTTTGATGTGTGCGCTAACAGCGAGTTGCTTCGCGGTTAACGCGGCTCCCTCGGCCGACACGACGGCCAAAGCCGCGCTTTATCACGCGGTCGCAGGCAACAGTTTGGATGTACTGATCCACACTCGCCCCGATCAGCGTCTCTCCAATCAAAACAGTTTGTTGGAAGTCCTGCCCCAAGAGGCTTACTTTGAAGCGGCAATGGCGTGGTTTATGACACGCCACGCCGACGCGACGATTCGCTTTGTGGAGGAGGCCGAGCTCGGGCGGGCTCCTTTAGTGCATCGCGGATGGCTGCGCTTGGCTGAGTTTCATTCGGCACAGGGCGACCAGCGCCTTGCCAATCACTATTTCTCTCAAGCGGAAGAGCGTTCGGGCAGTGCTCGAACGCAGTCATTCGCCGCCTATCTGAAAGCGCAGAATTTTTTGGCGGACGGCGATGTTGAAAAGGCCATCAAAGCGAGTCGCGACATCCGTGCCGATAGTAGCTTGCAAGCCTTGGTAAACCTGAACATCGGCAGTGCACTCATCAACAGTGGCCAAACCCGCAGTGGCTTGCGCCGCTACTTAAGTGTGGATGACGCAAGCAGCACACCCAATGGTGTGTTGCCGATGGAAGTTATCAAGGATCACTCGGCGCTTTTTTCAGGCAATGGTTGGTTGATTGAAAGCCGCCCAGATTTTGGCAATAGTTCACTGCGCCGAGTGCGACTCAATAGTATCGATGCCAATAAAGCCCTCTTGGGTCTGGGGTGGACGGATATTTCTCGCAAGCAAGATCGCCAGGCACTAGCGCCTTGGTTGCACTTAACCAAAGGGCGTCAATCGGACCCCGCGGTTCAGGAGGCGTACTTACTGGCGCCGTTCGCTTATAGCCGTATGGGGGATTACAGCCGAGCTATCGCTTTGTATAAGAAAGCGCGCTCGGTGTACCAACTGCAAATGCAGCAACTCAAATCGACGCAGTATGCGGCGCAGTCGCAGCAGTGGCTGATGCGCTTGGCAGAGAGTACACAGGGCCGAATTGCAGAGTGGCCACAGCATCTGCGCACTGCGCTGGGTGCAACAGGAGCGGAGGCCGCCTTTCCCGCGTTGAATCAACACGATATCGCCTCGGCGCTAGAGCAGTATGTTCAATTGCGCGCCATGGAACAGCGGGCCAGCACTTGGCGCGAGCGAGGCATTAAACTACCGACCGAAGTGGTGCGCTTATTGCGCAACGGTCGCGAGCTTCAAGCTCAATACGCCGACATCATCAATGCCGCTGTGGTGGACCAAATAAAACAAGAACGCCAACGTTTGGAAGGCTTTTTGAATCATGCCCAGTACTCACTGGCTGAAAGCTACCAGCGATTGGGGCAATCTCCGGGGAGGGCGCCGTAATGGCGATAAAAAGCTTAAAGAAATGCGCTTGGCTGGTCGTGGCGGGAGCTGCGTTGGCAGTAACCAACGCCCAGTCAGCAGAGCAGACGCTGGACTCAATTTATCAACAAAATGCCCCTGCGGTCAGTGATCAATCCGTTCAGGGTGATGCGGATGCCAATGCATTGCGCAGTTACCAGCAGTATCTAAAGCAAAACCCAAGGGAGGCGAATACCGCCAAAGCTCGCCATCGCCTAGGGGATTTGTATTTGCGACTTGGCTTGAAGATTTTAGACACGCAGGGCGGCAGCCGCAGCAGTGTTGAAAAAGCACGCGGCATGCTTCGTCAATCGGCTGCGAACTATCGAAACGTCATTCGCCAATACCCCGATTACGCGAGCAATGACGATGTGCTTTATCAGCTCGCCCGCAGCTATGAAAACTTAGGGCAGCTATCCAAGGCGACGGCTGTTCTGGAGACACTGGCAAAACGCTATCGAAACTCCCAGCGCTACGATGAAATTCAATTTCGCCTCGGTGAAACCTATTTTAGCGAAGCCCGCTACCAAGAGGCGCTGGGTGCCTACAATAAAGTGATTCAATACGGAGAGAGCTCCGATCTTTACCAGCAGGCCTTGTTCAAAGCGGGGTGGTCTCAATTTAAGATGAGTCGCTACGCGGAGAGCCTCAAACCGCTCTTTAGCGTTTTAGACATCAATATGCGCCGCGGCCTAAAAGGTCAGTTAGTTGGCGAACAGTCGCGAATCGATGAAACGCTGCGGATTGTTGCGCTCAATTTTTACTACATGGGTGGGCCGCGAGCCGTGGCGCCCTATCTCGAGCGCAATATTGGCCCCCGCGATTACGAAGATCGAGTGTACGATCGTCTTGCCGAGTTGTACTTGGATAAGGATCTCATCGTTGAAGCAGCGGGCGCCTATCGAGCCTATTTGTTGCGCAACCCCTATAAGCGCGACGCTCTCGATAAACAGAAGAAAATCATTGAGCTGTTTGCCTCGGAGGGCATGACGCAAAAGGTGCTCGAAGAAAAAGCCAACTTGGCGACAGACTTTGCCAAGGGCAGTGAGTTTTGGACATACTACGATGGTGTCGATCTGCCAGAAGTGCGAGCGGCGGTTGAGTACACCCAGCGCGAATTGGCCGAGCACTACCACTCTGAGTGGAACAGCAGCCAAGATGACCGCGATTTTGATCGAGCGAAAAAATGGTATACCGCCTATCTCGACACTCACCACGAGGGGTCGACCGTCTATCGCATGAGTTTCCAGTACGCCGATATGCTCTACGCGGCCGATCAATTCACCCGCGCCGCTCGCCAGTACGAAGTCACCGCTTACGAGTACCCATCGCATCAGCGCTCGGCGGAAGCGGGTTACGCCGCCTTGCAAGCCCATGAGAAAAATATCGACGCCATGCAGGATGAGGAGCGCCGAGATATTGCGAAGGTCGCGTCGGTCAACGGTTATTTGCGTTTCGTATACGCTTTTCCTCGCCATCCCAAGGCCGCAGACATTATCACCGTAGCCGCCCAGCGCGTTTACGAAGCGGAAAACTACGAACAAGCGGCCAAACTGGCTCAAGTCTATGTCGAGCGCTTCCCCAATGCGCCCGCCAAAGAGCGCCGCTCTATTTGGCGTCTCATGGCTTCGGCCAGTTTTAAAGAGAAGCGCTACGACCAAGCCGAGCGCGGCTTTGAAAACGTGCTAGCGCTGACACCCAAAACCGATCCCGAGTATGTGGAAATCAGCGATCAGCTCGCGGCGGTGATTTACCAGCAGGGTGAAGATGCCAATGAGGCCGGCGAGCCGTTAAAAGCTGCCAAAGCCTTCCGCCGCGTGCGAGAGAAAGTGCCCGATTCAGAATTGGTTGTGGCTGCGGACTACGATGCGGCGACCGCCTACATCGAAGCGGGCGAGTTGACTCAAGCCAGTGCGGTGCTCGAAGGTTTGCGACGCGCGAACCCCAACAACAAGTACAAAGAGGATATCGTTCGCAAGCTGTCCGTGTTGTACGAAAAAACCGATCGCCCGATTAAAGCGGCGAAAGAGTTCGTTTATATCGGTAAAAACGACGAAGACCCCGAGCGCCGCCGCGCGGCAACGCTTAAGTCTGCCAAACTGTACGAAAAAGCGGGTCAACAGGAGCAATCACTGGCGGTTTATCGCGACTTTATCGAGCGCTTCCCCAGCCCCGCGGAAGATGTTATCGAAGTCATGAACGACATTGCCGGTGTCTACAAGGAACAGGGCAATATGATGGAGCACTATCGTATGCTGAGTAAGATCGTCGTCGCCGATGCCAAGGCGGGCCCCGAGCGCACAGATCGCACGGTGTTTCTCGCCGCTAACGCCAGTTTGAATTTGGCCAAGCCTCGTTACGATGCCTACGAAAAAGTACAGCTAGCGCAGCCTTTGCAAGAAAACATGCAGCGCAAGAAAAAGCTGTTTGAAAAATCCATCGCCGCCTACGAGCGCGCCAGCGCATACGGCATTGCCGAGGTCACAACCGAGTCCACTTATCGCATCGGCAAAATCTATCAAAACTTTGCCAAATCTATGATGGAGTCGGAGCGTCCAGCGGGCATGTCAGAGCTCGAAATCGAGCAGTATGGAATCTTGCTAGAAGAACAGGCCTTCCCCTATGAAGAAGAGGCGACGACCGTGCACGAAGCCAATGTGGCACGCCTACATAAAGACGGTTTATACGATCAGTGGGTGCGCCAGAGTCTCGAGGAGTTGGCCGTGCTGCTGCCCTTTAAATACGATCGCCAAGAGCGCCGCACCAGCTACATTACGATTGTAGCGGATGAGGAGGTAGCCAATGCGCAGTAATACATGGATTCCACTAAAACTCATTGCGCTGCTGGCCAGTGTGTCGATATTGGCGAGTTGTGGTGGCTCAGATAGCGTTAAGGCGCGCGTCGACCATCAGAGCATGACGCCCGATCAAGCCTATGTGTACGCACTGGAAATGCTGCAAGCGGAAGATTACGAGCAGGCGCTACCGCTACTGCAACGCGCGAATGAAAAAGTGGGAAGAAGCGCTGAGGTCATTGCCAACCTAGGTGTGGCTCAAGCCGAGCTGGGCGAATACGAGAAAGCCCTAGAAAATTTGAAGCGGGCGCTGGGCATGTCGCCAGGCAATCTCGATATTGTCAATCAAATCGCCGTAACCTATCGCATGCAAGGCGAATTCGATAAGGCAAAGCAACTCTATGAAAAACAAATCGCCACGCACCCACAGAGTGCGCGCGCGCACTACAACCTCGGCGTACTGTGCGAGTTGTACCTCAACAATCCCAGTTGCGCTTTAAATCATTACAAGCAATTTCAAGCCTTAAGCGCGACGCCCGACGACACCGTTAAAATCTGGGTGCAGGTGCTTGAGGCCAAAGTCGGGCAGACGGGAGGTTAGGATGATGAAAGTCTGTCAATTATTTTGTATGGTTAGCCTCTGCCTATGGGGGGCGGGGGCGTACTCAGAAGAGGTGCGCCAAGTAGAGGGCGTGTCGATTATTGGCAACAACGAATTGCCGCAATCGATCATTATCGTGCCTTGGAAACAAGACGAAATTGATTCGACGCCGAATCTGCCACAACAAAGTTTACTAGATGAGCGCTTCCCCAGAATTGAGCGCCAAGAGCTACTTCGTAGCATTCAATTTTATCAATCATTACAAACCGAGGAGTAAATTGTGGAAACTGTTATTCGTTTCTTCCAAGACGGCGGTGTATTTATGTACATCATTGCCGGTGTGTTGCTATGGGGGCTCGCCATCGCTCTTGAGCGCTATATTTTCTTGACGCGTCACACTGGGTCTAACAAAAAGGTCTGGTCTTATCTAGAGCCTTTGTTGAAGGCGGGCGACTTGTCTAAAGCGCGTCAAGCCGCCGATCAAACGAACTCAGAAGTCAGCCGCATTATTGCCTATGGCTTGAACCGCCAAGCGAATGGCCGCCGCCGCGACGACATTGAAATCGCGATGGAAGAGGGCTTGATGGAAGTGACGCCTCAGTTGGAAAAGCGCACGCAGTACATTGCCACGCTGGCAAACATCGCCACGCTGCTCGGCCTCTTGGGTACGATTATGGGCCTGATCGCGGCCTTTACCGCAGTGGCAAATGCCAACCCCGCTGAAAAAGCCGACTTGCTCTCGCAGAGTATCTCTGTGGCGATGAACACCACGGCCTTTGGTTTGATGACGGGTATTCCGCTGCTGTTGATTCACTATTTCATTTCTACCAAAACCGCCGAGGTGGTCGAGGGTTTGGAAATGGTGTCGGTGAAAACACTCAACGCCATCACAGAATCTGAAATTCGTAACTAATTATGAGCCGTTTAAAAAGGCGTAAAAAAACCAATAACGAGGCTGCGGAGCTAAATATCACCGCCTTCTTGAACTTGATGGTGGTTTTGGTGCCTTTTCTTTTGATTTCTGCCGTGTTTTCTCAGATGGCTGTGTTGGAACTGAACATGCCTGATCCCGATCAGGAGCCAACCAAGCAAGAGGAAAACAACGACGAGGACAAAAAGGAAAAGGTCGAACTGATCCTCCGAGAGAATCGTTTATTGGTTAATAATGGCGACAAGATTGCTTTGGAGCTGAAAGCCGATGAAGACGGAAGCTACGATATTGAGCAGCTGACGCAGTACTTAGTCGGCGCTAAGCAGCGTTTGCCAGATGTGCAAAGTGCGGTGATCTTGCTAGAGAGTGACATCGAATATCAGCGTTTGATACAAGCGATGGATGCGGTCAAAGAAAAGGTATGGGAAGAAGAGGGCGAAATTAAGCGCCAAACACTGTTCCCCGCCGTTTCAATTGGCGAAGCACCCGCTGCGGGAGGTGCACAATGAGTTCACAATCGCGTAGAAATTTTCGCCGTGACCAGCGCACCGCCCGAGCTAAACGCGCACCGGGCATGAACCTTGTGTCGTTAATGGATATTTTTACCATCTTGGTGTTCTTTCTGTTGGTGAGCCAATCCAGCGTTCAGGAAATCCCCAAAGACGATAACCTGAAATTGCCGGAATCACTGGCGCAAACGCCACCGGAGGAGACCGTCACGGTCATGATCGCTCGCGATCGCATTTTGGTTCAGAACAAAGCCGTTATTGAAATGGATAAAGTCCTGAACAGCTCGGGTGAACTGCTGCCCGCCGTGCAAAATGCACTGCAGAAAGAGCTTGGCAAAGTGGTTGTTAAAGACCTCGGCGCCAACGACAAGCTGCAGAACATCAATATTGTGGGTGACCGCAGTGTGCCGTTTAGCGTGCTGCAAAAAGTCATGAAAAGTTGTACAGACATGGGATACACCCGTATCTCGCTCGCTGTGCTGCAAAAATCCGCCGTCGGTTCGTAGGAGGAGAGATGTCAGCACAAGTACTACTGTAATCCCCCCATTTTTAACCGTCCGTATGAGTAGAGGGTTAGCTTACTTGTAGCAGTTGGGCAGGTGGGATCCCGCCGATGGCCGAGTTTGGCCGTTCATTATTGTATTCCCAGAGCCATTGTGTGGCCAGCAGTTGAGCGTGGGGCACGCTGTTGAACTCGTGAAGATCTAACCATTCGTGGCGTGCGGTTCGGTTAAAACGTTCAATATAGGCATTTTGAGTTGGCTTCCCCGGCTGGATGTAGATCAGTGTTATCCGCTTTCTGTTTGCCCACTCCACCAAGGCTTGCGAAATGTACTCAGGCCCATTGTCACACCTCAAAGCTGCGGGCTTTCCGCGCCATTCAATGATCTGCTCAAGGGCTCGAATGACTCGGGCCGTAGGTAGCGAAAGGTCGACCTCAATACCCAAGCCTTCACGATTGTAGTCATCCAGTACATTGAAAGTTCTCACAGTTTTACCGCTGACAAGCTGATCGCTCATAAAGTCCATCGACCAGACTTGGTTGGGGGCGATCGGCACAGCCAACTCACCGGGATAGTCTCGCTTGATCCGTCGTTTGGGTTTAATCCGCAGGTTTAATTCGAGTTCGCGATAAATGCGATACACGCGCTTGTGGTTCCATCGATAACCTTTGACGTTGCGCAGGTACAAAAAACACAAGCCAAACCCCCAACGCTTATGCGTTTGGGTCAGCTTCAGCAGCCAGTCAGCAATGACGGCGTTCTCACCACCTAGCACAGGCTGGTAGCGGTAACAGGTCTCGCTGATACTGTAGACCTCGCAGGCCAGTCGAATGCTGATGCCATGCTTGGCCACACCGCTCTTGGCCATCTCTCGACGGGAAGATGGCCTTACAGCTTTCCCTCAAGCGCTTCCTGACGAAGATCCGCTTTGATCCGCTCTTCGGCGTACATTTTCTTGAGCCGAGCATTCTCCGCCTCTAGCTCTTTCATACGTTTCATTAGAGACGCGTCCATGCCGCCAAACTTGGCCCGCCACCGGTAGACCAACGCCGTGCTGACGTTGTGCTCTCGGGCTAACTCAGCCACCGGTACGCCCGCTTCGTGCTGTTTTAAAATCGCCAGAATCTGGCTGTCGGAAAATCGAGACTTCTTCATTATTCGCTCCTTATGCGATCATTGTAAAAGTCTCTACTCAAAACCTCGATGGTTTTTTGGGGGGATTACACTACAACGCAGCATCATGCCCTGGGACAACACGCCGGGCACGGGGCGATTCCTTAGCATTTTATTGATCCTCGCGCTGCTTCTCGTGATTGCGATGTACTATGTCATCAGCGGAATCGAGTTGCCCGAGCCCGAGGTCGAAGAAGTGCCCGAGCGCTTCGCTCAACTGATTGTGCAGGAGGAGCCGGAAGTGGAGCCTCCACCGCCAGCCGTTGAAGAAAAGCCCGAGGAAAAACCCGAAGAGCCCGAGCCCGTGGAAGAGGAAATCGTCGAGGAACAACCCGTCGAAGATTTACCCAAACCCATCGAGCAGCCCAAGCCCGTCGAGAAGCCCGAGCAAACGGTCGAGCAAGCGCGTGAAGCGGTCAAGAGCAAAGGTCTACTCGCCTTTGGCGGTATGCCCGAGGTGCGTCGCTCCTCAGTGGCCAATACCGACACCAAGCTGGTGACAGCGGCCTCTAGCAAACGCCGTGTCGAAGCCTCAAGCGCTTCACTGGACACTGACCTGAGCAGTGGCAGTGGTGGTGTCGATACCAATATCGCTTCAGATAGCGGTATCGCCGGCAACTTGGGTAATCGCAATGTGGCAACGGTGAGCAACAAGGTCACTACCAGCAAAACCGAGCGGGCGGGTAACGCCAGCGCTTCAGGGAGTCCCAAAGGCTCATTGCGTCGTTCACCCCAGCAGATCGCAGCGGCACTGAAGATGATTCAGGGACGTCTGGATTTCCTCTACAACAAGGCGCGTCGCCGCAACCCACTGTTGCAGGGTACCGTCGTGTTTAGAGTGAAGCTGGATCAAAGCGGGAAAGTGCTCGCCGCCTCGGTGGTGCGTTCCGACCTCAACGATCCTGGCTTAGAGAAGTCCATGGCCAGCCGCATCCAAGTGCAAGCCAACTTCGGCCTCGGTCCCAAGGAAACCATCGAGTTCCCCGCCGACTTCACGCCGTAAGAGCAGGGCCCCTATCAAACCGATCAAGCCTCCCACTGGGAGGCTTTTTTATGCCCAGTGCTTAATCCAATACAACCACAGCGCGCACCGAGAACAGCGAGGGTGCGTGTTGGAGGTTATTGCTTGGTCTTTGATTGCTCCCATTGCTGAGGCACGGGCTGAATCTTTTCCGTGTCGTAACCCAGCTCATCGGCGCGCTGAAGCATGGCTTGGTAGTGCGCTTCGCTGATTCTAGGCGTGCGAGCCATGAGCCAGATGTAGTCGCGCTTGCTGCGGCCAATAATGGTGTGTTGATAGCTGTCGTCGAGATACACCACGAGATACTCGGATTTAAAAGGCCAGAGGAACTGCATCTTCCACTCAGCGTTGTTGTCGCTGACGACAAAACCCTTGGGCGTATAGGTCTTTCGCTCGCCGTCAAAGCCGCCCTGCCTAAAGCTGAACGTGGTGGCAATGCTGCCGTCGTCGTTAAGCTCGTAGCGCTCTACCGCGTTGTGCGCACCTTCCTCAATAAAGGTGGGAATGTTGGCGATGACATACCAATCGCCCATAAAACGCTCTAAATCCACCTGATCGACAGTGTTCATGGTGGGGGCGGATTGGCAACCGAGCAGCAGGGAACTGCACAGGCTTATCGTCAACCATCGCATACTCATAACACGCTCCATTCAAATCGATGGAGACATTGTGTTTCAGCCCATGTCGAGAAAGCGTGAAAGACTCACACCATTCAACACCACCGCGCAATATGCTAGATTAAATGCCAGCAAAAACAGGGAAGTGCGCAAATCAGCGAACACCTCCCAGTAACTGAATAAAAATCAAGCACTTACAAATTCAAGTAAAGCCAGAAATAGGCGGCCACACACCGCATATCTCAGTCGGAAACATAAGACAGAGAACGCAAATGTCTGATTTTTATTGTTTTTCAATAAAATAAATGAGCCGTACTCAAGAAATATGCGGCATCGACATATGCGGCCCGAGGCCGCTGATTTAACTGTTATGTAATCAAGTATGGAAACAATTTACGTACAATTGAAAAATGAAGGAACCACAGTGTGGCGCCCGACAAAAGCATCAAAAAATGCAAACGGATCTTACACAATTGCTTCGTATGAAATTATGCCAATAGATGAGGAGTGGGAGTTCATTCCTGGGCAAAAGGTTCGTTGTAAACAGCACACTTTTTCCTGTGGCACATCAGGGCTTATTGCATATGAACACGATTAGTGACAAAACACATAACAAGTTGCTGCACCAGGACACATACTGCTTCGCTCGCTTTGTGTGTCGCTGCGCTCCATTTTACACAAAAACGTTCTCCGCAGTATGCGCCGGTGAGCAAGGCGTTACATGACTGAAGGAAAATCATGAGAGCTATTTTTATTGCAGTAATAATTTTATGCCTTACAGCTTGTGCGGGGCCAAATCCTGGTGAGCGCACCGTGGATGTGGCTTGGGAAAAGTATGATTACAACACTCCTTTTGAAGTTTTAATGCCCGCTGCTGAGCGTGGCGAACCATGGGCGCAACTTCGCGTTGGTGTCGCCTATGAGCTCGGCTCTGGTATAACTAAAGATATTTCCACTGCAATAACGTGGTACGAAAAAGCCGCATCCCAAGAGTCTGAGGGTAATTGGGCAAACGGTCAGCTTGTTGGGGCAGCTGGAAAGGCTGGCTATTTTAATCAAAACAGCGATGCATTAATTGCTAAGTTTCAACTAGCCAATATTTATCTTCGTGGTGAAGGTGTTGCTAAAGATCCCGAAAAAGCACTGGAGTTAGCTCAATACGTATCAGATAAGACGCAAGGTAATAGTATATTCTACTGCTGTGAATTTTCTGGCGGCAGGTATATTGCTAATACAGCAATTACTGAAACCCTTGCTAAAGCAAAGGCAGCACCATGAATATCGCGCAACGGCACCTAGTATCAAGTTGCGCAAGAGGGCAAAGTGCTGCGCACTTCGCCCCTTCGCAAGGCGTTTTCCCAGTCTCATGGCTTTGCTCTCCTTGCAGTGGCTTCTGAGTGTTTTCTATGCTTTCCCCTTCGTTTTTGGTGGTCTTTGCAAATGGGTGAGAAATCATCAAAAATCAACGTAATCGGTGAGCCGTCTCACCGTTAAGTATTCAGGGCATCGCCCCCCAGTGTTTTTTTCGGTGCCAGGTTTAATCGGGTTGTTTTCGAGTCCTTTTTACCCATGGGGTTCGCGCAGCCTTAACAAGGCGCTTAAGCTTGACGCAGAAAAGCTTCGCCGCTTAGCGCAGCGTTATGCGAAAAATGCGATTTATATGCGCTATTATTCAGAGAATTAGAGTATGAAATTGAAATTTAATTTCTTGTTATTGTTTACCTTGGTTGCTTTAGGAGCGTGTGTTGAAAAAGATCCTTCTGAAGATAGCGATGGAGATGGCGTAAACGATGTAGCGGATTGCGATCCTGCTAATAGCGAGTTATGGGCGGATGTTTCCTATAGTGCTGTTGACATAGATTTAGATGGGTATCGAGTAAATATTTCGGGTGAGATATGTACTAATGGAAATCTCCCAGCCGAATACTTTGAATCTTCTTTAGCGGATGGTGTAGAACCTGATTGTAATGACTCCGATTCAACAATATGGCGTAACGTGACATCGTATTACGATGTTGATAATGATGGTGTAGGGGCTGGTGTGGCCTATCTGGCATGTGTTGGCGATACACCAGAAGAAGGAGCATCATTTTCTAGCTATGATTGCGCAGAGTTAGATGAGTCTAAATGGAGGAAAGCGGTAGTATACCAGGATATTGATGGAGACGGTGTTGGGAGTGGAAGCCGAACTATCTCGTGCATCGGATCAGCCCCAGATACTGGCTATTCTTTTCTCGGGTATGATCCGTTGGATGATCTATCCAATTCAGAGTCTGCATCGACATTCGAAGTTGAAATCCCATCTCATATTCTCTCAACCCCAGCAACGCTAGCTGATGGTGATATACCTTAAGGAGTATTTATGAAAAAAACTATATTATCCGTTTTATTAGCTGGAGGAGTTATGTCTTCAAGTTTTGTGTTGGCTGCTAATACTACGTATTCATTTGACACCATTACAGCAATAAAATTACATGATAGTAATCCCTCAATTACAGGTATTGAAAAGGATACAGGCAACCCTATAACCGTATCATTTAAAGACAGTACAAATATAAGTTTTCGCTACATTGTAAATCGTTGCGTCCCTGTTTTTCTGACTGTTATGGAAAAGCCTGGTCGCTATTTTCTACATCTTACTGTAGATCCTAGTGACAGTAATACCGGACTAACCAGTTGTAAAATTGAGCTCAAGAGTTAAATTCGGCATGGCTAACAAAGTGCTGCTAGGGGCCCACCTCAAGCCAGCGCGGTGTGGCTTCCCACTATAAAAACGGCGACTCGATGGTCGCCGTTGTTGTTGGTGGTGGTGAAGGTTGGTTCAGAAGCCCTCGCCGCTTTGGGCTTTGCTTTTAAGCAGTTCGGGCAGTGCAAAGCGGTCGCCGTAGCGCTCGGCCAGTTGCTCTGCGCGCTGGCAGAACTCGGCCACGCCGTATTGGTTGATGTACTGTAAGGCACCGCCGGTCCAGGCGGGGAAACCGATGCCCATGATCGAGCCAATGTTGGCGTCGCGGCTGCTGGTGAGCACGCCTTCTTCTAAACAGCGCACGGTTTCGATGGACTGAATAAACAGAATGCGGTCCCGCAAGTCTTCAAAGGGCAGGGTGGCTTCGCCGTTTTGGAAGGCGCTCAGCCCCTCCCACAGCGTTTTCTTGCCGTTTTCGGGATAGTCGTAAAAGCCCGCGCCCTTGGCTTTGCCCACGCGCTGGAACTCCTCCACCATGCGATCGAGCACGGCGTCGGCGGGGTGGGGTGTGTAGCTTTTGCCCTCGGCTTCCTGTGCTTTTTTCGCTTCGCTGCGGATGTGAATGGGCAGGGTCAGGCTGACTTCGTCGGTAATCGCCAGTGCCCCCACGGGCATGCCGCCTTGAAGCGCCGCTTGCTCGATGGCAGCGGGGGCTTGCCCCTCGGCCAGCATGGCGATGCCCTCGTTGATGAAGGTGCCGAACACCCGCGAGGTGAAAAAGCCCCGCGAGTCGTTCACCACAATCGGCGTTTTACCAATTTGCTGAACGAAGTCGTAGGCGCGAGCCAGCGTTTCGTCGTTGGTTTGCTCGCCGCAGATGATTTCCACCAATGGCATTTTGTCGACGGGTGAAAAGAAATGCAGGCCGATAAAGTGCTCGGGCTTTTGCGAGGCTTGCGCCAAGTCGGTAATCGGCAGCGTCGAGGTGTTGGAGGCAAACACGCCGTTGTCGGCCAGCTGGGCCTCGGCCTCCTGAGTGACTTTGGCTTTTAGGGATTGGTCTTCGAGTACGGCCTCGATCACTAGATCGCAGCCCGCTAAGTCCTCGGCGGAATCCGTGGCGGTAATGAGATCCAGCGTGGCCTGTTTGCGGGCTTCGTCGATAAAGCCGCGCTTGAGCTTTTTGTCCAACAGTTTTTCGCTGTAGCCCTTGCCGCGCTCGGCGTTGTCTTGAGACACATCTTTAAGCACCACGGGAATGCCGCGATTGGCGCAGGCGTAGGCAATGCCCGCGCCCATCATGCCCGCGCCGAGTACGCCGACCTTGCTAAATTGGCTGCGCTCAATGCCGTCGGGGCGGCTGGCGCCTGCTTTGACTTCGTTGAGTTGAAACCACAGCGTGTGAATCATGCTCTTGGCCACGGGGTTGAGCACTAAGCTCATAAAATAGCGGCTCTCGATCTGCTGGGCGGTGTCGAAGTCGACTTGGGCGCCCTCGGTGGCGGCGGCCATGATGGCCTCGGGTGCGGGGTACACGCCTTTGGTTTTCTGGCGCAGAATCGATGGTGCGATGCTCAGCTTGGGCGCCATGGCGGGGGATTGCGGCTTGCCGCCAGGTAGGCGGTAGCCCTTTTGATCCCAGGGTTGAGCGGATTCGGGGTGCGCTTTGATAAAGGCCTTGGCTTTGTCGATGAGGTCTTCGGGGGAGTCGGCCAGCTCGTGAACCAATCCCGCCTCCAGCGCGGCTTGAGGGCGCAGCTGCTTGCCTTCGAGCAAATAGGGGAAGGCGGCTTCTAAACCGAGCAGGCGCGTCATGCGAGTGACACCGCCACCGCCGGGGAGCAGCCCCAGTTGTACTTCGGGCAGGCCGAGCTGGATTTTGGGGCTGTCGATGGCAATGCGGTGGTGGCAGGCGAGACAAATTTCCCAGCCACCGCCGAGCGCGGTGCCGTTAATCGCGGCGACAACGGGTTTGCCCAGTGTCTCCAAGCGGCGCAGCGGCCCCGTAATTTGCTGGGACAGCATGCTCAAAAATTCGTCGCTCTGTTCTCGCTCGACGGCGACCAGCTCGTTTAAGTCGCCGCCGGCGAAAAAGGTGCTTTTGGCCGAGGCAATAATGACGCCTGCGACGCTGTCGCTTTGCTGGCCTATGTCCGCTTCTAGCTGCTCAATGGCGGCGGTCATGCCTTGGCGGTAGTCCGCATTCATGATGTTGGCGGATACGCCGGGCACATCAATGGTAAGGGTGACAATATGGTCGGCGTCTTTTTCAAATCGAACCGCAGTCATGTCGGTTTCTCCTTAATTAATTACTTTTAATTTGATTTGTAAGTCTTTGAAACCAAATTATTTTATGTTGGTTTATACGCGCTCTACAACGGTGGCAATGCCCATGCCGCCGCCCACGCACAGCGTGGCGAGGCCATAGCGTTTATTTTGGCGATGCAGTTCATCTACTAGCGTGCCGAGAATCATGGCACCTGTTGCGCCCAGCGGGTGGCCCATGGCGATGGCGCCGCCGTTGACGTTGACCTTACTCTCGTCGATGTCCATTTCGCGGATAAAGCGCATGACGACGGAGGCAAAGGCTTCATTGACTTCAAATAAGTCGATGTCGCTGGCCTTGAGGCCCGCTTTGTCGAGGGCTTTGCGCGCCGCGGGGCCGGGGCCCGTCAGCATGATGGTGGGGTCGGTGCCCACCAGTGCGGTGCTGAGCACCCGTGCGCGGGGTGTGAGATCAAACTGTTTGCCAGCGGATTCGCTGCCGATTAAGACGGTACACGCCCCGTCGACAATGCCCGAGCTGTTGGCGGGTGTGTGCACGTGGTGGATCGCTTCCACGTGTGGGTAGCGCGATAGCGCGGTGTGATCAAAGCCCATGGCACCCATTTGGGCGAAAGAGGGCTTGAGCGCCCCCATGCTGTCGAGGCTGGCATCGGCGCGCACGAGTTCGTCGTAATCCAGCAGGAGAGTGCCGTTTTGATCGCACACGGGAATGCGGCTTTGCTCGAAATAGCCAGCGGCGTGGGCCGCGGCGGCTTTTTTCTGAGAGTTGAGGGCGAAGGCATCCACCTCCTCTCGCGAAAAGCCTTCCAGAGTGGCAATGAGGTCGGCGCCGATGCCCTGGGGCACGAAGCGGGTTTGGCTGTTGGTTTCGGGGTCGAGCGCCCAGGGGCCACCGTCGGAGGCCATGGGCACGCGAGACATGGATTCCACGCCGCCCGCGACGACTAGATCTTCCCAGCCCGAGGCCACTTTCATGGCGGCCATGTTGACGGCCTCTAGGCCCGAGGCGCAGAAGCGGTTGATTTGGACGCCCGCTACATTGTCGTCCCAGCCCGCGTAGAGCGCCGCGGTTTTGGCAATATCGGCGCCTTGATCGCCCACGGGGCTAACGCAGCCCATGACGATGTCGTCGACGGCGGCGGTGTCGAAGTCGTTGCGCTGCTGTAGCGTATTGAGCAGGTTGCCCAGCAGGGTGACGGGTTTGACGGAATACAATTTTCCACCGGGCTTGCCTTTGCCGCGAGGCGTGCGAATGGCGTCGTAGATAAAAGCGTGATGGGACATAGTGCTCTCCAATTGTGATGGGAACACTCTAGCGATACTGCGCCTCGGCACAATGACCCGTGCGCTCAAGGAAAATGACAAAAACTGACAGGCGCTGGTTTTAAAGGCCGATCGCGGCCCTCGGTGCTTGTTTTACGCGTTGTTGTTAGCCATCTTAGCGGTCGCATCATAAGAAGGGCGAGACATGGGAGGAGGGCACGGTGATTCGCGATATTCCACTGGCGCAGTTAAAGGCAAAATACGAAAACGAGCACTCGCGCTACATTCGCGTCGACGGCATTGATGTGCACTACCGCGACGAGGGGCGGCGCGACGAAGGTGCGCCCATCCTACTGATGATTCACGGTCTACTGGCCTCGCTGCACACCTGGGATGGCTGGGTCGAGCACTTGGCTGATCAGTTTCGCCTGATTCGCATGGATGTGCCGGGCTTTGGCCTAACCGGGCCGCACCCCAATTTGGATCACACCCCTGAGTATGCGGCGCGCTTTTGTCGCGAATTTATTGAGGCCGTGGGCATCACCCAGTCCTTTTACGTGGCGGGCAGTTCGCTTGGCGGCTTTGTGGCGTGGAACTACGCCGTGCGCTTTCCCGAGTCGATTGAGCGCATGGTTTTGCTCGATCCTATTGGCTACCCGCAACCCCTGCCGCAGGTGTTAAAACTGGTGGCCCTGCCGGGCGTTCGCCACGCGGCGCGCTACATCACGCCCAAATTTATGATCGATCGCAATTTGCGAGAAATTTACGGCCAGACGCATCGCTTAACTGAAGAGCGACGCCAGCTGTATTACGAGTTGCTCAAGCGGCAGGGCAATCGGAAAAACATGGTGGCCATGTTCCAAACGCTGACGGACTACAGCACTCATCCCACGCTCAAGGACAATATTCGGCATTTGAAAGTACCGACGCTGCTCATGTGGGGCGAGTTGGATCGCTGGGTGCCCGTGTCGCTGGTGGATCACTGGCAGAGCGATGTGGATGGGTTGAAAGTCAAAGTGTATCCCGGCGTGGGCCATATTCCGATGGAGGAAATCCCCTATCGCTCGGCCAAAGACGCGAGGCAGTTTTTACTGGCTTAATCCAAGTGTGTTTGGCGGTAGTCCGAGGGAGTGAGCCCGACCCATTTTTTAAAGGCGCGATGAAACGCGCTGGGTTCGGCAAACCCCACTTTTTGCGCGATTTCATGGATGCTGTATTGCGGTTTGTTTAAAAAGTGCAGGGCGATATCGCGTCGAATAAGGTCCTTGAGTTCTTGATAGCTAGTGCCTTCTTCTTTTAAACGGCGGCGCAGGGTTTGCGGGCTGAGGCCGAGTTGCTCTGCCACGCTCTCAAAGGCGGGCAGGTCGCACTCGATATCGTAGCCGATCAAGGCGCGTATGCGCCCCGCGTAACTTTCGTCTTTGGCAGGGCGGGCGAGCAAATCGGCGGGAGACTCGCGCAGGAATTCCACCAGCGTGCGCTCGGATTGAGCGACGGGCAGCTCTAAAAACTTGGCGGGGAACTCCAGTTGAGTAACCGCTTGGTCGAAGTGCAGCTCGGTGTTGAAAATGGCTTTGTAGGCACTTTGATGGGGCGGCGCAGGGTAGGAGAATCGCGCGCTTTTGAGCGGGATGAGTTGGTCGACCATCCAGCAGGCGGTGCGGTGCCAAATGACCAGCAAGCTCTCTTCGAGAAAGTGGTTGGCGTCGAAACGGTTAAACGTATTGTTAAATGTAATGAAGGCGCTGCTGTCGTCTCGGCTGAGTTCGATGTTGAGCGCATCTTCAAACAGCCCGTAAAAACGTGCGCCCCGTTTGAGCATGACTTCGAGGTTGGGGGCGTGAATCACAAGCTGGCACATGGTGGCGAAGGTGCCCGGCTTGCTGCGACTGGGGCCGAGTCCCATGAATTCGTCTTCAAGCAAAACCCATAGGCGCTGAATCAGCTTGGCAAAGGCGCTGGGGTCAACGCTGCCACCTTCGGTTTGCAAAGTGTCGGGCGCAATTCCCGTGCCCTCTAAAACGCGCTCAAGTGGGATGTTTTGACGGCGCGCGCCCTCAACGGCAGAGACGGCGAAATGATTTTCAATTGTCAAGGACTTCATTCGCGTTGAAAAGACTGGTTTAATAGCGAAATCTTAACAAAAATTTGAGTGAGACTCCCGCAAAGATGCAGGAGAGAGCCAGTGTTGACCGGTGAAGTGAGCGTTTTAGTCAGCGCATTTGATCGCATCGGTCATTTTCTGAATTAATAATCGTCAATAGGCTTTGCAAGCAACTATGAATCTGATTGAACTGACCAAGGGCAAGTCGCCCATCGAGATGTTTTACCATTGGGAAAAAGATCGTCCCAATGCGGTTTACCTGCGCCAGCCCATCGCGGATGTGTGGCACGAATACACTTGGCGCGATGTGAGCTACCGCGTACGCCGCTTAACCCAAGCGCTCTACGACTTGGGCTACGAGAAGGGCGACCGCATTGCGATCATCTCGAAGAACTGTGCCGAGTGGATTATGACGGACTTGGCCCTGCAGCTCGGCGGCTTCGTTAGCGTTCCTCTCTACTTCGATCAGACCCCCGATTCCTTCCGCTACATTCTCGACCACTCCGAATCTAAAGCCCTGTTTGTTGGCAAGCTCGATGCGCCCGTGTGGGAGCGTTTGAAAGACGCTGTGCCCGAAGGCATGCCCAAAATTGGATTCTCGTTCCACGGCGACGATGCCGATTTCCGCCGCGACAACGGCGACTTTGAGCACCAGTGGATCGACTTGGTGGAAAAATCACAACCCTTTACCGACAACCCCGTACCCGATGATGAGGATTGGTGGACAATGGTGTACACCTCGGGCACGACGGGTAACCCCAAAGGCGCCGTACACTGCTACCGTGCGCCTCGTCACGTTGGCTCCCGCGCCATTCAAGTGTTTGGCTTGGGCCCCGAGGATCGTGGCTTGTCGTTTTTGCCATTGGCTCACGTCGCCGAGCGCCTGCTGGTCGCAACCATGAGTGTCTACGCGGCGGCTCAAGTGAACTTTATTCAGTCTCTGGATACCTTCCAACGCGATCTCACCACGGTAGAACCCACCTTGTTCTTCTCCGTTCCGCGTCTTTGGAAAAAATTCCAAGGCGGCATTTTGGAAAAAATGCCTCAGGAAAAGCTCGACAAAATGCTGCGCATCCCCTTGTTGAACAAGCTCGTTGCCCGCAAGGTGCGCCAAGGCTTGGGGCTCAACAAGGCGCGCATGGTGATTTCTGGTGCGGCGCCGTTGTCGCCAGCCATTCAGAAGTGGTACGCCAAGATTGGCATTGAGATTCTCGAAGGCTACGGCATGACGGAAAACTTTGCCTACGGCTGTATTGGTCGCCCCGGTCAATCGCCTTCGGGCACTGTGGGTCAGCCCATGCCC
Source organism: gamma proteobacterium HTCC5015 (assembly GCA_000155715.1). Lineage (GTDB taxonomy): Bacteria > Pseudomonadota > Gammaproteobacteria > HTCC5015 > HTCC5015 > HTCC5015. Next base: position 88,659 of record DS990601.1, on the reverse strand, counting down.
GATTGTGGCTTTAAGCTCAGCGACGAAGGTGAAATTCTCTTTAGCGGCCCAACGATCATGTGGGGCTATTACAAAGCCGAAGACAAGACCAAAGAAGCCATGACCGACGATGGTTACTATCGCTCGGGCGACTTGGGCGAAGTGGACGCCCAGGGCAATGTGCGCATTTCCGGTCGTGTGAAAGAAATTTTCAAAACTGAGAAAGGCGAGTACATCGCGCCCGCGCCCATCGAGGGCAAATTGGCCAGCTTTAAAGACTACGAGCAAATTTGTGTGAGCGGCCCCAGCTTGCCTCAACCCGTTGTGGTGGTGACACTAGCTGAGAGCGCTCAGAGCAAACCTCGCGCCGAGCTAGAAAAGGCGATGGAAGAGCATCTGCAAACGCTTAATAGTGAGTTGCTCAATCACGAAAAACTCGGTGGCATCGTCGTCTCTAAAGACGATTGGTTGCCCGATTCAGGCATGGTCACGCCAACGCTTAAGGTCAAGCGCAATAAAGTGGAAGAGCGCTTTACTAGCTTGATGGAGCAGGCTTGCCTGTCGAAACAAAAAACGGTGGTCTGGGAGTCCTAAGCCAGTCCCGATAGCCCGCCCTGTGATGGGGCGGGCTTTTTTATGGGCGGCTCCCGAGACTCTTAACCACGCACGATTATTGACAGCATAACGCTGGAGAGACAATGAGCCGCTTTGCCGATTGGGTTCGCCGCAAGAACCTACTACCTCATATTTCCGATACTGAGCGAGATGCCCTCGATGCGGGGACGGTCTGGCTAGAGGCCGACTTGTTTCGCGGCCGCCCCGATTGGGCCAAAATTCTAGAGTCGAACTATCCGCAACTCAATTCAGAGGAGCAGCGCTTTCTAGATCATCAAGTGGAAACGCTGTGTCATATGATCGACGACTGGTCGGTCAACCAGCAGGGCGATCTTCCCCAAGAGGCCGTGGACTATATTTGTCGCGAACGCTTTCTCGGTTTGATGATTCCCAAAGAATACGGCGGCTTAGGGTTTTCCAATCTCGCTTTCAGCACGATTCTCAACAAGCTCAACTCGCGCAATGCGGCGCTGTGTTTCTATGTGCTGATTCCCAACTCCGTCGGCCCCGGCGAATTGTTGCAGCACTACGGTACGGATTCGCAAAAAGCCCACTATCTGCCCAAACTCGCCGCGGGGGAGTACATTCCCTGCTTTGGCTTGACCGAGCCGTTGGCGGGGTCCGACGCCGTGTCGATTCGCGCCGAAGGTGTGGTGGAAGCGGGCGACAAAGGGCCACAAATTCGCTTGAATTTTGATAAGCGCTATATCACCTTGGCGCCGGTTTCTAATTTGATCGGCTTGGCGTTTAAATTGCACGATCCCGACAATTTGCTGGGGCAGGGTGTCTCTCCGGGGATTACCGTGGCTCTGCTGCACAAGGAATTCGATGGTGTAGAGATCGGCGAGCGCCACGACCCAATGGGTTTGTGCTTTCCCAATGGCCCCATTCGCGGTCGCGATGTGGTGATTTCGGCGGAACAAATTATCGGCGGTCCACAGCAGGCGGGTCGCGGTTGGCGCATGTTGATGGAAGCTTTATCGGGTGGTCGAGCCATTTCTCTGCCCGCCCAGTCTACCGGTGGTGCCAAGCAGGCGGCTCGTGTGGCCAGTGCCTACGCTGTGGTTCGCGAGCAGTTTGGCGTGCCCATCGCCGCGTTTGAAGGTATTCAGGAGCCGCTGGCGCGCTTGGCAGGACGGGCGTACATGATGGACGCGGCGCGGGTTTTTCTCTGCTCCGCGGTCGACGATGGTCACCGACCTTCTGTGGCTTCGGCGATGATTAAGTTGCAGCACACCGAGTTGTATCGCCAGTCGCTAGATGACGCCATGGATATTCTAGCGGGCCGCGGCATTATGCGCGGGTCTAGCAACCCCTTGGGCGATTTATACCGTGCGGGGCCCATTGGCATCACGGTGGAAGGCGCCAATATTTTAACCCGCACGCTGATTGTGTTTGGGCAGGGGGCGATTCGCTGTCACCCCTATGCTCAAGCTGAGCTGGCAGCGCTGGAGTCGGGCAGTGCCCTGCGATTTTTTGGCGTGGTGTTTAAGCACGCGGGCTACTTTGCCCGCAATCTCCTGCGCAGCTGGTGGCACAGCGCCACGCGGGGCCGTTTTGCCAAGGTGCCCGAGGGGCACGCGCTTTCGCGCTCCATGCAGAAAATCAGCTGGGCCTCGGCGCGGTTTTCAGTGTTGGCGGATCTGGCTTTGATGTTGTGTGGCCCCAATCTAAAGCGCAAAGGCCGCCTCTCAGGTCGCTTGGCCGACGCCATGGGCTGGTTGTTTTTGGCCATGTCGGTGGTGCGCCGCCATCACGCCGAGCGAGCGCTGCCGGGCAATGGTGATGCCGGTGATGATTTGGCGCGCTGGTCGATCGATTATGCGCTGACGCAATATCAACGTTCGGTGAGCGAAATATACCGCCAGTCAGGGTCTAGAAAATTTATTAAGATTATTCTTTATCTTGTTGATTCATTGACAAATATTAACGCAATTTCTCGTGGCGTGTCCGATCGAGATGGCGAGCGTTTGGCGGCGCTGTTGAGTGAGCACGGGGCCAAGCGAGACTACCTGTTGGCCGATCTCTATCAGCCGCAAGAGCAAGACGAAGACGCTGTGCTCGTTTTAGAAGAGGCGTTTGCCCACGCGGCAGCCGTGCAATCGATGAACCGTCGCTTGCGTCGCGCACAGCGTCAGCGCCCCGAGGCCACGCAAGCGGAGTGGGCGACGATGGCGGGGCTGTCTGAGCAGGATTTGGCTGAGATACAGGCTCAGGGTGAGCGTGTCGAGCGCGTGACTATGGCCGACAGCGAGCGCCGCGAGGACTACTTTCAGCGTCGCGGTGGCAGCCCGACGCACGATCTATAAACGATTTGAAATCCATTGAAACGCGGAGAAGCGGTATGAAGGGCGCACTTGAGGGCGTATTGGTTGTCGATCTGAGTCAAAACTTGCCGGGGCCTTATTGCTCGCGCTTGCTGGCAGACCAAGGGGCTCGTGTGATTAAAGTCGAACCCAAAGGCAAGGGCGATTTTGCCCGCTTACTGCCGGGGTTTTACAAAGCGCTTAACGGCGGCAAGGAAAGCTTGAGCTTGGATTTGAAAGATCCAAGCGACCGCGAAGTGCTCTATCAGCTGGCTCAAAAGGCCGATGTGGTCATTGAGAGCTTTCGCCCAGGTGTGGTCAAGCGTTTAGAAATTGACTACGAGCGTTTGAAAAGAGGCAATCCGCGGCTCGTCTATTGCAGCATTTCTGGTTACGGCCAAGAGGGAGCCATTGCCTCTGTGCCCGCGCACGATATCAACCTGCAAGCCAATGCGGGACTGATTGGCTTTAGCGGCCGCCGCTATAAGAATAGCGACGAGGAGTGCCCGATTCCCATCGCCGACATGGTGACTAGCCTGTACGCGCACTCGGCCATTGTCAGCCAGCTGCTGGCGCGCGGAAAGCGCCGCAAAGGCGCTTACATTGATATGTCGATGAACGACGGACTCGAACACATGGTGTCGGTGTGGGAGCACACCACACCGCGCACGGAAATGGTGATGAAGCTGCTCGGCAAGCGCGGCGTGCCAAAGTCTCTGTTGTCACCTATGCGCAGACCGATTGGGCGCATTGTGCGTCGAGGTCTGTTGCCCGCTATGCCCCACTACGGCGTATTTGAGTGCCGCGATGGTCAATCGCTGTGTTTGGGCATTGTCGATGAGAATCACTTTTGGAAAAAACTGTGCGAAGAACTCGGTGGGCCCATGCTGCGTTTTTCTCACATGAAACCGCCCCAGCGCGTCGCTATGGGCTTAGTGATCAAGCCGCTGCTGGCCCGAGCCTTAAAAGCGAAAACTGCTGAACAATGGTATCGCCGCCTAGCGGAAGAGCTAGCGCTGCCGGTGAGCTTGGTGCGCGATTCTGGCGACTTGGAGCGGGTTAAAATTCCCGCCCAAAGTCCACTGGGGCAGGGCGATAAACTGGCGGAGCCTCGCGCCCTCGGCGCTGATAACGGCGCTTTGATAAGCGAGTTTTGCTCGGAGTCGTAAGAGCGCCGCTGCGCCTTCTTGCAACGACGGCAACCTGCCGTGGGTCGGACTTTAGTCCGACACTGCCAATCAGCTGCAGCTAGCGTGTTTGCCTCATCAACTGCCCATCGGCACGTTATTGTCGGGTCGAGCAAGCTCTTGTGGCTTCGGTTTAATGTCGGGCTAAAGCACCCTGAAGGGTATAAAGCCGACCCACGGTGTGTGTGTCAGGCGAAGCTTCTGCTCCTGCTCATGCCCCTTACCTACAATCCCTGTAGGCAAAGTAATCTGCTCATCGAATAAGCCAAACAGATTGCCATGTCGGCTGCGCTTCCTCGCAGCAATGACGGCAACCTGCCGTGGGTCGGACTTTAGTCCGACACTGCCAATCAGCTGCAGCTAGCGTGTTTGCCTCATCAACTGCCCATCGGCACGTTATTGTCGGGTCGAGCAAGCTCTTGTGGCTTCGGTTTAATGTCGGGCTAAAGCACCCTGAAGGGCATAAACCCGACCCACGGTGTGTGGGGGGAGTAAGGTCGGCCCGAGCACTCAGGGGCATCAAGGCGGCCTCCAAAAAACGCGTCATTGCGAACGAAGTGAAGCAATCTACCCAACGAACACACCAGCAGATTGCCGCGTCGGCGGTGCCTCCTTGCAATGACGATGCCTTCACCGTCGCTCCCGCGCAGGTGGGAGCCCAGTGGCTTTCTACCTTACTCACTCAAAAATGCTGGATTCCCGCCTTCGCGGGAATGACAAGTGTTTTAGAGATTATAAGAATAACGAGTATCTAGGGCCTGTTACCACAAATTTTATGATCTCTGCTGGAAGCCATTTTCCTGCCCAGCAAGGCAGAAGGCGTGCCGTGTAGTACGTCTACACAAACGACTGATAACGCAGCTGGGCGGAAAATAGCTCCAGCCCTTCGGGTTGTGGCTAACAAAGCGCCACTCATCGTTGCTCGTCGCTCATTTGGATTCACCAAACCACGCTCCTTGCGCCTTGATTGGCGCTTTTTTAGTCACAACAGTGACCATCAAATTTGTGGTAACAGGCCCTAGGAGATTGGGGGTGGAGGAATGACGGCGAGGGAAGCGTGCTGCGCCCGATTACTGTTATGCGAAAAAGTCCTTGTAAGTTCTCATTAAGTTCTCTATAGTTTTCTCAATGAGAACTTTTAGGAAACTTTTGGGGTGAGTGATGTTATCTAAACGCGAGCAAGCCGTTTATGAGTTTATTTGCCAATTTATTTTGGAGCAGGGGCAGGCGCCTTTGCTGAGTGAGATTGGCGAGGGCTTGGGCATTAACTCCAAAGGTGTGGTGCACCGCTATCTCAGTGCCCTAGAAGAGCAGGGATATATTGAACGCAGCAAGCGACACCGCGGTATTCGCGTGCTCGACGAGCAAGTGTCGCCGGGGACTCTACCTTTAATGGGGCGCATTGCCGCGGGGCAGCCGATTGAGGCGGTGAACGACCAGCAACAACTCGACCTCAACTCTTTGTTTGCGGGCAGCAATCGCTACGCTCTGCAAGTCAAAGGCGATTCGATGGTCGAAGCGGGGATTTGTGATGGCGACTGGGTGGTAATCGAAAGCGCCCAAACAGCGCGCAATGGCGACATTGTGGTAGCGCTTGTCGATGATGAAGACGCCACTCTAAAAACTATTGATTATCGAGCGGGCGGCCAGGTCGCACTGATTCCATCTAACAGTGCCATGGAGGCAATGGTTTACCCAGAGGAGCGGGTGCAGATTCAAGGCATTCTCAAAGGTCAACTGAGGGTTTACTAATATGAAATCCAATACCTGTCGAGCGATTCAATACCCCTGGGGCACTCAGTGCCCACTGCGCTGGCCCAAAGTTTTTTTGGCGGCTTCGGGGCACGCGTTGTCCGATACTGATCTGATCGCGCGAGTGCAAGCCGATATTAAGGGCTTTGAAAACTACGAAATATTGGGCAACGGCGAAGTGTTGTTCGATCTCAGTCGGCAGCAGCGCGAGTTTTGCTCGCCTGTGCAAATGGCGGAGCAGCTCACAATGCAGCTACAGGGCTACTTGGGTGGCGAGCTGTCGACGGGCTTGGCTGCCGATGCATTGACGGCCATTTACGCGGCTCGCCAGTCTAGCTCGGGCTTGAGCCTCGTGCCTGCTTGGGATGCACAACGCGTGTTGAGTGGTGCGCCGATTGAGTGTCTCGATAGCGTGCTCAGCGGCGTCTCCACACTGCTGAAGGGCTTGGGCTACCAGAGCGTGGGGCAATTAGGCCAGCAGCGCGACCAAGTGTTGACCTACCGCTACGGTGAGCTGGGACGCGCTATTCAGCTGCTGGCAAGGGGCCAGTCTGTGCCTCAGCAGTACTGGTACAAATCGCCACCGCTGAGCGTGAGTGTGAAGGGGCGTTTGTCGCGGCGGGACGGCGAACAAGCTTCTCACCGAATTAACGCATTGAAAGAGAAAGTGTCACAGCGCTACGCTCGCTTAGGCTTTTCGGCTAAGCGCTGGACTTTGTTTTTCCGCCGCTCCACCGAGACACACTTTCAGCCCGCTGCTGATGTTGGGGTGGTGTTAGATGCCCTCTGCGAAGGGGCGTCTATGGATGTCCGCTGGGTCGCCAGCGAGTGGTGCGTGCAGCGTGTACAGCAAGACTTATTCGATCTCGACGGCGATGTGCCCGCGATGCCGACAGCGATGGCTGGGCAAGGCTTCAACCAGCAGCCGAGACTTCACTGATAGAGCACTTTTAAAGTCACACTTCAAGACTTGCGCAGGGGGCTAGAGTACACGACACTAGCCCCCTTATGAGTTCATCCTTCGTTCATCTTCGCTTGCACACAGAGTACTCGCTGGTCGACAGCGTGGTGCGCATTAAACCTTTGATTTCCACCGCAGCAGAACAGGGCATGCCCGCTCTGGCTCTGACGGATCAGTGCAACTTATTTGCCATGGTCAAGTTTTTTGGCGCTGCCAGTGCGGCGGGCATTAAGGCCTTATTTGGTGCCGATTTATTGGTGCGCAACGAGGATCCGAAAAAGCCCTCGACGGTTCTTTTATTGCTGGCGATGGATGATGTCGGCTATCGAAACCTGACCGAACTGGTCTCTCAAGCTTACACCGAGGGGCAGGCGGGTGGTTTGCCCGTTATCGAGCGCACGTGGTTAGAAGGGCGCACCGAGGGGTTGATAGCGCTTTCTGGTGGTCCATGGGGGGATATTGGTCGGGCGATTGCCTTTAATCATCACGAGCAAATTCCCCCGTTATTGGCATTTTATAAACAACACTTTCCCAACCGTTTTTATCTCGAATTACAGCGCACAGGGCGCGAGGGCGAGGCGCTGTATAACGAAACGGCGGTGTCTCTGGCAGCGGAACACCAGTTGCCTGTGGTGGCGACGAATGATGTGCGCTTTATCCATGCCGATGATTTTGACAGCCATGAAGTGCGCGTATGTATTCACGAGGGGCGTCTATTAGATGATCCTCGGCGGTCGCGCCACTATAGTCCCGAACAGTATTTGCGCAGCCCCGAAGAGATGGTGGAGCTGTTTAGCGATTTACCAGAGGCGATAGAGAACACACTGGAAATTGCCAAGCGCTGCAATGTGGCGCCGCATATGGGGGAGTATTTCTTACCGGATTATCCCGTTCCCGATGGCGAGACGATTGATAGCTTTTTCCGCAAGCAGAGCCAAGAGGGTCTTGAATGGCGAATGGAAAAGCTACAGAGGGATACGGGGACGACATGGGATGAGGCCAAGGTACAGTCTTACCGCGACCGCTTAGAGCGTGAAATCGGCGTCATTCTCAACATGGGGTTTCCCGGCTACTTCTTGATCGTGGCCGACTTTATTCAGTGGGCCAAGAATAATGGTGTGCCCGTTGGCCCCGGGCGTGGCTCGGGGGCGGGGTCGCTCGTGGCGTACGCGCTAAAAATTACCGATCTCGATCCCATTGAGTACGACCTTCTCTTTGAGCGTTTCTTGAACCCCGAGCGGGTCTCCATGCCAGATTTCGATGTCGACTTCTGCATGGAGGGGCGCGATAGAGTCATCGACTATGTTGCCCAGAAATACGGGCGCGACCAAGTCTCTCAAATCATTACCTATGGCTCGATGGCGGCCAAGGCGGTGGTTCGCGATGTCGGCCGTGTCTTGGGACACGGCTACGGCTTTGTTGATGGCATCGCCAAGCTGATTCCCATGGAGGTCGGGATCACTTTGAGCCAGGCGCTCGAAGAGTCGGAGGAACTCAAACAGCGCTACGAAGAAGACGAGGAAGTCACCAATCTGCTCGATATGGCTTTAAAGTTAGAGGGCCTATCGAGAAATGCGGGCAAGCACGCCGGCGGCGTCGTCATTGCGCCCAGTAAACTGACTGACTTTACGCCACTGTACTGTGAAGAGGGCGGTGGCGGGCTTGTCACGCAATTCGACAAAGACGATGTCGAAGCCATTGGTCTGGTCAAGTTTGACTTCCTAGGTCTGCGCACACTGACGATCATCAACTGGGCGCTCAAAGAGATTAACTCCCGCTTAGAAGCGGCGGGACATCCGCTACTGGATATCGACGCGATTCCTCTCGATGACGCGCCGACCTTTGACTTATTAAAAGCGCAGCAGACAACCGCTGTATTCCAGTTGGAATCTAGCGGTATGAAGAACCTTATTAAAAAGCTTCAACCCGATAGCTTTGAGGACATCGTCGCCTTGGTGGCACTGTTCCGCCCCGGGCCGCTCGACTCGGGAATGGTCGATGACTTTATCCGCCGAAAACACGGTCAAGACGAGGTGTCTTACCCGCATCCCGACTATCAATACGATGGCCTTAAGCCCGTGCTGGAGCCTACTTACGGGATTATCCTTTACCAAGAGCAGGTGATGCAGATTGCCCAGGTGATGGGGGGCTATAGCTTGGGTGGCGCGGATTTGTTGCGTCGCGCCATGGGTAAGAAAAAACTCGAGGAAATGGCTAAACAAAAGGAAGTTTTCCTAAAAGGCTGTGGCGACAATGGCATTGACCTCAGCTTGGCGGAAAACATCTTTGATTTGGTGGAAAAGTTCGCAGGCTATGGTTTTAACAAATCGCACTCCGCCGCTTACGCCTTGGTCTCGTATCAAACCGCTTGGCTTAAAGCGCATTACCCCTCGGCTTTTATGGCCGCAGTGCTTTCGGCGGATTCGGACAATACCGATAAAGTCGTCAACCTAATCGAAGAGTGCCGCAACATGGGGCTGACTATTCTGCCCCCCGATGTGAACAGCTCGGCCTACAAGTTCACCATGCAGGACGACAAGACCATACGCTATGGCTTGGGGGCGCTCAAAGGTGTCGGTCAGGGCGTTATCGAGGCGATTAACGAAGAGCGTGAGGCCAATGGTGACTACGCGGATTTGCTCGACTTTTGTCGTCGCATCGATGGCCGAAAACTCAACCGCCGCGTGACTGAAGCGTTGATACGCGGAGGGGCGCTGGACAGTATTGGCCCCAACCGAGCCAGTCTCATGGCGGCTCTGGGCGATGCTTTGATGGCCGCCTCCCAGCATCAAAAAAATCAAGCGACTGGCCAAGTGGATATTTTTGGTGCGCTCGATCACAGCAATGAAATGGCCTCGGTAGACGTGCCCTTAATCAAGGAGTGGCACGAAGACGACAAACTGCGCGCCGAGCGCGATGTACTGGGTTTGTATCTGACGGGGCACCCCTTTAACCGCTTTGCCCGCGAACTGTCGGCGATCACACACAAGAACCTGCACAGCCACGTCGAGGCCGTAGAGGCCCAAGAGAGCGCGAGTCGGGGTGATGATTTTCGCGCCCGAGCCATTTCGGCCACGGTCGCGGGCTTGGTTGTGGATGTGCAAAGTAAGCGCTTTGGCAACGGTAACGAACTGTTGATTGTAACGCTTGACGACCGAACGGACCGAGTGGATTTGACGCTGCGCGGTGAAGTGCTGCAAGAGTACGCCGACAAGGTTGTAAAAGATGCGGTGTTAATTGCCGATGGCCGCCTATCAAAAGACCGCTTTAATGGTGGGGCTCAGATGCGTGTTGATCGCTTAATGAGTATCGACGAAGTGCGCAGCCACCGCGTGAAGCGTCTGGATCTGTTCGTCAACGGTCAGGCCAGACATCCGGATTTTGTGACGAAGCTCGCCGTGGCGTTAGACTCTTACAAGGGAGGGCAATGCCCCGTCGTTGTACACTACCGCTATGGCGATATGGCTTGGGTGCCTGTTGAATTTGATGCGCAGTGGAGTATTGCTCCGCGCGAAACCTTAATTGAAGATTTACGCGATTTGTTGGGCAATGAAGCCGTTCGAATCCGCTACTAGTGAATTAGGGCCTGTTAACACAAATTTGATGGTCACTGTTGTGACTAAAAAAGCGCCAATCAAGGCGCAAGGAGCGTGGTTTGGTGAATCCAAATGAGCGACGAGCAACGATGAGTGGCGCTTTGTTAGCCACAACCCGAAGGGCTGGAGCTATTTTCCGCCCAGCTGCGTTATCAGTCGTTTGTGTAGACGTACTACACGGCACTCCTTCTGCCTTGCTGGGCAGGAAAATGGCTTCCAGCAGAGATCATAAAATTTGTGTTAACAGGCCCTAAAGAGACATGGATCCAAATTATCTCGATTTTGAACAAGACATTGCGGAATTAGATACGCGCATTGCTCGCCTTCGTCGATCGACAGATGCCGAAGCGGGGCTCGATGTGCGCGCCGAAGTCAAACAGCTTGAGCAGAAGCGGCAGCAGACACTGGAAAGCACTTTTGGCAAGTTGAGTTCATGGCAGGTTTGCCAATTGGCACGCCATCCCATGCGCCCCCATACGCTGGATTACATCGAGCGTCTTTTTACCGACTTTGAGCCGCTTCATGGCGACCGCATGTTTGCCGACGACACGGCAATTGTCGGCGGGCTCGCTCGACTCGGTGGTCGACCAGTGATGGTGATTGGCCACGAGAAGGGGCGCGATACTAAGGATAAGCTGCGCTGCAATTTTGGCATGCCGCGCCCCGAGGGGTACCGCAAAGCCCAGCGATTGGCGAGGATGGCCGAGCGTTTTGAACTGCCCGTTCTCACTTTTATCGATACGCCTGGCGCCTACCCAGGCATCGACGCTGAAGCGCGGGGACAATCCGAGGCGATTGCCCAGAGTTTGATGTTGTTTGCGGGCTTGCGTACCCCGGTACTCTCTATTGTGATTGGCGAGGGCGGATCGGGTGGAGCGCTCGCGATCGGCGTCGGCGATCATCTGGCCATGCTGGAGCACAGCATCTACTCCGTCATCTCACCCGAGGGCTGCGCTTCCATTTTATGGAAGAGCGCCGAACGGGCCTCCGAGGCCGCAGAGGCCATGGGGGTTATTGCTCCCAAACTGCTGGAGCTGGGCCTGATTGATGAATTGGTGAGGGAGCCTTTGGGCGGTGCTCAGAGAGATATCGAGGCAACGGCAGCGTCCATTCAGTCTATGTTTGAATCGCAGTTAGACCGACTATTGCACTGCGATATCGACCAGTTGCTCGAGCAGCGCTACCAGAGACTACGCGCCTACGGTGCTGCCTAAGACTGGCCGTGACCCACGCACTGGTTGAATCCCTGTCTCAACGATTGGCTCAATGGCCACAAGGGCGCTTCGTCGTGGCTTTCAGTGGTGGTCTAGATTCCACGGTTTTACTGCATGCGCTGACAAAGACGCCGCACAAGGCGAGGTTGAAAGCCATTCATGTCCACCACGGCTTACAGGATGTGGCGGACGATTGGCTCACTCACTGCGAGCAATTCAGCCGCTCTCTCGACGTGGCGTTTGAAGCGTGTCGAGTACTTGTGCCCAGCGAGTCAGGCCTGTCTCTTGAAGCGCGTGCTCGCGACGCCCGTTATCGTGCCCTGTCAGATTCCCTTCAAAGCGGCGATGTCTTGCTGACCGCCCACCACGCGGAAGACCAAGCGGAGACGCTGTTGCTCAATTTGATGCGCGGCAGTGGGGTAGAGGGCTTGTCGGCCATGCCGGAGCTTAAAGCGTTAAGTCCGTCTCGGAGCACGTGGCATGGCAGGCCACTACTGAACCAATCTAAAGCTGATTTGCAAAGTTATGCTCGCCAGTTTCAATTGCAGTGGGTCGAAGACCACAGCAATCGCGACGAGCAGTTTGATCGAAACTATCTGCGCCATCGCGTTATGCCATTGTTACAGCAGCGATGGCCCAAGGCGGCTGAGTCGATGTCCGCCAGTGTGAGGCACTTGCAATCGGTGCGCCAGCGCGAGCTGGATTACTGGCAACAGATGGCTCGATTACACACTCGCGAGCGGGGCAAAGTGTTGCCCCTATCGGCGCTGGAGGGAATGGTAAAAGCGGATCGCCTGTCACTGATTCGAGCGTGGTTGGCGGGGAGTGAGCCCGCGCCGCGTTATAAAATTTTACAGGCGATTGATGCGCTGTGTTATTCCGAGTTGGGAGAGCGGCAAGAGGGTGCTGGCACTGTGGCTTGGGGAAAAGACCAGCGACAGGGCGTCAGCCGCTTTCAGAAAGCCCTGTATTGGCGAAGAGCGCTCGACCAAACACTGGGGTCTAACGGTGATTGGGAGTGGCAGACGCAAGATGAATTGATGTTGCCTAGCCTACAGCGACCGCTGTCTCAGGAATGGTGTGAAGAGCAGGGCATTGCGATTAAACCCAATCAAACACTGAGGGTTTGTTTTCGAGCGAGTGCCTCCGCTCAGGATCGTATTATTCAGCCTCGCAAGGGCGTTTCGCAAACGCAAAAGGCGTACTTTCAAGAACAAAAAGTGCCACCGTGGCTGCGCGATGGTTGCCCTTATTTGTATGATGGGGCACAATTAATCGGTATTTTGATCGACTGGGAGAGATTGTGAGTCAGAGTCGTACCTTGTTTGCCCGTGAACAACCCATGTCTGCGGGTGGTCTTGCGGTAAAATTATTAAAAATTCTCGTGCTGACCTACGCCGTATTGTGGGTTTACACACGCTTGTTCCTACAGTTTGTCGTCGAGCCTTCTCAAATTACGGAGGTTCCTTACCATGGTCAGTCGGCGCATATTTTCGTCGTGGCTTTCTTTGTATTTTTCACGCCGCTGCTCTATGGGTTCAACTGTTTACTGGCGCGGCAGTGGATTCGCCCCCAGTGGCCCACGCTAATACTGTATATGGGGGCGACTTTTGCCTGTGGGGTGTTGTGTGAAATTGCCTTTGATTCGGCCTTTGCCCACTTTTTAGGAAGGCCCGCTTGGGAGTATCGAATTTGGCCCGTTCACAATGGCTACACCTCGGGTGCCACCGCCGTCGTTTGGGCGATGTACGGTTTTTATCTGTATTTCTTTCACCGCATGCTGGAGATTCGCCGCTCTCCGATGGCCGATTCCATACCTGCCAAAGGGGTGCTAATTGCGATTGATGCCATGGTTTTGGAGACGCTGGCAAATAGCTTCAGCTTGATCACGTTTAATGTTTACTACTTTTACTATTTTCGCCCCGATTTAATGAACTTTACCACTTGGGAAATCTTTATACCCTATGCGCTATGTGGTTTGGGCGGCGCTTTTCTATTGAAGTTACTCGATCAAAAACACTATCCCAAAGTGCTTATCGGCTTAGCGTTTTATGCGGTGGGGTTAGTAGAAGTATTTGTGTGGGAGTGACCCTGCATACGACGAACACAAAAAAGCCGACTGAATGTCGGCTTTTTTATTGGCAGGCCATTAATCGATATTACGACTGTTGGCTCTGGGCTGTGATTTGCCCGCGCATATGGGGTTTTTTACCTTTTTGGTCTCGAACCTCAATTTGCGCATTGGCAATGGGGCCTTCGCGGTAAAAGCCGACTTCAGCGGGCAGGAAAATCGGCAGCTTAAACTGCACTTCAATATTAAAGCTATTGGGCAGTTCTGCCTGAACGGCAGCCAGTGCCCGCGCTTTCGTCCACATGCCGTGAGCGATATGCCCTTTAAACCCAAATAGTTTGGCACTTAATCCCGTAATGTGAATGGGATTACTATCGCCTGAGACAGCGGCGTAACGACGACCTAAGTTGGAGGGCAATTTCCAGTTTTCAGTTAACGTGGCAACCGCTTCAACGGGCTTGGCTTTAGCCGCCTTGCCTTTTTCTGTTTTAACGCGGGCTAGCATGTCTGAGCGGCTTTCCCAGACCTTTTCACCGGCGGCGTAGACAGTAGTCCAAAGCTCAATCACTTTGCCCTTTTCGTGATCGCGCAAATCGCCGAAGCGGCACTCGATATCGATAGATTCGCTAACCGCGATGGGACGAATTTGCGTGATTTGATTAGAAACGTGAACCAAACCCATCAAAGCAAAGGGAAACGCTTTATCCAGCATCATTTCCATATGAATGGGAAAGGCCAGCATGTGAGGGTAGGTTGGCGCTAGTGTGTCGCCCTGTTTAAAGCCACAGACGTTGTTGTAACGGGTGACCCGTTTGTCATCGGCGCGAACGCCAACCAGTTTTTTGACCAGATTGGGGAGCTGGCTGGCTTTTGGGTCGGCTTTTTTAGGCAGTAGTGCTCGCGCGTACAGGCCCAAAATGCCGGGACTATTTTCTAATACTTGAGTGCTCATCTTATTCTCCACTCAGTGGCCCAACAAGGGCCACTTTACAGGATGTTTCGGCTGCTTTTTAGGCGCCGAGTAAGCTTTGACCGCAAACGCGAACAACGTTGCCCGTCACGCCCGCAGAGGCGGGATTGGCGTACCATGCAATGGCCTCGGCCACATCGACGGGCAAGCCGCCTTGGCTCATGGAGTTCATGCGACGGCCCGCTTGGCGGATCGCAAAGGGAATAGCTGCGGTCATCGCCGTTTCGATAAACCCAGGGGCAACGGCGTTGATGGTGATGTTCTTCTTGTTCAGTACAGGCGACATCGATTGAACCATGCCGATTACGCCCGCTTTACTGGTGGAGTAGTTGGTCTGGCCCATATTGCCAGCGATACCGCTAATGGATGACACGCAGATAACGCGGCCATTCTCGTTGATCGCGTCAGCCGCCAGCAGAGCATCGTTGATGCGCTCTTCAGAAGACAGGTTGATGTCTAGCGTCATGTCCCAAAACTGGGGTTTCATGCGGCCCAGCGTTTTGTCGCGCGTCACACCGGCGTTGTGGACAATGATGTCCAAGCCTTGGTGGTTGTTTTTAAAGTAGTCGGTAATCGTTTGGGGGGCTTCCTCGGCGGTGATGTCGAGCGCCAGAGCTTCGCCACCCAATTCCGTGGCAACGGCTTTCAACTCTTCCTCTGAGGGGGGGATATCGAGGCAAACAACTTTGGCTCCATCGCGAGCCAGTGTCTCAGCAATAGCTTTGCCAATGCCGCGAGAGGCGCCTGTTACTAGAGCCACTTTTTCGGCCAAGGGCTTTTCCCAGTTGCTTACGCTTTGCTCGGCGGCTTTAGAAATGCGAACGACTTGCGCCGATACATAGGCTGACTTGCTGCTGAGGAAAAAGCGCAGTGTCGAGTCGAGTTGATTTTCCGCGCCGGGCGCGACGTAAATCAATTGAGACGTGCTGCCTTTGCGGATTTCTTTGCCGCAAGAGCGAACAAAACCCTCGAGTGCGCGTTGGGCCGTTTGCTCTTTGGGGTCTTTGCACAACTCGGGCGTGCGACCAATCACAATTAAACGACCGCTTTTGGCCATTTTGCGCGCTACGGGGTGGAAGAAATCATACATCTGACGCAGCTGCGCGCTGTTTTTAATGCCGCTGGCATCGAACACCAGTGCGCCAAATTTTTGGCCGTCTTCTTCATTCGGTGTGTAGCTGGCCGCTGATAGCTTGGCACTTTTCAGCGCCTTGGCCGCTGTATCGCCACTGGTGAGAATAGGGGACTGGCTGTTCCCAAGCGTTTTGGCAATTGCGCTAGACAGCTCGGCACCTTCGGCAGCGCCCAGTAAAAGTGAGCCGCGAATAAAATCCTGGCCTGCTTCGTAGCGGTCGAGAATTTCAGGGTTGGGAAGGCCGAATGATTTGATCAAGGTCTGACCCAAGCTGCTGTTGGCAAAGTTGATGTAACCGTCACTCACTGTGGTGCACTCCTAGGTTGATGTTGTATGGGTGGAACCCAATTCGTGTTCAAAAAAAGTGAGCCTATCCTAACGCCATATTGCTGCGCTGCAATAGAGCTAGGTCGACAAAGATAGTTTTTCTGCGCCGCGCACGTTGGCGCGTTGTGCTGATTCGCGGTGATGGCCGTGGTAAGCTCGCTTTGCCGCGACTTTGTTAAATTCATAATTTGGTTTAAAAAAATGAAGAAACCTGTTGTTTTAACTGGAATTACTACCACGGGAACACCACACCTCGGTAATTACGTTGGTGCCATTCGGCCAGCCATTGAGGCCAGCACAGACAGCAGCGTCAATTCTTATTTTTTTCTCGCTGATTACCACGCGCTGATCAAATGCCAAGATCCCGAGCGCGTGCGCCGCTCCAGCTTAGAGATTGCCGCTACTTGGCTAGCTCTAGGCCTTGATCCTGAGAATGTGACTTTTTATCGACAGTCCGATATTCCCGAAGTGACCGAATTAAATTGGTTGTTGAGCTGCATCAGCGCCAAAGGCTTACTCAATCGCGCCCACGCTTATAAAGCGGCTGTCGATGCAAACGAGGCCGAAGGCAACGACCCCGATAAGGCGGTGACGATGGGGTTGTTTAATTACCCTGTGCTAATGGCCGCAGACATGCTGTTGTTCGACGCCGATCGCGTTCCCGTGGGGCGCGATCAGATTCAGCATCTTGAAATGGCGCGGGATATGGCGCAGCGCTTTAATCACCTCTATGGCGAGCACTTCGCACTGCCTGAAGCGCAAGTGGATGAAGACTCGGCGGTACTTCAGGGTTTAGATGGCCGCAAGATGTCGAAATCCTACGACAACACGATTCCTCTGTTTGCGCCGCAGAAGAAGCTTCGCAAGCACATCATGAAAATCGTCACCAATTCACTGGAGCCGGGCGAACCCAAAGACCCTGATAGCAGCACCGTGTTTTCCATTTTTAAAGCCTTCGCCAGCGAGAGTGAAACGGCGGCGATGCGCAAAGAGCTAGAAGAGGGCTTGGCCTGGGGTTTCGCCAAGCAGCAATTGTTTGAGTATCTCGACGCCCTATTAGCCGAGCCCCGCGAGCGCTACGAAGCCTTGCTCGCCGACCCCGCGTATATTGAAGAAACGCTTAAACGCGGCGCGGAAAAAGCGCGAGATTACAGCGCCCCTAAAATCGCCCAATTGCGCAATGCCGTCGGCATTTCACCTATGGCCTAGCGAGCAAGAACGGCTTTGTCGGTTTTACTGAATGCCGTTCTCAATGCAGCTTTGCGCCAAATGAGGCCATTGTTCGGCAATCTCGTTGTTTCGAACGACTAAAATTTCACCAAACTCTAGCAGTACCGCCTCGGACTGGCTGGGCCTCAAAAACACGACGTCGTTTATCTTCAGCTGGCTGCTGCCACTGCCAGTCAACAACTCTTGGTTGGAGCTGCGCCCGTATAGGCCGTTGTTACTCAGGCCTTGAGGCGAGCAGGGTGTGGCTTTCCAGTAGCCGCCGTAGATAAAGTAGCTGCGTTGCCAGTTGGGATTGTAGCGGGCGAGCAGGGAGCAGATAGGCTCTAAAAAAGGCAGTTCGAGCGCTCCCAGTGCTTTAATCACTGGCGTCGCAATAAACAGTGCGGGCTTTTGATCGCGGATGCTGAGCAAGTCAAAATCCGTGGGCATCAAGAGGCTAGAGCCGGCGCTGATATCATTGATCGTGTCGTCGCTTTGGTACAGCTGACAGGTGGGGCTTCCCGCGCCATTAAAGGTGAGGTTTGTTCTGTAAGTGTCTGAATAATTAAGCTTTATGTAGTCCTTGAACCATTGATATTGCGCGGTGGCCTTGGATTTGGCTTTGTTCATTCGCTCGGCGCTCGCCAGCGGCATCTTGGCGATGTGGGGCTCGTAGCCCATCAGCCCAGAAAGCGCTAAATATTCTGTATGGCTGTGGATGTACCTTAAGGCCTCGGGATAGTCACTTCCACCTTGTTTGAAGCCGCCGCGATGTAAGCCGATATCAATTTCCAAGTTAATGCGAAGTGTCACGTTTAGAGATTGTGCCAGCGCACGATACTCTTCAAGGTGCTCCAGGCCATCGACGAGCCATTGAATTTGTCGGTTGGCACTGTGAATCTGCTCAGGCGTTAAGTTTTTATAGAAACGTTTTACGGCGGCAATGGGCATGGGTTTGCCCAATAAAATGTCTGCATCGGGAATTTCTCGGACAATGACACTGAGGAAGGGTCGATGAAAGACCATGAGCTTGCGCGTATTGGCGCGAGCCATCACGTGACGCAAAAGTGGTAGTGACGGCAGCGATTTGGCAACAATGCGATAGCGGTCACTGCCAATTTTTTGCACCAGCGAGTCAATGTTTTGATCGAGGCGCTGCCCATCAATTATCAATCGCGGCTCGCTCAGTCCGTTAGACTGATACACCGACTCAAGTGATCTGAAATAATCATTATGAGGTTTGCCATCATCTTTAGGGCGTTTCCAAAGCAACAAACCCACGATGACGGCGACAATGAATAAAGTGGTACCCATATTGGCGTTTATCTGTTGGGGTTAAGGATTAAGTGCAATATGCAGCAATGTAATGTGATATTCAATCATATTGTTGGCGACTCTCTATTCGAGATTATCATGACGTAACTTCGCATAATACATATTATGTCAAAAGAAGTATAGGACGATATAAGTTGTAATGTTTTCCTCGTCGGCACCTCATATGCCCTGTGAATTGCAATTTCTTTATGTATTATTTTAATTGCTCACCATTGACATAACTTGTAGGATCTTTTCTTGTAATGTTTTCTGAGAAACGATTCTATATGCATGGAACGCGCTTAAAACACATAACACTTGAGAATGGCGAACGTGCGGTACTTCTAACCTCGTCCACAGGCATTCCCCTTTATTATCCGAACTTATATATAACAACTCAGGTTCGGTCCGCATCAATGGCGTTGGCCACAGCCAAGGTGTCGTTAACCGCCATACAACTCCTCGAAGAATGGCTTCGAGACAACGATATTGACTTATTTTGGCGGTTTCATAATGGCGCTTTTCTAAAACCTAATGAGCTAGACTCCATAAGAGATATCTGCCAAAAAAATGTCTCTAGAACAAAAAAAACTATCAAGTCCAGCATTAACACGGCCCGCACTACATCATCAGTTACTAGGAATACGCAGTATCAAAGGATGACGATCATAGCGAAGTACCTAGCTTTCTTGGCAATCACTATCAATCAAAAGAATATCAACGAAGATTTTCGTATAAGACGAGAAAATATGATTGAGTACTTTAAGCGACTACGTCCTCGTCAATCTTTACCTTATAAGACCGAAAAATTAGACAGAGCATTATCAGAAGAAACTACAGATCAGCTGTACGAAATCACAAAAGAATCTCACCCAGATAACCCATTTGAAAAAAATGTGCAGCTTCGCAATGCTCTTATTTTAGAAATACTTGCATCTCTAGGCATGCGCAAAGGAGAGATAGCAAACATTAGGCTCGATGATATCGATTTTCAGAACAACACGTTGAAGGTAGTTCGACGCCCAGACGATATTGGAGATAGGCGAAAGTATCAGCCAGTTGTCAAAACGTCAGAACGCACTCTCCCCTTTTCTTCCAATTTAGGATTGCTAATTCAAGAATATCAGCTGTCTCATAGAGGTAAGTTGGCTGCTGCTAAGAAACATGGATATCTTTTTGTCTCTCATAAAGGTGATTCGGAAGGTTTACCGTTAACAATTTCCGGTATCGACTATATCTTTAGGCGCTTAAAGGTAGCTGTAAATGATTCCTCGTTATCGCCCCATAGGTTGCGCCATCAATGGAATTACGAGTTTTCTCAAGCAATTGATAATTCACCAAAGCCTCTAACAGAAGCGCAAGAAGAACAAATGAGGTCTTATTTAATGGGATGGACGCCAACATCAGGCATGGCCTCAACGTACAATAGAAGACGAATCAGAGAAAAAGCATATGATGCTATTAGAGCTCATCAGAAACGAATAAAGGTTGTAGAAGACTAATGAAGCAAGTAGCTCTCGACTTAACCTCCTCTCAAACATCAAAAGTTATAGCAGTATTAAGTGGCTATGAGGTGAAAATAAATGAAGATATTTGGGTATTAGATAAAGATGTAACGGTTAATCTATCATTTCTCAGCGAATTGCATTTAGATAACTTAACACATGATTTTGTCAGATTGACTTTAGCTGATCGTATACAAAAATACATGGCTGGGACCATTAAAGGTGAATGCATAGCTATCAAAGATTATTTGAGTAAATTTAACTCCTTCAATAGTACCTATTTTTTAAAGTGGGCATCGAGTTCTAAATCATCTCAGTACCCAAATATCCTTAAATCTTTTGTTCTCTATGGATATCATCTGGGGATACATGGAGTAGATAAATGTTTCGTTGAAGATTTGAAAGAGCACTCTTTTAGCTCAAATCGAAGAATGACACTAATCCCAGTAGAAGATAATGATGTTATTGATGGCCCATTTTCAGATTTAGAGCTTGAAAATATCATGGCAAGGAGTTTGGAGTGTTATACCAAAGGTACAATGCCTCTTGAGCAATATGCGGCGTTATTGTTTTTTGCACAAACAGGTCGTCGCGGTATTCAAGCATCTGACATTAAAATAAAAGACCTACAAGAATCTGAGTCTAAAGATGGTATCCCTGTTTATTACATTAATGTTCCTAGAAGAAAGCAAAGGGGGCAAAAATTTAGGGAAACTTTTAATAAAACAGTTATAGACCAAGATTTATGGATTGTTTTGCAGCTTCAAATTTCACATGTAAAGCAAGCTGTACTCAAAAAGATTAAAGACGTTAGCAATAGTAATTTAAATAAACTTGCACTATTCCCATCAAGTAAGCTTTATAAGATTCATGATGATGAAACTTTAATGAATCAAATTGATGGTGACTTTTTGCATGCGCAGTCGGCATACCTTTCTCGATTAGTAAGCAATTGTACGCAAACATTAGCTATTACATCAGAAAGGACTGGAGAACTTTTGAATATTACTCCAAAGCGTTTCCGTCACACTATTGGGACAAACTCAGCACGTGAAGGATACGGAGCAAGGGTAATTGCTGAGATTCTTGACCATACAACAGATGTAGTTGCAGGTACCTACACTAAAAATACTCCTGATATCGTAGAGCGATTAGATCGTGCGCTTGCTACACAGCTTGCCCCACTCGCTCAAGCCTTTAGTGGTGTAATAATTAAAGACGAGAGTGAAGCGAATCGCGGTGACGACCCTGCGAGCCGTGTAAATAACGGAAAATCAAATTTAGGATCGTGCGGAAGTTACGGTTTTTGCTCTGCTAGCGCTCCTGTAGCGTGTTATACCTGTCAACAATTCCAACCCTGGCTTCATGCTCCTCATGAGGATGTTTTAAACTACCTTTTGGAAGAAAGGGATCGTATAAAAGGCGTCACTGGAGATAATCGTATTGCGTCTGTGAATGATCGCCTCATTCTTGCTGTAACTGAGGTAATTCAACGTTGCAAAGAGAAAACACTTTAGATCGTGAGTGCGAAAATGTCTGAAGTAATTATATTCAAACCAAAGAATGAATTAGTCTATAGCAAGAACTTAGAGGAATTCATTAACTTTAGTAAAAACACCCTTTCAATATTATCAGACAACCCAAATTGGGCGTGGAGCAGCTTATCCTGGGAAGGTATAGGTTCCTTCACCAAGCATGGTTATAAGGTAAATTATAAAAACATGCACAAGGCTCCAAGTGAAGCATTTATGTCCCCTGCTTTTACCGAATTTTCCAAGGCATTTATTCGTTATAGATTAAGCACTCAAGGTGGGAAAGTGATTCATTTTCTAGCACCCCTTAGAGCGCTCGAAGAAGCTTTATTATGCGTAATAGGTGCTGATGATATAACTAAGTCAAATAGCACTGTTTTTGATGAAGCTGCTGCCAACATTCGGCTTTACACAGAGGTGAAAACAGCCCGTTATGATCATGGACGAAGATTACAAATCATCTCGGAATTCATATCAGAGAAATTACTAGCTCCTCCGTTAACCTGGGTATCTCCATTTTCTTCTGTAAAACGCTACAACAGCCGCTTGGATAGAAACTCTAAAGACAGATCATCTTCCAAGCTTCCCAGTGAAACCGCATTAAATGCTCTGGCTGAAATCTTTGCATTAGATCCACATGATGCTCAAGCAAGATTTACTTCGTCTTATGCTGCTCTGTTGATGTGCGCTCCAAGCAGGGTCTCAGAAGTATTAAGCCTATCGGTTAATTGCTTGTACGAAGAGAAAGATGCAAAGGGCAATACACAGCTTGGATTACGATGGCATGCAAAAAAAGGTGGTGGCACAGGCGTAAAATACGTGCCCTCCTCTATGCAAGAAATTGCTCGTGAAGCAGTTAGGCGACTCTCAGAATTATCTGAGCATGGCCGAGAAGTAGCTAAATGGTATGAAGAAAATGATGGAGCCTTCTTTCGCCCCGAGTCACTTCGAAATATTCCTGATGACTTCCCTCTAAGTCGACATCAAATGTGTGTACTGCTAAATGTTAGTACCAATAATACTAAAGGGAAAAATGAAATCGTTCGTCAATATTTACGAAATCACCCAGAGATCTACGAAAAGATGAAGAGTAACGGAGGCGTTATCACTTTTGAAGATATTAATAAAGTTTCTCGTGACGCCCTTCCCGCTGATTTCCCTTACATAGATAAAAGCATCGGGCTAAAGTGGAGTGGTTCACTATTTTGTTATCGATTAAATGAACTTCATCACAAACCAGTTAGACGTTACGAACTATGGATGCCTAGCGGCCAAACATTTAATTCAAACATTCGTAAGACACCAAATAGACAAACGATTTTTGAAAAATTTGGTTACAAAGAATTAGATGGCTCGGAAATAAGTATTTCAAGCCATCAATTTAGGCATTACCTCAACACGCTAGCTCAGAAAGGTGCTGTTGGTGAATTAGATGTAGCCAAGTGGTCTGGACGAGCCAATATTCACCAAAACAATGTTTACAACCACATGACAGATGACGACTACCTTGATCGTGTAGCAAAGTCTGAGATCATGGTTTCAATTGGTTCACCACTAGCCAAAATCAAAGAAAAGGATTTTAACGCCCCTGTCACTGTTGCTGACTTAGATGCAGCTACTACAGGGCATGATCGAATCGCTCATGTGACGGAGTTTGGCTTTTGCGTTCATGACTTCGCATTCTCCCCCTGCCAGAAGTGTGCTGACTGCCTAAATTGTAGTGAGCAGGTTTGCATAAAAGGTGATGATGAGAAGCTTGAGCGTATCAAAAGCCAGCGGGATCTGCTTTCAAAACAACTTAGAAATGCAATTCAAGCCGAAAACGATGATATATGGGGTGCAAACCGCTGGGTAACTCACCAATCTAGAACATTAGAGCGATTAGATAATCTTATTCATATACTTGAGTCTGGGCACGTCGAGGAAGGCGCTGTGGTTCGTTTAAGGAATGATTTTGAAGATACTCCTGTTCAGCGGGAGTTAAGAAAACCAAGCAATACAGGCACCCCTCCTCCTCTCTCCTTAGAGTCAATAAGAAAGCTACTCTAATTAGCTAGCACAGGAAAAACTATGGCAAAACATATTGATAATAAAGACATTCAGCGAGCCAAAGAGATACTTGATGGTTGGAGTGGAAAACTCACATGGGATTTACTCGTTGATGAGTTCAAGTCACGTTATGGCAGGGAAACCACCAGGCAGGCAATATCTAGAAATGTAGATATTAAAAACGCATTCAATGATAGAAAAGCTATCCTGAAAAGCGGCACACCAACCAAAAGTAAACCGCAAACGCTTAAAAGTGCAGCTCAGAGTATAGACAGACTGAAAGCCGAAAACATCAGGCTAAAACAAGAGAATGAACGTCTGTTAGAAATGTTTCTTGTGTGGCAGTACAACGCTCACAAGCGAGGCCTCACCGACCGCCAATTGAATGAGCCGCTTCCAGAAATTGACAGAAGAAGTTGAGAAGTTACATTTTCCTATTGCTGCTTGCTGTGACCGGCTCACTAAATTCAGAAATTTCAACGATTCAAAAAGTGAGATAGTATAGCTTCTATAAAATTACAGTTATTGCTGTAAGTATAAGAATACATAAATAATAGGATAATATTATGGACAAGGGAACCACTTCTTTAAATGCGGCTTACAAGTTCACACCCCTAGAGACAAGAATTTTAAAGGAGGCGAATTTACTTCCGATAGCGATAGGTCAAGTTACTCTAAAGGATTTGTAAAACAGTGTCGTGAGGCTGGTATTCATGCTGTTGTAATCCCCCCCCAAACTAATCGAGGTTTTGAGTAGAGACTTTTACAATGATCGCCTAAGGAGCGAATAATGAAGAAGTCTCGATTTCCGACAGCCAGATTCTGGCGATTTTAAAACAGCACGAAGCCGGTGTACCGGTGGCTGAGCTGTCCCGAGAACACAACGTCAGCACGGCGCTGATCTATCGGTGGCGGGCCAAGTTCGGTGGCATGGATGCGTCTCTTATGAAGCGCATGAAAGAGCTAGAGGCAGAGAATGCTCGGTTCAAGAAGATGTATGCTGAAGAGCGGATCAAGGCGGAACTGCGCCAAGAGGCGCTTGAGGGAAAGCTGTAAGGCCATCCTCCCGTCGAGAGATGGCCAGGAAAGGCGTGCTCAAGCATGGCATCAGTGTTCGGCTGGCCTGCGAGGTCTATAGTATTAGCGAGACCTGTTACCGCTACCAGCCCATGCTGTGTGGTGAGAACGTCGTGATCGCTGACTGGCTGTTGAAGCTGACTCAAACGCATAAGCGTTGGGGTTTTGGCTTGTGTTTTTTGTACCTGCGCAACATTAAAGGCTATCGCTGGAATCACAAGCGCGTGTATCGCATTTATCGTGAACTCGAACTGAACCTGAGGATTAAACCCAAACGACGGATCAAGCGAGACTATCCCGGTGAGTTGGCTGTGCCGACAGCCCCCAACCAAGTCTGGTCGATGGACTTTATGAGCGACCAGCTCACCAGCGGCAAGACCCTTAGAACCTTTAATGTTTTAGACGACTACAACCGTGAAGGTCTTGGTATTGAAGTGGATCTGTCATTGCCCACAGTCCGAGTGATCCGAGCCCTTGATCAGATCATTGAATGGCGCGGGAAACCGGCGGCCCTTCGCTGTGACAATGGGCCTGAGTACATTTCACAAGCCTTGGTGGAGTGGGCAAACCATCATCGAATAACGTTGATCTACATCCAGCCGGGAAAGCCAACTCAAAATGCCTACATTGAACGTTTTAACCGAACCGCACGCCACGAATGGTTGGACCTTCATGAGTTTAACAGCGTGCCTCATGCCCAACTGCTGGCCACGCAATGGCTCTGGGAATACAATAATGAACGACCAAACACCGCTATTGGCGGGGTACCACCCGCCCAACTGCACAACAACCCTTGACTCCGTACCATAGTACGGAGTTTAGCATGGATACATCATCATTAATTAGGAGGTCCCATGAACAAAACTGCTACTTTGTATAGGATGGAAACAAAAGAACATATCTGTCCATTTGGTCTACGCGCAAAAGACCTATTAAGGCGCAAAGGCTATTCTATTGACGAAAAAATTTTAGCAACAAGACAGGAGGCCGACGACATAAAAGCGTCGCTAAATGTAAAAACGACACCTCAAGTTATCATTGACGGCGAGCGGGTCGGCGGATTCGATGACTTACAGCATTTCTTCGGTAAGAATGATGAAAAGAAGGCTAGCTATTTTCCAGTTATTGCACTCTTTTTAATTGCTGCTTTGACAACAGGGGTTTTAGCTTATTCACAACCATCCACCACGTCTTTTCAAAGTTACGTCATGCAATTTATCGGTTTTTCGATGATGATGCTGGGTTTACTAAAGCTCCAGAACGTTGATAGCTTTGTAAATGGCTTTCTCGGCTATGATTTACTGGCACAACGATACGTGCCCTACGCCTACGTGTATCCCTATGCTGAGGTGTTAGGTGGCTTACTGATGATTGGAGGCGTTTTACCTGAAATCTCTATCCCTATTATGCTTTTCATTGGAGGGATTGGTGGTGTATCGGTATTCAAAGCAGTGTATATCGATAAACGTGAACTAAAATGCGCATGTGTTGGCGGCGGCTCGAATGTGCCACTAGGGTTTGTGTCATTTTCAGAAAATGCGGTGATGTTTGGTGCCGCAATATGGATGCTTATTAGCACATTCACGTAAACTCGTCTGCAGATCTTTTCATTCTCATCACGACAGAAGTTGTGATGAGAATGTTATTTTCTATATAAGCTCTCTATCAGCCTCTAGTGCTTATGTGTACTGTGATCATGCTTTTCATTCATCTCAGAATCCGGCAATATTTTTTCCCTTGAAAGAGGGAATACAGCTGCCATCTTATGCATTCCTGCTTCAAAATGCCCTGGAATATTGCACGCAAATACTACTTTTTCTCCAGCCTTAAAACGCCATACAAGCTCCCCAGTTTCACCTGCGCCCAAGCTCACAGTATTGCCATCTTCATGGCTCATACTAGGATTATTTCTCATCATCTCAGCATGTTTTTTTTGCTCTTCACTATCTCCAATAGAGAATTCATGAGGAATCACTCCTTTATTGGTAACAATAAAACGAACAACATCTCCCTCATACAAATCTAAAGGTTGATCAAAAACATACTTCATCGAATCAAGCATCGTGACAGTTATTATCTTAGTCACCTCTCTCCCTTTTGCTGGCTCACCAACAGAGCTTTTATGCTCGTGTGCATGGTGCCCAACGCCAGCATGTGAAGTTGCCGTCAAAAATAACAATGAACCTGTAAACAACGAAACAAGAATTAATTTTGAATACATATTCATAAAAACGCCTCTTACAAAACTTAATAAAAACATCATATTTCTAATCCCTTTCATTAAATGCGATTGCACTGTCTTCTCTTTAATAACAAGTAAATTGCAGGGAGAACCAACAGAGTAAGCAGCAAAGCGCTAACCATACCACCCACCATAGGAGCAGCTAACCTCTGCATAACCTCAGAGCCCGTTCCCTCTCCTACCATGATCGGCAACAGGCCGACGATAGTAGCTCCCGTTGTCATCAATACAGGTCTAACTCTAAGCACAGCCCCATCAAAGATAGATTGCTCTAACTCTTCTTCAGTAATTTCGTCTTCTGGCTTTTTGTTAGTTAACTCCGAAAAGGACTGGTTGAGATACACCAGCATATGAAAATGGTTTCATGGTAAAACCCTCATGTTATTGAGAAAACTTGAGGACTATAAGAAATCCTCGGTTAACAATTGCGCAAAACGCAGGCGCAACTAGGCTGTGTTAACCAAGAATGGGGGGATGAAAAATAGATTCTTCAGTTACAGAAGTGAAAGTTGAATATGTTGCAAACTTCTCCTGTTGGCTATCAACAAAAGAAACACTGATACTACTTCCTAGAATCGCGCTAGATGAGGAGCAATTCATCATAGAGCACCCATTATCACAGCAGTTATTGAGATTTTTGACTTCATCAACCTGAGCCGTATTAGGTGCCTCTTGACTGGAGTGGCAAGACGAAACTGCTTCAACCGAGGCATTAGCAGATGCATCAGATAGCATCATACCTGCATGACCTACCATACCAAACGACTGCCCGACATAAGCCAGCAGTATAAAAAGTACCCAAGATCGAGCCTTTTTTGTGTTTGAGAAAAAAGTCATTAAAAAAATTTTCTTATATCAACATCCATTATGATACTGCATAAAAGCTTAAGTTCAAATTGTTGCAGAACAACTTTCTGGAACTCTCACATTTTGCTAGACACTTATTGGTATTAAAAACCAACTCCATGAGAGATGCTTATAAAAAACTCCAGTCCTACATCACTCCAAGATAAAGCGTGTTAAGAGCTAAAAATGAAAAGAGTTGCACCCCCTAGCGTATTTTAATCACCACATGTGATTTCTGTTAATGTGATATAAGTAATATTCGAATTTTTTGGGGACTATCATGAATAAAGAAAAAATTGTTAATTCTGAAATAACAGAGAAGAATGATGATTCTGAACTTTTGTTAGAATTTTTATTCAGCTCTCAAGAAAGTGCCAGAAATGCAGAGAAGTATCCTGAATCAGAGCTCTGGCTGTCAGCTCGTGATGTTGGTAGAGAGATTATCGATTAATTCATTTTGTAATGAATTGGGCTAAATATATAGCAACAGCAAGCCATAAATAACAAAATACGTTACAAACAAAACTTAAAAAACATATATTATCCATATATATCAATAACTTGTATTAAAATACAAATAATAAAGCTATGTATAAGTTAAGTTAAGTTTAAAGAGAATTAGTGCTTTGTTGGGGATGCCACATAGAAGCGCCCTGTTTCTTGAGGCTCTAAATTTGCGCTCTTTTAAAAGGCTCGGCGCGTTATCTAATTGCGCTGCAGGCCTATTGTAGGTTTTTGCTGTTAGGGTCTGGTTTTGTTCTGTGTGTTTGCGACAATAGCTTCGTATTCAAGAGGAAGTATTCATGAGTTCGGCTGATAAAACGACAAAAACAACGGCTCAGCAAAGTGTCGATACGCTACGGATCCCTTCTCTGTTAGTGCCGTCTATTATTAAGTTTGCAATCCGCATGCGTGTGGATTTTGCTGACGCTTTGAATTCTGCCTCTGTCGACCCCGCACTCGATAATTTGGTTGAGGAGACGATTTCTGTTCAGCAGTTTGTGGGCTTGATTGAGGCTCTGACGCAGAAGCTTGATTTGCCTACCGTGGGTTTGTATTTCGGTGAGAGCTTCGCTTTTGATTACATACCCGAGATGGAGACCTTTCTCTCCACTTGTCAGACCCCGCGCCAAGCGCTTCGCGTGCTCAAGTGGGCTACGCCGCTATTGGCGCCCTTCGTGACGCTGGATTTAAAAGAAGATGACTCCCAATCCATGGTCGAAGGTATTGTGGATGTGGATTCCTTGATTCCGCACGAGGCCAAATCCGTTGTCGTTGAAGCGCTATTTGCTGTTGTGAATAAGTTTGCCCGCGTGCTTATTGGCGAGTCTTTTACGCTCGAGGGCGTGTATTTCTCCCACGATTTGCTGGGCACGCAAGAAGAATATGAAGACGTGTTTCGTTGTGCGGTGAGCGGCGGTTGCGACTACAACAGAATGATAATTAGTCAGGCTGTTTTGGACATGCAGTTGCAGTCATCGATGCCACAACTCAACCGACAAGCTCAGGAGATGCTGGAGCGGCGCTTGGAGAAGTTCAACTCCGCCCTGCTGTTTTCAGAGCGCGTTTATAGCTTGATGTACCAGTCTCCCGAGCTGCTGACGGCAGGCCTGGAGGAAGTGGCCAGCGAGTTCAATATGACGGGTCGGACACTCCAGCGTCGTTTGCAACAGGAGGAGTTGAACTTCCAGCAAGTTGTAGATCGGGCGCGTTTTAAGCGAGCGTGTGACTTGTTGCACGATCCAAATAGTTCTATTGAGCAAATCAGTGATGCGTTGGGCTTTTCTGATCGACGCAGCTTTACGCGCTCTTTTAGCCGGTGGTCGGGTTTAACGCCCTCTCAATACCGCAAAATGATGCCGACATCACGCCGAACCCAAAAGGCGAGCTCTTAGCCTCCTCCCTTTTCCTCTTCTATACCAAGGATGTGTCCCTGTTCGGGGCGCAGCTCTTGGCCACCCCATTCCCGCTTTGGCTGTTTTGATTCCTCTCTAGCGATTGATGAACCCCCTTTGGGGCTGATTTGCGCCTGATTTTCGCTCGCGCCATAGTTTTTATCAATCTGCTGTTTTGCAGATAGTTTGATCTCAAAATACTTTATCCACAAGTTTTTATATTCAATAAAAACAATAATATATAAATCATATCTAATATAAATTAGAGAATTTGTGGGTAAGGTGGTTAGTGCTCAAAGTATTTTCTTGAGGAGTTTTAATGGGGTTTTTGGGGTGTTATCGAATTATTCGATGTGTCAGCGATGCGTGGTTTTCAAGGGGAGGATTTGGGCTGAATTACCCTGTGTGGCACGTTGGCTTGATGGGGCCATTGAGAGGTCCGGCCGGTAAAAGCGTTGAATTTAGCCACTTCCCCTATAACCTATTGAAACTAATAGCATTAATCGATTAGCAGTTCAAACGTCATAGGCCTGACCTGCTTGGTCAAATCCAACTCAAAACTCCCCAGCCTGCCCAGGTGCTCAGTGTGATATGGCGAAAATGCGGCCATGTGTTCACGGGTGATATTGTGTCCTTCCGATTTCAGTTGGTTAAATACCTCGGTCATTGCGTTCACGTTGTACAGGATCGCGAAGTTAGCAAGCAGGTGATTGTATTTCACAATCTTACTTTGCTCATGCTTTAAGTTAGCGGCGATCTTTCCGCCGTTTGCGAAGAAAAGCCAGCGGGCAAATTCATTGAATTCTTCGCTCTTACAGGTTGCCGCCTGGATGGTTCTGCGCAGATCAATGTCGGTGATGTATTCAAGCAAAAACATTGTTCTGACCACTCTCCCGAGCTCCCTGAAGGCGAAATAGAGCTTGTTTTTGCGGTTCTTTGTGCCAAACCGGCGCAGGATGGTCGAGGCGGTGATTTTGCCTGCTTTAACGGACATGGCGGTTCGCATCATGTCCGCATAGTGCTTCTCAATGAGATCCCATTTGATCGGTTCATTAAACAGGGACTGAATATGTTTGAGCACCATGTTGCGATCTGGCTTGTAAAAACTGAGATCCTTGATGTTTCGGATGCGCGGCATCAGCTTGATGCCCAGTAAATACGCCAATCCGAACACCGGAGTTGACTGCGCCTGCGTATCACCGTGGACGGTGTCGGGGTTAAAGTCAGATTCATCGTTGAGCAGACCATCAAGAATGTAAATGGCTTCATACACACCGCAGGGAATAAATCGGCTGAACAAAGCGATGTAGGTGTCGGACACGTGATAATAAGCAATTCCCCCATAGCTGCCGTATCGAATGTGGTACTCAGATAGGAGATTGTCTTCGTAAAGATCCCAAAGCTTGCCATCAGCGGATACGCTGTTTCCAGATCCCCAGCATTCAATTAATCGGTATTTTTTGTACTCGTTGTTGATTCTGGCAATGGCCTTGTCAATGCGAGCTTCAGTCGTGCGTTTCAGGTTTAGCCAAGCGACCTGTTTACGCGAAACACCTTGCACAGAGCGCACGGTTTCGGTAGGGCCGATATTGGTACCGTAACAGAATACGGTTAATACAAACCGAAGCACGGGATCACTGATACGTGACTCAAAACCCGACAACGGACCAAAATGATGATTGAGGTTCAACCATTTTTCAACGTTGATAATGACATCGAGTAAATTGATTTTTTCAAGTCGGTCCCGTAGCAGTGCGCCAATTTCTTCGATTTCTGGTGAGGGTTGATCGGGCTTCGGCTTGCCGATGATCAAATTGCCGTTTTCAATGCGGACCAGCTCATCATCCGGGAATCGGCCGTCTGCATTCTGACAGCTCGTTTCCATCGCCTTTTTTAAGGTACGCGTAAATTCGATGTCTCCCGCGATTAGCCCTACCTCCTCGCAATAAGAAGGCAACTGCGCTTCATATTCATCCCATCCGATCATCTGCTCGCGGTAATCATCGAAGGTTTCACTGTAGGGAATGAACAAGTCGCCAGTGCTCAGTTCTTCGGCTATACGCTCGAAAACACACAATTCAAAACAGGTTTTGTTTACCTGCGTCACCTGTGCCGATTTAGTCGATTTACCAGTGACCAGCTTCCACCAGCTTTCTCGAATCCAACGAATATTGATCTCATTCCTGGAGGATGAATCGTTTGGATCGATTTGAATAATGGGTAAGAACTCGGTGCGACGTTTTTTGTGTTTCAAAATAAATTGGAAGGCATTCAATAGGTCCTTGTCTTCCGTAGCCGAAGCCAAATTGAGTATTTCAATCGTCCGAAACAACGCTGACCGCTGTTTCTTGTAGAGTTGAACCATAAAGGGTAAATAATTATTGCCCGCGTACGCCATGTATTGCTCGCACATCTGCAACAAGTGTTCGCTGTTGTTACCTAGCACCGGGTCAAACGCGGCGACAGAATCGGGCTTATCCAGATAGACTTTGACCGTTCCTGAGAGGACCGAGATCAAATGATCGGTCTTTTTTTGATGATCGGCCAGGTATTTCTCCAACAGCTTTTGCCCCGCACGATCCAGTTTGAGCAGCATCTTGATAAAAATATCTGCAGCGTTATCCAGTGTTTGCGCATATTGGTGGCGGATGAGAACGATGACCATGGCGAAACGTTTGTTCTGTTTAAGCTTCATCAGTTCGGCGTAATCCATGGCCTTGGCCTCATTGATGAACTGCTGGTGTTTAACCGGCGGCAGTCCCAAATCCGTGGGCAGCAGTGTTTGTAATGACGTTAGCCATTCCAGATATTGAATATACGCATTGATATTGCGGGGAGTTGGGCGTTTAGGTTCGTTTTTCAGTGTGCTCCAGCCAAAACCGTTAATGCCGGTGCTGGATTTAAGGATATCGATAATGCACTGGCGGCTCTCAGGTTCTAAAAAGCCGCCAAGTTGATCGTAATACCGGGTATTTACCTCGGCCCTGGCCGCTTGGCAGATGCGTTCCAGGACGCTGAAGGCAGGCAGCTCGTATCGCTCCTTCACCAAATATTCCAAGGTAACATTGACGATGTCTGGTAATGCTTCTTTGGTCATCGCCGCCTCCAGCGCCCATACTTTGGCCCGTTCGGATGTCGTTGTGGCATCGTAGGGTTTTATCTCTAGATGGCGCCGAATCAATTTTACGTGTCGATCCTTCGCTCCCGATGCGTAGTAAGCTTCGAGATCCTTGAGCGTTGCCCGAGAACGACACTCGGTTTTTATATGCTGGATGATCACTCTGGGAATGTCGCCCAGGGGAACGAACCGGCCTAACCGTTGGGTTGTTTTCAGCAGAATCAGCAACCCCGGAAATGAGGCGCTCGCCCTCTTGCAATGGCGTGATGCAAATTGCTGCTCTGCGGCTGCCGGCGTGTAGATATCCCCTAGCTCTTCTTTTGTGATATCTGCCTTGATCCGTGGATAGGCTGTCTGATATATGGCGGCCATGAGTTCACTTCACTTCAGATCTATAGCATGGTTTTCATTAATGTTCTTTTTTGTAGTCGTAGCACCTGTCATCCTCGCGGGGCCATCATGATAATGCCCATACCCGCGAGCGTTACCGCCACGCCCACAAAATCCCACGGATGAGGACGAACCCCGTCCACACCCCAGAGCCACAGCAAGGCAACGGACACATAGACGCCACCATAGGCCGCATACACCCGTCCGGCGTCAGTCGGATGCAGGGACAGCAACCAGGCGAATAGCGCAAGGCTTGCGGCGGCCGGCAGCAACACCCACACCGGAGCCGATTTTTTCAGCCACAAATACGGCAGGTAGCAACCGACAATTTCGGCCACGGCCGTGATGATGAATAATCCCAGGGTGTAGAGAACCGACATAATTTTGCTCTTCTAGTGATGCTCGCCAGCAGCTGAATGCTGGTCAGAGGAATCTCGACAGGATTCTGTCGGCAGTTCAATTTCGATGGTAGTGTGAGCCAGTTGGTATGGCTCAAGTGCATCGGCCACCGCCATCTTGGTGGCGGGGTATTGCTCCAACGGAAAAGAGTCTCTCACCACCAAATGCACTGTTAAAACATGGCGCTCGCCATCCAGGGACCAGAGGTGTTGATGGTGAACCTCGCTGATATGCTCAATGCCGAGCAGCGTTCGCCGAATCGCATCATGCAGCGCCGGGTCTGGTACCGCCTGGATAAAGAGTTTGCCGGTGGCCCAGAGGTTGCGGATTACATTTACCAGAATAAACAGGGTAAAACCGATGGACAGTAAGGGATCGAGGATGGGCCAGTCCACGAATTGCAAAATGATCGAGACGATCAGCACCGCGACCCAGCCCAGGACATCTTCTAGTAAGTGCCAGTTGAGCACTTTTTCGTTCAGTGACTTCCCTTTACTCAGACGGTAGGCCGCGAACCCATTGACTGTAACCCCCAACAGGGCCAACGCGAGCATTCCTTCGGTGACTGGCATGATAGGGTCGGCCAGCCGGGGGATCGCTTCACTGAGCACCCACAGCGACCCGCCCACCAGGACCAATCCGTTGATCAGGGCACCGAACAACGATAGCCTGCGATAGCCATAGGTAAATTCGCGGTCAGCCGCTTTGCGTCCCTGCCGGTTCAGAAGCCAGGCACTGCCGATGGACAGGCTATCGCCCAGGTCATGCACTGCATCGGCCAGGATGGCCGTGCTGTTGGTCAACAAGCCCCCAACAAACTCGATGAGGGTAAACCCCACATTGAGAAAGAATACTAGGCCAAGACGTCTGGAACTGGTGTCGTCTGAATGAGTGTGCGCGTGATCATGGTGACGCATTCATCTCACCTCGTTATAGTGGTTCAAGGGTTAAACGTGCATGGACGTATCCGTGGTCTTCAGTCATATCAAGGCCACAAATTAATGCCAAATTGGCGCAACAGCAGCGCGAAGATGCCGAAGCAAATCGCGGTAACCGCGCAGCTGGCAAGCAGCGTTGGCCAGAAGCCCAATCGACCCAACAGTAATGGAAAACTTAGAAACATCGGCAATGTCGGCAGCACATACCAGAGGGTATACCAGGCATGCCGGGCGATTTTCTCCTGGGGCTGATTTTCCACGTGCAGCCAAATCAGCACCAGAATGGTCACCAAAGGCAGTGCCGCCACCAGCGCACCTAACTTGTCACTGCGCCTTGCAACCTCCGAAACCACCACCACGATGGCGGCGGTAATCAGGTATTTGATGATGAGCCATTGCCATGCCATAAATGCCGTTACTCCAGACCGTCAAATTCACCTGTGAAATTCGCGTCGTAGACTTCCCCGTCGCTTGATATGAGTACGTAGAGCGTTTTTGCCTCAGTCGCATTGGCCACCGAGACGATGAAATAATCGCTGCTCTTCTTATGAATTTTTGCAGCGGTCGCTGGCGTTGCCTTCCAGTTGTTGGGCAATTTACCAAAACCCAGTCCCGCGTCCTTCTCTGTCAATTGGATGATCGCCTCTTTGGCGAGTTGAAGCGCGGACGCTTCAGTAATCGGTCCGTGAGCGTGATCACTGTGTGCAAAAGCCAGCTGAAAGCCGGACAGTAAAATCAGTGAAAAAATGACGGTAAAAAGCTTCATAACGGTATTTCCTAAATAATTAAACAAGATTAATGCGCGTGAGGCTCGCCACCCTCGTGGCGATGGACTTTAGGTACTTCGGGCTGCGGGTCAGCTGATGGGGCTCCCAGCTCAAGGCGTTTCGGGTAGTTTGACAGAGGGGCTTTGTTATCCCTCATGTCCTCGTGCGCATGCTGGTGACCATCCCGGTTGAGGGGGAAATCATCCGAGTACTGCGTGTGCTGGAATCCATGTAACTGCATCAGCAGCAATAGGCCACCGGCGAGCATCAGCGCCACATTGGATGCTTTGCTGAAGCGATGAAATGACGCGGTTTTTCGCCACACCATGAGCAGGGCCAGCATAATGCTCAAGGCCACAACCTGGCCTAACTCGACGCCGACATTGAACGACAGTATCTTCAATACCAGACCATCGTCGCCCAGGGGCAACTGTTGCAACCGGGTGGACAGACCAAACCCGTGAATCAGACCGAACACAAACACCATCCAGGTCAGGTTCGGAGACTTCATCTGCAAATGCTTCTGAAAGCCACCAAGGTTGTCGAAGGCTTTGTAACAGACGGTCAAGGCAATCACTGCATCAACTAGATAGTAATTAGCAGTAATACTAAATAATGTGGCGAATACCAAGGTAATGGAATGGCCGATGGTGAAGGCGGTGATGAACTTGATGATTTCGCCAAAGCGCGTCAAAAAGAACATGACGCCGAACAGAAACAGCAAATGGTCATAGCCGCTAAGCATATGGGTGGCACCAAGTCGGATGTACTCGAAGTAGCCCGCATTGAGTATGCGGGCCTGGTCTTCCGCCGACATGCCATGCGCCCAGGCCGTGACACTGGCAAGGGAGGTTATAGCGATAAATAAGAGTTTAAGCATAATTTCATTACCCTTGATAGTGATGATCGAACCGATCATACGTGGATTGTTGGATTTGAGCTCGCAGGCTCCCACAACCCCACTGTGCTCATAGAGGGTTGCTGGAACAGGCTCCGGGACACCCCCGGAGCTGTTTGTCCACTACGCTTCCGCTTTCTTGCGGTGCAATAATGCGTACAGTACCGGGAGCACGAACAGCGTCAACAAGGTTGAGGAAATAATCCCCCCGATCACCACCGTCGCCAGCGGTCGCTGCACTTCCGCGCCGGTGCCGGTATTAAGCGCCATCGGCACAAAGCCAAGGCTTGCCACCAGAGCTGTCATCATGACCGGCCGCAGGCGGATCAGAGCACCGTCGACAATGGCTTTCATCAGATCCCCCTGCTCGTGACACAGGTCGCGAATAAAGGCGATCATCACCAGACCATTGAGCACAGCTACGCCTGAGAGTGCGATAAAACCCACGCCCGCCGAAATCGACAGAGGCATGTCCCGCAGCCACAGAGACAAGACCCCGCCGGTCAAGGCCAGTGGCACTCCAGTGAAGATGATGAGGGCATCCTTGAGCGAGCCAAAAGCCATCACCAACAACGCCAGAATGATGGCGAGCGTTACTGGCACCACGATGGCAAGGCGTTGACTGGCGGATTCCAGCTGCTCGAAGGTGCCGCCGTAATCGAGCCAGTATCCAGCAGGGAGATCCACGTTTTCGGAGATACGCGCTTGTGCTTCCTCGACAAATCCACCCAAGTCGCGGTCCCGGACGTTGGCGGTTACCACCACCCGGCGCTTGCCGTTTTCCCGGCTGATCTGGTTGGGTGCGGGGGCCAGCTCCAAGTCGGCCACTTCCGATAACGGCACATACTCGCCGTCCGGCAATGGAATGGGCAGAAAGGCCAGGCTATCAATGTCCCGCCTTGTCCCTTCCGGCAGCCGCACCACCAACTCAAAGCGGCGGTCACCCTCGTAAATCAACCCCGCGTTTTCACCGCCAATCCCGGTCGCCACCAGCGCTTGTACGTCTTCGACATTCAAACCGTAGCGCGACAGCACCATACGTTTGGGGTGGACCGACAACATGGGGAGCCCTGTGACCTGTTCGACCCGGGCATCCGCCGAACCTTCCATGGACTCCACAACGTCGAGGACCTCGTTGGCCGACTCCAGTAATTGATCCAG
Organism: gamma proteobacterium HTCC5015; assembly: GCA_000155715.1. Lineage (GTDB taxonomy): Bacteria > Pseudomonadota > Gammaproteobacteria > HTCC5015 > HTCC5015 > HTCC5015. The sequence continues at coordinate 51,206 of DS990601.1, read as the reverse complement.
ATCATCGCCAAACACTTTGATCCCTAAATCAGCCCTTACCCCGGAGATCAATTCGTTGAAGCGCATCTCAATGGGCTGGGTGAATTCATACTTGTTGCCGGGGAGCCTTTCCACCGCTTCCGCCATTTCCGCCACCAATTCATCTTTGGTTTTGTCAGGGTCTGGCCATTGGTCGCGAGGCTTCAGGATGACAAAATTATCCGCGACGCTGGGAGGCATGGGATCGGTTGCCACTTCCGGTGTGCCAATTTTGGCGAACACCTTGTCCACCTCGGGAAAGGCCTTCAACCGTTCTTCCAACTGCGCCTGCATCTCGATGGATTGCTCCAGTCCCGTGCCCGGAATGCGCAGGGCATGCAGCGCGATATCCCCTTCGTCGAGCTGTGGGATAAACTCCGAACCCAGGGTCGTCGCCAACCAGAGGCAAACAACCACCAACGCGGTCGCGCCGCCCAGCACCAGCCAGCGAAACTTCATCGCGACGAGCAAGGCCGGTTTGTACAGCGACTTGGCGCCACTGATCACCGGACTTTCCTTCTCGCTGATCTTGCCCCGCAGGAACACCGCCACAGCGGCTGGCACCACGGTCAGTGACAGCACCATGGCGGACAGCAGCGCCATCACCACAGTGGCCGCCATGGGGTGGAACATCTTGCCCTCAACGCCGGTGAGGGAAAAGATCGGCAGGTACACCACGGTAATGATGGCGACGCCAAATAGGCTGGGACGAATGACTTCGTTGGTGGCCTCGTAGACCAGCTGGAGCCGTTCCCTCAACGGCAACTGGCCGTTATGTTGGGCCTGGGACAACCGCCGAATGCAGTTCTCAACGATAATCACGGCGCCATCAACGATCAGGCCGAAATCCAGCGCACCCAGGCTCATCAGGTTGGCCGATACGCCCGTTTGCACCATGCCGGTGATGGTGGCAAGCATGGACAGGGGGATTACCGCCGCCGTGATCAAAGCGGCGCGCAGGTTGCCCAGCAACAGAAATAGCACCACAATGACCAGCAGCGCCCCTTCAAGCAGGTTCTTCTCCACCGTGGCGATTGCCTTGTCCACAAGCGTCGTGCGGTCGTACACCGCCTCGACCTTTACCCCGTCGGGCAGCGAGGGCTTAATGGCGTCGAGTTTTTCAGCCACAGCCTGGGCAACGGAGCGGGAGTTCTCCCCCACCAGCATCATCGCCGTGCCCATCACCGTTTCCTTGCCGTCGCGGGTCGCGGCCCCTGTGCGCAGCTCCTTGCCAATGGCTACCTCGGCCACATCGCTGACTTTTACGGGCGCACCGTGACGGTTGGCAACAACCACCTCTTCAATCTCCGCGATTGAGGCCAGTTGCCCGGGTGAGCGCACCAACAGTTGTTGTCCGTTGCGTTCGATATAGCCCGCACCACGATTGGCGTTGTTGGCCCGCATCGCCTCCATCAGGTCCTTCATGGTGACACCGAATTCCAACAACTGCTGAGGCGATGGCGTAACGTGGTATTGCTTGTCATAGCCGCCAATGGTATTGAGTTCAATCACCCCGGGCACCTGAGCCAATTGGGGCTTAATGATCCAGTCCTGGATTTCTCGCAATGCCGTGGCATCCAGCGGGCTTCCGTCAGCTTGAGTGGCACCGGGCATCGCCTCCACGGTGTACATCAATATCTCACCGAGGCCGGTCGCGATGGGCCCCATTTCCGGTTCCAAACCGGGTGGCAGAGCATTCTTGATGGAACTGAGGCGCTCATCTATCAGATTACGGGCGGAATAGATGTCCGTGCCTTCCTCGAATACCACGGTGACCTGGGACAGACCATAGCGGGATATTGAGCGGGTATAAGACAAGTCGGGCAAGCCGTACAGGGCCGTCTCCACCGGGAAGGTAATGCGCTGTTCCGCCTCTAAGGGCGAATACCCCGGCGCTTCGGTATTGATCTGCACCTGGACGTTGGTGATATCCGGTACCGCATCGATGGGCAGGCGCTGAAAGCTCCACAGGCCCACACCGATCAGCACCAGAATAAGGGATAACATTAAAAACCGCCGCTCTACCGAGAGGCGTAAAATGGCATTGATCATCATAGGCTCCTGGGTTAGTGGTCGTGAGATGCGCCGGATTTTTCGATATCGGCCTTGATTAGATAACTGTTGTCCACCACATAGCGGTCACCCGCCTGCAGTCCGCCTAACACCTCGGTCAGGGTGCCGTCACTGCGACCCAGTTCCAACGGGCGAATTTCGTAGGTGTTGTCCACCTGAATAAACACCACGCTCCAGTCACGAAAAGATTGCAGCGCACGGTTTTCCACTGCCAGGGGGACGTCAATGGTTTCTACCACGATGTCTCCCTCCAGAAGCAGGCCTGGGCTCAGCACGCCATTCGGGTTCTCCACCTTCACACGGGCCAGGGTATAGGGAGCATTGTCCGGGGAGGGCAGCAGATGGCTGATGACGGCTTGCTGATCGACGCCCTCCGCTTTCAGAAGGACCTTTTGACCGACCTCGACTTCGGAGCGCTGGCCCGGGAACACCCGAAGCTCTGCCCACAAGGTCGCTAAATCAGTGATGGCAAACAGAGGCTGTTCACCGGCAGTTTCCCCCACGCTGATCTGGCGCTGGGTTACCACGCCGTCTATGGGTGACCGCAGATCATAGGTTTTGAGACTTTCGTTGGACTCCACTTGCGCCAGCAAATCACCTTTGGCAACACGGTCTCCCAGGCGAACGTTTACCTTGGTAATAACGCCGGGAAAGCGGGCGCGCACCCGCGCGATCTGCTCCGGTGCGGTGGTCAAACGCCCGTAGGTGGTCAATGTTCGCTCAATTGAGCCCGGACCGGCCTGGGTTGTTTGGATTCCGGCCTTTGCGGCGATGTCGGCAGGAATACGGGTCCGGCCTTCATGGGATGCCCACTGCCAGTGGTATTGCTCACCGGCCTGGGTAAGCGTTACTTCGACGTCAAAGGAATGGGGCTCGGTCACCACCCCATCGCCTAGCCAGTAGTCTCCCTGGAAGGCAAATTGGAAGGTATCCACTTGTCCGCCCAGGCGGCTTAGTTCGACATTGAGTTCAGCAGCATCGGTAACAGGCTTTCCGTCCTTTGTCACCCAAGCGCGATATTCCGGGGGGACGCCTTGCTCAAAAATCTGTAGTTCGACGGAAGTATCCTCCCGCGTTAGTAACAAACCGCCATGGGGGCCTTTGATATCTGGCGCGCTGTGCTGAGCTTCTGTGTCGTCATCACGAGCATTTTCGGCGGCATGGAGAGGCGTGACGGCCAGACAGGTGGCCACCAGTATCCAGTAGAGAGGTTTTATCAATTGCATGGTTCAATAATCCTGTGTTCGGTGATTAGCGCGTGGGCGCGGCTTGGCGCTGGGTCATAGACTGCGCCGTGAGCTGTTCGATAAGGGCCTGGTTGAGCAGCGCCGTGGCGGCTGCCTCGACGAGTGCCTCGCGGGCCGAGAGTAGTTCGCGCTGTGCGGCGGTCAGTTCCACATAGGTGTAGCGACCGCGTTCGTAGGCTTTTTGAGTGAGCTCGAGGGCCTTGGTCAGATCCGGCAGCACAGTGGAGCGCAGCCGCTCAACCGCATCGATGTTTTGTTGATGGGTGTGGTAAGCCTCGAACAGCAGAGCGTGCAATTGCAGCAGCGCGCTTTGTTGGCGGTACTCCACCTCGTTGCGCGCGGCCATGGCCGCTTGCACCTCGCCCCGGTTCCGGCGTCCGGCAAACAGCGGCAGGGATATTCCCGCCGTCAGCGCGGTATCGCCCGTTTCCTCATAACGGCGGGCTCCTACCTGCCAGCGGATATCGCTTTCCGATTGGCTCCGCGCGAGCCGAATCTCAGCATCGCGCAGACGTCGCTCGCTGGCGTAGACCCGGATCAGAGGGCTCTCGCTGGCCTGCCGGTAGAGCACCTCGAACCGCTCACTGGGAACAGACCGGAACAGATCGCCCTGCAACTGCTGAAAATCCACCCGTGTTTCCCCCCAGAGCGAGGCCAGCGCCATTTTCCGCTTCTCGTACTCCGTTTGCAGAGCGTCGTGGGCGATCCGGCTCTGGGTAAGAGCGGCCTTGGCGCGCAGAACTTCGGCCTCTGGTGCGGCGCCCTGTTTTGCACGGCCGGTAACGGTGTTGAGGGTGGCTTCGCTTAATTCCACCGCACGAGCGGATAAATCGAGCTTTTCCTGCAAAGCCAAGGTCGCAACATAGCGTTGAGTCACCTGGCCCAACAAATCCAGAGTCTCGGCTTCACGTTCGGCCTCTACCAGGTCGTCGCGCGAGCTTACAGCGCCCGTGCGGGCTCGGCGTTTACCGCCCAGCTCGATGACCGAGGAAAGCGACAAGGTATATTCGGCCCCGTCGACACCCTGCAGGGCACCGCTACCGAGCATATTCTCCACCTCTAGGCCTGCTTCATAGGCCGGTGCCTGATCGGCCATAAGGCGTTCTCCCTCAAGCCCCTGCAGGCGAAAATCGAATACCCGCAGACCGGGATTTTGTGCCATCGCCCGAGAGAGGGCCTTGGTCAAGGTTAGGGACGCTTCGGCGGCGTGAACGGCGGTAACTGTGGACGCCAGCGCGAAGGAATATAAAAAAAGGACACAAATCTGACGCGGCAGTAAACGCCACCCAGAACTCATGGGCGTGCAAAAAAGCATGGTACTTCTCCTACGAAAGTCTAAATGAAAAATGTTCCCTGGACGGGATGGGCCGTAGGATTAGGCGATGGGAGGGCGGAACAGGGAGGGTGGGATGACTGAAGTATGACGGGCTTGATAGTCGGACAAGCGCTGGCCGGCGGACAAAACGGCAATATCCGTTGCCGCGCTCACCAGCACCATGTGAAAATGGGCATGGTTTTGATGGCAATGATCGGACGCGTGATCTCGCGAAGGGTCCGATGAGGTCGAAGACTCCTCCATTTCCAGAGTGACCGAGTCAAGGAGGACGTCTTCATGGGAATGCCCGTGATCATGAGCGTGATAAGGCGTAGCGGGATAATGAGGTTGATTTATATCGCCAATAGCTGCCAGTGACTGCAGCGCAATCACCAGTGCTAATACGATTGTTAACCAACGATTCATTATCAAAACAGACCGACTCATAAAAATGGATGCTGGATACTAACAATAAAACGCGAGAATCAAAAGCCCATTGTCCCATTCAGATATCGATAGCGATTACGAGTCCGGAGAATGCGTTACGGGGATAACATGATGGATGCCATCTTTTCCATCAATATCACCGTCGCGTTGTTAGACAATTGCTGACCTTCTTCAATATATTCCCAGACTGTGGCGTCGCTCTTCCAACCTCCCTGTTTTTTAATTAGCTCAAAATCCACCCGTTCCCGTGCTGCCGACGTGGACAGGCCTCGGCGGAAGCTATGGCTGCTCAGGTCCGGTACAAAATCGAACTGGCAGGCCTTTCCCAAAGTTTTGAGCAGGTCGTTGATTGCGCCTGGATTCAGGGCTTTTTCGTGCACTTGATCCCACCGATTGACGGGTCTGAACAGAGGGCCATCCTCAACGCTGGCCGCCTCCATCCATGCCTTAATCGCTGTGGCAGGACAGCAGTTTTCGGCACCAAAAGGTAGGGCTCGGGCGAACCCGGTTGCTTGCTGATCAGTCTTCGAGCGCGGCAAGCGGATAATCAGGCCTTCTGGCTCCCACGCTAGATCGCTGACTTGTATGGCCACTAATTCGCTCCGTCGAAAGGCCCCGAAAAAGCCCGTCAACACCAGGGCTATATCTCGGAAATTCTTCTTGCTATCGGGCAAGCGCCGCAAATGCTTCACCATCTGAGCGATGTGTTCCATGCGCAGCGCCTTGGCTTTTCGCTTGGGCTGGCCATGGGTGCGGCGAATACCTTCCATGGTTTTGCGCACCAACGGATCGCGCACGGGATCGATCAGGCTCTGGTGGTGGTGCCATTGGCTGATGGCCGTGAGGTGGACATCCAGGGTCCGAGCGTTGAGGGAGTCGGCTTTGGCTAACAGGTAGCGCACCACAGTATTCCGATCCGTTGGTAGTCTTCCACCCCATTTTTCGAACTGCCGGATCGCCGAGCGGTAAGCTTTTCGCGTGCTGTCTGAAGTGGCTGCCTGGAGGTAGTGCCGCAGTGACTCAGCTTCCTGATAGGTAGTCAGGCTTGACTCTTCATTACGTAACGATAAGTCGGTGGCCATTTCTGGTGATTCGCGGTTCATTGGATTCCTATTGAAGACGGCAGAAAGGGGGCGATGTACCGGCGTTACAAGCTGAAAATTTTCAACCAAATACTTTAACCCACGATAACGCTCATTATCGGAGGTTAATGGATCTTGAAGTAAATTTTCGACTTGTAACGTCGGTACATAGCCGCCTTTTGGGTGACATCGAAGGAAATCCTATTGATGAACAACAAACCACCAAAACAAGCTAGCGACTTGTCATTACGTAATGAGGATTCGATCCTGGTTGAACGCCAGGAATCCGAGTCATTGCGGCAATACCTCCAGGCAGCGACATCCGGCAACACGCGTAAAGCCTACCGTTCGGCCATTCGGCAATTTGAAAAATGGGGTGGTCGCCTGCCCACAGACCGGGATACTGTCGTCCGGTACCTGCTGGGCAGAGCCGAATCGCTCAACTCCCGAACCCTGGATCTTCACTTGACCGCCATTAGCCAATGGCACCATTACCAAGGACTCATTGATCCGATAAGTGATCCGTTGGTCCGCAAAACCATGGAAGGCATCCGTCGCACTCATGGTCAGCCCAAGCGCAAAGCCAAGGCACTGCGTCTGGAGCACATCGCCGAAATGGTGAATCACATGCGGCAACTCCCAAACAGCAAAAAAAAGCACCGGGACATTGCGCTGGTATTAACCAGCTTTTTTGGGGGGTTCCGCCGCAGCGAACTGGTCGCAATACAAATAAAGGACTTGGTGTGGGAGCCGGAAGGTCTGATCATTCGGTTGCCTCGCTCCAAAACCGATCAGCAATCAAAGGGGTTGGTTCGTGCTTTACCTTTGGGGGCTGAAATTTGTTGTCCGGCTACAGCGATCGAAGCATGGATGAAAGTAGCTGGTATCAATGAGGGCCCCCTCTTGAGGTCCGGCCGGTAAAAGCGTTGAATTTAGCCACTTCTAACGTAACCGATTGAATATTATGGGTTAATCAACCAGCAGTTCAAAAGTCATGGGCTTAACCTGCTTGGTTAGATCCAGCTCAAAACTTCCTAGCCGCCCTAAATGCTCGGTATGATACGGTGAGAATTCGGCCATAAGGTCGCGGGTTATATTGTACCCTTCCGACTTCAATTGATTGAACACTTCGGTCATCGCGTTTACGTTGTATAAGATCGCGAAGTTGGCCAGCAAATGATTGTATTTAACAATTTTGCTTTGTTCGTGTCTCAAGTTTGCAGGAATTTTCCCGCCATTAGCAAAAAACAACCACCGGGCAAACTCATTGAACTCTTCGCTCTTACAGGTCGCTGCCTGGATTGTTTTGCGCAGATCAACGTCGGTAATGTATTCCAGCAAAAACATGGTTCTGACCACGCGCCCGAGTTCACGGAACGCAAAGTACAGCTTGTTTTTCCGGTTCTTGGTGCCGAACCGGCGCAGGATTGTCGAAGCGGTGATTTTCCCTGCTTTAACTGACATGGCCGTTCGCATCATATCCGCATAGTGCTTTTCAATGAGATCCCACTTGATCGGCTCCTTGAACAAGGACTGAATATGATCGAGCACCATAGCGCGGTCAGGCTTATAGAAACTAAGATCTTTAATATTTCGGATGCGGGGCATAAGCTTGATGCCCAGCAGGTACGCCAAGCCAAACACCGGTGTAGATTGCGCCTGTGTGTCCCCGTGAACGGTGTCTGGATTGAAATCAGATTCGTCGTTGAGTAAGCCGTCCAGGATATAAATCGCCTCGTAGACACCGCAGGGAATAAACCGGCTGAACAACGCAATATAGGTGTCCGAAACGTGGTAATAAGCAATACCGCCGTAGCTGCCGTAACGAATATGATACTCCGATAGCAAATTATCTTCGTAGAGATCCCAAAGTTTTCCATCGGCTGACACACTGTTGCCCGATCCCCAACACTCGATGAGCCGGTATTTCTTGTACTCGCTATTAATCTTCGCAATAGCTTTATCGAGACGGGCTTCGGTCGTGCGCTTTAAATTAAGCCATGCTACCTGCTTACGAGAAACACCCTGCACAGATCGCACGGTTTCGGTGGGGCCAATGTTGGTACCGTAACAAAACACGGTCAGGACAAAACGTAACTCCGGGTCGCTGATACGTGATTCGAAGCCCGACAACGGGCCAAAATGTTTATTCAGGTTCAGCCACTTTTCGACATTGATAATCACATCAAGCAGGTTGATTTTGTCCAGCCGATCGCGCAAAAGCGCTCCAATTTCTTCGACTTCTGGTAAGGGTTGATCAGGCTTTGGTTTACCGATAATCAGATTCCCGTTTTCAATACGAACCAGTTCGTCCTCTGGGAATTGGCTGTCAGCTTTCCGGCAGCTCGTTTCCATGGACTCCTTCAGCGTTTTTGTAAATTCAGTATCACCGGCGACGAGCCCTACCTCCTCGCAATAGGTAGGCAACTGCGCTTCGTATTCTTCCCAGGTGATCATCTGCTCCCGGTAATCATCGAAGGTTTCACTGTAGGGAATGAACAAGTCACCGGTACTCAGTTCTTCAGCGATCCGTTCAAACACACACAGCTCAAAACAGGTTTTATTAACCTCCGTCACCTGTGCTGATTTGGTTGATTTTCCCGTGACTAATTTCCACCAGCTTTCGCGAATCCAGCGAATATTGAGGACATTCCTGGAAGATGGATCGTTCGGATCGCTTTGAATTGACAGGAACTCCGTGCGACGCTTTTTGTGCTTCAAAATAAACTGGAACGCATTGAGCAAGTCCTTGTCTTCCGTGGTCGATGCCAGGTTGAGTATTTCAATCGTGCGGAACAAGGTGGATCGTTGCTTTTTGTAGAGTTGTACCATGAACGGTAAATAGTTGTTGCCAGCGAATGCCATATATTGTTCGCACATTGCCAGTAACTGATCACTGTTCTTTCCCAGTACCGGGTCAAAAGCTGTCACTGAATCGGGTTTATCCAGATACACCTTGACTGTCCCAGACAGTACAGAAATCAAATGATCGGTTTGCTTTTGATGGTCTGCCAGGTATTTCTCCAGCAGCTTCTGCGCCGAGCGATCCATTTTTAACAGCAACTTGATAAAAATATCGGCGGCGTTATCCAGTGTTTGTGCGTATTGGTGCCGGATTAAAACGATGACGAGTGCGAGTCGCTTGTTCAGCTTTAGTTTCATCAATTCGGCGTAATCCAGGGCCTTGGCCTCGTTGATAAACTGCTGGTGCTTCACCGGCGGCAAAGCCAAATCCGTGGGCAAAAGTGTTTGCAGGGAGGTCAGCCATTCCAGGTATTGGATATACGCATGGATATTACGAGGGGTCGGGCGTTTGGGTTCATTTTTCAGCGTGCTCCAACCAAAACCATTCAGTCCTGTGCTGGATCGAAGAATATCGTTGATGCATTGGCGACTTTCAGACTCTAAAAAGCCACACAATTGATCGTAATACCGAGTGTTGACTTCGGCCCTGGCCGCCTGACATATCCGCTCAAGTACACTGAACGCCGGGAGTTCGTATCGCTCCTTTACCAAATATTCCAACGTGACATTGATGATATCCGCTAATGCTTCTTTGGTGGTCGCTGCTTCCAGTGCCCATGTCTGCGCCAATGCAGAGGTCTTGGCCGCATCGTAGGCTTTGATATTGAGATGGCGTCGAATCAGCTTTACGTGACGATCCTTCGCGCCCGATGTGTAATAGGTTTGGAGATCCTTCAGTGTCACCCGCGAACGGCACTGATTTTTAATGTGCGTGATGATCACCTTTGGTACTTCGCCCAGGTTCACAAACCGGCCCAATCGCTGTGTGATTTTTAGCTGAATCAGGAGCCCCAAAAAGGATGCGCTGGTTCGTTTACAGTGACGCAGTGCAAACTTTTTCTCTTCCGGCGTAGGTGTAAAGACATCCCCTAACTCATCTTCCGTGATATCAGATTTAATTCGTGGATAAGCTGTCTGATAGATAGCGGCCATCGACTTAAATTTTCTCTGACAGATGCATTATTGTGTAAAAGCATCGCGTTATAGTTATTAGGTTTTTAGTTGTCATTTGGGTTTTCCCAGATTAGTCGCAAGTGGCTTTCATTGCTTTATTCCTTGTGATGGCCTGCCATTACGGTGCCTGAATTGAGGTGCCAAGCATTTTGAACAATCGCAAACAACAGTAATACCAACGCCAACAGCAACGTTTCGGTTTGATAGACATTGACCGCATACTGAATTTTGAGACCCATACCAGAAACAGCAAAAGGAAACAGTATGGCGACAAAACTTAAGAAGGTCGGCAGCAGCGGGGTACAACACAAGAGGGGGCTCACGAGCCCGATCAACATGCCGCCCGCCGCTGAAGCCGTTCTGCAATGGGTCTTCTGGCGTATCAGTTGAACCCATAAATTGATGAGCACGCTCTCCAGTGTTGCGAACAGAAACGCAAATAGTGCAATACTCAGATTAAGATGTGCAAAAGATCGAAAACCAATATCGGAACCCAGAACATGCGCTGGCAGGACAACCAAGTGGACGACCAGCACCAGACTAAAGAGGATCGCGGTACGCCGTTTTGAGTGAGAATCCTGAACCGGAGATTGAAATGCATACACCACAAGTGACCAGAGGCATTTTATAGAGTTTGTAGCGCGCTCCGCTATCGCATTCATTCTTCTTTGCCGTGTGTCGCAACTTTGTAAGTTCCCCAGAACATCTCCGGTAACACGCAAACCAGTGGTGTACCGATCAGTAAAAAGAGTCCTAGTCCGTTAAAGGTGGGCCATTGTATCCACTGCATCCCAACACCCAATGCCAACATGGCGGAACCCAGAAAAAATGGCCCGCTGAAAAAACAATGCATTCGGCCACATTGACGCGCATTTCTTAAACAGGCATATCCCATCCAACTTAAAGCGATCGCCCAGATACTGCCGGTTATCCACGGTGCAAGTTGCATCACGCCGGTAATCACTATGAGTATCGCTGGCAATACCCAGGTGAGAATAAATCGGCCTTTATTGGCTACCCAGTCGTGGGGTCCGGTTTCACATTTTTCTGACATCGTATACTCCTTTGTTATCGCGATCAGGCCAGTTGACGCAGCTCCGACAGCTGTGAATCCAATGCCTGCAAGTATGCCTGGCGTTCATCAATTTTGGTTTGCAATTCGCGCATGGCCGCTTCACAGGCTTGCTGGTCGCCTTCGTTGATGGCGTGGAGCAAGGGTTTTATATCCAAAATCAACAAACCTGCCGCACGTGCCGCGCGAATGAAGCGCAGCCGGTTTAAGGCGCATTGATCGTATAAACCGAAACCACCGGAGGAATGCTCAGGGCAAAGTACCAAATTTTCCAGGACGTAATTCCTGACGGTATGGACTGTGGTTTGCGCGGCTTTCGCCAGTTGCGAGATCGTTAAGGGAAACTCAAGTGTTTGCCCTTCGTTATCCATGAACGCCGCAAAATCAGGGATCACTTCAAAGTATCGTGACACATCTTTTGACACGGTGGCTTTTGACATAGGTTTGTCTCCATTTGTTTCAAGCATTATGGCTTGGCCACAGCGTTGCCGTGGTTATGGCATCAGCTGGCCGCGCCAGCCGATAGCCCTGTAAGACATCACAGCCAAGCTTCTCTAAAAGTTGTTGCTGAGCGGCCGTCTCAACCCCTTCCGCGACGATGGATAAATTCAGGTTATGCCCAAGGGTAATGATGCTTTCGGTAATGGCGCGATCCTTTGGCTCGGTTGTCATATGCGTGACAAAGGTTTTGTCGATTTTTAGCCGGGTCACTGGGCAGCATTGCAAGCGTGCCAGCGACGAACTCCCGGTACCAAAATCGTCAATGGACAGGCGAATGCCCAGCGCCTGGCAGCGATGCAGGTTTTCGATCAGGATCGGTGTATCCTCCAGGGCCAGTGTTTCGGTTAATTCCAGCTCCAATGCCGGAGCTGGCAGTCCCGTATCACGCAAAATCCTGGCAAGGTCTTCGACAAAGTCAGGTTGGTGGATTTGTAATGCAGAGACATTGACCGCGATGATACCCTCGGGTAGGCCGCGTTGACGCCAGTGCATCATCTGCTGACAGGCCGCCTGTAAGACAAACGCGCCCAGTTCCAGAATTAATCCGCTTTGTTCGGCAACGGGAATAAAGGTGTCGGGCTGAATCAATCCTTCAGTTGGATGTTGCCAGCGAACGAGCGTTTCAACGCCTTCCCAGCATTGGCGTTGAACGTCCCATAGGGGCTGGTAAAAAGGAACGAATTCACCCTTGTTCAATCCATCCGCCAACGCATTGACCGTTGGGGCTGTCAGTGAATGCGTGGCGTGAGCCGTTCCCATACTGCCCTCTCTTATCCTGCACAACAGGACAGTTCTTTGACATCCTTGTTAAAGGTTTGCGCGCACAGCTTCAAACCTTCGACCATGGTCAGGTAGGGGAAAAGCTGATCGGCTAATTCCGTCACCGTCATACGGTTGCGGATGGCTAAAGCCGCGCTCTGAACCAGTTCGCCGCCTTCGTGAGCCAAGATCTGCGCGCCGATCAACAAACCAGTTTCCTTTTCTGTGACCAGTTTGATAAAACCGTCGGTTTCAAAGTTGGCTAGCGCACGCGGGACGTTTTCCATATCTAATACACGACTGTCAGTCACGATATTTTGTGCGGTGGCTTGTTCTTCCGTGAGTCCAACGGTGGCCACTTGAGGATCGGTAAAGATCACTGCCGGCATGGTGGACAAGTCCAGTTTGGCGTCTCCGCCCGTCATATTGATACCGGCACGGCTTCCGGCGGCCGCGGCGACATAGACGAATTGTGGCATGTTGCAGCAGTCTCCGGCGGCGTAAATACTGGGCACATTCGTTTCCATGCGTTCGTTAACAACGATTTCGCCCTCTTTGTTGGTCGTGACACCCACCGCGTTCAGATTGAGTTGGCGGGTATTGGCGTGTCGCCCGGTGCTTACCAGCAAACGATCGCAGCGTAGATCGCCCGCGTTAGTTTCCAATGTAAATTGGCTTCCATCGTGGGTCACCTTGGTAGCTTGCGTATTGTTTAATACTCGAATGCCTTCTTTTTCAAAACATTCAGTCAGCTTTTCACCTAATAATGGATCTTCTGCGTATAAAAGCGTATGTCGCGCTAATACTGTTACACTGCTACCCAAACGGGCATAAGCTTGTGCAATTTCCAGAGCTATAACAGAAGAGCCGATGACAACCAGACTACTTGGTAACTCCTCAGAAAATAAAGCTTCTGTTGATGTCCAATAAGGCGTATCAACTAACCCATCAATAGGTGGTATGCTTGGTGTAGAGCCTGTAGCAATTAAAATTCGATCTGCAACCAGCTCTTCTTCGCTACCATCAGACTTTTGTACTAGCAAGGTATTTTCATTTTTAAAACGCGCATAACCTTTAAGTAAAGATAGCGCGGGGTTGTTCTCTAAAATATTCTGGTACTTTGCCGCGCGCAGCTCTTCGACTCGAGCGGTCTGCTGCTGAGCCAACAAGGCGCGACTCAATTGGGGTGCATGATTTTCCAGTCCGGCAAAGGGATTATTGCGTTGCTGCTGTGCCAATTGAGCGGCGCGGATCAGAATTTTTGAGGGTACGCAGCCGACATTAACGCAACAGCCGCCAATCACATCGGCGCCTTCGATGAGGGTGACCTTGGCACCACCTTCAGCGGCTTTGATAGCACAGGCAAAAGCGCCGGAACCCGTACCGATAATCGCCACATGTTGAGTTTGGTTGCTTTCTGTGTTGCTTGCAGTTTCGTTGTCACAGCAGTCGTTCGGTGCTGTGTTTTCCGCTAAGGGGTTTTCTTTTGCGGTATAACCCAGGGTTTCAATCGCGCCGATGAGATCGGTTACGCTGACCCCACCGTTTGTGGTGATCGTTGCGCTGGCGTTTTCATAAGATATTTCAACCTTAATCACGCCTTCGATCGCATCGAGTGCTTCTTTAACGTGGGCGACGCAACTTGGACAGGTCATCCCTTGTATCGATAGTAAGATCATTCGTTTTCCTCAAATTGTAGTCAGGCATTTCGTCGGGTTAAACCGCGCAACTTTCATCATCACAGCGTTTATTCGCCGGTGAAAAAATATCCCAAAGCGATACGGCAACCATCAGGCCTAATGCTGAATAGGTGACATAGCTGCTCCAGCCGTATTGGAAAAACGGATAGAGCGATAACAGCAATAAAATGGGGCCAACCACACCCAGCGCGCTACGGTGCCATTGCCGGTGACTGAGCCAGCCAAGTCCGTTGAGTACCAGGGCTATCCAGGCAAACAACGGTAACAGGGTATTAACAAACAAACCTTCCCATTGGCTGAGAAAACCCAGTCCTACCGCAGCGCCCAGACTGGCAATGGCCGGGAAACACATGGCGCATCCCATGGCAGAAACCAGCGCGCCCAATGAGCTAATCTTATCGCCGAACCGGGTGAGTAACTTTATTAATAAATCCATGCTTTACTCCTTGAGCGTTGACGGATAACCCGCATTAGTGGTGGCTTGGGTCAGTGCTTTTACCGTGGTTTTTTCGTCGTCAAAAGTGACTACTGCCAATTTTGTTTCAAAGGTGACTTCAGCTTTACTCACACCCTCAACATTTTTTAATGCCTTTTTGACCGTAAAGGGGCAGGTCACACAGTTCATGGTTGGAACTTCCAAAGTAACTGTTTTCGGCGCAGCAAAAGCGGTCAGGCTGGTCAAGGCTAGCAAAGACAACAAGGCAATTTTCTTCATCATTTTCTCCAGTAACGTATAAGTCATTAATAAAAGTGAGCGGTAAGAAAGTGTTCAGGCAAACCAGACAATCCAATAATTACTGGTGACTAGCACCAACGCAGTCAGTGTCGTTAACCAAAAGATCACCTGCCGTCGTTTTCTCACTTGAGGAACTGCACAGGCGGTGCCTGGCTCGCACGCCTCAACGGGGCGATAGACCTTCCAGCCAGCAAATCCAAATAAGGCTAAAACCAGCAGGATAAAAATGGGGCGG
Organism: gamma proteobacterium HTCC5015; assembly: GCA_000155715.1. Lineage (GTDB taxonomy): Bacteria > Pseudomonadota > Gammaproteobacteria > HTCC5015 > HTCC5015 > HTCC5015. The sequence goes on along the minus strand of DS990601.1, from coordinate 36,043 downwards.
TACGGTTCTAACAAGGTTAAATTACCAATCCAGGAGCCACTCACTCCTAGCAGCAACAAGACGAAAGGACCAGCGCAGCACAGGCCAGCGCCAACAGCTGCGATAACGCCGCCAATAATAGGTAGATTGGATTCTTTCTGTGACACGACTTACTCCTCTGATTTCAGTGTATGGAGCAAGTGTAATCTCCGTACCGATGTACGGAGTCAAGCGTTTTTGTGATGCCCGTGTAAAACTAATTAATTAAGGTTGCAGGGAATCGATGATGGGACAGTGGCTGTCATCATCATTACTGTGGCACTGTGCGAGTAAGACCTTGAGCGCTTTCTCAAGGCGACGTAAGTCAGCCATTTTTTCTTTGACGGCGCTGAGTTTATATTCGGCCAGTTCCTGCACCTGAGCACATGGGCGGTCATTCAAGCTGAGCAGGTTGGCGATCTCTTCCAGGGTAAACCCCAACTCTTGCGCCCGCTTAATGAAACGAATGCGGTTCACTGTTTCATCGGGATAATGGCGGTAACCCAGTTCAGGTTTTGGTGGTTGCTGTATCAAGCCGCGACGCTCATAAAAACGTACAGTTTCTATATTGATAGCCAGTTCTTCGGCAACTTTACTGATGGTTCGTGTCATGCTTACATCCCGTTTACATTAATGGTATCGATAAGAACCGCCATTTTCTCCATCAATATATGGGTAGCGTTATTGGAGAGTTGCTGTCCTTCTTCAATGTACTCCCAGACGGTAGCATCGCTCTTCCATCCTCCTTGTTTTTTAATCAACTCAAAATCAATTCGCTCTCGAGCTGCCGACGTAGACAGGCCGCGCCGGAAGCTATGGCTGCTCAGTTCAGGTACGAAATCGAACTGACAGGCGCTACCCAAACTCTTGAGTAATTCATTAATGGCACCGGGATTCAGCGCTTTCGGCTGAACCTTATCCCAGCGGTTAATGGGGCGAAAAATCGGACCTTCATTTATGCCACCCAATTCTATCCAGTCCCTCAAGGCCGTAGCAGGACAGCAGCCTGGAGCACCAAAAGGCAAGGCCCGTACTAAGCCTGTGGCTTGCTGATCGGTCTTGGATCGAGGCAATTTGATGAGAAGCCCTTCAGGCTCCCACATCAGATCACTGGTTTTAATGGCCACCAATTCACTACGACGAAAGGCACCAAAAAAACCCGTTAACACCAGCGCGATATCCCGATACTTCTTCTTGCTGTCATGCAGTTGCTGTAGATGCTTCACCATCTGCGCAATGTGCTCTAGTCGCAGCGCCTTGGCTTTGCGCTTGGGCTGGCCATGCGTGCGTCGGATGCCATCCATAGTTTTACGCACTAAAGGATCGCGGACCGGATCAGGCAGCGCCTGAAAATGGTGCCACTGGCTGATCGCCGTGAGGTGCAGATCCAGGGTCCTGGGGTTTAGCGATTCGGCCCTGGCCAGCAGGTAGCGCACCACCGTGTCCCGATCCGTAGGCAGGCGGCCACCCCATTTTTCAAACTGCCGAATGGCCGAGCGGTAGGCTTTTCGAGTGTTGTCGGAAGTTGCTGCCTGAAGATATTGCTGCAGCGACTCGGCTTCTCGGCGTGCAACCAAGCTTGAATGCTCATTACGTAACGACAGTTCAGTGACGGTTTTTGGCAATTTACTGTTCATAAATAGGAGTCTTCTTGGATGCGCTGAAAAGGCCATTCTGTACTGGTGTTACAAGCCCACAATTTAAGTCTCTCTGCTTTAACAAACGATAACATTCATTATCGAAGGTTACTATTTAATTTTTATGAGCTGAATAGAAGTTACTATATTATGTTATATTACGTTTTATGTAATACGTTACGATATTATCATCGGGGAAAACTGTCATGGCTCGCGCCGGAATCACTTACTACGATGTCTCGAAAGCCGCAGAGGCTATCAAAACCCAGAATCAGGAACCTACGGTGGATCGTGTTCGTGAGCACTTGGGTACCGGCAGCAAAAGCACCATAGCTCCGCTGCTCAAGCGCTGGCGGTCAGATAATGGGGAGTTGGCCGATGTGAGCGGACTGCCGAATGATCTCGTCGAGGTAGTAAAAGCCTTGCATGAACGAGTTCAGCAGATGGCCGACCAGCGCATTGCGCAATCCCGCAACGAATTCAAGGCATCGAATGAGGAACTCCGAAAAGAATTGACTGAGGCCCGTAATAGCATTGTGCAGCTTACCGACCGCCAACAGGATGTGAACGCCCAGCTATCGCAAATTACCGAAGCAAAAGCCCTGCAAGGCAAGTCTCTGGAAGAGGTACGCATTAAGCTAGCAACGGCAGAGGCTCAACGCGACGAAGCTCTTTCACGAACTGCTGAATTAAAGGAAAGCGTTGCAGAACTCAAGCAGGAAAATAAGGATATTCGTGATCACTTTGAACACTACCAGCAACGCACCGCCGAAGATCGGCAGCAGGAACGCGAGCAATTCCATGTGGTTAACCAGGGCCTGAAAGACCAGATTCAAGACCTGCAACACCAGCTCATCCAAGCCGAGTCAAGAGCGTCCGAGCTGATAGACACTAATGCGCACTTACAACGACAAACGCATGAGCTCGAAAAGGCCAATGCGATGCACAAAAGCACCCTAGATAGGCAAGTGGTCGATATCCAGAACTTGGAGCATCAACTTAACGACGCCTCGGTAAAAAGTCGGGAGCAGCAGCATAAAAGCGAACAATTGGTGGATAATATTGCCGCGCTCACCAGCCAGAAAGCAGACGTCGATAAGCAAGTGGCCGTGCTATCCCAAGCATTGGAGGCCACTAAAACGGATATGATAGCCGCTCAGAATAGAGTGGGAGTTCTATTCGATGAGAACAAGATGATTCTTCAGGAAAAAGCAGTGATTCAGGGGCAGTTTAAGCAGCTTCAGGAGTCACTGTCGCGATAAAGGCTTTAGTAAAACTTTTTTCCTAAAAACTATATTAATCAATATGTTATATGCGAAGTGGCTAATTCCAACGCTTTTACCGGCCGGACCTCCTCTTCAGGCCCATCAACCGCTGGGATCATGTTCAGAAAAGAGCGCTGAATCCAGGGGCGGTAAACGATCTTCTCAAAACCTTGGGCAAGGCCTGCCAGTTCGATTTTGCGCCCGACTTAAGCAGTCATAGTTTTCGTCGCGGCCTCTCTACCTCGGCGGCACGGGAGCGCGTGGACTTTGAACTGATTAAAAAGCAAGGAGGCTGGAAAAGTGATTCTACCGTTTGGGAGTACATTGAGGAAGGACAGCAGTTCAATAATAACGCATCAATCATTCTGATGGAAAAAATGAGCTTGTTGCTGAACGCTGAATCCCTAAAAAAGGGAAAGTAAATCCGCAGGATCGAAATCATCTCGGCGCAAACATGATAATGCCCATCCCTAACAAGGTGATGGCCACGCCTACAAAATCCCACAGATGCGGGCGAATCCCATCCACACCCCACAACCACAGTATGGCCACCGAAACATAGACGCCGCCATAGGCCGCATAAACCCGGCCCGCTGCGGTTGGATGAAGAGACAGTAGCCAGGCAAACAGCGCTAGGCTGAACGCTGCCGGCAGCAAAACCCATGCGGATGCCGATTTCTTCAGCCAGAGGTATGGAAGATAACAGCCAACTATTTCCGCAATAGCGGTGATGATGAACAAACCGAGCGTGGAAAGTATGGACATACGAAGTTCTCTTGTTAGTGCTGATCCGTTTGGCTGGGCACGGGTTGATCCCGGCAAGCTTCTTCGGTCAGCTCGATTTCAATTGTGGTGTGAGCCAGCGGGTATTGTTCGAGCGCCATAGCAATGGATTGTTTGATGGCGCAGTATTCGTCAGGACCAAAAACTCCCTCGTGATCCGCTACGATATGGGCCGTCAGTACATGCTGTTCACCATCCAGAGACCAGAGGTGCTGGTGATGAATGTCGCTGACACCATCAATAGCAAGTAGCTTGTGCTCAATCTCTTTGTGGAGTGCCTTATCTGGTACCGCCTGGAAAAACAGCTTACCGGTCACCCAAAAATTCCGAATCACATTAAGTAGAATAAACAGAGTGAATCCCACCGATAACAATGGATCGAGAATAGGCCAGTCAGCAAACTGCAATACGATTGAGATAATCAGCACCGCCAGCCAGCCCAGCACATCTTCCAACAGGTGCCAGTTCAATATCTTTTCGTTTAGCGTATATCCCTTGCTAAGGCGATAAGCTGCAATACCGTTGACCATAACGCCCAAAATCGCCAGTGCTAACATGCCCTCGGTGACGGGCATCACTGGGTTGGCCAGCCGGGGAATTGCCTCACTTAATACCCATATCGATCCGGCAATCAGCACCAAACTGTTGATCAAAGCTCCAAACAGCGATAATCGCCGATAGCCATAGGTGAATTCGCTATCGGCGGATTTTTTCCCCAGGCGGTTCAATAGCCAGGCGCTACCGATCGACAGACTGTCCCCCAAATCATGAACCGCATCGGCCATGATAGCCGTACTGTTAGTTAACCAACCACCAACAAATTCAATAATGGTAAAGATTACGTTCAGGAAGAACGCCATTCCTATCCGGCTGGCGCTCTCATCTTTGAGGTGCGAGTGATCGTGTTGGGCCATTGGTATTCCTTATTGGTGCAACGGGTGATATTAAATCAGGAATTTAGTTTTTCTTATGACTTTCTACCTTCGATAATCATTCCCGCCCCATTTAAATAATGTTCTTCTCTCAGTCCAATAAGACGCTCTCTTAGCACGCCTTTTCCACGAGCCCACTTCGCTTCCAGCTTCGCGTTATCCAGGTCTTCAGGAGAATCGATACCGGCATACTGAAGAACGATTCTATAAACTGGATATAGCCATCGTAACAGGCCCTTATCAGGGCGTGATTTCTCAAAATCCATTGTTGCGAATCTTCCGCCGGGCCGCATCAGGTCCGCGATCCGGTTCAGCGACGCCTCCAGATCATAGACAATACCAAGGCACCATATCGCGGTAACGGCATCGATTGGTTCTGTTACCCTGTCAAGGCGCGCGGCATCATCGCAAATGAGTTCAATGTTTCGCCATCCCTCCGTTCGAATGCTTCGTTGCGCCTGCTCCAGCATGCCCTCTGAGTAATCAACCCCAATTATTTTTCCCTGCTTCCCAACCCGCTCAACGAGCAATGGAAAATTGCGACCGGTACCACAGCCAACATCAAGCACAGTGGCACCATCAAGGTCACCAAGTAAGTCAATCGTATGACCACGATACTTCTCAAGCTTCAGGATTCGCCCGAACACGATATCGGTCAACCGGTCATAGTATCGTGCAGCGCTATCATAGTTTTCTGAGACTTCATGTAATTTCATCACATTCCCTCCATTCAGCCTAACGAAAAGGTGTCTGGTGGTCGCATAGCTTAATTATCAGCACCCTCGCGGGTATCTCGCGCAGTGCCGGTCAATAACATGGCGACACCGCCGACAGCGGCAATGAGAGAAGCAAGCATGATGCTGATCTTGGCGACCTTGATCAATTCAGGATCTACAAACGCCAGATTGGTGATAAACAGAGACATGGTAAATCCGATACCTGCTATCATGCCCATCCCAACCACATGCCGCCATCTGAGAGAGCTATGCAATTCGGCGATACCCAGCTTTTCGCCAATTAACGCAAACAGACTTATTCCTAATACTTTACCAATGACAAGACCTAATAATATACCCAAGCCAAGGGAACCCGATATCACCTCTAATAAACTGACATCCAGTTTGACCCCCGCGTTAGCAATGGCGAAAACAGGGATAATAAAAAAGACGTTAAAATCAATCAAAGCGTTTTCTAATTTTAATAACGGCGGGTTTGAATTTTCGGTGTCTTTTTTCATCGCTTGAAGAATTTTTCTTTGCCGAATATCCTGCAAGGGGTCCCGGTTTTCAATATCCGTTTCTTCCAGTGCTGCAACATTCCTGGCGGTGCGCTCTTTCAGGATTTTACTATCCAGTTTGGGCTTTACGGGTATGGTGACAGCAAAAAGTACTCCGGCAATGGTGGGATGAACGCCTGAATTCAGGAAGCAATACCACAAAGCGATACCTCCCAACAGATACCAGAAAAGGTTTTTTATTCCAAAACGGTTGCATAGCATCAATAAGGTGAAGATACCTGCGCCAGCCCCCAGATAAAACCAACTCAGATCACTGCTGTAAAACAAAGCAATGACGAGTATCGCACCAAAATCATCAGCAATCGCCAGCGCAATCAAAAAGGTTTTAAGCTGTAAAGGGATACGCTTTCCTAACAACCCGATAATACCTAAAGAGTAGGCAATATCAGTGGCCATAGGAATTCCCCACCCGACCATTTTTTCCGTGTTAAAATTCAGAACCATAAAAATCAAGGCCGGCACGATCATTCCACCAAGTGCTCCCAGGAGCGGCATGGATGCCTTTTTCCAGGATGACAATTCGCCTACCAGAATTTCCCGCTTGAGTTCCAGGGCGGCCACCAGAAAAAATATGGCCATGAGGCCGTCATTGATCCATTCTTCGACTGTAAGGCGGAGAGTAAAATGCTTTGATAGTTCAAAAACAAGTTCATCCTTTAGGTAATGGTGGTATGTATCCGCCCATTGGGAGTTGCCGATCATTAACGCGATGAGGGTTGCACCAATCAGAAGCAGTCCCCCGGTTGTTTCCCTGTCCAGGAATTTACGGGCAGTTTCTATATAGGCTATTCCGGTGCTATTCCGATCCACTGATTGATCCATTTGTTGTCCTCGCCAACTAACCATCGTGAAATCCATTGAAGGTAAAGCTCGCATTAAACATGCCTGCCCTTACCGTAACGATAAGGGCAGGCACAATGTTTATGCCATGTCGCTTAACTTGCCTTTTGAAAACCAGGCAAACAGCACCGGCAATACAAACAGCGTCAAGAACGTAGCGGTTACCAACCCGCCCACGATCACACTGGCCAAAGGCTTTTGGATTTCCGCGCCAACGCCATTGGACAGCAGCATGGGAATCAGACCCAGTGCCGAGGTAATAGCAGTCATCAGCACGGGCCTTAGCCTTGAAACCGCTCCATCAAACACCGCATCCGATACTTTCAAGCCATCCGCAATCCGTTGATTGATGCTTTCCACCATGACAACGCCATTCAGGACAGCGACCCCAAACAAGGTGATGAAGCCCACTGAGCTGGGCACCGACAAATACTGACCGGAAATCCAGAGTGAAAACACACCACCAATCACCGCAAGCGGGACATTCACCAGAATCAGCATGGCCTGGCCAACCGAGGCAAAGGCAAAATAAAGCAACAAAGCAATTAATACCAGCGAAACCGGCACCACCAGGGATAAACGCTTTTGCGCTCGTTGCTGATTTTCAAACTGGCCACCGATATCGACGGAATAACCGGTGGGCAGGTCCACTTGCTCGGCAATCACCTGACGAATATCAGCAACCACGCTACCCATGTCCCGTCCATGAACATTGGCCTGAATCACCACTCGACGCTGCACGTCATCACGACGCACCTGCGGTGGACCAGATGCGATACTGACTTCCGCCACATCCCCTAGGCGAACCCAGGCACCTGACGGGGCCTGTAAACGCAGGTCGGCAATGGTTTCACGGTCTTCGCGAAACCGCTCAGCGAGCCGCACGTAGATGTCGTAACGCTCGTTGCCATTGATGATCTGGCCGGCACTGGCACCTCCCAGCCCTTCGCGTACCAGCTCCATCACGTCGCCCACGGCCAGACCGTAACGGGACAAGGCTCTGCGATCCGGTTTCACGACCAGTTGAGATTCACCGGCGATCTGCTCCATGGCCACATCGCGGGCACCTTCGATTTCTTTTACTGCGGCCTCAATGGCCTGGCCCTTATTGGCCAGCACGGCAAGATCGGGACCAAACAGTTTGATGGCCAGCTGCGCTTTGACACCTGAGAGCAACTCGTCCACACGGGTTGCGATGGGTTGCGAGAAGTTGAACAGTAAGCCCGGGTGTTGCTCCAGTTTCTGTTCCATCAATGACTGGAGTTCATATCGGTTGTCTGCACTGGTCCATTCCGGCACCGGTTTAAGGCCAATATAGATCTCGATGTTATTCACCGGCTCAGGATCGCCGCCGATTTCAGCCCGGCCAATGCGCGACAGCGCATAGGTTACCTCCGGGAATTCCATCAACTTGGCCTCCAGTTTGGGGGCCACTTCCAGGGCCGTGTCCAGACTGGAAGAAGGTGCCAGGGTGACACGCAGATTGATGGTACCTTCCTCCAGTTCGGGCACGAACTCCGTACCCAGGCGGGGCAGCACCAGCGCAGCCGCTATCACCATAACGGCTGCAACACCCACCACCATTTTGCTGTGCCCCATCGCCCAGGCTAATCCTTTACGATAGAGCCTGTCGAGCGGCTTCAACACAAAGCTATCGCGTTGACGCACACCCTTGCGAAAGAGGTAGGTGGCCAGTGCAGGTACGATGATCAAGGCCACTAACACTGCCGAGAGCATAGCCAGCATGATACTGATGGCCATGGGCTGAAACAGTTTGGCTTCGACACCTTCAAAGCTAAACAGCGGCATGAAGACAACCAGAATAATGGCCGTGGCAAAAAAGATGGGGCGAGCGACTTCCTTACCGGCTTCCTGCAGGCGCAAGGCAATACCATGACGGTCCTGGGCCACATCAACAGGGTCCACGTCATCGGAATCCACCCGCGATTGTCTCTGGGTATCATGTTCAGCATCCGGGTGCGTCAGATGTTTAAACATGTTCTCCACCATCACTACGGAGCCATCCACCAACATGCCAATGGCGACCGCAATCCCCCCCAGCGACATCAGATTGGCCGACAATCCGAACCACGCCATCACCATTAAAGCGATTCCAATGGAGATCGGGATGGACATCAACACCAGAAAGGTGGCGCGCAGGTTCATCAGGAATAGCGCAAGGATCACGACGATGAAAATAAACGCCAGCAGCAGGGCATTGACCACAGTCTGCACCGCCTGGGTGATCAAATCCGCCTGATCGTAAAATGCCTCGAAGCGAACACCTTCCGGTAGTGCCTGGTTAATACGCTCAATGCGTGCATTGACTCCATCAATGGTGGCCTTGGTGTTGGCCCCCATGCGCTTGAGCACGATGCCGGACACCACCTCGCCGAGATTCTCCACCTTGTCGTCGGCGTTCTTGCGCGTCATGGTCACCGCGCCCTGACGGATCTCACTGCCCAGCGCCACTTGCGCCACATCGGACACGGTGATCGTAGTACCGTCCACGGTTTTCAGTGGCACCTGACGGATCTGTTCCAAACCCTTCTCACCATGATCCAGCCAACCCGTACCCCGGATCACCAGTTGCTCCTGGCCCCGGTTCATATACCAGCCGCCGACGTTGGTGTTGTTGCGCTCCAGTGCCATCATGACTTCGTCCTGGGTCAGCTCGTAGGCCAACAGTCGGGACGGGTTCAGGTTTACCTGGTACTGACGCACCTCACCGCCGAACGATAGCACATCGGTCACACCCTCGGCCGGAATCAATAGCAGCTTCACCACCCAGTCGTTCAAACTGCGCAATGCCATGGCATCGAAACCGGCATCGGGTTCGGCCACGAGAAGATACTGATAGACCTGACCCAGACCGGAAGTATTCGGGCCCATTTCCGGCGTGCCGACGCCATCGGGGATCAGCTCCTTGGCAGCCTGAAGCCGCTCAAATACCAGTTGCCGGGCAAAATAGATATCGGTGCCTTCTTTAAAGACTACGGTGACGCCGGACAGGCCGGTTTTGGAAATGGAACGCACTTCCTCCACATCCGGCAGTGCGTACATCACAGCTTCAATAGGATAGGTAATGAGCTGTTCCACCTCTTCGGCAGCCAGCCCCGGTGCTTCGGTATTGACCGACACCTGCACGTTGGTGACATCCGGAAAAGCATCCAGATTCAGTTTGGGAATAATAAAAACGGCACTGACCGTTAGTGTGATCAGGGCTATCACCACCAGCAATCGGTTGATGACCGCCCAATCGATAATTCGGTTAAACATGGGGTCTCCTACTGCTTAGTGGTTATGGGGGTCAAAGCCGCCCTTGGCGATCTGAGAGGCAACAAAGAAAGCGCCCTGAGTGACGATGCGAGCCCCCGGACCGACACCGCTAATTTCACGTAGCGGCCCGAGCGCTCGACCCAGCTCCACCTCCACTGGCTGGAATTCGCCAGGATGGTCTTCCACGAACACCGTCCAATCTCCGTCTGCGCCGCGCATCAGTGCGGTTTCGGGTACCGCTAGCACGGGCCTTTTAGTCTGGAATCGGAAATACACCTCGGCGAACTGGCCAGGGTGCAGGCGGTGTTCCGGGTTATTGACCAACAGGCGCACGGTACGGGTACGGGAGATGGGATCAATGGTGTGCGCCTCCTGAGTGACCTTGGCGTTTACACGGACATCCCCAGCCACCACTTCCGCCCGCGTTCCCGCGCCCAGCGTCAGGGAGAGATCGGCGGGCAGGTGGGCCTCCACCCAGAGTTGCTTTTCATCGGCCAACGCAATCAAGGGCGCGCCCGCCTCGATGCGCTGCCCCTGCTCGAAATCATCTCTAAGCACCGCGCCGTCAATCTCGGCATGCAGGGTATACTCCCCTAATGCAACAGATTGCTGAGAAGCGACCAACGCTTGCAAGTCCGAGGCGGAAAGGCCGTAGGCCAGCAGCGTCGCCCGTGCCGCTTCTAGGTTGGTTTTGGCCGTGAAGTAACGCTGCTCACCCACGGTTTTGCGCCCAAGTTCCTGTACTCTCTGCCATTCAGGCCAAGCCGTGCGGTAATTGGCTTGTGCTTGCGCCACGGTTTCACTGAACAGAGTAACCAGCGGCTGACTCTGTTCGACGTGATCGCCCAGGGCGACATGGCGGCGCAGCACCACGGAGGGCACCCGGGGCGATACCCGGTAACTGGTGTAGCCGTTGGAAAGGATCTCCCCCGGTGCGTAAAGCTGATAATCGACCTTTCTGGGAGTCAGTGGGTTGATCTGAATATCGGCCAGGGTCATTTGCGCCGGGTTCAGTGACGCAGAAGCAGCTTCTTGGTGACCTCCATGCCCACCATGATCACCGTGGTCACCGCCCTCGCTATGCTCTTCATGTCCGTGTTCTGAGCCGGAGTTGTGCTCGTCGTGGGCGCTGTGTTCATCATGATTTTCGTCGCCATGATCATCGTGCGCATCCTTGTGATCACTATTGACGTCCTCGCCGTGTTCCGCGTGGCCGTGCTCGGTGTCAGGCTTATGGTCATCATGCTCTTCATGGTTTTCCTCACGATGATCGTCATGATTATCCTGTTCGCTATGGGGTGCCGCCGTTATCGCTTTTTCCTGCCCATGCTCACGTGCATGCTCAGACTCAGATTCTTTGGCGTGGCTGGCGGTTGCGGTCGCAAGACCCGCCACCAAAATGGCTACCAGTGTTTTATTCATGTTTATCATTCCTGTTTAATTCGTTGACGCTGTCGATGACTTTGTTGCGTTGTTCAGGTGGCCCGATTGCTGAAGTGCTTCGGTGAGCGCAAGCCGTGTCTGCTTTTCCAGCTCAATGCCTGCCAGCAGGCTTTCGGTGCGTTGATTCAAGGCCAGCAGATAATTAGTGGTGGACAGATCACCCGTGCGCCATTGCCGTTTCAGCAGTTCGGCGCTGTTCTCGACCCGACCCTGAACAACCTCTTGCCAGCGGCGATATTGCTGTTCAAAGCGCTGCCAGGTGGCCTGTGCAGCCTGCCAGTCAAAGCGCTGCTTGCGGTAGATAGCCTGAAAACGAGCCTCGGCCTCCAGCGCTATGCGTTCAGCGGCGCGAGTTTCTGCACTGAAGTTGTTGCGGACATTCAACGGGATGGAGAAGGTCAGCCCGACAACGCTCTCTCCACCATCACGACCGGAATTGACGCCAAAGGTGGGCTCCGCCTTGGCGGTACGCCGTGTCACTTCAGCTTCCTCCTTCAGCGACTGCCAGCGGGCGTGGGCGCTGGCTACGGCCGGGTGTTGCAGTAACTCCTGATCCGAGGTCAAGTCTGGCTGGGAGGGCCAGAAATCATCAGGAATGCCGCCTCGCGTGGGCGCCCATGCGGGCAGCAGCTCGCGAACCCGGATTTCGGCTTTCTGTATCGCGGCTTCGGCCTCGGCAACCTGAGCCAGCTGCTGTGACAGGGACAGAAAGGTGAGTTCGGCATCGATGCTGCCCAGATCACCTGCCTGCTGGCGCTTATCCACCTGTTCGAGCAAGGCGTTAAGTTGCTGCTGTTGCGCTTGGGCAATGGCGGCGGCGCGGTTGGCGGCATGCCACTCCACCAGTGCGGCAAGCGCCTCGGCGGTTTTGTCCAACACTTGTTGCTGGTACAGCGCTTCGGCGGCGCTTCGCATAAAGCCCGCCTGCTGCCGTCTTGCACCCCGTCTGTCCCACCAGTCGATGGTCTGCTGAACGCCGACCCGGTAGTTGTCTTCCTCTCCATTACGCTCCAAATCGGTGGACAGCTCCGGGTTGTAAAGCGGCTGCTCCAGCGCATCGGCGCTGGCGTTGGAGCCCAGCAATTGCTCGCGGGCGGCAAGCACCTCGGGGTGTTGTTGTATCTGGGAGGCGAGCCAGGCGCTCCAACTCGATGTCTCTGCGTAAGCAAACATGGGCAGAAAAAGCACGCACGCGCCCAGCAAGGCCCGTCTGGGCCAGTCAAATCGTCTCATATTGATGCTCCTGAAATTCAGCGTGCGACGGTTTGGTCGTGCACCGGATTTTGCCGTTGTTGGGGTTCATCCCGGTGAAAGGCGACCTTTATTACGGTATCACCAGGCAAGGCGGGGAGCTTTGCAGAAAAACGCACGCCGCCCTTGCGTGATGCGCGTCTGGTGAGAAGGCGCGGTGAGTAATCAGTGGTTGTTTCCGCAATCAATTCGTTATCAGCAGACCAGGCTGCGATGTCTACATGGCCTCGGGGAAGGCCGTAGCGCAGGTGAGCATCCATCCGTCCGAAGACGGTCAGCTCCGCGGCGGTATGGTTCACGGTCACCTGGCGGAAATGCCAGCGTTGGTTGTCGGTATTGACGACTTCAATTTCAGGCAAGCTGTTTTCGGCCTGAGCGGAATTGACAAGCGCTCGGCTCAGCGCGAGCCCAATAGCGATCTGTTTCATGATGTTTCACCCTAAAATAAATACCAATTGTTCGCTGTAACCCAAGGCTACAGAGGCTGATGACGTGCTGTTGAGGCGCGATCAGGCGATTGGAGGGCGAAACAGAGAGGGGGGAATACCAGAGGTGAGGTTGGCCTGATAGTCGGCTTGTCCGTTTTCTGAGAATAAATCGGCTAAGTGTGAAGTGGCTCCGATCAGAACGACAGAGCCGTGGCCATCACAATGGCAGCAATGGTGGCAGTCATATACAGACTGTCCGGGCTGATCGGGTGTCTGCTTGGCGAGCAGATTGTCGTTGTGGGTATCAGTGGCAGTGGATTGATGCGAATGGTCGAATTCCAGGTGCTCCGTCCCGGATTGATGAAGCTGGTGAACGTCCGCCATGGCAGCCACAGATTGCAGGGCAATCAGTAAGGCCAGTAGACAAGTTAAGTAATGGCGGATGTTCATGTGGAATGTGGAGCCCTTATGCTGTCAGGTTCAAAACACTAGCTGCTAAGACTATCATATTATACCTAAATTCTGCAATCTGTGTTTTTTCGTAGCTCAAACACCTTAGATGACCGATTGAAAGTCATTCACTCTGATATTCGGACAAGGATTGAGATTAGCTTGGCAGTAATCATTGCGTTGTTTGGTTAAATGGCGACCTATTTTCCGATTTTGGTATTCAGTAGGCAATAGGAGCGCTTGGCCCTGTTTGAAAGCCACTTATTTTTATCGTTTTGGCGGAAATTTTATGGTTAGGCTTCGCTAATAAATGATAACTTCAGCCAAGCATCCCATTCACTGGGATAGAGATGCTTATCGGGTATTTTTACCTTCAGTTGATTACTTCCAGTAAGCAGCTGTCCTGCAGTCCGAACCAGAAATGCGCGTATCGTCTGGATTTCCCAACGCCTTAGTGTGCGATGGTTGCTGATAAGTGCCATCCACCGAATGGTGTTGTAGGCAAGCACAGCGCTTTGAAACATGAGTGAACTAGCGACAAAGTCGTGGCTTTTCAAGTGTGCCAGGCCCATCTGATTCTTCGCTTCATCCAGCCAGGTTTCACAGGTCGCGCGCTGACCGTAGGTTTTGTGTGCTTGCCAAGGCGTTAATCGCTCGGTGGTGACATAACAGAAATAGTCATAAACCGGCTCGATAATCAGAGACTGTTGTGGTCCTTCTTTTTTCACTTTTGCAAGACGCCTAACCGCAATGAATCGTCGGGACCGTGACCACTTACCACAGGCATGAGTGAACTCACACTGCTCCCACCCCGGGCAATTTGAAACCGCCTGCCAAGTTTGTTTATCAAGCAAAGCGCTCAGTCCTTTCAGCTTCACCTTGATGAGATAGCCGTGGCCACCTTGCTCCAGCCAGTCCATCAACTCGCCAGAGAAGAAACCGGAATCTCCTCGGAACAGCATGCGCATTCGCGGAGGCATCTGCACGGCTAATTGTTTCATAAACTCGACGATACCATTACTGGTGTAAGCGCTTCCGGTTCGCAACCAGGCTTGTAGAATCTCCTTCGTGTGACTACTAAAGGCGACCAGCGGATGATAGGAAAGGGCTCCTTTCTTCGCAGCATTGTAGCCTTTTGCCGCTCCTTCCTGTCGACCAAAGACCGTTTTCACGGTAGAGTCGACATCAACCCATGAACGGTAAAAATCACCGGGTTGCATCGCCCCACTTTTTAGGCAACGCTCCCATACTCGATGACGTAGTCGGTGATTCACTTCTTCCAGTTGCGCCACATGCTTCTGTTTACCTTGCCGGAAAATTCGCCCCAGCGTGCTGTCATCCGGCACAGACAACCAACCGCTAACATCGCGCAACACTTGATCGGACCAGACAGCAACCACTTTTAAAAGGGAATTGGCTCCCGCAATCATGCCCAACAATGTCATGAAAACGGAGTCGGTGAGACTATAGGTGGCATTGTCACCACGCTGAAAGTGGATATGCTTATCGCAAACGTCATTGAATCCGAGTTGATTTAGAAAATGAACCGCAGGGATGACCCCAGCTTGGCTGGTGAGCCCTTTGCCTGAGGACTGATAGCGGATTTTTGGGGCTGGTTTTCGGGCAGATTTCTTAGTATTCTTACTCATGGAAAAGGTGACTCTACTTTAATTGTTATTTGGTCGTAACTAATTGAAGTAGTTTACCTTTTCCTCCTTTCATTGTTAAATTCTGCAGAATTTAGGTTATAGAAAAGTTTCTTCAGTCTTTTCCGAGTAGACCGTTCTACAGCGTGCATTAATCACCACAGCAGCTTCTCCTGCATTTAGGTGGGAGCTGAAGCAGAGGGTCTCGACATTAACGGTTGCCGCATTAGACAGTATCCAATTGTATACAACGCAAACCATCATGCCACCAGGTTCAAGTGGGCATCGATGACATCCCAAGGGGCCTGCAAGGCGCCGGTTTCCGTCCGCTTCAACAAACCCGCTTCCTCCAGGGCGCGGGTATCGGCATGAACATTCTTGTAGTCACGCGCCAATGTGGTTGCCAGCGCCCGTACACTCATCGGGCCCTGTTGGCGGAGCGTCCTCAGCACCTCCAGACGTCGAGGGGTGATCACCGCCAGAAGCATGGAGAGGTCTTCGAAATTCAAGTGAACCTCTGTATCGATTTTCTCGCCGCGTTCTGCCCGTTGCCAGGCATCCACAAAGCGATCAAACCCTTTGTCAGGATTTTCAGTGCCAATATGGATATGCTGTTTAGTCATGTTGTTCACCTCGCAGTCGTTCGATGTCGGCTTTAAAGTCGGCGATAAGTTGTTGTACGGAGATCCAGGTGTAATTCTCTTCGTGCTCTTGTCCTCCAGCGTCTCCGTAATGCCGGTGATCCCCTTTGCCGCGCTCATTGTCATAGCGGACCAGGCAGTGGCCGGACTGGCCGTAATAGAGCCGGTATTTCAACCCATGTGGTCGCTCCGCGTCGGGAGCCGGTAGTCGCCAGATCACCATTTCGCGGATGGCGCCGTCCCGGTAGACGTACTTGTCCCTGAAGAGTAATTCTGCTTTCATATGGCTAATGATACCATATGGCGTATATGCGTGATAGTGGTGTATAGTATCGAATTCTGTGGAATGCAACCGACGTTATAAAAATCTAGAATAATCATGACCGCCTTACATGAAACCGCTTATCCGCGGTTAAAGTCTCAGCCGACACCTGAGGATCTGGTTACCGTCTATACGCCGAACCAGGAAGAGCTTGAGCTGGTTCGATCCCAGACTCGCCAGCCTACCGCTCGCTTGGGATTCATGGTGTTACTAAAGACCTTTCAGCGTCTGGGCTATTTTGTTCCCATTGCTGAAGTGCCGGAGGCAATACTGAACCATCTGATGACGTGCCTGGAACTCAAAAGTCAGGCCGCTCCTCTGGAAAATTACGATACTTCCGGCACTCGTCAGCGGCATCTCAAGTCGATCCGAGACTTCCTGGGTATTACCCCGGTTAGCGACACCACTCTTGAGTTTCTCAAGTCTGCTTTGCGTGAGGCGGCCACCACCAAAGACGAGATCCCGGATATCATCAACGTGGGCCTGGAGTCGATGGCAAAGGCCCGGTACGAACTGCCAGCATTTGGTACCTTCGTGCGTGAGGCAAAAGCAGCGAGAGCACAGGTCAATCGTGAGTTGTTCGAGGCTGTATACCATGACCTGTCTGAAAGCGCCAAAACCCGTATTCAAGAGGTTCTGACGCCCACTACGAAAACGAGCCAATCCAAGAGCCTTTGGGACCTCATCAAGCAGGAGCCACGAAAGCCGACGGTCAGCAACGTGAAAGAGTTTGTAGACCACCTCCGCTGGTTGAGAACCTTTGACGATTGTCTGCCGAAAGACCTGATGCTACCCGCGCCCAAGCTCAAGCGCTTTGTCATTGAAGCTAGAGCCCTCAACGTCGCCAACATGAATGAGTTGGCCGAGCATAAGCGCTATGCCTTGGCGGCACTTTTCATTCGCGCCCAGACAGGAAAAGCCTCTGATGACATTGCCGACATTTTTATCCGTATCGTCCAGAATCTGATCAATCACGCCAATGAAGCCCTTAAACAGCATCAGCTCTCACAAACTCAGCTGGTTGACGCTCTAATCGCGGCATTACGGGATGTTATCCAGGCGTATCAGATTCCCGGTACCGAGATAGAGCGCCTCGACGCGATTGCCCAGGCATTTCAGGGAGAACCCGACGAACTTAAAAAGCGCTGTGACGAGCAGTTGGCCTATGCCAACAATAATTATCTGCCCTTTATGCTGTCACTCTACCGGAGCAAGCGGGCTCTGTTGTTCGATTGCGTTGCCCACATGGATTTACAATCGACGACTCAGGATCAATCGACGCTCGATGCTCTGGCCTTAATCATGGGGCATCGTCGTAGTCGTAAGCCGACTCTGGATGCCGTGAATGCCAAGGGCGAGCCGCTTGATCTGTCGTGGATACCCGATAAATGGTTAAAACTGGTCACTGGAAAAACGACCCGCAACAGAAACAACACGGAAGTGCATCGAAAATATTTCGAACTCTGCTTGTTAACAACGCTGGCCCAGGAGTTGAAGTCTGGCGACGTGGTGATCATGGGCAGTGATAAATATGGCGATTTTAGAGACCAGTTGGTGAGCTGGGAGGAGTATCACGAACAGATCGCCGAGTACGGTGAACTGGCCGGCATCATTACCGACCCCAAAGCGCTTATTGCCGAACTTAAACGTTGGTTGAGAAAGTCATCGAATGAAACCGATAAAAAATTTCCGGGCAATGATCAGGTCAGAATTGAAAAAGGTGAGTTGGTCATTCAGCGCGTTAAACGCAAACCCATTCCCGCCGCACTGGAAAGAATCAATCGTGCATTGGATGACCGGCTGTCGGAAACCAGCATCCTCGACGTATTAATTGATATGGAAAAATGGCTGGGATTAAGCAAGGGTTTCAAGCCATTATCGGGGCATGAAACCAAACTCACCGATCATCAGCGTCGCTTTATCGTTACCTTATTTTGTTTCGGCTGCAACCTGGGGCCCACACAAACCTCCCGTTCCATTGAGGGCATTAACCGTCGCCAGATTGCGTGGTTGAACCTGCGTCATTCGACAGAGGAGAAGATCGATGAGGCCATTACCAAGGTCATCAATGCCTACAATCGATTCTCCCTACCGAAGATTTGGGGTACCGGCAAGACGGCGTCAGCCGACGGCACCAAATGGGATCTTTACGAGCAAAATCTTTTGAGTGAACACCATTTGCGGTATTTGGGTACCGGTGGCCTCGGCTACTATCATTTGTCTGATACCTATATTGCGTTATTCAGCCACTTCATTCCCTGTGGTGTTTATGAGGCCGTGTATATCCTCGATGGATTATTGAAAAATCAGTCAGACATTCAGCCCGATACCATACATGGAGATACCCAATCCCAGAGTGAAGCGGTGTTCGGGCTCGCTTACCTGCTGGGCATCAAGCTGATGCCCAGGATTAGAGGCATTAAACATCTGAAGCTCTACCGGATCAGCAAAGAGGATCACTTTAAGCATATCGATACCTTGTTCAAGGACACCATAAAGTGGGAGCTGATCGAATCGTGTCTGCCCGATATGCTACGCATTGCGTTATCAGTGAAAGCCGGAAGAATCAACGCATCGACCATTCTGCGACGATTGGGAACCTATTCCAGAAAAAACAAGCTTTACCTGGCTTTGCGAGAGCTCGGTCGAGTCGTTCGGACCGTTTTCCTGCTGCAATACATTGCGGAGGCTGAAATCAGGGAAATGATCCAGGCCGCGACGTGCAAAAGTGAGGAATTTAACGATTTCTTGCAGTGGGTGATGTTTGGCAATGATGGCTTGATCGCGGAGAACGTTCGGCACGAACAGCAAAAAATCATCAAATATAATCATCTTGTCGCCAACATGATTATTCTTTACAACGTGGTGACAATGACAAAGGCGCTTGGGGAGTTGGCAGAAGAGGGCTATCCGATTGACCCCGAAGTGCTTGCCGGGACATCACCTTTTCGCAGGGGCAATATCAATCGTTTTGGAACGTACTCAATGAATATGGACCGGGAAGTCCCCAACATCGAGTTTAACATACCAATCCCAATACCAGACAAAGACACCGGGTTGATCATTAATTAATCTTGTGGCTGTTTATTTAAGGAATCGTTGCCGACCCTCTTAGTGGACTGCCACGTGACTTGGTGGAAGTAGTGAAATCCCTGCACGAACGGATGCAGCAAATGGCTGACCAACGCATCGACCAAATCCGGCAAGAATTCGATGCTTTGAATGACGAACGCCACAAAAGGCTAACCGAAGCAAACACCTCCATCGTACAACTGACTGCGCGTCTACAGGACATGGGAGTTCAGCTAGAGCTGCTTAATGAAGAAAAACGTCAGCAAAGTCGGTCTTTGGAAGATACCCGAGTCGCCCTTGCCAAAGCGGAGTCCCAGCGGGACGAAGCGATAGCGCGATCCACTGAATTGAAAAAAACCGTCACTGAGCTTAAGCAGGAAAACCGAGACATTCGCGATCATTTTGAGCATTACCAGCAACGAACTGCCGCAGACCGTCAGCAGGAGCGCGAACAGTTCCGTTCGGCTAGCCAGGGGTTGAAAGATCAGATCCAGGATCTGCAACATCGGCTGGCCCAAGCTGAGTCAAGGTCGTCAGATCTGTTTGGCGCCAACGCGCAATTGCGACAAAGGGTCCATGAACTTGAGCAGGCCAATGCTGCATTGAACAGTGAGCTAAGCCGAAAGACCGAGGATATCCGGAACCTGAAACGTGACCTCGAAAAAGCTTTGGCGAAGAGCGGTGAATATCAGAGTAAAAACGAGCAGCTGGCCGAAAAAATAGCAGCACTCACCAGTCAGAAAGCATATCTAGATAAAGAAGTGGCTGTGTTATACCAAGCATTGGAAGCCACCAAAACCGAACTGAAAACTACCCAGGATAAAGTGGCGCTTCTGACCGACGAGAATAAGGTGATTCTTCAAGAAAAAGCCGTGATTCAGGGGCAGTTTAAACAACTCCAGAACTCGCTGTAATGAAGGGGCAGGCTTTTGGCGTGATCGGAAATGCCACTCGAAGTTATGCAAATAGCGCCTAAGCAAGATTATTGTTTATTATCAATAGGTTATTGGTGAAGTGGCTAAATTCAACGCTTTTACCGGCCGAACCTCATTGAGAAAGAAAGACTGATGTCGCGCAACGAGCTAAAGCGGATGTAAAGAGTCTCAGAGGGCTTACAGTAAAGTTGTGCTAGCACACGAAGTGCTTACAGCAGTCATGTTATCGCCCTGCTCTCTTTTACTCTGCCTGCACCCGTTGCGCGTGCGTTTGTCGTTGTAGAGGTGATGTGCGTGAGTTTCAAAGGGCTTTGAGCGCCCTTAAGGTCTTGCCCCTTCGCGAATCCAACGCAATAAAGTTTGGCGATCGTTGTCAGTAAGCACGACGCCACCCCCGTGTTGTTCTGTGCTGGGTTTCACTAGGAGTTTGCTGCGCTCTGGCCATTCTAAATTGACCCTTGCGAGCACATCGCGGTACAAATTGGGATTTCCATCGTCGTAGTGCACGGGCATATTGCCTGGGCTGGAGATGCCTGTAGGGCTGTGGCAAGCCGTGCAGCTACCTGCGTTACTGCTGCTGCCTAATAAAGGTCGGATGTCGCTTTCAAATGTCAGTGCTTGCGTGCCGCTGAGCGTGACTAGAAGCTCGTCTGAGTCACTGCCCAAGGCATTGGATACAGTCAGCTTCACTCGGTAATTGCCAGGCGTGTCACTGATGAGTCGCCCCGTGGCCGTGTCAGCTTGGGCTATTTCACTTTGTGCACCATTAGGTTGTTCCAGTAGCTCCCATTGATAGCGCTCGGCATGGCTACTGGCATTGCCATCTAAAATGGCAGGAGAGGCGCTTGTGCGGTCATCACCCGCACGGGCGATAACGCGGCCTGGAGAGCTGATGTTCCCACTTTCATCAAAATGATCAAAATTGGGCAGGTAGGATGCGAGCACACTGGGGGCTTCGCTTTCCCAAAAGGCGGTATAGTTTCGCAGCGATAGTGGCATGACGCCGCGCTCATAGACATAGTCTAAAATTCGTTCTTCGAAACCCATAAAATCTTCGTAGCTCGCAAAGCTCACTGAATTTTCGTGGGTTGAACCCTGTAGGGCATGGCAGGAAATACAGTGAGGTTCGACAACCTTCTGATAGAGCAAACTGACACCTGCGGGGCGCCCGCCCTGCTCTTGCCAGCCCGATGGGATGTAGTGTTCGTTATAGGTGTTGGCTGTGAAATCGCCACCATAACGGCCTGAAGCGACATCTCGGGCAAGCTCGCTGTTCCATTGCCCGTTACTGGGTGTCTCTGGGTAGCTTTCGAAGGCCATTTTGTTAATGGTTTTAAAGTGCGCTTCAAGTGCAGATTGGCTAAATTGGGGTTTGTCAGAAAACTCAAATGTGTTGACTTCAAGTTGATTCAAGTGTGCCGATTGTAAGCCGATTAAAGGAAATTCGCCGTTTTCATCGAGCGGCAATATGCGGCCACCGTGACAGGCAAAACACGCATTTGGCATAGCCTTATCACCACGGCCGTCTAGATCGACGCTCAAGCGTCTTTGCCCATTTTTAGTCGGGTTATTACCGCCCCAGTAGGTAAAAAATTTGAGGATCTTTTCGGAGTTGGGGTCATCGGGATCGATGGGGGAAAACTCGATGGCATTAGTGCCAATGTGAAAGTCGGGATTGCGGTCGGCAGCGGCATGTACATTCATGGTGCTGTAGTTGCTGTCTAGGCCGGGCAGTACATCGACAAAATAGTTGCGCACATAAAATGCCATCGAGCCATCGTCATTGCGCCTAGCGTACATCTCTCGCCCGTAGCCAAGATCCTTGGTGTCGCGAAAGGTGACATGAGCATCGTGGCCCTTATTGAAGCCATTTTTTTGTAGGAATTTATTAAGTGTGTCGCGTTCGTTATTGGGGTCGACAGCGCGATAGTAAGCGCGACTGTAACTTGCGGTGCCTGTTTTACTCATTGGTAGATCGATGACTGCCGTATCGCCCTTGCCCTGCGCGCTCGCTATCTCGTCACCCCATTGATTGAGTAGTTTGAGATTAGGTACGGGGCCAGAGCTCGTCACCACTGCGTTTAGCCCGCCTGCGCGACTTAGGTGAATTGTGTGCGTGCCGCCCTCAGGCCATTGACCATCAAATGAGTCATGCTGCTGTTCGCCGTATCGGCTTACATCGAGAGTGTAGCTCCCCCCTGCTCCGTTGTTGCTGTCAACAACGAATTGGTAGCGACCCGCTGCAAGACTGGCTTGGCGATTGAAGTAGGTTAAAAATCGGTTGGGCTCATGGGCCTCTAAATCGGGTGCTGAAGGCGCCTCTGAATCGCCTCGACTGCAACCGAGCAATGTCGCTAGAGCAAACGCTATGATGGCCAAAGTTTTTGCCATGTTTAAAACCTCTTGAGCAAAGCCAGTCGGACGATAGTGCGTTGATATTCGTTGTCAGCGGGTGCTTGGGCATGAGCTTGTACCAACGAGGTATCTAAGGCCATGCCTTTGCCTATGCCCCAGTTGCCGCCGATTACCAATGCGTGTGTATCTACATCGCCAAGGCGGTAGCTGAGCCAAGTGTTGCCTCGGGCACGGCCAAAGGCCTGATCCTCTTCTACAAAGTCTGCGGCTTTTAGAACTTTGTAGGGCGTGTCTGACCACAGAAGAGCGGTTGAAGTGATATCGCCTTGAGCAAAACTGTAGGCTGTGTAGAGCGCCACTTGGGACTGCAATTGATAATCGAGGTGGCCAAACAAGCGATGCTGACGCGTATCAAACACCGTGCTGTCGGTGTCGCGTTGCTTGTACTCATAGCCGCCGGTGAGGCTAATGCGGTTTGTGATGCGGCGGGTAACGAAGAATTGCGCTTTGAGCTGCGTGGCATTGCGTTGCTCACTGTCGTTCCATTCGTTGGTGATGGCGAGCTCGGACTGGTAGAGCGGTGCACTAAAGCCTAGGCGCGTTTGAAAGCGGTGAATGAGTTCGCCGCCAACGTGGTATTGGTCGAGCTCGGAGAACTCTTGATGAAACTGAAGACCGCCGATTGCATTGAGGCTTAATGATTGAAAATTGTTCAATATGAATCGAGGCCCATAGCGCACTTGGGTGTCGAGACGGTTGTCACTAGCAATATCACGCTTGAGTTCGGCTTGGGTTAGGTTGTCATCGTGAGCGACAGAGGCATTAAAGTGCCCTATCCAAGTGCTTTGAGCGCAAGTGAGAGTGCTAACGAGCAGTAACAAAAAGGTCAGTATCGCCTTGGCAAAAAGAGTGTGTTGGTTCCCTAGGTACAGCAAAATAGTTTAATCCTTGTTGGCTCAATGCGATGGAGTAATTTGGATGGATGCTTTGCGGCGGCGCGCTGCCGCAAAGCTAATCAGCAGTAGCCAAAGGAAAAACAGGGGGGAGAGCCCGCTAGAACCGCCCGCTCGGGGGGCGCTCTCGTTGCTGCTGTCGTTACTGCTGTTGCTTTGCTTGGGGACGGCAATGGCACTGGGGTCGACAATAATGCCGTTTCTAACACCATCGGTATCGTTAGGACCACCGTCGGTTAGCGTTAACTGTAAACAGTTGGCAAATATAGCGAGCCCCTCTTGGTATTGCTCGCTGCCGGGCTCTGGGCAAGTGCCGTCGGGGCTGCGAAGCGAGTGAATGGTATCTCCCTCGCTGCTGTTGAAGGCGCGCCAACCGTGCTCAGGGTGGTACTTGCGAACAACTGCATCGTCGCTGGGGATGCGCACGGCCAGCGGAATCACGACATGAGCTTGAGTCAATGAGGTGTCGAGCCCGTGGATTTCAAAATCAAATGCTTGACCAATCAATTGGTAGTCTTCATTGCCCGTTTGCAAGAGTGAATTGGCGGCGATGCTGGCTTTGCTGGCGCCCTGTGCGCTGGCGTGAGAGCCGAGTTTTAGAGTCAAGCCAGGATCGGTTTGAATGGCTTGTTGTAATGATGTCTCAAAATCGCCTGTTGAAGTTTGCAGAGCCGAACTGAGAGGCGTGCTGTCGAGATAGTTGGCAATGCCGTCGCCATCGGAGTCCCCCCAGCCTTCAGCGGCATCGTCGATGCCATCGCCATCGCTGTCCTCAAAGGCATCAAGGAGTGGTGCCGAATCTTTTATCCCTAAGCTGAGGCTTTGCACGGCAGTATGACGACCATCGTGGGTACTTAAGCGAATGTTGATGCTTTGCCCTGCCACTAAGTTCTGGGGATCAATCTCCCAATGATCGTCGTTGCTACCGCCGCCGCTGATCGTATTAATACCTGAAATGCTGGCCGTCCAAGTGTGGCTAAGGGTGTCGCCATTGGGGTCTGATGCATTAGCGCTGAAATGGACAAGCCCTTGGTCGAGATAAATTGTCCGCGTGCTATGGCCGTCCTGCGCGGCTAACAGGTTAATACGGGGAGGTGCTGGCAAATCTGTGATGGTGATTTGGTGATTCACTGCGGATGAGAGACTGGCGCCGTCAGCGGCAGTCAGACGAATGTTAAGTGATTCACTGCCTTCGTTGAGGGTGTCGGCCAGCGTGTTAAACGTGAGTTCACTGACGTGTCCCGAGGTAATGTCGATTTGTCCTGCGACCAAATCGTGATCACTGCTGTCTGTGGCGCCGTCAATGCTGTAGTACACAGTGACGGGATAAGAGACGGCATTGCCCGTAATGTGAATAGGCACGTTAACGACTTGCCCCTCGCCCACCGTTTGTGAAGGGCTGACATAAACTCGAGGGTAAATGTCGATGATTTGATCGCTCTGTGCCAGGTTTTTGGAGGTATCAGAGGCTTGCCAAGTCACCACGTGGTGGCCACTGGCAAAAGGCCCTGTTTTGTCAGCAGTAACTGCGACGGGGCCATCGATCGCGTCCTCGGCAGAGGCGCTGTGTTCAACGGGGGTCAGTAGCCCTTTGGCGTTGCGGCTGACCTCTTCGGGAGCCAGAGTTATCACGGGCGCCACACTGTCTGTACTTGGGTCGGTATTATTGAGGTATTCGTCGAGGTTGCTGATGCCGTCTCCATCCCTATCACTAGCCGCATCGCTCTCATCCAACGGGTCGAAGTCGTTGTCGACTTCAAAGTCGTCTGGCATGCCGTCGTTATCATCATCGTCGTCGCACAGGTCGCCCTCCGCATCGGCATCGTTGTTGGCTTGATCCGTATTGGCCACTGCGGGGCAATTATCTTCGTAGTCGGCGACGGTATCGCCATCGGCATCGGGGATAGCAACTGTGATTTGTATGGCTTGAACGGCAGTGGTTGCGCCGTCTTCACCGCCATCTTTGACGGATGCGGTGAAATTGTAGACCTGTGAGCTGCCGTTGGCGTCACCTTGGACAGGCGTCCAAGTGATTTCCCCCGTGTTGCTGATGTTCATACCTGCCGGTGGATTCGACAGGGAGAAATTCAGTGCGCCACTGCCGTCGTTGGCGTCGTCGGGGTCGCTGACCTGTAGTGTGTATTCGTAGAGCTCTCCCTCGGTCGCAGTGTTGGGTGGTGTGCTGTTAATACTGGGGCCGTCATTGACGGCTGACACGCTAACGCTAAACATCGCTGCATCGATACCGCCAGCACTGTCTTCGACGCGCACGCCAACTTTTCCAGAACCGCTGACACCTTCGCTGGGAGTCCAGCTTACTTGGCCAGTGGCATTAATTTGCATGCCATCGGGGGCGTTATTTAATGAGAACCTGAGGTCTTCGGGAACGCTGTGATCGACATCGGACACAGCGACAACAAACTGATAGAGCTGATCTTCAGTGGCCGCAGGCAGGGTTCCAATCGTTTGGATGACAGGATTGTCGTTCACGGGGGCAATGTTAACGGTGACATCAATGCTGTCGCTTAAACGACCGTCACTGACTGAAACCGTAAATTGATCGCTGCCGAAGTAGTCGTCGTTGGGCTTGTAGACAATGGGTTGCCCTGCTCTCGTGGCACCGGGTATTGAGGTGGCACCACGAGATGCCGCTTGGCTAATACGCCATGTCAATGTGTCGCCGGCGTCTGGATCGGTGGCGTTGAGCACTAATTCAAAGGGCGTAGGGCTGCCGTCTTCAGACATAGCTACTGTAATTGCTTTTCCGTCAGTAATGACGGGAGCGTCCGCCTGGGGGGCTATGTTGACATTGACGGTGATGTCGTCGGACAGGCTGCCGTCAGTGACTCTCACCACGAAAGCATCGCTGCCGTTTTCATTGAGATCGGGAGTGTACAGAATGGCCTTGCTGTTGCCTGTGCCGCTGGTCGAGGCCGTTCCTTTGCTGGCCTGAGAGACGATGCTCCAAGTGAGAGTGTCGTTTTCTAAATCACTGGCATTCAGTGTCAGGTTGAATGCTGTGGGCGAGGCATCCTCGTCCATATTGACATTGATAGAGGCGCCCTCGGTGATGACAGGGGCGTCATTAGAGCCTGTAACAGTAAGTGTGATACTAAAGGTATTGTCAGGACTGCTGCCAATATTGTCGTTCACGCCAATAACCGCTTGAACACTGCTGCGGGTCCCATCGGGGGTCCAGGAAAGCAGGCCGTCACTGGATACACTGATCAAGGGTTCGGGGCCCGTGAGAACGGGGTTTGTAGAGACGAGGTTAAACTCAGTGCTGACGCCTTCGGGGTCGTTGGCGGCAAATTGCAGTTGTAATTGATTGTCCTCGGCAATGTTTTGAGTGGTACTAGACGATGTGCCAACACCAATGCGTTCGTAGACGGGACTGTCGAAATCGGCAGGATCTTCCACCGCAGTGACAGCAATGGAGAGTGTGTCGCCATTGCTGTAGTCATTATCGGTGTCTCTCACTCTTAGCCTTACAGCTCGCGGGCTAGTGCTCGGTGCTTCGGATTGATTGGTATAGGTTAGGGATTCAATGACCGCTTCATAAGTCGCGAGACTGGCATTGCCCGAAAAAACATAAGTGCCAGTGCCAGTGTTGAAGCTACAACTGAGGGCGGAACAATTACCCGCAGCGAGTACGTCTTCGCCGTTGATGTAGCCACTGTATATCTGAATTTCAGCGCGGTTGAGCTGGCTACTGTCGATGTCATTGAGAGAGACGGAGCTCTCTAGTGAACGTGCGCCATCGTTCTCGGTGTAGTTGAGCGTGGTGTCAAAGCCGCTGACAACGGGGGCATCGTTTTCAGCGCTAACGGTGATGTTCATGGTGTCGTAATTGCTGTAGGCATATGCCGTATCGCGCACTCGAATACGAACAGTCCGCGTGGCGGTGCTGGGGTCTTCTGATGTATTGGCGTAAGTGACTGACTCCAATGCATTTTGGTAGGTGGCGATAGAGGCTGTGCCAAATAGGGTGAGGGTGCCGTTCGTGCTATTGAAACTGCAACTTAGGCCACTGCAGTTGCTGGCTGCCAAGACATCTTGCCCGCTAACATAGTTGCCAGAAATTTCTACCTCGGCGCGGTTCAGTTGCGTGTGGTCCACATCGCTCAAGTTAATACTGCTCTCTAAGGTGCGAGCGCCCTGCCCCTCGGTGTAGGAAAGTGTTGTGTCGACACCGGATACGACTGGATCGTCATTCACTGACGACACGGTATAGGTGATGTTGGCCGTGTCGACGTCGCCGTAGCTGTCCTGCATTTTGTACTTGATGCTAAAAGTACCGTTGTAGTTGGCAGCCGGTAAATAGCGCACATAGCTGCCGGCGACGTAAAAGCTACCTTGTGACGGGGTATAACTGGTGCTATTGCAGTAGTAGTCCAAAGTGGATGTGGCGCAAACGCCAATTAAGCTTTTTGTGTCGCCGACATCTCCGGAAGAGTCGTTGCTCAATGGGTAAACATAATCGTAGCTACCGTCTTCAGACAGTGAGCTGGAGTCACTATTAGCGGTGGGAGGCGTATTAACCGTGATGTCGAATTCGGTGCAATCCGCTGGGCCATCACCGGTGTCACTCAGGCCTACTCCGTCGTTGTCGACGGGATTGCCGCAGGCGTATAGCGTATAGACACCGTCTGCCGAGGGTGCCGTCCAATTAAAGGACCAGTTAAAGTTGCTGGTTTTTTTGGCGCTATGAGTTAGCTCGGAATTGAGTATTTTAGAGCCAGATCCTGAGCTCAGCGTTCCATTGTCGGCCGACAAATTAAAGCCCGCAGCGCCTGCTGTACTGCCGGCCACGCGATTGAGGCTAAATGTGTAGCTGCTACTACTGTTGGGTGTCAGCGTGCTATCGCCCGAAATGACCGAATTGTAGTTGTAAACATTGCCATTGTGGCAACTGACGCATGAGCTTCCCGATTCGCCAGAGTAGCCGCTAATGCCTGTACTATTGGCGGTTGCCGCTTGGGAGTAGCACAACAGTAGCAGCAGGCTCATAAAGACGTGCTTACCGCTTCGAGCAAATTCCTTTTTCATTAATGACGTATCTATCACCACTAGCCTCTAGGCTTAGCCCGTTTTTTATGAATATGCGTGATTTGTTCTAGAATTCTAGCTTAATCTAAATTTACAAATGTGGGCAATGTGATGAATTTGTCGCATAATCCCATGAAAATAGAGTGTGAAACCGAGTTCGACATCAAATGGCTTTCGCTGTGAGGAATGGATATGAGTACGGAATTTGAAGACGCCAGAAGGGAATTCTTAGTCAAGGCGCTGTCCATGGGCGCTTTTGCACTTGGGAGCGGAGGCATAGCGCTGCCTGCGTGGTCGATGGGTGAAATTCCCGATGAGCTAGAGCCTGGCCGCTCGATTTACGATATGGGCGGTGTGGTTCGAGTTGATGGAAAACGAGCAACGGAAAAGACTGTTATCTCTGCTAACTCGCTCGTGGAGACCGAAAGTGGCTCCCATGTGGTTTTTGTGATTGGGGGCGACGCTCACATCCTACGCGAAAACAGTCGAGTGCAATTTTCCGGCAAGGACTTTTTTGAGCACGGCTTGAGGCTGGTAACCGGTAAACTACTTTCGGTGTTTGGGGCGCGGGAGCCTGCCCAGCCCGCCCATACGATGCAGACATCGACGGCAACCATTGGAATCAGAGGTACAGGGGTGTACGCCGAATCGGAAAAAGATGTCAGCTATTTATGCACCTGTTATGGCGTTGTCGATATTGTGTCGAACAGTGATCGCGGGAAAAGCTCTGAACGCATTGCCGCCTCACACCACGATGCTCCGCGCTACATTCTCAAGGAGGGCAAAGCGGGGCAATTGATTGAGCCGGCCCCCGTTAAAAACCACACGGATGAAGAACTCATGCTGGTCGAGGCCTTGGTTGGCCGTACAACCCCCTTCTCCTCGGTGAAAGGTTACAGCGCACCACGACAAGGTTATTAGCCAGTTATCGGCTGTTCAATCGCGTTGGTGATGCTGCGCTTTTTTCTGTAGGTGGCTCGGGTACACTCGCGTTACTACAATAAATTCGTGAGAAACCATGTCGAATGCTTTGAGTGCTGCGAGCCAGCTGCTAAACCGAATCATCCTGGGACAACCCGAAGTGATACGCCAGTCGCTAGTCTGTTTGCTAGCCGGTGGTCATTTGCTGATCGAAGATTTGCCGGGAACTGGCAAAACGACGTTGTCTCAAGCGCTAGCTCGGGTGCTGGGGCTTGAGTTTCAACGTATCCAGTTTACGAGCGATCTACTGCCAGCCGACATTGTCGGTGTTTCCATTTATCACCAAAACCGCAGTCAATTCGATTTTCATCCGGGCCCTATTTTTAAACAGGTGGTGTTGGCGGATGAGGTGAACCGAGCGACGCCCAAGACCCAGAGTGCACTGCTAGAGGCAATGGAGGAGCGTCAGGTGACGGTCGATGGGGAAACGCATCACCTCCCTGCCCCCTTTTTTGTCATTGCGACGCAGAACCCCTCTTCTCAAATTGGGACATTTCCCCTGCCCGAGTCACAACTCGACCGTTTTTTGATGCAAGTGGCCATGGCGCCGCTTTCTGACGAAGCGGAGAGAGCGCTACTACAGGGACAAGATCGGCGCGAGATGATTGGCGAGGTGCAGCCGGCGATGAGCGCTGAAGCGTTGTTGACGCTTCAGCAACAGGTTCGTGCAGTGAAGGTAAACGATCGCGCTGTGGCTTATGCTCAGGCGCTTTTGAAGCAAAGTCGGGACAAGAGCCTCTTTTCCGAAGGCCTATCACCACGGGCGGGCTTGGGGCTTATCCGTATCGCCCAGGCCAGCGCCCTACTCGACGGCCGCGATTTTGTTCAGCCTGAGGATTTTCAACGTGGCATTCTGCCTTTGGCTCGCCACCGGCTGCAAAACCTTCGCCACGAGCTGTTGAGCGTCGAGGAATTGAGAGAGCTTTTGATTGAGGCTGTCCCCGTCGAATAGCGTCATGTGGTTTGAAGACATCGGAAAATGGCGCGTATTTGCCCCCGTAAGGCAGCGTGTAAACCGTTGGACGAATCAACGTATTCGGCACAGTGGTACATCTATTGTGACTCACGGACGCTCCATCTATGTCATCCCCACTCGTTTTGGCTTGATGTTGGCTGCGCTGCTTTTTTTGTTGCTGCTCGGCGCTATGAACTACACCAACAGCATGGCCTTTATGCTGACATTTTTGGTCACTTCAATCGCTATTTTGGGCATGCACTTTAGCTACGCCAACTTGGTGAAGTTGGAGATCGCCCCCAAACCCGTTTTGCCCATTTATGCGGGGCAAAGCGCTCGTTTTATTTTTTCGGTTAAAAGTTTGAATGCGCGGCAACGCGAAATGTTGTGGCTTGGAAATCCCGAGGAAGAACAACCACCGGGGAGTACTAGCGATGGCGAGCTGGTGTACGACACGCCCGTTCTAGAGCGGGGCTATTTTTCACTGCCTCGTACACGATTGTGGACCTGCTATCCCTTTGGTTTGTTTTTTGTGTGGTCTTGGCTGCGTTTTGATACAGGCGTCATCGTCTATCCAAAACCGATCGATTTTGGGGTGCCGCTGAGTGAGTTGGCCGATGGCACGGGGCAGCGCAGTGCGCAAGTGACTGGAGATGACGACTTTGCGGGCATTCGCCGCTATCAAATTACCGATTCGCCCAATCGTATTGCTTGGAAATCGCTCGCCCACAGTCGGGAGTGGATGTCTAAGGCGTTCGAGGGAACCTTGAGCGAGCACCGATGGCTCGATTATCAGCAACTGGATGATTTGTCGCCTGAGCAGCGCTTGTCGCAACTCGCCTACTGGATACTGGAGAGCGAGCGCGAACATGTCCCCTACGGTTTACGCCTGCCGCAAAAAGAGCTTGCTTTGGGCTCAGGCTTGCGTCATCAAGCGCAATGCCTAGAAGCTTTAGCATTGTGTGAGGTGGCGTCGTGAGCCGCCTAACCCAATCTCCTCTGAGCGTTGCCTCCATTTTGTGGTTGGTGATGGCCGCACTAACCACTGCGGCGCCCCACTTTTTCCGCATTCCTATGCCTCTGCTCGGGGTAATGATGATGGCCCTGCTGTGGCGCGGCATCCTTTTAAATCGAGGCGTAGTGTCGTTCAGCCGTTGGTTACTGATTGGCCTAGTTATCGCTTGCTTGGCGATTGTAGTGCTGTCATACGGTGGAGTGAATGGCCGCGATCCCGGGTCGGCACTTTTGGTCTCCATGCTGGTGTTGAAGCTGTGTGAAGCCAAAACTTACCGCGACGGCATGGTTGTCGTTCTGCTCGGCTACTTTGTGGCGGCGGTCAATTTTTTATTTACTCAAAGCATACCCACGGCCCTGTGGATGCTGGTTCAAGTTATTCTAATTACCTTTGTGATGATGCAGTTGCAGCAGCAGGGCCGAGTCAGCTTACCGCTGCCTCAGTTGCTTAAAGGCGCATCGCGCTATGTGTTGATGGCCTTGCCCTTGATGGCCATTTTATTCGCCTTGTTTCCTCGCATCCCCGGGCCGTTATGGGGGCTTCCCACCGAGTCGAATAGCGCTCGAACCGGGTTTTCTGACTCTTTGTCACTGGATAACTTCTCCCAATTAGCACTGTCGGGCGCCGTTGCCTTTCGCGTGCAGTTTGACGGCGCTGTGCCCCCGCCCGCAGAGCGCTATTGGCGCGGTGTTGTACTGTGGCGCTACGATGGGAGCACTTGGCGTGGGCGCGATCTCGACCAAGAGAAGGCGCGCAGCAAAGCGCCTAGATTTGATTATCAAGACACGACCTACCGCTATCAGGTCACGCTCGAGCCACACAGTGAGCAAACGGTATTTGGCTTGGATATGCCAATAAAGCACGATGGCGTGCATTTTTACGATGCCGATTACGAGTTGTCGATGGAGCGCGATGTGACTCAAGTTATTCAGTACCGAGCCGAATCCGCGCCCCGCTATCGGATACAAACTCAACTCCCTTACGACCAAATCCAGTTAGGCTTGTCGCTGCCGCGCAGTGGTAACCCGCAGTCGAGGGCATTGGCACAGCGTTGGCGGCGAGAGTACGCAGAGCAGCCCCAAAAAATTATCGAAACGGCTTTACAACGCTTTCGCCAACAGCCTTATTACTACACGTTGAGACCGCCCCCGCTGGGGCAGCACAGCTTGGATGACTTTTTGTTTAACACCAAGCGCGGCTTTTGTGAGCACTACGCCAGTTCCTTTGTGTTTTTGATGCGCGCAGCGGGCATTCCCGCTCGAATTATCATCGGTTATCAGGGCGGCGAGATGAATCCCTACGACGACTTTATGACGGTGCGGCAGTCAGATGCCCACGCTTGGGCTGAGGTTTGGATCGAGGGCTCGGGCTGGGTGCGCATCGATCCAACGGCGGCCGTGGCTCCCGATCGCATCGAGCTGGGCGTTGAAGATGCACTGGGCTTGGAGTCAGGGTCTCTGCCCTTTCAGTTTCGCTCCGACAGTTTACTGCGGGACGTGGTACGCCTGTGGGACGCGGTGGACAACCGCTGGAACCAGTGGGTTTTAGGCTATGACTCAGACTTTCAAAAAGACTTTTTGGAGCGTTTTGGGCTCGACAGCGTGCGCAAAATTGTCATCACGCTGTTTGTGCTGTTCGGTTTAACTTTGGCGGCAGTATTGCTGTGGGGGCTGCGCTCGGTGCGTTCGAGCCGTCGCTATAGTGATGTTGAGCGAGATTATCGCCGCTTTTGCGACACCATGGAGAAGCGTCAGCTCGCTCGTTGGCCCCATGAAGGGGCGGAAGATTACGCGGAGCGCCTCGCTCGCGCCCTGCCCCAGCATGCGGCGCTCATTCATTTTATTGGTAAAACCTACAATCGACTGGAGTACGGCACCTTGGACGAGGCGCTGGCCGAACGGTTTCACAATGCCTGTCGCCGAGCGCGGCAGGAGATTAAGACGGGTTAAAACCGTGCCCTTGGTGTAGGCAATAGCGCAGCCAGCGATTGAGGAACCGGTTGAGTTGCCAGCGCCACTCCATATTAGACGCGTGGCGCATTTGCCGTGGTTTACCGTTCACAATGGCGCTCATGGCCTCACCACTGCGAGCGTCATGATAAATTCGCAAGGTCAAATCGGGCTCGTACTCTCGGTGACGGCGAGAGTGGTTTTCAAAGCGATAGCTCAATCGAACGGTGGTGGTAAAGGGGGAGCGCTCGACAACCCAGCAGTAGAGCGGCAAGTGATCTGCGCTGCGTGAAACGGATTCGTCCGGCAGGTTTTGAGCATCGCCCAAGAGGCGCCGAAGCAAAATATAGTTTTGCTCGTAGAGGTCCATCAACTGGGTAAATCGACGCGATGATGGCCGACGAATGTGTTCGCTACAAAATACCATAGCCCTAGTTTGAAACAGTTTTAGAGGCTTCTGCAAGCTATTTTCAATACCCGTGAGTGCGGCTCAGCGTGCAAATCAGCTACTACATGTGGTGGTTTTCGCTTGACTTGCACACAATATCTGCAAAACACGCCTTTCGATAGGCTTTTTGCCAAGGCTCGTGTTAGAATTCGCGCGCTAAAATTTTGCCCACAAGGTACAGGTAGCTCAATGAAATACATCAAGCGTTTTGCTGATATCCGCATCGAAGATGTACCCGAGGTTGGCGGTAAGAACGCCTCACTCGGTGAAATGTACTCCGCGCTCACAGAGAAAGGCGTCAAAGTGCCCAATGGCTTTGCCATTACCGCCGATGCCTTCCGTTACTACTTAGAGTACAACAATCTCAACGACCAGATTGCTGAGCATCTTCGCACATTGGACCCCGACAATTTGGAGCAACTCTCCGATATTGGCGGGAAGATTCGCGCAGGGATCGCCTACGGTGAAATGCCCGAAGATTTGCACGAGGAAATTGTGCAGGCCTACGCCGAGCTTGGCGAAGAATACGGCCACAATCCCGATGTTGCCGTGCGCAGCTCGGCTACCGCTGAAGATTTGCCGACCGCCTCGTTTGCGGGCCAGCAAGAGTCTTACCTAAATATTCGCGGCACGCGCAATTTGTCGAGCACTTGTAAGCAAGTTTTCGCCTCTTTATACACAGATCGTGCGATTTCCTATCGTGTTCACCAAGGCTTTGAGCACTTGGGCGTCGCCCTGTCGATTACGGTTCAGAAGATGGTGCGTTCCGACATTTCAAGCTCGGGCGTGATGTTTACCGTCGATACGGAAACGGGTTTCCGCGATGTGGTGTTCATCACCTCTTCTTACGGCTTGGGCGAAAATGTCGTTCAAGGCACAGTAAACCCCGACGAGTTCTACGTTTTTAAACCCACTCTGGAAAGCGGCAAAGCGCCGATTATCAAGCGCCAAGTGGGCCGTAAAGACGTAAAGATGATCTATGCCGCCGAGCACCACAACGCCGGCATGTCGACCAAGAATGTCTCAGTTCACCCCGAAGAGCAACGCCGCTTTTCGATTGATGATGACGATGTGCTGACACTGGCCAAGTACGCCGTGGAAATTGAAAAGCACTATACGGCGAAGAATGACAACAAATTCACGCCCATGGACGTTGAGTGGGCTAAAGACGGCGAGTCGGGCGAATTGTTTGTCGTACAGGCCCGCCCCGAGACGGTTGTCTCTCAGGCCGATCACACCAAGCATATTGTCTACAAAATGACGGGACAGGGTGAAGTCGTCGCCCAAGGTAAGTCGGTCGGCAAGAAAATTGCCACGGGTAAAGCCAAAGTCATCCTAGAAGCCAAGGACATGCACGACCTCGAAGACGGCGAAGTGCTGATTACCGACATTACGGATCCCGATTGGGAGCCCGTTATGAAACGCGCTTCGGCCATTGTCACCAACCGCGGTGGCCGCACCTGTCACGCCGCTATTATCGCGCGTGAGTTGGGTATTCCTGCCATTGTCGGCTGCAATAATGCGACGGAAGTGATTACGAATGGTCGCGAGCTAACCGCCTCATGCGCTGAAGGCGACAGTGGGTATGTCTACGATGGCATTCTCGATTTCGAAGAAGAGGAAATCGATTTGTCAGAAATGGGCGAAAGCAAAACGAAGCTGCTGCTCAACGTGGGTAACCCCGAAGTGGCGTTTGAAACGTCCTTCCTGCCCTCTGCAGGTGTTGGCTTGGCTCGTCTTGAGTTTATTATCAATAACACCATCGGCATTCACCCGCGCGCTCTTCTCGAGTACGACAAGCTGGATGAGTACACCCAGTTCCGTATCACTAAGGCCATGGGCGGCTACGAAGACCCTCGTCGCTTCTTTGTGGAGAAAATCAAAGAGGGCGTGGGCTCGATTGCCGCTGCTTTCTACCCTCGCCCCGTGGTGGTTCGTCTGTCGGACTTTAAGTCCAACGAGTACCGCTCATTGATTGGTGGCGAAATTTACGAGCCCGTTGAAGAAAACCCCATGTTGGGCTTCCGCGGTGCGGCGCGTTACTTCTCTGAGGAATTTGCCGAAGCGTTTGCCCTTGAGTGCCAAGCACTTAAAGCCGT
>DS990602.1:36114-148164 GCA_000155715.1 gamma proteobacterium HTCC5015 | reverse complement strand
TAGGCAGGGTGTAGGCCTGCCAGAGGTTTTGAAAAGGAGAGGCTTGCCCGCGTTGCAAGCCAAAGCCATGGCGGCGAGCGTGTTTCGACAGGATGAGGCTGTTGCCGATGCGATCCCAAAGCGCAATAAAGGCACCAAAGTTGCGATCGAAGTGTTCGGGACGGTTGCTGTGGTGTATTTGGTGCTGAGCGGGTGAGATCAGCCACCGCTCTAGCCAAGCGGGGTAGCACAGGCGGATATGCGAGTGGCGCAGATTCGCGCCGAAGGCATTAAAACCAAAGGTAATGGCATTGGCGCCCGCGATTTCCCAGGCGGACAGCTGTAAGCCAGCGCCATAAAAAAACAGGCCGAGTACTAGGCCTTGAGTACCCACCATGCGCAGAGAGTAGAGCAGGCTTTCCAGCGGGTGTATGCGGTACACCGTCAACGGAGTGAGCACTTCTGCCGAGTGATGCAGTTTATGGATTTCCCAGAGCATAGGCACCTTGTGCATCAAGCGGTGCAAAAAAAACCGAGTGAAATCGTCGGCAACAAATAGAACGAGAGTGAAAAGGGCGGTAATGGTGGCGCGGGATAGGCTCCAATCGCTAGGGCCTAGGTGCAGCTCGATGGTATCTGACACCCACAGTGCAATTGGCACTAAGGCCACGGCAATCGTGCCCCGAGTGAGGCCTTGTATCAGGGGATTGATAAAAAGTAATTGGTAGTCGAGTCGCGCCGAAGGGTGGAGAAAAATTTTGCGATTCAATAGGTAGCGCCACCACCCCGAGCGGCGATGCTTGGGCATTTTAATCGCGTAGTACAGCGCGGCAAGTGTTACTGCGCCTAGGAGGTAAGCGACATAGATGCGCTTGTCGGCATTGAGAAAAAAATACAAAGCGTTGGGCACATCGGCTAACCACCGATGTGCCCACTGGCTTATCGACTCAAACATGGCGATGCCATTGTGCCCAAGGAGTGCCTCGCTGATTTAATCGCCGTCACCCGCTGCGGCGGCGGGAATGCTGAGGCCAATCACTTCGAGAAAATCGCGCTTTAACTCGTCGGTGACTTTTTTGGATTGGGCGTGGACTTCACGAGCAGTCGCCATGTTGTTGTTGATCGCCTCTTTGAGTGTGTTGTCAGGAATATTATCGACGGCGGTAATGACCGCGGCGATATCTTGAGCCAAGGTCTGCGATACGTTGGTGCCCCCGGCATTTTCGAGAAAGTCGTCAAAACCGATCTCGTCTGCTTCACCGGCTTTATTGCCTAGGTAGAGCGTTTGTAGCGTCACGGCATTGTTGCGGATATGATCCAAGCTGGTTTCACTGTAGGGTGACTCCAGCGCCTCTTCACAGGCCTGATCCGCCGTGCAACCCGCAATGGGTTTAATCCCCGTGGGGCCGCCCAGCTTGAGGTCCTTGGTTTTCTTTTCAAAGTAGAACAGCGCATCGGAAAGTGCGTTAACCGCCTCCAGCGTGCTGCCGTAGCGCGAGCTGTCGCTGCCCGCCTGCTTTAACTCATTGGCAAAGCTGTCGCTGCCCTGCCAAGCGCTTTGCAAGGCATTGGCCTGCTCGGCGATATCGGCGGCGGCGAGAGTCAGATAGCCACAGCGGGCAGTGCGGCGCTCGCCATCAGTGCGGGTGTTCCACCCATCGACCGCATCGACACCTGTGGGGCAGGAGTGGCCGAGTGTGTCCGTGTGCAGCAAATACTCTAGGGCGTCCAAGCCTTTGCGATCGACGGTGCGTTGAGTGATGTCGTAGCCCGCGTTTTCTGCTTCGATCACATCTTGATCGACGCCGCAGCTATTGACGGCGGGCCAAGAGTAGATGGTGTCGCGCAGCGCGTTGCTCTTGTCCGCCAAAGGTCCCACCTGCATCAGCTCCAAGGCTTGGAAGGCCGCCATAGCCTCCGACCACGCGGTTTGCGCGGGGGCGATAAGGTTTGCGTCAGGATCTGCGCAGTAGCTATCGACGGCGGTTTTTAGCGCATCGGCTTCGGTTTTGAACTCGGCGGTGGCGGGGACAATGATGTTGTCCGCAATATTGGCCACCAAGGCTTTGCAATCAAAGCCGTCACAGGGCGAGCTATCACTGGAGCTACTGCCGCTGCCGCCGCTATCGCAGGCGGCGATCAGTGATGCGAGAACAATAATGGCGCTAGTGCGGAAAAGAATGCCCATGACGGTTTCCTTGTGGTGTATATGCAAATGATAATCCCTATCATTATCTATCAGGGGCGGCGTGCGCTGCAAGTGGTGATGGCCATAATGTGGTTAAAGATTGGAGGGGTAGGTGGGAACGAGATGGTTGTCCCAGCGATAGCCTGGGTGCTGGGCGATGACGCGCGCCTTGAGATCGGGCACGCTGATTTGGTAAATGTTGCCGGTGCCGCTGGTGAGAACAAAGCGCGATTGCACAGCGTCCCAGCCGAGCCCGCAGACATCTCGAATGGGCAGTCGTTTTATCAACTGTCGATTGCGAGAGTCCCACAGCGTCACGCAGTGACCGCGGGGTGTGGTGGCGGCAAATAGTGAAGCGTCACCCGCCCAAGTTACACTGCCGATATAGCCGTCGAGTTGTGGCCAAGCAATACCGCTGACGGCATTCAGCTTTTCCTCTCCAAGCTGGGTGTAGATCAAACCCGTTTGGCGATTGTCATTTTGAATTTGTGCGCCAATGGCAACTTCGCCCTGTGGGTTTACATCAAAGTGCCGCAGGCTTTTTTGAGGGTCGTCGAGGCGATGCTCGTGCAGCAGCTGGCCGCTGTCGAGATCGACATAGCTGAGCGTGGGCTGCATGGTGTCGATATTGAGCTTTTTGCGCCCCTCGGTGAGGATGCCGCCATTGGCGACAATCAGCGTTTGACTGTTGGGTAGCGTGTGAACTTCGTGGGGCCCCACGCCGTGGCTGGGGTATTCTTCGAGCACTTGTAGTGTTTGAGCATCGCGCACGCTAATGACGCCGCGACCGTGTTCCACATCGTTTTCGGGCGTGTACAGATAGCGGCCATCGGCTGAGAAATCGCCGTGGCCGACAAAGTGCCGTTTCGCGTGTGCCGTTTGTTGTCGAGTGACTTGTCCGTTGCGCCAGTTGACTGAAGTCAGCTCTGTGCCAGGTCGCCGTGCAAAGTAAACCACTTGCGGGTGATGCGGGTTCACCGCCGAGCCGTGGCCCCGTTGAGCAGTTTGAAGGTCAAAGGCGATTTCGCCGTGGCGGTCGAGGCCGACTAAATGATGACCACCACGCTGGTCGTCAGCGGCGCTGATAAAAGCCGCCGCGTGGCTCTCCTGCCAGCAGGCGGGCAGAGACAGCGCAATGCCGCTGGCGAGGCCGAGTTTTATAAAATCCCGTCGTTGCATTACAGAGACTCCAAAAAATCGATGAGTGCCTGTCGATCTTCGGCCGAGCGTTGCATAAAGCGCTGGCGGCTTTGTTGCGCTTCGCCGCCGTGCCACAAAATGGCCTCTTCAATGCTGCGCGCTCGGCCGTCGTGTAGATAACCCGCGTCGGGGTGCAGGCGTTTGGTGAGTCCGATCCCCCACAGCGGTGCCGTGCGCCACTCGCGACCATTTGCTAAAAACTCACTGCGGTGATCGGCGAGGCCGTCCCCCATATCGTGGAGTAAAAAGTCGCTGTAGGGATCAATGGTTTTGCCTTTGAGAGGCGATGCTGTGGCGGTGGCAATGCTGTGGCGATGACAGGCGGCGCACTGCAGATTTTCAAACAGTTTTCTGCCCGATCCGAGATAGGGGCGCGGCGAGGGCACGCGAAGGTGGCCGGCAAATAGGGTCACGGCATCGAGGATCTCATCACTGACTTCGACGGTCTGTTCGGTGCCATTGCCACTGGGGGCTTGGTGGCAGCCTGTTTGGCGTTGAGTACAGCGCGAGTGGGGAAACAGCGCGTTGGTTAACCCCATGTCTTCGGCGAAAGCATCGGCGGTTTGCTGGCGCAGGCTGGGTTGCCCCGCTTTGTGACCGAATCGACCGATTACCTCGGTTTTTTCGGCGACCGACCAAACGCGGTTGGCGCGACCAGAAATGCCGTCGCCGTCACTGTCGTTGGGGTCGGCGTACGCCAGTAGTGTGTTGTCGCTGATCGCTTCAATGCTGGCGAGGCCAATCAGAGGCGGGGCAGTTCTCAGCGAGGTTTTCAGTGGAGCGGAGGGCTCGCCGTAGTGCCACTCGTCGACGCGATAGATCGGCTCGCGCAATTCGTAGGGGCGGCCATCGGGGTATTGCCCGCTGT
The DNA here is from genome assembly GCA_000155715.1 of gamma proteobacterium HTCC5015. Classification (GTDB taxonomy): domain Bacteria; phylum Pseudomonadota; class Gammaproteobacteria; order HTCC5015; family HTCC5015; genus HTCC5015. The sequence continues at coordinate 143,929 of DS990602.1, read as the reverse complement.
GGTAGCGGTAGCGGATATGCGCGCTCACTTCGGGGGGCGCGCCCGCTGCCGCTGTCCCCTGCAATTGCAGCTGTGTGCCGTAGTCGGGGTGGGGAGCGACGCCGCGCTGCGCTGATGGTTCGCCTTGTGCACTGATGCGTAGCACCGAGGACACCAGTGGCTCGCCCTGGTTGGCGGGTAAGCGACCGCGGCCGCCATTGACGTGGCAGGCGGTGCAACTGCGCGCGTTAAACAGTGGGCCGAGCCCGTCTCGTGCCGTGGTTGAAGCGGGCGCCAGCACCCAGGGGTTTACGGCGAAGGAGCGACCGCTGTAAAACGTCAGCTGTTGTTGCTTAGACAGGGCTCTATCGTGCTGAAGCAGGTTCGATGGTAGGCGAGGCCCCGATGATTCGCGGTCGTTCTCTCGGTCGCAGGCGGTACATAGCAAAACCAGAGTCGCGAGTACAGGCAGAGCGATAGATCGAGGCATCTGAACCAATGAGCCTAGCGCGAAAAGACCACGACGTGCTTGGCATCGTGGCGAATGCCGATGCACTCGCCGATCATGTGGTTGTGGTGGCTCGGTGCAAAGCACAGTACGGACTCGTCGCTATCGAGTTCGAGGGTGTATAAAAAGTGAGCGCCCTGAAAGTGGCGAGAACGGACTTTGGCGCACCAAGGGCTTTGATCGTCGTGAATAATGTCGTCGGGTCGAATTAACACATCGAACACCCCATTGTGTGTCGACGGCAGCGAGGCGACGGGCAACTCGCCAATAGCGGTATCGAGCTGACCGCTGGCGTTGAGCTCGCCGTGGATAAAGGTGCCGCGGCCAACAAAGTGCGCGACAAAACGACTGTCGGGTTGGTGGTAGAGGCGGTAGGGCGTATCCCACTGATGCAGTTCTCCCGCCTTCATAACGCCCACGCGGTCGGCCATGGCAAAGGCCTCGTGTTGGTCGTGAGTGACCATCAGGGCTGTTACGCCTTCGCCTTTAATGATTTGGCGCACGCTGTCGGTTAGTTGTTCGCGTAGGGTTTTATCCATGCTGGAAAACGGTTCGTCGAGCAACAAAATATCCGGTTTCGGCGCCAGTGCGCGAGCTACCGCCACGCGCTGTTGTTGCCCGCCCGAGAGCTCGTGGGGACGGTGCTCGGCATGACTGGCTAGACCGATGAGCGAGAGTAGCTCATCGACGCGTTGCTGGGCTTGCTGGCGCGGCCAGCCTTTCAAACCAAAGCGAATGTTTTGGGCCACGCTAAGGTGGGGGAACAGGGCAAAGTCTTGAAAGACCATACCGACCTTGCGCTTTTCCACGGGCACCTGTCGCTGCTTGTCGCTGACATTGTGATCGCCGAGTTGGATGTTGCCAGCACTGGGCGCTTCAAAGCCGGCGATGGTGCGCAGCAGCGTGGTTTTGCCGCAACCGCTGGGGCCGAGTAGGCAGCCAATCTCCCCCGCCTCTAGGGAAAAATCGATGCCTTTGAGAATGGCCTGCCCACCGAGTTGGACGCTCAAACTGCGCACCTGTAGCTGGCTGGAAGTGTTTTTTACATTCATAGTCTGTCCAATTCAGTTGGAATCGGGGTGGCATTCTGTGTTGTATGGAGCGGCTTGCCGTCGGCGCCGTGTCGGCTGCGGGCAATGCTGCGGCTGAGTAAAAGCACGGGCAGCAGCCCGGTTAGCACAATGGCGACTGAGGGCAGGGCGGCCTCTGCCAAGCGTTCATCGGAAGCCAGTTCAAAGGCGCGCACCGCCAGTGTGTTGAAATCAAAGGGGCGCATCACCAAAGTCGCGGGCAGCTCTTTGAGCACATCGACAAATACCAGTAAGAGCGCCGTCAGCAGACTGCCGCGCAGCATGGGTAGGTGGAGTGCTTGAAGAATGCGCCAGCGCCGAGCGCCCAAACTGTTAGCGGCTTCGTCGATATTCGGTTTTATACGCCCCATGCCCGATTCCAAGGCTTGTAGAGAGACGGCCATAAAGCGTAGGCAGTAGGCAAAGATCAAGGCGATAAAGGTGCCGCTTAACACCAGCCCCGGTGCCGCGCCGATCGCGGTGGGCCAGTGCTGGTTGAGCCAGTGGTCAAATTGTCCCGCGGGAATCATAACGCCGACGGCGATGACCGTACCGGGGATGGCATAGCCCAGCCCCGCGCTGCGCACGGCGAGTCGTTGTGGCCACTGGGGGTGTAGGCGCAAGCCGTAGACTAAAATCGCCGCCAGTGCCGTGGCCACGACGGCGGCGGTGGCCGCTACCCACAAGCTATTCCAGCTCAAGGTTAGAAAGTGGGCGTCGATGCTGTGCCAGCTCTCGGCGGCCCACAGGCCAAGTTGGCTGATAGGGATGATAAAGCCGAGTAATAAGGGCAGGGCACAGGCGATGGCGGCCAGTGTCGCGGGCAATCCCCGCAGCGGCTTGGCCGTAAGAGCTTGGTGGCGTTGGCTGGTGTGGTGAAAGCGCTGGCGGCTGCGCGAGTAGCGCTCGATGGTCAGAGCAATAAAAACAAAGCCGAGTAATAAACCGGATAAGCGCGCGGCGCCTGCGGGATCATCGAGCCCAAACCAGGTGCGAAAAATGCCCGTGGTAAAGGTCGAGATGCCAAAGTATTTTACCGTGCCGTAATCGGCCAGTGTCTCCATGACGGCAATCGACACGCCAGCGACGATGCCGGGGCGAGCCAGTGGTAGGGCAATGCGAAAGAATCGCTGGAACGGGCCGAGCCCCAGTGTGCGTCCCACATCGAGTACACACAGCGACTGCTCTAAAAAGCTGGCTCGACTGAGTAGATAAACGTAGGGGTATAGCACCAGCGACAACATGGTGATGGCACCACCCACATGGGTGACACTGGGAAACCAGTAGCTGCCGTACTCCCAGCCCATCAGCTCGCGCAAATGAAACTGTAGTGGCCCCGCGGGGTCGAGCATGCCGGTATAGGTAAAGGCGATGATATAGGCGGGCATAGCCATGGGCAGCAGGAGTGCCCACTGGAAAAAGCGGCTGAAGGGAAAGCGGTACATGGTGGTTAGCCACGCGGTGCTGACGCCAATCAAAAAGGTGCCCAAGGCAACGCCGACTGACAGCCACAAAGAGTGGCTGATGTAGTCGGCGAGGACGGTCTCTTTTAGGTGTAGCCAGCTGTGGCTTTCGGGTACCCAGGCAAACCACGCCAGCGCCACCACGGGCATGGCCAAAGCGGTGGCGACGAGCCAGCTAGACAGAGACCATGCAGAGACTGTCTGCTTCAATTACTTCCAGCCAACTTGATCGAAAATTTTAACGGCTTCGGCGTTGTTTTCACCCAGTTTATTGAGCGATAGGTCATCGGCTTTAAAGGGATAGCCCCAGGATTTGACCAGATCGCTCACGGGCGTGCCTTCGACCACGGGGTATTCGTAGTTGTCGTTGGCGTAAAACTGTTGAGCCGAGTGCCCAGTCAGGTACTCCAGTAGCTGAATCGCTGCGTCGCGGTGGGGCGCGTGTCGAGTGACTCCCGCGCCCGATACATTGACATGGGCGCCCGTCTCGCCGTCGTCTTGGTTGGGGTAGAGTACGGCCAATTTTTGCGCGTACTGTTTGTCCATTTCGTCATCGCTGCCCAGCCAGCCGCCGTAGTAATAGGTGTTGGCAACGGCAATATCACAGACGCCCACGGCCGCCGCTTTGAGTTGATCGCGATCGCCACCTTGGGGCGTGCGCGCCAAATTTTTAACCACGCCTTCAGCCCACGCTTTCGCCTGTTCGTGGCCGCGGTGAGCGATGATGGAGGCGAGCAGAGATTGGTTGTAGATATTGCTGGACGAGCGAATGCAGATGCGGCCCAACCACTCGGGGTTGGCGAGATCTTGGTAGTCGCTGATCTCGCTGGGGTCGACGGCGTCCTTATTGTAAAAGATCACCCGAGCTCGCTTGGATAAGCCGTACCATTGATTATCTCGGTCGCGTAGATGGGCGGGAATGCGCTTATGGAGTGTTTCAGACTCGATGGCCTGTAAAACGCCCTCGCGCTTGGCGCGATAAAGACGGCCGGCATCGGTGGTAATCAATACATCGGCGGGCGAGTTCTCACCCTCGCTCTTCAGGCGCTGCACCAAAGCGTCGGCGTTGCCTGTGACGAGATTGACCTCGATGCCCGTGTCTTGAGTAAACGCCTCTAGTACGGGTTTCAGCAAGGCTTCTTTGCGTTGCGAATAGATATTGACCACGGCGGGGCTGGTGTTTTTGGGCGAATTTTCCGACGTTGACGTTGCCTCGGTGTCGGATTCGGAAGAGCAGGCCGTCAAAAGGACACTGCCAGCGATAAGAGCCAAAAAGGGATTCAATAGTGCGCGTCGCATAGAAACTCCGAGGGGACGACAAACAGGAGAGCAGATGGTAACCATTCTCATTTTAATCAGCAACAAAAGCGATCAATCGCCATCAAATTCGTTAAAACTGTTTTGGATGGGTAGAGGCTGCACGACATCCAATGTGTAGCGCTCACTGAGTTCAAAAACGGCTTTGTACAGCGCTGTCATTGCCGCTTTATCGGGTTGTTGCCCCGACAACTGATTGCGCAAACTGCTTGTGTCCATTGCTTTTAATTGCTGCTTGGCGTGCTGTAAGGCGGCTTCAAATTGTTGAGCCTCTGCCTCAAAGCCCCCTGCGAGTAGGACGTTTTTAAGGCCAAACTGATTGGGACTGGAATAGATTTCACTCAAACTGTCGATATTGGTTTGCAGCAGTTTTAATGAGTGTTGTGAGCGCCACGCTTCCAGAGATTTTGGATCGGCCACATCGTAGCCACTGTTGAGCGGGTCGCGCACTTTTTTGTTGCGAAGCAAAATCAAATGACTTTTCAGCCCATTGATAATATCGCCGACCGCTGTGCCCTGGTCGAGATAGAGAGAGCCACTCTGCCCCGCGCTCGCCAGTGATGCGCCAAACTCATTGCGCCACTCTTGTTCTACGCGATTGAGCAGGTTGGCGATGTTCGCGCTGGAGGCCATCAAGAATTGGCAGCTTCGCTGCGGGTCGCAAGCGGTGTGGTCATCGCCAGAAAAGCACTGTGCTGTACGAGCTTTTTCAGCGTGGCCAAATAACAGGTACTCCAGCGCATCGAGACTTTGAAACTGTGTGGGGTACTGGGCGAGCGAGTCTGTGGTTATCTCGTTATCAGCTGAAATGAGCTGCTGGATAGCGCGCTCAACTTTGTGGTTGTGACCTTGTGCGGGCCACGTTTTCAAGCGCTGTTTGCGGCTGCTGTTCGCCTCGCCCGAGGACGACAGTGGGCCAAAGCTAATCGCCTCGACGCGGGCGTAGTGGGTGCTTAGCGTTTTCCATGCATCTTGTGTGAGAGCCAAGTTTTGCGCGCTGCGATTTTGGCAGAAGGTCTCGCTGGCGCTGTGCAGCGCATCGGCGCTCTGCGCGAGATTCAAATAGCGTTGGTAGGTCAGCTGCGAAAAACTATTCAGCCACTGTTGAACGGTCTCGGAGCCCTGAGCTTGATGGTGGTTTTGGCCGTACCACCAGCCGCCCGCAGCGAGTGCGAGTAGAGCGATCAGAAGCGTATACTTTTTCATAAGAGCCTCGTTTTAAAGGCTGCGCACGCTTGTTCTGGAGCGCTGCCTTTGTTGTTGCGTGATCAAAGGGCGTTCACAAAATCTAAAAGATCTTGGCGCTGCGATTTGTCCAGCGCCATAAAGCGCTGCTTGGTCATAGCGGCTTCGCCCGCGTGCCAGAGGATGGCCTCTTCAATCGTGCGGGCGCGACCGTCGTGTAGGAAGCCCGCGTTGGGATTGACCTGCTGTACTAAGCCGATGCCCCACAGGGGCGCTGTGCGCCACTCCGTGCCGCTGGCGGCAAAGTCGGGGCGACCATCGGCGAGCCCTGTGCAGCGCAGTACCCACAAGCAGGTGTTGCTGCTGGTGTCATTGCAGGCTTGGCCGTTGGCGCGCTCGCGCTGCACTTTTTCGCACTGCCCTCCCATGTCGTGAAGTAGCAAGTCCGTATAGGGCCAAATGACTTGATGGCTGAGTGCCTCGATGGGACTGGCGGGCTTTTGAAGCGAGTCAAAGCCCTTCACATCGCCCAGTGAGCTGCCCTGCGCCACTCCCGTGGTGTGGCGGGGCGTGTGGCAATCTGCGCAGCCAATTTGGTAGAAGTGCTGGCGGCCGCGCCACACGGGGTCGCTTGGATGGGGTTTATGAGATGCTCGCGTGGGCGGCGCCAAATTTCGCGCGTAGAACTCCACTTGAGCCAACACTAAATCATCAATATTGTGTCGAGCGCCGTGCGGTGTGGGTTCTTGTCGAGCGCGCTCTGAACAGCTCGATTGCGTCGGGGTGCAAACTTCTTGATCAAACAGCGCGTTGGTTAAACCGAGATCGCCGCGATAGGCGCCCGCCGATTGTTGTAACACGCTGGGTGTACTGGCCTTTAAACCAAAGCGCCCCAATGTCATGCGGTCTTCTATAGTATCTCTCACGCGGTTGGGGCGCCCAGAAATGCCGTCGCCGTTGTCATCGTCGGGGTCGGCTTTAGCGAGAATAGCCGACTCGGGAATGGCGCCGAGAAGGCCCAAGCCTATCATGCTCGGCGCTACTCGCGGAGAGAACAGGATGTTGTCGTCAAAGTCGCCATAGCTGAGATCTTTGACTTTATAAATGGGGCGTCTCAGTTCGTATCGACTGCCATCGGGGTATTGACCGGGCAGGCTTTCATACTCGATATAAGCGTGGGCTTCCCCGATAGCGCGGTTCTTGCCTTGGCCGTGCTGCGAGACAGCACCGGGCAAGTGTTGCGGCGAGTCGGCGTCGGCGGCAATGCCGTAAGTTTGCAGTTGGCCGCCGTAGATGGGATCGGGGATCACGCCCTTGGTGGCGTCGGCACCGATGCTGAGGCGTAGAAACATCGATGTCATATAGTGTTCGTCGCCCGCGGGCGGTGGGTTGCCGCGGCCATCTTTGACATGGCATCCCTGACAGCTTTTTGCGTTAAGCAAGGGACCGCGCAATTGACCCGAGCGTATATGTTCAAACTCGTTATCGCCAACGTGAAAAATGCTCTTTTGCAGCGGGCTTAAACTTTGCGAAGGCAGGGAAAAAATTTCTTTACTGGCACCGCGATCGACACTGGTGTCGCCGCCAGGCCGAAGTTCGCTGGGCTCGAAGGGAGGAGTGCTTGACTCTGAGGAGGAAAAATCGCAAGCGCTTAACAGCGCCACAGTGCTGACAGCCGCGGCGATAGAGTATCGGTGAATCAATCGGATAGAGGGCATGAAAAATACAATGGGACGGTGAGTGGGCATTTTAAGGGAGCGAACTCGATAAACACAGCCATGTTTACTGGCACATCCCCTCGCTCCGGTTATGAGAAGAGGGGATGTGGTTTACCGCGCGGCAACGTATCTGGTGTCACGCGCTCAAATGGATTCTTCGGTATCTTGGCGGAGGTCGTCGGCAGTGAGTTCAAGGGCGGCAATGGCTTGTTCAATAAGCTCAGTTTGTGCCACGAGCGCTTGAATCAAATCGCGAATGGTTTGGTTGGCTTTGGGGTGTTTGGGATCGATTTCGCCACCGGCAATTTGCTGATCGAAGGGCGTGCCACTTTGGGCGGTTTGATCGATGGCTTGGGCTAGCGATTGCGTATGCGCCAATGCGCCTTTGAGTTGTTTCGCCAGTTCTGTGTGGCCGCGTTTTCGCAGCAAGGCGTCGATGCTGTCGCCGCTCACAGCAGTGGCATCGGTGTAGAGGGTGGTGTTGCCGTACTGGCCGAGGTAGCTGTTTTGAATGCCCTTGGCGTTGAGCAAAATATCGCGGTGGGTGTTGTCGCTAAAGCAGGAGTGTTCGTCCTCTTGAGAATCTTGAGTGAGCGCAATATTGATACGCTCGCCCGCCAACTCGCCAAAGCTGAGGCGTCCCATCGATTCGAGTACGCTGGCCAAGCTGTGCTTGCCACCGTCGATATATTGTTGGCGCAGCGGCGATTGAGGTGCCCAAGCGTCGCGCACACGGCTGAGATCGTCGACTAGCTTTTGCGCCACGGCTCGTAAGTAGATAGCGCGACGCTGACATATTTTGCCGCTGCTGTCGGTATTGCCCTGAGCATCGACCGTGCACTGCTCGTTTTGTGCGTAGTCGGAGACGGGGCGCTGGCCGGGGCTGTTGTCGCGCTGTTTACCCCACTGCGCTTGGCCCTGGTTTAAGTCTTGCCCCCAGAGTAAAAACTCGATGGCGTGGTAGCCGGTGGCGACATTGGCTTCGTCGCCGTTGGCTTCTTGAAACGCCGCGAGGGTTTCGATGGTGCTATCGAGGTCTTCGCCATTGAGTGGGATGCTCGTGTCGGCAATGATGCTGGCATTAACAGCGGGGAAGTTTTCGGCGTGATCGACACCGTCGGCGATGGGAGGTGTGGCTGCTACGTAGTCAATCAGTGCTTCGCCGAGAGGCCAAGCGTTGATTTCACCCTCGGGGCCATCGCCCTCTGTACCGAGTGTGCCGTCCCCTTTTAAAGCATCAATGGGGCCTTCTCGAAAGCGGTAGACCTCAGTTTGACCATAGGGCTCGCGGGCTTTAATCCACGCACTTTTGGCTTCGCTCAAATGGGTGTCAGTGGGTGCTTTTACCAAAGTTTCGATGGCCGATTGCAGTTGTTGAGCGGTGGTTACACTGTCGCTGTAAGCGGCGTAGGCCATGCTGGCATCGTTGCTAAGAATCGCCTGAATTTCCGCCTTTTTCTCTTCGGCACTGGGGCTACAAGCAGAGAGAACAGCGAGTGAAAGTGCCACTAAGGCAGAGCGTTTGAACAGCATGGTGATCCTCTTGACGAAAACGAAGTCGACTTGGCTGGCAAATGGTAATCATTATCATTTTAAGGTGCAAGCGCGTTCGGTGAGTAGATTGTTTCACTGCGTTCGCAGTGACGATGCCATGTCGGCCCGAGGTGGGCCTCCCTCAAGTCAGCTAGGCCATAAAGGCGCCCACGCCGTCATCCTGAAATTGATTTGCCTATAGGGATGTCGATAAGTAGCGGGATCTTCAGGAATTTCTAACCAAGCATCACCATCGTCATCCTGAACTTGATTTGCCTACAGGGATGTAGGTAAGGAGCGCGAGCAGGAGCGGGAGCTTCAGGATCTTCTTGATGAGTCTTCGTTCTGGAGATTCCAAATCAAGTTTGGAATGACGGTGGTGGGAGTCTGAAATGACGGTAGGGACTTCGATTCTGATTTTGGTGTCAAAAACACAGAGTTCTCAGTGTACACAGAGTGCACCGAGCTTTTTAAAAGGCTACTTGATTGGAACACATTGGATGTGTTCAACATCAAAGGCTCTGTGTTCTTTTATGCCCTTTAGGGTGCTGTGGCCTCTGTGTTTTTACACCGACCTCTCTCCAGAGATTCCAGATCCAGTCTGGAATGACGGTAGAGGGGGCTTCGTTTTTTTGCAACCAAGCTAGCTTAGTTGGTGTGTGGGCTGAGCAAGCCTAGGCGCGAGGCTTCAACCGTGGCTTCTGCACGAGAACTGATTTGTAGTTTTCGATAAATGTCTTTGACATAGCCGGCGCAGGTGTTGCGTGAAATACCGAGCAGTTCACCCGCCTTTTTCACCGTATAGCCTTTGGCGATTAAAGCCAGTACATCGTGTTCGCGTTGTGTGAGCGGAGAATTTTGGGTTGTTTCACTGGGGCCAAAAAAACTGATTAAACGGCGTGCGATGGCGGCGGAGAGAGGTGGTCTACCTGTGCGAATACCCTCTAGTAGCTGAGCCACTTCGTCGCTGTCGCGATCTTTTAAGATATAACCTTGGGCACCCGCTTTGAGGGCGGGAAGCAGGTGTTGGTCATCGTCAAAGATGGTCGATACGACGCACAACGTATTGGGCGATTCTCGATGTAATCGCTCAATGAGTTCAATGCCAGAACCATCGGGCAGACCTAGGTCAATCAAGGCGAGTTCGGGTTGATGTAAGTCAATTTGTTGGTGAGCCTCGGCTAGATTACGCGCTTGGTAAATAGCCATATCTGGGAAGGCATTGGGCAGCAGCTGCGACAGCCAAGCTAGGGTGTCGGGGAGGTCTTCAACAATAAGCCCGGATTTCATGGTGGCGTTCCCTGTGTATTTTTTGTTTAGTGTTACTAACAAATTCACTAAAGCATACCCCCCAAATAGGTGTCATAGGGTAGTATTCCCGCAAGTAATAATAAAAATAGGGCTTAACCCGATGATTGCTCCACGCTTGTATTTTTCTCTGACGCTCTTGGCTTGTTTGTTGGTGAGTGCTTTGCTGGTCAGTGTCTCTTCTAGCCAGCGCGTTCCCGATGCGGAATTTCGTACCAGTGATCAGCAGGTAGAAGTGTTGATTGACTCGCAATGGTTGCCATTGGCCGCTGTTGAGGTCGATGGGCAACGCTTTGAAGTCGATGCCCGCTTACTGATAGAAGAGCCAGACACTCTGCCGACTTATGCCGATTACAATCAATTTATGCAGCTTCAAAAAGCATTGGCGGATGCTAGGGAGTGGCGCTGGCTGGGGGAGAGTGGCCAAGTGCTTCCGATATCGAGCCGCGAGCGGGCGGTGTCTGAGTTGTCCGTCGCATTCTGGGCACAGCTGATTGGTGGCAATTTGAGTGTGTTAGTTGCCATTAGCATGCTGGCGTTTCGCCGCAGTGATTTTGCTGTTCGCCAATACGCCATCATGGGGTTGGGGATTGGCTTGGCGAGCTGGGCATCGGCAAGTTACACCACGCGCCACGTTTTATATGCTGGCGATTGGTTTTTATGGTTCTCGCGTATCAATCACCTTGGCGCTGTACTATTCGGTGCGGGCTTAGTCGCTTTATTTTGGTCGTATCCTAGACGCTTGTTGCCCATTCGCATTCTACGGTTATTCAGCCTCTCTTGGTTGTTGCCTCTCGCGATGGATTTTTTGCAGTTGGCTGAAACGCCGGTGTATACCTTCCATATGTGGCCTGCCATTTTTACCTTGGTGGCGTTGTTGGGGGCTGCGATACAGTGGCCCGCTACACGCAACGACAGTGTCGATCGAGCCACGCTGAAGTGGCTGTTGCTGTCGATCATTGGCACGGCGCTGATTTTTGTTGGTTTTAACACGATTCCACTATTGTTGACGGCAACCACATTGGGGCCGCAGGCCGTGACCATTCTCGGCTTTACACTGGGCTTTTTAATGATGGCTCTGGGCTTGCGGCGCTATCGTTTGTTTAATCTCGACCGCTGGTGGTATCAGTACTGGCTGTGGTTTTTAGCGGGGGTTTTACTGGTAGCGGTCGATTTCGCGTTGATTTCCTTGTTTAGCCTGGATCGCATTCCCGCGCTAAGCGTGTCGATTGCTTTGGTGGGCTGGTTGTATTTCCCACTGCGCGACTTAATTTGGCGCCGCTTGCGCCCTCGGGCCAAAGACACGCTCAATGCCATGTTACCCGATGTGGTGACAGAATTATTTAGCGCCTCCTCGGTGGAGGATTTACACCACCGCTGGGGGGCGACGCTCAAGCAGAGCTTTCACCCTTTGACTTTGGAGGAGTCCAGCTCGGAGAAGAACGATGGTGCTGTGCGGATTGTAGACAATGGTTTGGTGCTGCAGGTGCCTTCGCCATTTGATCAGCGTGGTTTTCACTTGAGTTATTGCGAGCAGGGCGCGCGTTTGTTTAATGCTCAAGACAAGGCGCTAGCGACAATGCTATATGGATTAGTGGAGCGCGCGGGCCAAGCAATGCAAGCCAAGGAAGAAGGAGTGATGAATGAGCGCGAGCGGATTAAGCGCGATCTGCACGACGATTTGGGTGCCCGTTTGCTGAGTTTGTCGCACGCGGCCTCAACGGATGCAGCCCAGTCGGAGGCGCGTCGCGCCGTGCGCGATTTACGCGATATTTTGACGGCGTTGGAACAGTCGCCTTGTGCCGCTCAGGAGGCCTTGGCTATTTGGGAGGCCGAGGTGCGCGAGCGTTGTATTAACAACGGCTTCGACCTGGAGTGGCTGACACCAGACACAGTGCCAGACGGCGAGTTGAACGCCCGTCAACGACACAACATTGGCCGCATCTTGCGCGAGTTAGTCTCCAACGCCCTGCGCCACAGTGGTGGAGATGAGGTGCGGGTGATGTGGGGCTGTAGCGAGGGCTTTTTGACGCTTGAAGTTAGTGACAATGGGAGCGGACAGTGTCAGGCGGACACGGGCGGGCGCGGCAGCCTCATTGTGACAAGTCGCGCGCAAGAGCTCGGCGGCACCGCCGAATGGTCTACTTTGGAAGGCGGCTGCTGCGCCACGCTTCGGATACCCATGACCCGTGTCTGCTAGGAAAGCTCAAGCTCTACGCCCTGCCGTCATGGCGGCAGGATGCTTCCGCAGTAACGACGCCATGTCGGCCCGAGGCGGGCCTCCCACAAGTCAGCTAGGCCATAAAGGCGCTCACCACCGTTATCCTGAACTTGATTTGCCTACAGGGATGTAGGTAAGGAGCGCGAGCAGGAGCGGGAGCTTCAGGATCTTCTTGATGAGTCTTCGTTCTGGAGATTCCAAATCAAGTTTGGAATGACGGTGGTGGGAGTCTGAAATGACGGTAGGGGACTTCGTTTCTGATTTTGATGTCAAAAACACAGAGTTCTCGGTGTACACGGAGTGCACGGAGCTTTTTAAAAGGCGACTTGATTGGAACGCATTGAATGTGTCCAACATCAAAGGCTCTGTGGCCATTGCGTTATTTCACCCGATAGTCTTCGAGCGGTTTGTTGCGCCGTCTTACGAGTGCTCGCTGGCTTGTCGGAAAACTTCGATGGCTCGTTGGCGGCTGAGCTTTAAGTCGACAATGGGTTGGGGGTAGTCCAGTTGATCTGCGTCGGGGTGCGTCCAGGGTTCATGGAGGTACTTGTTGGGCAGGTCTTTAAGTTCTGGCACGTAGTGCCGAATAAACGCGCCATCTTTGTCGAAGCGTTGCCCTTGGGTGACGGGGTTAAAAATGCGGAAATAGGGCGCGGCGTCAGTACCTGTGGAAGCCGCCCACTGCCAGCCGCCGTTGTTGGCACCGAGTTCGCCATCAATGAGCTGCCGCCGAAAGTATTGCTCGCCTCGGCGCCAGTCGATTAATAGATTTTTGCTCAGAAACATGGCAGTAACCATGCGCAGGCGGTTGTGCATCCAACCCGTTTGTAGCAACTGTCGCATGGCGGCATCGACAATGGGGATGCCCGTGCGTCCTTCGCACCAAGCTTGAAATGCCTCTGGGTCATCGCGCCAGACAATGTTTTCTGTGTGAGGTTGAAAGGCGCGACCGCGGCTGACGCGGGGAAAGGCGGTTAAGATATGCTGGTAAAAATCTCGCCACAGCAGTTCGCTGATCCAAGTTTGCGCGCCCTCGCTGCCCGATGTCCATTCACCTTGATTGGCTCTGGTTGCCGCGCGCATCGCGGCGCGTGGCGATAAACTGCCGATGGCTAAATAGGCAGAGATGGCACTGGTTCCTTTGGCATTTGGGTAGTCACGGCGCTGCTGGTAGTGATGTAGGCGATGTTCGGCAAAGGTCTCTAGACGCTCTAGCGCAGCGCTTTCGCCCGCGGGCCACAGGTGCTCCAGTGTTTTGGTATCCAGATGGGGAGCGAAGTCGGCTAGGGACTCGGGCGGTGACTGAGCAAAGTGACTGGGCGCCTCGGCTTCTATACGGGCTGTGGGCGCTTCGGCAATATCAGCCTCTTGGAGCTGCTTAAAACACTGCTTTTTAAATGGCGTGAAAACTTTATAGGGATCGCCCTGTCCTGTGCGGACGCTGCCGGGGGCGAGCAGTGTGAAATCGTCAAAGAAGTGGGTCTCAATGGAAGTGCTTTCAAGTGTGCGGGCAACGCGTTGATCGCGTTGAATTTCATTGACGGGGTATTCGCGATTGGCAAAAAGTTGTTGGATATTCCAATTTTGACACTGCTCTAACAATAGCTCGGGAACTTGTGAGAAATCGTCGCAAACCCATACGCGAAACGGGATTTGGTAACGCGCGAGTTGCGTTTGCAGAATCGGCAAGTGGCGCAGTATGAAGTCCACTTGAAGCGCGGAGACATCGTGCTCGAGCCATTGCTTGGGAGTGGCGATATAAAAGGCGATCAGCGGTAAATTCTGCGCATTGGCCTGCTCTGCGGCGCGGCTCAGTGCGCGGTTGTCGTGGCAGCGCAAATCGCTGCGGAACCAAACGGCTAAACAGGGTTTAGACGGCATTGCGTAACCCGAGTGCTTCTGGATAGGGGCGTAAAAAGGCCTGCCGCTCTAAGTAATCATTGGGATGTTTGCGCAGCAAGTGCTGTAGCAAAATGACCGGTGCAATCAAAGGGATCGAGCCCACCCGATACTGGTCAATGACCTGCGATAGCTCTTGCTTTTCATCGCTGTTCAAAGATTTTTTAAAATAGCCTTGAATGTGCATCAACACATTGGTGTTGGTTTTGCGCGTGGCCGGTTTTTTTAATGTGTCCATTAACAAGTGAATGAAATCGTGTGCAATGTCATTCAGTGGCCGCGCTTTCATATTCGACAGCAAATTACCGATGCTGTGGTAGGCCTGAGAGTCGTGGGCCATGATGAGGTATTTGTAGTCGGAGTAAAAATCCAATAGCGCTTTTGGTGTCAGTGAGTCCTCGAGATTTTTCCAGCGATCGTAGGCGTACACTCGGGCGATGAAATTTTCGCGCAAGCCGGGGTCATTGAGCCGCCCCGCTTCTTCAATCGGTAGCAGCGGACATTCGTTTTGCAAAACTTCCGCATAAAGACCGACGCCCTTGTGGTGTAGCGGGTTGCCGTTGGGGTGATAGACGGTGACGCGTTCCATGCCGCAGCTGGGGGACTTTTGCATCAGGATGTAGCCGCGCAGATGATCTAGGGCCTTCGTCGTTTTATGTGCGTAGTCGCGCAGTGCCGAACTGGGATTGAGGCTGGGGTCGTCGACGCCGAGGGCTTCGATGGGGTGATCGTCGCTGACGGCGGTTTGTACGAGGCGAATGGGTTTGCGTGGAATCCCCATGCCAATTGCCACCTCGGGGCAGTAGCTCTCAAAGTCAAAATACTGACTGAGTACCTCGGTGCAAAAGTTTGAGCGTTTGTGCTCGCCGTTGTAGCGCACTTTGTCGCCCAGCAAGCACTGGCTGATACCCACGGGAATCTTCTCGCCTTGTTGTGTTTTTGCGCGCTTCATGACGGATTTAATCACTTTCTTTACTCGTGGCGGTAGCTTAACCGTGCTCTGTGATTTGAGTGTGAATGGTGCCTACAAATAACTATGCAGGAGGCCTGCCCCCGAGTCGAATGGGCTTGGGGGGTAACACCGTGGCCACAGCACCCTAAAGGGCATAAACACCCTAAAGGGCATAAACACCCTAAAGGGCATAAACACCCTAAAGGGCATAAACACCCTAAAGGGCATAAAAGTTCACAGAGAACACCGAGTTCTCAAAGTCTTCGTCATCCTGAACTTGATTCAGGATCTTTCTGATGAGTCTCCGCTTTGGAGATTCCAAATCAAGTTTGGAATGACGGCAATATAGTTAAGCCTTGGGCAGCAGGGCGCGAATGTGGTCGGGGACGGGAATGGATTTGCCCGCTTTTTGATCGGCCCAGACGATTTTGGTGGAGCCCGTGGTGTATATCGTTTCGGGGTCGTCACGCTTAAAAATTTCGTAGCGCACGACAAAGCTACTGCGGCCTGGGGCTTCGCCGAGCATGCGGATCAGCAGTTGAGCGGGGTAAACCACGGGTTTTAGGTAGGTGGCATCGGCGGTAATAATCAGCGGGCCTTGATCGGCACTGTTGATGGTGCCCTCTTCACCAATACTGGCGAGCCAAGCAGCGCGGGTCTGCTCGAAGTAGCGAAAATAGATCACGTTGTTAACGTGGCCTAGGGCGTCCATATCGCCCCAACGGATTTCAAGCGGGTATTCAAACAGTACGGTGGCGTTGCTCATAACGGCATTAGTTCTCGATTAAGCTCAAATGATTTTTAAGCCCTTTGGGCAGGCGTTCGGCGATTGCTTGGCCGAGCTCTTTGAACAGCGCTTTGCGCGGGCTGGACGGGCGGAAGAAAATGCCTACTTGGCGCTGGGGTTGAGGCTCTTCGAAGGGGACGATGGCCACATCGCTGCCTTCAATTTGGTTGGTTTCAGCCGCGAGCGTGGGCATCAAAGTAACGCCCGCACCGCTGGCGACCATTTGTCTTAGGGTTTCTAGCGAAGTAGCTCGAAAACCACTCATCTCACTGGCGCCCATGTTCTGACAAACTTCGAGCGCCTGATCGCGTAGGCAGTGGCCATCTTCCAGCAGCATCATTTCCGAATCTTTCAGTTCGCTGGGGTTGAGGAGGCTTCGGTCCGCCAGAGGGTGATTAAAGGGCAGCGCGGCGAGAAAGGCCTCATTGTAAATGGGGATGTTATCGATACGGTCGTCGTCGACGGGCAAGGCCATGATGGCCGCATCAATCTTGCCGCTTTTAAGCATGTCGACCAAGTCGGCAGTTTGAGCTTCGTAAAGATAAATACGCAAATCGGGGAAGCGCTTTTTAATGGCGCGCATGGCGTAGGGGAGCAAGTAGGGCCCGATCGTGGGGATCAGTCCCAAGGCGAGGCGGCCTGACTCGGGGTCTGATGCTTGCAGTGCGATGTCGCGGATTTCATCAACCCCTCGCAAAATATCAGCGGTGCGCTCGACAACGGCGTTTCCCACTTCCGTGAGCATCACCTTTTTGTTGTCGCGCTCGACCAGCGTGACATTGAGTTCACCTTCGAGTTTTTTGATTTGCGTGCTCAAGGTGGGCTGGCTGACATGACAGGCGTCAGCGGCTCGACCAAAGTGTTGGTGCTCGGCCAGCGCCATGAGGTATTGCAGATCCCGAATGTTCATACGGCTTATAGTCTTCTGTAATGAAGTGTAAATAGACAATAGTTCGAAGGTATTACTCTACCTGATGCTCTCACGGGTTGAAAGCGTGGCTAGGACTGGCGCAGGCTGTTGAGATATTGCAGTACGGCAAAGGCGCTGTTCATGGTGACTTCATGGCTGCGCATGACTTTGCCGACAGCGAGTATGCCCTCGGCGGCAGCGACGAAAAAACTGGCGACCTGATCGGGGGCGACATGGCGTTTGACCTTGCCCTCGTATTGGCCGCGCAGTAGTGCCGAGCTGATGCTCTCCATCCACAGTGTGTAGATGGCTTCAATTCGCTCTCTAAAGCCTTCGTCGAGATTGGACATCTCTTGCCCCAAATTGATTAAGGGACAGCCAAAGCTTTGGCACTGAACCACGTCTTCCCGCGCTTGCATCATCAGTTGTGTCAGCGTGTCGATGGGGTCGCTGGTGGCGGCCAGTGGTTCGATCCAATGAGTCTCGATGTCTTGTCGAATGAGCTCGTCGACAACGGAGTAACCGAGTTCGCGTTTGTTTTTAAAATGGTGGTAGAGCGCACCTTTCGTCAGACCGGTGCGACTGAGGATTTGCTCGAGGCTCGCCGCTTGAAAGCCGTGCTCCTGAATTTCTTCGAGCGCAGCGTTGAGGAGCAGTGTGCGTGTGCTGTCTGAGTTCTTGGTACGAATTGAGGTAACAGAATGTGCCATAGAAAAATTCAGCTTAGCCAGTTTATGCAATTTTACAAACATACCAAGCGGTATGTTGAGCGCCATACCAATCGGTATGCTCGGGTCGTCACAGTATAGCGCCCCATCACAGGCAATCAATCGATAACAAACGATATCAAGGGATTTTTCACTATGAGTCACTCTGTCCGATTTACTCATTGGATCAGCCGCCACCCATGGCTGGTGATTGTGCTGGCCTTGGCGCTGGCGGCCGTGACGGGGGCCGGGCTAAAAAATTTCACGGTCAACAACAGCTATAAGCTCTATTTCGATAAGGATTTCGAGCCGCTACTGGCCATTGAGAAAATTGAGGACGACTTTACCCGCAATGAGAATGTCATGTTCATTCTCACGGCGGAAGAGGGTGATGTTTTTTCCAGTGAGGCACTGGCATCGGTGGAGTGGTTGACCGAGCAAGCGTGGCAAATGCCCTATGCCACACGCGTCGACTCCATGAGCAACTTTCAGCACATCCACGCCGACGGCGACGAATTGGTCGTGGAGGATTTAGTCAGGGACGCGCCGCTTTTGAGCGAGCAGGAGAGTCAACGCGTTCGCGATATTGCCTTGGGTGAGCCGCGCTTGGTGAACTACATCGTGTCGGATGAAAACCCCGTAACCAGCGTGAATGTGACCTTTCATCTACCGGGGGAGGATCGCATCGGCGAAACCGCTGAGGTAATCGACTACGCCAACGATTTGGCCGAACAATACGAAGCCCGCTTCACATCAATGGACATGCGCTTGACGGGTGTGTTGGTGATGAACAGTTACTTTTCCAGCGTGGCCCAAGACGACACTCAGTTGATTATGCCGATTTTGTTCGCGGCGGTGTTCTTTGGCCTCTGGTTGTTTATGCGCAGCTTTTTTGCCAGTGTGATGACGACTGTGGTGATTGCTTTGTCGATTGTGTCGGCACTCGGTGTGTTTGCATGGATGGGCTTGAAGTTTTCCCCGCCAACGATGGGGTCACCTCTGATGATTTTGACCTTGGCGGTGGCGCACTGCGTGCACATCCTGGTGACGTATTTGTCGGAGCTTCAAAATCGCTCGCCACAAGAGCGAACGCGCGCCATGGGAGAATCCATGCGCATCAATTCCTCGCCGGTATTGATCACCTCGCTGACGACCTTCATGGGCTTTTTGAGCATGAACTTCAGCGACTCGCCCCCCTTCAGAGAACTGGGCAATATCGTTGCCGTTGGGGTGATTTTCTCGTGGATTTACAGCATTACTGTCGTGCCGGCCATGGCACAGCTGATTCCGCTCAAACCGCATCCCACGCGAGATCACACCAGTGGCCGCATGGTGAGCTTTGCCAATGTCGTCATTCGCCACCGCTATGTGCTGACCGTCGTTATGATTGCGCTTGCTGCGACATTGGGCAGCTTTGCATTGCAAAACCGCTTGGATGACACCTACGCCCACTACTTTGACGAAACCATTGAATTTCGCCAAGACGCGGACTATACCGACGAAAAGCTCACGGGCATTTTTCCGCTCAACTTTGTCTTTAACACACCCAATAGCAATGGTATTAGCCATCCCGATTACCTGCGGTTTGTCGAATCCTTTAGCGATTGGCTGCGCACGCAACCAGAGATCGGTTTTGTCAGCACGTATAGCGATACGATCAAGCAACTCAATCAAAGTATGCACGCGGGGGATGAGGGCTACTATCGCATTCCCGAATCCCAGCCCTTAGCCGCGCAGTACTTGCTACTGTACGAAATGTCGTTGCCCTATGGATTGGACCTCACCAATCAAATCAATATCGATAAAAGTGGTACGCGGGTTTTGGCCAATATGCACATCTCTTCCACGCAAACGGTGATGTCGATAAAAGCGCGCATTGAGGCTTGGCTGTCGGAGAACAAACCCGAGAACATTGAAGTGGAAGTGGGCGCGGCGCCCTATATGTTTGCTCGCCTCGGTCAGGAAAACGTGATGAGCCTGGTGACGGGGGCGGTGCTGGCTCTGATCGGCATCTCCGCCGTCCTCATTTTTGCCTTGCGCTCGCTTAAATTGGGCTTAATTAGTTTGGTGCCCAACTTGTTGCCCGCCATTGTGGCCTTCGGGATTTGGGGGCTTCTGGTGGGTCGCGTGGGACTGTCTCTGGCCATTGTTTTGGGAATGACCATGGGGATCGTGGTCGACGATACCGTGCACTTGTTGAGTAAATACTTGCGCGCTCGACGCGAGCGGGGACTCAATCCCCCCGACAGTGTTCGCTATGCCTTCTCGACGGTGGGTACGGCGCTCTGGGTAACGTCTATTGTCCTAGTGGCGGGTTTCTCGGCTTTTATGTTGTCGCACTACGAGCCCAATGCTTCGATGGGGACGATGACGGCGATGACAATTGCCCTGGCTCTCGTTTTCGATTTCTTGCTCTTGCCCGTTCTGCTTCTACTCGTGGATCGCAAGCCTTGATGCGATTTAAGGGGGTTCCCACCGGGAGCCTCTTTGGCTCATTCGCCATGAGTAATGACCTCTCTGTGTTCGCATTTATCGAGTGAGCACTTTAAAATTGCGCCATGGCAAATCCCCTCTATCAACAGCTTGAACGAGATAACGATGTGCTCGTTCTCGGCGCAGGCGTGGTCGGTATCAATGCGGCCTATTGGTTGGCAAAGCGCGGTCGCCAAGTCACGGTGATCGATCGCCGAGAGGCGGTGGCTCTGGAGACTTCCTATGCCAACGGAGGCCAAGTGTCGGTGTGTCACGCGGAGCCTTGGGCCAACCCCCGAGCACCCTGGCAAGTGTTGCGTTGGCTGATGGACTCTCAGGCGCCCCTGTCGTTTCGACCGCGTCTAGATGCCCAGCAGTGGCGCTGGCTATTGCAATGGTTGTTGGAATGTACACCAGCGCGCACGCGCCGCAATACGATTGGTATTGTCGATCTGGCCTTGCATTCGCGGGAGTTGTTAAAGCAGCAGCGCCAAGAGCACGGCCTCGATTACCATCAAAGCTCGCAGGGCATTGTGCACTTTTATCGAACAGAGTCCGCCTTTAAGGCGGCCCAGTCTGTCTCCCACTTAATGCGGGATTTGGGCTGCAATCGGCAGGTGATTGATACAGATCGAGTGCTCGATATTGAGCCGGCCCTGTCCGCCGTGAAGCGGCGTATTGTTGGCGGTACCTATACAGCAGATGATGAGTCGGGAGATGCCCATCTCTATACTCGAGCCATGCGCCGTGTGTGTGAGTCGATGGGAGTGCGCTTTGTCATGCAGGCGGAGGTCCAGTCTGTTCGAGCGGTGAGTGGTGGCGTTGAAGTGGCTTTAAATCGCCGCGATGACATCGATTTGCCGACGGGCGACTACGCTTTGGTGCGCGCGAGAGATGCGGTCGTGGCACTGGGAACGGCATCGACGGCGCTATTAAAACCGCTGGGTATCAATTTGAGTCTCTACCCCGCCAAGGGTTATTCCATGACAGTGCCGATTGCCACGGACGATATGGCGCCCACGGTGAGCCTAACCGATGATGAAAATAAGCTGGTGTTTTCTCGCTTGGGCAATCGCCTGCGCGTGGCGGGAATGGCCGAGTTAGTGGGCTATGATCCGCGTATCGATCGCCATCGCTGTGCCGCTATGGCAGAGCAAGTGAAAACCTTGTTTCCCCACATCCGCGCTTACGATCAGACGGAATACTGGGCGGGTTTGCGGCCTTCGACGCCGAGCAATCGCCCCTATGTAGGCCCCAGCCGCATTCCCCACCTCTGGCTGAATACGGGCCACGGCAGTCTGGGCTGGACCATGAGCTGTGGCAGTGGCGAGCGCTTATCAAAAATGATGTTGCTGGCCTAGCAGCCCGCTAGCGTATTTAAACGTGCTGGCCGGCTAGCTGTCGCTGTGGCTGCCGATATAGCGCTTGTATTTCTTGGGTTTAATGGCGTGGGAGTCAACCAGAACCAAGCCATCAATACAGTCGGCAAACTCGGGGTCGATGCCAAAGTCGAGAAAGGAGACGCCGCCGGGCTGACACAGTTCGGTGTACTGTTTGTACAGCGTGGGTACGGCGGTGCCCATATTGCTCATCACCGCTTTTAAGCGTTTAAAATCTGCGGCGTAGTCTTGGCCGTCGAACAAGGCCTCGAGTTCTAAGCGGCTGCTCTCGGGCACTTGAAAAGGCTGGCGGTGCCGAGCGGGGCTTTTGCTCTCGGGAGCAAAATACAGTTGATAAAAATACACCAGCAGATCCTTGCCCATCTCTGGCATATTTTGAGTAATAGAGACAGGGCCAAATAAATAGCGAATGTCGGGGTGGCGGCTGAGGTAGGCGCCAATGCCATACCACAGGTAGTCTAGGCTTCGCTTGCCCCAGTAGCGCGGTTGGACAAAGCTGCGCCCGAGTTCTAACCCCTGTTCTAGGTAGGGTTGCATCTGTTCGTCAAAGTGAAATAGCGAGGCTGAGTAGAGCCCCGATAGGCCGTGTTGCTCCACGGCCTCCTGGGTCGGCATTAAGCGGTAGGCGCCGACAATCTCCAGTTCGTCCCGATCCCATAGTACGAGGTGTCGATAGTATTGATCGTAGCGGTCGATATCGCGGCGTTTTCCCGATCCCTCGCCGACGGCGCGAAAGGCGACTTCACGCAACCGTCCAATTTCTCGCATGATGGTCGAAGGGCCGTGGTGTTGATACAGATAAATGGCTTTGCCATCCGCGGTCTCGCCGATTTGTTCGCAGGCTTCGAGTTCGCGCTTCAAGTCCGACTTGGGCTCGGGGAGGGCGATGCCGCACTCGGTAGCGAATACGCCGCTTTTGTCGCGCCCAACCCGGTAGAGGTGGCGTTTGAATAGCAGGGTTTTTTCCCGCAGCGACAGGGGCATGTCGGCGTAGGCGTGAAAGGGTATGCGCTCGCCGACTGTAAATCGAATCTGACGGCCCGTTTGCTTAAACATCTCGCGCACGAGAAGTGCCGTGGCCGCGGTGCTGGACAGAGTGGCGGTGCCATAGAACAGGGCGGAGTTGCGAGCGTCGGCGTGAATGGGCAGTACGGGGCTGTGCGTGTTCTGAGCCATACGCAAGAAGCCGGTGTGCCAGCGGCCATCGGCGACACCGCGCGGGCCTAGCCGAGACACCTCGCCCGCTGGAAAGATAATCACGGCACCGTCGCTGTCTAAGTGTTGCTCGATCGCATTTAGCTGACCCTCGGGGGTGTTGCCCCGCATATTATCTACGGGCAACAGTAAGTCGTGCAGAGGGTTTAATTGCATCAGCATTTGATTGGCGACAATGCGCACATCGCGGCGAATTTCTCCCACCAGATGGAGCAGGGCGAGGGCGTCGAGAGAGCCTAGGGGATGATTGGAAATCATGACCAAGCGTCCCGTGGGGGGAATGTTCTCGCGCTGCTGATGCTTGACGGTGTAGCTGAAGTTGAAATAGGAAAGCACTTCCTCGATGAACTCAAAGCTGCGCAAATGCGGATGAGTTTTGGCAAAGTCGACGAAATCTTTTTCGTGGAGTAAGTGTCGCAGTGCCATGCGAGCGGCTGGGCCAATTAGGGGCCTTCTTTGTAGACTCGGATAGTGGTTATCGAGTAGTTCATCGACGGTAAACATACGGGGCATCCCATTCAAACGTATTTGAATGGTGACGATTATGTCTCCACCACGTGTCAGTCGAGTGATGGCAAGATAACAAAATAGTGACAGGGTTCAGTGCCGGTAGGCCTAGGTTATACTAGGGCCTGTTCACACTCATTGCGTGCCCCCTGCTGGAGTCATTTTTTGTCCAGTCGTTTCAGTCGGTGCGTAGTGTAGTGGTTCTGCATCAGTAACGGTTGGGACTGCCATGAATATCGAAGTGTTTCAACATGTGCCCTTTGAGGGGCCTGCGAGTTTGCGCGACTGGGCACAGTTGCGTGGCCACGAGCTCAATCATTGCAATTGGTACAACGGCGAACGCCCCCGCGCTTTGGATCAATACGATTTACTCGTGATTTTAGGCGGACCGATGTCGATTCACGACGAGCGGGAGCACACTTGGTTGGCCGAGGAAAAAGTGTTGATCCGCCGCGCGATTGATAGTGGCAAGCCTGTGCTCGGTATTTGTCTGGGCGCCCAATTGATCGCCGCTGTCCTGGGAGCGGAGGTCTATCGCGGGCCGCAGCGAGAAATCGGTTGGTTTCCACTGGAGCGCTGTGGGCAGCAGGCGTTGGGCGACCATTTTGATGGCTTGATGGCGTTTCACTGGCACGCCGATACTTTTTCGCTCCCCGATGGCAGCGAGTGGTTGGCTCGCTCGCAGGCCTATGCTAACCAAGCCTTCAGCTGGCACGAGCGCGTTGTTGGTTTGCAGTTTCATATGGAATTCACCGCGGATACGGCGCGGCGTCTAGTGAGTCACTGCGCCGATGAACTCGACGGTAGTCGCTTTGTGCAATCGGCCGAGGATATGCTGGCCGTGCCCGCCCGCTTTGCCAAAGCGAATATGGCGCTGTACAACTTCCTCGACGACTGGTTGGGGCGACTGGGCCTCGACGATCGCGTCGTCCAAAAACGCTCAATAAAACAAAGGTAAAACCATGATTTCGGCAGTGACTCTAGCTTGGATAGGTTCGGGCAGTTTATTTTTGACGGGATTGCTCACAGGCGTGTGGAAATATGCACAAATGGCGAGAAGCGATAAAGGCCGTTCGCACTATTATGTCGACATCGCCCATCGCAGTGCCTTGATGTACGGTTTTGCCTGTGTGCTGATCGCGCACTTCGCGCAAATGAGTGCGCTGCCCGATGGAGTGAACACTCTCGCCGTGGCGGTTCAGGTTGTGTTCTTTTCGCTGGCGGTTGGCAGTTATGTCTTACATGGCTTTTTAGGCGATACGACGAATCAACTGCGCAGCCCACATCGACTCGGCAAGGGTGAAATGCCCGCAGTGTTGATACACGGATTTATGTGGGCGCTGATTGTGGGTGAAGTCGGTGGTTTTATGACTTTATTCTACGGCGCCTATCTCGGTGGCTGGCAATTGTAAGACAGGTGGCTTAGCGATAGCGGTCGAGATATTGATTTAACTCGGCGGCGGATGCAAAGCGATCGTTAGGGTCTTTCGCCGTCATCTTTTCGAGCACTTCGTTAAAGTTATTGAAGTGGCTCGGTAATTCGGGCAGGGGCGATTGCCTCTGCATGGTCATGAGCTGCTGTAGGTCTTTAGCATAGTAAGGCTTACGACCTAAAAGCATTTCATAAAAAATAATACCCAAGCTGTAGATGTCGGTGCGTATATCGAGTTCGCTGTGACCGAGCGATTGCTCCGGGCTCATATAGTAGGGTGTGCCTACGACTTCTCCCTGTTGTGTCAAGCGTTCGGCTTGTCCCATTTTTTTGGCGACGCTGAAGTCGATAATGGCGAGTGTTTCATCGTCGCGGAACATGATGTTACTGGGCTTTAAGTCTCGATGGATGAGCCCACTTTTTTCCATGGCGACCAAACCACTTGCTATATCACAAAGGTAGCGTGTGGCTTGCAGTGTTGAAAAACGGTGTTCGATCCGCTGCTTGAGATCGCCGGCACTAAAGCGCTCCATCACGATGTAGAGCAAGCCGTCATGCTCGCCCATGTCGTCGATGACAACGACGTGGGGGTGATCGACTTGAGACAGCAAGTGATATTCTTGTTTTGTGCGCTTAACCAATTGGTCGGCGCCCGCTTCGGTTGTGTCGATCACCTTAATCACAACCAATTCTTGATCGAACTTTCGCTCGGCCAAGTAGACGGTTGCCATACCGCCAACGCCAATTTTTCGACGAATGCTGTAGCCCTCTAGTTGAGGGAATAACAAGTGGCCAGGGCGACGTCGCGTGCCAGTGCGCGTGGAGGCGTTGTACAAACCCGAGGCCGTGCTGGAGTCGCTGCGGCTATCGCAGCTATGTATCACTTCTCGCAAACGATCGGGGGTCAACAGTGTTTTGGGTAAGTAGTTGTCGGCACCCGCTTTGACAGCCATAACGGCATCGCGCTCGTTGGAGGTGCCCGACATTAAAACAATATAAGCCTTTCGGGTGAGCTGGCGAATAGATTGCAGGCAGCGAATGCCATCGTATTCACCGAGTAGGTAGTCGAGAAAGATAATGTCGTAGCGGTCGAAGGCGCTGCGGTTGGTGGGCCAGCCTTGGTTGTTGGGGTCGAGAGTATCGATGTGGGCATTTTCATCAGCCGCACCTAGGCGATAGCTCAACAGCTTTGTGAACAGGGGATCGTCGTCGATAATGAGGTAGCGCTTAGTCATTCGTTTAAGACAGCGTAATGACTAAGGCGGCTTTATGTCGACTCCATTCGATGGGGATAATGTACGATCGAGTGTCCTTGGGCAGTTGAATGCGGTGGTTGTCCTTGCTGCAAACAACAGTGGGGACGGAAATGAGAAAGCGCTCGCCGAACTCTTGGCGCGCGTTACCCGAAAGTGTATTGGCAACTTCGCCAACGAGATCCATTAAGTTTTCAGTTTCGCCATTGAGCTCGCCCATTGCGGCTAAAATATCCCGTAGACAGTTGGCGGGGGCGGTAAAATAAATAGAGCCCTTGCGCTCGCCAGAGATGCCAATGATCCCGCTGTAATCGTAGGACAGTGGGTTACGTGTCTCCATCAGATAGGGGGTGCCGACCCGAGCTTCTTTCTCCGTGAATTCATGGAAAAAGCGAATAACACCATCTAAAAAAACCTGTAGCTTTTCTTCATCGTGCTGCATCTAGTAATCCTTGAGAAGCTCTTCGAGTGCGTCGTTAAGTTTGTCGTCGTTAAAAGGTTTGTAGAGAAATCCGTGAGCGCCCATTTTAAGTGCCTTAATGGCGGTCGCTTTGTCGTTGAGGGCAGATATCACCAGAATGCGTGCCCCATGATTGATTTTGTCGATTTCTTCAATGCACTCAATGCCGTCCATCGTCGGCATAGTGATGTCCATGGTGACGACATCGGGCTGGTGCTCTTTAAACATCTCTAATGCATCGACGCCGTTGGCGGCACTGCCAACGACTTGCAGTCCGGGTAGCTGACAGCTTCGCTCGATTTTTTTTCGAATAATATTCGAGTCATCGACGATCAATAATTTCATGTGATATGTCGCTCTTCTGTCGTATCAGAAACTTGAAGTGATGGCAGTACAATGCGGAATTCAGTGCTCTTCCCAACGGAGGTTTTAAAGCGCATTTTGCCACCTGCCTCTCGCACTTTATCGCGCACAATATCCATGCCCACGCCGCGTCCCGCGTGTTCGCTGGTTACTTCTGCCGTTGAAAAACCAGGGTGGAAAATTAAGCCATAGGATTGATTGGGATTTAGCGTGCTGGCTTTTTCGGCGGTTAAAATGCCTTTGCGTACTGCGGCATCGATAATTTTTTGCCGCACCACACCTTGGCCATCGTCTCGGAAAATCAGCTCGTAACCGCCATCGTCTGTGGGCTCAAAGATGATTTGAATTTTTCCAATGAGATCCTTGCCTCTGCTCTGGCGCTCGCTGGGCGTTTCTATGCCGTGGACAATCGCATTTCGGGTCAATTGAATCACGGCGTCGCGAATCAGCTTGCGATAGGCCTCGGGAATATTGCCATCACTAATGCCGTTAGTGAGTACCTCAACCGTTTTGCCCTCTGCATTGGCGACTTTGTCTTTTAGTTGATCGATGAACGCCCAGTTATCCGTCAGTGCATCTTCTTCGGTGTAGTCCGTGTTTTCGCCAGGCTTACGAGTGAGCTTTTTGTTCACGGCGCTGCCCAAGTCGGAGAGGCGAAGTGCAATTTCTTTGATGGACTGCAAGTGGCTGAGAATGTCTTCGAGCTTGACGACCAAGGGGATGAAGTCGTTGCCATCGGGTTGTTGGATTTTTCGTATGGCGTCGAGCTCGTCCTCGAACTGGTGAGCCATATTCTCAAAAATTTCCAAATCCAGTGCCGATGCGTCGCCTTTGAGCGCGTGGGCGATGCGGTAAATTTTGCTGACCTTGTTGCGGTTGTCCTCGTGGCTGGTGTTGGACTCGCGAAGAATATCATTGATTTTGTTGAGCGATAGCTCGGCCTCGTCGATAAACATCAACAGCTCCTGCGGATTGATGTGCAGGATGTTCATGAGCAGTTCGAGCTGAGCTTCGCGGTGCTCGTGAGCTGCCTCTAGATCCTTGGCGAGGCGCACACGCGCGGAGATGTCATTGACGGTAACGAGTAGGAATTCAATTTTTCCATTGCGGATGGCGCGGCTGAATTTGAATTCGAGAAACTTGGTATTAAAACCGCCGCGACCGTCAGTGAAGTTGACTTCAACCTCAGACATGGGGTTGAGATCGGCTACGAGGTTTTCGTTAACGCGGTCACCCAGCAACAACTCGATGTAGTCGATTGCCGTTTCGTGGGTCTCTTTGGGCAGCAGCTCACTCAGCATGCGATCGAAGCGTGTGCCCGCGAGTTCGACATCGTTAAAAATGCGCGTTAGCTCGGCGGAGTGCTGGGAGGATATCTCCATATTGCGATCCAGCAGAAACAGGCCGCCACCGACATTGGATAGAATATCATCGGTTTCCTTTTTAGCGGCATCGAGCTTGGCGTCGGCCGTGCGAAAGCGCAGCATAATGGAGAACATGATGACAAGGAAAAACAACAGAGCACCGGCAATCCCACCAAACTGCAGTAAGCGTAGAGTCGTGGCTTTTCCACTGGCGTTGTTGGCCAGTTCTTGAGTCAGTTGATCCATCAACTTAAACAGTTTTTGATTGTTGTTCTGTGCGTAAACCGAGGCCTCTTGCAAGTTAGTGTCGATTTCTTGTCGGCTTAGATAGGCACTGGCAGGTTTAACCATCAGCACATCAAGTTTGGATTTAAAACCATCCCAGATGATTTGTGTGGTTTGCAGTATTTGTCGAGCGTTTTCGTTTTCAACCGCTTCAAGTTCGAACGTATTGTTGTCTGTATCGACGGTTTTCCCGCCGTGCAAGAAGGCCTCTTGCGTCCAATCAAATACGGAAATTTGGTCTTGTAGTTCGTTGCGAAGGTCTTCGAGTCGGCCCAGATAGGCATTGTCGAGGGCAACTTGTTCTTCGGTGAGAATTTCGTCGTCGTAGTGGTCGGCTATCTCTGATGCAGAGAGGGCCTCGAGTTCTTCGCTCGTCGGCTCGGGAAGTTCGAGTTCGCTGAGAAATTCGTTGTCCAAGTCGTTCTCGAAGTCGAGTGTGTCGAGTGTCTCCACATGTTGTTTGAGGGCGAGCAGCTCGAATTCGGTCACAGCGCGAGAAATGCGTTGAGAGAGCGTGCGCTGACGACCGGCGATGTCGATGATTTCAGTATCGCGACGAATTTCATCGGCGAGATAGAAGTTCAATGTCAAAATGCTGATATCGAACAGAATGAAAATGACAACGGCAACAATGAGGCCGGTATATTTACTGACGCGCTTTTGCGTATTGTGAGGCGGTGTTTTTGGTGAACTCATTGCCTAGATGCCGTTGAATTGTGTTAGGGCCTGTTACCACAAATTTTATGATCACTGCTGGAAGCCATTTTCCTGCCCAGCAAGGCAGAAGGAGTGCCGTGTAGTCCGTCTACACAAACAACTGATAACGCAGCTGGGCGGAAAATAGCTCCAGCCCTTCGGGTTGTGGCTAAAAAAGCGCCACTCATCGTTGCTCGTCGCTCATTTGGATTCACCAAACCACGCTCCTTGCGCCTTGATTGGCGCTTTTTTAGTCACAACAGTGACCATCAAATTTGTGGTAACAGGCCCTAGCCCATAAGGAGGCAATGTTAGCAGAAAGGCCAGCTAGCTTGTACAAGAGATAGCCAGATTTTACACGGCAAAAGCGGGATGAAGTCGTCTCTTCCTCATTCTGTACTCTTTCGAAAGTTGCCGGGCGTCTCTCCCGTCCACAGTTTAAAGCTGCGATGAAAGGAGCGGGGCTCTTGAAAGCCGAGGCGGTGGCCGATGTCTTCGAGCGACAAATCGGTATTTTCGAGCAGGTCGATCGCCATTTCGTGGCGCAGCTCGTTGAGAATTTCTTGGTAGGACACAGCCTCCTCTTTGAGGCGGCGTTGCATGGTTCGGCTGGTCATGCCGATTTTTTCTGCCACGGTATCTTTGCGGGGGATACCGCCTTTCATCAGTGTGCGCAGCGCGCTTTTGACTTGCACGGCGACGGGGGTTTGTCCCGAAAGTTCGGCGAGGCGCTGATTGGCCGTTTCCTGTAGAGATGAAAACACTGTCTGGTCGGCTTGTATCAGTGGCAAATCCATGGATTCGGCGCTGAGTAAAACGCCGGTTTCTCGCTGGTTGAACAGTACGGGGCACCCGAAGACACGGTCGAACTCGGGGAGGAGTTCACGGCGCGTGGGAGGCGCGTGCTCTAGGCGGATTTCCAAGCCCGACTCGTGGGGTTTGCCAGTGATCCAGCGGGCAAAGATGGTCCACGAGGCCAAGACATTCTCAATCACATGGCGGCGCACAAGCGGGTCGGTCATATTGCTGTCCCAGCGCGCAAAAAACTGTCCATCGCGTGGAATGAGCTTGGTGATGCCCATATCGCCCACCAGTTTTTCGTACTCGGGCGTGCGTTCAATGGCTTCGCCTAAATTGCGCGAGTTCATCGCCATATAACCGTAAATGCTGTAGGTGATCGGTTGAACGTGTTGGGCGGTTTTTAGGCCAAATAGGGGGTCGGCGGTGTCGCGAATCAGTTCGCCAAGAATGTCTTGAAAGACACCGCCGGGTAGACGTGCCGTGTTGTCAGAGAGCTGCTCTCGAGTAATGCCGTAGCGATCGAGAACGTCTTGGGTGGGTGTGCCTAAAGCCTCGGCGCAGGTTAGATACTGTTGGATGGCCGGTACCGAGACCGAGCCCTGTTCAATCGGCGTCATATGGCTTCTCCCCTCTAAAGCCTTTGCGGTATTGTGTGGCGCGATATGTGAATACTAATGACTTATTAAGCTACTGACAGGGGGATTGCAAGCCCTATCATTAGTGGCCATTGTGGTAAGGCGCCATTGGGCGAGTTGAGAGGGTAGAGACTATGCGCCGTTGGAACGGTTGGGGCGAGGAAAAGAATGATATGGCGCTGCCTCGAGGGGCGCGTCAAATTTTGGAAGGATTTCTCGGTGCGGCTAGGCCGCTACCCGATGCCAGCTTAGAGCAGGTGTTGAAGAGCGTGCCGGCATCTCGCATTAGCGATGGCTTGCACCCACTGCTCAAGACGGACGCCGATACTCGCTTGCGCCACGCCCGCGGCCAAAGCTTGCCCGATTGGCTGGCTATGCGCAGTGGGGAGTTTGGTGTCTTTCCCGATGCGGTTGCCTTTCCCGAGAGCGGTGAGCAAATTCAAGCGCTGTTGCAATTGGCGGAGCGCGAAAACTTGGAGTTGATTCCCTACGGCGGCGGGACTTCCGTGGCGGGGCACATTACACCTCAGGCCAGCGATCGCCCGATTGTGACGGTGGCGCTGACGCGCATGAATCGTTTGCTTGATCTGGATACGGAAAGCCAAGTTGCAACGTTCGGCGCTGGCGCCAACGGCCCGCAAGTCGAGGCGCAGTTGCGGGCGCAGGGCTATATGCTGGGGCACTTCCCCCAATCTTGGGAGCTATCGACCTTGGGGGGCTGGGTGGCCAGCCGATCCAGTGGGCAGCAATCTCTGCGCTATGGTCGCATTGAGCAGCTGTTTGCCGGCGGTCGTATGGAAACGCTGCGCGGCACATTGGACATTCCGACGATTCCCGCTTCCTCCGCGGGGCCTGATTTGCGCGAGTGGGTGTTGGGCTCTGAGGGGCGCATGGGGATTTTGAGTGACGTTAAAGTGCGCGTGTCGCCTCTGCCTGAAAAAGAGCAGTTTTACACCGTGTTTATGCCCAATTGGCACCAAGCGATGCGCGCGGCCCAACGCATCGCACAACAGCGCGTTCCCCTTTCGATGATGCGGGCCAGCAATGCTAAGGAAACGTACACTGGCGTGCGTCTCGCGGTGGAGGAGAGCAAAGTTCAGTGGCTCGATCGCTATTTGCGCCTGCGCGGTTTGGACGAGCACGCCTGCATGGTGACGTTTGGCGTGACGGGCTCTAGCGCGCAGGTTCAGTCGGCCTATCGTCAAGCCATGCGCGTATTTCGCGAGCTAGGGGCTGTCTCGGTGTTATCGAGCAAGCTCGGCAACAAGTGGGAACATGGCCGCTTTCGGTTTCCGTATCTGCGGCACGCGCTCTGGAAGCTTGGCTACGCCGTCGATACATTTGAAACGGCGGTGGATTGGTCGCAACTTGGCCCCTATGTAGAGGCGGCGGAGCAGCGCGTCTCGCAGGCCTTGGCGGACGAGGGTGAGCCGGTTCATGTGTTTACCCATTTGTCGCATCTGTATCCACAGGGGTCGAGCGCTTACACCACTTATATCTACCGCTGTGCCGATAGTTATGCAGGCACCTTGCAGCGCTGGAAAAAGCTTAAGAAAGCCGCCTCTGAAACGGTGGTAGAGCACGGCGGGACGATTAGCCACCAGCACGGCGTGGGACGCGACCACGCCCCGTGGTTAGCGGCAGAGAAAACGCAGCTAGGCCTTGAAACACTAAAAACGGTATTTGATTACTACGATCCCGAGGGGCGCCTCAATCCTGGAGTACTGCTAGTTGATGGAGAGGTGCTGGGATGAGTAAGGCTCACAAGATGGAACAAAGGATGTCGGGCATGGAGCGTTCTGCGCAGTCTCCTGCGAGTGGCGCACAGGCGGCCAATCAGCACCCCGAGGATTATTGGTTTGCCAACCAGCGAGAGACCTTTTGGGACAATTTGCTAGTGGAAGAGGGCGACGGTGAAGCCGCTTGGGATATTTTAATTATCGGAGGTGGTATTACTGGTGCTGGCGTACTGCGAGAGGCAGCGCGACTGGGTTTGCGGGCACTCCTTGTCGATCAGCGCGACTTTGCTTGGGGGACATCGAGCCGCTCTTCAAAGATGGTGCACGGTGGCTTGCGCTATCTCACCCAAGGAGACTTTCGTTTGACGCGCGAGGCCGTCGTCGAGCGCCAGCGCATGCTGGATGAGGCACCTGGGCTCGTCGAGCCGATGAAATATCTCTACCCCTTCCGCAAGGGAGACTTTCCCGGGCGCTGGGCTTTCAATTTGGTGCTGCGAGTTTACGACTGGTTTGCCGGGCGCCGCGACTATCGTTATTTCGGTAAGCAAATGCTCGAGTACTTCTTGCCGGGGCTCCGCGATGCAGGTCTATACGGTGGCACACAGTACACCGACGCGGTTACGGATGATGCTCGCCTCGTGATTCGAGTGCTGGACGAAGCCCGCGAAGCCGGTGGCGTTGCCATGAATTACATCAAGGCCAACCAGCTATTTTATAAAGATGGTCACGTGGCCGGTGCAGAGTTGGAAGATGTTGAGACCCAGCGACAGGCCACCATTCGTGCCAAGCTTGTGGTTAACGCCACCGGTGCCTGGGCGGATCGCCTGCGCGGAGAGGTGGTGGATGAGAAGCGAGTGCGACCCCTGCGGGGTTCCCATGTGGTTGTTCCGAGTTGGCGCTTGCCCGTACACCAAGCCCTCGCCTATCAACACCCCGTGGATAAGCGTTTTACTTTTATCTACCCTTGGGAGGGTGCCACGGTGATCGGCACGACCGATATTGATCACCGCGATAATTTAGATATTGAAGCAGGCATCACCCAACAGGAGTTGGACTACATTTTGGAGGGCGCTAACCATCAATTCCCCTCGGTTAAATTGCAGCGGGAGGATGTACTGACGACTTGGTCGGGCGTGCGTCCTATCGTCGGCAAGGCGGGAGTGGATCCCCTCAACATCAAACCCTCTTCAGCGCGTCGAGATCATGTGGTGTGGGACGACAGCGGACTCATTACTGTCACGGGTGGCAAGCTGACTACCTTTCGCGTCATTGCTCTCGATGTGCTTAAGGCGGCGTCAAAAACGCTCGATCTAGGGAACGTTGATGACAGTGACAGCCGCGTCTTTACCGCTGTTTCGCCGCATTTGTCTCGACTGCGCCATTTGGGCTATGGCCCGACGGTACAGCGTCGTATTGCGGGCTTCTACGGCAGCAAAGCCGAGGCTATGGTGTCTCAAGCTGAGGTTGATGAGCTCAGCTTTGTACCGGGTGGGTTTAATTTTTGGGTCGAGTTGCGTTGGGCCGCTCGCCGAGAAGCCGTCGTGCATCTGGATGATCTATTGCTGCGCCGCACGCGTCTCGGCATGCTGCTTGCGAGAGGTGGGCTCGACTTTAGCGCGCAAATTGAGACCATTTGTCGCGAGGAGCTTGGGTGGAGCCGAGAAACATGGGACAGTGAGCTCGAGCGATACACTCAGATTTGGCAGCGTTATTACAGCTTGCCCACGCAATAACAGCAAGCTGTCGGGGGGATACATGATAGAGCCAATGATTCTGGCGATCGATAATGGTACACAGAGTGTGCGCGCCCTGTTGTTTGATGACCGTGGCGATATGCGCGCCTGTGAGCAAATTAATATCGAGCCCTGGTTTGCACAAAAGCCCGGCTGGGCAGAACAACATCCCGAGTACTACTGGGAAAAAGTGGGCGAGGCCTGTCGAGGTCTTTGGCGGGACGGCCACAAACCCGAATCGGTAGCGGGCATTGCCGTGACTACGCAGAGAGCGACACAAATTTGCCTCGATGCCGATGGCAAGCCCGTGCGCCCCGCCATTACCTGGGTCGATGAGCGCCGCACCGATATACTGCCCCCCATGCCGTGGTACTGGCGCTTAGCCGTGGCCTTAATTGGCAAGGGTGCTGCGCTCGACCACGCTCGCCACGAAGCCGAGTGCAATTGGGTTGCTGCCCACGAGCCCGACAACTGGGCTAAAACGGCGCGCTTTGTGCAGTTGTCGGGCTATTTGAATTTTCAGCTGACGGGCAATTACCGCGACTCGGTAGCCAGCCAAGTAGGCTACATTCCCTTTGATTACAAAGCGCAACGCTGGGCATCGCCGGCAAGCTGGCGTTGGCACGCCTTTGCCGTGCGTCGCCATCAATTGCCCGAACTGGTCGATCCCGGTCAATCCATTGGCGATTTACTGCCCTCAGCTGCCGAGCACTTAGGCTTGAAATCGGGCGTGCCCGTGATTGCAGCGGGGGCGGACAAAGCCTGTGAATTGATTGGTTCAGGCTTGATAGACGAGCACATTGCCTGCTTGAGCTACGGCACGCGAGCGACGATTAACGTCAACAGTCGCCACTACTTCGAAGCCACGGGCACAATGCCTGCCTACCCCTCGGTGATGCCGCATAGCTACAATGTCGAGGCGGCGGTGCCAAGAGGCTTTTGGATGGTGAGTTGGTTCAAGCGCGAGTTTGGCCACGAGGAGCGCCACCGCGCCGAGGAAGAGGGAGTGGCACCCGAGAAGTTGCTCGACGAGTTGGTGCGCACTGTGCCGCCGGGCTCTGAGGGACTTATCTTACAGCCCTATTGGGGGCGCGATGTGGCACCTGGCCTAGAGGCGCGCGGGGCCATTATCGGGTTTAGCGATACCCACACGCGGGCGCATTTGTATCGTTCGATCTTGGAGGGCTTGGCCTACGCCCTGCGTGAAGGCAAAGAGTGCATTGAGCAGCGCGGCAGCCACGCGATCGAAAAATTGCGCGTATCCGGTGGCGGCTCGCAGTCGGATGCCGCCTTGCAGATTACCGCGGATGTCTTTGGTCTGCCGGTGGAGCGGCCACATACTTACGAGACATCGGGCTTGGGAGCGGCCATTATTGCGGCCGTGGGCCTGGGGTGGTTCAGCAGTATTCAGCAGGCGATGGAGCAGATGACGCGCCAAGGCGATGTGTTTATGCCGAACGCAGAAGCTCAGGCCATGTATGAATCGCTGTATAAAAATGTGTACGGCAAGCTCTATAGCCGTTTGGCACCACTGTATTCGAGCATTCGTCGAGTGGTTTTCCCCAGCGATTAGTTTGCGCGAGTGACGGCGGGCCTGAGAGGAAACGGCGTTTATTGCTTGTGCTGAGTGTTGAGCTTTTCAGTGATTTCTTCTTCGCTAGGCGCTTCGACACCCTCTAACGCTTCGATTTCTTTGCGCAGCCTTTCCGCCTCTACCAGCGCGTCGCCGGAAGCCTTGATCTGGCCCTCCGCCATCAGGGACTGCACTTCTTCCACCTTGTTATCAAAACGGCTTTGCAGCTGACTAATGGCAAAGTGGCGGCGTAGGTCTCGATAGTAGCGACGCAGAGAAAACATGCGTCTTATTGTATATCAGGGCCTGCTTAAAACCCAGACGCTGGCCTCTCGCTACTGCCCGCGCTGGGAATGGGATAAAATCCCGCTATGAGTGATGTTCCCCCCGATCAAAACCACTGGGTGCTCGGCCGCGCGGTGAGCTACCCTCGCCACTACGAGCCACGGCAATTGCAGGCTATTCCACGGCAGTTGGCGCGAGACGACTTAGGCCTGTCCGCCAGTGCCTTGCCGTTTTACGGTGAAGACATTTGGACTGCCTACGAAGTCTCTTGGTTGAATGCCAAGGGCAAGCCTTGTGTGGGGGTGGCCACGGTTCGCGTGCCTTGTGACTCTGCCAATATGGTGGAGAGCAAGTCGTTTAAGTTGTACTTAAATAGTTTCAACCAAACGCGCTTCGAGCACCTTGACGATGTACAGGCGGCGGTGGCTCGCGATTTATCGCAAACGGTGGGAAGGCCTGTGACGTGTCAGCTCGATGCATTGCAGTGCTTCGAGGGCACTGCAATCGCAGCTTTAGAGGGCGAGTGCATCGATGGCCTCGATATTGAATTTGCCGATGAAGAGGTTGTGGACTCACCGCGCAGCGACTATCTGCACGCCGAGGGAGCGGTGGTTGAGGAGTCGCTGGTGTCACACTTGCTAAAGAGTAATTGTCGCATCACTTCACAGCCCGATTGGGCCAGCGTGCAAATTCGCTATCGGGGGGCGGCGATTGATCGTGAGGGTCTGCTGCGTTATTTGGTGAGCTTTCGGCAGCACGACGAATTTCACGAACCCTGTGTGGAAAAAATATTTATGGATATTTTGCGCCAGTGTCGTCCCGAATCGCTGCGCGTTTATGCACGTTACACGCGGCGCGGTGGTTTAGATATCAATCCAATGCGCAGCACCGAGCCCTTGGAGGGCGCAGCACTGGTGAACCAGCGTCTTCCGCGCCAGTAAGCTGAAGCTATCAGACGCTAGCCCAGTAGGGGATCGTAACAGTCGTCTAGGGCGAGTATGTAATATTCTAACCCGCGCTGTGCCGCTTTGAAGGCGCGAGTTCTGGCATCGTCGGTGGTGGCCGTGCGTTTAATCAGTTCCATGGCCTCATAGGGGTGTTCGTCGTCGTAGGCGGCGTGGGCGCGCAGCCACGCCTCTGTGCGGCGGTTAATCGTGATGGTGTCATGCTCGGTGTAGCGGCGAATGCCTTTGGCCACTTGTTGACTCCACTCCCCCGTCGCCCACTCGACGGCGAGGTTGGTCGCCGCGAGACCCTCTTCTAGAGAGCCGTGCGCCCCCATATTCCACAAAAAGTGGTTGATGGCATCCATGGCCGCCGGTGGCTCGCAGCGCTCGAGTGCCTCTATCTCAATGCCAAAGCCCTCTGCCCAGTCTTGATACCAAAAAGCGTGGCGCTGCTCGACGCGAATGTTGTCGATCAACCAGATTTTGGCTTCCTCATGGCCGGGCATAATGCCGGGGCGCGTTTTAGCGAGATGCTGCCCCATGTACTTGGGAAAGTTCTCCACGAGGGGATAGAAGTTCAGCAAAGCGCGGCGGAAGCGCTCCAGAGACAGACTGCCGTCCGCCATTTCGCGAAACAGTCGGTGCTGTGCCACTTTGTTTTTAAGGGGCACAAGGTCGTCCCAAAACTGTTGCGCCCACTCGGGGTGGGGGGTGAGTTCTAGGGCTTCTTTATATTTTTTAGCAGGCATGGTGTCGTCCTTTGAGTGTGCGCTAAACGGGCGCTGTGTTGGCCGTTAACTGTTTTCCAATGTGTTGTACGGCGTCGTCTTTGGGCAAGGGCTTTGAGTACAGATAACCCTGTATATAATCGCAATTCAGTTGCTTAAGAAACTGTGCTTGGCGCTTATTCTCCACGCCTTCGGCGATCACGGCAAGGCCGAGGTCCCGACACAGAGTGATGATGTTTTTCACGACAATACCGCCTTTCTCATCGCGTTCGATATCGTGCATGAAGCTTTTGTCGATTTTTAAAGTGTGGATGGGGTAGCTGGCCAAGTAGTGAAACGAGGAATAGCCCGTCCCAAAATCGTCTAAATACACAGGAATATTGGCCTGATGTAAGCGATTCAGGTTGTTCATCGACTCGCTGATGTGTTCGATAATTTCGGATTCCGTAATTTCCAGCCGCAGAGTCGATGGCTGGACGTGATGTCGCTCTAGCGTATCAATGATGTCGTGAACTAAGTCGTCTTGCGCAAAAAAGGTTGCACATATGTTGACGCTCATTGTCAGGTTGGGGTCAATGTTTTGCCACTCGCCAAGCTGTTGGGCGGCGGTGTTGAGCACCCAGTAGGTGAGCGCCGACAATTGCTGACTATCCGCAGCTAGCTCAATCAGTTCGTCGGGACGAATTTTGCCATATTGCGAATGTTGCCAGCGCACTAGAGCCTCGAAGCCGCTGGTGCGCCCGGTATCGGACGAGACAATGGCTTGATACTCCAAGTACAGCGGGTTGTTGTTCTCGTCGCCGAGTAAATTTCTACGCAGATCCTCAATGAGCTGGTGTCGTTTGAGGATATTGCTGCGCATACTCTCTTCAAAGACGAGCCCTTTGTTGTGGCCCTGTTGTTTCGCTATATGCATCGCCATGATGGCATCATCGAGCATATTTTCACCCGTTTGATAACCATTAAAGCTAGCCGTGACGCCGTAGCCGCAGGTAATGGAAACACTCTCGTCCTGAATGGTGATTTTTTGATTCATCACTTTGCGGGCGTGATCGATGAATGTTTGCAGGGATGTGTTGCTGTCAACGTAGGGTGCGAGAATGGCAAATTCATCGCTACTGATTCGAAATACCGAGTAGTGCTGGGGCAAGTGATGTCGTAGGCGCTGCCCTAAAATGGTTAATAATTGATCGCCATAGGGCTGCCCATGTCGTTCATTAATGGTTTTAAATGAATCGATGCCCATGAGTAGCAGGGCGCAGTGACTCTGGTTGCTGTCTTCCAAAGATTTATCGATATAGCGCTGTATTTGGCCAATGAGAGCACTGCGGTTGGGCAGGCCTGTAAGGCGGTCTTTGAGCGCGATTTGTTGCAGTGCGCGCTGTTGCTTTTTTCGCCCGATCACTTGGCTGCACTGCTGAACAATTTGTTCCATCAGCGCACTGGCGTGGGTGTCGAGTGCCTCTAGACGAGGCGATATAAATTCAAGTACGGCCACACAGCGGTCGGCGTGCACCACGGGAAAGACGAGATGGGTCGACTGTTTCTGCTCGCCCAGGTGAATGGCGTGTGCCTCTTGGGCATTGAGGCCAGAGGCCG
Source organism: gamma proteobacterium HTCC5015 (assembly GCA_000155715.1). GTDB lineage: Bacteria > Pseudomonadota > Gammaproteobacteria > HTCC5015 > HTCC5015 > HTCC5015. The sequence goes on along the minus strand of DS990602.1, from coordinate 104,885 downwards.
CCGCTTTAGTGACAAAGCTGGCGGTGCTCCGCTCGGGCCAAAAGGTATTGAGCGTGGCGCCGATAGGGGCGCTGACCTCGCTCGCCACGTGCTGGGTAATCAAGCCGCCCACTTGGCCTTGATTGACATACTTGGCACGGCCTAGCAGCCACCCCATGTGTTCACAGGTCCGTTCCAGCAGTTGCTGAATGGCTACATTGGTCTCTGTGCGGCCGAGCCCCGATTGCTGAAATTGCTGGGCTATATGGGTCTTTTCTTTTTGGTGGCAGAGGGTTTGCAAAAAATCTTTGCGGGCGGCGAACTCCAGCATTAAGCCATTGAGCGCACAGATGGCTAGGGGCACACCAAAGAACAACAGGGCGAGTAAGCCGTCGATACTGGCATCCACCCACCAAGCACCGATACATGCGATAACAAAGGCGCCTAAGCAGCTCGCCAGAGAGAGAATGGCACCAATTTTTAACACCGAGAAGGCGATTAGAATAATATAAATACTTTCAAAAGCGGCGATGACGCCAAAAAAGTCAAAGCCAAGTATGAATGTGCATAGAATCGTGCCACTGAGGCAAGTCGTGACGCCCAAGGTTAACGCCGCTTCCACATAGCGGTGAGCACGCTTTAACTGGGCGACGGCCCACACCCAACACAGCACGACACCAATGGGCATAACAGCCAACTGAAACCACAGTGACAGTGCTTCGCCAGAGCTCAGAAAACCCACGGGTAGGACAACGATCAAATAGATCAGGATTAACGCGTAAATCGACTTTTTGAGCCAGTCTGCGGCGCTTTTTCTAGCGTGGGAGTGAAAGGCAAACTCAAGTGGCTTGGGCAATCGAAACAACGTCAACGGGTGTGCCGCTAGCAAATGCCTAAGATCGCGAGCGCTGTAGTGATCTAGTGCTTTCTCAGCGGTTTTTTCAGCCGCAGGTTGGTTTGTATCGGCCTCAATCGCGGATTTTGTTATATGCATTTGACCCCCAGTACCAACCATCAAGGCTAGGCAAGTTGCGACTTTTTAGCAATGTTTAAAAGAGTCCGCTTTTATTAAAAGGCAAATATTATCGTTGTCTTTTTATGGCGCGGACCAAGAAACGTGCTGGGTGTAGGGCGTTGAGGCACTCTTGGTCGACAGGGGCGGGTTCACCCAGAAGATCGCTGGCGATAATCTCGGCCGCTAGACAGCTGCTGGTAATGCCCCGTGAGCCGTGGGCCACATTCAGAAAGAGTCGAGGCTGGGATTGCCCCGGTGCCAGCAGAGCCTGCTTCATACCTTTGGCCAGAGCCGTGTATTCGCGGTGATAAAAATGCGCATCGGGTAAGCGACCAATCATGGGCAAATAGTCGGGCGTTTGGCAGCGAAAGCCGACGCGACCCTCTGAGTTGCTGTGCTGTGATAGTGGCAGGTGTTCGCTCAGTGTGGGTAGGTGGTGAGTCAGCTGGTCGAAATTGTGTTGGTGGTCTTCTAGTCGAAGTTCGGTGGCCAAGTCTTTTAAGTTAAAGGTCGCGCCAATTTCGTGTCGGCCATCGATAGCGGGCGTGATATAGCCTTTATGGCAGATGACTGTGTTGAGCGCTTTACTTTCAGCGCTGTTTTTGACGCGGCTAACTTGGCCGCGAATAAGGCGCAGTGGAAGGGGAACATCGAACGCTTGGAGCAATGGCTCGGCGGCTCCAGCGTTGGCAATGACGACGGCATCCGCTGTGTGAACGCTCTGGCTTTGCAAATGCCACTGCTGCTCGACTCGTTTCAATGATTGAATGTCGCAATCACCGCGCCACGCTATATTGGGGTGGTCGAGTGCGGCGCGGCACAGCGCCTTGGGGTAGAGCCAGCCACCTTGGGGGAAAAAGAGGCCCGATTGGTGGATGGCCGCGTGGGCTATTTCGCTTGCCTGTTTGGCGTCAACGGCGGTTAACACTTCGTCTGGCCAGAGCGAGCTTAGAGCCAGTTGTTCTTGCTGCTGGGCGCTTTTGGCATCAGTGGCCAGCTGTAGCACGCCACAGCGCGACCAGTGGAGGCCATCGTCATCGAGCCATTGTCCAATTTGGCGCACCGCATGTAGATAGGCCTGCTGGTAAAAGCGATATTGCGCGGAGTCGTGTGGGCTAAAGCTCGGGTAGATCACGCCAGCGCGATTGCCCGAGGCCTCGCTCGCTGGCTCGCTGGCGCGGTCGAAGACGGTGACTTGGAGCCCGCGCTCAGCAAGTACTCGGGCGGTGGTGCAGCCAGCGAGACCGCCGCCGACAATGGCGACGCTCTTGATGGAGTGGTGGGTCGATTCACCCTTCGAACCCTCTATCGATCCGTTCACCGAGCCAGTGGGCTCGGCACTGATAAACCACGGCTTGTCGCTGAAGGGATAGCGCCGTTCGCCAGAGGCTGCGTCGTGTTCTATATAGCCGGCCAACATGTCGCGCTTTCGGCCAAACCCCGGGCGCTTGTCTACCTTAAAGCCGGCGGCAGTTAGGCCGCGGCGAACAAAACCCGCCGCCGTAAAGGTGGCGAAGTGCGCCTGCGGGGCGCTGAGTCTCGCCATGTGTGAGAACAGGTCGCTGGTCCACATGTCGGGATTTTTAGACGGGGCGAAACCATCGAGAAACCAGGTGTCGACGGGGCCTTGCCCACGTTGAGCAAGCCTGGGTAATTCAACCCCCGAATCGCCAAAAATTAGCGTGAGAAAAACGCGTCCCTGAAAGAGAGCGAGGCGATGGTAACCCGGTGTGGCGCAGGGGTAGTGCTGTAGCAGGTGATCCACTTCTTCGGCCAGTTCTTTCCATGGAGACAGTGCTTGCCGTAGTTCTTGGCGATTTAAGGGAAAGCGCTCAATGCTGATGTAGTGTAGGGCGGTGGTGGTGGGTGCGGCCTCTAGAAAACACTGGCAGGCGGCGAGAAAGTTCAACCCTGTGCCAAACCCCGTTTCAGCAATGCAGTGAGTTTGCTGTGCTGACATCGCGGCGAATCGCTGGGGCAATTGGTTCTGCTCCAAGAATACATAGCGGCTTTCAGCGAGACCGTTCTCTCGGCTGTAATAGACATCATCAAAGCGAAGACTGTGTGGTTCGCCGTCGATAAACTGAATGCGCGCTGTATCGAACAGAGTGTGTGACACGATTAAAGTTTAGAAGGGTTTGAATGAGGCTTTTATTTTAACTCATGAGGTCACCCATGAAATACGATTGTATTTTTATGGCGACTTTGACGCATTTGTCGCTATGAAGCTGAGCCAGCTGAGCTATGATGCCTGCTAGCAAGGCATTTGTTGATTGAAGAGACTTTTATGGCGGAAGATACATCGCGAATTAGCATTACCGCTCATTACACGGGCTATGTGTGGTATCGGAATGGATTGTCTGAGCCCGCTTTTGTGACGCCCCAAGGCAAAGCGAGTTATCGCGCGCTTTGGGCGGCTGACCACGCGGCCAAAGCATTGCTCGGCCAAGACTTGGAGACCATGCTGCTCCAGCGCCACCGCCTGATTGACCATCGTATCGAGTCACTGTTGAGCGAGCACGGTGAACTGCAGGTGCTGGAAATCGCCTGCGGTTTATCCCCGCGCGGCACGCGTTTTAAGCGCAAGTACCCCGGTGAAAATTTGCACTATATTGAGGCCGACCTACCCGCCATGGCCGAGCGCAAGCGCCAATTGCTCGATGGTATGGGGCGCTTGAACGAGCACCATCGCGTCTTGCCCATCAATATTTTAGAAACGGCGGGCAATGCTTCTATGCAGGCATTGATTGATCGCGAGTTCGATGTCGATAAGCCCTTACTGGTGATTACCGAAGGCCTCGTCAATTACTTTCCCACGAAGACCATCGAAACGGTGTGGAAGCGCTTGGCTGCTTGCCTGCGCCCCTTTAAAGTGGGCGTTTATATGAGCGATTTAGTCAGCCAGCCTCAGTGGGGTGGCGGCAAATTGTGGGCTGAAGTGGGTGTGAAAGTGTTGAGTGTCGCAGCGCGGGGAAAAACGGCGCTGCACTATTCGGATGCTCAATCGGTGAAGCAGGCGTTTCAGCGCTTGGGTTTTGAGCGTGTGCGTGTACACAACCCCAAAGACTTCTATGCCGCTTTGGAAATTCCTCGAAGTCACAGAGAACCGATAGTCCGCATTATCGAAGCCTCAGTGGGGGACAAAAAAGGATAAAATCCGACGAAATGCGATAAACAGACCTTTAAGCCCTTGTCAGCTTGTTGGCAAGGCGTGCAAAATAGCGAGCATCACCAACATCCAAGGGGAAGAGATCAGTGCCTAGAGTTAAAATTGAAAAGCCATTTACGACGGCTCAAGTGGTTAGTTACATCGCCGATCAAACGGGACTCACTAAAAATGATGTCAAAGCAGTACTCGATTCATTAGAAGAAATCATTACATTGCACCTGAAAAAGAAAGGCGTACAGAAGTTTAACTTTTTAGGTATGGCGCAGTTTAAAATTGATCGCGTAGCTCGTCGCGCTGCTCGCCCCGGCCGAAACCCCGCTACTGGGGAAGAGATTACGATTCCCGCCAAGCCAGCACATAATAAAGCCAAATTGCGCGTTCTGAAAAAATTAAACCTAAATTCTGCAGAATTTAACAATGAAAGGAGGAAAAGGTAAACTACTTCAATTAGTTACGACCAAATAACAATTAAAGTAGAGTCACCTTTTCCATGAGTAAGAATACTAAGAAATCTGCCCGAAAACCAGCCCCAAAAATCCGCTATCAGTCCTCAGGCAAAGGGCTCACCAGCCAAGCTGGGGTCATCCCTGCGGTTCATTTTCTAAATCAACTCGGATTCAATGACGTTTGCGATAAGCATATCCACTTTCAGCGTGGTGACAATGCCACCTATAGTCTCACCGACTCCGTTTTCATGACATTGTTGGGCATGATTGCGGGAGCCAATTCCCTTTTAAAAGTGGTTGCTGTCTGGTCCGATCAAGTGTTGCGCGATGTTAGCGGTTGGTTGTCTGTGCCGGATGACAGCACGCTGGGGCGAATTTTCCGGCAAGGTAAACAGAAGCATGTGGCGCAACTGGAAGAAGTGAATCACCGACTACGTCATCGAGTATGGGAGCGTTGCCTAAAAAGTGGGGCGATGCAACCCGGTGATTTTTACCGTTCATGGGTTGATGTCGACTCTACCGTGAAAACGGTCTTTGGTCGACAGGAAGGAGCGGCAAAAGGCTACAATGCTGCGAAGAAAGGAGCCCTTTCCTATCATCCGCTGGTCGCCTTTAGTAGTCACACGAAGGAGATTCTACAAGCCTGGTTGCGAACCGGAAGCGCTTACACCAGTAATGGTATCGTCGAGTTTATGAAACAATTAGCCGTGCAGATGCCTCCGCGAATGCGCATGCTGTTCCGAGGAGATTCCGGTTTCTTCTCTGGCGAGTTGATGGACTGGCTGGAGCAAGGTGGCCACGGCTATCTCATCAAGGTGAAGCTGAAAGGACTGAGCGCTTTGCTTGATAAACAAACTTGGCAGGCGGTTTCAAATTGCCCGGGGTGGGAGCAGTGTGAGTTCACTCATGCCTGTGGTAAGTGGTCACGGTCCCGACGATTCATTGCGGTTAGGCGTCTTGCAAAAGTGAAAAAAGAAGGACCACAACAGTCTCTGATTATCGAGCCGGTTTATGACTATTTCTGTTATGTCACCACCGAGCGATTAACGCCTTGGCAAGCACACAAAACCTACGGTCAGCGCGCGACCTGTGAAACCTGGCTGGATGAAGCGAAGAATCAGATGGGCCTGGCACACTTGAAAAGCCACGACTTTGTCGCTAGTTCACTCATGTTTCAAAGCGCTGTGCTTGCCTACAACACCATTCGGTGGATGGCACTTATCAGCAACCATCGCACACTAAGGCGTTGGGAAATCCAGACGATACGCGCATTTCTGGTTCGGACTGCAGGACAGCTGCTTACTGGAAGTAATCAACTGAAGGTAAAAATACCCGATAAGCATCTCTATCCCAGTGAATGGGATGCTTGGCTGAAGTTATCATTTATTAGCGAAGCCTAACCATAAAATTTCCGCCAAAACGATAAAAATAAGTGGCTTTCAAACAGGGCCAAGCGCTCCTATTGCCTACTGAATACCAAAATCGGAAAATAGGTCGCCATTTAACCAAACAACGCAATGATTACTGCCAAGCTAATCTCAATCCTTGTCCGAATATCAGAGTGAATGACTTTCAATCGGTCATCTAAGGTGTTTGAGCTACGAAAAAACACAGATTGCAGAATTTAGGTTAAAAGATCTGGCTTGATCGAAGTAGATTGAATATCCACTCAACGGCCTCTTTTGAGGCCGTTTTTTTGTCCGCAAAAAATGGATAGGTCGTTATTGGCTTTACGATGGTTTACAACAGTTAAAGTAAGTTTCACGATTTTTTAACGGCTCTATGTTTCGCTAGTGACTCACCCTCACAACAGGAGCGTAAATAATGAGTAAGAAAAATGAGATTATTCGCAACATTGAAAACAAAATTGATGAAGTGGATCGCGAATTAAGCTCTTTGGATACCAAATTGGAAAAGGCAAACGAGGATGTTCGCCATACTTGGGAGAGCAACAAGCTGGAGTTGCGCGAAAAACGTTCAGAGTTGTCGCATCGCCTACAAGAGGCTCAAAATGCATCTGAGGATATGCTGGACGAAATTCAGAGCCAAGTGAAAGGCTTGGCGGACTCTATCGAGAGTGGCTTTAAATCGATTAAAGACAAACTCGTTTCCTAGTGAGTCGATGTTTGGTTGGCTAGACGAAAAGCCCCGCTGTGCGGGGCTTTTTTATGATTCTCTATTTTTTGCCGCTTCGGTCGGTCATCCATTGAATGATCATAGGCCAAACTTCCTGCTGTGCATCTTTGCTGATGACCATGCCAACGTGATCGTAATCTTGTCGGTGGCCGTGGGCCTTGCCGAGTAAAACGAACTTGGCATCGCTGCTGTTCATTCTCACCATGAGCTCGCGACAGCCCTCGGCAGGATCGACCGTGTCACCGACGGAGCCAAAAGCTAAAACTGGGGCAGTGATGTGGTCAAAGCCTGTCCAATAGTTGGGTTTTTTATGGCTTTTGGCGGATTTTACTAATCGAACGCAGTCGCGCATGGTTTGCGGGGGCTCATTCTCTGGCCCCATTTTAAGTAGCTTGGAAGGAAAATGCTTTAGCACTTTCGTCGATGCGTAAATGCTTGTGCTCAAGGGCCAGTTGAGAAAAGGCTTGCCCACCGTGAGTTGTGAACTGAAGTTGACCAAGCCCGCTACGTGCTCGCCATTTAACGCACCGCGAGCCAAGCTGCCAGCAATCAGAACGCCGCCAAAGGAGTGCCCTACCCAAAAGGCGGGTTGTTCATTGTGCGCTTGAACAAGGCCTTGCACCGCGGGCAGATCGTATTTTGTACACTGGCCTAGGCCCGCTTTTAAGTAGCCTTCTTTACCCGATTCGCCCAGACCTCGGCGCTCCATCATCCAACAGTCAAAGCCTGCGGCACTGAGTGCGGCCGCAAAGCCAATACCTTTGTCAGAAAGCCAGAAGCGACGGTTGCTAAACATGCCGGGCAGCATGACCACTGGGGTGTTGGGGCCATCGCCTGAGGCGGGTAGATGGGTGACGGCAATCAAGCCCTGCTCGGCCGTGGTTAGCCAAAAAATCTCACCTTTTAAATCGCCGAACTGGCGGTCTTCACGTTGCACGGTATTCATTACTTCTCAGGTCCCCCTGTGTGCGTTCCATGCAAGTTAGTAGCAGTAGCAGTGTTTTTTAAATATTGGTTGACTTCGCACTATAGCGAAAATGCGCCTTAATGAATATGTCATTTCCATGACAAGCGAGCCTGTTTTGTGGGCTTTTTATCGGTTTTTTGAAGTTCCGTTTAATACCATCGTAACAAGACTCTTCTAAGGTTCGGCACGCTGGTTGGTGTTTTTGACCGCCGTATTGCTGAGATGAACTGAGGAGTCCACATGAATTTTTTAAAGTTACCCGTGTTTCTAAGCGGGGTGCTTCTGACATCACAAATTGCTGCCGGCGAAGTGGTGTTTTATGTCACAGAAGAAGGGGCGGCGGTTAATAATGTAGCCGTTACATTTGATGGCGATAAACAATTGGTCGGAAAAAATGGTTTTGCCGTTTTTGACAGCCAGGGTGGCGATCATTTTGCCGAGTTCTCTCAACTCGGTGCTTGGGTGGGCGAAACCGAATTTAGTTTGAGCGCCGATCAAAGTGCCGAAGTTCAGGTTGAGCTCATCGCAGGTGAAGCGCTAGCAGAAGTACAGGCCTATGTGCCCGGCCAAGAGGAAACGCCCGCACTAGGCAATATTTCAGGCATGGTGACGTCGGCAGAAACGGGCGGTGGTGTCGTCGACGCGAGAATTTCCGTCGCGGGCACGGAAGTAGCGGCGGCGACAGATCAAGACGGCTTCTTCGCTCTAGAGTTGCCCCGCGGTAGCTATCAGCTCAAAGTGGCTCACCCCGAGTACGGCAATCGCGATATTGACGATGTGCGGGTGATTTCTAATGTCGCCAGTCAAATCAATTTGACCATGAGCATGTCAGGCGACAGCGTGATTGAAGAAGTCGTCGCTGTGGGCAGCTATATTCCCAGCACGGCGACCGCCTCTGAGCGCGATTCCAGTGCGGTACTGGATGCCATTGGTGCCGAGCAGCTATCTCGGTTTGGTGATTCCAATGCCGCGTCCGCGCTCAAGCGAGTGGCTGGCGTCTCCATTGAGGGCGGTCGATACGCCGTGGTACGAGGGCTCAACCCACGATACAACACGGTGCAGCTCAACGGGGGCAATATTCCAAGCTCTGACCCAAGTCGTCGCGTGGCGCCGCTCGACATATTTCCATCGAGTGTGATTTCAGGGCTCGAAGTACAGAAATCGCGCTCCGTAGATACGCCCTCTGGCTCAACCGGGGGAGCCATTACAGTGAATACGCGCAAATTCCCGGCGGACTATGAAAGCAAGCTGTCTTTGTCACTCGGGGGTACGTTTGGTCTGACGGGCAGTAACAAAGAACTGGGAGAAAGTGAGAGTGGAGATTTCTTTGGCTTTGGTGTCAGTAGCCGAGATATGTCGGGAGCTGTCTCTGAGTTTGAGCGTACAGAGCGCGAAGGCACATTCCCCACTAGCGATTTAGAGCGAGCGGCGTCTAAAGATCTGACTTCGAGACCACTGGATCTTTCGAGCCAAAAAGTGAACCCCGATATTTCTGTTGAATACGGTCAAGGTAACTCCTATCAGAATGATATGGGTGAATTGGGGTATTTGTTCTCCGTCAAATTCTCTAACAAATGGAGCCATCAAGACGACGCCAAAGAGACCAGCTACCTGCTAGCGAACGCGAGCACTGGGGAGTTGGCCATTGACGAAAGTTATGACTACCAGCGCACATTGAACGATGTCGATCTAGGTTTAGCCGGTTCTGTGGGATGGATTTCGGGCGATCACGAAATCAATTCAAATACTATGTTGTTGAGGCAGTCAACCGCAGAAACAGAAGTCCAGTCTGGCTTCCAGACGGAGCAAAACCGAGACATGCAGAACTACCTGACCTCTTGGTATGAGCGCGAATTTATGGTGCAACAATTTACCGGCGAGCACTTGTTCTTTGATTTTGCTGAGACGGAATTGGATTGGCGTGCCACCTTATCCAAGGCAACGCTAAATATTCCCGATCGCGCCAGCTATAGCTTCCAGGCCGACAAAGATCAAGATAATTACCGTTTGTTTGTCAGCACAGTGGACCGATCGTTTACTGAGATAGAAGACGATAGCGCCGATTTCGGTGTCGACTTATCGAGCGTACTGTTAAGCGGTGATGATTATGTATTGAAAGGGCTGTATGGACTGTCATTCTTTAATCGTGAACGAGACGCTGAAACGACTCGATTGGGGTATCAGTCAAATCTTGGTAGTCAAATCCCAACAGACACATTCAGCGTGGATGAGTTAATCAACGATGCAACGATTGAAAATGGTGACTACACAATCACTAGTAAAACCAGTGTTACTGATGTCTATGATGCGACATGGGATTACTTTAGCTATTACCTAGGCGCTGACTTGGAACTGGGGCTGAACTGGAGATTGAATGCCGGTGCTCGCATTGAAGACTCCGATATTGTTGTCAATACCGCGCAAACAGGCACCACCTTCGCCGCTGCGCGTTCAAATAGCGACCTACTGGTAGAGGGCAGAGCCGAAGACGATGATGCCTATGGATCCTTCTCTGCGACATATATCCAAAACGAGAGTATGCAATATCGTTTTGGTTACTACCAAAGCGTCAACCGTCCCGACTTCAGGGAGTTGGCTGAGGCGCAATTTGTCGATATTGAAAGTGGCGACACGATTACAGGGAATAGCCAGCTGGAGAAAACGCCAGTGGATAACATCGATATTCGTGGCGAGTATTATTACTCCGAAACTGAAAGTGTAACGCTGGCCCTTTTCCACAAATCGATTGATCGCCCCATCGAAAAAGTGCTTCTGCCCGGTGCTGGCAACAAATTTTTCTTTAGCTATGCAAACGGCTCCGATGGTGTCATCTCAGGTGTCGAGCTGGATGCTCGAAAAGAATTCGAACAGGGAGGTTATCTGTGGTTTGTATCGGGGAACCTCGCATTCATCGACTCGGAAGTGGTCATCGAAACATCGGGCCAAACCCGAACTCAAAATCTGCAAGGCCAACCAGAAAACCTCATGAATCTGCAAGTCGGTGTGGACGATCTTTCAAGCGGCACAGAATACACACTCGTTATGAACCGAGAAGGCGAGAGTATCGATTCTGTATCGCCTCTGGGCGTGCCTAATGTTATCAAACAAGCTCGTATAGAAATGGATTTTAATGTTGTTAAAACCGTTTCAGATCAGCTCAGCATGTCTTATGAAGTGGGTAATCTGTTGGATGAAGAAGTGGAGCGAAAGATTGGGCAGGAAGATTTTGATGTTTACACCAAAGGGATGTCCGTAAATTTTGGTTTGAAATATCAATTTTAAAAAACCGTAAAAAAGATGAAATATGGCGGGGGTAGGATGACCCCCGCTATTTATTTAAAACCTATGTGGGGTAACAAAATGAACGCTTTTTCAAAACTTAGCTTAAGTGCTGTAGTGCTTTCGTCTGCCATGCTGACAGCATGCAGCGACAGCGATGGCGGCAGCGACACTCCTGATACGCCGGACACTGAAACTGCTTGTGCTGATGTTGGTATCAAAACGGGCGAAACACTGGATGGTAAAGAGGTCTGTGGTCTGTCGGGTGTTATTACAGCAGACGCCACGCTAACGACTGACTTCATCTATCAGTTGAAAGGCATTGTATCTGTAGGCGAGGGCAACAATAAGCTCGAATCAGATAATGACGTATTAGATGTAAAAGACAATGGTGTCACACTGACTGTGGAGCCAGGTGTTCACTTTCGCTCTGAAAAAGGCGCTGCACTGAATATTACCCGCGGTTCAAAAATCATGGCTGAGGGTACAGCAGACGCTCCTATCATTATGTCTTCTTACGACGACGGTTTTGATGGTACTGGTGAGTGGGGCGGCCTTGTTGTTCAGGGTTTCGCTCAAAACAACAAATGTAATGCCGCTGATCCCTGTAACCTCTTTGGTGAAGGTGGTGTCAACTACTTCGGTGGCGACGACAACACAGATAACAGTGGTTCAATCAAATACCTCATCATCACTGAGGGTGGCTTTGAGGTCTCTCCTGATAATGAGATCAATGGCCTGACACTCATGTCTGTTGGTACTGGTACTACGATTGAGAATGTTCAAATCAACAGTAACCAAGACGATGGCATCGAGTTCTTCGGTGGTGCGGTCAATGTTAAAAACCTTGTTCTCACAGGCAACAACGATGACAGCATCGACTGGGACGAAGGATTTATCGGCGGCTTGCAGTATGTGTTGGTGACTCACCCCACGGGCGCTGGTAATGGTATCGAGGCAGACAATGCCGGTGATTCCAACGATGATCTGCCTATGTCTAATCCTCGTTTGGCGAATGTTACATGGGTGTCTGATCCCGCTGCTAGCCAAGTTTGGCGCTTCAAGAAGGGCACTATTGGCGGCATCATGAACTCTGCTGTTGTCAATGCCGACACTTGTGTTTTGATTGAAGACACTGAGACGATGAACCAAGGTACTGTTAATGGCTTCTCTGGTAACGTGTGCGATGCCGCTACTGCAGCGGTTGAAAATGCCACTGGTAATGGTGTTAACGCTGCTACATTTGATTTCAACGAAGTGAATGTAGATGTAAATGCTGCTTATGCATTGACATCGAACGCTTCTGTTGCTTCTGGCAAGCCAACAGAGCAAAACAACACTTCATTCTTTGAAGCCACAAACTATGTCGGTGCTGTTGAGCCCGGTACGGCTGCTGCTGATGCTTGGTGGGCTGGCTGGACATTGGACGGCACACTGTAAATAAGGCCTAAGCCTTAAATCACAAAACGGCGCCTTCGGGCGCCGTTTTTTTATGTTTCAAACTTCATCATCAAGTTACTGCCTTGTAACGGTCTTGTCACATTTTCTGCCTATATTGTGCGCCTAGTTTTGAGGTGTATCTCAATCTTTTTTGTTCATCGATTTCCTGATCGTCGGAGCGGATCTCAATGTTAAAACTCGACTTTTTTTCACGGAGTGCAAAGTGGGCTTTACAGCCGACAGCACTCTGTTTTATTGCCTTGGCGGCAGTCTCTGGTGCGTCCCAGGCCAGTGATTTAGACAAAGCCATCAACAGCGAAGTGGCGCGAACTCAGGCGGCGCAATCGCAGCAAAATCAAATTGATCAACTGGACAGTAGCATTCGCGAAGAAACGCGCGATTACTACCGTTTAGTCAAAGAGATCGAAGGCTTAAATGTGTATGTAAAACAAATGAGCCGCCAGGTCACTGCTCAAGAAGAAGAGCTGCAGCAAATTGAAGACAGCATCAAACAAGTAACACTGATTGAACGTCAAGTCGTGCCTTTGATGTTGAAAATGATTGATTCGATTGAACAGTTTGTAAAAGCCGATGTTCCGTTTATGCGAGAGGAGCGCACGGCTCGCGTCGAAAATTTAAAAGCACTGATGGATCGAGCGGATGTCTCGGCCGCGGAAAAGTTTCGCAAGGTCATGGAGGCGTATCAAACGGAAATGACTTACGGGCGCACGATTAAAGCCTACCGCGGTGAGTTGACGATTGACGGTACGCAAAAAGCCGTCGACTTCTTGCGTGTGGGGCGCATTTCTTTGATGTATCAAAGCCTCGATGGCCAAGCCGTCGGCGCGTGGGATCAACAGGCGGGTCAGTGGTCACCACTGGGTAGCGAGTATAAGAGTCGCGTGGCTCAAGGTATTCGCATCGCTCGCGAGCAAGCCGCTCCGGATTTAATCAAGGTGCCTGTCGCCGCTCCCGTTACCGCAAATAAAGAGGCCCAGTGATGAGAAGCCGAGTCATGAAACGCATTATTTTTTCACTGACTGTTGTATTTGCGCTGGGTTTTTCAGCGTCACAGTCACAAGCGAATACCTTGGATGAGCTGCTCAAACTCGTGCAGCAAGGCAAGGTGCGAGATTCACAGCAATATCAACAGCGACTGCAGGAATTTCGCGAGAAAAAATCTGAACAAGAGCGCTTGACTCGTCAAGCGACCAGTGAGCGGGATCAACTGCAAAACCGCAGCGTTCAGCTAGAAAGTGTCTACGCAAAAAATGAAGAGACGCTGGCTGAAGAACAGGCGCGCTTGGACGAGCGTATGGGGACATTGAAGGAGTTGTTTGGTGTGCTTCAGCAAGTGGCGGGCGAAACCAAAGGTGCCTTTGATAACTCCGTGATTAGTTCACAGGTTGACGATCGCGGCGTCTTTTTGACCGAACTGATTGAAAAAACCGGCTCTTCATCCAAGTTGCCGTCGGTGGAGGAGCTGGAGCGACTCTGGTTTGAAATGCAACGTGAGATGACCTACAGCGGTCAGGTGGCGCGCTACTCTGCCACCGTGGTTGCACCTAATGGCGAGAGCGGTCAGGAAGACGTTGTTCGCATTGGTGGATTCGGCGCCATCGCGGGCGAGCGCTTCCTCAAGTGGGACAGCGAAGCCGAGCAGTTGATCGAGTTGGCCAAGCAACCCGCAGGTCGTTACACCAGCCCCAATGACGATTTGGCCTCCGCGAGTGCGGGCGAGCTGACTGGGGTTTGGATTGATCCCTCGCGCGGTACCCTGTTGGAAATCATGGTGCAGTCGCCCGAGTTGAGTGAGCGCATCGATCAAGGTGGGGCGATTGGCTATATCATCATTGCCATCGGTGGCATTGGCTTGTTGTTGGGTGTTTGGCGCGTTGTCGTGCTGTTGGGCCTAGGCGGAAAAATCAAGAAGCAAATGGCGAGTGATAAAGCGGATAGCGGCAACCCTCTCGGTCGCGTTATGGCGGCTTTTGATAAAAACAAAGACGCCGATACGGAAACACTTGAGCTGCACTTGTCAGAGGCCATTGCAAATGAAGTCCCCGTTTTCAATCGCTACATTGGCTGGATCAAATTGATCGCCGCCGTCGCGCCCTTGTTGGGGCTGCTGGGTACGGTGACGGGGATGATCTCGGTATTTGAAACGCTGGCGCTTTCGGGTGCGGGTGATCCCAAAGACATGGCTGGCGGTATTTCACAGGCTTTGATGACAACGGTGCTCGGCCTTGTGGCGGCGATCCCCGCTCTCTTTATGCACGCTTTGTGTACCAGCATGAGTCGCACTCAGGTGCTGATTCTGGAAGAGCGCGCGACGGGCATTCTCGCCCGTCAGGCGGAACGCCATCACCAGCAGTCTTCTTAAGCGCAGGTACTGATCATGTTGGGTAACCCCTACGAACAGATCTACCTCTTTATGGAACGCGGCGGTGGCGTGCTGTACGCCATCCTGCTCGTAGTTTTCATTTTGTGGGTGCTTATTGTTGAGCGGCTCGTGTACTTCTTCCTAGTGCACCGCAAGCGCTTAAGCGACATTGTTGGCGAGTGGGAAGCGCGCAAAGAGCGCACTTCCTGGTACGCCCATAATATTCGTCAAGATTTAGTGGTTCAGGTCGAGATGGCACTCGAAGCCAATATGGGCTTAATCAAAGTGATGGTCGCCATCTGTCCGCTGCTGGGTCTGACGGGCACCGTAACGGGAATGATCGAAGTATTTGATGTGATGGCCTATATGGGCAGTGGCAGTCCCCGTGCTATGGCCTCGGGTATTTTTAAGGCGATGTTGCCCACAATGGCGGGCATGGTTGGTGCCATTACGGGGGTGTTTGCGCACTCTTTGTTACAGCGCCGTATCGAATCCGAAAAGATTCACATCGAAGACAAACTCACGTTCGATCATTGAGTTGAGATCGAACTCGTTAAATCCATTGAACGACATCCAATGAAAAAGAGTAAGACACTATGAGACGCGGATTTTCGCAACACGCACCGGAAGAAGATAGCGACATTGATATCACTCCTATGTTGGATGTGGTGTTTATTATGCTGATCTTTTTCATTGTGACGGCTTCCTTTGTGAAAGAGTCGGGCATTGAAGTGAATCGCCCTGAAGCGAGCACGGCGCAACAGCAAACCAAGGCCAACATCTTTATCGCCATTAACGAGAAAGGTGAGATTTGGATCGACAAGCGTAAGGTCAAGCAAGATTCGGTGCGCGCTGTGGTCGAGCGCCTTCACGCGGAAAACCCCCAGGGCTCTGTGGTGATACAAGCGGATGAAAATGCCAAGGTGAAATTGCTGGCATCGGTGACCGATTCGGCGCGCTTGGCGGGTGTGAGCAATGTGTCCTTTGCAACTGAGGAAAACCAATGATTAAGGGGACGCCCATTAATCGTCTCGCTCTTGCCGCCGTAGTGGGGGTCGTTGTGACTTTTGTGGTTTTCTGGGGCATGCAGGCTCTCGTGGGTGTCGGGGGATCGGTTGAGCGCGATATGGAGGCACAGCGCATTCCCGATTTTATTGACATGAGTCGCGACAGCGATGTCCAAACCGACCAACGCAAACCGAAAAAACCACCGGCGCCACCTGAGGAGCCACCCCAGCCCGATATGCCCCAGCCCAGTTTGGACAGCACGGTGAATCCCGCCAGTGCCTTTGACATTTCGGGTGTCGGTGTGGATGCCGAGATGAGCGTGGATGCAGGCTTGAGCGGAGCCGGTGGCGATGGCGATTTTCTGCCGATCGTTAAAGTCGCTCCGGTCTATCCGCGTCGCGCTGCGCAAAAGGGTATTGAGGGTTATGTCGTTGTCGAGTACACGGTGAACGCCCAGGGCGCGGTGGAAAACCCCGTGGTGATCGAGGCCGATCCCCCTGGCATTTTTAACCGCGCCGCTACGCAGTCTGCACTGAAGTACAAGTACAAGCCGCGCATTGTCGACGGCAAACCTCAGCCCGTACCGGGCGTGCGGACCATCATCCGTTTTGAACTGGATAAAAGTACGCGATAAAGCGAGTAGAGCACTATGAAACATACGCTAAAACTGTTTGTGATTTTCACTTGGGTCGTTTCTTTATTGGCTGTGCCGACGGCTATGTCGGTTGTGGGGAGTGAAGTACAGGCCGCCGAGCAGAAAAGCCGCATTCGCCGCACGCCCACTTTGCGCCCCAATATTTTTAAAATGTTGGATCAAGCGCGAGAGTCAGCCGATGCCCAGCAGTATGGTGATGCCACAGCCAAACTCGACAAGTTGTCGAAAATCCGCCGCAACTCCTATGAAAAAGCGATGACTTGGAATATGTACGCCTATGTACACTTTAACCAAGAGAACTACAGCGAAGCGGCTAAAGCGTATGAGAATGTGTTAAAAGAAGACCGCATTCCCGTCAGCTTGGAGGAAAACACACTGTACAGCTTGGCAAAGCTGTACTTGATTCAAGAGCAGTATCAAAAAGCATTAACGCCCTTAAACAAATGGTTTGATCTGGCGGAGAAGCCCGGCGCAGAGGCGCATATTTTGCGCGCACAGATTTTCTACCAACTGGAACAATTTAATAAGGCACTGCCCGAAATTCGTACAGCCGGTCAGATCGCGCGCAGCAAGGGTAAAAAAATGCGCGAGAACTGGCTGCTGCTCGAGCGGGCTATCTATTATCAAAATAAAGATTACAACGGCCTCGAACGCAGTTTAAAAGACTTGCTCGCACTTTATCCGAAAGCCAGTTACTGGGTGCAGTTGGCGGCGGTGTACAACCAGTTAGGTGACGAAACCAAAGAGCTGGCCGCCATGGAAGCGGCCTATGAGCAGGATTATTTGGAAAAGGAACAGCACTATATTTCGCTGACGCAGATGATGCTGGCCAATGAAGTGCCGTTTAAAGCGGCGGGCGTATTGCAACAGGGGATCGACCAAAACATCGTCGAGGCCAATGAGCGCAATTTATCCCTGCTGGCCGATAGTTGGATGATGGCCAAAGAGTACGATAAAGCCATTGCGGCGCTAAAGCTTGCAGCCAAAGAGTCGGAGACGGGCGACAACCACTTCAAATTAGCGCAGCTGTTTGTTGAGCGCCGCGAGTGGCAACAGGCATCTGTTCATGTGGATGCGGCCTTAAAACAAGGTGGTTTGCGTCAAACCTCATCCGCCTATGTATTGAAGGGTATGATCGAATTTAACCTAGAGGATTTCAGCCAAGCTCGACAGGCTTTTAAAAAAGCCAAGAAAGACGAGCAAACGGCGAAAGCCGCTCAGCAGTGGTTGAAGCACATCGAAGCCGAGGAACAGCGACGCGCCTATCTACAATCGGTGAGTTGAGGTGTGGTTGTACTGGGCCATTGCGAGCCGAAGGTGACGCTTCGGCTCTTGCTCCCCCTTACCTGAGGTCCCTGTAGGCAAAGCAATCTGCTCATCGGATACTTCCACAGATTACCGCGTCGGCTGCGCCTTCCCGAAATGTCGGTCATTCTTCCAAACCTCAAATCTCCGAAATACATATATCACTCCATTGTTAGAAATATGCGTCATTCCCGCGCAGGCGGGAATCCAGCGTCTTTGAGTGAGCGGGTCGTAAAGCCACTGGGGGAGGGCGCCTTTATGCCCTTGGGTGCTCGGGCTGGACCCACGGCAGGTTGCCGTCATCGCGAACGCAGATTTTGCTTAACCTACAGGGATTGTAGATAAGGGGCGTGAGCAGGAGCAGAAGCTTTAGGATCTCCCAATCGGCCCCCATTATGGCGATTCCTGATCGAGCCTGAAAAGACGGGATGGACGAATCAACTCGCCACTTATGCAGATCGTCTTTCAAGGCTTTATAATGCATTTTTGTCTGTTTAAAGCCATTTATGAAACACGTTCGCGACGAGTATTACGCCCAGCCTTTGAATCAGCAGGATCTTAACGCCGACCCTTTGGCCCAAGCGGAGCAATGGGTACAGGAAGCCATCGATGCCGATTTGCCACTGCCCAATGCGATGTCACTCGCCACCGTGGATGCCAATGGGCAACCCTCAAATCGCATTGTTTTGCTCAA
This sequence comes from gamma proteobacterium HTCC5015, assembly GCA_000155715.1. Classification (GTDB taxonomy): domain Bacteria; phylum Pseudomonadota; class Gammaproteobacteria; order HTCC5015; family HTCC5015; genus HTCC5015. The sequence goes on along the minus strand of DS990602.1, from coordinate 86,409 downwards.
GGGCGTTGAACAGGGCGGCTTTACTTTTTTTACCGATTACGACAGCCAAAAGGGCCAAGATATCGCGGCTAATGATCGAGTGGCTTTTACGATGTTTTGGCAGCCGTTTGATCGCCAAATCGTGGTGAAAGGGCGCGCGGAAAAACTCAGCGACGAAGTGTCTACCGATTACTTTCACTCTCGACCCTACGACAGCCAAGTCAGTGCTGCGATTTCCCCCCAGAGCCACGCGGTTAGCCGGGAGTGGCTTGAAGAAGAGGTAGAAAAACTTAAAAAGGATTGCCCTCAAGGGCCAGTTCCCAAGCCGCAGCGCTGGGGGGGATATCGCATTGTCCCCAGCGAAATCCAGTTTTGGCATGGCCGCCCCAGTCGCCTACACGACCGCTTTCGCTACCAAAAGCAGGCTGATGGCAACTGGGTGATAGAGCGCCTAGCCCCTTAGTTTCAAGGTCTTAGCCATCTGGCACGGAAGGGCTTGGAGTACTGGCAGCCTGTTAAGAAGTGAGGCGGCTGTGCTCGCGGTAGCGGGAGGGCGAGCAGTCGTGAATGCGTCGAAAGGCTTGACTGAAGGCGGCGTCGGATTGGTAGCCAACTTGTTCAGCGATGTGGCAAATGGGTTGGTTGCTGTTGCGCAGTTGCCAGGCGGCCAGTCGCATGCGGTGGGCGGTGAGGTAGGACAGCGGCGGTTCGCCGAGCACCTTGCCAAAGCGGTTGGCAAAAGAGGATCGCGATAGACAAGCAATATCGGCGAGCTGAGGTACAGACCATTGCTTGTCGGGTTGACTGTGCATGGCCGACAGTGCGGCTGATAAGGCGGGATCTTTGAGAGCGAGCAGCCAGTTGCCACTGCCCTCGGGGAGGTTGTCGACATAATCGCGCAGGCACTCGATCAATAAAATATCGGCAATGCGATTGATAATGGCTTGTTGAGCGCTGCGTTGGGCGGCAATTTCGGTGTTGAGAAACATCATGCCAAAGTGCAGCCAATCGGGGGTTTCGCTGTCCATGGCTCGGTAGTGAATTAAGTCGGGCAGGGCAGAGAATAAAGGCCGTGCTAAATCGCTGTCGAATTCAAAATAGCCGCTGACCATATGATCGGCACTCTGAGGGTGGCTGATGTTATAGAGCGTTTGCACCCCGCCGCTTTGCTCGCTGTCCAAGTGCTGTTTTAGATCAATAGCGGATGCCGCCTGCAAGCTGCCAGCGCTGTCGGCCAAGTCGTGGGCGGGACCACGGGGCAAAATAACCACATCGCCTGTATGTACTTCCAAAGGGGCTTCTTGGCCTCGCACTAAAATGCATTGACCCTGAGTGACAACGTGAAAGCTGGCGACACCGGGCGTGTGCAGGTGCATTTTCCAAGGCGGCTGTAATTCGGCGCGTTTGAAGCGAGCGCCGCTCAGGCGAATGTCATTGAGTAGCAGGCTAAGGGTGTCCATGTTGCATCGATCTCGTGTGAGGCCGGTTTTGGCGTTTGACTAAAGGATTCTGCCTTTCAGCAATATTGTTAGCGTATCACTAAAGATATACGGATGAATACGCCTTAATAGCGTGCCTCGTGGCGTGCATACTAGGCTCAAAGCAAATGCTTTAATCTAAGCTAACTCTGTGAGGTGAGACGATGACGACAATAACAGCCAACACAACAAACTGGTCAGATGGTAAACGCTATCTCTGGCTTCTCAGCCCGCTGATTCCCTTCTTGGGCTTGATCGCAGTGAGTCTCTATTTCTATACCGATTGGAGTTTCCTACTCTGGATGGGACCGATTTTGGCGTATGTCATTATTCCCGTAGCTGACTTGATTGTCGGTACGGATCGTACGAATCCCCCCGAGAGTGCTGTGCCGCAACTCGAAAACGACGCCTACTACCGCGCTATTGTGTATGCCTACATTCCCGCTCAGGTAGGCGTGACTGTGTGGGGCGCTTGGTTGGCCGTTTCGGGTATTCTGAGTGGCTGGGAAATTTTCGGTCTATGCTGGTCTGTGGGTGTGATTAATGGGGTTGCCATCAATACTGCCCACGAGCTCGGCCATAAAAAGGGCAAGTTTGAGCGCTTTTTGGCGAAGGTGACACTGATGCCCGTGGCTTACGGCCACTTCTTTGTCGAACACAACAAAGGCCACCATGTGAATGTGGCCACGCCTGAAGATCCCGCTAGCTCCAAAATGGGCGAGAGCTTTTACGCCTTTTTGCCGCGCACTGTGATTGGCAGCGTGCGCTCGGCGTGGAACATCGAGAAAAAGCGCCTGAACCGTTTAAATAAATCGGTGCTGAGTTGGGACAATGAGAACATCAAGGCCTGGATGATGACGGTGGTTTTCTTCGGTGCGCTAACCGCTTGGCTGGGCTGGCCCGCCTTGATTTTCTTGGTCGTGCAAGCGGCCTATGGGGCGTCGCTGCTCGAAGTGATTAACTATGTGGAGCACTATGGCCTGTTGCGCCAAAAGCTGCCGAGCGGTCGCTACGAGCGCTGCCAGCCTCGCCACTCGTGGAACAGCAACCATATTGTCACCAACCTGTTTCTCTATCAGTTGCAACGTCACTCGGATCACCACGCGAATCCAACACGTCGATTCCAAGCGCTGCGCCACTTTGAGGACAGCCCTCAGTTGCCCTCGGGCTACGCCTCTATGATCTTGGTGGCTTATGTGACGCCGCTTTGGTACCGCATGATGGACCCGCTGGTTTACAAGCACCACGACGGCGATTTGACCAAGGCGAACATCCTGCCCTCAAAGCGTGAAAAGATTTTGGCGCGCTGGGGTGTGAGTGAAGACACTCAGAGTGACCTCGAAGTGGTCGATAGCAGTTTGGAACATTTGCAAAAAGACAGCCAAGCGACTGACTTTGAATGTCCCGGTTGCGGTTATGTCTATCGCCAAGAGCAGGGCTGTGAGCAAGAGGGGTTTGCCCCTGGTACGCCATGGGCCAATATCCCCAAAGACTGGTGCTGCCCCGATTGTGGCGTGCGTGAAAAAGTTGACTTCAAACCGATTGAAAACTAAAGAAATCGATTCAAGACATATCATTGTCCTATCAAGGCCGCCTTCTTAGTGCGGCCTTTTTTTATGCCCATGCCGTTCAGATTGTGCAGCGCTTCCCTTGTTTAGTATGATTGGCAGTCACATTTTTACAGAGACAGCAGCATGCCTGTGAAGACAAAAAACAAGGTCGATGTGGTGGTGAAAAACAGCCCCGTCCACGGCAAGGGGTTGTACGCGGGGGAGGCCATTAAAAAAGACACCATTTTAGGTGATCTCAGTGGTCGCTGGACGAGCCAGGACTCTATGTACACCTTGTGGATCGACGAGGAGCGCGGTTTTCGCGTGCAGTGCGATTTCAAATACATCAATCACAGCGGCAAGCCCAATGTTGCCTACTACGACGATTTGACCGTGGTGGCCTTGCGCAATATCAAAGCGGGTGATGAGTTGTTTCACGATTACGGCTGGGACGACGACTAGCCTTGTGCCGCGCAAAGTTCTGCAAAGCCCCTGCGATGACACTGCATTGCATCGTGCCCTGTATTACACTTTGGCGTCATTTTTGTGGCTGTGGAGATCCTTTGTGCCGTTAATTCGATATGTCATCGCGATGGTGTTGAGTTTGTCTGTTTTTTCTGCGGCGGCTTCTGACGAGGCCGAGCCCCAACACGAGGGCAAGGTCATTTACGGTTTGCACGAAAAGGTGCGTATTAAAGAGCTCGGCGTCAACCTGTCTGCCAAACTCGATACTGGGGCGGAGTCCGCCTCTCTCAGTGCCCGCTTTATCAAGCTCTTTGAACGCGATGGAGAGGACTGGGTGGAGTTCGACTTATCCATCGACAAAAATGACCGCCAAGAAATGGGGCTTTCAAAAGAGCAGTGGGACGATGTGCAAATGCCGTTGTCTCGTCATGTCCGCATCAAAAAACGCTCGGAAAATCTCGAAAAAGGTGAAAAGGACTACAGTCGTCGCCCCGTGGTTGAGATGACCGTGTGTATCGGCGGTCGAGAGGCGGTGATTGATGTCAATCTGACCGATCGCCGCGATTTTAGTTATCCACTATTAATTGGCTCGGACGCATTGAGAAAGTTGAACTCACTGGTGGACCCAGCCATATCCATGGGGTCGGGACGGCCTCAATGCAAAGCCGAGAACACCGATGCGCCCTCGGAGGCTAACGATCCTGACAAGGCGGGCGATTGATGCACTCGGCTAAGTGGCATGCGCGGCTGTTAGCGCTGGCCTTGATGCTGGCGGGTCTGGGCAGCATCGCCTATCAAGTTCAAGTGCTGAATGTGCCACTGAGTGAAAGTGAAAAAGATCCCGTTTGGATTATCGATGCGCAAATTTCGTTTGATGCGCGTCCGCGATTCCCGATAAAGGTGCGCATGTTTGTGCCGCCCATGGAAGAGGGCTACACCACACTCAACGAAAGTTTTGTCTCCAATAATTACGGTGTTCACGTCAATCGCGAGGCGGGTAACCGACAGGTGACTTGGTCGGCGCGCCGCGCCGAGGGACGCCAGTATCTTTACTACCGACTAATGATGACGCCGCGCTATGGTGAAGATCAGCCAGAGCCCGTCGGGCCTCAGTTCCGCAGTGCGCCTAAACTGGATGGCGCAGAAGAGTTGGCGGCCAAAGCGCTATTGAAACCGATTCGCGAACACTCGGCGGATGTCGAGACCTTTATTAGTGAAACCATCAAGCGTGTGAGCGACCTCGACAATGACAATGTGAAATTGCTGCTGGGACAAGATACCAGCGAGCGCAATCGCGTGCGCTTGGTTGATCTATTGCTGGCGTACGCCCACATACCGGCGGAGCCGGTGCACACACTGCGCTTGGTGGAAAGTCAGGGGCAAATCCCCGAACTGTGGTTGCGCACTTTTAATGGTGAAGAGTGGTTGTACTTTAACCCGATGACGGGTCAGCAAGGGATGCCCGACGACCGCGTCGTGTGGTGGCGGGGGCAAGGTGAGCTGCTGACGTTGGAGGGCGGTCGCAACCCCGAGGTCAGCTTTAGTTTTCACGAAAATGAAATGGGCGCACTGGAAATGGCTCAGTCTCTCAACCAGCGCAACCAGCGTAGTTTTATCGATGCCTCGCTCTATGAGCTGCCGCTGCCCAGTCAGCATCTCTATAAAGTCGTGTTGATGATTCCGCTGGGCGTTTTGTTAGTGCTTTTACTGCGTAGTTGGGTCGGTGTCGAAACATTGGGCACCTTTACGCCCGTATTGATCGCGCTTGCGTTTCGCGAAACCCAGCTGTTCTGGGGGATTTTACTGTTTGTCACGATTACCGCTTTTGGCCTATTGCTGCGCGGCTATTTAGAGCACTTGCGTTTACAGTTGCTGTCGCGCTTATCGGTGGTGCTGACCTTTGTGGTGGTGCTGATGGCTCTAGTGAGCTTGCTGGGTTACAAGTTGGGCATCTCCACGGGGTTGTCAGTGGCGCTGTTCCCCATGGTGATTTTGACCATGGTGATCGAGCGCTTGTCGATTGTTTGGGAGGAGCGCGGTGCGAACCATGTGATTAAGGTGGGCCTCGGTACATTGCTGGGGGCGGTACTGTGCCACTTCTTAATGATCCAGCCGTTTTTGAGCTATTTTTTCTTTACCTTCCCCGGCGTACTGCTGTGCCTAGCGGCGGTTATGGTTTTGATGGGCCACTATCGCGGTTATCGCCTCACCGAGCTGGTGCGCTTTAGAGACTTGCTCAATAGCAAAGGTGAGACGCGTCCATGATTGGATGGAGAACGCGAAAGGCGTTGCGCAAACGCGGTGTGATGGGCATCAATCGTCGCAATGGCGACTATGTGCTGCGCTATAACCCGCGCAGCCAGTACCCGCTGGTTGACGATAAAATTCGCACGAAGGAACTGGCTAAGCGAGCCGGTATCGTCGTGCCGCCTCTCTACGGCATCATTGAGTCTGAGCACGATATTCGCGACTTTGCGGATTTGGTAGAGCCCCATCAGGATTTCGTGATTAAGCCCAGCCAGGGGGCGGGCGGCGATGGCATTTTGGTGGTGGGGGATCGCTTTGAGGGCTACTACCGCACCACCTCGGGACGCATTATTAACCCCGAGGAGGTGGACTTTCACCTGTCGGGCATTTTATCGGGCGTGTATTCACTGGGAGGGCATCGCGATCGCGCACTGGTTGAGTATCGCGTGCGCTCAACGCCGTTGTTTGATCGCATTAGTTTTGAAGGCGTGCCCGACCTGCGCATTATTGTGTTGCGCGGTTACCCGGTGGCGGCGATGTTGCGATTGCCCACGCGGCAGTCTCAAGGCAAGGCCAATCTGCACCAAGGGGCAATTGGTGTCGGCGTGGATTTGGCCAGCGGCATCACGGTGGGGGGGACTTGGCACAATCATAAAATTGACCGTCACCCCGATACGGGCCATGCGGTATCCGGGCTGAGTATTCCCGATTGGAACACGTGTCTAGAGTTGGCGTCGCGCTGCTACGATCTGACGGGGCTCGGCTATCTGGGGGTCGATTTGGTCATGGATGCCGAACACGGGCCGATGATGCTAGAACTCAATGCGCGTCCCGGCTTAAATATTCAAATTGCCAACGATGATGGACTCATTCGGCGCTGCGAGTTAATTGAGCAGCATCTAGAAGAGCGCGGCGACCACCCCTTGCCCGAGGAGTGGGAGCGCGTGAAGTTTTGCCAGCGCTCATTTGCCGTGTATCTAGATTAGCTCTCGCTCGGGCCAGTTTTGCGGTAGCCATCGCAAATCTTGGGCGCGATCAATGTCGTGCAGTATGTCACCTTCCCACACTCGCCAATGCGCCGCTTGCATACGCTCAACGGTTAAGGCGTAAACATCGGCGGTACTCCAGGCCATGTTTGCAAACAAGCTGGGTAAAAAGCGTTTAACGCCTAAAAGGATATAGCCCCCGTCGTCAACGGGAATGAGACTGGCGTCGTGATGAACCAATGCGGCGCTAGCTTGTTGCAAGTGTGACGCTCGGAGCTCGGGGCAATCTGTGCCGATCATCAAACAGTGCTCCTTTTGCTGAATGGCGCGCTGGCAGATGTCGGCCAGTCGCTGTCCTAGGTCCCCTTCGCATTGCGCGCTCCATTGAACCGATTGGGGCACCGCTTCAGAGGCTGGGTTGTTTTTCCAGCTCTCGCTGTTGGGAGGTGGCGTGACACAAAGCTCAACGGGGCCTACGTCGGCATGGAGTGCTTCGCGACAGGTGTGAGATAGCATTTTGCGTGCTAGATGGGCGGCTTTATCGGCCCCGAGGTAGGGGATGAGCCTTGTTTTGCAAAACCCCGGTACAGGGGCTTTTGCCATAATCACAATGCGCGTTGGATTCATTGATACTCTCGGGCAATGGCTTCAGGGCTTTTGCCGAGCCAGTAGCTGAGCCTTAATCGCCACATTAAAAAAATGGTTCGCCACACACCCCGCTGATCCCAGCGCCGACCCGATGTCATCACGGTATTTTTTAAACAGATGGGGCGCCGAATTCGCTTGAGTCGTTTGGAGAGCTCGATATCTTCCATTAAGTCTTGCACGGGGAACAGCCCAATACGATGCAGTAACGAGGATTGTACGAAAATGGCTTGATCTCCGGTGGCGATACCACTGAGGCGCGAACGCCAGTTGATGAAAAATGAAATGAGGGGGAAAAGTCGCGATTGCCCTTGTATGTCGACATCAAAGCGCCCCCATAATATGTCATCGGGTAGTGTGAGTAAGGCTTCCAGTGCCTCTCCACTGAGCTGTGTGTCGGCGTGTAAAAAAAGCAATAGAGCTCCCTTGGCGTGTCGAGCCCCTGCATTCATTTGTTTTGCCCGCCCTCGATCTGAGTGTATAACCGTCAAGCCCGCGGCCTCAGCGAACGACTTTGAATTATCGCTGCTTCCTCCGTCGACTAAAATGAGTTCGATTGGGGCTGCTTTGCAGCGTTCTGCAAGGCGGCTTAGCGCGCCGATATGCGCGCACTCATTGAGTACAGGGACGATAATACTCAGCTTGGCTTGTGTTGTTGGTTGAGACATGTGCTGTATTCGAGCGGTTTCTGCTGAGTTTAGGTGATATTAAAGGGCGATGTAATTACTTTGTCAGTCACTATTGAGCGATTCTCTTCACAGAGTCTTTATCAAAAGGATTTATCTTGACTTGGTAAAAGTTTATACAGGGCGTAGCGGATTTCATTGGTTTTACGGCGTTTTTTAAAGAGCCGATTTCAGTAGCCGATATTTTTTGTTGCAGACCATGAAATGCGGTGAAGCGGCATACTCAGCCGATAGTGGGGGTGAACTTTTTTGTTCCCTAGGGTGTCGTGTGTATAGCCTTGTGACAGGCCATGCTTAGGAAGCGTATGGTTTTTACACAATGACGAAATATATCAACGCACTTAAAGCGGCAGAGGGAACCATGATACGAAGCCCAGCAATTGTCCACGCCACTCTGTTGGCGCTACTCGCGATCAGTACGACTCCGCTCTATGCGGATGTCGACCGCCAATCGGCCATTGGTCAAGAGATTAAGCACGTCATCGAGCAAGCGCTCCATGGTGAGCATCGCAGTGCCGAAAGCCGAGCGCGAGATATCCATCGCCGACCTTTGAAAACGCTCGCTTTTTGGGGCTTTGAACCCGACATGACAGTCGTGGAGGTGTGGCCCGGCGGCGGTTGGTATTCGGAGATTTTGGCGCCGGCCCTCAAAGACAGGGGGCAATTGGTAGTGGCCAATTTCCCGCTGGATGCGACGCCCCAATGGCGCGCCGATTCGGCAAAGCGGTTTGCCGACAAAATGGCAGCTAAACCCGAGGTCTATGGCTCTGTTCAAATTGTGCCCTTTTCGCCGCCTGAGTATGTGAGTTTTGGCGAGTCGGGCTCGGCGGACATGGTGGTTTTATCGCGGCATTTTCATAATTTTATTCGCGCCGACATCGTGGATGACGTGTTAGCGGCGAGCCGAGATGTTCTAAAGAAGGAAGGTGTTTTAGCGATCGTTCAACACCGCGCCCTAGATGATGCCACGCCGGAGTGGGAAAAGCGCACGGGCTATGTGCGGGAAGACTGGCTGGTGGAGAAAGTGGAGTCTGCGGGCTTTCAGTTAGAGGCTTCTAGCGATCTCAATCACAACCCTAAAGATCCGCGAGAGCACGAGGCGGGCGTTTGGTCTTTGCCGCCATCGCTGCGCGCCTGTAGATCGGTGGAAGAGAGTCAGCGGTCTCGCTGTCTGGATACCTATGAAAACATCGGTGAAAGCGACCGCATGACATTGCGATTTAGGCGTCTTTAAAGGGTTTAAAGGCCTTGTAAGACGCCCCTGTAAAAACATGGTTGAGACTTATGAAATCCGTATTGCCCCTTTTAGAAAAAACCGATTTCCCGCCTTTGCGTCGGGCATCACTGGATACGTTGCAAGTCAATATCGGCTACCGCTGCAACTTGAGCTGCAGCCATTGCCACGTTGGCTCCAGCCCCAGCCGCACGGAAATGATGACCGATGACAACTTCGACCTGATTGCCGAGGTGCTTGAGAAGCGGCCTTTTAAAACACTGGATCTTACTGGCGGTGCGCCGGAGATTCACGAGGGGTTTAAGGACTTGGTACGCGCCGCCACTGAGCGCGGGGTACATGTCATCGATCGCTGCAATCTGACCATTCTGCTCGAGCCCGGGCAGGAGGACACCGCGCAGTTTCTCGCCGATCACAAGGTGGAAGTGGTGGCCTCTCTGCCGTGTTATTCACTGGACAATGTCGATGCCCAGCGCGGCGATGGCGTGTTTGAGGGCAGCATTGAAGCGCTCAAGCGGCTCAATGCCTTGGGCTATGGTCAAGCCGGTAGCGATTTGGTGTTGAACTTGGTTTACAACCCTCAGGGCGCTTCGTTGCCGCCGGAGCAGGGCGCCCTGGAGGCCGACTACAAACGCGAGTTGCGGGAACACTTTGGCATTGAGTTTGACCAGCTCTTTACCATCACGAATATGCCCATCAAGCGCTTTGGTTCCATGTTGCGGGCGACTGAGCAGTTTGATGCCTATATGGATTTGCTCAAGAGCAACCACTCGGCTGCCAATCTACCCCATGTGATGTGTCGCAGTCAGGTCAGTGTCGATTGGCAGGGCTACCTCTACGATTGCGATTTTAACCAGATGCTGGAACTGCCTATGGCTTCGCAGGAATTTTCCGAGGGTCGTCCCCACTTGCGCGACTTGCTGACGTCCGATGCCGTGGGCCAGCCGATTGTCGTCGCCGACCACTGCTACGGCTGCACCGCTGGCAGTGGTTCCAGTTGTGGTGGCGCTTTGGAAAGCCACTGAAACAACCGACCAACGAGACAGGACGAACTTGTGAAAAAGCTGATTATCATTGCCCTAATTGCCACCGTTGCCGTGGCGTTCTTTGCCTTGGGGGGGCACCAGCATCTGACCTTTGCCGGGCTTAAATCGGGCCTGGACGAGGTGGCGCTGTGGCGTCAGGAATCCCCTTGGCTGGTGCTGGGGGGATTCTTTGTCGCCTATGTGTTGGTGACGGCGGCGTCACTGCCCGGCGCAGCCATCATGACGCTGGCCGCTGGGGCTTTGTTCGGCTTGTTGTGGGGCACGGTGCTGGTGTCTTTTGCCTCCTCCATCGGCGCTACGCTGGCTTTTCTCTCGGCCCGCTATGTCTTTGGCGATACGGTGCAGCAGCGCTTTGGCGATCGGCTCAAAGCGATTAACCAAGGCATCGAACGCGACGGTGCCTTTTATCTGTTTACTCTGCGCTTGATTCCCGCCTTTCCATTTTTTGTCATCAATCTGGCGATGGGGCTGACGCCTATGCGGGCTGTGACGTTTTACGCGGTCAGCCAGCTTGGCATGTTCGCCGGTACGGTGGTCTATGTGAATGCAGGCACCCAGCTCGGCCAACTCGAGAGCGCTTCGGGCATTCTCTCGCCGGAACTGATTCTCTCTTTTGCTCTTCTGGGTATTTTTCCTTGGATTGCCAAGGCCATTGTCGCTTTCTTCCGCCGCCGCAAGGCTTACCGCGGTTGGCAAAAGCCGAAGCAGTTTGATCGCAATATGGTGGTGATCGGCGCCGGTGCGGGTGGGCTTGTCAGCGCCTATATCGCCGCTGCGGTCAAAGCTGAAGTGACGCTGGTGGAGGCGCATAAAATGGGCGGCGATTGCCTCAACTATGGCTGTGTGCCCAGCAAGGCTCTGATCAAAAGCGCCAAGCTGGCTCACCAGATGCGCCACGCCGAGCGCTACGGGCTAGAAGCCGCTGAGCCCAGCGTCTCCTTCAAGGCCATCATGGACCGAGTGCAATCGGTTATTCGCGACATCGAGCCCCACGATAGTGTGGAGCGCTATGAGGAGCTCGGGGTTGATGTGCAGCAGGGCTACGCCACCCTTGTCGATCCCTGGACGGTTGAGATTGCGAAAGAAGACGGTGAAACACAGCGCCTGACCACCCGCAGTATCGTGATTGCCGCCGGCGCCAGCCCTTTTGTGCCGCCGCTGCCGGGACTGGAAGAGGTCGGTTATGTGACGTCCGACACCCTGTGGGAGCGCTTCGCTGCCCTAGAGGCGCCGCCGCGTCGCTTGCTGATTCTGGGCGGTGGCCCTATTGGCTGTGAGTTGTCTCAAGCCTTTGCTCGACTTGGCAGTGAGGTGATTCAGGTGGAAATGGGTGAGCGCCTGATGGCTCGGGAGGACGCCGAGGTGTCCGAGCTGGTTGAACACGAGTTGAGCGGGGAGGGCGTGCGCGTCCTCACCGGCCACAAGGCCCTGCGCTGCGAGGTCGAAGGCGACGAGAAGCGACTGATCGTGGAAGTCGACGGTCGCGAGGAGGCGATTGCCTTTGACGAATTGCTCTGTGCCGTGGGCCGCGCCCCGCGCCTCACCGGTTACGGCCTAGAGGCCTTGGGGATTGAAACCGATCGAACCGTGGTCACTAACGAGTATCTGGAAACGTTGTATCCCAATATTTTTGCTGCGGGCGACGTGGCCGGCCCTTATCAATTTACGCACACCGCCGCTCACCAGGCTTGGTATGCGGCGGTGAACGCTTTGTTTGGCTCGTTCAAAAAATTCAAAGTGGACTACAGTGTGATTCCCTGGACGACATTCGTCGATCCCGAAGTGGCCCGAGTGGGCTTGAGTGAGCAGGAAGCGATAGAGCAGGGCGTGGCGTTCGAAGTCACGCGCTATGAACTGGACGATCTGGACCGCGCTATCGCCGAGAGCGATACCAAGGGCTTCGTCAAAGTGCTGACCCCACCGGGCAAAGACCGTATTTTAGGCGCTACTATCGTCGGTGCCCACGCCGGCGAATTGTTGGCGGAGTTCGTTTTTGCCATGCGCTGGGGGCTGGGGCTGAACAAGATACTCTCGACGATTCACACCTACCCGACGCTGGCCGAAGCCAATAAGTTCGCCGCCGGCCAGTGGAAACAGGCCCACAAGCCGGAGGGCGTACTGCGTTGCTTAGCCCGCTATCACCAGTGGCGCCGCGGCGGCGCCTGATCTTATTCTCAGGTTGCGAGACTTTTTATGATTAAAGATATCGTTCGATCCTTTACCAGCTTGCCCCTGTGGGTACAGATATGGCTTGCCGCCTTTCTTGTACCCGTCAATGCGGCGGCCTTTTTTTTGCTCGATACTTGGGCGGGCGTGGCCACGGCCATTGCCGCTGGTCTGGTAGTGGTGTGTAACGGCTTTCTGATTGCCCGCGATCGCGGGCTGGGCAAAGTCCTAGCAATACCACACTTACTGTTTTGGGGGCCGCTGGAGTGTCTTCTGATAGCCCGCTTGTTGGGGATTGTGGGTAATGGCGCGCCAGAGGGTACTGAAGCTGTTTACATTGTCATGGTGCTGATCATGAACGGCATCAGTCTGGCGTTCGACGTCGTGGATACCGTCGCCTGGGCCAAAGGTGATCGGACCATTCCCGGCCACACTTAATACACACACAAAGGACCAATATGTCGACACACGATATTGTTCAGGACTACTACGGCAAAACACTGCAGAGTAGCGATGATCTGAAAACCGACGCCTGCTGCGACGCCAGCGCGGTGCCCGATTGGCTCAAGCCACTGCTAGCCAACATTCACGGCGAGGTATTGTCCCGCTACTACGGCTGCGGTCTGGTGTGCCCCGAGCTGCTAGAGGGCTGCCGAGTGCTGGATCTGGGCTGCGGCAGTGGCCGAGATGTCTACGCACTGGCTCAGCTGGTGGGGCCGAGGGGCGAAGTGGTGGGTGTGGATATGACCGACGAGCAACTAGCCGTGGCCGAGGCTCACCGTGGCTATCACGCCGATCAATTCGGCTACGACAATGTGCGCTTCCTCAAGGGGTACATCGAAAAGCTCGATGAGCTGGATCTGGAGGAGGGCGCGTTTGATGTGGTGGTGTCCAACTGCGTTATCAATCTGTCCCCCGACAAGCCTGCGGTGCTGGCGGGCGTTAAGAAACTGCTCAAGCCCGGCGGCGAGTTCTACTTTTCCGATGTCTACGCCGACCGCCGCATTCCCGAGTCGGTGGCCAACGACCCGGTGCTCTATGGCGAGTGCCTAGGTGGTGCCCTCTACTGGAAAGACTTTATCCGCTTGTCCCGTGCAGCGGGCTTTAACGACCCGCGCTTAGTTGAGGATCGACCACTAGCAGTGACCGACCCAGCGCTGGCCGAGCGAACCGGCAATATCCGCTTTTACTCGGCGACTTATCGGTTGTTCAATATTGGCGAGCTTGAAGACGCCTGCGAGGACCATGGGCAGGCGGTGATCTACCGAGGCTCTGTGCCGGGCCACGCCCACCGCTTTGATCTAGATGCTCACCACGCGATTGAGCGTGGCCAGGTGTTTCCTGTGTGCGGCAACACCTTCCGCATGCTTCAGGACAGCCGCTTTGCCAGTCACTTCGAGTTTGTTGGTGATTTCAAGTATCACTATGGTTTGTTTGAGGGGTGTGGAGAGTCCCTGCCATTTCGCTCCAGTGAGAGTGTTGGAGAACAGAGCGAGGGAGCTTGCTGTTAGCCACAGGAACCGCTGGCTTTGCTTCACTGCCCAAGGGGAACAGCCTTGCAATGGTTTGAGATGGCTAGTGATGGCCAAGTGCGACTAGTGATGTGGTGATGTTTGGTTTAACGACCAGTCATACTCTGAGTACTCAATATCTAGCTGGCGATTTTTTAATAGTTTTTTCTGCTGCTGGGTGAGATCAAGCGCGGCGGGGTGATCTAACAAAAAGTCTTCTAAGCGATTATAGCCACCCCAGTTTGATTCAAAATCGTCTCGGTACCATTTGAAAATGGGGGAGAGCACTAAGCGGCTTCCAACGATTTTATTGCGACTTTTATCCTGTAAGAAACGTTGGGTTTGATCGCCGAGCTGGCGGTCGAGGTGTTTACCCACATAGGCCTCGCGGCGCAATAGCGGGCAGCCGACGCTGGCGCAGTTCACCGCAAAGTGGATTCGGGGTTCACTGAAATAATCGCTGCGTATGAGTTGGTGTTCGATCTCGTCCAGCGAGCGCGTTTGGCCGAGTAGGGACGCAAACTCAATGCTCCAGGGCTGGCGAAACCAGCCGCCGATGTCTTTGATGGAGTCGATGTCGGGGTGATCGAGAATGAGCTGTACTGTATAGGCGTTGTAGGCATTGATTAAAAAGGCGAGTTGCTGGGCCTTGGGCCAAGACTGGTAGGTGCCTTTTTCGACAGCGGCCAGTTTTGATAAATAGCGGTCCAATGATTCTCTCGCTTGTCGCCAAGCGGCATAGTTCACATCGCTGGCAACCCCCTCGCGGCGCAGCGTGACAAATTGCTGTAAGTCTTGTGTCCACAGACCGTGGTCAAAGCCCGCGTCGGCATCAACACGAGTGCAGGCGAGCAGTAGCGAGAACACGATGATCGCCATGTGCCATGTCGTCATTGAGTGAGTTTTCATAATGGTGCTCTCTGAGTTAATTAGCGGGGACATGGGTAGTGACAGCGGCGATGGCTTGTCAGTTCAAAATATTACCTCTTTTAAGCGCGGTGTGTGTTGCGGTGATAGGATGAAATGTCAGTGACAGCGCAGGGAAAGGAATCGCGCAAACATGTGTGGATAGTGGTGTGAATAACGAAGTTATTATCAGAGTTGCTTGTTTTTCTGTGGTTCTACTCGCGCTGCTGCTGGGTGAGTGGCTGAGTCCCAAACGCAAAAGGGATGCCACAACACGGTTTCGACAGGGTCATAACATACTGTTGTTTGTGGCCGGAGCACTGGTGGTGCGTGCCCTTTTTCCCGCAGCGGCGGTGGGTGTGGCCCTCTATGCCGATGCTAAGGGGTGGGGGCTGATGAACGCGGCGTTTGCCTTGCAGCTTCCCCAAGCTTTGTGGGTCGTCTTAGGTTTTGTAGTATTGGATTTTTCTATTTGGTGCCAACACTACTGTTTTCATAAAGTCCCTTTACTGTGGCGCCTGCATCGCGTTCATCACTCCGATGTGGCGTTTGATGTCACCACGGCTCTGCGATTTCATCCGGTAGAGATCATTTTATCGATGATGATCAAGTCGGCCATTATTGTGCTTTTGGGGGTGCCCGTACTCAGCGTGCTCGTCTTTGAGGTCGTTTTAAATGGCGTGTCTATGTTTAATCACGGGAACATTCAGCTGCCTGCAAAGCTCGATCGTTTTCTTAGACTGTGGCTTGTCACCCCCGATATGCACCGGGTTCACCACTCATGGCACCGCGATGAAACGGATTCTAATTTTGGCTTTAACCTACCGTGGTGGGACTGGTTGTTTCGCACTTATTGCGACCAGCCGAGGGACGGTCACGACGGCATGCAGGTGGGTTTGAAGCAGTTTCGTGAAAAGGCCGATACGCGTATTGATCGCTTGCTGATCCAGCCCTTGATGCCAGTAGATTCGCGCGCTAAAGGCGACGTTTCACCTAGGGATGAGGCGAGCTAGCGGCCAAGCTTTGGGCGAGTTGGGCGCCAGAATATTGTGAAAATAGGCCGATGTTCTTGTCCCTATGCGACGTCGGCGTAGTATAAGTTGTTAAATCGTACACTTTAAAGGTAATCAACATGGCAACTGCAAACGACAACGTTTCAAAGCTTCGCGATATGGGTCACACCGTGGGGCACAACCCCGCCACGGGTGAGCAAATTGGCAAAGTGGCCAATACGGATCTCGAGCAGTTTCCCAATATGTTGAACAAGGCGCGCCAGGCGCAAAGCTACTGGGCGCGTTTAAGTTATAAAGAGCGCGCTGTGTACATCGGCCGCATGCGCCGCTACATCATGGCCCACGCCGACGAGCTGGCCAAGGTTGTGAGTGAGAGCAACGGCAAGACGCGCGTCGATGCCTTGGCCACGGAAGTATTGCCGATCACCTTGGCCTGTGGCTGGTACGCCAAAAATAGTCAGAAGGTGTTGCGCCGCCGCTGGCGCCCCACAGGAAGTATTCTGTTTTTCAATAAACTGACCACCATCGAGCACCTGCCAGTGGGCGTTGTGGGTATTATTAGCCCGTGGAATTACCCGCTTTCCATTCCCTTTGGCGAGGTCATTATGGGCTTGATGGCAGGCAATGCCGTTGTGCTCAAGGTGGCTGCGGCCACACCACTTGTGGGTGAGGCCATTCAACGCATCGTTGAAGCGGGGCAATTGCCAGAAGGGCTTTTCCAGATGGTTTACGGCTCGGGTGGTGAGGTGTCGAGTGCGATGCTGGAACATGGCATTGATAAGCTTTTCTTCACTGGCTCCGTGCCCGCAGGTAAGTCGATTATGGCAGCGGCGGCGAAAACCCTGACACCGCTATCGCTCGAGCTAGGCGGTAACGACCCCATGATTGTTCTCAAAGACGCCAATCTGGAGCGCGCTGTAAACGGGGCGATTTGGGGCGGTTTTCAAAATGCGGGGCAATCCTGCGGCGGCGTCGAGCGCATCTATGTGCACACCTCGATTTACTCCCAGTTTGTCGAGGCGCTTTGCAACAAAACGAAAGCCCTGCGCCACGGCGTGCCCAGCGCCGAGTTTAATGTCGATATCGGTTCTCTCACCACAGCCAACCAGCTCAAGCTGGTTCAGAGCCACATTGACGAAGCGGTTAAAGGCGGCGCCAAGGTGGCGGCTCAGTCTCGCCCCGTTAACGTCAGCGATAAAGGGTTTTTCCACCCCGCGACGGTTTTGCTGGATGTCACACACGATATGACCGTTCAACGCGAAGAGAGCTTTGGCCCTGTGATTACCGTTATGCCGTTTAATACGGAGGAAGAGGTCATCAAGTGGGCCAACGATTCCGACCTAGCGCTGACCTCATCGGTGTGGACGAAAGACAACCAGCGCGGCCGCGCCATTGCCGCCCGATTGGAATCGGGCGTGACGACGGTGAACGATCACCTGTACACCCACGGCTTGTCGGAGACGCCTTGGGGAGGCTGGAAAGGCTCGGGCATCGGGCGTACTCATGGCCCAGAGGGCCTAGAGGAAATGACCCATGCCAAGGTGGTCAACTGGGATTGGATGGGGGGCAACCGCAGCTTGTGGTGGCACCCTCACGATGAGGCAACCTACAATACCCTGAAAGCGGCGATGCATATGGCCTTCCCCAGCTCGGTGGGGGAGTTTGTGAAAAGCAGTGCCAAGGTGGCGCCCCGCCTCATTCAGCGCGCAGTGGGTCGCTGGAAGGTGTAATTTCAGTGGTAGTGCATCCCTCTTTTAGGGTTGAGTAATGGGTTATGCCAAATGCTTATATTTTCTAGGCTTAGGTGCTGTGTTGCGTATTGATTGTAAATTGAGCCCCCTCGCCTCTATTAGGTTCAACAGATAGTGTCCAGCCTAGGCGGTCGACCAGCGTGCGAACAATATACAAGCCAAGGCCGATATCGCGGTCGGGGAGTTGGTTGTGATCGGGGTCTTCGAGCCAAGCTTGTATGTCAGTGCTCAGTCCTTCGCCGGTGTCACTGATAATTAAATTCGGCGCATCAATGACTAAGCGAACTACAATTGACTGGCCATGTTGCAGTGAGTTTCTCAACAAATTACCCACGATGATTCGCAGCAGCTCCGGGTCGACCCGGGTATGCATGTCACGCTCGATCAACATTTCAAGCTGGTTGTTAGAGCCCAGGAGAAAGTGTCGGTAGTCCTCCACCAGCTCGCTCAGTGGGTCTGACATCCGGTAAGCCATTTCGCCCGAGTGCGGCTTTTGATTTTTGACCAGGCTGAGCAGCGATTCGCTGATGTAGTTGATGTCGCGGGAGGCCCGTTCGAGTCTCTTCAGACGCTCTCGGTTAGCGTCGTCGAGTTGATCCGTTGGCATCTGCTGAAGCAGAGTTTCAATGGTAGAGACGATAGTGGCTACCGGCGTGCGCAGTTCATGGCTGGCCATGCCGGAAAATTGTTTTTCCCGAGTCAGGTAGTCATCAATGCGGGACACGTATTCGTTGATGGCGCCTTCAATGACGCTGAGGTCGGGGTCGTACTGCCGTTCCGGCAGTGAGCGCGCCCCGGGTTTTAGTGTTTCGATATCACTGGCCAGTGCGCTGACCGGTCGAATGACATAGCGGGTCAATACCCAACTGATCCAGATAGTACTGATCAGCATGGCGACGCCGATCATCAGAACGATGGCCGCCAGTGTTTCTTCAAATACTTCAATGCGGTCAATATTGATGGCGGTGTAAAGCAGGTCGCCATTCAGCGGCTCGACATAGAGGTGGTAGTAGTGCCCCTGGTGGGGGATGTCGTGATAGCTGCCGAGGCCGAACGGAATAAAATCGGCAGGCACGTGGCCGGACATGCCCCAAAACGCTTTTATCTGAGTACTTTGGGGCAGACTGACGGGATCATCCCCCGCCAACTGCTGCTGGATGTGCCTCATCTCGTTTTTGTAGGTGGCTTCGATGACCCGGTATTCCAAGTGGTCCGTGGAGAGCAGGACCGCACTGGCGAATACCAGCACGCTGGCCGTACTGAAAGTCAGTAATGTCAGCAGAATTCTTTGGCGGACAGACATTCAGGTTGCCACCAACTGGTAACCTGAACCGCGAACAGTCCGGATCATTTTGTTGTCGAAGGGGCCATCCAGTTTCTGGCGCAGCATATGGATGTGAGCTTTCAATACCTCTCCCTCGGGTGGCTCGTCTCCCCATAGTACCGCTTCAAGCTCCGATCGGCTGACGACTTCGGGAGATTTCTGCATCAGCTTGTGTAACAACTTTCGGCAGGACTGATTGAGATCAATGGTTTGATTGTCTCGCAGGGTTACCTGTGACTGGGGGCGGTAGACCAGCTTGCCCACGCGGAGCTCCTGTTCGTTGATGTGTCGTCTTAGACTCAGGGCCTTGATACGCGCATTGAGCTCTACCATGCTGAAAGGTTTCACCAGATAGTCATCGGCACCGGCTTCAAAGCCGGCCACCTTGTCCTCAATGTCACTGCGAGCGGTCAACATCAGTATCGGCGTCGTCAGATTCAGTTCCCGACGCAGAATTTTACTGACTTCCAGACCGTTCAGTCGGGGCAGGTTGAGGTCGAGTACAATCACATCAAACGATTGTTCGCGGCAGATTTCCACCGCTGCAGTACCGCTGTAACAGCAGTCCACTGTGTGTCCCTGGGCCTGAAGGTAATCCACCAGACTGGCGCACAGGTCGGTATTGTCTTCAACGATCAGTACTCTCATGGTTCTTTCTTAATTGGCCCGATGGCTCGGGTCAATGTTTTTGACAGTTGCGGTGCGTCCACTTCACCGGTAATGCGCAGGTGCTCCAGCTCATCGCCACTAGGTGCTAGGAACAGGAAAGTCGGCGGTCCAAGGATTCGGTAGCGCTTGAGAAAGGCCTGCTCTTCACCGCTGGCGCTAGACAGGTCGAGCTTGATGCGTGTGAATTGCTCCAGCTTCTGCTGAATTCCAGGCGCTGGCAATACCTTGTGTTCGAGGGTCTGGCAGGCGGTACACCAGTCGGCGTAGATATCGACGATCACCGGTTTTTTGCCTGCCGCCAGTACCTGATCAAATCGCTCCATACTGTCATAGGTCTCAAAGGGAAGGCCGCTGTGGCCACCGCCGTTTTGAATGGCTGGCCAGACCATGAGCATGCCGGACAACAGAAACAGGGCCAGGGCCAGCCATTTGTGCAAGGAACGGGCGCTGTTCTTGAGGACGAAGACGCCGGCGCCGGCCGCCAAGCCCGCCCAGAGTATTTGCGTAAACCATCCGGGCAAAAAGCGGTCGGCAATCCAGATGGCGGCGGTAAAAAGCAAAAAGCCCATAACCCTTTGCAACGTCAGCATCCAGTTGCCGGCTTTGGGCAAAAGCCAACTGGCCGAGGCGCCGAGCATCAGCAGGGGAACGCCCAGGCCAAAACCAAAGAAAAACATGGCACTGGCACCCAGCAGCCAGTTGCCGCTTTGGGTAATAAAAGTGGTGGCGGCGACCATGGGAGGAACGACACAGGCGCTGACGATAAAGGCGGAAATGAAGCCCATGATGGCTGCACCGGTGTAGGAGCCGCCTTTTTGTTTTCGGCTGATTTGATCGAGCCGCGACTGCAGTTGGCTGGGTAGGCCAATTTCATACAGTCCGATCATGGACAGGCCCATCAGAACGAGAATGGTGGCGATGGCAGCCAGTGCCCAGGGCGTCTGGAACCAGCTGGACAGGTTCTTGCCTAGAAGACCAGCGACCACGCCAATGGCGGCATAGACTGTGGCGATGGGAATGACGTAAGCCAGTGACAGAGTGAAGCCGCGCATCCTGCCAATGTCCTTCACATTGCCATTGCCAATAATGACGCGTGAAAGAATCGGGAACATCGGGTATGAACAGCCGGAGAAGGCAGTGACGACCCCCATGCCGAGGAACAGTAACAATGTGTAAATGGGGCTGCGCGATGCTAGGGCATCAACAATGCTTTGGGCAGAAGAGACCGGTACTTCTTCAGGTTCGGAATTCACAGCTCCGCCTTTGATCTGTAAATGTCGGGTCTGTGGTGGGTAACAGAGTCCGGCTTCGGCACAACCTTGGTATTGAACTTTTATTTGACTGCCGAGCGAGTGCCTGACGGTTACTGAGAGTGCGTGTTTGTAGACGTCGACCACGCCGAAGTTGGGGTCGTCTTTGCGGACACTTTCTGGCCAAACGTCCACCGTTAACTCCTGTCCGTCTGCCCAGATATGAATCCGATCGCGATAGAGGTAGTAACCCTCGGCAATATCCCAGTGCAATTGGGTTTGATCGCCCTGACTCGTCTGTTCCAGAGCAAAAGCCTGATCGGGTGGCAGGAACTCCTCCGACGCGGTGGCCTGATGGTTGAATGCCAACATTAATACGATCAAAACAAGACGCAACATGGTGATTTCTCCGCTCAATTTTGACCGACTTTACGGCGGCGAAGGTTAAACACGGGTCAAATGAATCAAGGCCATGATTTGACCCTGGTTTGACCTTGCTCTGCCTAAGATGAGCAAAATCGGAGGAAGAACCATGTCAAAAAAAGTCAGATTCACCCTGTTGGCGACGTTCCTGATGTCCGTCGCCACCCTGTCCAGCGCGGCGGACCGGCTAAACGCCGAGTCCTTCGATTTGGACAACTATCGCGGCAAGGTGCTCTACCTTGATTTCTGGGCCTCCTGGTGTGGCCCCTGCAGAGCGTCCTTTCCCTGGATGAATGATTTGCGCCAGGCGTATGGCGAAGATGAATTGGCCATCGTGGCCATCAATGTGGACACCAATCGCGGCCAGGCAGAGCAGTTTCTGGACGAGCATGGAGCCGACTTTGATGTGGTCTTTGATCAGGCGGGCAGCTTGCCACCCGAGTTTGAGGTGATGGGAATGCCCAGCGCCTATCTCTATTCCGCCGAGGGCGAGTTGTTGGCGTCCCATATCGGCTTTCGTCAATCCGATGCCAGTGAGTGGCGACACACCGTCGACGCTGCACTGGCAGGAGGTCAGTAATGAAATACGCCCATCGTGTAACCGCCATTGCCGCAATCTCTGTGGCTTTGAGTGCCTGTAGCGGCCTGGGGGTTCAGCCCTGGGAGCGTGGCGTGTTGGCTCGCCCGGACATGGCACCCAACAGCGCCCCCATGACCAATGCGCTGGATGACCACATCTATTTCAGTAAAGAAGCCAGCAGTGGCGGCCGCAGTTTTGCCGGCGGCGGCTGTGGCTGTAATTGAGGTAAACGGATATGAAATCCTACAAGAATTTAAGCCTGGCACTGGCCGGCGCCAGTTGCGCCCTTATGGGGTCTTCGGTTCAGGCAGCCACTGCCGGCGAAGCGGATGTCGGTGACTGGGATCTGAGTTCAGCGGTACTGTTTTACTCAGAACCCGACCGAGTTTCTGCCGTCGAACCCATCCTCAAGGGCGTCAAACGCATTGATACAGACGAGACTTTAACGCTCAAACTGACGCTGGATTCACTTACAGGCGCCTCGGCCAACGGCGCATTGCCTTCGGATCGGGCCCAGACGTTTACCCGGCCCTCGGGCAATGGCAGTTTTGTCACTGATGCTGGTGAAACGCCCCTGGATGATACCTTCCGAGATACCCGTGTGGCCTTTAATGCGAGCTGGGAAAAGCCGCTGTCGCGGATGACGAGGATGACCCTCGGGGCCAACTTGTCCAGCGAGTACGATTACACATCGCTGTCCGCCAGCAGTACTTTCAGTACCGACTTCAACCAGCGCAACACCACGCTAAGTTATGGCTTGTCACTGGCCGCAGACACCATCAACCCCGAAGGGGAAATTCCCATTGCCTTCTCGGCCATGAAAAATGCCGGTGATCCCCCCAATCGGCGAACCGACAGTGACGACAAGACCACAGTCGATGCACTGGTGGGGGTAACACAGGTCATCGATCGCAACAGCTTGTTTGTCGTCAATTACGGCTTGAGTCAAGCCGACGGTTATATGACCGACCCGTTCAAGGTGCTCAGCCTGGTAGACAACAACGGCCGTCCCACGGTGGCCGACGCGCAAACCGGCCTGGCGGATGTCGTGTATGAGAACCGCCCCGACTCACGCACCAAACATACGGTTTATGCCCAGTACAAAAGAGCTTTTGATGCCAACAGTCTGGACTTGTCCTATCGATTCATGAGCGACGATTGGGGTGTCGATTCTCATACGCTTGATGTGCGTTATCGCTTTAACCGATCGGCACAGAGTTACTGGGAACCTCATGTGCGTTTGTATCAACAGGGAGAGGCCGATTTTTACCGCGCCTTTTATCGTGACGGCGAGCAGCCTTCCGCGGGTGACCAGACTGAGTTTGCCAGTGCCGACTACCGCTTGGCAGATATGACAGCGTATACCTTGGGACTGGAGTACGGACGCAGTGGCACTCACCCCTGGGCGCTTGCGATGGAGTACTACACCCAGTCACCGAACACGCCCGCTGACGCCTTTGGGGTGATGAAAAAACAGGACCTTCTGCCGCCAGTAGACGCGGTGATGCTACGCTTCAAGTATGACTTCTGAAAAAAGGCCATTGATTATTCGTCGCCACGATTTAGGTCTGGCGGCGGAGTTCAGTGCCATGGCGGGGCCCTGCGAAGTACTGTTTGAAAGTCGCGACCGCCTGCTGGTTCAGGGGCTCGTGGAAGTCGTGCGCGATGAAGCGGTGAGAATCGAAACCGATTTCAGCCGCTATCGCGACGACAACGAGGTCTACGCCATCAACCACTCACGGGGGCAGGCCGTCATCGTTTCTGACGAGTTGGCGGCTTTGCTCGATTTTGCCGATCGGGCTTTTCAGCTCAGTGGCGGGCTGTTTGATATTACTTCTGGCGTTCTGCGCCGTTTCTGGCGTTTTGATGGCAGTGATTCGGTTCCGTCGCGAAAGGCGGTCAAGGCGGCTCTGCCGCTGATCGCTTGGGACAAGGTGGCTTGGGATGGCCGAGTGATTAAGCTGCCCGAGGGCATGGAGATCGACCTAGGCGGCATTGGCAAGGAATACGCTGTCGATCGCGCTGCCGCCCTGATTCGCGAACGCGCCGCAGAGTTGCCCGCACTGATCAATTTTGGCGGTGACCTTTTTGCCACGCGTCCCCCCCGTACACAAAAGACCTGGCGGGTCGGTGTGGAATCGCTGGGAGGAGGGGCCGCGGCAGGCATTTCCTTGAAGCAGGGTGGCTTGGCCACCAGTGGCGATGCCCGGCGCTATATCGAACGCGACGGTGTGCGCTACCCTCATGTGCTCAATCCGCGAACTGGCTGGCCGGTGATGCGGGCGCCTCGCTCGGTAACCGTCGCTGCACCAGATTGTTTACAGGCCGGTTTTTTAGCCACGCTAGCGATGCTTCATGGCAATGAAGCCGAGGAGTTTTTGTCGGCTCAGTCGGTTAACAGCTGGGTTCAACGCTAGTCATCACTGGTTTGAGGGGTTACAAACATTCGTAAAAGCGGTCGAGCAGAGCGCGAGCGCGGGGATCGACGAGTACATAGGTGCCTATTTTGTTCATGACATAGGCAAAGCTGGTGCGGTGGTCGGGGTCGGCTACACACAGCGAGCCACCGAGGCCGTTGTGGCCAAAACTGCGTTCTCCTGGGCCGTACGAGCTCAGTGGGCCGGGTTGGCTGAGCATAAAGCCATTGCTAAAACGGGTGGGCCGCTTGAGGATGAGATCGTGACCACTGGACTGCTCTTCCCAGCACAGGGACAGTGTCTCTGGCGATAACAGTTCCTTGCCAGTTTCTCGATCTTGACCCGCGTTGGCGAGAATGCCGTAGAGCTTGGCCAAACTCTGTGCCGTTGCCATGCCATTGGCGGCGGGCTGTTCGTTGTTTTTCCATACCGCGCTGTTGAAGAACGCGTGCAGTCCCAGTGCCGCAGGGTTGGCAAACGCACTCAGCGTCATGCCTTTTTGCGGTTCGGTAAAAACGCCTTTGACGATGTTGACGATGTCGTCGTGCACATCGGGAATGCCGTCGAACAAAACGGCTTTGGCGACGCGCTCGTGGTGCATTTCGTCGAGGCCGATGTGAATGTCCAAGTCTAGGGGGTCGGCGATTTCTCGCTTAAAGTAGCGCCCCAAGCTCTCGCCGGTAATATGTTCCACCAGTTGTCCCACGAGCCAGCCCATGGTGATGGCGTGGTAGCCGTGGGCACTGCCTGGCTCCCACCATGGCTTCATGCTGGCCAGACTGCCGCTCAGTGCGCCGAGGTCGTGTAATGTGTTGTGGCGCAGTAGCTTGTTGGCCCCGGGCAGTCCCGCGCGGTGGTTGAGCAAATAGCGCACGGGCATGCGCTCTTTGCCGTGGCCGCGAAATTCGGGCCAGTACTGAGAGACGGGGGCATCGAGATCCAATCTTCCTTGATCGACCAAGTGCAGAGCGCAGAGCGCCGCTAGGCCTTTGGTGCAAGAGAAAATGGTGATCAGGGTGTCTTCTTGCCAGTGCTGTTGTCGCTGGCGGTCTGTCCAGCCGCCCCAGAGGTCAATCGCCGTTTCGCCGTCTACGCTAAAGCTCAGGCCGGCACCGATGTCTCGGCCCTGTTTGAGGTGCTTGTAAAATTGATCTTTTACGGGCGCGAACTCAGGGGGGCAGTAACCTTGAATGTCGGGAGTGGCTAGCGTCATAGTGTTTCATCGTTGTGACAGAAGCTGGCAATCCTAGCGAAGCCACTGTGTTTGAGCCAGCCTTTCACTTAGACTTCTCGTCACTTCCAACGATAAAATACGGTTTTCAGCGACATCACCGTCGCGTCAATGGTCCAATCCCGCCGAGTTGTCCTATGAACCTCTTTTTTCGTTTTCTTTGGTTTGTTTTTCGATTGCGTTTTGTCGAAACCAAAGGCTTTGATGCGCTATCGAGCCTGTCTTTTCGTGTGTTGCCGACCGACAGCGATTACTTTCAACACCATCTTACCAATTCGCGCTTTCCCAGCTTTATGGATTTGGGGCGACTGCACTGGTTGACCCAATCGGGCTTGAGAAAAGAAGCCAAGCGACGAAAGCTGCATGTGGTGGTCAGTGCGAGCCAGATTATGTATCTGGGGTTGATTCGCTGGGGGCGGCGTTTTGATGTAGAGACGCGAGTTGTTTATTGGGACGACAAGTACTTTTATCTCGAGTATCGCTTTATCAGCGCGGGCAAGCTGTGCGCCGTGGGCTTGAGTAAATTGGTGTTCATGGGAGCAAAGGGCACGGTTCCCCTCAGCCATTTACTCAATAGTGCCGCTATTGACGCGCCCGTGCTAGAGGAGTGCCCCGACAATATTCGCGACTTTATACAGTCTCTGTCACACCGCTATTAATCTGCTGGGGTTAAAGGGCGTAGTGCTGGTTGAGATAGGCCAAGATATCTTGGGATTCAAACAGCTCTTCGCCGCGGTTGGGGTCGGCCAAGTAAGGAGAGGCGACGCGCCCCGCTCTTTGTTTTAGAGCGCGGCGGGCCGGGTTTTTAAAGTCCATATCGGGCATCCAGCGCGCGCGCTGTTGGGGCAGCATGAAATCCTGCCATTGAGCTTTGCCAATATTGTGCACGACATAGGGCAATTCGAGTTCGCACAGACGCTCGCGAACGGGGCGCGCATAGGGGCTGGATTCAAAACTCCACAGGTGCAGTGGCTGCAGAGCAGGGCGGTTGGCGTCGACCCGAACCCCTCTCAAACCGCGCAGGCTGGAGGCGAGAAAAGCCGAGGGCTTGTCGATGGTGTGGATGCGCCAAGCTTGAGGTGCTTTGCCCGAGCCGTAGGTTTTGTGCAGATAGTGAATGATGTCGGCGGATTCATAGAGTTTGACGCCGCTGTTGTGATCGATCAAAAGGGGAAATTGTTGTTTTCCACCCAGCGCCTCGGCTCTGGGGCGATAGCGGGTACCGCCTTTGGGGCAGGGCAAAATCAACACGTCGAGGTTCAGCGCCGTGATGGCTTCGCGTACCAAGCGGCAATAGGGGCAGTTTTCCATATCGTACAGTTCGAGCTTGCGTACGGGCGTGCTGCCATTTGTTTGGGCGAAGGTGCCGCGCCACAAAGAGGCGGATGAGGCGAGCAGAGAGCGGGCGAAATCGAAATGCTGTTTCATGGTCTAAGCCTTTTGGCGGAGTCTTCGGTACAAACCAAGTGCAGCCCCAGAGTGTACAAGGAATTGCACAGAGGGTCTCACTTTAAGACGGCGCTGGTTGTGTGCACTCGACTTGCCTCGACAATGAGCCGCCGTCTACACTCAGTAGTAGGTATAGAGCCTATGGAGGTGTGCTATGACCGCGTATCAAACCATTATTGCCGCCGTTGATTTGGGTGACGATTCCAGACGGGTTATTCAGAGAGCGCTGGAACTGGCGGGACAGGGGAACATTCACGTTTTGCATGTGGTCGAATCCTTCGAAAATTTATACGTTGGCGACGATTGGTTTGGCGGCGGCTTAAACGCCTTAGAGCTTCAGCAGTCCGTCGAGCAACAGCGAAAGGAACAACTGGCTACATTAGTCGGCGATGTTGGCAATGATCGGCTCAAAATGGTCGTTCACTCGGGGTCGCCCGCGGCGGAGATTCGAGCGTACGCCGCCGAGGTCGACGCGGATTTAATTGTTGTGGGCACTCATGGGCGCCATGGGCTTGAGCTGTTGCTAGGTTCTATCTCCAATGGTGTTTTACACGGCACACCCTGTGATGTGTTAGCCGTGAAAGTTTAATAGGCCCTAGCTCCTTAGAACGACTTCTAGAGAATTTTTTGGCCAGTTCTGCTGGCCTTTGTTTTGAATAGGTAGACAACATGTTTCGCAGTGTTTTTGCATTTTTCTTTTTGATAACGGTGGCTACTTCTCCTTTGCGAGCGGATGAAGCCGAGCGTTTAAATTTAAGTCCCGAGGAAGAGCAGGCCGTGCTCGCCTATAGCTTGGGGTATAACGTGGCTGCGCGTATGCTGAACGATTTCCCCAGCTTGAATTTGGCCGAGTTTAGAAAGGGAATGCAGGCCGCTTATGACCAAGAACCCTCCAAGTACGATGTCTCTGTCATGCAGACGGTCGTTGATAAGCACAAGCGCTTGGCACAAGAGCGCTTGCAAAGTGCGGTGGAACAGTTGGCACAGAATAACCGTCAAAAAAGCCAAGCCTTCTTGGCAAAAAATGCGAAAAAAACCTCGGTGACTACCACAGAGAGTGGTTTGCAGTACGAAGTGATTGAGGAAGGAGATGGAATTTCACCTAAGATTGAAGATGAAGTATTGGTTCACTACCACGGCACGTTGATTGACGGTCGAGTGTTCGATAGTTCTGTAGAGCGAGGCGAGCCGGTCACTCTTCATTTGGAAAAAGTCATCAGTGGCTGGCGCGAGGGTTTATTGCTTATGCGTCGCGGTGGAAAATTTAAATTTTATATTCCGCCAGAGCTTGGTTATGGAGCGCAAAGCATGCCCGGCATGGGCCCGAATCAGGTGCTGGTTTTTGAAGTTGAGTTACTAGAGGTCGTCCGTTAAATCTTAGCCTTGATGTGCTGTGTTTTATGTGAGAAATACAGCTTCGATTTAGAGAGAGCCCAGCAATGAAAGTGGCGCCCAAAACCCAGTAAGAAGTAGAGTGATTGAGGTAACTGGGGTGGTTTTGTGACCAACATATGCGCTGCTCGCATAGCGCTACAGCTGTCGATGATCGCTTCACTGGCTAGCTTGTTGGCGGTTTCGAGTTGAAGTGCTTTGAGCTCTTTCGAAAGGCATTTAATCGTTTGATGGAGAGCTCTAGCGGATTCGGTCTCACGCTTTTCAATGTGGTGTTCCAACAGCCATATGGCTTCCCCAATAGCTCGTTCGTAGTGAATTATTGCGGTTGACTCTCGGTTTTTCCTGACTTCTGAGCGTGCTTGGTGTACTTGCTTATTAAAATAGGCGGTTTCAACCGTGGCTGGAATAAAAAACATGGCGGCTCCTTATCGATTGCTATCAAAGGATTTAAATGACGAGCTAGTTTGTTGTATCTAGCAAGTGTTGTGCCATAGCGTATGCTTGCCGTGTTCAAAGTGAGTGACAGCCACAAGACAATGTGGTTAAAGCGTTATCGGATGGAGCGCTGGGGCGTCGAGTGCCGCAAGCTGCTCGCGCAACGTTAGGACTTGCTCTTCCCAGTAGCGCTGGGTGTTGAACCATGGGAAGGCGTGAGGGAAAGCGGGGTCCTGCCAGCGCTGTGCCAACCAAGCACTGTGGTGAATCACTCTTAAGGTGCGGAGCGCTTCAATGAGGTGCAACTGTTGGGTGGGCAAGTGGTGAAAGACTTCATAGCCTTCGAGTAGGGCGTCGAGTTGCAGGCGTTGCTCTCGGTCGTCTCCACTGAACATCATCCACAAATCTTGAATGGCGGGTGCCATACGAGCGTCATCAAAATCGACAAAGTGGGGCGCGTTATCGCGCCACAAAATATTGCCGATGTGGCAGTCGCCATGGCAGCGAATATACGTGATGTCATTGGTTTCGGCGTAGATGCGATCGATTTTTGCCAAGGCTTCGTCCAGCAAATCGGTATAGATAGATTCCAGCTCCAGCGGCAGCCCCCAGTTTTTTAAGAAGTCGGCACAGCGGTGGCCGTAGCTTGTGGGGTCGAGCCGCGGCCTGTGTAAAAAATCCTGTTGTGATCCAATGCGGTGGATGCGCCCCAGGCTGCGGCCTAGGATCTCGGTCTGGTCGAGCAGGCTGGGTTCCGGCGCGTGGCCGCCTTGGCGTTTAAACAGTGCAAAGCGATATTCACCGTAGCGCAGTAGGGACTCGCCATCGCGCTGGATGGCGGGTACTGCGGAAACCCCTTCGTCGGACAGGGTTTGTGCAAAGTTGTGCTCTTCGAGAATTTGCTCGTCGCTCCAGCGCTGAGGTCGGTAGAACTTGGCGATCAGTGGTGGTTCGTCTTCGATGCCGACTTGGTAGACGCGGTTCTCGTAGCTGTTGAGTGGAAATGTGCGGCCATCGCATAGAAAGCCGACTGACTCCACGGCATCGGCAACGATAGAGGGCGTGAGTTGGTGAAACGGTTGTTGTGTATCGCTCATGGACGAAGTGTAACGCAATCTTGTCGCTGATCGCCGAATGGCCAGCAAATGCTAGCGGGCTCAAGGTGGTGTGATTACACTGAGCCTCTCATCTTTTTATTGTTTTAGGAGTGCTCTCCGCCATGGCGGTAATTTCTGCAGGGCGATTGGCCGTGATTCTCGGTGTGTTAGTGGCATTGGGGCCGCTGGCTATCGACACTTATTTGCCGGCTATCCCCGCGATTGCCGCCTACTACGGCGTGCCTGTGCCACTGGTGGAAACGTCCTTAAGCACTTACATGATCGGAACGGGGCTGGGGCAGTTAATTGGCGGCCCTTTGTCGGACCAATACGGTCGCAAGCCTGTGGCCTGGATGGGCTTAACGCTATTCGCGGTAGCCAGTGTTGCTATCACTTTTACCGAGAGTGTGCTGCAACTGAACGCTTTGCGTTTTATTCAGGCGCTGGGGGGCGGAGCTACGGTGGTGATTGCCGCAGCCAGTGTGCGCGATCACTTCGATGGTTCTAGCGCCGTTCGCGTGTTGACCTCGATTGGGCTCGTGATGTTGATTGCTCCTCTGTTGGCGCCTGCTATCGGCTCGGCCTTGTTGCACATACACCACTGGCATTTGATCTTTTATGTGTTGGCGGGCTACGCGGTATTTTTGATGGCGTTACTCTATACCGCGCTACCTACGGTGAAGCCCGTCAATTTGAATCGCGGTTTTCGCGGTGTGCTGCGTGGCTATCGCGCCGTGATGGGAGATCGTCGCGGCGCGGGGTTTGTCATCGCCAACGGACTGGCCTTTGCCTGTATGTTTAGCTTTGTCACGGATTCCGCGTTTGTTTATATGGAGCACTTTGGTGTTAGCGAAGCGACCTTTCCCATTTATTTTGGGGCCAATGTCTTCACGATGATTACCTTCAACCGTTTGAATGTATTACTTATTCACCGGTACGCGCCGCTGTCGGTTCTGTGGCTCGGACTGTTGTTGCAAACATCGGCGGCATTAACGCTGTTTGTGTTGGTTTGGGCGGGGTTGGCAACGCTGTGGGTGTCTGTGCCATTGATTATGTTGGCGGTGGGGGGTATTGCGCTCGTCGTGCCCAATACACTAGCCAGCTTGATGCACTTGTTTCCGCGCAATAGCGGCTCGGCGACGGGCCTAAGTGGGGCGACCCAGTTTTTTATGGGCGGTGTAGCGGGCTATGTGATTAGCCATGTGCACGATCACAGCCTGTGGCCGATGACGTCGGTGATGGCGGTGACGGGTGTGTTGGCGGTGTTGGTATTGCTCGTGTCGCAGTGGGGCGTCGATCAACACCCCACGCAAGATCAGTTAGTAGAAGACAGTAGCGGGCACTAGCAGGCTGCTAGCCCTCGAGTACTTTCTGGGCAGCACTTGAGGCGTAAAAGGCACCGAGTCGCTCGCGCAACCACGCCTCGAGAAAACCGCTGTTGTGTAGCTGGTGGATAACCTTTGGCGCGTAGTTTAGGCATTCGGCGGTAATGCGCTTGGCGTCGAGTCCGAGCTCTTGGCACAGCGTTGCCAATGGGGCACTGCCGTAGCGCTCGAAGAAGGCGGTCACACCCGCCTCCACCAGCGCCTTGATGTAGTCATTCCCACGCAGATCGAGCCACTGCTCATAGCCTAAGTGAACAAAGGTCTGGATGTCCTCTGCGCCGAGATAATCGCGAATCAGTGCAATGGGGTGCTCGGCGATGGAGTCCCAAATATTCATGGCAATGTCGTTGAGGTGGGCCTCGCTGATGGACTCTGTAATAAAGGCTTCGCCGTGCTCGATGACCTCAGACAGGTTGGCGTTGATGGATTTTTTGACCTGTGTGGCGACGCGTTCTTCGAGCTTGGGGGCGGCCTTGTTAATCCAGCCCTTACCCATGGCCATCATTTTTTTGGCGCCGGGCACATTTTTGGAGATGGCGTTGGCCTCGGTAAGATAGCTGGAGATGCCCGCGTAGAGAATGTCGGCGACGAGCTCTCGGTATATGGTTGAGCGCATGCCCTTGTGAATAAGCGTTTCGCGCAACTCCTTCATGGCCAGCGACTCTTTCACCCAACGCTGGGCGTCTTTGCGGGGAATGAGGTGACTGAGCTGGGTCTGATCGCTGTCTTTGAGCTGGTAGAGGTGTTCGGCGATGCTGCCAATCAGTTCGCCAAACTGAGCATCGAGGGGCAGCTCGAGCACGCAGCGGGCCAAGGTGGCGGAGACTTGCTCGGGCTCGACCCACTGGTCTAGCGGTGCTTGCAGCTCGCTGTTTAAAAAGTGTTGAACGATGTCGCCAATATCGCTCTCTAGTTGATCGCCCGTTAGGCGCTCGAGTTCAAAGGCAACATGGGCTTGAAGCAGGGCTTCGGCGGTATTGTGCATGGGAAAACCTTTTATTGAGAAACGTGAGCCGCCGCGGTGTGGCGCTCCAGCAAGCGGCCAATGTACCCCGCTTTTTTCAAGGCTTCCAGTGCTGGGTCGATCGATTTAATCAGAGCGCGGTTTGTTTTGTTGTCGTGACAGTGCAACGTGTCTTGATAGCGAATCAATTTAAAGCGCTCGTCGTAGTGCAGCTTGGGGAGAGCCCAAGCGGTTAAATCGGGGCCGGCAATGGCATCAATTCGGCCGAGTTCGATCAATTTTTTAAGTCGGGGGAAATTGCGTGCTTTGACGGTGCTGGCGCCGTGTTTCTCAAGCAGGTCAATGGCCAGGCGGTGTGTGCCTTCGGGAATACCGACTGATAGGCCCTCTAAGGCGGACAGTTGGTTAATAATAGGCTTTGACTGCAAGGTTAGAAGGAGTATCGACGATTGCTTAATGGGGCGGCTGGCAATTAAAGCGCCAGGATACAAATGCCGAAAGAGCGTTACATCGCCGCCGATAAAGCAGTCACTGTGGTGAATGGCGTAGCTGGCGATGGCGCGATTGAGCGGTAGGGTGGCGATCTCGATATCCGTCCACTCAGGCAAAGATTCTTGCAGTTTGCTGAAGAGCTCTGGGGCGATGCCGAGGCCATTTTCCTTGGCCCATAGCGGGGTGGTCGGCGCAACAATGCGAATGTGCTCATGGGTGAGGTCGTCGGCGATTATTGAGCTAGTGGCAGTCAGGAAAATAACCGCAATGAAGCATCGAACTGTTCTAAACATTGCGCCCTCCATATTGTGCCCCGATCATCCAGTGGTTTTGGTTACGGCGCCACCCCCACAGAGAAAATCACCGAGAAGATGACAAATAGTGGCATTCGATGTATTGGACCATATCGAGCGGCTGATTTAAATCGAGCTGATGGATATGGTCGGGGAGTATCAATGGGGAATCGGTTGCCACGGCCACGATGGCGTCATCTTGTGGGAAGAGCAGTGGCTTGCCAATGGCTGGCTTGTGCAGTTCGATTTTGGGAAAACGCCCATCGCCCAGGGTTTCGACCAGCACCAAATCGAGCTCGTCGAGCTCTAAGTGGGCCAAGTGTTCTTCCAGTTTGGGCGGTTGATGGCACTCTCGCTCATACATGAGTGCCCAGCGCTGCCCCGAGGTGAGCAGCATCTGGGTGGCGCCGGCTTTGCGCATTTCAAAGCTGGCGGTGCCCGGCTGATCGACGTCAAAGCGATCGTGCACTTCTTTTATGACGCCCACGCGCCAACCGCGTTCATTGAACAGAGGCAAGTGAACTTTGATGAAGGCAGATTTGTCGATACTCTTGTCGGCAATTAGGCCGATAACGGGCAGTGGGAAGTCGTCAAACATGGCGCCGTATTATGCGCAGACTGTGGCGTGCTGTCACCCGCCCTACGACTTAACTAAGAGGATAAACAATGAATCAGTGGCTTATGAATGGTGTGAGTGGCCTAGAGCGTTTCTCAAATGCCTCCAGCGTTGCTCGATGGATTAGTATTGCAGCTTTCGCCAGCGTGGCGTGGGCTGGCGCGGCGATTAGCGGCAGCGCATGGGCGGAGAGCCTGAATTACAACTTGGTAAATCTGTCGGTACAGGCTGAGCGCGATGTGCCCAATGATTTGATGCGTGTGACACTTAAAGCCAGCCATCAGGGCGACTCTCCCGCCGATGTGGCCGAGTCTATCAATCAGACAATGAGCTGGGCACTTGGCAAGGCCAAGTCTGTGACCTCGGTGAAAAGCGAAACCCAGCACTATCAAACGCATCCTGTCTACGAAAAAACGAAGATTCGAGCGTGGCGTGGCTCTCAGCACTTGCAGCTGGAATCAAAGCATTTTTCAGAGCTGTCGGAGCTCACCCGCGAGTTGCAATCGAAGCTTGCCGTCAGTTCGATGCAGTTTGTGCCGACTCGGGAAACCCGCGAATCGGTGGAGACGGGCCTCATCAATGAAGCCATCGCTAAATTCTCTCAACGCGCGGAACAAGTACAACAGCAGTTAAAAGCCGATGACTATGACTTAGTGAGTATGAACGTGAACACCCAAGGGCAACGGCCCACTGTGGCTTATCGAGGCGCCAAAATGATGGCGATGGATAGCGCGGTGGAGTCGGCTCCTGCGGTCGAGGCGGGCACGTCCGTGTTGACGGTGAACGTGAATGGCCAAATCCAAATCAAGTAGAGCGACGACGGTGTCGGCGGCGGATGATGTGATCATTCGCCGCTTCCTTGATAACTTGTGGATGTCACACGGTTTGAGTGACAACACACTGGGTTCTTACGGCAGTGACTTGCGCCAGCTTTCGAGCTTTTTGGGTGACAAAGGATCACATCTGCTGCAGGCGGACCGTGGCGCACTGCAGGATTTTCTCGCCTTTCGATTGTCCAAGCGCGGCAAAGCCAGTAGCGCCGCTCGCCTATTGTCATCGCTGCGCCGCTTTTATC
The DNA here is from genome assembly GCA_000155715.1 of gamma proteobacterium HTCC5015. Taxonomy (GTDB): domain Bacteria; phylum Pseudomonadota; class Gammaproteobacteria; order HTCC5015; family HTCC5015; genus HTCC5015. The sequence continues at coordinate 51,651 of DS990602.1, read as the reverse complement.
GCTATCAAGTGAGTGAAGGGCGCTTGCAGGAAGACCCCACCGCCTTGTTGGAATCGCCTAAGCTTGGCGTGCGCTTGCCCAAGTCGATCAGCGAAGAGCATATTGAGCGCCTGTTGCGCGCCCCCGATACGCACACCGATTTGGGGCTGCGCGACCGCCTGATGCTAGAAATGCTCTACGCCAGTGGCTTGCGCGTCACGGAACTGGTCACGTTGCGGTTAGAGCAGATCGATGCCCACCACGGCATCGTTAAAGTGATGGGCAAGGGGCGCAAAGAGCGGTTGGTACCGATTGGCGATGAAGCGCTGGCTTGGCTCGGTGAGTATTTGCAGAGTGCGCGACCCGATTTGCTCAAGGGGCGAGATACCACGACGCCCTTTTTGTTTGTCACTCGACGCGGCGGTGGAATGACGCGTCAAACCGCCTGGAATGTGATTAAAAAATACGCCCAGCAAGCCCATTTGGGCGGTGATCTTTCACCGCACACGCTGCGCCACGCCTTTGCCACCCATTTACTCAACCACGGAGCGGATTTGCGCGCCGTGCAAATGCTGCTTGGCCACAGTGACCTGTCGACCACTCAGATCTACACCCATGTCGCCAACGAGCGCTTGCGACAATTTCACGAGCAACACCACCCGCGGGCTTAGTAGACTGCGATGCACCGTTTGTCTGAGTTTTTAGCGAAAGGGCTGCAGGCTGGCGCTGCTCGTGTAAGAATAGCCGCCATTTGACGCATATTGGGGAATGTTTTTCGTTGCAGTGGGTCAATTCTGTAGCGAACAATGAGGTATATCATGAAATTAATCACCACCAAGACTTTGGTAGCCGCTGCTGCGCTGCTTGTGACTGTTTTAACAATGCCCGTTTGGGCGGATGAAGCGCCGAGCCAGCAACAGGCCGAGACCGCTATCCGTGAAGCGCTAGACCCCATGCCCGTTGAGAGTGTGAAGCCCGCACCCATTGAAGGCCTGTACGAAGTGATTGTCGGCGGCAGTCTGGTGTATTTCACGGCGGATGCCAAATATCTGATTCAGGGCGACATCATCGATCAAGCGGCAGAGATCAATTTGACGGAACAGGCTGAGTCCAGCATGCGCGCGGCGGTGTTTGCTGAGCAGAAGGAGTTTGTACGCTTTCCCGCCGAGGGCGAATCCAAATATGTGCTCAATGTGTTTACCGACATTGACTGCGGTTATTGTCGACGCCTGCATGACGAAGTCCCTGAACTTAACGAAAAAGGCGTTGAAGTGCGCTACTTCTTCTATCCGCGAGCGGGTGTGATGTCCGACTCTGCGCGCAAAGCGGAGAGCGTGTGGTGCGGCGACGATCAACAAGAGCTGATGGATGAGGCGAAGGCGGGCAATCACATTCCCCGCAAGCGCTGCGACAACCCGATTAAAGAGCACGTGGCGCTCGCGCACGAAATGGGGCTACGCGGCACGCCGCTCATTTTTACGGGCAAGGGCACTAAAATTAACGGTTATCGTCCTGTAGACAAATTGATGGCAATTTTGATTGGCGACGATCAGTAAGCGCTGATAGCGCATTCAGCGCATACAGGCTGGGGCGGCTATTTGAGAAAATAGCCGCCCTTTTTGTTGTCGGTGTGGGGCAATTGGCCCGTTTGAGTAATTTTCAATATCTGTACTTTCTGGCATGATGCCCCACAATATTTAGTGGTTGAGGGGACCATGACTGATTATAAAGCATCTGATATTGAGGTTCTGAGCGGCCTCGACCCGGTGAAAAAGCGCCCGGGTATGTATACGGACACCACTCGGCCCAATCACTTGGCCCAAGAGGTCATCGATAACTCGGTGGACGAGGCCATGGCGGGCCACGCCAAAAAAATCGAGGTGGTGTTGTATAAGGACGGCTCTCTAGAAGTGAGCGACGACGGTCGGGGCATGCCGGTGGATATTCACCCCGAGCAAGGCGTGCCCGGTGTAGAGCTCATTCTGACGCGGCTCCACGCGGGCGGTAAGTTTTCCAATAAAAACTACGCGTTTTCGGGCGGCTTGCACGGTGTGGGGATTTCGGTGGTCAACGCTTTGACGAGCCGTCTCGATGTGCATATCAAGCGCGATGGTAAGTTGCACCATATTGCTTTCTCCGCCGGCGAGAAAACCAGCGATTTGACGGTCGTCGATAGTGTCGGGCAGCGCAATACGGGCACCACAGTGCGCTTTTGGGCCGACCCCCAATATTTCGATTCGGACAAATACTCCCTGCCGCGCCTGCGCCATTTGTTGCGCGCCAAGGCTGTGCTCTGTCCCGGTTTGATGGTGCGCTTTAAAGATGAGAAATCGGGCGATAAAAACGAGTGGTGCTATAAAGACGGTCTTAACGACTATTTGCTAGAAGCATTACAAGGTTGGGAACTGCTGCCCCCTGATTTGTTCACAGGGCACTTAAGTAGTGAGAAAGAAGCGGTCGACTGGGCTCTGACATGGTTGCCTGAAGGCGGTGAGCCAGTGCAGGAATCCTACGTCAATCTCATTCCCACCCCTCAAGGTGGTACTCATGTGAATGGCCTGCGTACGGGGCTGACCGAAGCGATTCGCGAATTTTGCGAATTCCGCAATTTGCTGCCCCGAGGTGTCAAAATTACACCTGAAGATGTCTGGGACAAAATCAGCTATGTGATTTCCCTCAAAATGCAGGACCCCCAGTTTGCAGGGCAAACCAAAGAGCGCTTGTCATCGCGGGAGTCCGCTGCGTTTGTCTCGGGTGTGGTGAAAGACGCCTTTAGCCTGTACCTCAATCAAAATGCCGACACGGGCGAAGCCTTGGCTCAAATGGCGATTACGTCGGCCCAGCGCCGCTTGCGCTCGGCGAAAAAAGTGGTGCGAAAAAAAGTAACGTCGGGGCCGGCACTGCCGGGCAAGTTGGCAGATTGTACTTCCAGCGACCCCGCCATGACGGAGCTGTTTTTGGTCGAGGGGGACTCGGCGGGTGGCTCGGCGAAGCAGGCGCGGGATCGCGAGTTTCAGGCCATCATGCCGCTGCGCGGCAAAATTCTAAACACTTGGGAAGTTGAGCCCGACCAAGTGTTGGCATCGCAGGAAGTGCACGATATCTCCATTGCTCTCGGCATCGAGCCGGGCAGCACGGATTTAGGCAAATTGCGCTATGGCAAAGTGTGTATTTTGGCCGATGCGGATTCCGATGGCGCTCACATCGCGACACTGCTGTGTGCACTGTTTTTGCGGCATTTCCCCGCCTTAGTTGAAGGTGGCCACGTTTATTTGGCGATGCCGCCGCTGTATCGCATTGATGTGGGTAAGCAGGTTTACTACGCCGTTGATGAACCCGAGCGGCGGGGAATTCTCGACCGCATCGAAGCCGAGAAGAAAAAGGGCAAAGTGACAACGACGCGCTTTAAAGGCTTGGGCGAAATGAACCCAGCGCAGCTGCGCGAAACCTCGATTCACCCCGACACGCGCCGCTTGGTGCGCTTGACCGTGGAGGCCAGCGACAGCGCCCACAGTGTGTTTGATATGTTGCTGGCTAAGAAGCGCTCTGGCGATCGCAAACAGTGGTTAGAGTCCAAGGGCGATCTCGCCGATGTGGTGGGTTAACAGGCCCTAGCATGCTAGCAAACGCCGTACAAAATGCCTTGCTGCGCATTGAGCGCCTAGGCAATAGCCTGCCTCACCCGACGCTGTTGTTCGTCGCCCTGTGCGCGTTCGTCGTCTTGCTGTCGGCGTTACTCGCGGCCCTGAATATTCAAGCTGAGCACCCGATTAGCGGCGACAGTGTGGCGGTAAAAAGCTTATTGTCCGCATGGGGCTTGCGAGAAATGCTCACTCACAGTGTGAGTAACTTCACGGGTTTTACGCCCGTGGGAACAGTTGTGGTGGCGATGCTGGGCATTGGTTTTGCCGAATCGTCGGGGTTGTTGAAAACCTTGCTGAGTGTATTGGTGCGATCAGCCAAGGGCGCCCTGATTACCTTTTTCGTCGTCGTGGCGGGTGTGTTGTCGAGCTTGGCGGCGGATGCAGGCTATGTGGTGTTAGTGCCGCTGGCTGGCGTGGTGTTTTACGCGGCAGGGCGTCCCGCAGTTGTGGGAATGGCCGCGGCCTTTGCCGGTGTGTCCGGTGGGTTTAGTGCCAACTTCTTGCTCGGCCCCGTGGATGTCATCTTAGCGGGACTGACCACCGAGGCGCTGGCACTGGACAGCAATTTGGCTCGCGAAGTGGGTGTGGCGGGCAATTACTACTTTATGGTGGCTTCCGTTTTTATTGTGGGCGCCATTGGCACTTGGGTTACTGAGCGCGTGGTGCTGCCTCTGTACTATCGAAGCTATGCCAGTGAAGCCGCAGAAAATGGCGATGGCGAGCTGTCTTCTCAGACCAGCCAAAATACGGCTTTAAGTGTCACAGAGAAGCGAGGGCTCCTCGGAGCCGCGTTTGCCAGCGTTGTTTTTATGCTACTGGTCGCGTGGCTCGTGGTGCCCGAAGGCGCTCCGCTGAGACATCCCGAGACCGGTGAGTTTCTGCGCTCGCCATTTATGTCGGGCATTGTTGCCGTGAGTGCTGCCTTTTTTGCGGTGGCGGGTAGCGCCTACGGTTTTCTCACGGGAGCCTTTAAAAGCGGTAGCGATTGGGTAGGCAGTATGGAAGACGCCATGCGCGGCTTGGCCAGTTATTTGGTGTAGATGTTTTTTGCCGCCCAGTTTGTTCATTATTTTGCCTGGTCCAACATTGGGCCCGTCTTGTCGATTAGCGGGGCAAGTGCGCTACAGGGCTGGGGTGCTGACTCCGTGGTGTTGCTGATGGCCTTTATCGCCGTCACAGCGGTGATCAATTTATTGGTGGGTAGCATGTCGGCCAAGTGGGCGGTGATGGCGCCAATTTTTGTACCGATGTTAGCGCTTTTAGGGATTCCCGCCGAGGCCACCCAGGCGGCGTATCGCATTGGCGACGGCAGCACCAACATTATTACGCCGTTGATGCCGTATTTCCCTGTCGTACTGGCTTTTATGCAGCGCTATCAGCCAAACATGAATGTCGGCAGTTTAATGGCTTTTATGCTGCCTTATTCACTGGCGCTATTGATATTTTGGAGCGTTGCTCTCGCCCTATGGCTGGCACTGGGCTGGCCGCTGGGACCGGGCCTTTAAGGCTGATAACACCCTATGAATGGATAAGCTGATTTTAATTAGCGTTAAACACAATTGAGTAGACACTATGAGTGCCATTTACAACGATATTGAAACGCAACCGATTAAGGATTTTACTGAGAAAGCCTATCTCGATTATTCGATGTATGTGATTCTCGATCGGGCTCTGCCGCATATTGGCGATGGCATGAAACCCGTTCAGCGGCGCATCATTTATGCCATGTCGGAGCTGGGGTTGTCGGCTAGCTCGAAGCACAAGAAGGCAGCGCGCACGGTCGGTGATGTGCTGGGTAAGTATCACCCCCATGGCGACTCCGCTTGTTATGAAGCCATGGTGTTAATGGCTCAGCCGTTTACCTATCGTTACCCCTTGGTCGATGGTCAGGGTAACTGGGGCTCGCCCGATGATCCTAAATCGTTTGCCGCGATGCGTTACACCGAAGCCAAGCTGCGCCCTTACTCGCGCTTAATGTTGCACGAACTGGGGCAGGGCACGGTGGATTGGCAGCCCAATTTTGACGGCACCATGAATGAACCCGTGGTGCTGCCCGCTCGCGTTCCCAATGTGCTGTTAAATGGCACAACAGGTATTGCCGTGGGCATGGCGACGGATATTCCACCGCACAACTTGCGGGAAGTCGCCTCTGCCTGCATCGCTCTACTCGATAACAGTCGCCTCAGCGTTGAGGAGCTGATGGCGTATATTCCCGCGCCGGATTACCCAACGGATGCCGAGGTTGTCACGCCTAAAAGCGACATTCAAAAAATGTACGAAACGGGCAATGGCTCGATTCGCATGCGTGCCAAATACACGGTGGAAGAGGGCGATGTCGTGATTACTGCTCTGCCACACCAGACCTACGGCGCTAAGGTAATGGAGCAGATCGCTCAGCAGATGCGTGACAAAAAGCTGCCCATGGTAGATGACTTGCGCGATGAATCGGATCACGAAAACCCGATTCGATTTGTGATCTCGCCACGTTCGAATCGCGTCAACATCGACGAGCTGATGTCGCACCTGTTTGCGACGACCGACCTCGAGCGCAATTATCGCGTCAACATGAATGTGATTGGCCTCGATGGCCGTCCCCGAGTGCGCAACTTGCGTGAAATTTTGGTTGAGTGGCTCAAGTTCCGCATTCAAACGGTAACGCGTCGTTTGCAGTGGCGCCTAGATAAAGTCGAAAAGCGTTTACATATCCTAGAGGGTTTATTAGTCGCCTATCTCAACTTGGATGAAGTCATTCGAATCATCCGAACGGAAGATGAACCCAAAGCGGTGTTGATGAAGGCGTTTAAGCTCAGTGATGAGCAGGCCGAAGCGATTCTCGAAACCAAGCTGCGCCACTTGGCCAAGCTCGAAGAGATGAAAATTCGTGGAGAGCAAGAGGACTTGGAGCGCGAGCGAGACGATCTACAAAAAACACTGGGTTCTAAACAGCGTTTGAAAACGCTGATCAAAAAAGAACTTAAAGCCGATGCTCAAGACTATGGCGATGATCGCCGCTCCCCCTTGGTTGAGCGCGAAGCAGCGCAGCAGATGGATGAGACCGCGCTGGTTCCGTCTGAGCCCACAACCATTGTTATCTCTGAGAAAGGTTGGGTACGAGCGGGCAAAGGGCACGACCTGAAACCCGAGGAGCTTAACTACAAAGCGGGTGATGGTTATCAACATCATGCACTGGGCCGCACGAATCAACAGGCGGTGTTTATTGATTCTAACGGCCGAACCTACACTCTGGTCGCGCATAGCTTCCCCTCCGCGCGCAGTTTTGGTGAACCATTAACGGGCAAGCTCAAGGTCAAAGACGGCGCTGAGTTTGTCGGCGTGATGGCGGGCAAGCCACAGGATCTTTATCTACTCGCTACGGATGCAGGCTATGGTTATGTCGCTAAGCTCGAAGACATGATGACGCGCAATAAAGCAGGCAAGGCGATGCTCAGTGTTCCCAAGGGCGCTAAGGTGCTCCCCCCCGTGCCGGTGAGAAGCTATGAGCAAGATTGGTTAGTGGGGGTTACCGAGCAGGGTTACTGTGGTGTGATAAAGCTGGATGAATTGCCACAATTGCCCAAGGGGAAAGGCGTAAAAATGTTGGGTATTCCACCCGCCAAATTTAAAACGCGCGAAGAGTTTTTAGCTTATGTAACACTGGTTCAAGACGGCGAGGCCTTTACGGTATTCTGCGGTAAAAAGCACAAGACCTTAAAATCGAGTGAGCAGGATGATTACACGATTGAAAGGGGCAAGCGTGGCGTTAAATTGCCTCGCGGCTATCAGAATGTCGATGCACTCAGTGCCGACTGGAAAGACAGCCAATAGTCTAACTGTCCGACATTGCCACAGAAATGTTTAAAGCGGTATCGGATAGATTACTGCGTCGGCTGCGCCCCCTCGCAATGAACACAGTGCGTTATTGCGAGCGCAGCGAAGCAATCTACTCACCGAACACACCATCAGGTTGTCACATCGGCTGTGTTTTCTCGCAGTGGCAGGCACTCGCCACTTCTCGTCATTCCAGGTTTAATCTGGAATTTCCCAGAACGGGGCTTTGATCGGTAGATCCTGAATCAAGTTCAGGATGACGGTGTTGGAGCGCAGGATGACAGGGGCTCACAATAACAAAATGAGCCCACTTCTCGTCATTCCAGACTTGATCTGGAATCTCCATAACGAAGATGCATCGGGGGAGCTCCCTCTCTCCTCAAGGCGAAGATAACACCCTCTTGAAAAGCGCTTCGGAGCCGCTATTTATAGGGGGTGTTCCATTGTATGAGCGTTTATCGATGACTCGAATTTTGCTGTTTCTGGCGGCTAACGCCTCCGTACTTTTCGTATTTAGCATCGCCTCTAAACTGTTAGGTTTAGATCAATGGGCGGCGCAAAACGGCATTCCCTATCAGAGCTTTTTTGTCATGGCCTTAATTTTTGGCTTTGGCGGCTCGTTTATTTCTCTCGCTATGTCGAAGTGGATGGCCAAGCGCGGTATGGGTGTGCAAATCATTGAGAACCCTCGCGACCGAACCGAGGCATGGTTATTGGAGACCGTGCGCCGCCAGTCCGAAAAAGCCGGTATTGGCATGCCCGAAGTGGGCATTTTTCGAGCCGGTTCGCCCAACGCCTTTGCCACGGGTATGAGCCGAGACAATGCGTTAGTGGCCGTTAGTGTGGAACTGATGCAATCCATGAGTGCAGATGAAGTTGAGGCCGTTTTGGCCCACGAGGTGAGTCATGTAGCCAATGGCGATATGGTGACCATGGGATTACTGCAGGGCGTGCTCAATACCTTCGTGATTTTCTTTGCCCGCGTGGGTGGTATGTTGGTAGATCAAGCGCTATCGGGCAACCGCGATAGCTATCGACCCGGCATTGGCTTTTTTGTCATCAGTATTGTGTTTGAAATGGTATTTGGTGTGTTCGCCGCTATGATTGCTATGGCCTTCTCTCGCTGGCGGGAGTTTCGCGCCGATGCGGGCGGAGCAGCGCTGGCGGGGCGCCCCAAAATGATCGCGGCTTTGCAGGCCTTGCAACGCCAGCACACGGAATCGCTACCCGCGCAGATGGCCGCTTTTGGCATTTCGGGTGGCTTGGCCTCGGGCTTCAAGCAGCTGCTGATGAGCCACCCGCCTCTGGAAGAGCGCATTCAGGCTTTGCGCAACGCCGAGTGAATCGTCATTGCGAGGAGGCGCCGCCGGCGCGGCAATCTGCTGGTGTATTCGATGGGTAGATTGCTTTGCCTTCGGCTCGCAATACCAGGGCCTGTTAACACAAATTTGATGGTCACTGTTGTGACTAAAAAAGCGCCAATCAAGGCGCAAGGAGCGTGGTTTGGTGACTCCAAATGAGCGACGAGCAACGATGAGTGGCGCTTTTTTAGCCACAACCCGAAGGGCTGGAGCTATTTTCCGCCCAGCTGCGTTATCCGTTGTTTGTGTAGACGTACTACACGGCACGCCTTCTGCCTTGCTGGGCAGGAAAATGGCTTCCAGCAGAGATCATAAAATTTGTGTTAACAGGCCCTAGCCGAGCCGAAGGCCGCTTATCAGTTGTGAGCGTGGAGCTCTTCGTTTAGCTCTACCGCCGATTTATTAGTCAAGCACTCAACCGCGCCGTTGGTGGAATTGCGGCGGAACAAAAGGTCGGGCTTGTTGGCGAGATCGCGGGCTTTTGCCACTTCTGCAGCTTGGCCTTCGTTGTCGATCATTTGCACCTTAGTGCCCGCAGTAATGTACAGGCCGGATTCCACGGTGCAGCGATCGCCCAAGGGAATGCCGATGCCAGCGTTGGCGCCGATTAAGCAACCTTCGCCCACGGCAATTACAATGTTTCCACCGCCTGAAAGCGTGCCCATGGTGGAGCAGCCACCGCCTAAATCGGAGCCCTTGCCGACGAATACGCCGGCCGAGATGCGGCCCTCGATCATGCTGGTACCCGCCGTACCCGCATTAAAGTTGACGAAGCCCTCGTGCATGATGGTCGTGCCCTCGCCGATGTAAGCCCCCAAGCGAACGCGGGCAGTGTCGGCAATGCGCACGCCTGAAGGCACTACATAGTCGGTCATCTTGGGAAATTTATCGACGGAGTTAACTTCCAGTAGTTCGCCCTTGGCGCGTGCTGCCAATTGCTTGTCAGTGAGTTCTTCTAGATCGACAGGGCCCTGGTTGGTCCAAGCTACATTGGGCAGTAAGGGAAAGATGCCCCCTAGATTAACACCATGGGGTTGGACTAAACGGTGTGACAGCAAGTGCAGCTTGAGATAGGCCTCGGGTGTGGTTTGCGGCTCTACATCGCTCGCCAAGACCGTGAGTAAAACGGGCTGTGCACTGTTTCCTAGGGCTTTAATGATATCGGCCTGCTCAGTCTCTCCCAGTGCATCTGCCAGCACCTGACGCAGGCTTTTGTCTAACTCGATCGCTTCGTTGCCATCTTCATAGCCCACGGCGTGAGCCGCTTCCACTAGTTCGTTGCTGGGCTTGAGAATGGGTTTGGGGTAGTAGACATCCAGCCATTCGTTGCGGGCGTTTTTGTTGCCGACGCCAATGGCGAAACTAAAGATGTTACTCATGGGAAGTCCTCGTTTTGAGTCTATGGGTTCAAGTTTGAAAAAGTGATTGGTAATCGTCGGCTTTAAAGCCGATCAGTGTTGTATCGCCGTGTTCGATGACTGGGCGTTTAATCATAGAGGCATTGGTCATTAAAACAGCGACGGCGCTCTCCGCATCGAGGCTATCTTTGATGGCGTCATCGAGCTTTCGGTAGGTGGTGCCGCGTTTGTTGAGCACAACCTCCCAGCCAAATTGATCAATCCACTGTCGCAGTTGCTGCTCGGGCACGCCGACTTTTTTGTAGTCGTGAAATTCATAGGCAACGCCATTGTCTTCCAGCCAGCGTCGCGCCTTTTTAATGGTGTCGCAGTTTTTGATGCCGTAGAGCGTGGTCATAGTGTCTCGATACAGTTTCGAATTCGCTGGGCCGCTTCCGTGCAGTTTTCTAGCTCGGCGACCAGAGCCAAGCGAGCATGTTGAGCGCCGGGGTTGAAGCCGTCAAGCTCTCGCGCTAGATATTGCCCGGGCAACACCGTGACATGCTGCTGTGCGAAGAGTTCGCGGGCGAAATGCTCGTCGTCTACGGGCAGTTTGGGCCACAGGTAAAAACCCGCTTCGGGGCGCTTTACGTCGAGTACGGGCTGCAGGATGTCTAGAACGGCATCGAATTTTTGCCGATAGGCTGCGCGGTTGAGCTCGACGTGCTGTTCGTCGCTCCAAGCGGTGATGCTCGCGGCTTGAACAGGGCCAGACATGGCGCAGCCGTGATAAGTGCGATAGCGCAAAAAGGCGCTCAATATCTCGGCATCACCGGCCACAAAGCCCGAGCGCAGCCCCGGCAGGTTAGAGCGCTTGGACAGGCTGTGGAACACCACGCAGCGCCGATAGTCATCGAGGCCCATTTCGGCGGCCACTTCGAGCAGGCCCACGGGCGGGTTCTGGTCATAGATTTCGGAATAGCACTCATCTGAGGCGATCACAAAATCGTATTGTTGGGCCTTTTCAATGAGACCGCGCAAGGCGTCGCGGGGAATGACCGCGCCCGTGGGGTTGCCCGGGGTGCAGATGTAAATTAACTGGCAGCGGCGCCAAGTGGCCGCGTCGATGGCGTCGAAGTCGGGCTGATAGTGGTTGTCGGCGCGCAGGGCGTAAAAACTAATGTCCGCCCCAGCCAGCAGAGCGGCGCCCTCGTAGATTTGATAGAAGGGGTTGGGTGAGAGTACGAGTGGCGTGCCGTGTGATTGCAAGCTGCGATCGACACAGGCTTGGGCAAATGCGAATAGGGCTTCTCGCGTGCCGTTAACGGGCAGTACTTGCCGCTCGGCGTCGATATTGGGCAAATGAAAACGTCGTTCGAGCCACTGGGCGATGGTTTCTCGTAGTTCCACATTGCCTTTCGTGGCGGGGTATTGCTCCAAACCCTGCAATTGGTGGGCTAGCGTATCGAGTACCGATTGGGGGGCGCGGTGGCGCGGTTCGCCAATCGATAGCGCAATCGGTTCCAGCGTTTCGGGCGGATGGCATTGTGCCTTGAGCCTTGCCAGCTTTTCAAAGGGATAGGGATGCAGCTTATCGAGATCGGGGTTCATAGTCGGCGCAGCGCAGCGGGTATAGCCAGTTTTGGCCGCCGATTATACGCGACTGTCTCAGATTCGCTACACAGGCTAGCAGCCTGCTAGAAGGCATCTAGTATTGAGGCGTTAGCCGAATTTCGCATGTGGTGCCCACCGTCGCTCCCGCGCAGGCGGGAGCCCAGTGGCTTTACGACCCCCACTCACTTAAAGACGCTGGATTCCCGCCTGCGCGGGAATGACGAGTATTTTAGAGACGGGAATGACGAGTATTTTAGAGATTAGAGACATGGAGGATATTTTGGAGAGACACGGCTAGAAATTCGTCATTGCCAGAAGGCACCGCTGACGCGGCAATTTGTTGGCACATTCGATAGGTAGATTGCTTCACTGCGTTCGCAATGACGAGAGTTTTTGTAGGGGGACGCCTTATGCCATTGGGTGCCCGAGCCAAGGTGCCATAACGCCTCTCGTCATTTCAAACTGCTTACTGTCATTCCAAACTTGATTTGGAATCTCCCGAGCGGGGCCTTGATAGGTAGATCCTGAATCAAGTTCAGGATGACGGTGGTGAGGAGTGGTGTGAGTGGATTAGCGTAGCGTAATCCACCGTTGCCGTGTGATGTATTGGTGGGTTACGCCTGACAGCTAACTCACCCTACGCATCTGACTTGTGGGAGGCCCGCCCTCGGGCCGAGATGTTATAACGCCTCTCGTCACTCTAAACTGGATTTGGAATCTCCAAAATAGGGCTTCGGCCGGGAGATCCTGAAGCTTCCGCTTCCTACCTACGTCCTTGTAGGCAAATCAAGTTCAGGATGACGATGAATGGCACCGCCTTTGATTCGCTGTGGTCGGGGTGCTCAGAGTGCAGAAGGATTGCGGAATTCTAATTCTTCGGGCACTTGAGTGGGGTCGCTGTCTTCGCCGCGCTGGCTATACCATATAAGCACTTGGTAGTAGTCGCGAATGTGTTGAACGTATCTAACGGGCTCCCATCCGCGAGCGTAGCCATATTTGGTTTGTCGATAGTATTTGGGCTTGCTCAAGAGGGGCAGTACTTCTTTGACATCAATCCACAAGTCGGGGTTTTTACCCATGGATTCGGTGAGCACGCGCGCGTCCTCTAAGTGGCCGAGCCCGACATTGTAAGAGGCCAAGGCAAACCACATGCGGTCGGGCATTTGAATGCGTTCGGGGATGCGCTCATAACGCTGGCGAAGGTAGCGCGCCCCGCCGAAAATCGCTTGGCGAGGGTCGAGTCGGTTTTTTACACCGAGTTGCGCCGCCGTGCGTTGTGTCAGCATCATCAGGCCGCGAACGCCCGTGGGTGACGTTGCATTGGGGTCCCAGTGGGACTCTTGGTAGCCCAAGGCGGCGAGCAGGCGCCAGTCTAAATCGTTTTGCATAGCGGCCTGCTGAAAAGACAGCTTATAAAGCGGCAGGCGGCCTTCGATGTGTCGCAAAAAGGTGCGCTTGTCGACATAGTCAAAGCGCTTAATGTGGCCAAAGTGACGCTCGTTCAACTGGGTGAGAGTGCCATCTTTTTTAATGCGATCAAAAAAGGCCTGCGCCGCTTTAAGCACGCTGTCGTCTTTGTTTTTGGGGAAGGCCCAAGCCAAGGGTTCTGGGTCGGTCAAGTTAAAGGCCACACGCAGTTCGGGCATATAGCGTCGATTGACTTTAATGTCGCTGGAATCGGCTACGGTGAAATCGATGGTGTCATCGTTGACCTTTTTTAAAAGCTCCTCAATGTTTGCGTCTTCATCGGTTTGCCAATCCAACTCTGGATAGAGGGCCTTCGACTCGATTAAAGTCTCCTCGTGAGTGCTGCCCGCCAACACTTCAATGGTTTTACCCACGGTATCGCCCATGTTTTTAGGGCGGCGGTTAACCCCGGATTTGTAAATAAGTTGCTGAGTCGTGGATGTGTAGGGCGGGCCAAAAGTGACCAGTTCTTTGCGCTTGTCTGTGACAGTAATCCCCGCTGCGGCTAGATCGGCAGAGCCACCGGCTAACAAGGGCAAAAAATCTGCAAAACTCTCGGGCGTTTTCAGACGCAGCTCGACGCCGAGCTCCTCGGCAAACAGACTGAGCAGATCGTATTCAAAGCCGGTGTCGCCCTCGGGGCCTTTGTAGTAAGTCGTGGGGCCAAAGCGAGTAATGGCATTGAGGTAGCCCCGATCCTGAATGCGTTCGAGCTGGCTGGGGGCGGGCAGCTGAAAAAAAGCGAACACGACGACAAAAATAAAACCTAACAAAATCAACGTAATAAAGCGTCGCCGCAGTGGGCCGCTCTGTACGAGTAGATTCAGTAGGGGAACGCGTTTCATGTTCGTGATGATCTCACTGGCTTTCGCCGCTGTTTTTTGTCGCTCTTGAGCACCTTGTTATTATGGGTTCAGTGTAACCAACTTTTTCCAGAGGTTCAGCCTAATGCATCGCGTTCTCTTTGTATGTTTGGGGAATATTTGCCGCTCCCCCACCGCCCACGGCGTATTTCGCCAAGCGGTCATCGATGCCGACTTACAAGATCGTTTTGAGATCGAGTCTGCCGGCACGGGTGATTGGCATCTTGGCAAGGCGCCCGATCCTAGGGCACAAGCTCAAGCCGCCGCTCGCGGTATCGATATCAGCGACCTGCGCGCCCGCGCCGTTTTTCCAGAGGACTTCGATGACTACGACCACATATTGGCCATGGATGCACAAAACTTGGCGGATTTGAAAGCGATGCAGCCCGTCGGGAGCCGAGCCAAAGTCAGTTTGTTTCTCGACCACTTGTCGGGGCATGAGGGAGAGTCCGTTCCCGACCCCTACTACGGTGGTGAAGAGGGTTTTCAAACGGTGTACGCACTCGTAGAGGCGACGACCGAATCACTACTCAAACAGTGGGGCAAGGCGTGAAGCATTGCATCGATATTTATTACTGCACGCAGTGTGGCTGGCTGCTGCGCTCTGCTTGGATGGCGCAGGAACTGCTTACCACCTTCTCGGATGACATCGAAACACTCAGCTTGCACCCCGACACGGGGGGATACTTCGAAGTACGAGTGGACCAACAGCGCATTTGGAACCGCAAAGCCGACGGTGGTTTCCCTGCCATTACGGAGCTGAAACAGCGCGTCCGCGATGCCATCGACCCAGAGCGAAGCCTAGGGCACAGTGATCAGTAGCTGCTTATTTTCTTTTCGCTTACTGAGTCTCCTCATGGGGCATGGGCGATTTTTGAGGGTTTTAGGTATTAAAAAGGGCTCCTAATTAAGGAGCCCTGTCGTGGTGTGTTTTCACTTCGCTATCTTAGTGAGTTCTTCGGCGGACGAGGTGCAGCGCTATCAGTAAAACAAACAGTGTAGAACCAAAGTGGCCACCTCCGCCGCCACCGTCTTCACTGGCATTGTTGGTATCGCCACTGTCGCTGTTAGTGCCGTTGTCTTCCTCAGAATCCTCACTCTCGCTGCTGGTCTTGGCGACAGTGACCTTGACCGTATCACTGTGCGTTTCGCCATTACTGCTGGTGGCCGTCAGTTTAAAAGTGAATTCGGTATTGTCGTTGGGGGCATTAAAGCTCGCGCTGTCAGTATTCGCTTGGCTTAGCGCGACTGCTGGGCCGTTTACCTTTTCCCATAGGTAAGAAGCAATTGTACCGTTGGCCACGTTGCTTGTGCCACTGAGCGTGACCGTATCACCGCCATCTACAGACTGATCTGCTCCCGCATCGGTGACGGGGATACTGTCTAGAATAGTGCCAACTTGGATTAGGCCCGCTCCAACATAATCGGCAGTAGCCTCTATAGT